>JAHZBZ010000002.1 GCA_019423125.1 Bacillota bacterium | reverse complement strand
GCTGATACCCTGAAGGTGCACCAAAGAGGTATAATCCGAATTATTTGCTGATAACCAGCGAATGGTTCGGATTTTCTCTTTATATAAACGAATGCTGACGCGGTTGCGACTTCTGAAATTATAAACTATTCTGTCGCTTAATCTTTTACTAATTTTCCTTTTGTTTAAGTAATAGCCATTATCTACATAGAAACATAAAAAGCGAGGTAATGAATTTACCTCGCTTATCACTATCTATAGATAACTATTTACCTGTTCAACGATAAGCTGACATAACATTTAACTTTAATTCAAAACTTTTTTTCCAAAACTTTAAAAACTGTGATAAAAAAATTGTATATAATAATGAGGGGCCCCAAATAAATCAATAATTCAAATCACTCTATCATTATATTTTTTCTTCGCCCTCATTTATATATGATAGAGAAAGGAGGATAGCTATGAATAAAATTTTAACAGCAAAGGACTATTTAACTGAATGTTGTCATCTGAGCGACTATTCCCTCTATAAAGATGAAGGTAAAACTCTTAACGACTACATTTATGTATGTCCAATCTGCGATGAAGAGCAAGTTGTGTATAAACATGGCGAAAACATTTACTATTGTTTTGCATGCCGCAACAGCTTTAATCCTGCCGATGTTACAATCTGCGAATGCCGTCGGATAATGCTGAATACCGACTCGCTGCTTTGTTCATCGTGTTTTGCCGAAAAACTTCAACTTTTAGACTGAATTTCATAAAAGTAAGCTACGGGTGTTTCGTTTGAAACACCCGCAGCTTTTAAATCATTATAGCATATTATTAAGTAGTTCCTTGGTTTATATCACTTATATATTTTCTCGTTTTTTTATGTGTCACTACTGTTACGCATATTACACCGAGTATTGCAAATACAAAACCTATTACAAAGGGCAGCCATTCATAGCCCCGCAAATAAATTATGGACAGTGCAAGCACCGCGCCCCATAACAACAATTCGGGGATGGAGTATATCAATAGACCGTCTGCGCATATCTTCTGTGAATAGACCCACGCCTCTTTTGAGGACGCAGAAAGTTTTGTCCTGAACCCGTATATGCCATTGATATTCTTTGGTGGGCGTATTTTTAAAATTATGCCCGCTATTAGCGGCGCAGCCGCTAACAGGCTTCCCACAATATAAAAGAAAATACTCATTCTATTTTCCCCAACATGGATTTTCTATTCTCGGATATAGTATAACATAAATGTGATTAGTAGTCAAGACATATAGAAAAAGCGGCGGGTGCTTCGTATGAAGCGTACGCAGCTTTGCCGTTTTTAAAAGTTTAGTCGGTCAAAATGTATTTTGGATTTTCGGCTGAAAGAGTAAAAGGTATATTCTCTCTTTCGGTCTGAGTGACGCAGGATCTGAAGGGAACAGCTTCTTCTTGACAAACAACTTGAATAGAGATATAATTGAGAAAATAATTATCTAAATTGATGAGGGAAAAGCATGCACTTGGAAGATTTTAAGTGGACAAGAACTCCGAAAGGTTTCAGTGTGAAGGGTGGAATTGTTTCTGTGGAGACGGCGCCGCATACTGACCTGTGGCAGAGGACGTATTATCATTTCCGCAACGACAATGCGCCGGTATTTCAGATGACTACGGAAAAGAAATATTTTTCTTTTACGGTAAAGGCTGATTTCAAGGATGCGCATCACAGGTTTGATCAGTGCGGAATCGTTATGTATTTGGACAGTGAAAACTGGCTGAAAGCTTCTGTAGAGTATGAAAACGAGCAGTTTGCGCATCTGGGCAGCGTTGTGACCAACGGCGGTTATTCCGACTGGGCGACTACAGAGACGGGAAGGGATGTTACGGCCATGTGGTATCGTCTTAGCAGACGCGAAGACGATTACCGCATCGAGTGTTCGCGTGACGGTGTTCGTTTTTCGCAAATGCGTATCTGTCACATGGCAAAGGGCGGGGGGAAAATCTCTTTCGGGATTTATGCCTGTTCTCCTGAAGACAGCTCGTTTACGGCGGTATTTTCAGATTTTTCGCTTTCGGAATGCCAATGGGCGGCGCACGACGGATAAAAACCTGACGAGGTGTAATCATAAACAAGCCTCCGCGCATTTCTTCAAGGTGCAGCGGCGCTGAATTTCAGCAAAAAATTCTTCTCTTCGCCTTAGTGCTTCGGCGAAAAACAAAAAATTTGCGGAGAGATCTGCTTTATAAAAAACGGGAATGATCCCGAAAAGATTTGCGATGAATTTAAAAGGGCAACGAGTCAAAAGACTCGGTGCCTTTTTCGTATAATAAAAACCACGTGCTTTGCACGTGGATGATTATTGCGTGAAAGATCTCGAGTAACGGTTCGGTCGGGGAGAAGAAACACAGGTCGGCGGCGGCTGCATAATATAATTACAAACATGTACCGAATGAACGGGCGCATCGCATCTGAAAACGTTCTGAAAAGACGTTGCGTGCAGGAATTCACTTCTTTCCCTTAGAAAAAGGACCGAAAACCTTGCAACATCGCAAAAAAAATGATAGAATAGAGAGGAAAAATGTTGGGAGGGAGTATTTATGAAAGAAAACTATGCATCGATGTCGCAGGAGGAGCTTGCGGAGCGAAAAAGATCTCTGCATAAAAAGCTTCTGGTTCCGAATATCCTGGTCCTGCTCTTGTCGCTCGTCGCGGCGGCGACTCTTCTCTTTTTGCCCTTGCTCGATCTCCGCATTGCGATCAACGAGCAGGTCGTCTCCGCCGTCCTTTCACAGACCGCGGACGCAGGCGGTGAGACAGACGGGACGGAAGGCGGCGTTTCGGGTGCGGATTCTCAGCAGGAAATGATCAGGTTTATTTTTCGAGACGTAAATCAGACCGTTTCCGTAAAAGCTGATTTTTTCGAGCTGATTTCCGCCTCCACGGGCGAGGGGAACACTGGCCTTCGCGCGCTTGCCGAAAAAAAGGTGGATGAACTGATCGAATCTCTCGAGCCTGTGCTTGAGCAGGCAATGCCTGCCGCGCTCGCGGTGTTCGTAACGGACGAACTTCCCGAAGAGATCTCTACGGCGGCGTTCGATCCAGTCATCGAAAAGCTGAGCGAAAACGACGTGGACGGTGCGGTGCAACTGCTCGGACCTGCTGTCACGACTTTTATCCGTGACGAACTCGGCGAAGAAGTGGACGAGGCGGATGTGGAGGCCTATGTGGAGAGTTTTTCGCCTCTGCTCTATGATGCCGTGGATGAAGACGGGAATTTTTCCTATCTCGCATTTGCGGGCGAGGTCTTCGAGCAGGGAAGCGGTGAGGAGAGCGGTGATTTGATCGGAAAGCTCAAACAGCAGATCCTCGCGCAGATAGACGAGATGGACGAGCAGACGCTCGACATGGCAAAGATCGGCATCCTTGCCGCAGCGATCGCGTTTTGCGGCTTGTCGGCGGCGTGCTGGCTCATTCTGGCGCTCTTTGCGTTCGGTCACATTTTTGCGTCGAACAAAAAACTCGGCATGTGGTATGTCAAACTTACGGGCCTTCTGCCCTGGCTCGTCTTTGCGGCGATCCCCACGGCGGCGCTCATGCTTGCGCCCGACATCCTCGCCTCGGCGGGGCAGGATGTGTCCTCTCAGCTCGAGATGATACAGAGTGCACAGCCGCAGTTTTTGGGCTTCACATTCGTCTCTGCGCTCTGTCTGTTGGCGCTTTGGCTCATCTCTGTCTTTGGTTGTTTCCCCGTCAAACGCAAGATCCGCGCGATCGAAAAGCAGATGAAGCGCAACAAAAACAGGAACAGAGCATAACATAAGTCCGCGCGTTTTTCCCGTGCCGCGGCGATGCGGCGCGAAAGGCTTTTGCACGGAAAAGCATGTTTCAATGTGTCGGAATATAAAGCCGCCCGCCGCAGATTTTTCTGCGGCGGGCGGCTTTTGATGTATGGCAAGGCGGACACTCGCTTGCGCAACGCAAGGGGGTCCGACGTATGAGGTTTTGCGCCTTCAGGGACGGATCGCGACTTTGATGACGTCGTCCTTTCTGTTTTCGAAGAGATCGTAGGCCTCGTCGATGCGCGAGAGCGGAAAACGGTGGGTGAGCAGCATGGTCGTATCCAGCTTTCCTTCCTTGATGAGCGAGAGGATCTCACGGCAGTCACAGCCGTCTACTCCGCCCGTCTTGAAGGTAAGATTTTTTCCGTACATCTCGGGGAGGGGCAGGCTCTGCGCGCCTTCGTACAGCGCGACGATCACAACCGTCGCGTTCGGCCGTGCGCATTCCCAGGCGAGGCGGAAGGTCTCGCTTGTTCCCGCGACTTCGAACACGCGGTCGGCGCCTCCGTGCGCGCTGTTTGCGAGGACAAAATCCCGCAATCCCTCGGGCGGTACGGTGAGAACGTTCGGCCAATGTCTTTTGACAAACTCGCGGCGGGCGGAATCTTTTTCGCAGACGATCACGCGGGCAGGCGAATGCAGGAGCACGCATTCGAGCGTACAGAGCCCCGTGGGCCCCGCGCCGAGGATGAGCACCGTTTCGCCTGTTCCGATGCCGCCGATGCGAGCCGCCCAGAATCCCGTGGCGAGCAGATCGCCGACGAACAGCGCCGCTTCGTCCGAAACGCCGTCGGGGATAGGGGTGAGCCCCGTGTCGGCAAACGGAACGCGCACATATTCCGCCTGTCCGCCGTCGATGCGGCAGCCGAGCGCCCAGCCTCCGTTTTTGTCCGTGCAGTTGTTGACATACCCGTGTTCGCAGAAGAAGCATTTTCCGCAGAACGTCTCCACGTTTACGGCAACGCGGTCGCCCACGCGCAGGCCTTTGACGTCTTCTCCGAGCGCGTGCACGACGCCGACCATTTCGTGTCCGATCGTCGTCCCGGGCACGGCGCGCGGCACGTCGCCGTGTTTGATGTGCAGATCGCTTGTGCAGACGGATGCAAGCGTCACGCGGACGATCGCGTCGCGCCCGTCCGAAAGGGCGGGAACGGGCTTTTGTGTGAGCGCGAATTTTCCGCGCGATAAATAGGTATAGGCGAGCACTTTAAAACCTCCGCAAAGAGAAAAGACGGGCGCGGCGATGCCGTGCCCGTGTGTTTTACATTCCTTCTATGTCGTTTTCGTCCGTCGTGGACACGTCGTAACGTATCTTGTCGTTGCGCGCGAGGATCTCCTTCGTCAGCTCGTTGTACCATTCGGGCTTTACGACGATCACGGTGTACTTGTCGCCCTTGAAATAGAGGACGAGCTTGTTCGTCTTGCTGAACAGATGCACCGATTCGATATCGGAAAGTTTATAGGATGACTTGATGAACCCGAACCAGAGGATCAGCTCTTTGTCGGTGAGCTTGTAGACGGAACGCGCGAGGATGGACACGAAAAGCGCGATCGCGAGTGCGCCTACGATGAGAAGGACAACGTGCTGGATCCCGATGTAGAAAGAGGGGAACCCGAACAGGATGATGCGATAGATCGTAAAGGCGATCGCCGCGGCACCGAGAAGGATGCCCGCGATGCACAGGGCAAACGCAAGTTTTGAAAGCTTAAAACGATATGTTTTCATCTCTGAATTCTCCGTTGCAAAAATTGTAACATAAAAAGCGCGAAAAAGCAAGAGTGCGGCACATAATATTGATGAAAATCCTGAAAGCAAGTTTTCGCAAATGCGAAGACTGTGTGAAATCGGTATAATAGATGTATAAGTATTTTTTATCTCACAGGCAAGTCGATTTGCTTGAAAAAAAGGGATAAAAGTAGTAGAATAACTCTAAGTACAGAGGAAAGAGAGAGGAAAAATCATTGAACGGTCTTTCTGCACAACTGCTTGCGATCGATTTTTCGCATCTGGCAGATAAAATTTTCCCGCGCGATCACGTCATCGAGATCGGCTGGTTCGTCGTGAACGGAAGCGTGTTCTCGGGCTTTGTCGTCGTGGTGCTTTTGCTCCTTGCGGCGCTCATCCTGCGGCTTACGATCATCCGTCATTGGAAGACGACTCCCACGGGCGGGCAGATGTTTCTCGAATGGCTCGTCAGTTTCTTTGACAAGAGTGCGGACGAGATGACGGAGGAATACAGCGGCATGATGGGGCCGTATACGCTCGGCGCGGCGGCTTACATCTGTTGCGGCGTTTTGATCGAACTTGTCGGGCTTCGCCCTGCCATCGCGGACCTCGGCGCCTGCTTTGCGCTCGCGCTCTGTTCCTTCCTGTTCATCCACACGCTCGGCTTTGCGCGCAAAAAGGCGCGCAGGCTGCTGCATTTTGTCAACCCCATCAACATCATCACCGATCTCGCCGTTCCCGTCTCCATGACCTTCCGTCTTTTCGGCAGTATCCTGAGCGGCATGGTGATCATGGAGATGATCTACATCATCGCGGAAGAACTCTGGATATTTATCCTTCCCGCCGTTCTTCCCGCCGTCCTCACGCCGCTGTTCACGCTCTTCCACGCGTTGATCCAGTCCTACGTCTTTGCGTCGCTGACGCTTACGTTTGTGCAGGAGGCGATCGAAATGCCGCCCAAAAAACCCAAAAAGCCCAAAAAGGACAAGGTCAAGATCCGAGCGGCGGCATCAGGGCAGACGCCTGCAAACTGAGTCGCGGGAACAACTCATCATCGGCAGAAATTTTATTCTCATAGTTAAAACCTTACGGAGGTAACATCTCATGGCACTTTTGATCTCAATGGTTATGAATTTCCTTGCAAGCGAAGGCGCCTGCATCGGCGCAGGCCTTGCGGCTCTCACCGGTCTCGGTGCGGGCATCGGTATGGGCATCGCAACGGGCAAGGCGGTCGAGGCGACCGCGCGCCAGCCCGAGGCGGTCGGCAAGATCCGCACGATGTTGCTGCTCGGCCTTGCGTTTGCGGAGACGACTGCGATCTACGGCTTGCTCGTCAGCATTCTCCTGATCTTCGTCGCTTAAACCCCATTCAAAAAATAATTTGAACAAAGGTGTGAAATGTCTATGTTTATTCTCGGCGATCAAATGCTCGCAAACGTCTTTGAGGCGCTCGGCGTCGAATGGCAGAGCATCGTTCTGCATCTGATCAATCTGGTCATCCTTACGGTCGGACTCTATCTTCTTCTCTTTAAGCCCGTCAAAAAGATGATCAGGGAGAGGCAGGAGAAGATCCGTCAGATGGAAAAAGAGAACACCGACCTCAATGAAGAGGTCAAGAAGATGAAGAGCAGCACCGAGCGTGTCCTTTCCGAGGCGAAGCAGGAGGCCGCGGTCATCCGCGAAAACGCGACCAAACTCGCCAACCAGAAGGCGGACGAGATCGTTGCGGAAGCGCGCCAGCAGGCGAAGGGTCTGCTCACCCGCACGGAAGAGGAACTGGCCGAGGAGCGCCGCAAGCTCGCTTCTGACATTGAAAAGCAGATCACGGACGTCTCCGTCGCCGTCGCACAGAAGATGCTCGGCAGGGAGATCACGCCCGAAGACGACAAGCGGCTCATCGAAGAGAGCCTCGCAAAATGGAGCAAAGACTGATGAACGGTGCACACAAACAGACAGCGCTGGTCACGCTTGCCCGTAAACCAGATCCCGAGACCGCAGACAAGATCGCGGCGTTTGCCGAGAGCAAAGGCTGTGACGGTGTCCGCTATACGATAGACGAAAAAATCATCGGCGGGATCATCATACAGATAGGCGACGTCCTGTTTGACGGTTCAATTCGGACCCGTCTCGAAGAGCTCAAACGCTCGATCTGACGCCGCATGCGATTTTTAGGTGACTTATGATCGATATCAATGAAATCGGAAAGGGGATCCGCGAAAAGATCGAGACCGTTCAGGAGCGCACGGACGAGCGCACCTGCGGCAGGATCATGTATTCGGGTGACGGCGTCATCCGTATCAGCGGGCTCCACGACGTAAAGTACAACGAACTTCTCGAGGTGCGCGGCGGTCATCGCGCGCTCGCGCTCAACCTTGAGCCGGGCAGCGTCGGCGCCGTGCTTTTTTCGGGAGAAGAGGAGGTCAGCTACGGCGATCTCGTCTATTCCACGGGCGAGACGGTGCACATGCCCGTCGGCGAGAATATGCTCGGCCGCATCGTCGACCCGCTCGGCAAGCCGCTTGACGGCCTGGCCGAGATCGTCACGGAAGAGACGCGCCCCGTTGAATACCCCGCGCCTGCGATCATGGACAGGGGCAAGGTCAACAAACCCTTGCAGACGGGAATCCTCGCAATAGACAGCATGATCCCCATCGGCCGCGGTCAGCGCGAGCTGATCATCGGCGACCGTCAGACGGGCAAGACTGCGATCGCGATCGACGCCATCCTCAACCAGAAAGGACAGGATGTCATCTGCATTTATGTCTCGATCGGACAGAAGGCGTCTTCGCTTGCCAAGATCGTCACGACCCTGCGCAATTCGGGGGCGATGGACTATACCTGTATTGTTTGTTCGACGGCGGATGACGCCGTTCCTCTGCAGTATATCGCGCCTTACAGCGGCTGCGCGCTCGCGGAGTACTTCATGTATCGCGGCAAGGACGTGCTCATCGTCTACGACGATCTGTCCAAGCACGCCGTGGCATACCGCACCATGAGCCTTCTGCTCAAACGCCCCTCCGGGCGCGAGGCTTATCCCGGCGACGTCTTTTACCTGCATTCCCGCCTTCTTGAGCGTTCTGCAAAGCTGTCCGAGGAGAAGGGCGGCGGCTCCATCACGGCGCTTCCCATCGTGGAGACGCTCGCGGGGGACATCTCCGCCTATATCCCGACCAACGTCATCTCCATCACGGACGGACAGATCTATCTGGAGAGCGAACTGTTCAACAGCGGCGTCCGTCCTGCGGTCAACGTTGGGCTTTCCGTCTCGCGCGTGGGCGGCAGTGCGCAGCGCGCCGCGATCCGCCAGATCTCGGGACAGCTGCGCGTCAACCTCGCGCAGTACAGGGAGCTCGCGATCTTCATGCAGTTCGGTTCCGATCTCGATTCCGAGACGCAGAAGACGCTTTCGCGCGGCGCCAAGATGTCCGACACGCTCAAACAGCGGCAGTATCTGAATTACACGGTCAAGGAGATGATCGTTCTTCTCGTCGTCTCGCAGAGCGACCTTGTGGACAAGATCCCCGAAAAGAAGATGGAGGCCTATAA
The DNA here is from genome assembly GCA_019423125.1 of Bacillota bacterium. Classification (GTDB taxonomy): domain Bacteria; phylum Bacillota; class Clostridia; order Christensenellales; family Borkfalkiaceae; genus Borkfalkia. The sequence continues at coordinate 243,924 of JAHZBZ010000002.1, read as the reverse complement.
CGAGGGCCTGCTGGGCTACATCCGCATCAACAAGCCGCAGCTTCTCGACGAGATCGACCCCGACCGCAAGCTCTCCGACGAACTCAAAGGGGAGATCCTGCAGATCGCGGACGACTACATCAGCTTTTCGGTAAGTGAAGAGGACGGCCGCGGCGAAGAGGCGGAGGCTCCGCAGACGGAGGCGGACTGAGATGGCGGACATCACCGAGCTGCGTCACCGCATCAAGAGCGTGCAGGACACCCATCAGATCACAAAGGCGATGGAACTCATCTCCGTCGCAAAGATGCGCAAGGCGATGCAGAAGCATACACTCAGCGCAGCCTATTTTGACTCTGTCCGATACACACTCAAGGACATCATGCTCCATACTTCGGACATCCACAACAAATACATCGAGCACCGCCCCGACAACCGCACGGCATACATCGTCATCGCGGGCGACAAGGGACTTGCGGGCTCTTTCAACAACAACGTGCTCAACCTTGCATGGGAGCACATGCAGCGCCGTCCCGTGCACTACGTCATCACCATCGGACAGATGGCGCGCGCCTTTTTCGAGAGCAAGCAGCAGCCTGTCGACCTCGAATTCACGCACGCCGTCGCGAACCCGACCCTGCACGACGCGCGCGGCATTATGCGCGATATACTCGACCTGTACGACCGCAACCTCATGGATGAAGTGTATGTCGTATTCACGCGCATGATCTCTTCCTCCGTCCACGAGCCCGAGATGGTCAAACTTCTGCCCATCGAGGCGAAAGACATCGCGGCGGACGTCAAGAGCACTTATACGGGAGAGATTTGTTACGATCCCTCGCCGAAACAGGTCCTCGACGTGCTCGTGCCGCAGTATCTTGTCGGAATGATCTATTCCACGCTCATCCACTCTACGGCGAGCGAGCATGCGTCGCGTATGATGGCGATGTCCAATGCGAACAAAAACGCGGAAAAGATGCTGGACATGCTCGATCTTGAGTACAATCGTCTGCGCCAGAGCGCGATCACGACGGAGTTGCTCGATCTCTCTTCGGGCAGATTTTTCTCCGGACACAACAATCGTAAAAAGGGAAATGTACAATGAAGAATGCCGGTAGGATCAATGCTATCATCGGACCGGTCGTCGACGTCGAATTTGACGGCGCGATGCCGCCCGTTTACGAAAAACTTGTCGTGGAGGGCACGGACGCGGTGTTTGAAGTGCTCTCGCACGTTCAGCGCGGCATCGTGCGCTGTATCTCCATGACTGCGACGGACGGCCTGTCCCGCGGCATGGAGGTGCTCGACACGGGCGCGCAGATCACCGTCCCCGTGGGCGAAGAGGTGCTCGGACGCGTTCTCAACGTCCTGGGCGAGCCCATCGACAACAAGGGGGAGGTCCCCGCAAAAAAACGCTGGAACATCCACAGAAAGCCCCCCGCATTTTATGATCAAAGCCCTTCTACGGAGATCTTCGAGACGGGCATCAAGGTCATTGACCTGATCGCGCCTTATTCCAAAGGCGGTAAGATCGGACTGTTCGGCGGCGCCGGTGTGGGCAAGACGGTGCTCATCATGGAGCTGATGCACAACATCTCCAAAGAGCACGGCGGCTACTCTATATTTACGGGCGTCGGCGAGCGTTCGCGCGAAGGCAACGACATGATCGCGGACATGACCGAATCGGGTGTCATCGGCAACACCGCGCTTGTCTACGGGCAGATGAACGAGCCGCCCGGGAGCCGTATGCGCACGGCGTTCACGGGGCTGACGATTGCTGAATATTTCCGCGACGTCAACCGCCAGGACGTCCTGCTGTTCATCGACAACATCTACCGCTACATCCAGGCGGGCAGCGAAGTTTCCGCGCTGCTCGGAAGAATGCCCTCCGCGGTCGGGTATCAGCCCACGCTCGCGACTGAAATGGGACTGCTCGAAGAGCGCATTGCAAGTACGCGTCGCGGCTCGATCACTTCCATTCAGGCAGTCTATGTCCCTGCGGACGACATCACCGACCCCGCTCCTGCGGCCATCTTCTCTCACCTCGACGCGACGACCGTTCTCTCGCGCAAGGTCGTGGAAATGGGCATCTATCCCGCGGTCGACCCGCTCGAATCCTCTTCGCGCATCCTCGACCCGCAGATCGTCGGCAGGGAACACTACGACATCGCGAACAAGGTCATCGCGACCTTGCAGCGGTATAAAGAGTTGCAGGACATCATCGCCATCCTCGGCATGGACGAACTGTCCGAAGAGGACAAGAACGCCGTCTACCGCGCGAGGAAGATACAGAAATTCATGTCGCAGCCTTTCTCTGTGTCCAAGATCTATACCGGGTTGGAGGGGCGGTACGTGCCGCTGCAGGCGACGCTGGAGAGTTTCAAGACGATCTTGTCGGGTGAGGTGGACGACCTGCCCGAAAACGCCTTCTTCAACGTGGGCGACATCGACGAGGTAAAGGCAAAGGCAAAGACGATGCGCGCCGAGCTGTAAGGGCGGCGCACGGACGGAGGGACGGAGATGAAGACGTTTTTTCTAGAGATCATAACGCCCGAAAAGACCTTCTTCCGCGGCGAGGTGGAGAGCATCAACATCCCCTCGCTGGGCGGAGCCTGCACCATTTTGTCCGGGCATATGCCCATGGTCTTTGCGACGGAGCCCGGCAGTATCCGCATCACTGCGGACGGCAAGACTCGCGAGGCGTTCATGAGCGAGGGTTTTGTGGAGGTCCGCCCCGACGAGACCATCGCCTTTTCGGAGGCGGTGGAGTGGCCGGAGGACATCAACGAGAGCCGCGCGCGGGAGGCGAAAGAGCGCGCGGAGGAACAGCTCCGCCGCAACCGCAGTGCGGAGGAATATCGCCTTAACCGCCGCGCGTTGCAGCGCGCATTTGCCCGCCTGCGCGTCAAGCACCACAACGGGCTGAACGGGGATTGATCTTTTTCTGTCAGAGGGCCGTACGGCGCCGCACGCCGTGCGGCGTTTGCATGTAAGGAGTCGGAAACATGGTCAGAGTTCTTTTTGTCTGTCTCGGCAATATATGCCGCTCGCCGATGGGCGAATTTATCTTTAAAGACATTGCGGCGCGGGCGAATGTGCCCGTTTTTGCCGCCTCTGCGGGCACCAGCGACGAGGAAGAGGGCAACCCCGTCTATCCGCCCGCGCGTGCCGAACTCGCGCGGCACGGCATTTCCTGCGCGGGCAAACGCGCGCGCAGGCTCGAGCGCGCCGATTACGACAACTTCGACTATATCCTCGCAATGGAGACCTCAAACGTGCGCGGGATCCTGCGCATCTGCGGCGGAGACCCGCAGGACAAGGTGTTCCGCCTTCTGGATTTTTCCGCACGCCCGCGGGACATCGCCGACCCGTGGTACACGGGGGATTTTGCTTCGACCTATGCGGACATCGCCGAAGGATGCGAAGCCTTTCTGCATTGGCTTGCCGAACGCGGACGTGCAGAGCAAAAGGGCGGGGGAGAGAGATGAAAAAATCACAGGGTGAGAGGGTATGAATTTTCTTTCTACATTGGTTACGGTCGCCGTAGTCGTCGTGCTGGCGGTGCCCGGATATCTTCTGCGCAAGGTCAGGCTGTTGCCTGAGAACTCCGCGAGCGTGCTCGCGGTCGTGCTGTTGTATGTTTCCCAGCCTTTTCTGATGATGTCATCGCTGTTGAACAAGACGTTCGACGCGTCGATGCTTCCCGATTTTGCCTGGGTCATTCTGTTTGCGGTCGCACTGCAATTGCTCATCTACTTTGTTGCGAAGCTGTTTTTCCTGCGGGGAAAAGATGCTGCGGCCAACCGCGTGTGTGTCGCCTGCTCTTACCTCGGAAACGTCGGTTTCATGGGCATTCCCGTGATGGAGATGCTCTTTCCGGGCAACGAACAGCTCGTTCTCTATACGGTCGTCTACAATATCGCCTTCAACGCGACGACATGGACGCTCGGCGTCTATGCCGTGACGGGGGAGCGCAAGCGCATCAATCCGCTCAAGATCATTCTCAATCCGCCCACGATCGCGGTGATCGTCGCTCTGCCTTTTTTCTTTCTGAACGTGTCGCTTCCCGAACAGGTGATCAAGCCCATATCCTATCTCGGCGATATGACCCTTCCGCTCTCCATGCTCATCCTGGGCATCCGCCTTGCGGATATGCGCCTCGTTCGTCTCGTCAACGACGTGAAGGTGTATGTCGTCGCATTTATCAAGCTGATCTTATCGCCCTTGCTTTCGCTGGGTGTAATGCTCCTCGTCGGGCTTGTTTTTCCGATCGAGCGCTTTGTCATCATCGCGCTGTATGTCATCGCCGCGATGCCCTCCGCCTCTTCCGCGCTGAACTTTGCGGAGATGTTCGGCGGCGATCGGGAGATGGCGGCGGCGTCCACGCTCATGAACACATTGCTCTGTATCTTGACCATCCCCGTGCTCATGCTGCTCATAGAAGTCATTTAAATGCAGCCGCGCTGCGCAAGTTTCCTTGCGCAGCGCGGCTCGTTCGTTGTGTAAAGAGATGCCCGCGCCTGCGCAAAAATTTGCGCAGGCGCGGGCATTTGAAAAAGTTCGGGGCGCGGCTTTCGCCGCGCCCCGCAAGATGTCTTTGTCAGACAATTGCGCCGAGGTGAAAAATTCCGAGCGTCACGCCGCAGAAGATGAGCAGGGAAAGCACGTCAGTGATGGTCGTGATAAAGGGGTTCGCAAACACTGCGGGGTCGATGTTGATCGCCTTTGCGAAGATGGGGACGCAGCACCCGACGATCTTTGCGACGACCACTGCGATCGCGACGGCGCACCCGATCGCGAGGGAATAGAGCAGGGTGTAGTCGTATCCGAAGATCAGGCGGTCGATGAGCTGAAGTTTCGCAAAGCACACGATGCCTACGGAAAGCCCGACGATCACGGATACGCGCATCTCTTTCCATATGACCTGCAAGATATCGCGCGGCCGTATTTCATCGAGCGCCATGCCGCGGATGACGGTGACGGATGCCTGGCTACCCGCGTTGCCGCCCGTTCCCATGACCATGGGCACGCAGGCGACGAGCAGGGTAGAGAGCATCTGCTCGTAGGTGTTGAGGATGAGCCCCGTAAACGTCGCGCTGACCATCAGGATGCAAAGCCAGGGCAAGCGGTGCAGATAGATCTTGAACACACCCGTCTCGAGGTAGGGCTTGTCCGACGGCGTGACCGAATTGATGAACGAGATATCTTCCGTCGCCTCTTCCGTGATGACGTCGAGTGCGTCGTCGACGGTGATGATGCCGACAAGGCGATTTTCCTGATCGACGACCGGCACGGAAAGCAGGTCGTACTTAGAGAGGAGATTCGCAACTTCCTCTTTGTCCTCCTGCGTGTTCACGAAGACAAAATTGGTCTCCATGAAGGTCTCCACCTTCTCTTCATAGCCGTGCAGGAGCAGGTCTTTTACGGTCACGATGCCGATCAGCGTCTTTTCGTCGTTGGTGATGTAGCAGGTGTAGATGGTCTCTTTGTCGATCGCCTCTTTGCGGATCTTTTCGAAGCATTCCCGCACCGTCATGTGTGCGCGCAGGGAGATGCATTCCGTCGTCATCAGGCTTCCCGCGCTGTCTTTGGGGTATTTCAGGATCTCGTTGATCTCCTTGCGCGTCTCGCCGTCCGCCTGCAAGAGAATGCGCTTGACGACGTTGGCGGGCATCTCTTCGATCAGGTCGACGGTATCGTCCACGAACAGCTCATCGAGGATGAGCTTGAGCTCTTTATCCGAAAAAGAGCGGATGAGCAGTTCCTGCTGAGCACTGTTCATCTCGACAAATGCTTCCGCCGCGAGCTCTTTGGGCAACAGACGGAAGACGATGGGGAGGTCTTTTTCGTCCAGCTCCGCAAAGATCTCCGCAAGATCGGCAGGCTCGAGTTCGGCGAGAAGAGGCTTTAAGAGAGAAAACTTCTTCTCTTCGAGATAATCGAGGATCTCGACGATCTTGTCGTTTCTGTTTTCGGGCGTCGCCTTGAGCAGGACTTCGTGTACGACATCCTGCGGCATGCTGCCGAGCAGTTCCTCCACGTCGTCGTCGAGGATCTCGTCGGTGACGGACTGGAGCTTGACGTCCGAAAAATCCTTGAGTACGCGTTTCTGAGTCTCGCTGTTGAGCAGGACGAACACGTCTGCGGCCGTCTCTTTGTCCAGACAGTCAAAGAGGGCGGTCAGGCGGTCGCTGTCAAGGCTCTCCATGATCTTTGCAAGTTCTTCGAGCGGGATGGAGTCGAGCAGCGCGTGCAGATCCTCGGTGCGCTCTTCGTCTAGAAGCTGAATGATCTTTTCCTGCATGAAAGCGCCCTCCTTTCCGGTTTTTTCTAGTAAAGATTATAGTTTTTTTTGCATCTTTTGTCAAGCATTGAAAAAAAGGTATGCGCCGAACAAAAAGGATTTTTGTGAGCGTGCAGAATTGTTGAAAGGCGCGCGCGTTTGTGGTATAATGAATCGGAAAAACAGCGAAGGAGAATGTCATGAATCAGAGAATGTATCAACTCGGAAGCAAGCGCTCGGTGATCCGCGAGATCTTCGAGTTCGGCAAACAGCGCGCGGCGCAGGTGGGCGCCGAAAACGTCTTCGATTTCAGCCTCGGCAACCCGAGCGTTCAGCCTCCGCAGATCGTGGAGGACACCCTCATTTCCCTTTTGAAAGAGGAGGATGCGACCGCGCTGCACGGCTATACGTCCGCGCAGGGCGATGCGGGCGTGCGCGCCGCCATTGCGCGTTACATCCGCGAGACGCACGGCGTGAAATGTGAGGCGGACTGGCTGTACATGACCTGCGGCGCGGCGGCGTCGCTGACCATCACGCTCTCGGCGCTCTGCAACGCGGGCGACGAAGTGATCACCTTTGCGCCTTATTTTACGGAATACAAGGTCTTCGCCGAGACGGCAGGTGCGAAACTGGTCGCGCTCGCATCCGATCCCGACACCTTCCAGATCGATTTTTCCCTTCTTGAAGGCGCGATAAACGAAAAAACGGCGGCAGTTCTCATCAATTCGCCCAACAATCCGAGCGGCGTCGTGTACAACGAACAGACGATCGTCCGCCTTGCAAAATTGCTCGAGGAGCGCTCCGCTCAATTCGGAAAGCCCATCTACCTCATCACCGACGAGCCGTACCGCGAGCTCGTCTACGGCGGCGTGAAAGTTCCGTATCTCACCAAATACTATAAAAACACTTTTGTGTGTTATTCCTATTCCAAATCGCTCTCCCTTCCGGGCGAGCGCATCGGCTACATCTTCGTGAATCCCGACGCCGAAAACGCCCGAGATCTCCATCTCGCCGTGTGCGGCGCGGGCAGGGCGCTCGGCTATGTGTGCGCGCCTTCGCTCTTTCAGAAGATGGTCGCCCGCTGTCAGGGCGTGACGTCCGACGTCTCCGTGTATGAGCGCAACCGCGACCGTCTTGCGGGCGCCCTGCGTTCCTTCGGCTTTCACTGCGTGCAGCCGGACGGCGCCTTTTACCTGTTCGTCCGCTCGCCCGAGACGGATGCAAACGCCTTCTGTGAGCGCGCCAAGAAGTACGATCTTTTGCTTGTCCCCGGCGATGATTTCGGGTGCGAGGGATATGTTCGCATCGCGTACTGCGTCTCGCCCGAGCGTATAGAGCGCTCGCTTCCTTCCTTTGAAAAACTCGCAAAGGAATACGGTCTGTAAGACATGCGCCTTCTCTTCATTCGCCACGGCGATCCCGATTACGAACACGATTCGTTGACTGAAAAGGGCTTTCGCGAAGCGCAGTTGCTCGCGGACAGGCTTGAAAAAGAGCGCCTCGATCATATTTTTCTATCGCCGCAGGGCAGGGCGCAGCGCACGGCGGAACCGACGCTTGCGCGTCTCGGCCGCACGGGAGAGACCTTTTCCTGGCTGCACGAGTTCACGCATCTTGTCCGCCTGCCCGAAACGGGGGAGGAGCACCTCGTCTGGGATCTGCTTCCCGCTTTTCTGGACGGACATCCGCGCCTGCGCGAGGCGGATAACTGGCTGAATGAGCCGTTTATTTCCCAAAGCGCCGTTCCCGAAAAGTATCGCGAGGCGTGCGAGGGGCTGGACAAACTTCTCGCCGCGCACGGCTATGAGCGTTGCGGCAGTTATTACAGGGCGGTGCGTCCCAACCGCGATACGCTCGCGTTTTTCTGTCACTTCGGCACGACGGGCATCCTCCTTTCTCACTTGTTCGGGCTTTCTCCGATTCCGCTGCTGCAATATTTTGCGGCGGCGCCCACTTCGGTGACCGTCGTCTACACGGAGGAGAGGGAATGCGGCATTGCGTCCTTCCGCGCGGCGTGTTACGGCGATGTGTCGCATCTCTATGCGGCAGGGGAGTCTCCTTCCTTTTCGGCGCGTTTTTGCGAGACCTTCGATTCGGACGAGCGCCATTGAAAATTGTTATGTAAGTTTAAAAACTTTATCCGTCGGATTTCTTTGAACGGCCGCCCGCAAGAATGCGGGCGGCCTTCGTTTGCGGCGAAGGGGGGCAAAAGACAGGAAAACACCGTCGAAAAGGCAAGAGGTGCTCTTTTTTGTGAAAAAATAAAAAAGCCGCCTCAAAATACTTTACTAATTTAGCGCGATAAAGTATAATAATAGCGTTGCCGCGAGTAAAGCGGCGATAAAAAGGAGAATAAGAAGATGAAAAAACTTTTGGCGATCCTCTGTTCGCTGGTGTTGCTTCTGACGGGCATCGTCGCGTTTTCCGCATGCGGGGGAGACGGTGAAACGATCAAGGTCGGCGTCACGCTTTACGATCCGATGGACTATAAGGATGAAAACGGCGAGTGGGTCGGTTTCGATGCCGAACTTGCGGAAAAGGCTTTCGGCGAGCTCGGATATAATGTCGAATTTGTTGAGATCGTATGGGAGACGAAGATCGTTTCGCTCAACGCGAAGGAAATCGACTGCATCTGGAACGGAATGACTGTGACGGACGAGCTGAAAGAAGCGATCCTTTTGACTGATCCTTATCTCGTAAACCAGCAGGTGGTCGTCGTTCGCTCTGCGGACAAGGACAAATTTAAGACGACAGCAGACCTTGCGAACGCCCAGAGCATCGCGTTTGAGGGAGGCTCTGCGGCTGAGAGCGTTCTCGGCGATCTGAACATCGACGAGAGTAAACTTCTCTCGCAGGAAAAACAGCTCGATACCTTCCTGGAAGTGAAGACGGGTTCTTCCGACATCGCCGTTGTCGATAAGACGCTCGCGCAGAGCATCTGCGGTACGGGCGATTACAAAGACCTCACGTTTGCCGACGTCGGGTTTGCGGAGGAAGAGTTTGCGGTCGGATTCCGCAAGTCGGATTCCGAGCTTTGCTCGCAGATCGACGAGCTTCTTGCGAAATATGCCACGGACGGCACGATCGCGGGGCTGAAAGAAAAGTACGGCATCAACTGAGCGGCTTGTCATGGATCTTTTTTGGGAAGTAACGCTCAATCTGCTCAACGGCTTCGGCGTGACTTGTCTGATCTTTCTCGCGACACTTGTTTTCGCCCTGCCGTTGGGGCTTGTGCTTGCCTTCGGTTCGATGGCGCCGTTCAAACCGCTCAGCGCCGTCGTGAAGGTGTTTGTCTGGATCATTCGGGGCACGCCGCTGATGTTGCAGATCCTGGTGGTCTATTACGGTCCCGCGCTCTTGTTTCAGTGGGGGTTCCTCAATCGCGTCGTCGCGGTGATCGTGGCGTTCGTGATAAACTATGCCTGCTATTTTTCAGAGATCTACCGTGGCGGTATCCAAAGTATTTCCAAAGGGCAGTATGAAGCGGGGCAGGTTCTCGGCATGACGCGATCGCAGATCTTTTTCCGCGTCGTGCTTTTGCAGGTCGTAAAGCGCATCGTTCCGCCTATGTCCAACGAGATCATCACGCTTGTCAAGGACACGTCGCTGGCGCGCATCATCGTCGTCGAAGAGATCTTAAAAGTTGCCTACGATTATACCGTCAAGGGTCTCATTTGGCCGCTTTTCTATACGGCTGTGTATTATCTCATCTTTGTCGGCATTCTCACGCTTCTGTTCGGCTTCGTCGAAAAGAAGCTCAACTATTTCAGGGTGTAAGCCATGGCGTTTCTTGAGATCAGAGATTACAGAAAAAAATTTGGTGAGAACGAGGTGCTCAAGGGCATCTCTTTCACCCTCGAGAAAGGGGAAGTGCTCGCGATCATCGGATCGTCGGGCGGCGGCAAGACCACCCTTCTGCGTTGCATCAATTTTCTTGAGATGCCCGACGAAGGACAGCTCTATCTCGGCGGGGAAAAGTTGTTCGATGCCTCCGAAAAGAGCGGCAGGACGGACGCGCAGATCCGCGAAAAGCGCCTGCATTTCGGGCTCGTTTTTCAGCAGTTCAACCTGTTCCCGCAGTACAGCGTTTATGCGAACATCACGCTCGCGCAGACGCTCCTCGCAAAGCAGGAATACCGCAATAAGCGCGCGGCTTTCAAAAAAACGCTCGCGCAGGCGCCTGCTTCGGACAGGGCGCGCCTTAAACGCGAGCAGAAGATCGTCCTGGACGAGATCCGCTCAAATCAAAAACAGCGCATCGCGGACAGGACGGAAGAGCTCCTCGCTCGCGTAGGACTCACCGAAAAGCGCAACGCCTATCCGTTCGAACTTTCGGGCGGACAGCAACAGCGCGTCGCGATCGCACGCGCTCTCGCGCTCAGTCCCGACATCCTATGTTTTGACGAGCCGACTTCCGCGCTCGATCCCGAGCTGACGGGTGAGGTGCTCAAAGTCATCAAGGGTCTGAAATCTTCGGACAGCACGATGATCGTCGTCACGCACGAGATGGAATTTGCGAAGAAGGTTGCCGACCGCGTCATCTTCATGGCGGACGGCGTCATTGAAGAGCAGGGAACGCCCGAAGAGGTGTTCGACGCGCCGAAGAGCGAAAAGACGCGCGCCTTCCTGCGTAAATCTTTGGAAGAGATCTTCTGAGGCGACCTATGAAAGAGAGCGAAGAGATGACAACGCTGTTGTGCCGCACGCTGCTCAACTGCGAGAGCGTCGAGGACGTCTCCGCACTTTTGAGCGACCTTTGCACCTATCAGGAAGTGGAAAAGATGGCGCAGCGCGTGAGCGCGGCAAAGCTCATCGTCGAGGGAAAGACCTATGCGGAGATCATCGAGCGCACGGGCATCTCGTCGGCGACCCTTTCGCGCGTTTCGCGTGCCGTCCGCCACGGCGGAGGCGCCTATGCGCGTTTTCTGCCGAGGAACTGACAACAAAGCAGAAAGACGGCCGCACCGAAAGATGTATTTCGGGCGGCCTTTATTTTAGAATCTGACAGTCGCGCCCGTGTGATTTTTGCACGGGCGCACTATTTTGGTTGTTGCGGTCAGACGGCAAAAATCTGCCGCCTCGAAAAATAGCGGGGGCAAGGTGCATAGCGGAAGAAAAAGAGGATGCCGTGCGGCATCCTCTCTAATTTTTTTACAGCTTTTTGTCGTTATCGCGGATCTCGACACGGCGGATCTTTCCGCTGATGGTCTTGGGAAGTTCTGCTACAAATTCCACGACGCGCGGGTATTTATAGGGCGCCGTCGTCTTTTTGACGTGGTTCTGAAGTTCTTTTATGAGCTGATCGCTGGGCTCGAATCCCTTTGCGAGGACGATAGTCGCCTTTACGAGCTGGCCGCGCAGTTCGTCGGGAACTGCGGTGATCGCGCATTCGAGTACGGCGGGATGTTCCATCAGCGCGCTCTCAACTTCGAACGGCCCGATGCGGTATCCCGAGCTCTTGATGATGTCGTCCTTTCTGCCGACAAACCAGTAATATCCGTCGCTGTCGCAGTAGGCGAGGTCGCCGAGGTGATAGTATCCGTCATACTTGACGGTGTGCGTCAGAGCATCGTCGTGATAATACCCGTCAAAGAGCCCCTGCTGCGGCTCGCGCAGTCGGATGCACATCTCGCCCGTCTCGCCCTGTTCCACGGGCATGCCTTCGTCGTTGAGCAGCTGTACATAATAGAGAGGGGAGGGCCTTCCCATCGAGCCGGGACGGATGTCGAGGAACTGCGAGAAGGTCCCGCAGACGACGGTGGTCTCCGTCTGACCGAATCCCTCGTAGATCTTGTGCCCCGTCTTCATGCGGATCTGCTTGTAGATCTCGGGATTGAGCGCTTCGCCCGCCGTCATCATGTACCGCACGCTGGAGAGGTCGTACTTGCTCAGATCGGATTTGATCATGAAGCGGTAGACGGTCGGCGGCGCGCAGAATGTCGTGATCTTGTATTTTGCGATGTGGTTGAGCAGGTCTTCGGGCTCAAATTTCCCGTGAAAGTCATAGACGAAGATCGCAGAACCGCAGAGCCATTGACCGAACAGCTTTCCCCAGCTCGCCTTTGCCCAGCCCGTCTCGGCGAGGGTGAAATGCAGTCCGTCGTCCATGCAGTTGAGCCAGAATTTTGCCGTGACGATGTGTCCGAGGGTGTAGCGCTGGCTCAGGCATACCATCTTGGGCAGGCCCGTGGTACCCGAAGTGAAATAGATGAGGATGGTGTCGTCATTCTTCTTTTCGGCGCGGTAGGGCACGTCGAGAACGTTCGGCTGTCTGTCCGTCTCCGCGGTGAGGTCGAAAAATCCCTCGCGCTTTCCGATCGTCGCGAGATGCTTTACGCAGGGCACCTGCTCGGCGGCTTTTTTCACGTTGACGCAGAGCTCTTCCTCATTGACGCAGACGACCATCTTTACGCCCGCCTTTTCCATGCGGTAGATGAGGTCCTTTTCCATCAGCATATGCGTCGCGGGAATGGCGATCGCGCCGAGTTTGGAGAGTGCCATCAGCGTCGTCCAGTATTCGTGGCGGCGCTGGAGAATGACGAGCACGGTGTCTCCCTTTCCGATCCCGACGGAGGCGAAAAAGTTCGCGCACTTGTCCGAAGTTTCCTTGATGTCGGCAAAGGTAAACGTCTTTTCTTCACCCAGATCGTCGCACCATACGAGGGCGCGCTTGTCCGGCTGGAGCCGCGCATACTCATCTATGACGTCGTAGGCATAGTTGAAATCCTCCGGAACGTTCAGATGAAAATGATTGTAAAAGTCCTCGTAATTCTTGAATTGAGCGTCTGCATTGGAAAAACGGCTGAGCAGATTCATAGGTAAAAAGGCCTCCGGGCGAAAATGGTTTCCGCGAGAATTCTATCCGATTTATTATAACACATTTCTCGAAAAATTTAAAGTATATTTTTAATATTCTCAAAAAATTGTAGGAATAATTGCAAAAATCAGACGGGAATGGTATAATATAGCGGGAACTAAGGCATAACGGAAGGCAAAGGTGCTTATTCGTCACGGAGGAAGTATGCTCGACAAACTTACGGCGGCGGTGCTCGGCATCGTCAATGCGGAGACGGACGGCTCGTACAAGGTCCTCGACGCCGCAGAGATATCCCGCGCTCTGCCTGCGCGGTTGCAGACGAACAGCGACGGCGTCGCGAATGCGCTGCAATATCTCTCCGAGCGCGGGTACATCGACATCCGCTATTCGGACAGGGATACCTTTTGCGTCTGTTCTTTGCCCAAGGGCAGGACGTATGCGGAAGGGGTGAGCGCGGACAGGACGCGCGGCAAACGCACCTTCAAAAACCAGCTTCTTCTTACTTTTTTCGGCGCGATGAGCGGGGCGTTCGTCGGGGGGATCCTTGCGGGGATCCTGATGACCTTCCTGTTCTGAACGCCGCGGAGGAGATCACCATGCTCAACAGACAGGAAAACGAAGTGATGAATGCCGTCTATGAGATGTGCGACGGCAAAGAGAGCTGCCTTGTCAGCCCGCTCGAGATCATGAGCATCTTGCCGAAGAAACGCAAATATACGCCCGAAGAGGTGGAAAAGATCCTCCGTTCGCTCGAGCTGGACGACTACTTCGATCTCATCGAATCGGACAGAAAGGGCGAAAAGATGTATGTGATCACCCTTCATGCGAACGGGCTCGCCTATCCGCGCACCCGCTTGCAGATGCGTCGTGACATCGCCTTCAAAGTCGGTCTTTCCGTGGCGGGCGCCGTCATCACCTTTGTGGTCGGACGCATCCTCGTCGCGATCTTCTCCTCCTGAACGGAGGCGCAATGCCGAAAGGCATTGCTTTTTGCTTTTCGGGGGTGCGTTCCGTTGACTTATGCGCATCAATGGTGTATAATATAGGAACATATGTTTGTAATTTTGGCGGAGGATGCCGATGGCGAAATTTGAACTCGTATCCGAATATAAGCCTACGGGCGACCAGCCGCAGGCGATCGAAAAGTTGACGGAAGGGGTGCAGGACGGCATCCGCACGCAGGTGCTCGTCGGCGTGACGGGCAGCGGCAAGACGTTCACGATGGCAAACGTGATCAAAAACGTCAACCGCCCGACGCTGGTCATTGCGCACAACAAGACGCTCGCGGCACAGCTTTGCAACGAGTTCCGCGAGTTCTTTCCGCACAATCGCGTGGAATATTTTGTCTCTTATTACGATTACTATCAGCCGGAGAGTTACATCCCTTCGACGGACACCTACATCGAGAAGGACATGTCCGTCAACGACGAGATCGATAAACTTCGTAACAGCGCGACGGCGTCCCTCGGCGAGCGCGACGACGTGCTGGTGGTGGCGAGCGTCTCCTGCATTTACGGCCTCGGCGCGCCCGAGGAGTATTTCGATCTCGCGATCTCCTTGCGTCCGGGCGATGCGCTCGCGCGTGACGACCTTCTCCGCAGGCTGATCGAGCTGCAATACGAGCGCAAGGACATGGATTTTACCCGCTCCTCTTTCCGTGTGCGCGGCGACGTCGTTGAGATCTTTCCCGCGGGCAATTCCGAGATCGCCATACGCGTGGAGTTTTTCGGGGACGAGATCGACCGCCTCTGCGAAGAGGAGGTGGTCACCGGCAAGATCACGGCGGAGCTCAAACACGCCTGTATTTTTCCCGCGAGCCATTATGCCGTGGGGAGCGCAAAGATGACTGCGGCGCTCGCGGCAATCGAGCACGATCTCGAAGGGGAAGTGTGCGCTTTCCGCGAGGACGGCAAACTTCTCGAGGCGCAGCGCCTGGAACAGCGCACGCGCTACGACATCGAGATGATGCGCGAGGTCGGCTATTGCAGCGGCGTGGAAAACTACAGCCGCTATTTTGACGGAAGGTCTCCGGGCGAGCCGTCCTTCACGCTCCTCGATTATTTCCCCGACAATTTTCTCGTCTTCATCGACGAGAGCCACATGACTCTTCCGCAGATCCGTGCGATGTACCGCGGCGATCTCTCGCGCAAGACCAATCTTGTCAATTACGGGTTCCGCATGCGTTCGGCATACGACAATCGCCCGCTTACCTTCGAGGAATTCGACGCGCGCGTTCCGCAGCTCATCTGTGTCTCGGCGACGCCCGGAGAATATGAGCTCGGCGAAGCGGGGCAGGTAGTGGAGCAGATCATCCGCCCGACGGGGCTGCTGGACCCGAAGATCGAAGTGCGCCCGATAAAGGGACAGATCGACGATCTCCTCGCCGAGATCGGCAAGGTCACCGCTTCGGGAGGAAGGACGCTCATCACCACCCTCACCAAGCGGATGGCGGAGAATCTCACGGATTTTCTCAAAGAAAACAACGTAAAAGTGCGCTACATGCACAGCGACATCGACACGCTTGAGCGCATCGACATCGTCAACGGCCTTCGCAGCGGCGAGTTTGACGTGCTCTGCGGCATCAACCTCCTGCGTGAAGGTCTGGACATGCCAGAGGTCAAACTTGTCGCCATTCTCGACGCGGACAAAGAAGGCTTTTTGCGCAGCGACACTTCGCTCATCCAGACCATCGGCCGCGCCGCGCGAAACGCCGAGGGGCGTGTCATCATGTATGCGGACACGATCACGGGCAGCATGCGCCGCGCGATCGACGAGACGGAGCGCCGCAGAAAGGCGCAGAGCGAATACAACGCGGCGCACGGCCTCGTGCCGAAGACCATTTTAAAGTCGGTCAAGAGCACGCTCGGCATAACAAACAAGAAAAAGGCGGCGTCGGAAGAGAGCATCCGCCCCGACGAGATCCCCGCAGAGATCGAAAAGCTCAAGGCGCTCATGAAAGTCGCGAGCAGTCAGCTCGACTTTGAAAAGGCGATCGAGATCCGCGACACGATCAATCGGCTGAAAAAGAGGCTTCGGAAATAGAGGACGGTATGAAAGAGGAAATTTTTGTAAAGGGCGCAAAGGAAAACAATCTAAAGAACATCGACGTCCACATCCCGCGCGACACGCTCACCGTGTTCACGGGGCTTTCGGGCAGCGGGAAATCCACGCTCGCATTCGACACCATCTTTGCGGAAGGACAGCGACGCTATGTCGAGAGCCTGTCCTCGTATGCGCGTCAGTTTCTCGGTCAGATGGAAAAACCGGATGTGGAGTCCATCGACGGACTTTCGCCCGCTATCTCCATAGATCAGAAAACGACGTCGCACAACCCGCGTTCGACGGTGGGCACGGTCACCGAGATCTATGATTATCTCCGCCTGCTGTTCGCGCGCATCGGGATCCCGCACTGTCCGAAATGCGGCAGGGAGATCCGCCGTCAGACGGTGGACGAGATCGCCGACCGCGTGCTCGCGATGCCCGAGGGTAGCAAGATCCTCATAAACGCGCCCGTCGTGCGCGGCAGAAAGGGAGAATACACAAAAAATCTCGAGGCGTACCGCAAGAGCGGATACGGCCGCGTCAAGATCGATGGCATCGTGTACGATCTGCAGGAGGACATACACCTCAACAAGAATTTGAAGCACAACATCAGCGTTGTCGTGGACCGCCTCGTCGTCAAAGAGGGGATCCGCAAGCGGCTGTCCGACAGCCTGGAAAACGCGCTTCGCCTTGCGGACGGGTTGGTCGTCATCGACTGTGACGGAAAAGAGGACCTGTATTCCGTCAAGTATGCCTGCCCCGATTGCGGCATCAGTATCGAGGAGATCGAGCCGCGGCTCTTTTCCTTCAATACGCCTTACGGCGCCTGCCCCGAGTGCTCGGGGCTCGGCTTCAAACGCGCCATAGATCCCGACCTCATCTGCCCCGACAAGACGAAGACACTGCGCGAAGGCGCCATCCGCATCAGCGGCTGGAATCTCGATTCTTCGGCGATGACACAGATGTATCTGAACTCCCTTTCCAAAGTATACGGCTTCTCGCTGGATGTTCCCGTCAAAGACCTGCCGCAGAGCGTCTACGACATGCTCATGTACGGAAATGGCGGCGAGAAAATAGACCTCGAATACAATGCCTACCGCTTTTCGGGGAGCTATAAGACGGCATGGGAGGGGTTTGCCGTCAACCTTCAGCGCCGCTACGATCAAACGCAGTCGGACGGCGTGCGCGCGGACATCGAGCGATATATGCGCACTTCCGATTGTCCCGTCTGTGGCGGCAAACGCCTGAAAAAAGAGGCGTTGTCCGTCTATGTCGGGGACAAGAACATCGCGCAGCTCTGTGATATGTCCGTCTCCGATCTGATCGGCTTCTTCGACGGGCTGTCTCTTTCCGAGACCGAGCACAGGATCGCGGACATCATCCTCAAAGAGATCCGCGCGCGGCTGAACTTTCTCAAAAACGTCGGACTGTCCTATCTCAACCTCTCGCGCAGTGCGGGTACTCTTTCGGGCGGCGAATCTCAGCGCATCCGCCTTGCGACACAGATCGGGAGCGGCCTTACGGGCGTGCTCTATATCCTCGACGAGCCGAGCATCGGGCTTCACCAGCGCGACAACGAAAAGCTGCTCAAGACGCTTCTCGACCTTCGCGACCTCGGCAACACGCTGATCGTCGTCGAGCATGACGAGGACACCATGCGCGCCGCCGATTACATCGTCGACATCGGCCCCAGGGCAGGTGTGCACGGCGGTGAAGTCGTCGCCTGCGGCACGGTGCAGGACATCATGGATACGCCCGCCTCCATCACAGGCGATTATCTTGCGGGACGCAGGAAGATCGAGGTCCCGCCCGTGCGCCGTGCGCCCGACGGCAGATTTTTTGAGGTGCTTGGCTGCCGTCAGAACAACCTGAAGGGCATCGACGTGCGCATCCCCGTGGGGCTCTTCACCGCGGTCACGGGTGTGTCGGGATCGGGCAAGAGCTCGCTCGTCAACGAAATCGTCTATCCCTATCTCGCCAACACGCTCAACGGCGCCCATCTCCCGCTCGGGAAATGCGACGACTACAGGGGAGGGGAGCATTTCGACAAGGTGATCGCCATTGACCAGTCGCCCATCGGCAGGACGCCGCGCAGCAATCCCGCGACCTACACGGGCGTATTCACGATGATCCGCGAGCTGTTCGCGGCGACGCCGGATGCGCGCGAGCGCGGTTATAAGGCAGGGCGGTTCTCCTTCAATGTGAGCGGCGGCCGATGCGAACATTGCTTCGGTGACGGAATCATCAAGATCGAGATGCACTTCCTTCCCGACATCTATGTTCCCTGTGAGGTTTGCGGCGGGAAGCGTTACAACCGCGAGACGCTGGACGTGCGCTACAAAGGCAAGAACATATCCGAAGTTCTGGAGATGACCATCGAAGAGGCTTGCGAGTTCTTTGAAAATGTCCCGAGCATCTACAACAAGCTCAAGACCATCAACGACGTAGGCTTGGGTTATATCCGCCTCGGGCAGAGCGCGACGACGCTCTCGGGCGGCGAGGCGCAGCGCGTCAAGCTCGCGACCGAGCTCTCCAAGCGCTCGACGGGAAAGACCTGTTACATCCTCGACGAGCCGACGACGGGTCTGCACAGCTACGACGTGGACAAACTCATCCGCATCCTTCAAAGGCTCCGCGATTCGGGGAATACCGTCATCGTCATCGAACACAACCTCGACGTAATCAAAGTCGCCGACTGGATCATCGATCTCGGCAAAGAGGGGGGCGACGGCGGCGGTGAGATCGTCGTGACAGGCACACCCGAAGAGGTTGCCTCCTGTGAAGAGAGTTACACGGGCCGCTTCCTCAAGAAGATCCTGCAACAGTGAAAATCTCGCAAAGAGATCAAAAAAATCGGAATTATAAAATGCCGCAGCCGCCCGCAATTTTTGCGGGCGGCTGCGGCCTTGTGTAGAGCAGGGGACATTTTCCTTCACGAATTTATATTCATGCTTTCAGGCGAAAAATCTGAATTCTATGCACATGATCTGTTTGAAATAAGCATATTTTTGAATTTGCGTGGTATTATGTCAGACATAATCGCAAAAAAATGCTTATATTTTGCTTACAGAACGTTCCCTGCCGTCATGTGATAGGTTGCGGGGATCTGTTTGCAGACAGTGACGAGTACTTCAAGTTTTGAATGCGCTTCCCGATAATCCTGCGTCTGGATGCATCCGACCGCTTCGGCGAGCCAGTAGTCGACATAGGAGATGTCGTTGTGCGGGATTACGATGTGCAGTTTCTTCTTCTGTTCTTCCCAGAGCGTCTGAACCGCTTCGCCGTCGGCGGAAGTGGCCGTCTCTTCGTCGACCTTTTCGCGCAATGTTTCGACCGCCTGCGCGATCTGATCAAAACTTGCCTTCACGAATTGGTGTTCAAATATGCAAGCTCCGGCAAGCAGTGCGGCGGTGATGAGGATGGAGAGGAGCGCTTTTACCATATGCATCCCTCCGGAAGATTGATTCGGAAGGTGCGGTACCGTTCGCCCTTGCATTGCAGGTATATCTTCCCTGTTCCGTCCAGCGTCATCGCATATACTTTTTTCACGCTCTTGACTCCCTGTTCGTGCAATACGTCTTCAAAGAACTTTTGCCCCGTTTTCAGGAGAGCAAGACTTGATTTGTCGAATCGTCCGTCGTCGACGATCAGAAGCGGCAGGGAGACTTTGTCCTCTTTTTTGGTGTCTTCGCGCGGCATTGCCGTGAATTGTCCGTTTGCCTCGTAAAGCGCATAAGCCACTTCGTCCAAAGAGAAATATCCTGCCGTGTGCATGGATTCGATCAGGTCTCCGATGTCGAGGTCGTTTTTCCGAAGTTGTGACGCGTCTATCCCGTCCTTGTTTATGACGACGGAGGGTTTGCCTCCGACGATCGCCTTGAACGGCTTGAATTTAAGGTCGATGAGCAGCAGGAGCTGGTGCAGGAGAAAGATGGCCAGGATAGACACGATCCCGTATAAAAGAGGAATGGATGTGTCTGCCATCGGGATGCAGGCGAGCTCGGCGATCAGCAGGGTGATGACGAGCTCAAACGGCTGCATTTCTCCGATCTGCCGCTTGCCCATCAGCCGCATGACGACGAGAAGGGCGATGAAGATAATGCTCGTTCGCAGAAAAATGAGTCCCATGCCGATAGTATGAGGCCGCAAAAAAAATTTATTCTCCGCACCGTCAACGCTTGCTTTATGTGCGGAAAAGTCGTATAATGGTAAAAACTGCAGAGTAGCCGAGGCGCGTTAAGTGTTGCGAAACGGGACGTTGTTCGCAAACGAAAGGGAAATTCCCTGCGGTGCCGAAGCGCGTCCGTTGCAAGGATAGCCGCCGTTTTTTTCGGCGCACTGTTTTTCATCGGACCTCTCAAATTCAGGGAGGTTTTTTCTATGTTCACAAAGACATTCAAGTCCATGTCTGCGGCAAAGCAGATCTCGTTTCTTGCGGTGTTCGTTGCGCTCAGTGTGGTCGCCAACTCCTTTTTGGGGATCGACATTTCGCCGACCAACAAGATCGCGTTCACCTATTTTATCTGCTTTTTTGCGGGCTTTCTGTTCGGTCCCTTGCCCGCTTTTCTCGTCGGTTTTTTGGGCGATCTGATCGGATTTATTATCGTTCCCGTGGGCGTTTATTGGCTGTACGGCGTGTCCCTCGGACTGTACGGCTTTCTGGCCGGGCTGATCATGAACTTTATTTCCGGGGAAGGCTTGGGCAGACAATATGCAAAAGCGACGCTGGCGCTTTCGGTCTGCTTTGTCCTCATCACCTGTTTTCTCAATTCAGTGGTGATGTATTACTATATGTATCTGTTCGAGTGGGACAAGGTCTTCAAAAAGGCGTTTTTGGTCTACCTCGGCGGCAGGCTCGGCTTTCAGAGCATCATCTATGCGGTCAATGCGGGGATGTGTCTGCTCGCGCTTCCGCTGTTTGTCAGGTTCAGGAACTTTTTGCGGTGAGCAATTTTGCCCATTCCGGCCGTGCGAGATCGAGTGCAAACAGGAGCAGTCCCTGCGCGCAGACGAGCACCGCTCCGCAGACGATCGCGGCGGGAAGGGCGGGCATCGCCGCGCCGAGCACATTGCGAAGCATTTGACCGAATACCGTGGCGGGGAGCACCGTCGCGCAGGAGAGAAGAGTGTGCTTTTTCCAGCGCACTTTTTCTTTGCTCTTTTTTTGGATCATGTAGAGGTTGAGCGCCGCCGTCAGGACGGCGCTCGCCGCCATTCCGGCGATCAGCGCATATATCCCGAGAAAGGCGGGCAGGAACCATACGCACAGGAGCGTCGCGGCGGCCCCGGCAAAAAAGATGAAGAAAGTCTGTTTTTCATAGCCGAGCGAATTCAGGATGCTGGTGGTGATCATTCCGATGCTCATGGGCAGGAGCATGGCGGCGCTCCGCTGTATCACCTCGCCGCATTTTTCGCTTGAAAAGAGCAGGACGCCCACATCGCTGCCCAGCACAGACATGGGCGGGATGAGCAGACAGGAGACAAGAACGCTGACTTTGATCGCGCGCTCGATGTTCCCGCGCAGTTTTTTGTGTTCGCCCTTGTAAAAGTTTTCGGCAAGTTCGGGCACAAATACGAGTGCGAGCGCGCCGATCAGCGTTGCGGGGATGGAGAGAACGGGCATGCTCATTCCCGTTGCCACGCCGATCAGACTCATCGCTTCGCTGTTGGTGTATCCGGCGGCGATCAATCGGGCGGGCAGGAGCAGGGAGATCGCGGAGTTGATGAGCGCACTGGCCGTGCGCATCCCCGTCAGCGGCAGGGCGGAAGAGAGGAGCGGTTTGAGCTGACGCCGCGGGTCGTTCAGCCGCCCGCCGCGCAAGAAATAGCACACGCTCGCAAGTGTGAAGGAGACGAGATAGGATAGAACGACGGCGAAGGCGACTCTCTTTGCCCCGTCGAAGACGTCCGTCATTGTCGTGACGAGAAAGATGCCCGCGCCGATCATGCACAGCTCTTCGATTAGGTCAATGACGCAGTAAGAGAGGAACTGCTTGTTTCCCCACATCGCGCCGCGGAGCACGCTGTACACGGAATTGAATGCGAGCGAGGGCAGGAGCACGAGCAGAATGCTCATGCATCGCGGGTCGGAAAAGAGGAAATCGAAGGCTTCGTGTCCGAAGTAGAGCACGCAAAAGACGGGCAGGGAAAAGAGCAGTGCGCAGGCGAGCGCGGCGGATACGACGGTGTTTTGCGCCTTCGGATTGTTTTTTGCGCGATATTTTGTGATCAGCCGCGAGACGGTGAGCGGAAGCCCCGAAGCCGCGATGGTCGCGAGCACGGCAAATACGGAGAGCGCGACCTGATAGATCCCCATTCCTTCCGAACCGAGCGTGCGCGAGAGCACGATGCGGTAGACAAACCCGAAAAATTTCTCCACGACCGAAAAAATTGTGACCATGGCCGCTGCGCGGTAGATGTTTTCTTTGCGCAAAATACACCTCAAAGTGGTTTTTCTCTATTATATTTTGTCCGCCCGTGCCATTATTCGCGCGGGCGGTGTTCTTTTTATTCCGCACATATTTTTATTGTTGCGACATAAAATAGAACGATCGGAGGGCAAGGATGCAAAAGCTCACGGAATGCGGGAAAAACCCGATGGGATTGTATGAAGTTTGCCGCGGGGATACCGCGGAGAGCGTCGCCGCGCGTCTCGGCGTGACGGCGGAGCTTTTGGTCGCGGTCAACGGCCTGAAAAGTTTTCCGCCTGCGGGGACCATTCTTCTGGTCCCCGTGCAGGAAGGGGAGGAGTACGTCGTATCGCCGCAGGACAGCGTCGCATCCCTGTGCGAGCGGTTCGGCATGAGTGAAGAGGAGTTCTTTGCGCTCAACGGCGTGCGCGACGTCTACCCGACCCAGCGGATCCGCGTGACGGGTGGCTGCAAAGATGCGAAGGAGTGAGCATTCGACAAACAGGGATCGGATGTTTCTCCGCTCTGCGGCAAAAGCGACGAAGCGGATTTTTATCCTGCCTTTCGGCGAAGAGTTGACAAGCGCGGTGCGAGCTTCATATATTGAATTATAGGAGAGAGCACGGTCTCTTCGGAACTTTTAACATTCGGAGGTTGAAAATGTCCTTTTTTTCCAATTTTCAGACGGATAAATGTCCCGGGCCGATCAACGGAAATCCCGTGAACGGTCTGTGCGAAAAAGTCTGTCTGCAGGCGCAGCGCGTGTTTGACGCCTGCATCAAGCAGGGACAGAATTCCGGCATCGTCCTCACCCTGACCGATCCGGTCCCCGCAAATCCTACATATCCTCTGACGTTCATCAGCGCGCGGAGCACGACCTCGGTCGGCACCGTGTCCGCTTTCCAGGTCGACAGGCTTCCCGACCGCGCAGGTTGTGCGCGCGTTCAGGCGACCGTTAATATCCCCGTCGAAGTCGTTTACACGGATGCAAACGGCACCGAGGGGAAGGCAAATGCAGTCGTCACCGTAAACGAAGATGTCATCCTGTATGTGCCGCAGCCGTCCATCATGCCTTACGAAGTGCAGTGCGTGGTCAGTGCAGTGGCGCCCGAGGGCAGCTTCAATGCGCAGGACAACACGTTCGTCGTGGATATGTGCATCACGGTCATTCTCAAGATCGTGATCAATGTCGATCTTCTCGTGCCTTCGTACGGGTATTGCGTCATCCCTCCCGCGCAGGAGTACACGCAGGAGGTGTGCGCGGGCTTTTTCGAACTGCCGCTCTATCCGCAGGGCAACAGCTGCGGCTGCAACAGTTGCAAGAACTGCGGCAAATAGTGCCGCGCATCAACACGGAAAGCCGGTATTTTTCAATATCGGCTTTTCTTTTTTCGGAGGGAAGTATGGAAGAGGGGAAAAAGAGCGGTTCTGATCGCTGTGCCGTCTGCGGCGCGCATGCCGAGCGTGGCAGGATGTGCGAATGCTGTCGCGAAAGTCTTGCGCTCTGCGACATGGAAAATTGGCTTGAAAGAAAAGAAGAGAAGAAAAATTGCGCCCCGTGCCGTGCAAACGCTTTTAAATGAGCGCGTTTTATGGTACAATTTAAGGAGAATAAATGCTCGGAACACGGATATGAAAGTTTTTGCGGTGAGCGATCTGCACCTTCCCGGCAATCAGGACAAGCCCATGGACGTCTTTGGCGGGAACTGGACGGATCATCTCGAAAAAATAAAAAGAGACTGGTCGGAGAAAGTCGGCGAAGAGGACGTCGTCCTCATCGCGGGCGACCTCAGCTGGGCGATGGCGATGCAGGACGGGATCGACGATCTTCGCAAACTTTGCGGCCTCCCCGGAAAAAAAGTCTTCATCCGCGGGAATCACGATTATTGGTGGTCGGGCATCACGGCGCTTCGCAGGGG
The DNA here is from genome assembly GCA_019423125.1 of Bacillota bacterium. Classification (GTDB taxonomy): domain Bacteria; phylum Bacillota; class Clostridia; order Christensenellales; family Borkfalkiaceae; genus Borkfalkia. The sequence goes on along the minus strand of JAHZBZ010000002.1, from coordinate 219,476 downwards.
GGCGCCTGACGAGAGCTTTTTCTTTTTGCAAAACGACAGCGTGCGGATAGGCGAATATCTGATCTGCGGCAGCCGCGGCTGGGCTTGTCCGGGCAGTGCGGACTTTGCGCAGTCGGACGAAAAGATCTATCTTCGCGAAGCGGAGCGCTTCCGTCTTGCCTTTCAGTCGGTAAAAAAACAGCGCGCGGAAGGGGACAAGCTGATCGTGATGATCCATTATCCTCCCTTCAACGCGAAAAGAGAGGATTCCCTCTTTACTTCGCTGTTCGAGGAGAACGGTGCCGATGCCGTCGTCTACGGGCATCTGCATCAGAATGCGGGTGCATATCCGCTCGTCTGCGATCGCGGCGGCGTGCGGTATCATCTCACCTCGTGCGACCTGCTCGGCTTTCGGCTTGCGCAGATCTTCTGACTCCGCCTCAGGTTTGTCCCGCGGAAAGCATTTTTTGTGCGAGGCTTTCGATACGGGTTGAGGTTGTGTCGTTTCGGCGCTGCGCTTGGAGTCTTGTGCTTTGCCGAACTTTTTTGTTTTTGAAAAAAGTTCGGCAAGACGCTTTACTTTGCGCGCCGCGTGTGTTAAAATAGGACTTGATAAAAGACTTTAACAGTACGGTACGGAGATGCCGCGAAGTCCGCAATCGAACCTTATACGAGAACCCGACGGAATGAATTTTCGTTTATCGTTTGAACGTACCCGCGTGCACCCGTGCGCGGGTATTTTTTATGCAAAGGAGGCAACAATGTCCGAACACATCGTCATGGACGGCGCGGCGCTCGCGCGCACGCTCACCCGCCTTTCGCACGAGATCGTCGAGAAGAACAAGGGCACGGAAGGCCTTTGTCTGATCGGCATCCGCCGCAGGGGCGAGATCGTTGCGGAGCGCATTCGCGGCCTCGTCAAGGAGTATTACGGCGCGTCTTTGCCTTGCGCGGGCATCGACATCGGCATGTATCGCGACGATCTCGTCAGCGGTTTCTTTGTGCCGGATGCGAAAGTCAACAATTTTGGCTTTTCTGTCGACGGAAAGCACATCGTCCTGTGTGACGACGTGTTGCATACGGGCAGAACGGTCCGCGCCGCGATCGAGGCGATCTTCGACATGGGCAGGCCCGCGCGGGTGATGCTGCTCATCCTCGTCGACCGCGGCGGCAGAGAAATGCCTGTCAGTCCCGATTTCGTGGGGAAGAACATCCCTGCGTCCAGGCAGGAGAACATCGATGTGCGGCTCGTCGAGATCGAGGGCGAGGACTGCATCGGCATCGAACACATCCAACGTCAATAATTTTACAGAGGTCATAGAATGATAGGAAAAGATTTGCTCGGTCTTTACGATACCTCCGCGGAGGATATCCTGACCATCCTCGACACGGCGGTGGGCATGAAAAAACTGCTCACGCAGAACCTCAAAAAACTGCCCCATCTTCAGGGCAGGACGGTGACCACTCTGTTTTATGAAAACAGCACGCGCACGCGCTGTTCCTTTGAACTTGCGGCGAAGTATCTCGGCGCGGGGACCGTCAACATCTCCGCCTCTTCTTCCTCGGTGCAGAAGGGGGAGACGCTGATCGACACGGGTTACACGCTGGACGCGATGAAGAACGACATCATCGTTATCCGCCACCCGATGGGCGGCGCGCCCCGTCTGCTTGCGAGTCACGTTCGCGCCTCCGTCGTCAACGGCGGCGATGGTATGAACGAACATCCGACGCAGGCGCTGCTCGATTTTTACACGATGCGCGAGAAGTTCGGCTCCTTCAAGGGCTTAAAAGTCGCCATCCTCGGCGACATCAAGCATTCGCGCGTCGCAAAGAGCAATCTCTTCGGGCTCACCAAGCTCGGCGCGGAAGTCACGATGTTTGCGCCGTCCACGCTGATGCCGCAGGGCATCGAACGGATGGGTGCGCGCATCGCTCGCTCGCGCGAGGAAGCGCTCGCGGGCGCCAACGTCGTCATGGGGCTCCGCATTCAGCTGGAGCGCATGCACGGCGGACTTTTCCCGTCCCTCTCCGAGTATGCGAAATTCTACGGAGTGGGCGAAGAACACCTGCGCTTTGCGGACAAGGACTGCATCGTCATGCATCCGGGGCCCGTCAACCGCGGGGTGGAGTTTACCTCCGACGTCATCGACGCGGAGAACAGCGAGATCACCGAGCAGGTGCTCAACGGGGTCGCCGTGCGCATGGCGCTCCTGTTCCTGCTCTGCAAAAACAGACAGGGAGGCAATGCAAATGAGTAAACTTCTCATAAAGGGCGGCACCGTCGTCTTTCCCGACCGCACGCAGGAGCGCGATATCCTGATCGACGGGAAAAAGATCGTTTCGATCGGCAAAGATCTGGAAGATCCCCGCGCAAAGGTTCTGGATGCGAAGGGACTGCACGTCTTTCCGGGGCTCATCGACATGCATGTGCATCTGCGCGAGCCGGGTTTTGAGTACAAAGAGGATATCGCGAGCGGAACCGCGGCGGCGGCGCGCGGCGGATTTACGCAGGTCTGCTGCATGCCGAACACACAGCCCGTCTGCGACAACGCGGCGGTCGTCGGATACATCGTCGCGCGCGCGAAAGAAGTCGGCTGCTGCAAAGTGCGCCCGATCGGCGCGATCACGGCAGGGGAAAAGGGCGAACAGCTCGCGGAGATGGGCAAGATGAAGGAGGCGGGCGCCGTCGCGTTCAGCGACGACGGAAGGCCTGTTTCCAATGCCCGCATGATGCGTTTGGGGATGGAGTATGCCTCCGATTTCGGCATGATCTGTCTCTCTCACTGCGAGGACAAAGACCTCGTGGACGGCGGCGTTGTCAACGAGGGTTACAACAGCACGCTCGCGGGGCTCAAGGGCATTCCCCGCGCGGCGGAAGAGGTGATGATCGCGCGCGAGATCCTGCTCGCGGAGACGCTGGGAAAGCGCGTGCACATCTGCCACGTCTCGACGAAAGGCGGCGTACAGCTCCTGCGCGAAGCAAAGGCGCGCGGCGTTTCCGTCACGGCGGAGACCTGCCCGCATTACTTCACGCTCACCGACGACGTCGTCGTCACGTTCGACGCAAACACGAAAGTCAATCCGCCCGTCCGCGAGGCGGAAGATGTCGCGGCGATCAAGGCGGGACTCGCGGACGGCACGCTGGACTGCATCGTCACCGACCACGCCCCGCACCACAGGGACGAGAAGGAAGTGGAGTACAACCTCGCGGCATTCGGCATCAGCGGGATTGAGACCTCTTTTTCGCTCTCGTACACCTATCTCGTCAAGAGCGGCGTGCTGACCCTCAACGAACTGGTCCGCCGCATGAGCACAAACCCCGCGAAAATTCTCGGGCTGGAGGGAGGCGATCTCGCCGAGGGCGGCGTCGCGGACGTCATGATCGCAGATCTCAACGCGACCTATACGATCGACCCCAAGGACTTTGTCTCCAAGGGCAAAAATACGCCTTTCGGCGGCTATGAAGTCAGCGGTGCCGTGAAGTACACGATCGCGGACGGCAATATCACATACAAAGGCTGAAAAAGGAGGATCCTCATGGATTATAAACAGCAATTCATTCGTTTTCTCGCCGAGTGCGGCGTGCTCAAATTCGGCACGTTCAAGCTCAAGAGCGGCAGGATAGCGCCCTATTTTCTGAATGCGGGCGAGTATAAGACGGGCGCGCAGATCAAGCGCCTCGGCGAGTTCTACGCCGACTGCATCCATGCGCATTCCGTTCCCGTCGAGACGCTGTTCGGCCCCGCCTATAAAGGCGTTCCGCTGGCACTCTCTGCGGCGGTCGCTCTGTACGAAAAATACGGCATTGACGTCAATTTCTGCTTTGACAGGAAAGAGGTAAAGGACCACGGCGAGGGCGGCATGTTTGTCGGCAAACAGCCTGAAGACGGCGAAAAGGTCGTCATCGTCGAGGACGTCATGACCAGCGGAAAGGCACTCAAAGAGGTTCTGCCCAAACTTCGCGGTGCGGCGAAGGTGGACATCACAGGTATGATCATCACCGTCGACAGGATGGAAAAGGCGCTGAACAGCGAACAGTCCGCCGTTCAGCAGGCATATGCGGAAGAGGGGGTAAAGGTCTATTCCATCGTCACCATCGCGGACATCGTCGAGGCGCTCGAACAGGGCGTCATTGCGGGCAAAGAGCACGTCCCTGCCATACGCGCATACCTCGCCGAATACGGCGCGAAATATTGAGGTGCATCATGATCATTGACAGACTCATCGACAGGATAAAAGAGCTCGACAACCCCACGGTCGCGGGGCTGGACACGAATTTTGACTATCTTCCCGAGGACATGCGTGCGGGCGTCAAGGACTTCAAAGGCGCCGCGGACGCGGTGCTCGAATTTAACCGCAGGCTGGTCGATTCCATCTGCGACATTGTTCCCGCGGTCAAGGTGCAGATCGCCTATTATGAGATGTACGGATTGGAGGGGATGCGCGCATTTGCGGAGACCGTCCGCTATGCCTCCGAAAAGGGGATGCTCGTCATGACGGACGCGAAGCGCAACGACATCGGCGCGACGGCGGAGTGCTATGCCAAGGCATACCTCGGCGAGACCAAAGTCGCGGACGCGGCTTATACCGCCTTCGATTCCGACTTTCTCACCGTCAACGGCTATCTCGGTTCGGACGGGATCAAGCCCTTTCTCGGCTGGATGGAAAAGCGAGACAAGGGTATCTTTGTGCTCGTCAAGACCTCCAATAAATCGAGCGGAGAACTGCAGGATCTTCGCCTGGAAAACGGCAAGACCGTCTATGAATATATGGGCGGGCTGGTAGAGGAATGGGGCTCGTCCAGCATAGGAAAATACGGCTACTCCGCAGTCGGTGCGGTAGTCGGTGCGACCCATCCCGAACAGGCGCGCATCCTTCGCGGCGAGATGCCGCACACCTTCTTCCTCATCCCCGGTTACGGGGCGCAGGGGGGCACGGCGGACGATCTCAAAGTCTGCTTCGACAAGGACGGTCTGGGCGGTATTGTCAACTCTTCCCGCGGCATTCTGTGCGCGTACAGACAGGAAAAATACGCGGGTCTTGCTTTCGATGCGGCGGCGCGTCAGGCGTGCATTGACATGAAAAATGACCTGAATCGCGCGATCAAGGGTTGATTCAGAGTACTATGTCACGCATAAACACATTAAAAACGGAGGAAACAGAGTGAAGGAACTCTCAGTCAAAGTCGTAAGCAATGAAGAGATCGTTCCGGGGATCTTTGAGATCTTTCTCGAACTTCCCGAACCGATCGAATTTCGCTGCGGCCAGTTTTTGAATCTCTCGGTCGGTGACGGCGCACATCTTCTGCGCCGCCCGTTTGCCATTTTTTCCTACGACAAAGAGGCGCGGCGTGCGGGGGTGTGTTATCAGGTCAAGGGGGAAGGAACACAGCTTTTATCCCGCAAAGAAGAGGGGGATGTCCTGCAATGCGTCCTCCCGCTCGGCAACGGTTTTGTCATTCCAAAGGAGGCAAAACGCGTCGCGCTCGTAGGCGGTGGCGTGGGCATCTTTCCGCTCCTCTCTGTTCTGAACGAGTATCATGACAGCGACATCCATTTCCGCAGTTATATGGGATTTCGGAGCGCGGAATATGTCAACTCTTTCGGGATGTACGACCATCGTTCGGACGCTCTTTTTGTCGCGACGGACGACGGAAGCTTCGGTGCGAAGGGCACTGCTGTCTCGGAGTTTTTCAAAGACTTAGAAGATGCGCGGCCCGACGTCATTCTCTCTTGCGGCCCCACGCCCATGCTTCGCGCGCTGAAAGCGGGGCTTGCGGAGCGCGGGCTGAACATCCCGTGTTTTGTCTCTTTGGAAGAGCGCATGGGTTGCGGCATCGGCGCCTGCCTCGTCTGCGTGTGCAAGAAAACGGACGGCAAGGGCAATGCGCGCGTCTGTAAAGACGGGCCCGTGTTTGAGATCGGGGAGGTGGAACTCTGATGGCAGATCTTCGCGTAAACATCTGCGGGGTGGACTTCAAAAACCCCGTGATCGCGGCAAGCGGCACCTTCGGTTTCGGCAAAGAATTTAACGAGATTTATCATATCGGCGAGCTCGGCGGGATCAGTACGAAGGGGCTGACGCTCGAGCCTCGTCTCGGCAATCCCACGCCCCGCATCGCGGAGGGGTACGGGGTCATTCTCAATGCTGTCGGATTGCAGAATCCCGGCGTTGAGGAGTTCTTGCGCGACGATCTCGATTTTCTGAAGGCCTCGGGCACGGTCGTCATTGCAAACGTCGCGGGCAGGACGCTCGACGACTATGCGGGCATCTGTGCGCGCCTGGACGGCAAAGTCGACATGATCGAGCTCAACATCTCCTGTCCCAACGTAAAGTGCGGCGGGATGGCGTTCGGCATCCGTCCCGAGAGCGTTTGCGAGGTCACGCGCATTTCAAAGGCATCCCTCAAAAAGACCCCGCTCATCGTAAAGCTCTCTCCCAACGTCGAGAGCATCGCGGCGAACGCGGTCGCGGCGCAGGAGGGCGGTGCGGACTGTATCTCCCTGATCAACACACTCACGGGCATGGTCATTGACGTGGAGCGCCGCCGTCCTTTGCTCGCCAACAATACGGGCGGCGTTTCGGGTGCGGGCATTCGTCCGATCGCGGTGCGCATGGTATATGAGGCTTGCTGTGCGGTCCGCATCCCCGTCATCGGCATGGGCGGCATTACATGTGCGCGCGATGCGCTCGAGTTCATCATTGCGGGCGCCGCCGCGGTTCAGGTCGGCACCGCGAATTTCACGGACACCCTTGCGATGCCGCGCATCGTCCGCGAGCTCAACGACTGGCTGGATAAGCACGGGATCGCAGACATCAACGAGCTGCGCGGAACGCTCGTTCTCAACGGCTGATCTTTCAATGCGTCCGCGCGAATGTTCGTGCGCAAATTTTAGAAAATGCAGGCTCCTGCCGCGAAAAGCTTCGGAGTCTGCATTTTTTTTCAGTTCAGTTTGCGAAAGACATATCCCTCTTGTCGGAAAAAACCGATGAGCCGCGGCAGACATTCGACGGTCGCGCGGTATCCGACGCCGTCGTGCAGCAGTAAGATTACTTCGTTTTTTCCCTTTGCGGACTGTACGGCGTTTTGAAACAGTTTCTCGGCATTAGCGGCAGGATCTACGGCGTCTTCGACGGAGGCGTTCCATTCCACGGCGCGGAGTCCCGTCTTTTTCACGGCGTCGCGAAGCGATTCGGAAAGGGTAAAGCCGCCGCCCGGAAAGCGGTAGAGGGTGAGTTGCGTGTTCGGCAAAACGCGCAGGATCTCCTTTTTGCAAAGCGCAATGTCTTTGAGCAGTGCTGCGGGGGAGGCGTAGATCTTCTTGTATTCGTGCGAATGCGTGTGCACGCCGATCGCATGTCCTTCGGCGGCGATGCGGCGGACGATCTCCTCTCTGCCGTTTATCTGCCGCCCGATCAGGAAAAAGGTGGCGGGTACTTTTTCTTCTTTCAGTACGTCGAGAACGTGAGGGGTCGTGGAGTCGGTGGGGCCGTCGTCAAAGGTCAGGTAGAGGCTCTTTTCCGCATTTGGTGCGCTCTGCGCGCGGGCGGGGAGGGGCGGCAAGAGCAAGAAACCGAGAGTTACGGCGAGGGCGAGCGCAAAAAATTTTTTCATGCAAGTAGTTTGTCTCTTTATCGGCGTGCTCATGCGGAGCCCTTTATTTTTATATATAAAAGGGGCGTTGTCGGCGGGAAAACAACCGTTCAGACGGCAAAAAAATTTTTAAAAAATTTCAAAAAAAATGATTGACAAACGCAAACGGCTGTGCTATGATTGAGAAAACCGATGAGGTAAAGTAGTAACCTGCTAATGCAGATCCAAAGAGAGTCTTCGGCGGTGGAATGGAGACGGTCTGACGCACGGCGAATGGATTACCGAGGGCGGGAGCGAAAGGGCATCCGAGTAGTTTCCGACGTGGCTTTCACGTTACAGGAAGAGGGTATGACAGTACCTGCAAGGAGGCGCCGCAAGGCGTAAATTTGGGTGGCAACACGGTTTACATCGTCCCAAGCGATGTTTACCGTGTTTTTTTTGCTGAAAAATTATTTCTGGAGGAAAAAAAGATGTCAAAAGAACAGATTCCCTACAAGATCTATCTCTCGGAAAACGAGATCCCCAGACAGTGGTATAATCTCAATGCGGCGATGAAGGTTAAGCACGATCCCTTCCTCAACCCAGCAACGCTCAAGCCCTGCACGGCGGATGAGCTCGGCCAGGTCTTTTGCAAAGACTGTGTGGACCAGGAGCTGAATACCAAGGATCTCTACATCGACATCCCCGAGGAGATCCGCGATTTTTACAAGATGTATCGTCCTTCGCCGCTGGTGCGCGCTTACTGCCTTGAAAAGGCGCTCGGCACGCCCGCACATATCTATTACAAGTTTGAGGGGAACAACACCTCGGGTTCGCACAAGCTCAACTCCGCCGTCGCGCAGGCATACTATGCCAAGAAACAGGGCCTCAAATCCATCACCACGGAGACAGGCGCGGGCCAGTGGGGCACGGCGCTCTCGATGGCGGCTGCATACTTCGGGCTCGACCTCACCGTTTACATGGTCAAGGTCTCCAGCGAACAGAAACCGCACCGCCGCGAGGTGATGCGCACTTACGGCGCAAAGGTCATCGCTTCCCCTTCGGACACGACGGAAGCGGGCAGAAAGATCCTCAAAGAATTCCCCGGCACGGGCGGTTCGCTCGGTTGCGCGATCAGTGAGGCGGTGGAAAAAGCTGTCACGTCCGATTCCTGCCGCTATGTGCTCGGCAGCGTTCTCGACCACGTCGTTCTGCACCAGTCGGTCATCGGGCAGGAGACCAAGGCGGCGATGGAAAAATACGGCATCGTTCCCGATATGATCATCGGCTGCTGCGGCGGAGGGTCCAACTTCGGCGGTCTGATCGCTCCATTCATGGGCGACAAGATCGCGGGAAAGAACGATATCGAATTTGTCGGCGTCGAGCCTGCGAGCTGTCCTTCGCTCACGCGCGGCAGGTACGTCTATGACTTCTGTGACAGCGCAAAGATCACGCCGCTTGCGCGCATGTACACGCTCGGCTGCGGATTTATGCCGGCGCCCAACCATGCGGGCGGGCTTCGTTACCACGGCATGAGCCCCATCGTTTCCGCGCTCTACAATCAGGGCTATATGCGCGCGGTCTCCGTGGAGCAGACCAAGGTCTTTGAGGCGGCGGAGATGTTCGCGCGCACCGAGGGCATCCTTCCTGCTCCCGAATCCAGCCACGCGATCCGTGTCGCGGTGGACGAAGCGCTCAAGTGCAAGGAGAGCGGCGAAAAGAAGACTATTCTCTTCGGGCTTACGGGCACGGGCTATTTCGACATGACTGCCTATAAACAGTACAATGACAAGACCATGTCCGACTATATTCCGACGGAAGCCGACCTTGAACAGGGTTTTGCGAGTATTCCCGATATTCCGCAGAATAAGTAAAAAAATATTTACAATTATAAAATAAAATGCTATAATAGAGGGAGAACAAGAGGGTTCTCCCTCTGTAATTTTAAAACGGAAAGGGATAAGTTTTATGCAGCTGAAGGATCTTTACGGCAAGGACGCGGACAGGCAGGCATTCATCCGCCGCATGCAGGCGCTGGAACAGCGCTTTGAAAAGCAGGAGGGCAAAAAGCCCGAGGCTTGGTTTTCCTCTTCGGGCAGGGCAGAGGTGATCGGAAACCACACCGACCACAACTGCGGAAAGGTACTCGTCGCCGCGGTCAGCTGTGACATCCTCGCCGCAGTCTCGCCGCGTTCTGACGGAAAGATCTTCGTCAGCTCTGCGGGATATCCCTCTTTTTCTCTGGACGTGAACGATCTTGCCGTGCGCAAGTCGGAGTACGGAAAGAGCATCGCGCTCGTCCGCGGCGTCGTCAAGGGATTTGTCGACCGCGGCTACAAAGTTGGCGGCTTTACCGCTTATACGGACAGCACCATCTTTCAGGGTGCGGGCGTCTCATCTTCCGCGGCGTTTGAGCTTCTGATCAGCGAGATCCTCAATTCCCTTTATCTGAACGGCGCATCCGACCCCGTTGAAAAGGCGATCGTCTCGCAGTATTCCGAAAACGAATATTTCGGGAAGCCCTGCGGCCTTCTCGATCAGTCGGGAATTTCGCTGGGCGGCATCAACAAGATCGACTTCAAAGATCCCTCGGCGCCTGTCATCGAAAATCTTGCGGCGCCCGCGGGCTATACCCTCGTCATCACCAACACGGGCGGCTCGCACGCTCTGCTCACGGAGCACTATGCGGCGATCCGCACGGAGATGCACGCCGTGGCGCAGTTCTTCGGCAAGGATGTCCTGCGCGATGTGGACTATGAGCTGTTTTTCCGTTCTGTGCCCGCTTTGCGCGAAAAGGTTTCCGAGCGCGCCATCCTCCGCGCTTTCCATTATTATGAAGAGAACGAGCGCGTGGACCGCGCGGCGCAGGCGCTCCGCTCGGGCGACGTGAAGGCGTTTTTGGCTGAGATCGGAAGCTCGGGGGAGAGCAGTCTCAACTGTCTGCAGAACTGCTGTGTCCCGGGAAGCTGCGAACAGCCCGTCCCGCTTGCGATCCATATGTCCCGCAGGCTCATCCGTGACGGTGCGGTGCGCGTTCACGGCGGCGGATTTGCCGGCACGATCATTGCCTATCTCGCGGATGCGGAAGTCCCCGCTTATGTCGAGGAGATGGGAAAAGTATTCGGCAGGGAAAACGTCTTCTCTGCGAGCGTGCGCACCCCCGGTGCCGTGCGTCTGAACATCGCCGAGCTCATCGGCTGACGGGCGGGGTTCTAAAAACAAGATAAGGAGAAAAGAGATATGATACACGCGAGCGTATTCGGCAAAACTTCGGACGGACGCGACGTCCTCGCATTCAAGATCAAAGACGGCGTCAATGAGGCGACCATCCTCAATCTGGGCGGCATCGTGCAGTCGCTGAAGGTCGCGGACAAAGACGGAAATCCCGTCGACGTCATCCTCGGCTACAACGATGTGGCCTCCTACGAGCAGGATCCCAATTATTTCGGCGCGCTTGTCGGCCGCGTCGCGGGGCGCATCGAAAAGGGCAGATTTACGGTGGACGGCGTGACCTACGAACTCACCCGCAACGAGGGCGAGAATCATCATCACGGCGGCAAAAACGGCTTCCACAAGAAGATCTGGAACCACGTTTACGACGGTCCGCGCGGCGATATCCTTGCGCTCAGCCTGATCATACCCGACGGAGAAGAGGGCTATCCGGGCGATGTGAAAGTGCAGATCAACTATTCGCTCGTCGGCGGCGCGCTCCGTATCGATTATGCTGCGATGAGCAACCGAAAGACGGCTCTCAGCTTTACCAATCATTCTTATTTCAACCTGGACGGAGAGGGAAACGGAAACGTGCTCGACACCTTCCTCCAGATCGATGCCGACCGCATCACGCCCATCGACGAAGAACGCCTTTCGCACGGCGACTTCAAAGATGTTGCCGGAACGCCTTTCGATTTCCGCAAGGGCAGGCGTATCGGCGAGCGCGTGGGGGATACGGACGATGCGGACATCCGCAACGGCGACGGCTATGACGTCAACTTCGTGCTCAACAAAAAGGCGGGCGAATTTGCCAAGATCGCGGAGGCGGAGGGAAGCCGCAGCGGCATTCTCATGGAGGTCTTCACCGACATGCCCGGGGTACAGCTGTACACGGGCAACGGCCTCAACGTGCAGGGCAAGAGCGGACATTATTCGCGCTATGCGGGTTTTGCGCTCGAGACGCAGTATTTCCCCAACGCGGTGAATTGCCCCTCTTATGCGGCGTTCGGCGATCCGATCTATGACATGAACAAGATCTACCGCTCTTCCACCGTCTACAAATTCTCTGTTTCCCAAGACTGACGGAGGCCGCATGAAATATCTGATCGCATCCGATATCCACGGCTCGGCGCTGTATGCCGGGCAGCTTGTAGCGCGCTTCTCGGAGGAGAAGGCGGAAAAACTCATTCTCCTCGGCGACATCTATAACCACGGTCCGCGCAACCCGCTTCCCGACGGCTACGACCCGCTGGGCGTTGCCGCCGTCCTCAATAAAATGACGGACAAACTGCTTGTGCTCAAGGGCAATTGCGACAGCGACGTCGACACCATGATCTCCGACTTCGACTTTGTGGCGGAAGCAGTCGTTGTCGAGAGCGGCAAAGAGGTGCTCCTGCAGCACGGAGACCGCTGGTGCATCGACAAGCTTCCCAAAAACTGCGGCGATGCGTTTGTCTACGGGCATTATCACACGGGTTTTATTCGTGAAAAAGACGGGATCGTCGTCGCAAACTGCGGGTCGGTCTCCCTTCCCAAGGACGGAACGCCGCGCAGTTACCTCGTGCTCGAAGACGGCGCGTTCACCCTCAAAGACCTTGACGGAAAGGTGCTTAGCTATAAAAAAATCTAAACCCTGTCATCAAGCGAACGAATTGCCGTTCGCTTGACTTTTTTTTCGCGCAGGCGTAAACTATTAAGTGATCAAAGTGAAAAGATAAAAGGAGAGAGTTCTATATGCAGAAGATCAGATTGGGCATTGTCGGTTACGGCAACCTCGGCAGGGGCGTGCAGTACGCCGTGGCGCAGAACGCGGACATGGAGATCGTCGCCGTATTTACGCGCAGAGATCCCGCTTCGGTGCACACGGTTTTGCCCGTCAAAGTGGAAAAATACGAGGCGATGAAGGATTACGTCGGCAAGATCGACGTGATGATCCTCTGCGGCGGCAGTGCGACCGATCTTCCCGAGCAGTCCGCGCAGGTCGTCCGCCTGTTCAATACGGTGGACAGCTTCGACACGCATGCAAAGATCCCCGCGTACTTTGAGGCGCTCGACAAGGCGGCAAAGGAGGCTTCTCACGTCGGCGCGATGAGCATCGGCTGGGATCCGGGCCTGTTCTCGCTTGCACGCATCTATTTCGGCGCGGCGCTTCCCGCGGGCAGCAGCTATACTTTCTGGGGCAAAGGCGTCAGCCAGGGGCACAGCGACGCGATCCGCCGCGTGGCGGGCGTCAAGGACGCGCGTCAGTACACTGTTCCCGTCGAGAGCGCGCTCGAGCGCGTGCGCGGCGGCGAAAATCCCGTCCTCACCACCCGCGAGAAACACACGCGCGAATGCTATGTGGTGGCGGAAGAGGGGGCAGACCTTGCGCGCATCGAAAAGGAGATCAAGGAAATGCCCAACTATTTCTCCGACTATGACACGACGGTGCATTTCATCTCCGAAGAGGAGCTCAAACGCGACCATTCCGCGCTTCCGCACGGCGGCTTCGTGCTCCGCTCGGGCAAATCCGCAGCGGACAGCAAGTTCCTCATGGAGTTCTCGCTCAAGCTCGATTCAAACCCCGAGTTTACATCGAGCGTTCTCGTCGCCTATGCGCGCGCGGTGTATCGCCTGCACGCGGAGGGAAAGACGGGCGCTGTGACCGCATTCGACATCGCGCCGAAATATCTCTCGCCGCTTTCCGAAGCTGAACAGAGAAAAGAGCTTCTGTAACTTTGTTCTTAAACAGCGCAGTCTTTCCGCTTTTCGGCGGGACTGCGCTTTTTTTGCGGCAAAGATACGCATGCAAGGGGGCTTTTGCCCTCCGTCGGAAACCGCGACGGAGGCGGCGCGGTTTTGTAAAAAATACCGCCGCAAAACCGTTGACAAAATCGGCTGTTTGGTTTATACTGTAATCACAAGACAAACGCAATACAATATCTTGTGTTTGTACACAAATTCTTTTCGCGACTGGTGGATTGGCAGGAAACTGCAGGGGAGCGAAAAGATCGCTTATGCCGACCACCTGGGCAGTTCTTATTGAGCTGCGCAGGTTTTTTATTTCTTTGTCAAAGGAGCGTAAAAGTTCATGAAAAAAGAGTTTGAAAAGGGCGCCTATTTAAATTCCATCGATGTCCGCGATTTCATTCAGCGCAATTATACGCCTTACGAAGGGGGTGGGGATTTTCTTGCGCCGCCCACGGAGCGCACGCGTGCGCTGATGGAGAAGGTGAACGCGCTCCTGAAGGCGGAGAGCGACAAGGGCGGCGTCCTTGACATCGACACCGAGCGTGTCTCTTCGCTTCTGACTTATCCTGCGGGGTACATCGACCGCGAGAAAGAGCTCATCGTCGGGCTTCAGACGGATGCGCCGCTCAAGCGCGGGGTCAATCCGTTTGGCGGGATCCGCATGGCGCGCCAGGCGTGCGAGGCGTACGGGCACAAGCTCTCCGATCTCGTCGAGACGGAGTTCAGCTATAAGACCACGCACAACGACGCCGTCTTTCACGTCTACACGGACGAGATGAAGGCGGTCCGTCATGCTGGGCTTCTGACGGGTCTTCCCGACGCTTATGGCAGGGGGCGCATCATCGGCGATTACCGCCGCGTCGCACTGTACGGCGTCGACCGCCTCATCGAGGAAAAACAGCGCGAAAAAGCGGCTTACGGCGAACAGCTGATGGACGAGACAAACATCCGCAGGCTGGAAGAACTGTTCAAACAGATCGATTTTCTCAAAAAACTCAAAGATATGGCGCTCCTTTACGGCATCGACATCTCCGCTCCCGCTAAAAATGCGCGCGAGGCGATCCAGTGGACCTATTTCGGCTATCTCGCGGCGATCAAAGAGCAGAACGGCGCGGCGATGAGCCTTGGCAGGGTCAGCACCTTTTTCGACGTCTACATCGAGCGCGATCTCGCTACAGGGGTGCTCACAGAGGAGACTGCGCAGGAGCTCATCGACGATTTTGTCATTAAACTCCGCATCACCCGCCAGCTTCGCACGCCCGAATACAACGATCTTTTCGGCGGCGATCCGACCTGGACGACAGAGAGTGTCGGCGGAATGGGCGAGGACGGCCGCACGCTGGTCACGAAGACCTCTTTCCGCATTCTCCATACCCTTTACAATCTCGGCGCGGCGCCCGAGCCCAACCTCACCGTGCTCTGGTCCGAGCGTCTGCCCGAGCCTTTCAAGCGCTTCTGCGCGCAGGTCTCCATCGACACCGATTCCATTCAGTATGAAAACGACGACATCATGCGCCCGCTGTACGGCGACGATTACGGCATTGCCTGCTGTGTCTCCGCGATGAAGATCGGCAAGCAAATGCAGTTTTTCGGCGCGCGGTGCAATCTCGCAAAGCTTCTTTTGCTCGCGCTCAACGGCGGAAAGGACGAGAAGAGCGGCAAACAGCTCGGTCCCGAGGGAAAGCCGTTCACGGGTGTGCTTGAGTATGCGATCGTGCGCAAGGCGTATGCAAAGTACATGGCATGGCTGTGCCGCCTGTATGTCAACACGCTCAACGTCATTCACTACATGCACGACAAATACGCCTACGAGAAGATCCAGATGGCGCTGCACGACACGGAGGTCGAGCGCTTCCTCGCGTGCGGCGTCGCGGGGCTCTCCGTCGTCACCGATTCGCTCTCCGCTATCCGTTATGCGAAGGTCACGCCCGTCTACAACGAGGAGGGCATCATCTGCGATTTCAAAACGGAAGGGGAGTTCCCGAAATACGGCAACGACGATGACCGCGCGGACGAGATCGCGGCGGACGTCTTGCGTGAATTTTACGAAGAGCTGAAAAAGACTCCCGCCTATCGCGGCGCGGTGCATACGCTTTCGGTGCTCACCATCACTTCCAACGTCGTTTACGGTAAAAAGACGGGCGCGACACCCGACGGCAGAAAGGCCGGCGAGCCCTTTGCGCCGGGTGCAAACCCCATGCACAACCGCGATGTGAGCGGCGCGCTTGCCTCCCTCAATTCAGTCGCAAAGATCCCTTACGAGTGCTGTCGTGACGGCGTCTCGAACACTTTCTCTATTGTTCCTTCCGCACTCGGCGAGAACGATGCGGACCGTGTCGAGAATCTCTGCGATCTGCTCGACGGCTACTTTGCGCAGGGCGCGCATCACCTCAATGTCAACGTATTCGATCGTGATAAACTTGTGGCGGCAATGGAGCATCCCGAGCTCTATCCCAACATCACCATCCGCGTTTCGGGCTATGCCGTCAACTTTCATAAGCTATCGAAGGCGCATCAGCTCGAGGTGCTCAAACGCACCTACCACGCACGCGTATGACGGGCTATATCGATTCCGTCTACTGCGGTTCGGGTGTGGACGGGCAGGGGCTTCGCTGTGTCGTGTTTTTCTCGGGCTGTAACCTGCGCTGTCCTTTCTGTCATAATCCCGAGACGCTGTTCAAGGCGGGGGAGACGACCGAGGCGGATGCGCTTTTGCAAAAGCTGAAGCGCTACAAGCCGTATTTCCGTCGCGGAGGGGTCACTCTCTCGGGCGGCGAACCGTTTATGCAGGCGGACTTTTTTTTGGAACTTGCGGGAAAACTCCGCGCCGCAGGCATCCGCGTCTGCGCGGAGACCAACGGTCATATCTGTGACGAGCGCCTGATCGCGGCGTGCGACGAGATCATCTGCGACGTGAAAAATCAGCAGACGGACGATCTCTCTGTCTATGAAAAGTTCTTCTCGGTTTGTCTGCGGCAGGGGAAAGCGGTCCGTGTCACCAATGTTTTGGTCCCCGAAAAAAATGATTCTGAGGACAAGATTGCATCGCTTGCGCGCCTGCTTTCTTCCTTCTTTTCTTCGCCCGCAGTCAGATTTTTGCCGTTTAGAAAACTTTGCGAGGAGAAATATTCCGCGCTCGGCATGCCCTTTCCCTATGCTTCGGTTCGCGAGGCGGATGAGACGGATATCGACCGCGCGGTGCATATTTTTAAAGAAAAAGTCCAAAAAATTTAAAAATGAAGAGTATTATGTCAGACATAATTGCAAAAAACTCCGCACAAATCGACCTCGTGCGGAGTATTTTACGTAATTTGACGTCTGAAAAAATCATATAGGTTTTGCCAGGCCTTTCTGCTTTCTTTCAGTATGGGAAAGAGGATGGAAAAGTCATGGAACATCCCTTCGCAGATCTCGAGCGTTACGGGCACGCCTTTGTTTTTCATCGCGTCGCGAAGCATTTCGGAGTCGCTTCTCGATGTCTCCGTTTCGCCGCATTGGATGAGTACGGGCGGGAAGCCTTCAAAATCTGCGAACGCGGGCGAAAGCCGTGCGTCTTTCGGATCTGTTTTTCCGCAATAAAAGGGGATCCTGCGGATGTCTTTTTCATGCTCTTCAAAACTCTCTCCGCGCGGAAGCGAATACATCGGGTCTGCATGGCAGTTTTCCCTGTAAGAGTCGCCGCTTGCGGAGAGGTCGGCAAAGGGCGAGATCAGGCCGATCGCGCATGGCAGGGCTATCCGTTCGTCGCGGAGCCGTACGCAGGCAGAGAGCAGAAAATTTGCTCCCATGCTGTCGCCTGCGGCAAAGGCGTTTTTCCCGTGTTCGGAAAAATAGGCGCGGCAGGCAGAAAAGCATTCGTCGTGCACGGAGGGAAATACGAGCTCTCTTCCCGTCATGTGATCGATGAGTGTCACCCGCGCGGAAAGCGCCCGCGCGAGCCGCACGGCCACGGCTCGGTATCTTCTGTCGACGGGGCGCGTGCTTCCGCCGCCGTGCAGATATAAAATTTCCGTCTTTGCGGCTTGCACGGAAAAGACTTCTGCGCGCACACCGTCGAGAAGGCAAACGGAATGCGTGATATCTTTCGGGATGCGGAAAGGTCTGTCTTTGTCGGGAACCGAACGCGAAAGAGAGAGGTGCTTTTTGCGATATGGGTAGGTGTATGCGCGCAAAAGAAGTTTTACGATATTTGCCCCGATCGAGTTCACAGTTCTTTGAGCCTCCGCTTCATGTTTTTGACGAGCGGCTTTAAGATGATGTTGAACAGTGCACCCGAGCGGATGTAACAAAATACTTCGTTCCACAGCCCGTAAAAGGCGAGTTTTTGCATGCAGTATTTGCTTGCACCGTATTTTTTCAGATAGGTTTCGCGAAGGAAAAACCGCTTGCCTGTCAGATTGTCGAACTGAAACAGATCGTATTCTCGGTCGGCGTACATCGAGTTGAGCGGGTCAATAAACCCCGTCACCTTATACTTTTTTCCGACCATGATGTTTGCAACGTTCAGATCGCCGTGTATCAGGCATGCCTTTTCGACATTTTCAGAAAAAATGACGTCAAATTTTTTCCATGCTGCCTGCATTGTAGAGACAACGTCCGCGCCGAGTTTACCGTCTTTGCCAAGCTCTTCCGCCTTTTTTAACACCTGCTCAGCGAAGGGGCGGTAAAATTCTTGCCAGGTCGTGCAATCGGGAGACTGCGTGTCGCCGAACCTGTCGCTTTGGCAGGTATGCAGAGAGTGAAGGGCGCCCGTCACGCGATCGGCAAATTCGAGGCGTCTTTTTTTCGTGAGGAAGAGCATTCCGAGTGCCATCAGCGCGTTTTTCCCTTCGATGTGCTCCATTCCGTAACAGTCGAGCGGGAGTTTACAGTCTTTTTTTCTTACAAACAGCACTTCGGGGATTTTTTCCGTACAATGTCTCTTCAAAAGCGCAAGGTCGAAAGATTCTTTTTCCAGCATTCCGTCCGCACGAAGAATTTTCACGACGATTTTTTGTCCGTCTGAAAAAGTGATTCCGACAGCACGCCCGAAAGAGCCTCCGCCTAGATATTTCGCCTTTTCGATCTTTGTGTGTCTATACTCGCCCGCGGCAAGCCTTGCATAGCTCAGAGCCTCGTCTTTGCTGAGAGGGATCGCGTCGATGTGTTCCGCTTTCATCTTTGTTCCGCCTTTTTTCTTTCATTTTACATGAAAACGAAGCCCGATTCCATCTCCGCGCATGATCAATATGTTTCCGTGCATGACAATTCTCAAGGTCCTATCCTTGTGGCAT
This sequence comes from Bacillota bacterium, assembly GCA_019423125.1. Classification (GTDB taxonomy): domain Bacteria; phylum Bacillota; class Clostridia; order Christensenellales; family Borkfalkiaceae; genus Borkfalkia. Next base: position 200,708 of record JAHZBZ010000002.1, on the reverse strand, counting down.
GCTCAAGAAATGATATTTTTATATGCGTGGCTCGGGGCGGTTCATGTCAGCGATAGAGCTTTCGGTATTCGCGCGGCGTCATTCCGAACCGCGCAAAGAACTGTTTGTACAGTGCGGAGGTGCTCGAAAAACCCACTGCATATGCCGCGTCTTCAATTGAAAGATCGCTTTCCGCGAGAATTTCAGCCGCGCGATCGATGCGAAAGTTTCGCAATAAGGAAGAAAAATCACGTCCCGCGCGGCGTTTCACGATGCGACTCGTGTGTTCTTTGCTGTAGCCGAGAGAATCCGCAAAACCCTGCAGGGAAGCGTCCTGTATATGCGCTCGAAAATATTCTTCCAGCCGCGCGCAAAAGGCGCTGTCCGTGAGCGGGGTTTTGCGGCAGAGCTCTGCAAACAAAAGGGTGAGACAACAGGGGATCGTGACTTCTGCCCGTTCATCCCGAATGTATTCCTTTAAAATCTTGAAGAGCATGTATTCCGCGCTTTCGCCGACCTCCTCAAAGAGCAGAACATCTTCGGGCAGTGCATTTTTCGAGGAATTTTCCGCAAAGGGAGCAAGTTCTCTTGTTGTCTTTTCGAAGAGTGCGGGAGGGATGATGAATTTAAAGATGAGATCGGCATCTGTACAGCGCGCGATGCTGTGTACAGAGTTCGGCGGCAGAATGCAGAGCTGTCCCGAGAGGAGCGGAAGGCGAAAGAGCGCCCCGTCTTTGCCGCGTATCTGCTGGACGCAAGTTCCGCGGTGCGCATAGATCAGCTCAAAAAACTCCTGTGCGTGCAGGTAGGGGCGTTGGCTGGTCGTGTGTCGGTGTACGGAGAATTCGTCAGAAAATCTAACGGGAAGAACGGGAAAATCCGCGATCCCTTCTTCCGACGCAAAAAAATCCCGCCCGGTGAGTCCGCGTTCTTTTGCGGCGCGGAGGATCTCGTCGACGTTTCTGAATTCTCTTCTTGCTGCCGAGAGGATCTTTTCCTCCGATGCGGCAACATCCGCATCTTCCTTTTCGTGTTTTTCCGCGATAGACGCAAACTGTTCTTCCAATTCCTTGCTCCTGTTATTTTTTTCAAGCCTTCTCAAGCGAAAGAGTTTCGCACAAAAAGTCGGCCTTTGTTTTTCTGTCCTATTTTGCTTTGAGCATGGGCTCGTCTCAGGAAAATGTTCAGCGGATTTATACGACAATAATACTAAAACTGTCTTTTATTTTATTCAACTTATAATTCAGCTTCGCGGCGGCGTGATTTTTTCAAAGATGATGTTGTCCGTATAGGGTCGGATGCGTTCGCGTTCTTCCTCGCTTCGCACGGTCCAGCCGAGTACGGGTGTGCCATTTTCGCGCAGAGCAGCGACGCGCGGGGAGGGAAGGGTGCGGACATCATAACTGATAAAATCGGGTTTGGTGAGTGCGTGGAGCGGCATCTGTTTGAGAAAATAATTTCGCGGAGAAAAGTGCTCGCTACCGCATCCGAGCTGACCGCGCAGGATGTGCGGAGCGCGTTTTCTGATCTCATTGACGTAGAGCGGGTGAAAGGACTGCAGGGCAAATTCGCCGCGGTATCCTTCGAGCGCGCGTAGCACTTCCTTGACGGGGCTTTTTCGCGGCACGTCTTTGATCTCGATGAGAAGGGGCGTTTTGCCGTTCACGAGTTCTAAAAATTCCGAAAAGGTCGGTATCTTTTCCTTGCTGTCGCCGAGGGAAAGTTCTTTGAGCTCGGAAAGCGTAGTTTTTCGCACGATACCGTCCTGTCCCGTCATGCGGCGAAGTTCGGCGTCATGAAAGAGGACGAGCGCGCCGTCTTTTGTCGTGCGCACATCCGTTTCGATGGCGTAGCCAAGCGCGATCGCGCGTTCAAAGGCGGAGATGGAGTTTTCGGGGATGCCCGCATTTTCGTCGAATGCGCCGCGGTGTGCGATCGGCGTTGAGAGCAGGAAGCTGTCTTTCGGGATTCGCATGTTTTCTTTCCTCCTGTGTTCAAAAAATATTGTACCACGGCGCGGATTTTTTCGCAATTCATTTGCCAATTTTGCGCAAATTTACTATAATAAAAGGGAATCTTTATCGGCATTTTTTCTCCCGAACGGGAGATCGAAACGGAGCAAAGCATGGCAAAACCGAGTAAATTAATCCGAAACTTCTGCATCATTGCGCACATCGACCACGGAAAGAGCACGATCGCCGACCGTATCATGGAATTGACGGGGCAGGTTTCTGCCCGCGATATGGAAGATCAGCTTCTCGATTCTATGGACCTCGAGCGTGAGCGCGGCATCACCATAAAACTGACGCCCGTGCGCATGTATTATAAGGCGGACGACGGAAACGAATACGAATTCAACCTCATCGATACACCGGGGCACGTTGACTTCACGTATGAAGTCTCCCGCTCTCTCGCAGCGTGCGAGGGGGCGATCCTCGTTGTCGACGCGACGCAGGGCATCGAGGCGCAGACGCTTGCAAATGTCTACCTGGCGCTGGAAAACGATCTCGAGATCCTGCCTGTGATCAATAAAATTGACCTTCCTTCCGCGGATATCGAGGGCACGCGCAAGGAGATCGAGGATGTCATCGGGCTCGATGCTTCTTATGCTCCCTGTGTTTCGGCGAAGGAGGGAACAAATATACGCGACATTTTAGAGCAAATTGTTGCGCATATTCCTTCTCCGAGCGGGGATACCGAGGCACCGCTCAAGGCGCTGATCTTTGACAGTTATTACGACAACTATAAGGGCGTCATATTATTTGTGCGCATTAAAGACGGCAGTGTGCGTGTGGGCGATCAGATCAAGACGTTCCGCTCGGACAAGCAGTTCGATGTCACCGAAGTCGGCGCATTCAGCCCCAAGCTCACGCCGAAGGACATCCTTCGCGCGGGGGAAGTCGGTTACATTGCGGCGAGCATAAAGAGCATTCAGGATGTTGCAGTCGGCGATACGGTGACGAACGCGCTTTCGCCTGCGCCTGAGCCGTTGCCGGGGTATAAAAAAGTACAGCCCGTAGTGTTTTGCGGGATCTATCCGCTGGACGGAAGCAAGTTCAACGATCTGAAGGATGCGCTCTTAAAACTACAGCTCAACGATGCGGCGCTCATCTTTGAGCCGGATACGTCCGTCGCGCTCGGTTTCGGCTTTCGGTGCGGTTTTTTGGGGCTTTTGCATATGGAGATCATCCAGGAACGCATCGAACGCGAGTTTGCGCTTGATATTATCACAACAGCGCCGAGCGTGTCTTATCTAGTCCACAAGACGGACGGAGAGGAGTTCTTCGTCGACAATCCGTCGCATCTCCCGCCTCCCGAGGACATTGATTATATGGAAGAGCCGATTGTCCGCGTGGAGTTATACTCGCCTCCCGAATACATCGGCTCAATCATGGATCTCTGTCAGGAAAAGCGAGGAGTTTTCAAGGACATGACATACCTCGACGCCAAGCGCGTCAAGCTGTTGTACAGGCTCCCGCTCAATGAGATCATCTATGACTTTTTCGATCAGGTGAAGTCGCGCACGCGCGGATATGCGAGTTTTGACTATGAGATCGTCGGCTATGAAAAGAGCGAACTCGTCAAGCTGGACATTCTCCTGAACGGGGATGTCTGCGATGCGCTCTCCATGATCGTGCATAAGGACAGGGCGTATCCGCGCGGGAGGGAGCTTGCGGAAAATCTCAAAGAGGCGATCCCGCGTCAGCTGTTTGAGATCCCCATCCAGGCGGCTGTCGGCGGAAAGATCATTGCGCGCGAGACGGTCAAAGCGGTCCGCAAAGACGTGCTTGCAAAATGTTACGGAGGTGACATCACGCGCAAGAAGAAGCTTCTCGAAAAACAGAAAGAGGGCAAAAAGCGCATGCGCAGCATAGGTTCTGTTGAGGTTCCGAGCGAAGTGTTCATGTCCATCTTAAAGACAAATAAGTGATCGGTTCGAGCGGCGGTGCATGGCGCCGCCGCTCGCTGTATAGGGCGTCTTTTTTCTTCTTCTGCGCTTTTTGGTGCGCACGCTTCGTCTTGCTTTATTAAAATCGGTTGATTATTTACCTTGCATTTTTTCAGCAAAACCCGCTTTTTTTGGCGTTTTCAATGTAATATGTCAGACATAATTGCATAAAAAGTAAAAAGAATGGAGACAGGAGCACATGAATTTTTTTGATAGAGTCTATGAGGCGGTGGAGAAAATACCGCGAGGAAAAGTTGCCTCTTACGGACAGATTGCGGCGATGTGTTCCAGTCCGCGTTCTTCTCGTGCAGTGGGATATGCTTTACATGTCAATCCGCGCCCCGGAGTCATTCCATGTCATCGGGTCGTCAATCGGGAGGGGCGGCTTGCGCCTGCCTTTGCCTTCGGCGGCGCTGAGGTACAAAAAATGCTTCTTGAAAAAGAAGGGATCGAAGTCAGTTGTGTCGACGGCTTGTTTTATGTGGACATGAGTAAATTCGGTTGGAATCCGTAATTTTGGCAGGGCCTTTTTTTGGCGACGGAAGAAGAGATTAAAAAAATTTTTCTGCCGCGTCGATTGTCTTTGCATCCGCTTTTTCAGAGATGCGGTCGGGTTAAAAAATCTCAATAATATGGCGACGTGTTTCAGGCATAGTATTTGATATATCTGAAATTAAAATGATTTACTGATGGCTTGATCAGTTTTCAGCAACTGATTTGGATGCATTTAAAAGAGGTCATTCAAAAAAGAAGGCCGCTTTTTTGGCGGCAAAAGGAGAAGAGATGGCTGGGATCTATATACATATTCCTTTTTGTAGGTCGAAATGCAGGTATTGTGATTTCACTTCTTACCCGGGAAAGATCGGGTTTGCCGAGGCATACATGGCGTGTGTCTACAAGGAGATGAAACTTCGCGCCGAAGCGCTTAAGGGGAAAAAGATAGAAACCGTCTATTTCGGAGGTGGAACGCCTTCTGTCATTGACGCAAAACTGATTTTGGGCAGTATGCGTCGCATCCGCGAATGCTATGACCTTGCCGAAAATGCTGAGATCACGATCGAGATAAACCCGGGAACGATCGATGCAGAATCGGTGAGAGTCTATAAAGATGCGGGGATCAACCGCTTTTCCGTCGGATTGCAGTCCGCAAACGACGCGATTTTGGAGGACATCGGGCGCATTCATACGGCAGACGATTTTAAAAAGGCGTGCGAATTGCTCGGTGATGTAAACAAGAGCGCAGACATCATGATCGGTTTGAAAGGGCAGAAGGATTCGGACATCCGCGAGGCGATAGAACTTTCCGAGCGATGCGGAGTAAAACATATCTCGATGTATGCGCTCACGCCTGAGGACGGCACGCCGATCTACACCGATTATCTTAACGGAGAGCTTCCCGATTCGGACGAGGTTGCGTCGCAGTATGATTTTGCGAGGAAATTGCTTTCCGAAAAGGGGTTTGTGCGCTACGAAGTCTCCAATTTTGCGAAAAAAGGATTCGAGTCGCGGCATAATTTAAATTACTGGCGCCGCGGTGAGTACATCGGTTTCGGTGTCGCGGCGAGTTCCTTTTTGAAGGGGAGAAGATTTACGAACACGCGCGATCTGGACGACTATATCAAGTGCATTCTTTCCGATCATTTCCCTGTTGTCGACGATGAAAAGATCGAAGGGGAGGATGCAAAATTTGAGACGGTCATGCTTGCTTTCCGTACTTCCGAAGGGTTGTCGCTTGAAGATTATCGCCGTGTTTTTGGCTCCGATTTTGCTTCCGATTTCTTCGATGCGCTGAAAAAACACAGGGATCGCCTTGAACTAACAAACGGACGTATACGGATAAAGGATGAATTTTTATACGTTCAGAATGAGATTTTAATGGATTTTTTGCACTGATGCGATGTATTATGCGTGACATATATCCCTAAAAATCAGCCGTTTGTGCTAATTCCAAGTCCTTAGGCCCGATCATGGTAAAACTCTTCGACATAAGGAAAACAACGGGCTTGCAGTCGTTGCCGTCAGTGCCCTGCATGTTTTTCGGATCTTTTTGCTGTGCTTCGGGATCGCGGCTCTTTCTGCGATTTTTCCGCTTGTCCGCATGCTCAGGCTTCAGCCGGTCGATGTCATTTCAAAAAAGTAGTTTTTTTGCATTCCTTTTTATCGGACGGAATGCGTTCGAATGCAAGAAAAAACCTCCACGTTAAATCAGACGGATGTTCCGACGGGAAGATCGCTGAAAAGGCGGGAAGTTTTTTCTGTATTTTTACATCAGAAGGCGGGAAAGATTTTGTCTTAAATCTGATAATTTGATGAGACGGTTTTTATTTTGTTCCGAAGTTTAAGCTTTAGTTTAATTTTTTGTCGCTCGGGCAAGCGCTTGCGGGTTCGATCATTCTCTCGTCGCGACGATCTCGCCCGTCACTGCATCGGCGAGGAGACTGTAGCATCCGCCGTCGCGGTCGATGAGCCCGACATAATAATAGCATTGTTCGTTTTCATAGAGAAGGCGGACATAGATCTCGCCGCAAAATTCGCTTCCGCGCATCATCGAAGCGATGCGATCTTTTTCGCTTTCCTGTACGGCGGCGAGCAATTTTTCTAAGGAGAGGACCTCCTCACTTTTGATGCTTGCTGCGCAGACTTCGGCAAGCGTCTCTTTTTCCTCGCCGAGGATCTTGAAGGTGATCTCGCTCTCTTTCGGTTCGGGCAAAGAGAGAGAACAGGTGTGTACCATTCGCACACTGTCAAAGCTGAGCTGCGAGCTGTATTCTTTTCCGTCTATGGTATATTCGACAGAATAAGTCACGGTGTTGTCTGCCGCGGAGAGGGTCACTTCAAACAGATCGGACATCTCTCCGACATTTCCGTCCGAAACATAGGGATATTCGCGTGTAGACCATGCCGCAAACACGGAATAACTTTCCTGGGTGCCCATGTAGATGTTGCTCCTGTATTCAGAGACGGATGCTTTTAGCGCGTCCGTGTCAGAGCAGGCGGAAAGCGCAACCAGCGCAGCCGCGGCGAGCAGGCCGCATAAAAACTTTTTCATTGTTCACCTCGCGTATTTTTTGTTGCACTTTATTTTATTTTTGTTTGTCGGAAAAAATGATATTTTTTTCTTCGTAGCACTATTTTTTTTGCCATAAGGTTGATTTTTTTGCTCGCGTGTGCTAAAATAGTTCAAATACGAAAACAATCCGCGAGCCCGATCGGCTGAACGGGCTTTCGCATAAAAACGAGGGGAGAACGCATTGGGTAAACTGATTGCCAAAACGGCGGCGTTGACGCTTGCCTGCATACTTGCGGTGCTGTTGGTGCTGTTCGGCGTATTCAGCCTCTTTTTCCCCGGTGTCATGGTCAGCCTGACGGACAGCCTCGGGCTGGAAGGGCCTTGCGCGACGTACAGCATTTCTCTGTACAACCGCACCGGCAAAGCGGACGATCTTGCCGATGCGCTCGAGCGCAGTTATGCGGCAGAGCATTATGGCGACGTCGCGGAATACGGCGTCATCTTTCTCAACAGAGTGGATTTTTACGATTTTTGTGCTCTGCGCGACGAGAGCTTTTCCGAATCTGATCCCGATTATGAGGCGGGGACATATGTCCAGCACGTCTTTGGGATCGTCTCTGTTTCCCTTTATAAGAGAGGGGATGCGGAGGAAGCACTTTCTGTCGCCATCGATGCGATGGATGAAAACCTTCCTACGACTACGGCGTTCGGCTATCTTGCTGTCGAGGCGATGGCTGCCGAAGACCGTGAGTTCTGCAACACCCTTCTCTCCGTTCTTGAATTTCAGGTGGACGGAGACAGTCATTCCGCACTTCTCGAGCTCAAACACATCCTCGAGCAGTTCTGCGCGGAGACGGAAGGGGACGCATAATTTTTTTGATAACCATTTTTTACCATACAACAGATCAAAAAGGAGAAACGCTTATGAACAAGATTGTGCAGGAAGGCCTTACTTTTGACGATGTGCTGTTGATCCCCGCCGCTTCCGACGTGCTTCCGTCGGGCGTCAATCTCAACACGCAGCTCACGGACGATCTCAAACTCAACATCCCTCTTATGAGTTCGGCGATGGACACCGTCACGGAAAGTAAACTTGCCATTGCGCTCGCGCGGGAGGGCGGTATCGGCATCGTTCATAAGAACATGAGCATCGAGGAACAGGCGAGCCAGGTCGACAAAGTCAAGAGGAGCGAGCACGGCGTCATCACCGATCCTTTCTTCCTCGCGCCCGACAACAGCGTCCGCGAGGCGGTCGCGCTGATGGAGCGCTACAAGATCAGCGGCGTTCCCATCACGAAGAACGGCAAGCTCGTCGGCATCCTGACAAACCGCGATCTCCGCTTTGAATCCAACTACGATCAGCCCATCGACAATATCATGACGAAGGAGAACCTCGTCACGGCTCCTGTGGGCACCTCTTTGGAAGAGGCGCAGAAGATCCTCGGCAAACACAGGATCGAAAAACTTCCCATCGTCGACAAAGACGGCTATCTCAAAGGCCTGATCACGATCAAGGACATCGAAAAGAGCATCCAGTATCCCAACTCCGCGCGTGACAAAAACGGCAGGCTTCTCGTCGGCGCGGCTGTCGGCACGGCCGCAAACACGATGGAGCGCATTGCCGCGCTCGTCGCCGCAAAGGTTGACGTCATCACCGTCGATACGGCACACGGCCACAGCAAGGGTGTCCTCGAAGAGGTCGCAAAGATCAAGGCGAAATACCCCAACCTTCCGCTCATCGCGGGCAACGTCGCGACGGCGGAGGCGACCAAGGCGCTCATCGACGCGGGCGCGGATGTCATCAAGGTCGGCATCGGCCCCGGTTCCATCTGCACGACGCGAATCGTCGCAGGCATCGGCATGCCCCAGCTCACCGCAGTGATGAACTGCGCGGAAGCCGCGGACAAGATGGGCAAGCGCATCATCGCGGACGGCGGCATCAAGTACAGCGGCGACATCGTCAAGGCGATCGGCGCGGGCGCTTCTGCGGTCATGATCGGAAGCCTGTTTGCGGGCACGCTGGAGAGCCCCGGCGAGATCGAGATCTATCAGGGCCGTTCCTTTAAGGTCTATCGCGGCATGGGTTCGCTCGGCGCGATGGCGGCAGGCAGCAGAGACAGATATTTCCAGGAAAATGCACAGAAATTTGTCCCCGAGGGCGTGGAAGGCCGCGTTCCTTACAGGGGGAGCCTTGCGGACATCGTCTTCCAGATGCTCGGCGGGCTTCGCGCGGGCATGGGCTATTGCGGCATGCACAACATCGACGAGATGCGCAAAAAGGCGAAATTCGTCCGCATTACCAACGCAAGCCTTGTGGAGAGCCACCCGCACGACATCTCCATCACGAAAGAATCCCCGAATTACAGCCCGAGAGGCCTGTAAGCAAGGAAAGAAGATGTACCGCCACGGCCGCGGTACATTCTTTTCTGTTTAAAATGTACATTTCAAAGACAAAACGAATAAGTACGGAGTAGAGAATGCAGCATCAGAGAGTTTTGATTTTGGATTTCGGCGGACAGTACAATCAGTTGATCGCCCGCCGCGTGCGCGAGCAGGGCGTCTATTGCGATCTTGTCCCGAGCGACAAGAGCCTCGAGGAGATCCGCGCATACGATCCCATCGGCATTATTTTTACGGGCGGGCCCAACAGCGTTTACGGCGAAGGCGCGCCCACAGTGGATGCGGGCATCTTCTCGCTCGGCATTCCCGTCCTCGGCATTTGCTACGGCTGTCAGCTCATCGCGCATACGCTCGGCGGCAAGGTTACGCACGCTGACACGCGCGAATACGGCAAGTGCGAGATCTCTTACGGCGCCAGCCGACTTTTTAAAGGGATCGCGTCCGAGAACATCTGCTGGATGTCGCACACCGATTACGTCAGCACCGTGCCGCAAGGATTTAAGGTGACCGCGACGACGGCGACCTGCCCGGCGGCGGGATTTGAAAACGATTCAAAAAACATCTACGGGATCCAGTTCCATCCCGAAGTACACCATACCCGCGAGGGCGACAAGATCCTGCGCAACTTTCTCTATGAGATCTGCGGCGCGGCGGGGGACTGGACGATGTCCAACTTTGTCGAGGAGCAGGTCGCACTGCTCAAAGAGAAGCTCGCGGGCAAGCGCGTTCTCTGCGCGATGAGCGGCGGCGTCGACAGCGCCGTTGCAGCGACCCTCGTACATCGTGCGGCGGGGGGAAATCTCACCTGCGTCTTCGTCGATCACGGTTTTCTGCGCAAGGGCGAGGCGGAAGAGGTCGTCTCCGTCTTCCGCGACGGCCTCGGGATGAAACTCGTCAAGGCGGACGCCTCGGCGCGCTTCCTGGAAAAACTCAGAGGCGTTTCCGATCCCGAGAAAAAGCGTAAGATCATCGGCGAGGAGTTTATCAAGGTCTTTGAAGAGGAATCCAAAAAGATCGGTGCCGTCGATTATCTCGTACAGGGCACCATTTATCCCGACGTCATCGAGAGCGGAAAGGGTAAATCCGCGGTGATCAAGAGCCATCACAACGTCGGAGGGCTTCCTTCCGTCGTCGATTTCAAGGAGATCGTCGAACCGCTCCGCGACCTGTTTAAAGATGAGGTCCGCAAAGTCGGCACCGAGCTCGGCCTTCCCGATTCCGTCGTGCGCCGTCAGCCTTTCCCCGGCCCCGGCCTTGCCATCCGCATCATGGGCGAAGTCACGCCCGAGCGGCTCGAGACCCTGCGCGATGCGGACTTTATCCTCCGCGACGAGATCGCAAAAGCGGGGCTCGACCGCGAGATCTGGCAGTATTTTGCGGTGCTCACTTCTACGTCGACGGTCGGCGTCATGGGCGATTCCCGCACCTACGAGCCCGTTATTGCGCTGCGCGCGGTCACGAGTGTGGACGCCATGACGGCGGATTGGGCGCGCATTCCCTACGACGTTCTCGAGCGCATCAGCACACGCATCGTCAACGAAGTGGAACACGCCAATCGAATCGTATACGACATCACGTCAAAACCTCCCGCAACCATAGAGTGGGAGTAAAAAAGTTCTTCGTGCGGAGCGCCGCGCGGATACGAAACAGAGAAAAATTCAAGGAGATATACGATGGAAAACAACAAACGCCCCGAGAACATGGAGCGCATCAAGACCGCCGCACAGGCGGAGAAGTTCATCGAAGAGCAGGTCGCGGCGGTCCGCGCACAGGTCGGAGACAAAAAGGTGCTTTTGGCGCTCTCCGGCGGCGTGGATTCTTCTGTCGTGGCGGCGCTTCTGATCCGCGCGATCGGCAAACAGCTCGTCTGCGTGCATGTCAACCACGGTCTGCTCCGCAAGGGCGAGCCCGAACAGGTGGTGGAGGTGTTCCGCAACCGCATGGATGCCAACCTCATCTATGTGGACGCGGTGGACCGCTTCCTCGACAAACTCGCGGGCGTCGCGGAGCCTGAGAAAAAGCGCAAGATCATCGGCGCGGAATTTATCCGCGTGTTTGAGGAAGAAGCTAGAAAGCTCGAGGGCATCGAGTTCCTTGCGCAGGGCACCATCTATCCCGACATCCTCGAAAGCGGTCCCGTCAAGGCGCATCACAACGTCGGCGGTCTTCCCGAAGATCTCAAATTCACGCTCGTAGAACCTGTCAAATTCCTGTTTAAAGACGAGGTCCGCGTTGTCGGCAAGGCGCTCGGCCTTCCTGACGGCATGGTTTATCGCCAGCCGTTCCCCGGCCCCGGCCTGGGCGTGCGCTGCCTCGGCGCGATCACGCGCGACCGCCTCGAAGCGGTGCGCGAATCTGACGCCATTCTCCGCGAGGAATTTGCCAAAAACGGCCTTGAGGGCAAAGTTTGGCAGTATTTCACCGTCGTGCCCGATTTCAAGTCGGTCGGCGTGCGCGACAACGCGCGTACTTTCGAGTATCCCGTGATCATCCGCGCGGTCAACACCGTCGACGCGATGACTGCGACCGTCGAGGACGTTCCCTTTGCGCTCCTGCAGCACATCACCGCGCGCATCACGAGCGAAGTCAAGGGCGTCAACCGCGTTCTCTATGACCTCACACCCAAGCCCTGCGGCACGATTGAGTGGGAGTAATGCAACATTTATTTTAAAATTGTTGAGTATAGAAAATACCTTTGCGAAAATTTTTGCAAAGGTATTTCTTTTTTTGCTTGGATGTGCTATACTAAGGTGATGTCTTTTTACTCTTTTTAAAATCAGGTAAACGGACACGGGTGGAAAATGACCGAGATGACCGCTGAGGAGATGTATGCGTGCATAGCGAGCCATAAGGAGCCGGACAAGCAGTTTTTTCTCGATCTTCTGGACGAGGAGAAACAGCGGGCCTGGGAAAGCCGCCGCGTCGAGGCGCTTATGGGACTGCTCAAAGTGATTTACATCAACAAGCTCAAACTCAAGATCCGCGAGGCGCAGGAGGAGATCGCGCGCATGCGTGCAGAAGATTTTTCGGCGGAAAATTACCGTCAGATCATCGCGCAGAATGCGGCGATACGAGGCTGGCGTCAGGAGATCGAAGGGTTCAAGGGCTTTTTTGTCGAGCCGTATTTTGCACGCATGGACCTCTACGACGACAAAGAGGGATACAACAGCTATTACATCGGGAAAAAGGGGGACATCAATCTCGAGATCATCGACTGGCGTGCGCCGCTTGCGCGAAAGTATTATCAAAAGAGCCAGATCAATTTTTCCATCAACGATTACAGCTATAAACTCATTCTCCGTCGCGCGCTCCGCACGGCGAACGGAAGGTTTCTCGATTTCAAGAACGAATATCTGAGCGTGCGCGACTATCTGACCAAGGAAGAGATCGCGGGCAGGGACGAGGAGATCATTTTTGATCCCTATCTCAAAGAGATCCTGCGATCGCGCAAAGAAAGTTCTGAGATCACCGACATCATCGAGACCATCCAGGAAAAGCAATACGAGATCATCACAAAACCCGAGCGGGACAGTTTTGTCCTGCAGGGATGTGCAGGAAGCGGCAAGACGATGATCCTGCTTCACCGCCTCAGCTTTCTGATGTACAATAACGAGAACCTGCGCCCGCGAGACGTGCTCGTGATCACGCCCAGTGATTCATTCAATGCTTTTATAGACGAGCTCTCGCAGGTACTCGAACTGGAAAAGATCAAGACGAACACGATCGAGGAATATTTCCTTCTTCTTCTGAAAAACGAGGGTGTGGACATCGCGGAAAAGATCGCCGCTTCGCCGCGGCCGCCCGCGGGTTATGCGGCGTACGTCTATTCGGACAAATTCTACAAAGACGTGCAGAACCGTCTTTCAAAGATCTACGACGGCATCCTCGGGCTCTTTGCAGGCGAGGAGTGCGCGGCATACATCGAAGAAGTGCTGCAAAGTTGCCGCGACCAGCTTTCCGCCTTTGCGGCTATCCGCAACGCGAGCGTGCGCGTGCGCAGAGCCGTGCTCGGTGAGATCAAGGAGCGTCCCGAGGGCGGGCTGTACTACACCAAGCCGTTCCGTGAACTCATGAACGAGGTCACTGCTGCCGAGGAATTTTTTGCAAACGACTTAAAGAGTGAAAAAATAAAGAATTACAGCGTGTTTTATCGCCGTATCCTCTCGTTTTACCGTGCGGGGACATTTATTTCACGGCACGGGAAAGGGATCTGCGCAGATGCGGGGCGCGATCTGATGCATCTTCGCGAGACGGTTGAAAAGGAGATCCTCGACCTGCGCCGTTACAAGATATTCCGCGGCGGCATGGAGGTGGAGACCTATGCGGACCGCATCGCGCGCCGCGGCGAGCTTCTGGAAGAGATCGACTCGGTAAAAAACAGCATCGTGCGAGTTTCGGAGGGCTTTGACCGCTTTGTCGAACTGTTCGAGGTGCTGCGCGGAAGCGACTATTTCACGCGCATCGGAAAATGCGGCACCAGCCTGGAGCTCGCAAGGCTTTTTTATAAGGAGATCGTCCGCAAGGCGAAAAACAAATTCGGAATGGGCAAGGGATTGGTCCGCTGTGATGCGTATGTGGTCTGCCTCATCCTCGCGTTTCTCGGCGAAAAGCTGGAACCGCGTTTCGGGCTTGTGTTCGTGGACGAGGGACAGGACATCTCCGCCAACGAATACAGACTCCTGCGCATGATCAACGAGGACGCCGCCTTCAACATCTACGGCGACCTCGCGCAGAACATCACAAAGTACCGCGGGCTCACCGACTGGTCGAGCGTGCTGGACGGCCCCGTCTATACGCTGGATCAAAACTACCGCAACACCAATCAGATCGTGGAATACGTTTCAAAGATCTTAAAGATCGCGATGAAGCCCATCGGCTTCGACGGCCCTGAAGTCGTGCATATCGGCATGCGGGGGATCAGCGCCTTTTTCCGCGATAAAAAGGGATTGAAAGCGGTGATCGTGCCCGAGCACGCCCTGGAAAAATACCGCCGCAAGAGTTACAACGTCGTCGGAGAGAGCGGCCGGATCTCCAAGGCGCGCATCAATATCATGACTGTGTATGAGTCAAAGGGTCTGGAATTTTCTTCCGTGGTCGTCGCCGATGAGGGCATGACCGTGCACGAGCGCTACATTGCCTATACGCGCGCTCTCAAAGAGCTCGCCGTTGTGAGGGAGAACGAAAATGGAAAATAAGACAGCGTTTTTGCTGGATGCGGATGAGACGGTACTTGATTTTATCCGCTCGTCAAAAGAGAGCTTTTTGTCTGCGATGCGCACGGCGGGGCTTTCTGCGATCGAAGGGGAATATGCCCTGTTCAAGCGCATCAACGACGGCTTGTGGCGGGAATACGAGCGGGGCGAGGTGAGCAAGGCGCGCCTTGTCGTCGAGCGCTTTGCGCGCCTGTTTGAACAGACGGGCGTTTCGGCGGACCCTGCATCCGTCAATCGTATCTATTTTACGACGCTCAGCCGCACGGGATATCTTCTGCCCGGTGCGGACGAGTTTCTGACGGCGCTCTCTGCGTGCGGAAAGGTGTTCCTCGTCACGAACGGCACACCCGCGGCGCAGTACGGAAGACTTGACGCACTCGGCATCCGCGGCCGCTTTGACGGGATCTTCGTCTCGGACGAGATCGGCTATGCCAAGCCTGATCGCCGATTTTACGAATATGTATTTTCGCGCACGGGGCTGTGCGCGGAGGATTGCCTCGTCATCGGCGACTCGCTCTCTTCCGACATCCGCGGCGCGAACAATGCGGGCATCGAGAGCATCTGGTACGCACCGAACGGCGGGAAGCCCGAAGGCGCGGTCCCCGATCACATCGCGCGGAGTTATACGGATATTCTTTCGGTCGTCAAAGATCGCATAAAAAGATAAGTCAGTGAGCGAAGTCCGAAAAACGGCTTCGCTTTTTTTGTATTAAAGCGGGGAAAAAGAGGGAATAACAGAGCTTGTTTGCGGCCAAAGAAAAAGGGATACAGCACTTGCAAAAAGCGCTCCGTTGTAGTATAATAAATGAGAAAGAATCAAGCGGCCGCGTGCCGCCGTTTTCGGGGCGCGCGCGGTTTGGAGGAGTCAGATGGCAGGCAAAAAGACAGTTAAGACAACATTAAAAGAGAACATTGCCCTCAACGTCCGCATTAAGCCCTTTTACGGGTATGCGGATTATTTCAGCCGCGTTCCGCTCTTCACGTCGTTGCAGCTCGCGTATTCGGGCGCGGAGGCGGCGGAAGACCTGGATGTCGTCGTGGAATCGTCCGACGGTTTTCTGCTCCCGTTTTCCAAGCACCTCGACGAGGTGCCGTTTGAGAGCTCTGTCGAGATCGCAGTCGAGAATATCGTTTCGCCCGTTTTTTTGACCGAACTCGGGGAGATCACCGTCTGTCCCGTCCGCGTGAGCGTATTGCACGGGAAAGATCTCGTTGCGGAGGTCTCCGCCGAAGTGACTGTCCTGCCCTTCGATTACTGGTGCGGCAGGAGCGGGAATGCGGAGCTCTTGTCCTGTTTTGTCCGTCCCAAGATCGCCGACTGTGTGCGCGTTCTCACGGAGGCGCAGGAACAGCTTTCCCGCTGGAACATCGCCTGCGAATGGCACGGATATCAGGAAGGGGACAAGAACAAGATCCGCCAGATGTGTGCGGCGATCTATGCGGCGATCAAGCGCCTCTCTATTGAAAAATCGGCGGCGGAGTTCAATTATGCGGACCCCGTACCCGTCGGCGACATCACTAAGGTGCTCAAAAACAGGGTGGGCACTTCCTTTGAGCTCGTCCTGTTTTTTGCCTCCTGTCTTGAATGCGCGGGCTTGCATGCCGTCATTGCCGTTGGCGAGAAGAGCGTCTCCTGCGGCGCGTGGCTTTATGACAACTGTTTTTCTGACAGCGTGAGTGACGACGACGACCTCTTGCGCAAGTACATCGCAGACGGGATCAACAACGTCAGCATGTTCGACGCGGAGGACGTGTTTGCGGGTAAGAACGTCAACTACACCGCGGCGGAAAAGCACTTCGCGCAGAAGCTGGAAAACGGCTGGTTCGATACCGTGATCGACGTCAAGCGCTGCCGCCTTGCCCGCATTTTTTCGCTTCCGCTCAAAGTCAAGGGCATCAAGGGCTACGAACTGCTGGGCGAGGATGACACGGACATCAACGCCGCGCCCGAAAAACTTGCGGGGACGAGAAAGCTCAGTCTGGACGGCAAGGCTACAAAAAACAAGCAGTGGGAGCGCCGTCTTCTCGACCTCTCGCTGAAAAATGCCCTTTTGAATTTCCATCCGGGGAAGAACGTGTTGCACGTTCTCTCTGCGGACATCAACCGCACTTATGAGCATCTCGCTTCCGGAGAGGAGTTCCAGATCCTTGAAAAGACGGCTGACGTGCGCAATATGCTGCCCGTCGACAATTATTTCAATTCGATGCCCAACCTGACCGCGCTCACCGAGCTCGTTGAGATCGAGCTTCGAAACCGCCGCCTCCGCACGCATGCGGACGCGGATCATATCGCGGAGGTATTGCGCTATCTGATCAAAAAGGGAAAGACCGCAGAGGAAGAGACGGGCGCAAACGTGCTTTTTCTCGCGTTCGGGTTTTTGAAATGGTACGAATCGGACAGTGTGACGGAGGCGAAATATGCGCCGCTCGTGCTCCTGCCCGTTCGCATCTCGCGCAGCAAAGGAGGAAAGGGGTATTCCGTTTCTTTGGCGGAAGAGCGCATGCAGTTCAACACGACGCTGCTCGAGTTCCTCCTTCGTGAATTTAAGATAGACATACGCGGATTGGACAATCTGTCCGAGGGTATCCGCGTCTCCGAGATCATCGCCATGGTCAAGGCGGAGATCCTGAACATGAAGCGCTGGGACGTGCTCGACGACGTATATCTCGCCGGTTTCTCCTTTGCGCGCTTTGCGATGTGGAACGATGTGCGCAAGAACATCGACGTCTTCCGCAAAAATCCGCTGGTAAGTTCTCTTTTGAACAACCGACTTGAGATCACGAACAACGTCTTTGAGGACAAATCAGAAGATGAGTTCTCGCCTTGGGAGATATTATGTCCGCTGATCGCGGACAGCTCGCAGTTTGCGGCGATCGCAGAGGCTGTCGCAGGCGCGACGTTTGTCCTGCACGGGCCTCCCGGAACGGGCAAGAGCCAGACGATCACGAACATCATCGCCAACTGCCTCAACAACGGCAAGCGCGTGCTGTTTGTCGCGGAAAAACAGGCGGCACTCGCCGTCGTCAAAAAGAGACTTGACTCGATCGGCTTGGGCGATTTCTGCCTGCAGCTGAACTCCGGGAAGCTGGACAAATCACAGCTTCTCAAATCGCTGGATGCGACGTTAGACCTCGCACAGACGCCCGAAGAGAGCGGCGAATTTTTGTCCAAGAGCGAGCAGATCGAAGAGCTTCGCCGCTCGCTCAACGAACCCGTCTTTGCGCTGCACAAAAAGCGGCGTTTGGGCGTCTCGCTCTATGAAGGCATCCTGATCTATCTGCGCAACAAGAATGCGCCCGACGTGCTGGACATCGAGAGTACTTTCTATGACAGTCTCACCAAAGATAAGCTCGAGCTGTATGAGAGCATGCTTGTCGAGGTCTCCGCGGCGGCAAAGCAGTGCGGCGGCGTCTACCGTTCGCCTTTTGAAAACGTCAATCTGAGCGAATACGACAGCGACGTGCGCAACCTCGTCTATTATTCTGCGGAAGTGCTCATTGCCGAGATCAAGCACCTGAAGAATTATCTCAGCCTGTTTCTCGATTTCTACCGTCAGCGCATCAGCTCGTTTACGCAGAAAAAGCTGGACACCCTCGTCCAGCTCGTAGACAAACTGCGCAGCGGCGACATCGACAAGTATTTTGACAGCGACGAAAACGAGTTTTACGTCTTTTTCAACGCGAACCGCCGTCTCGATCGACTGCTCGGCAATTATTTCAAGACATTCAAGGCGCTCATCGAGCTTGACGTCGATCCCGCGGTGGTGGAGCAGGAGCTGGAAAACTGGGGCGAGAACTACAAGAGCAGCAAGGTGCTCGGCACCATCGCCAAGCGTCTTCGCCGCGTTGCCGTGGATAAGCTCGCGCCCGCAGACGAACGCAAATATATCGGCATCGTCGCGCAGATCTATGAAGATCTCCAGCTCGTGCGCAACAACACAAAACTTTCCGCAAATTTCTGTGACCGCGGCGGGCGTTTCAACTTCAGGCGCAGGGAGGAGTATTTCGACGACCTCAAAAAGATGCACGCGCTCGCGGAAGGCGTTTTCATGGATTACAATGCGGACAGCTTCAACAGCGTCTGCAATAAGTCTGTAAAGGGCGGCTATGCGCTTCCGCTTCTCGACGGCCTTCGCCGTTCGATCGTGGCATTCGAGGGTGCGGCGGATAACTTTGTAGCCGTGATCGAGGCAGACCGCGAGAAGTTCTACGACGAAGATCTGCTCGACTACTTCAACAGCAAGGCCGGCGCGCTCATCGACAACATCGACATGCTTGCCGCGTGGTGCATGTTCAAGAAGATCTCCGCGCGGCTCAATGCCGAGGGTCTCTCGTTTGTAACAGACTCTCTCGAATCGGGCGCGGTCACTTGGGAGAATATCCTCGACAGCTTCCGCAAAAACGTATATCGCAATTTTATCGAGACGAACATCGGCACCGATCCCGTGCTTTCCAAGTTTGCGGCGTCCGTGCTTGAGGAGAAGATCGATCTCTTCCGCAACCTCGACGAGCGCTTCACCCGTCTCTCAAAAGAACACATCCGAACAAAGCTGATTTCGGCGCTTCCGACGACCTCCACCGAAGGTCCGCTCAGTCTCGAGGTGCTCGCTTTCCAGCGCATCTTAAAGAGCAATATGCGCGGCATGACGGTCAAAGATCTGCTCGAAGAGATCCCCGAATTGTTCGGAAAACTCGCGCCTTGCGTGCTGATGAGCCCGATCACCGTGGCACAGTACCTCAAGGCCGATCCCGATCTGTTCGACGTCGTCGTCTTCGACGAGGCATCACAGCTCCCTACGAGCGAGGCGATCGGCGCGCTCGCGCGCGCAAAGAGCGCAGTCATCGTCGGAGACCCCAAACAGCTCCCGCCGACTTCCTTCTTCAGTTCGGGGTATGTGGACGAGGAGAACCTCGACGCGGAGGACCTCGAGAGCATTCTCGACGACTGTCTCGCGCTCAGTGTCCCCGAAAAACATCTCAACTGGCATTACCGCAGCAAGCACGAGAGCCTGATCGCCTTCTCCAACATCATGTACTACGGCAACAAGCTGTGCACCTTCCCGTCGCCCGACGCGATGGAGAGCAAGGTGCGGCTCGCGCTGGTGGAGGACGGCATTTATGACAGGGGCTTTACCAAGCGCAACAAGCGCGAAGCGGAGCTTCTCGTCGAGGACGTCGTGCGCAGGCTCAAAGATCCTAAGCTCTCGCATTCCAGCATCGGCGTCGTCACGTTCAGCACGGCGCAACAGGATTACATCGAACGCCGTCTTGCCGACGCACTCGCCAAAAACAAGCTTGAAGACGTCGCTTATGAGCGCGAGGAACCCATCTTTGTCAAGAACCTTGAAAACGTGCAGGGCGACGAGCGCGACGTCATCTTGTTTTCCGTCTGCTACGGGCCTGACCGTGCGGGCAGGGTCTCGCTCAACTTCGGACCGCTCAATCAGGTGGGCGGCTGGCGCCGCCTCAACGTTGCCGTATCGCGCGCGAGGGAGGAGATGGTCGTCTTCTCGTCCATGACCTCGGCGATGATCAACCTCTCCAAGACCAACAGCAAGGGCGTGGCGGGGCTCAAAGCCTTCCTCGAATTTGCCGAAAAGGGCAAGACGACGCTCGCCATCAATTCCGAGGAGCTCAAGACCTCTTCGGGCGGCGGTATCGGCAAATACATCGCAAAAGAACTTCGCAACTACGGCTACGAATGCCGCTATGACGTCGGCGTGTCCGAGTTCAAGATCGACTGCGCCGTCGTCGATCCGAAAAACAAAAAGCGTTTTCTGCTTGCGATCCTCTGCGACGGCGTCACGGCGAGCCGTTCGAGCGCCAAGGACCGCAACATCCTGCAGGTCCAGACGCTCAAGCTCAACAACTGGAACGTCGTGCGCCTGTTCACGATCAACTTCATCAATAACCCCAAACGTGAGATCAAAAAGATCAAAGAAATTTTGGACCGCCTGACGGGGATCGATCGTGCGGGGAAGGATTTCCTCTCAAAATACCGCAAGAATTACCGCTATGCAAAGGTTGACCAACAGCAGAACCTTTCCCAATACGTCACGAGCGGCGCAAACGATGCGCAGATAACGGCGCGGCTGAAGGCGATCGCGTCGGCAGAGGAGCCGCTCAGCGAAAAATTCCTGCTCAAGCGCTGCCTTTCCACGCTCGGCATCCAAAAATACGGCAGTAAAGTCGAAGAGAGAATGGGCAACCTGATCGGGCTTTGCGATCTCAGGCGCGAAGAGCTGTGCGGAAGGACCTATCTGCGCAAGACGGACAAATGCCTTGAATGTGACTTCTATCGCGTCGAGGCGGGAGACCCCGTCCGCAAATCGGAAGAGGATTTCACGCCGTATGAGATGATCGCGCTCGTCAAAGGGCTTTTGGAAAACAAAGTCAGTCTGTATGCGGACGAGCTCGTCTCCCTCGTCTGTGCGGAGCTGCGCATTGCGCGCCCGAGCGACAGACTCGGCGAGTTCATCAACGAATGCGTCAACCTCGGCGTCGCGCGTTCGATCTTCGTTCGCTCGGTCAGCGACCGGATCAGTCTCTGCTGATGAAAAAATATCTCGTTCTCCTTCCGTTCACGTTTCTTGCGGTCCTTGTGATCGCCGCCTGTTCGCTTCTCGTCTGCCTCGCGCCGCCTCGCGGCGAGGGGCTTGCGGTGCGGGCAGAGGGGAGCATTTCCTTTGAGGATACGGTCACGGCAATGGTGCTCGGGGAAGACGTCGAGCGTCCGGGGAGTTATGTCGTTCCTTACGACTGTACCTATGGCGAGCTCTTTGCGCTCGCGGGTGCGCATTCGGACGCATACGATCTGCAAGAGCGTATCTCCTTTTCGGACGCCGTTTTCGTGAGCGGGAGGCTAATTTTCTACATCGTGGTTTAAAGGTGCCAAAACAGAGGAACGTGCGTATGTTCAGGCGTCGAGGGGAGCATTATCTGTACGAAGGGGACAGGGTGATCAATTTTCGCCCCGTCTTTTTCGGCGCCCTCGCAATGGGCGCGGGCATCGCTTCTTTCTGGTTTTTCGGGCTCGCCGCCCTTTGGGCGGATGTTCTGCTCGCGCCCGTGTTCCTCATTGCACTCTGTTTAAAAATATTCAAGCGCAAGGCGGTTTTCGGCGTAATGCTGTTTGCCGCCTTTTTGTGTTGTCTGTATTCCGTCGGCGTGCTTTCTCTTTCCATGCGCATTTCCTACTACGAGAGTTCGCCTGTCATTTCCGATTACTGCGCGGTCACGGGCGAGATCGCGGAGATCGGCGAGCGTGAAAACGGTCTGACGATCACGCTCGACAATTTGGAGGTCGTCCTTTCCGAGACGGCGGAAGAGCTCACGCTTTCGGGCAAGATGACCGTTTATCTGAGCGGCGAAGCGCAGCCGCGCATCGGGATGCGCGCCATGTTCGTCGGTTATGTCGAGACGGTCGACGTCTGTTCCTACGGCAGGATCAACACGAGTGCGGTGATCGCAAATGCGCGGTATCGCTCGTTTGTATCGGCGGAGGAGTTTATCCTTCTCGGCGAAGGCCGCTTCGATCTGTTCAACGAGACGCGTGCGCACATCCGCGAGGTGCTCTTTGACGGACTGGACGAACAGACGGCTTCTGTCGCATACGCCATGCTCACGGGCAACAGTGCGTTTATGGACGAAGACCTCCTGCAGAATTTCCGTTACGGCGGGATCGCGCACATCTTTGCCGTCTCGGGACTGCATATCGGGCTCGTCTGCGGGCTTCTTCTCTTTTTGCTCAAAAAATTCCGCGTGCCCGCCGTCGTGCGTGTTCCGATCATCTTCCTCTGTCTTTTGTTTTATTCGGGCGTGTGCGGATTTTCGCCTTCGTCGGTTCGCGCGCTCGTCATGTGTACGGTTGTCCTCGCGACGGACGCCGCAGGGATCGGCCACGACAAACTGACAAACGTGTCGCTTGCCGCGATCGTCGTTCTGACCGTCAATCCCGTTCACCTGTTTTCGGTGGGTTTTCAGCTTTCGCTCGCCGCGGCGGCAGGTATCCTCGTTTTGGGAGGGGAGTTGGCGCGCCTTCTGCGTGAACATACGCCTGTTCCCCGAAAGATCGGTTCGGCGCTCTCCGTCTCCTTTTCCGCGCAGGTCGCAACCTTTCCCGTACTCATAGACTGTTTCGGATATGTTCCCGCGCTGAGTTTCTTTTTGAATCTCCTGTTTGTACCGCTGATCGGCGCCGTGTATACCGTGCTGTTCTTCGGCGCGGTTCTTGCGTTTCTCTTCCCGTTTGCCGCCGCCTTCTTGCTGTATATTCCGGGATTTTTGCTTGAGCTTGCCGTCCTTCCCGTCTATGCCTTTGAATTCAAGGTCTTTCTCATCTGCGGATTTTCCTTCGGCGCGCTCTGTGCGGGGCTTTGGTATCTGATCGGTTTTCTGCTTTCCGACAAAGTCAATCTGCGCGCTTTCCCGAAGCTGTGCGGCGTCAGTGCGCTGAGCCTGGTCTTTGTCCTCTGTATGCTCGTGCGCAATGCGCTCTTTCCCTTCGATGCGGTGCTCACCGTTCATTCCTACTACGGCAGCGACGTCGCGATCCTCCGCGAAGGCGGGCAAATCACGCTCGTTTTCTTTTCCGAGCCGGATGAGTCGCACCTCGAACAGCTTATGCTCGAGGAGGGGATCCGCAGCTTAGACAACGTTCTCTTTCTCACGGACGCGGACACAGTCAATTTCGCACTTCCCGTGCTTCTCGAATATGCCGACGTCGACCGCGTTCTGCTCTGTGAGGATACCGTTCTTCCCGACAGCTTTCAATCGGTCGAGATCGTGCAGTGCGAGGGCTTTTTCTCGCTCGGCAATGCGCAGGCATATTATCTGGACGAGAGCACGCTGTATCTGAACGTGAACGGCTCGGAAGTGTTGCTGTGTTCTTCGTATGCGGGCGGGATGCTCCCTGCGTGCGATCTTCTCGTCTCGGAGACGGACGACGAGGAGCTCGCGGCGGCGTGCGGCGCGGCGGAGTGGGTCACTTTTGCAAAAAATGGGGGAAATTTGAGCGTTTACGATGCGGGTGACTTGCAAATTATGTGGAAAGATGCTATAATTTGCATCGGAAAACTTTGAAGGCAGAGCGTAAAATGAAGTTTGTGCTTTTTAAAAAGAGCCTGGAGGCGGGCGCGGATCCCATCTACCTCTTCGACGGCGAAGAGGAGTATTTCAAGGCGCGCGGGGAAGAAATGCTCCGCGAACGCTTTTTGTGCGAGCCCTCCATCAACTTTTCTTCGATGCACGGCGAAACGCTCAAGGGCAGCGCCCTGACTTCACTCACCGCCGCCGCCGAGAGTTTCCCTTTTTTGAGCGAAAAGCGAATGGTAAAAGTGACGGATCTTTACCCGAGCGAGCACGATTACGAAAACTATCTTAAAAAGTATTTCGAAGATCCCCAGCAAAGCACCATTCTTCTCATTGTCAATTCCCGCCCCCCGAAAGGCAAATACTTTGACCTGAAAAAGGCGCCGCATGTCACGCACATCGACTGCTCCAGGGCGGACGAAGAGACGACGCTTCGCTGGATCTATACGCGTTTCAGGCGCGCGGGTATCTCGGCGGATACAGAATGTTGTGAGCGCGTCATGCGCTATTGCCTGTCCGACATGTCACGCATCGCGGGGGAGACGGACAAGCTCATCGCTTTTGCGGGCGAGGGCGGCACGCTCACCGCAGAGGATGTGGACGCAGTCGTCTATCGTGATGCAGATTATAAATTGTGGGAGATGACCAATGCGCTCGGCATGAACAACAAGAGCCGCTATCTTTCCGTCCTTTCCGATCTTCTTTCAAAGGGGGTGGACGAGATGAGCGTGCTCAACACGCTGTGCGCCTATTACCGCACGCTCTACGAGATCCGCATTCTTCATAAGACGGACGCGGAGACTGCGCAGATCCTCGGCATGAAGGAGTATGCCGTCAAGGCAAACAGACGACAGTCGAGCGGTCTGAAAGAGGAATGGGTGCGCGAGTGCTATTTTTATTTGTTCGGAGCGATCAACGACGTCAAAAACGGTGTTTTGTCCCCCGAGGGGGCGCTTTTGAAGGCAAATGCAAAATTATTTTTCGGCGCGGAAGGAAATAACAGCCGATAAACGCGTCGAATCACTTTATTTTTTTGTCTGTTTCCTTTATAATAGAGTAAGTACGAAGAAACCACGGAGAGATATATGAGTGAGTTTATACAAAACCTTAAAAACGTATTCATCCCGTTCACGGCGGTGGACGCGCTTGAGATCGTTCTCTTCGCGCTCGTGTTCTACTATGTATTCCGCATTCTCAAGAACAGCAACGTGCGCAGCGTCATCGTCGTGTTTGCGCTGCTCATCGTCGCGACCGCGATCATCTTCATCGCGAACGACGAACTGCGCGGGGACGCCTATCTCGTGATCCCGCTCGCCTGCGCGGGACTTGTGCTCGTCATCTTCAACGTGGAGGTCAAGCGGGACATCCTCAGCATGAACACATTTAATGTCCATTCCGAGAAACAGGGGCACCAGACATCTGTCACGCGGGACGAGGTGGAGCGCTATGTCTCCGACATCATCAAGGCGCTGCAGAACCTTTCCAAGGACAACATCGGCGCGCTCATTATCCTCGCGAACGACAACATCCCTTCGCAGGTGCTCGAAAGC
This sequence comes from Bacillota bacterium, assembly GCA_019423125.1. Lineage (GTDB taxonomy): Bacteria > Bacillota > Clostridia > Christensenellales > Borkfalkiaceae > Borkfalkia. Next base: position 175,517 of record JAHZBZ010000002.1, on the reverse strand, counting down.
GGAGTCATCCTCAACGCGAACATCTCTTCGCAACTCATCGAGGGCATCTTCTTTCCGAAGGCGCCTCTCCATGACGGAGCAATGATCATCAACAACTATAAAATCGAAGCGGCGGGTTGTTTTTTGCCGCTCACGCAGAACGTCAACATTCCCAAAGAATTGGGAACCCGCCACCGCGCGGGCATCGGCATCACGGAGACTGCGAACGTGATCGCACTCATCGTCTCGGAAGAGACTGGCATCATCACGATCGCGCAGCGCGGAAAGATCTCGCGCTATGCCGACTATGACCTCCTGAAGAGGACGCTCAGCGATTATTACTGGAAAGACCTCGGTGCGGAGGGGAGGAGAAGATCATGAGAGAAAAGAGCTTCTGGCGCAAGGTCGCAGGTATTTTTATCGACAATGTACCCATCAAACTTCTTGCGATCGCGCTTGCGGTCGTCGTGTTTGTGGTGATCAATTACGGCGTATAACGGAGAAACACAACAAATGAAGCACTGCATAGCCGCGCCCGAGATCCTTCTGCCCGTGCCTTCGGTCGATCTGTCCGCATGGGCAGTCATCGCCTGCGATCAACGCACATCCGACAGCAAATATTGGAGCGAGCTCGACAAATATGTCGGCGACCGTCCGTCCACGCTGCGCCTCACCTTGCCCGAGATCTATCTCGACGAAAGCGAAGAGCGCGTCCGCTCCATCTGCGCGAACGTGCGAGATTACCGCGCACGCGGGCTCTTTCGCAAGCTTCCGCGCGGGTTCGTTCTCGTCAAACGAAAGACGCCCTTTTCGCCCGTGCGCTACGGCATCGTTCTTGCCGTAGATCTCGAAGCATATTCCTACGATAAAAAGAGCGACGCGCTCATCCGCGCGACGGAGGCGACCATTCTCGGACGCATTCCGCCCCGCCTGAAGATAAGAGAAGCGGTGGACGTTGAGTTTCCGCACATCATGCTTCTGTACAACGATCCGAAGGACAGTGTGCTCGGTCCGCTTAAGGGGGACAAAAAGCTCGAAAAGCTGTATGATTTCGAACTGAACATGAACGGCGGACACATCGAGGGCAGATTTGTCCCTGACGTAAAGCCCGTCATTGACCGCTTTGAAGCGCTCATTGACGACGGGCTCCTGTTCATGGTCGGGGACGGAAATCATTCGCTCGCGACGGCAAAGGTCTCGTGGGAAAAGATCCGCGACACCCTCTCCGAAGAGGAGCGCGCCGTTCATCCCGCGCGCTTTGCACTGTGCGAGGCGGTCAACATCTACGACGACGGTATCCGCTTCGAGGCGATCCACCGTCTTGTCAAGGGGATCGACGTTCGGCGTTTTTCCGCTTCACTGACCCTTTCGGGCGATGCGGAAGGGGCCTTTGTCGCGGGCGGGAGAAAACACCCGCTTTCGCTTCCTTCCGACGCGGCTTCCGCGGTAGCGGCGGCGGACGAGGCGATCGCGAATTTCCTTGCCCTTGAGGGCGGGGAAGTCGACTATGTGCACGGCGAGCAGGCGGTGCTCGACTATACGCGGGAGCATGACGACAGCGCGGGCATTCTTTTGCCTAAGATGGACAAGTCCGAGCTGTTCGGACTTGTCGCAAAACACGGAAGCCTGCCGCGAAAGACGTTTTCCATGGGGGAGAGCGAGGAGAAAAGATATTACATAGAGGGCAAGGAGATAAAGAACATGAGCCTTACTGTCTGCAAATTCGGCGGTTCGTCCCTGGCGGACGGCAACAACATCACCCGCGTTACGGAGATCCTTCTCTCCGATCCCGTGCGTCGTTATGCGGTCGTTTCCGCTCCCGGCAAGCGCTATTCGGGCGATATCAAAGTCACCGATCTTCTCTATGCCTGTTATAAAGAGAGTGTGGAGAAGGGCAGTTGCGCGGAGACATTCTCTCTGATCCGCAAGCGCTTTGCCTCCATCATCTCCGAGCTCGGCATGGAGAATTTCGACATAGAGAGCATCCTCGATGAGACGGAGCACGAGATCGAAAAACGCAAGAGCGCGGACTTTACCGCTTCACGCGGGGAGTATCTCAATGCGCGCATCGTTGCGGCAAAGCTCGGCTGGGCTTTTGTGGATGCGGCGGACGTCATCTTCTTCGATGAAAACGGCGCGTTCGACGAAAAGCGCTCCTACCCCGTTCTCGAAGAGGTGCTCAGATCCAAGAAAAATGCGGTCATTCCGGGATTCTATGGCACGGATGTGAACGGGCAGATCAAGACCTTCTCGCGCGGCGGGAGCGACATCAGCGGCTCCATCGTGGCGCGTGCGGTCAATGCAGATCTCTACGAAAACTGGACGGACGTGAGCGGCTTCCTCGCCTGCGATCCCCGCATCGTTGAAAAGCCCGAGCGCATCGAATACATATCCTTCAAGGAGCTTCGCGAGCTTTCTTATATGGGTGCGAACGTCCTGCACGCCGATTCCATTTTCCCCGTGCGTAAAGGCGACATCCCCATTAAGATCAAAAACACCTTCCGCCCGCAGGATCCCGGTACGCTCATTCTTCCGTTCAAAAAATACAGCAAGAGCGGAAACATCGTCACGGGCATCGCGGGGAAAAAGGATTTCACCGTCATCTTCCTCGAAAAATCCATGATGAACGCGGAGATCGGCTTTGCTCGCAAGGTCCTGAGCATCCTCGAAGAGGACGGCATCTGCTTCGAACATATGCCTTCCGGCATCGACACGCTTTCCCTCGTCATCGAGAGCCGCTATCTTGCGGACGGCGTGCTCGACCGCCTCATTCAGCAGATCCGCGAGGCGGTAAATCCCGATTATGTGCATGTCCTTGAGAACATTGCGCTTGTCGCGACCGTCGGACACGGCATGGCATCTAACATCGGCACGAGTGCGCGCCTGTTCGGTGCGCTTTCCGAAGCAAACATCAACATCCGCATGATCGACCAGGGCTCGAGCGAGATCAACATCATCGTCGGTATCGATAACGCCGACTACGAGAAATGTGTCCGCGCGATCTACCGCGAGTTCTTCAAAAAATCCGAATGACGGCGCCCCGGACGGGGCAGGGTTCAAAAGATGAAAAGTTTACTGATTAAAAAAGCAATGTATGCGGGCAGTTATTTTTTCCTTGCTCTGCTCATTGAATTCCTCACCTTTACATTTATGGGGATCGGGCTTTTCCCGTCTTACTATTGGCTGGACATTGCGGTGATCTTTCTGATCTCTGCCGTCATCTTCATTCTGCCCGGTTTCACATTCGAAGCGATCGTCATATTTCTGCTTCTGTTTGTGCAGATCCTCATTTCCGTTGCGAACGAGTCTCTCTATAACATGAGCGGGTTTGTGTTCAATCTGAACATGCTCAACCTTCTCTTTGAGGTGGGAGGCGTTTTCGACAACGACTTTATAAATCTTCCGCTTCTTGTTTCGCTTGTCTTTATTATCATCGCGGAATGCGCTTTTCTGTTTTCTCTTCGCAAATTCCGCTGTACGTCGTCCATGCGCCTGCAGACGATCGTGCTCCTGCTCTTTGTGTTCTGCCTTTCATCGGGGCTTTCCGTCATGGCGTACTTTTTGCAGACGGAGTCCTTTGCGCAGGCATCGGCGGACGACGAACTTTATATTTATAAAGACGATTCTTATCTGTATGACACGCAGTTCCTCTCTGCAAAGGCGTTCCGCAAATTCGGTACTTTCAGCTTCTACATAAAAAACATCGAGAATTTCCTGGACAGCTTCACCATTTTAAAAGGGGAGAAGAACGAGGAGGAAAAGGCGAAAAAGAAAGAGGAGCTGGACGAGTTCTTTGATTCGGGAATTATGAGCTCAGAGCTCGACGACCTCGATCTTTCGGTATACGGCGGAAACGAAAACATCCGCACGGGAATGCTTGACGGGCAGAACATCGTTCTCATCGTCATTGAATCGGGCGAATGGTACGCGATCAATAAGCAATATACGCCGACGCTCTATGCGCTTGCCGACCAGGGCATTGCAATGACGGAATATTACGCGCGCGACAAGACGAACCATTCGGAGGCGATGTCTATTCTCGGGAGTTATCCGAGCGAACTGGAAAATTCCATTGCGCCTTCCATCAACAATCCGCAGGGCCTTCTCGAACACGACTTTGCGTTTATGTTGCCCAATATTCTGCAGGATAACAATTATACGACAAACTATTTCCATGCGAATTCCGGAGCATTCTACAAGCGCGAGGATACGCACGGCGAGCTGTACGGCTTCGATCATTCCACATTCAAGGAATCGATGGAGCGCATCAAAAATTACAACGTCGCGACGAACTTCTACGACATGCCGCGCGACAGCGAAGTGTTCTCGCAGTATGCTGCCGATTATATGCGTGTGGATGAGGGTGACTCTGCGTTCTTTACGATGATGATGACGTTGACCAGTCACGGCGCCTACGAGGATCTTGTCAACAACGGAGATTATACCGCATCAATGTCTGAGGCTGAAAAAGAGGAATTCTCCGATCGTGTTCTTCTGAAAAATCTCGAGACATATTATGAGCGGATCAACGGATATCCCGAATCGACCGACCATATTGCGGGGACGGACGGCATCACGGCGACGCTCGATATACAGGACCGCGAATCTTATGAAGTCTATCTGCGTTACAAGCGTTACCAGGCATCCATCATGGATCTCGATGTCGGTATCAACCGTCTCATTCATGAGTTGGACGAGGCGGGTGAACTGTCCAATACTACGTTTGTCTTTTATTCGGATCACAACGCCTATTATTCCAACCAGCATTACGCTCTCAAGAGCATAAGTCCCGAGGCAAAGTGGGATACCGCGTTGTACAACATTCCGTTTTTCATCTGGTCCGGCAAGAACATGTCCTTGCAGGTCGATTCCGACCTGTACGACGGCGAGGTTTATTACAACGACGAGGTAGACAATTCTATCTACGACGGTGCGTTCTATTATACCATCGATCATTCTGTCGAGGAGGATGTCGGCGGGTTGAAGCTGACAAAATTCTGTAACTCCTTCGACATCCTGCCCACTCTTCTGGATTTGCTCGGCTTTGAATACAATCTCAATATTTATCAGGGCATAAGTGTACTCGACGATGCGCAGTCGGTCTTTGTCAGCCGCGAGTCCGGGTTGTTCACGGATGAATATTATTACGACGGGGATTACATCTATCTGATGGCGGACGTCGATGCGGACGGTTCTGTCCGCTCGCGTGACGGAAGCGTTGTCGTTTACGTTGCAGACGCCGCCGAGAATGTCTGGAGGACCGCTTCTGTGAAGAAAGACGGCGTCATGCAGACCTATTCATGGACGGAACTCAACCTCTATCTGAAGGTGGTCACTTATGAGGACCGTTCCTATATCGTCTACGATTTTGACCGCCTCGTTACGTCCGTTCCCGACCCGAATACAGGAATACTTACGGACAACAGGCAATATCTCTCCGACGATGTGCAGCTCTTCCTCGACGACACCATCGGTTATTTCTACAAGCAAAAATTCCTAGAGGAAATGTACAGCATCGATTATTTCGGTTATGAAGACGTTGATTTCAGTCTCTTCGTCAAAAAGATCTGATGGATAAAAACAGAGCTGCGCTCCATCGGAGCGCAGCTTTTGACTTGTCGTTATTCATCGCATACAAAAACAGGCGCCCGAATTCGGGCGCCTGTTGCACTTGTTTTACTTGCATTAAAGGATTATGTTGACCAACCTTCCGGGAACGACGATGAATTTTTTGATGACTTTTCCCTCGACAAGCGGGCACACTGTTTCGTCAGCGAGTACGATCTCGCGGATCTCTTCCTGTGTCGCGGTCTTGGAGAAGGTAAGCTTCGTCTTGATCTTGCTGTTGACCTGGATGGCATACTCGATCTCATCGCGTACAAGCGCGCTTTCGTCGCAGACGGGGTAATGCTGATCGAAGACGGAATACTTGTTTCCCGTCTGTTCCCACAGTTCTTCGCAGAAATGGGGAGCGCAGGGCGCCATCAGAAGGATCAGATCGCGCACACATTCTTTGAAGAATGTCACGTTTTTCTCAGCAATTCCATCGTATTTATAGAGCGCGTTGACGTATTCCATCATTCGGGCGACGGCAGTATTGAAGGAGAAAGACTCGAGATCTTTGGAGATCTGTTTGATCGCATAATTTCGAGCGTAATTGAGCTCTTTTTCGTCTGCGCCCGTCTTTTCATCCTTGGCAGGTTTCATGTCCCTGACGCGGAGCACGAGCCTTTCGACGCGGTCGAGGAACTTTGCGACCGATTTGATCCCGTCGTCGCTCCACGGTCCGCCCTCCGTGTAGGAGAAGCCGAACATCAGATACATGCGGAAGACGTCGGAGCCGTAAGCGGAGACATATTCGTCAGGGGAGACAATGTTTCCTTTTGACTTGGACATGCGGTTGCCGTCCGGCCCGAGAATGACGCCCTGGTGTACGAGCGAGAGGAAGGGCTCGTCAAAATTCAGATACCCCATGTCGCGGAGCGCCTTGGTGAAGAAGCGCGCGTACAACAAGTGCATGCAGGCGTGTTCCGCGCCTCCGACATATTTGTCGACGGGGAGCATCTTGTTGACGATCTCGGGATCAAAAGGAGCTCTTGTATTGTGAGCATCCGCATAGCGCAGGTAGTACCAGCTCGAGCAGACAAAGGTGTCCAGCGTGTCGGGATCGCGAAGTGCGTCCGCGCCGCAGTGCGGGCACTTTGTGTGCATGAATTCTTCGCTCTTTGCGAGCGGGGATTTTCCGTCCGGTTCAAATTTTACATCGTAGGGGAGACGCACGGGCAGGTCTTTATAGGGGACAGGCACGATGCCGCATTTCGGGCAATGTACGACGGGAATAGGAGCGCCCCAGTAGCGCTGACGGGAGACCAGCCAGTCGCGCAGTCTGTAATTGACTTTGCGCTCGCCTTTGCCCATCTTTGCAAGGTGATTTGCGATCTCCGTGCGTGCCTCTTCGCCGAATCTGCCGTCGAATTGCAGGCTGTTGACGCAGATGCCGTCCTCGCAGAAGGGGAGTACCGTCTCGCCGTTCTTGTTTTCGATGACTTTTTTGATGGGAAGGTTGTATTTTTTCGCAAAGGCGAAGTCTCTCTCGTCGTGCGCGGGAACACCCATCACGGCACCGGTCCCGTAAGAGTAAAGGACGTAGTCCGCCGCATAGATGGGGACTTTTTCGCCGTTGACGGGGTTGATCGCATAGTGTCCGATGAATACGCCCGTCTTTTCGCGGGAAGAGGACAGCCTCTCGATCTCGTTCGTCTTTGCTGTGTTTGCGATGTATTCCTCGACGGCAGGCCGTGCTTCCTCGGAGACCAGCTTTTTGACGAGCGGGTGTTCGGGTGCAAGCACGACGTAAGAGACGCCGAAGATGGTGTCACAACGGGTGGTGAAGACTTTGAAGGTGTCTCCGCTTTCGCAGGTAAATTCGATCTCACAGCCAACCGATTTACCGATCCAGTTGCGCTGCATGAGTTTGGTCTTTTCGGGCCAGTCGATCTTGTCAAGACCCTGCAAGAGCTCCTCGGCATATTTCGTGATGCGGAAGAACCATTGGGTGAGGTCTTTTTTGACGACAGCCGTGCCGCAGCGCTCGCAGCACCCGTCGACGACCTGTTCGTTGGCGAGGACAGTGTTGCAGCTCGGGCACCAGTTCACGGGTGCCTCTTTGCGGTATGCGAGGTCGTTTTCGAACAGCTTGAGGAACATCCACTGCGTCCACTTGTAGTAGTCCTCTTCGCAGGTCTTGACCTCGGCCGACCAGTCAAACATCGCACCCATCGCGCGCAACTGTTTTTCCATCGTCTCGATGTTCTTCTCGGTGGAGTCCTTGGGGTGGATCTTCGTCTTGATCGCATAGTTCTCTGCAGGCAGACCGAAGGCGTCGAAGCCCATCGGCTGGAATACTTCATACCCCTGCATCTTTTTGAAGCGCGCATAGCTGTCGGTGGGGCCGTAGTTGTACCAGTGTCCGATGTGCAGTTTTGCGCCGGAAGGGTAGGAGAACATCTCGAGGACATAGTACTTTTTGTCTATGTTCTTCTTGTTGAAGTTGTTTTCCTTCGTCTTTTCCCAGCGTTGCTGCCACTTGCTTTCGACGGATTTCATATCCATAAACTTAAACCTCCGCGCCCGCTTTCAAAATCGGGCGTCATTATTTCTTGTAGAACAACCTGCGGATCAGGTACGCGGCGGGGCCGGCGATCGGAATTAATAGAATGACAAGATTCCATGCGATGATCGACTTCTCAAGGCCTCTGTCCTGGAACAGCAGGTAGATGGTAAAGATGGCGAGAAAATAATGCACTGCCAATACGATAATGAGTGCGATCGCAACGGGAGGCATAACTTCCGCTCCTTTTGTTTGTTTCCTTTGATTATATATTTTTTTGCGCCGATAGTCAAGCCAAGTGACATCGAACGCCGATTTTTTTTAATTTTCGCGCCATATGAGGGCAAATAGGGTAAATAAAAGACGCATGCGTGCATACACTGAAAATATGGACATCCTGAGTTTTTCGGAAAGGGAAACCAACTGCCGCTACATCGCCTATCTTGCCTCCGCGCTCGTCTCTGCGTTCCGCGGGATCTCTGCCGAAGTCGCCTTTGACGGCGGCCGCGTACGCCTCACCCTCAGGGCAAAAGAAGAGGATAAGGCGCGGCTGCATGCACTTGGTGCGGAAAAAGTCGCGGAAGTGCTGTGCATCGGCTACAAGTACAACCTTCTGTCTTCACTCGTTCACCCTGCGGGACTGAGTGCCGAAGAGCGGGAGATCCTCCTCGCGGCGATCATTTCCGCCGATTTTTCTGAGGACAGAAAATACGTCTGCGCCCGCCTCAACGGTGTGACGGAGCATTCCGTGGACGGATTTTATCTTTTCCGCCTGCGCAGATTGCAGGAGAAATGGCGTTCGGTCGCCTCTTGTGTGCCGCCGAGCTTTACGCGTGCCCAGCTCCACGATTTTATGGAGTATCTTCTCGGCGGTTGCCGCGGCAAAGTTTTTCTGAAAGGGCAGGAGGTCTATGACAGCCGTTGCCGCAGGCTGCGCCGCGCGCAGCTCATCGACGGGGGGCGTTCGGAGATCAATACCCGCCGCGAGATCATCCTGAGCGGGGCGGGAAAAGTGGAATGCCTTTCCGCGCTCTCTGCGGGACAGGAGGACTTTCTCAAAAAGTACTACGCAGGCAGAGTAGGGTTCGGAGTCTGAACGAAAAAAAGGAGAATTTTTTGAAAAATATTGCCGTTTTTCGTTGACAAAAAGGCGCAAAGGGATTACAATCAATGTAATTAAATTTGCTTGGAGAGAGACAAGTAGCCGTCCGGGAGAGGCACACAGAGAGCGGAGCATTTTGCTGGAAGTTCCGCGACCGCCCGATCGGGGAAACCGCTCCCTCGTCGCAAGAAAGTTCGTTTTCTTTTCAAAAAAACACAAAGAGGCCGATCGCTCGGCAATTAAGGTGGAACCGCGCAGAATTATGCGTCCTTAAACATTCGTTTGAGGGCGTTTTTTATTTTCTTTGTATTCAGACAGACGTTCGGAGGAAAAAACTATGATCATTACATTAAAGGGAGGGGACAAGAAGGAATACGCCGCCCCCGTATCCTGCAAACAGGTCGCTCAGGACATCAGTGAGGGCCTGGCGCGTGCCGCGGTCTGCGCCAAAGTGGACGGAAAACTGACCGACCTTTCGCACGTGCTCGATCGCGACTGCGAGCTCGAGATCGTCACGCTCAAAGACAAGGAGGGACTCGATGTCTATCGCCACACGACCGCGCACGTCCTCGCGCAGGCGGTCAAGGCGATCTTCCCGACCTGCAAACTCGCCATCGGCCCGACCATCGACAACGGTTTCTATTACGATATCGATTTTCAGACGCCCATTTCTCAGGACGATCTCAATAAGATCGAGGCGGAGATGAAGAAGATCATCAAGAGCAATCTGCCCGTCGAGCGCTTCACTTTGCCCCGCTCGGAGGCGATCAAGCTGATGACCAAATATTCGGAGCGCTATAAAGTGCAGTTGATCAAAGACCTGCCCGAGGGGGAGGAGATCTCCTTCTACAAACAGGGCGAGTTCACCGATCTCTGCCGCGGGCCGCATCTTCCTTCGACAGGAAAGATCAAGGCGTTCAAGCTGACGTCCATCGCGGGTGCCTATTGGCGCGGAAACGAGAAAAACAAGATGCTCACCCGCATCTACGGCACCGCCTTCGCGAAAAAAGACGAACTGGATGCCTATTTCACCATGCTCGAAGAGGCGAAAAAACGCGACCATACAAAGCTCGGCAAAGAGCTCGGGCTGTTCGCTCTGATGAACGAGGGCAAGGGCTTCCCGTTCTTCCTGCCCAAGGGGATGGTGCTCAAAAACATCCTCATAGATTTCTGGCGCCAGATCCATACCCGCGAGGGTTATGTCGAAGTGCAGACGCCGATCATCCTCAACCGCAGTCTTTGGGAGACTTCGGGACACTGGGATCATTACAAAGAGAATATGTACACGACCAAGATCGACGGCGAAGACTGCGCGATCAAGCCGATGAACTGCCCGGGCGGGATGCTCGTCTATAAGATGAACCCGCACAGCTACAAAGACCTCCCCATCCGCATGGGCGAGCTCGGCATCGTACATCGTCACGAGAAGAGTGGGCAGCTGCACGGGTTGATGCGTGTGCGTTGCTTTACGCAGGACGATGCGCACATCTTCATGCTTCCCGAACAGATCACCGACGAGATCAAAGGGGTCGTCCGCATCATCAACGAGGTGTACACGCTCTTCGGCTTTAAGTATCACGTCGAGCTTTCCACCCGCCCAGAGAACAGCATCGGCAGCGATGAGGATTGGAACAACGCGACCGAGGCGCTCCGTCTCGCGCTGGACGAACTCGGACTTCCGTATGTCGTCAACGAGGGCGACGGTGCCTTCTACGGCCCGAAGATCGACTTCCATCTGACCGACTCCATCGGCAGGACGTGGCAGTGCGGCACCATTCAGCTCGATTTCCAGCTGCCCCAGCGCTTCGATGCGGAATATACGGGAGAGGACGGGCAAAAACATCGCCCGATCATGATCCACCGCGTCGTGTTCGGCTCCATTGAGCGTTTCATCGGCATTCTCATCGAGCACTACGCGGGCAAGTTCCCCGTGTGGCTTTCTCCCGTGCAGGTCAAGATCCTGCCCGTCTCCGACAAATCCCTCGATTATGCGAAGAAAGTGGAGGAGACGCTCAGAGCGCGCGGGCTCCGCGTCGAGACGGATACGCGCAACGAAAAGATCGGCTACAAGATCCGCGAGGCGCAGCTTGAAAAACTGCCGTATATGCTCATCATCGGCGACAAGGAAAAAGAAGAGGGCACGGTTTCCGTCCGCATGCGCGAAAAGGGCGACATCGGAAGCATGTCTTTGCAGGAATTTGCCGACAGAGTGAAAAAAGAAGCGGACGAAAAGACTGTATTTTAAAATATACGGTTAAAAATTCTTGACATTTTTTCTCCTTTCTGTTAATATATTTGGGTAAAGCAGAAGTTACTTCTCGCCTTGCGGCAATCGCGTCGGCAAGTGCCCCAAAATTCAACACGGAAAAGAGCATAATTTGCCGGTTCATGTTCGGATTTCAAGCGGGAAGTAATTTTTACTCCCGCTTTTCTTTTTGCCCGCGCGCGGCGGGAAATATTATCCAAAAGGACGGTATAAAAAAATTAAAGACCAGCATCAGGTGAACGGAGAGATCCGCGACCAGGAAGTGAGAGTGATCGCGTCGGACGGACAGCAGCTCGGGATCATGAGTTCCCGCGAGGCATTGCGCCTTGCGGAGGAGAGCGACCTTGACCTCGTCAAGATCTCGCCCACGGCGAATCCGCCCGTGTGCAAGATCATGGACTACGGCAAGTTCAAGTTCGAACAGGGAAAAAAGGAAAAAGAATCGCGCAAGAACCAGAAGATCGTCGAGATCAAAGAGGTGCGTCTTTCCATGACCATCGACACGGGCGATCTGAACGTCAAAATGCGTCAGGCGATCAAGTTTTTAGAGGCGGGGAACAAGGTCATGGTCTCCATCCGTCTCCGCGGCAGACAGAACGCGCATGCCGGCATGGGCATTGACGTCATGAACAACTTTTTCGGGATGCTGGGCGGAAAGGCGGTCATGGACAAGAAGCCGACGAATGAGGGCCGCAACATCACGATGTTGCTCTCTCCCGCAAAGCAGGCTTAAATTTCCAAAGTGCGGCACCCGTAAGGGACAAGCCCGCTCTTTATAAAACAGTAAAATATTTCGGAGGATAAACAGTATGCCTAAACAGAAATCGCATAGCGGCTCTAAAAAGCGTTTCGACATTACCGGAAGCGGCAGAGTCAAGAGAGCGCAGTCGGGTAAAAACCACAAGACGGGTGAAAAAGCCAGAAAGAGAAAGAGAAATCTTCGCCAGACGGCATTTGTCAGCGAGACGCAGGAGCTGACGGTCAAGAACCAGCTCATCCCGTACAAGAAATAAGCAATAAGGAGAAAGGATCATGCGTATTAAAAGAACAGTCAACGCCGTCAAAAAGCGCAGAAAGATTTTCAGACTTTCCAAAGGATATTTTGGCTCCAAGAGCAGATCTTACAGGATCGCTCGTGAGGCGGTCATGAAGTCGCTGATGTATGCATACATCGGCAGGAAGAACAGAAAGAGAGATTTCCGTCAGCTGTGGATCGCCAGGATCAACGCTGCGGCAAGGATCAACGGCCTTTCCTACAGCAAGTTCATGCACGGCCTGAAGGTTGCCGGCATCAATTTGAACAGGAAGGTCCTCGCGGACATCGCTGTCAACGACGCCGCTGCTTTCGCGGCTCTCGCAGAAAAGGCAAAAGCGGCGAACGCATAAATCGCGAAAAACCTTCTTATTTCGAAATAAGAAGGTTTTTTTCTTTATCTGAAGCGGAGGGGATCGAATGATCATCACTTCACGGAGCAACCAGCTCGTCAAAAACATCCTCTCGCTCAGGGAGAAAAAATACAGGCGCGAACGCGGTGAGTACGTCGTTGAGGGCTTAAAGCCCGTCCGCGAAGCCGTCGCAAGCGGCCGTGCGGTCCGTCTGATCGTCGTTTCCGAGAGCTACCGCGGGGAGCTGTTCCTTCCCGATCTCGTGCAGATCGTCTCGGACAGCGTCTTTGAAAAGCTCTCCGAAGAGGTCACCCCGCAGGGTATTCTTGCCGTTCTTGCGCTCGAAGAGGAAAAACTCGTTCCTCCCGCAGGCAACTGTCTGCTTTTGGACGGGATTTCCGACCCCGGCAATCTCGGAACCATCCTGCGCACGGCGAACGCCGCGGGATTTGAGGACATTTATCTGATCGGCTGTGCGGATGCGTATTCGCCCAAGTGCGTGCGCGCATCCATGAGCGGGATCTTCTTTGTCCGCGTCCGTTCGGGCGGGGCAGAGGAGGTGCTCTCCGTTCTTTCGGACATTCCGTTGCTCTGTGCGGACATGGACGGGGAGGATGTCTTTTCGTTCGAGCCGCCGCAAAGATTCTGTCTCGTGATCGGAAACGAGGCAAACGGCGTGTCCGAGCGCGTCCGTTCCGCCTGCTCTCACACGGTAAAGATACCGATGCGTGAGACATGCGAGAGTCTCAATGCGGGAGTTTCGGCAGGGATTTTAATGTACGCGCTCAGTCGAAGGTAAAAGGGAAAAGAATATATCAAAAAGGAGAAAAACATGTCAGGACACAGCAAATGGCATAACATACAGGCAAAAAAGGGCAAGGCTGACGCGGCGCGCGGCCGCATTTTCACAAAGCTCGGCCGTGAGATCGCCGTGGCGGCGAAAGGGAACCCCAATCCCGAGACGAACAGCAAGCTCGCAGATGTGATCGCGAAGGCGAAGGCGAACAACATGCCCAACGACAATATCCAGCGCTGCATCAAAAAAGCGGCCGGAGAACTCGGCGGCGCGAATTTTGAGACGCTGGTTTATGAAGGCTACGGTGTCGGCGGGAGCGCCCTCATCATCAACACGCTCACGGACAACAAAAACCGTACGGCGGGCGATGTGCGTAGCACGCTTGCAAAGTGCGGCGGTGAGATGGGCAATACGGGATGTGTCTCGTATATGTTCAGCAACAAGGGTTTGCTCGTCGTGGAGCGCACGCTCGAGCTGGACGAGGATACCATGACCGAATACGCGATCGAAGCGGGTGCGGACGATGTCGTCACGCTGGACGACGTGTTTGAGGTATATACCGATCCCGCAAATTTCTCCGATGTGCGCAAATTTCTTGAGGAAAAGGGCATCTCGTTCCTGGAAGCGGATGTGCGCATGATCCCGCAGAACAAGATCACGCTTAACGCGGAAAATACCGAGAAATTTTTGAAACTTCTCGACAAACTTGAGGACCTCGACGACGTGCAGGACGTCTACCACAATGTGGAGCTTCCCGACGACGCAGAGGAAGAATAATTGCTTTTCTGCCGTGTATAGAGTACTATGCGCGGCATAATTCAATGGAAAAGAGCTGACGGAGGGAAAGTCTCATGGTGGCTGAAGTCTGCCGCAAGGCAAAGGAAAACCTGAACGCGATCGCGTTTGCGAGCGAAGAGGACATGAACAAGATGCTCCGCGCCGCGGCGGACGCGCTCCGTGCCCGCGCGGAATATATCATAGCTGAAAACAAAAAAGACATTGCCGTCTGCACGCGCGGCGCGCAGTTTGTTGACCGTCTGATGCTTGACGTAAAGCGCATCGACGGTATCGCTGCGGGGCTTGAAAAGCTGATCGAGTTGCGTTGTCCCGTCGGGGAAGTGCTCGAAGAGCGCACGCTTTACAACGGCATTTCGCTTCGCCGCGTGCGCGTGCCTCTCGGCGTGCTCGGCATCATCTACGAGGCGCGCCCCAACGTCACTGCGGATGCGATCGGGCTGAGCATTAAGAGCGGCAATGCCGTCGTCCTGCGCGGAAGCAAGGACGCCATTCTCTCCAACAAGGCCGTCACGAAGGTGATCAAAGAGGCGATCGCCGCGGCGGGCTACAATCCCGAGTTCATCCAACTCATTGAGGACACGACGCACGAGGGCGCCACGCAGTTCATGCGGATGAACGGCGTCATCGACGTTCTCATCCCGCGCGGCGGCGCGGGCCTCATCCGCAACGCCCTGGAGAACGCGACCGTCCCCGTGATCGAGACGGGCACAGGCAACTGCCATATTTATTTTGAGAAAACCTGCGACCTTGCGAAAGGGCTTCCGATTCTGATCAACGCCAAGACGCAGCGCACTTCCGTCTGCAATGCCTGCGAGAGCCTTCTGCTGGACGAGGAAGTTGCGGCGGCGCACCTTCCCGAGATCGTAAAAGCTCTTTCCGAAAAAGGCGTGGAGATCGTTGCATGTGAAAAGTGCAGAAAGATCATGCCTTCGCTCGCGCCTGCATCCGAAGAGGACTTTTACGCGGAATTTCTTGCGCTGAAGATATCGATCAAGATCGTCGGCGGCGTCGACGAGGCGATCGCTCATGTCAACAAATACGGCACGCATCATTCGGATGCCATTATAACGGAAGATCCTGCCGCAGGCGAAAAGTTCCTCAGCGGCGTGGACAGCGCGGCGGTGTATCTCAATGCAAGCACCCGCTTTACGGACGGGTTCGAGTTCGGACTCGGCGCGGAGATGGGCATTTCCACGCAGAAGCTGCACGCGCGCGGTCCGATGGGACTTCGCGAGCTGACTTCGTACAAATACCAGCTTCGCGGAAACGGCCAGACGCGCGGCTGAAAAAATTTTTGCCTTGCATGAATAAAGCGTGCGATCGTGCAGATACTATTGTTGTCAGCAGCGGTGAAGAGACTTTTTTGAACGCAGAAAAAAAGCGTGAGAGAGAGAAACGAAAAAACACGGTTGCTTTCATATATAGTCACGCTTTGAATGCGGCAAAAATTCTTATGATGTAAACATCACCGAGCAGATGCAGTCTGTGAAGACGTGAATTTCGATCATAAAAAATGCACCCGCATGAGAAAGCGGGGCGAAAACGGAGAGTTTGCGGGAGAGATCTTGTGAGCTCTCTTTTTTGTCGCTTTTGCAACATAATTATTTTTTGCGGCATGCGGTTTACTTTCTGTCTGCGTTATGGTAAAATAAAGTAAGCAAAAAAGGAGGTAAACATGGCATCAAGAAAAAATAGCGTACGAAGCGCGGCGTCGAAAGCGGTCAAAAAATCGCATCCCGCCGTCATCGTGCTCGCTGTCCTGTTTTTTGTCGTCGGCGCGGTCGCGGGCGTAATCGCCTCGCGAAAGCTCACCGAAAATGACAAGTTCGAACTGATCGGCTCCAAGGAGATAAGACTTGCACTCAATGAGGAATATGTCGAACAGGGCGCACAGGTCATCTCTTTCGGCAGGGATGTTTCGGAAAAAGTCATCGCGACTTCTGACTCCGTGGACGTCTCCAAAGACGGCGTGTATTACGTCGTCTATACGGTGGAAGATCTCCGTTGGGGAGACTTTCAGCTCGTCCGCACGGTCGTCGTCGGGAACCCCGAAACAGAGGAAGGGGGTGACGTCTGATGGCAAGCAAGAAATTTTCTCCCGCCCTTGCCGTTGTTGCTTGTATTTTGGCGCTTGTCATAGGATTTCTCGCGGGATTTGCCGTCTATACATACATCAAGCGTCCGACGGGCGGCGACAAAATCCCGAGTATCGTCAGCGGCGATCTTCAGATCCATTTTTTGGAGCTCGGAAATGCCAATACGGGCGATTGTGTCTATATCAAGGCCGGCGAGACGGATATCCTGATCGACGCGGGCTCGCGCACGAACAGCGTTGAGACCATCGACTCTTATTTGCAGGAGCAGATGGACGGAGACAGGACGCTCGAATATGTCATCGCGACGCATGCGCACCAAGACCACATTGCTTGTTTTGCGGGTGACGGTTCCAATGACAGTTTGTTTGAGCTTTACGAATGCGAGACGATCATCGATTTCCCGCAGACGGAGGCGACGACGCAGGTCTATAAGCGCTACGTCACGCAGCGTGACGCAGAGGTCGCGGCGGGTGCCGAACATTATACCGCTTTGGAATGCTACAATGAGACGGGAGGCGCGCAGCGTGTCTATGAGCTTTCCGACGGAATAACGATGGAGATCCTTTATCACGAGTTCTATGAGGAATACCCCGGCGACGAAAACAATTGCTCCGTGTGTATTCTGATCTCGCAAGGGGACAATTATTTTCTGCTCACCG
This sequence comes from Bacillota bacterium, assembly GCA_019423125.1. Classification (GTDB taxonomy): domain Bacteria; phylum Bacillota; class Clostridia; order Christensenellales; family Borkfalkiaceae; genus Borkfalkia. The sequence continues at coordinate 158,325 of JAHZBZ010000002.1, read as the reverse complement.
GAGATCTGGAAGCCGAAGGGGAAGAATCTCTGGTAAAATGCAACCCCGATCTGCCCAAGGTAAAACTCTTCAAAGCGGGGCACCACGGCTCCTATACGGCATCGAGCGACGCTTTGCTGGATGTCATTCAGCCTGAGATCGTGTGCGTGTGCTGTTGCGCGGGGAATGTGGAGTATCTGAACAACGCGACGGACGCGGAGGATCTTTTGCATTCCTTCCCTGCGCAGGAGGCGATCGATCGTATCTCAAAATGGACAGACCGAGTATATGTGACTACGCTCGGTACAATCGAATTTGACGAATCGAAGGGTAAATACGTCGATACGGGTTTCCTGTCCATGAACGGCAATATTGTGGTATCTTCAAGTAAAAACGGCATAGAGGTGGCATGTTCCAACAACAACACTCTGCTGAAAGATACGGAATGGTTCAAGGAGAACAGGACAACGCCTTCGGCGTGGCTGTCCTGACAATAAAAAAGAGACGGCTATAAGCAATTTGAATGCTTCTTGCCGTCTTTTTTTCTGCAAAAATATTTGCTAAATCGGGCAAAAAGTATTAAAATAGATGTGATATTCAAGTGTACAGGAGAAACATAGTGATTCGGAACGATTTGAGAAACGTGGCGATCATCGCGCACGTCGACCACGGCAAGACGACGCTCGTGGACCAGATGCTCAGGCAGAGCGGAACATTTAGAGAAAATCAGGTGGTGGAGGAGCGCGTGATGGACTCCAATGCCATCGAGCGCGAGCGCGGCATCACCATTCTCGCAAAAAATACTTCCATCCATTACCACGGCGTCAAGATCAACATCATCGACACCCCCGGCCATGCCGATTTCGGCGGCGAGGTCGAGCGCGTCCTCAAAATGGTCAACGGCGTGCTTCTTCTCGTCGACGCGGCAGAAGGCCCCATGCCGCAGACCCGCTTTGTCATGCAGAAGGCGCTGGAACTCAACCATAAGCTCATCATCGTCGTCAACAAAGTCGACCGTCCCGACGCGCGCATTGCGGAAGTACAGGACGAGATTCTCGAACTTCTGATAGACCTCAACGCATCGGACGATCAGCTCGAAAGCCCCATCCTGTTCTGTTCGGGCAGGGCGGGTACGGCGTCGCGCTATGCCGACAAGGACGGCAAAGACCTCACGCCGCTTTTCGATACCATTCTCAATCACATCCCGCCCATGGAAGTAGATGAGAATGCGCCCGCACAGCTCCTCGTCTCTTCCATCGATTACAATGATTACGTCGGAAGGATCGGTATCGGCCGTATCGAGCGCGGCACTGTCAGGATCAACCAGGAAGTTGTTGTCTGTAACCACAACATTCCGGATCTTCGCAGGCGCAGCAAGCTCGTCAATCTCTACCAGATCGAAGGCCTTTCCCGTGTCGCGGTGGAGACTGCGAAGGCGGGAGACATCGTTTGCTTTTCGGGGCTGGAAGGCATCAACATCGGCGATACAGTCTGTGCGCCCGACTGCGTGGAGGCGGTCCCGTTCGTCAAGATCAGCGAGCCTACCGTTGAGATGACCTTTTCCGTCAATAACAGCCCGTTTGCGGGCAAAGAGGGGAAGTTTGTCACCTCCCGCCACCTGCGCGAGAGACTGTACCGCGAGCTTTTGCGTGACGTCTCCCTTAAGGTCGAGGATACCGACTCTGCGGAGGCTTTCAAAGTGAGCGGAAGAGGTGAGATGCATCTCTCCATTCTCATCGAAAACATGCGCCGCGAGGGGTATGAATTTCAGGTCAGCACCCCCAAGGTGCTCTATAAGACGATAGACGGACAGCTCTACGAACCTGTCGAGCGCCTGATCGTGGACGTGCCCGAGGACGGCACGGGCCCCGTGTTCCAGAGCATGGGCGAGCGCAAGGGCGAGCTCGTGCACATGAGCGCAGTCGGTTCCCGCATGCGCCTTGAATTTCTCATTCCTGCGCGCGGATTGTTCGGTTACAAGAGCGAATTTTTGACGCAGACCAAGGGCGAAGGGGTGATGAACTCCATTTTCTTCGAGTATCAGCCTTACAAGGGCGATCTCAAGCGCCGCGATACGGGTTCACTCGTCGCGTTTGAGACGGGCGAAGCGGTCACCTACGGCATTTACAACGCGCAGGAGCGCGGCGTGATGTTCGTCGAACCCGGCATGCAGGTTTACGAAGGCATGGTCGTCGGCGTTTCGCCCAAGAACGACGACATCAACGTCAACGTCTGCAAGAAAAAGCATATGACAAATATGCGCGCGGCGGGCAGCGACGATGCGATGCGCCTCAACGGAGCCAAGAAGATGAGCCTCGAAGAGTGTCTGGAGTTCCTCAACGATGACGAGCTTCTTGAGGTCACGCCGCAGTCTCTTCGCATCCGCAAGAGCATTCTCGACAGTGAGCTCCGCGCAAAGGCGAAGGCGCGCGAAAAAGAGAAAAAAGCATAAAGGACAGGCAATGCCGCATAGGATATTCCCGAAGAGTTTGCTCGGAGGGAATATTTTTTTATGGAAAACGCAAAACCGCAGTCCGCACACATCGAACAGAGAAAAAAGATCTCCGTCACGGGCGTGGAGAGCGTGGACGCATTTTCGCCCACGCAGATCTCGCTCACCATCGAGGGCGGCAAGGCTACGATCGGCGGCGAAAACCTGAAGATCGTATCCTTTGACAAGGCGACGGGAAGTTTTTGCGCAGAGGGGAAAGTGGGCGGCATCCGCTTCCACGAAAAAGGTGAAAAGCTCGCGCGGAGGCTGTTCGGCTGATGTGGGAACAACTGCTCGTCGCGCTCTCCTGCGCGGCGGCGGGTATCCTCGCGGCGCTCTGCTGCGAGCCGCTCTTTTTTCTGCGCATGCTGTTTCGCCGCGCCAACATCCCGCTTGACGTCGCGGCGGGGCTGCTTGCGGGCGTGCTGTTCTCCGCATTTGGCGCGCTGTTTTGTTTTCCCGCGTTTCGCGTCTATATGTTTCTTTTTTTTCTCGCGGGATTTGCGCTGTATGTCGGAAGTTTTCACAGAGTGCTTGCATTTTTCGAAAAAAGATTGTATAATAGGATCAGGAGCGGTTGCAGGGCAATAAAAAAGCGATCGGAACAACGGCATGAAAGAAGAAAAGCTCAAAAAAATAGTCATAGGCGCGACCGTCGCGGCTGTGATCCTGCTTGTCTTTCTGCTCATATTCTGGATCTATCAGATGGTCGCCGTGACAGCGCGCAACAGCCGCATCAAGGAGCTTGAAGAGGAGATCGCATACTACGAATATCTCATCGAAAATTCGGAGGACGATCTGCTCGTGTACCAGTCCAGGCTTTGGCTGGAACAGCGCGCCTTTGAGCTCGGGCTTCTGTACAAAGGCAAGTGATCTTTATCGGGGGACGCATTTATGCGTTATGCAGTCATAGACATCGGATCTAATTCCGTCCGCCTTCTCCTGTGGGCGGACGGAAGTTTCTATAAAAAAACAAATACGACACGTCTCGGCGAGGGCATTGCGCTCTCGCCACGCCTTTTGCCCGCGGCGATCGAACGCTCGGCGCAAGCGGTCGCGGAGTTTTGCAGGGAGGCGGCAGGCGCGGACGGCATCTTTGCCTTTGCGACGGCGGCGGTGCGGCGCGCGGAAAACGGCGCGGAATTCGTCGCCCGCGTAAAAGAGCTTTGCGGCATCGACGTCGACGTCATCAGCGGCGAACGCGAGGCGGAGCTCGGTCTGTTCGGCGCGCTCGAAGGTCGGGACGGCGGCATCATCGACGTGGGCGGCGCAAGCACCGAAGTCACCGTCGGCGTTGGGGGAAAGGTCGTCTATGCGGTCAGCGCAGACATCGGCGCCGTCCGTCTGCGTGATCTGTGCGGGGAGGACCGCGCGGCGCTCGAGGCGCGGATCGCGGACGCTATTCGTGTTTACGGGGAGATCCCGCGCGCGCCGATGACGGCGGTGGGCGGCACGGCGACGTCGCTTGCCGCGCTCGAGTACGGTGTGGAGCCTTACGACCCTGCATGCATTCACGGGAAAACGCTCACGTGCGCAGAGGTCTTAAAATGGGCAGACAAACTTTTGTCTATGCCGCAGGAAGAGAGGCTCCTTCTCAAGGGAATGGACAAACGCCGAGCGGACATCCTAGGCGGCGCGGCGCTCCTGCTCGCGCGCGTGATGGAGCGTGCGGGCGCGGAGAGCATCCGCATCAGTGAACGCGACAACCTCGAAGGCTATCTTGACGAAAAACTTGCAAACGGAGGTGTGCTATGAACCGAGCGGCGGAGGGCGTTTTGCGCGCCGTCGATGTCATCATCTGCATCGCGCTCGGGGCGGTGGTCGTTTGGCTCGGCTATGCGCGCTTTTACAGGGAGGTCAACTCGGCGCTCCTGATCCTGGCGCTTGTTGCAGGCGGGATCCTCGGCAGTCTTGTCTGTACGGCTTTCCATGAGCTGGGGCATGTGCTCGCGGGGCTGTGCTGTAATTTTCGGCTGAACAACGTCAGTGTTGGTTTTTTGAGCCTGCGCCGCGAGGACGGGCGCGTGTGTTTGCGCCTGCGCAGGACGGGCGATTCGCTTGCGGGAAGCACGGAGATGCTTCCGCGCTCGAGCGAGAATCTGTACGGCCGCTTTCTCTTTACGGTCGCAGGAGGACTTCTCTTTTCCTTTTTGTTCCTTGCGGGAACGGTGCTCGCCGTCGTGTTCTATTCAAGGTTGCATTTTGCCGCCTTTGCGCTCATCTGCACGGCAATGCCGTTTGCGTTTCATCTTTTCTTTTACAATGCGCTCCCGTTCAACGACGACAATCTCGATACGGACGGGGGAATGATAAAAGGTCTTCTGCAGAAGGACGCTTCCTATCTCACGGCGGTGAATATTCTCGCCGTAGAGGGATATATGTGGCAGGGCTGTTCGCCGTCGGAGATCGATCCCGCGCTGTTTTTCGACCTGCCGCAGCTGCCCGAGGACGATCTGAATTTTATTCTTCTGACCTCTTATCGTTTCATGTACTTTTTGGACGCGGACGACTTTGCGAATGCGGAGAAATACGGGCGCAGGCTGGAAGATCTTCTTGAATATGCGCCGTACCTGTACAGAATGGAACTAACTGCGGATGCGCTTTTTTGTGCATGCTATGTAAGCATGGACGAAGAGAGAGCGCGCGAATTGTACGAAAAGTGCGCTGGGTATCTCAAAGGGGAAAATTCGGTGCAGTCCAACCGCGTTGCGGCGGCGTACGAGTGGAGGATCAACAAAAATCGCTCTGCGGCATTGCACGCGCTCAGCGGGGCGGAAAGCCGTGCCGACGCCTGTGAGATCAAAGGTCTTGTAAAATACGAGAGAAAGCTCATCTCTGCGCTCCGCGCGGAGATCGTGCCTGAAGAAAATTAAAAGAGTCCGATGGGGCGCCGCAAAAGCGGCGCCCCATCTTGGCTGTAAATGGAACGTAATTTGCGTTTTGCCGTGTTCCGCGGCTGTAAACGGAAAACAGTTTGCGCTTTCTGCGCCCCTAGACAGTGAACGGAAATCAGTTTATATTTTTTGATGCGAAAAAGCCCCTTCGGCAACGCCGAAGGGGCTCTTTTCAAAGCGGCGGGCGTGGGTCAGTTATCGCCCGCCGACTCATCCGCTTCGCTGTTTTTCTGAACGACGATAAGCGCCGTTTCCGCAAAACGCCGTACCGAATCCACTGCATTTTCGCATCCGGAGCGGGTGGGATAGGTTTCGCCCGTGCAGAGGAGCTGCTTGGAACCGCTCAGCAGGCGGAAGAAGTACTGCTTTTTCTTGTTCTGCGAGATGATGATGTTATTTTTGAGGATGTTGTTTTTGTGCGTCTTGATGCCGTTGCGAGCACCGGAAACGGTTGTGTAGTCGATACTGCTCAGCAGTTTTTCACCGTTGGAAGCGCGCAGTTCAAAGTAATAAGCGCCGTCGCTCTTTTGAAGGATGACCCATTTGCCGGCATAGCGCTTGTCATCCTCGTCGTCAGAGCGGTATTTCTTTGCGGCAGGCTTTGCTTTTCCCTCTGCGGCAGGGGCTTCTGCGATCGCCTGAGCGGGTGCATTGTCTGTCGTTTCCGGCGCTTCGGAAACAGTTTCACTCATTGCGTTTTGCTCCGCCGCGGGTGCCTGTGCAGGCTCTTCCGAAACGGGTTCTGCAGGCTCTGCCTGTTCTGCGGCGGAAATTGGTTCTGCAGGCTCTGTCTGCTCTGCGACAGGTGCCTCGTCTGCGGCAGGAGTCACGTTTGCGGCGGAGTCCTCCGCGGGTGTTTGAACGCCGGGGGCGGTCTCGTCTGCTTCTTCCTCGTATTCCTCTTCGCCGCCGGCCTTGGATTTTTTGACGCAGTGTGAGACGATCGCGGCGATGATACAGATTACGATCAGCGCGACGATCGCGACGGCGATCCAGAAATACAGCGGGTTTTCTTCAAAATAAGTGATAATTTTTTCGAACATTTGTAATACCCCCGTACATTTTTCTTTTATTATATGGTAATACAAAAACGGCAAAAAGTCAAGCATGGGCGTCAATTTTTGTGATGCGTTTGACAAAAACAGTGAAATACGTTACAATATTCGAGAATAAAAACACAGAGGAGGGTGCCGTGAACGCAAAGGAGATTCATGAGACGATCATCGTCGGCGGAGGTGCGTCGGGCATGCTCTGTGCGGTCGCGCTCGCGCGGGCGGGATGCGGGCGCGTTCTGCTCCTCGAGCGCAACGAACGGCTGGGCAGAAAACTCTCAGCGACGGGCAACGGACAGGGCAATGTGACCAACGAGGACCTTTCCGTCTCTCATTATTTTTCAGATGACCTTTCCGCAGTTTCCTCCGTCTTGTCGGCGTTCGGAAGGGAGGAGCTTCTCTCTTTTTTGCGCCTGTCGGGCGGATTGTTCAGTGCGGACGAGCGGGGCAGGGTGTATCCCGCTTCCAGGCAGGCTTCCTCCGTCACGGATATCCTTCGCTTCGAGCTTGCGCGCCGCGGCGTCGGTGTGCGGACGGGTGTCCGCGTTCGCGCGGTGAAAAAAACAGACGGGATCTTTGAGGCGGAGACGGATTCGGGTATTTTCTGCGGAAAACGGCTTGTCCTCGCCTGCGGCGGCAAGGCCGCCCCGCATCTCGGCACGGAGGGAGACGGGTATTTGTTTGCTCGTTCCTTCGGACATACGGTCACGACGCTTCGGCCCTCTCTCGTCCGGCTCAGGACGGAGACAAAGGAGATCCGCGGACTGAAAGGGGTGCGCAGTTGTTGTGCGCTCACCTTAAAACGAGGCGATAAGAAACTTTGTGCTTTTTCGGGCGACGTTCTTTTTACGGATTACGGCGTCAGCGGTGACGCGGTTTTCCGCGCCTCCGCGTTTGCGGAAGCGGGGGATATCCTGTACATCGATTTTCTTCCCGAGTTTTCGGAAAAAGAAGTCGCCGATCTTCTGTATTCGAAAAATGCGGCGCAGTCGGACACGGGCGCGGAGGATCTTCTGCGCTGTGTCGTCAACAGCGCGATCGGCCGCGCGATCTTGCGTGCGGCGGGAATTTCTCCCGCGGTTTCGGGCGCGGATCTGCGAAAAGCGATCCCGCGCATCGTGCGAGGGTGCAAACGCACTGCGCTTGCAGTGACGGGAAGTGCGGGGTTTGATTCGGCGCAGGTCACGAAGGGCGGCGTTCCGCTTTCGGAGCTGAATTCCGAACTCATGAGCAAAAAAGTTCGCGGGCTCTATCTTGCGGGCGAGCTCGTCAACGTAGACGGCGAATGCGGCGGGTATAACCTGCAATGGGCTTTTTCGTCGGGTGCCGTGATCGCCCGCGCGATCGCAAAGGAGGCGGGCGCATGCGCATCGACAATTTAAAACTTCGCATCGGCGAGAGCGAAGAAAAACTATATTGCCTTGCCGCAAAAAAGCTGCAGGGCTGTAAATACGTTCGCATTCTGAAAAAATCTTTGGATGCGCGCGACAAAAACAATATCTTTTGGGTCTATAGCGTGGAGGCGGAAAAGCAGGCGCCGCGTGCCGTGCAAAAGGTTTACCCGAAGGCGGATCGCATGCCGAAAAAGGTCATTATTGCGGGGAGCGGCCCCGCGGGACTTTTCTGCGCGATCGGACTTCTTCGTGCGGGGATCCGCCCGATCGTCGTGGAGCGGGGCGGGACCGTGGAAGAGCGGACGGCATGCAACCTTCGCTTTTTTTTGGGCGGCGCGCTCGATCCCGACTGCAACGTGCAGTTCGGTGAGGGCGGCGCGGGCACTTTTTCGGACGGAAAGCTCAATACGCAGACGCACAGCCCGCTCAACGCCGAGGTTTTGGAGACGTTCGCGTCTTTCGGCGCGCCTGCGGAGATCGTCTATCTGAATAAACCGCACATCGGAAGCGACAAACTTCGCACCGTCGTGAAGAGTATGCGCGAATATATCCTTCGCGAGGGCGGGGAAGTTCGCTTTCGTACCCGTTTGAGCGACGTCGTCGTCAAAGACGGAGCTCTGCGCGCGGTCAGTCTTTTTGATGCGCGGACGGGACAGATTTATGAGGAAGAGGCGAGTGAGCTTGTCCTCGCGATCGGCCACAGCAGTCGAGATACCTTTTCCATGCTCCGCGCGCGCGGGTTTGCGATGGAACAGCGAGAATTCGCGGTCGGCGTTCGTATCGAGCATTTGCAAGAAGCGATCGGAAGGGCGCAGTACGGCGACGCATTCAAAGATCTCCCGCCCGCCGATTATAAGCTTGTCAGCCATGCGGGCGAACGCACAGCGTTTACCTTCTGCATGTGCCCGGGCGGTGTTGTCATTCCCGCGGCAAGCGAAGAGGGCGGTGTCGTGACGAACGGCATGAGCGACTATGCGCGCGACGGGCGCAACGCGAACGCCGCATTGCTCGTGCAGATCAAACGCGAAGACTATGACCGCGGCGATGTGTTGGACGGCGTTGCGTTTCAAAGGGAGATCGAGCGCGCGGCATTTTGCGCGGGCGGGGGAAGTTTTGCCGCGCCCGTACAGCGCGTGGGAGATCTCATGGAAAACAGGGTGACCCGTTCGTTCGGCGACGTTCTCCCGACGTATGCGGCGGGTACGGTCAATGTCAGGCTTTCGGAGGTTCTTCCAAATTATGTCTGCGATACGCTGAAAGCCGCGATCGCGGATATGGACAGACGCCTGAAGGGATTTGCCTGCCCCGACGCCCTTCTCACCGCGCCCGAGACGCGCTTTTCTTCGCCTGTCCGCATCCTGCGCGGCGAAGACGGAGAGAGTGTCTCCGTGCGCGGGGTGTATCCCTGCGGAGAGGGATGCGGATATTCGGGCGGCATCACGAGTTCTGCGGCGGACGGGCTGAGGATCGCAGAGAAAATCCGCTTGAAATATTCGGATATTGCGCGATGATTTTAGGAGAGCGTCATGTTTTTTTCATGCAACAAACATATTTTTGCGGTATAATTCAGACATAAATAAAGACCACACAACTTTTTTCATATTCTCTCACTATAATATGCGGGCACACTCTGTGTGCCCGCATATTATTATACCGGAAACCGAACGCCCGCCTGCGCAAACACACTTGCACAGTCGGGCATATTGTATGAAAAAGGCCCGACGCGCGGTCGGGCCGGTGAGTTTTTAAAAACTCAAATCTGTTCGATATTGATAACGTTGGAATTTCCGGACTTTCCGTTGGGGTTGCCGCCCGTGATCACGATACGGTCGCCCTTGTTGACGAGTCCCAAAGAGACGGCGGCGCGCTTTGCGTGATAGAAGAGGACGTCCATGGAAGTGAACTCCTCGGCGAGCACGGGAATGACGCCCCAGGAGAGTGCGAGCTTGCGATAGGACTGCGGTTCGAGTGTCATGCCGACGATGTCCATCTTCGGGCGGAAGCGGGAGACAAGCCTTGCGGTGCCGCCCGTCCTCGAGCACACGACGATCGCCTTTGCGCCGATGTCCTCGGCAAGAACGCAGGCGGAATGCGAGAGCGCGTCGATGGGGCTGGAGATGACGAGCTGTTTGTCGCCGTATTTGTTTTCGAGGTGCGCCTCCGTCTCGAGCGCAATGCGCGCCATCGCTTCGACGGCCTGCACGGGATATTTGCCGCCTGCCGTCTCGCCCGAGAGCATGATCGCGCTTGTGCCGTCGTACACGGCGTTCGCGACGTCCGAGATCTCCGCACGCGTCGGGCGCGGCTGGTTGATCATAGATTCAAGCATTTCCGTCGCCGTGATGCAACGTTTGCCGCTGAGGCGGCATTTTGTGATGAGCATCTTCTGGATCTGCGGAAGCTCTTCGTAGGGGATCTCGACGCCCATGTCGCCGCGGGCGATCATGATGCCGTTGGTGACCTGAAGGATCTCGTCAATATTGTTGACGCCGCTCCTGCTCTCGATCTTCGCGATGAGGTCGATGTCGGGGTTGCCGTTTTCTTCGAGGAGCCTGCGGATGTCGATGATGTCCTGCGCCTTGGAGACAAAAGAGCATGCGATGAAATCGACGCCCTGTTCAATGCCGAAGAGGATGTCCTGTTTGTCCTGTTCGCTCAGGTATTGCAGGCTGAGCGTCTTGTCGGGGAAAAACATGCTCTTTTTGTCGGACAGATCGCCGCCGATGACGACTTTTGTCTTGACGTTCTTTTTATCGACTGCGGTCACCTTAAAGGTGAGCAGGCCGTTGTTGAGCAGAATGGTGTCTCCGGGCACGAGGTCGTTGACGATGCCCTTATAGGAAACGGAAACTTTGTCCTGCGTTCCTTCGATCTCGTCGATCGTAAAGGTGAAGTCGTCTCCCTCTTTGAGGGTTATCTTGTGGTTTTTGAAGGTGCGGATGCGAAGTTCGGGTCCCTTTGTGTCCAGCATGATGGGCAGGGGAACGTTGAGTTTATCTCTGACCTTTTTCAGAAGTTCGATGTTCTTTTTGTGCTCTTCGTAATCCCCGTGGGAAAAGTTGAGCCTTGCAACATTCATGCCGGCAAGGACCATTTTCGTGAGCGTGTCCTCGTCTCGGCAAGCGGGTCCGATTGTGCAAACGATCTTTGTTTTTTTCATATAACTTTCTCCGATAAAAAAAGTTTTAAACGAACGAATAACGTGAGCGACCCAAAAAACGGAAAACTCTCACATTTATATTTTATTATACTTTGCGCAAAAAAACAAGTATTTCGCGTCAAAATATTTTTTCGTGTTGCCTGCGTGAAAGATTGACACCGCATGAAAAAAAAGGTATAATATTTGCACGTTCCGAGTTGATCATACGGTCGCGTGGCAGCTTGCCTGTCATGAGGAAAGTCCGAGCATCGCAGAGCAGGACGCCGGATAACGTCCGGTGGAGGCGACTCCAAGGAAAGTGCAACAGAAACAGACCGCAGAGAAATCTGCAAGGATGGAAAGGGGAGGTAAGAGCTCACCGGTGCCGCGGCAACGCGGCGCGCTGTGTAAACCCCGTCCGATGCAAGATTGGGCTTTTGCCGTATGGGTTGCTCGCCCGGCATCAGCCGTGAATATCGCTTGAACGCATCGGCGACGATGCGGCCAGATAGATGACCGTACACGACAGAACTCGGCTTACAGATCAAACTCGGAACTGCGAAAAAACAGGGGACGCAAAAAGCGTCCCTTTCTTATTTTACGCGAATTTTACACGAAGCGCGGTCCGAAGGCGGGCGGTGCTTTTTTTGCGGCGATCGCATAGATCTTTTCGGCAAACAGATCTGTCTCCAGAACGGCAGTTGCTCCGTGCGAGAGCTTTTCTCTGTCGCTCGTGCGCATCAAAAGGGGGAAACCTGCGCGGCTGAATTCGGCGAGAAGCTCGTCCGCGCGCTTGCTTGCGAGTGCGAGCGGGCGAAGGTAGAGTGCGCCGCCGAGCGTCTTTTTTGTCTTTTCGCGCGTGAGGCCCAACGCGCTTGCTGTGAGGATGCGGCGGATGCGCGACGAGATGTAGCGCCTGGATGTGCACGCCTGCACGATCGCGTCGAAATCTGCGCCGCTTGAGGCAAGCGTAAAGAGCTTATTTTCCAGCCCCTCCGAACAGTCACAGAGCGAGCCGATTTCCTTTGTCCCGCGAAGAAGAAGGGAGTAGACGCAAAACTCCTTGAACAGCTCGTCCGATGTCTTGGACGGAAAATCCCGCGCTACAAAGTCAGGGACATATTTGCCTGCCTCCTCTTCTTTGCCCGCTTCGAGAGCGGCGCGGACGGCCGTCGCCGAAGCGCCGTCTTCTCCCGTGTTTGGATCGCCGTGTGCGGACCCGCGCCGCAGGACGGGCAGGATGTCTGCCATACTCTTTTCGGCGAGCAATGCCCGCGCGTACTCCGCGCCGAGAATGTTGTTCGGTGTCTGTAAAAAGGCGCAAAGCTCTTCCTCTCCGCACGCCGCGAGCGCATCCGCGCGCGCTTTGGCATAACTCATGCCGCCATCGAGCGATTTTTTGAGCGCCGTACGGAATTCCTTGCTTTCGTCTGAGATGACCTGCGCTGCGCGGAGAAATTTTTCTTTGTCCGCACATTCTGCGCCGAAGGCAAGCGCTGTGAACGAGGGGAGCGCGTTCAGGATACGTACCGCACCGCGCGCAAAGATCTCTGCGGGGGCGCAGGCGAACAGAGCGGGAAGTTCGAGTACGGCATCCGCGCCTGCTCGCACGGCGTGTTCGGCGCGCAAATGCTTTTCAAAAATGCTCATTCCGCCGCGCTGGACAAAGTTTCCGCTCATCACGCAGACGACGGCATCACACCCGCTCTCCGCGCGTGCGCGTTGCAAAAGGTATGCATGCCCGTCGTGCAGTGGATTGTATTCGCAAATTATTCCGCAAATTCTCATTTTTATTTTTAAAACCTTTACTTTTTGCTCCGAATGAGATATAATGAAAGTCGATAAGTGACGAAGGGGGTAGAGAGAGAAGACGGTGTGCCTTCTTTTTCTTTATTATACACCCTTTCCCGCCAAAAATAAAGCAATTGAGGTTGGTACAAGACAATGGCAACGATTCTGGACACAATCAAGGAAAAAGCGGCGTCGCTCAACAAGCGCATCGTGTTGTGTGAGGGAGAAGATCCGCGCGTAGTCAAAGCGGCTTCCGACACGGTCAAACAGGGGATCGCGCGCATCGTTCTGCTCGGAAAAGCGGACGAGATCGCGAGGGACAATCCCGACGTCGATCTTACGGGAGTTGAGATCGTGGATCCCGCAAAGAGCGAAAAGAGAAAGGAATATGCGGAGCTTCTGTATTCTTTGCGCAAGGCGAAGGGGATGACGCCCGAAGAGGCGGACAAGCTCTCCTATGACAATACATACTTCGGCGTTCTGATGCTCAAAGCGGGCGATGCGGACGGCCTCGTTTCGGGTGCCTGCCATTCCACGGCGAATACGCTCCGCCCCGGCCTTCAGATCGTCAAGGCGGCGCCCGGCGTTCCGCTCGTTTCCAGCTGTTTTGTGATGGTCGCCCCCGAGGGCGGCAACCCCTTCTGTGAGGACGGCGCGTTCGTATATGCGGATTGCGGGCTCAACGAGAATCCGAACAGCGAACAGCTCGCGGAGATCGCGATCATGTCCGCAAAGACCGCGGAGCAGATCACGGGCATGCAGCCGCGCGTGGCGATGCTCTCTTTCTCGACGAAGGGCAGCGCAAAGCATGCGGACATCGACAAGGTCACGGCGGCGCTCGCATTTGCGAAGGAAAAGGCGCCTTCTCTCAACATCGACGGCGAACTGCAGCTGGATGCCGCGATCGTTCCTTCCGTCGCAAAATCTAAGGCTCCCGGTTCCAAGGTCGCGGGGCATGCGAACGTCCTTGTCTTCCCCGATCTGGACGCGGGCAACATCGGTTATAAACTGACCGAACGCCTTGGCGGATTCCAGGCTATCGGGCCGCTTTGCCAGGGTTTTGCAAAACCTATCAACGATCTTTCGAGGGGATGCAAATCGGATGACGTCGTCGCAGTTGTCGCGATCACCGCACTTCAGGCACAGGGCAATTGACGGGGGAAAAGACAATGAAGATTCTGGTCGTAAATGCAGGCAGCTCCTCGCTGAAATACCAACTCATCGACATGGACACCTCGCGCGTCATCGTCAAGGGCGGTGTCGAGCGCATCGGCATCCGCGGTTCCAAACTTACGCACAAGACGAGCAAGGGCGAGAAGATCATCGAGCAGGATATGCCCAACCATAAGGTCGCGCTCAAGCTTGTTCTCGATGCGCTTATCGATCCCGAATGCGGCGTGCTCAAATCCATGTCCGAGATCGATGCCGTCGGGCACAGAGTGCTGCACAGCGGCGGCGATTTCGACCGTTCCGTTCTTTTGACGGACGAGGTCCTGCAGATCTGCAAGAAAAACGCGGAGCTCGGTCCGCTTCACATGCCCGCCAATATTCTCGGCATCGAGGCGTGCAGGGAGGTTATGCCGGACACGCCGATGGGGCTTGTTTTCGACACGGCGTTCCATGCGACGATGCCGCCGCGTGCGTACATGTATGCGATCGACTACGACGATTATAAAGATTATAAGATCCGCCGCTATGGTTTCCACGGTACCAGCCATAAATTTGTTTCTCAGGAAGCCATCCGATATCTCGGGAAAAAGGCGGAGGACACCAAGATCATCACCTGTCACCTGGGCGGCGGCTCTTCGCTGAGCGCGGTCAGGGGAGGGAAGTGCGTGGACACGAGCATGGGATTTACCCCGCTTGCAGGCGTTCCCATGGGCACGCGCACGGGTGACATCGATCCCGCTGTGCTCGAATATCTCGCCGCAAAAAAACATTTCACGATGCTTGACTGCATCAACTATCTCAATAAAAAATGCGGTGTTGCGGGTGTCAGCGGTGTTTCCAGCGATTTCCGCGATCTGATCAAGGCAGCGGCGGAGGGTAACGAGCGCGCGCAGCTTGCGATCGATGTTTTTGTCTACGGTGTCAAAAAATACATCGGTGCATACATTGCGGCGATGAACGGCCTTGACTGCCTTGTCTTTACTGCGGGGATCGGCGAAAACACCTGCCAGATCCGCAAGGCGATCTGCGACGATATGGATTTCTTCGGCATTTCCATCGATCTGCTTCGCAACGAGCAGAAAAACGACGGAACTATCCATGACATCACGGGCGAGAATTCCAAAGTCAAAGTGCTCGTCATTCCGACGAATGAAGAGCTTGTCATCGCGCGTGAGACCATGGAGCTTTTGAGGAAATAAAAAAATGGACAACGGTTACATCGGCGTCGACGAATTCTGCGCCAAGCGGATAAAACGGAGAACATGGATCCTGTTCTCCTGCATACTTCTTGTCGACGTCGCCGCGGTCGTGCTGTTCGTGCTTTTTCCCGATTATTGGGGCGTCGAACTTTTGGGAGGCATTCTCTTCACCGTTCTCGACGTCCTGTATATCTTGCTGAACGGGCTGTTCCTCGCGACGCGCTATGCGTTTAAAATGACAGACAGTTCCATTCATGTCCGCAGGGTGATTGCCACGGACAAATATGCGGTATACAGAAAAGACAGTGTGGGACGGATCAAGGTCCGTCGGCGCAAGGTAGGGGGCGAAGAGTATTACCACCTTCGTTTCCGCACCGAAGGGGGAGCTTTTTCCCTCAAATACTTGACGCGGGAATGTGCCGAAGAGGTACTTTCTCAGTTCAGAGGGGCATATGACGAGAGAGTTTTCGCTGAGCAAGCATAGGATCGTTTTATATTCCCTCGCCGTGTTTTTTGCATCGGCGTTTTTCTCGATGTGGTTTTGCGTCCTTTTGGTGGGCAGAGTTTGGCGCATCACGGGCTATGAGTTTGCCTCCGTATTCTGTATTGCTGTCGGTGTGACCGTTTTGTTTATCGTCTATTTCAGCTCGAAAATGCAGGGCGGAAAAGTTCGTGTCGACGAAGAGGGCATTGAATATATGCGCGGCGCGCGTTCGCAGTTTATCCGATTTGCCGATGTCTTCTGCGTTCGTTCGCATATCGGTCCCTTCCATCGGATGCTCGGTACTGTCAAAGTGATCATCGAATCCAAGTCGGGACAGACGGGTTTTTATCTCGGCAAGGCGGATGCGCGCAGTCTGGTCATGCTCATGCCTGCTTTCAGCGATTCGCTTCGCAAAGGCGGCCATATGCGCGTGACGGCTGAGAAAGGACGCTTCACGGTTTTTCTGTCTGATTTTTTCAATATTACGGTCGTCTTTGTCGCCCTGATGGCGACGGCGCTCCCGTCTATTGCGCTGTTTTTGTTCGATGCGCGCGACGTGGGGATGTTTACGCTTTCATGCACGGGAATCTATTTGGGCATAGTGCTCGTCGATTTTGCCTACCGCGGTTTGAGATTTTTCCGTTATGCGGGGTATGCGGCGATCCTCGACGAAGAGGGGATCCGCGTGAGCTTCGGGTCCACCGTTCGCGCGCGTTACCGCGTGTTGTATAAAAAGATCCTCTGTTTTGAGATCTGTCAGACGTTCATCGAAAAGTTGTTCGGGCTATGCCGCATCAAGATGCGCACCGAACAGAACGTGGACGGGATCTCGGACGCCGAGTGTTTTCCCTTTGCGATGAACAAGGCACGCGCGCAGGAGATCGTTCGGATACTCTGCCCGGATTTCGACGTAAATGAAAAACCCGCGGGAGGGGGGATGCATGCTTTTGCACCCTATTTGCAGTATCTGCTTATTCCTGCAGTCATCATCTTCGTGATGAGTTTCTTTTTGAATTTCCTGCTCCTTTTTCTCTTGCTCGACATCGCATTGTTTGGCTTTCTCCTGTATATCAGAAAAGGGCATACCTTCAAGGAGCACTATGCCGACGTTCGTTGCGGCGTCTTTTCGGAGCGCAGGGCGATCATACCTTATACGCGGATGCGGGTAGTGATCGGAAAGAGCAACGCGATCGCGTACCGTCTGAAAAACACACTCGTCGAGATCTGCATCGGCAAAACGGGACTTGCTTATTTCCCCGGGTATATCCCTAAGGAGGAATTTTCCGTTTTAGTGGAAAAGGCGGATAAAAAAGGTTGACAAAGGGCATTGAAATAGTATATAATTTTACAGTCAAAGCGTAAAATTTGAACTTAAAACATAGAAAAGAGGTGTAAACAGATGGCGGTCCCCAAGTCTAAACAGTCTAAACAGAGAACGAATACAAGGTATGCGAACTTCAAGGCAACGGCGCCCACGCTCGTGGAATGCCCTCATTGCCATGAGCTCAAAAAACCTCATCAGGTCTGCAAGAACTGCGGATACTATGACGGCAAAGAAGTCGTCAGTACCGAAGAAAAGAAATAAGTCAAAAATGAGAGCGACGGTTTTTTCCGTCGCTTTTCTTTTGCCTTCCGCCGCAAACGGTTCGGGCAGGAGTGCGGGCTGTGTTCGGATGAATAGAAGTATGGGCGATCGTCCATACTTTTTTTTATGGATATGAAGAAAAAAAACGCTCGCACCCATTCCCGTGAGGGTGCGGCGGAAAAAATGCCCAAAAAGAGAACTGTTATCGTCGTCGGTGCCTCTTCCGGAATCGGTTACGAAACGGCTCTCCGCCTTCTCGGCAGGGGATATGCCGTCTCTAACATTTCGCGCACGCCCTGCCCGCTGGCGCAGGCGGAAAATCATACGGCGGACGTAACAGACGGTGAGGCGCTCGAAAGTGCGATCAAAACCATCTGCAATGAGCGGGAGGATGTGTTTGCCCTTGTCTATTGTGCGGGTTTTTCGATGGCCGCGCCCATTGAATACGCGAAGGAAGAGGACTACCGCTACTTGTTCGAGGTCAATTATTTCGGCGCTTTGCGTGCTCTTCGCGCTGTGGTTCCCTACCTGAAAAAGAGAGGCGGACGCGTCGTGATCGTGAGTTCTCTGGGCGGGACTTTCCCGATCGCGTTCGACAGCTTTTACAGCAGTTCCAAGGCGGCCGTGGATATGCTTGTGCACAGTGCCGCTCTCGAGCTCGAGCCGTACGGGATCCGTCTTTGTTCGGTTCGCCCGGGCGGAACGTCTACCGAATTTACGTTCAAGCGCAAGGTCTATGCGGATGAAGAGGTGCGCGAATATTCTTCCAGAATGCGCCGCGCCGCGGGAGCGCTTGCAGACATGGAACAGCAGGGGATGAGCGCGGGCGAAGTCGCGCGGGAGATCGTGGAGGCGATCTGCGAAAAAAATCCTCCGCTTGCGCGTGCGTGCGGAGGGAAAAATAAGCTTTTTTCAGCGGCCGGAAAGGTCTTGCCGCTCAGGGCTTCTCAATATATCGACAAAAAAGTGTACCGCCAATGACGGAAAAACGCCCTGTGCGATTTATATCGCGCAGGGCGTTGCTCTCAAAAAAACTGTGCATCCTCCGTTGAAAAAGCACGCCGAAGCGGAAGCGCCGCAGGAAACTCCTTCAAAGCTACCTCATGGCACACGCACAAATCCGCTTAGTGCTGCTATATCCCTATCCTGACACGGTTCACGGCAGCACGTTGCATAAGACCTTGCGATCAACATCCCTTTCGACGCGCAGCCTTCCACGCACTGATCCGAGGGAGGCATTCGGTTCTGCTATAGCGGATTGCAGATACAGGGCACCGCTAACTCCCCACCTAGCACAGCAAGAATATTTTATACTATTCTCTGCAATTTTGCAACCGTTTTTACAGGAATTTTTTTGAGTAATTTTTTGAAAAGGGCGGGCGATCTGTTGACAAATATTTAAATTGACTTAAAATAATAGATAGTGATTTTAAACGGAGGGTTTTTGATATATGCCGCACATATCGGTAAAAATGTTGCAGGGCAGGAGCGAAGAGCAGAAAAGGCGCCTTGCCGCAGCTCTTGTCAAGACGCTTGCGCAGGAACTGGGTTGCTCCGATCATTATGTGACCTGCACCGTCGAGGATTTCGATGCGCGCGCGTGGCAAGAGGTTTTTCGCAAGGATATTGCGGAAAAACCCGCCGAGGTCGTCTTTAAAAAGGCGGAATACGATCCGAAAGATCTGCTTTGAAAAGGAGAACGAACATGTCAGAATGCACACATGACTGCGGCAGCTGCGGCGAGGATTGCGCCAAGCGCGATCTTCAGAAAAAGCCGCACGAGCTCAGTAAGATCAAAAAAGTGATCGGCGTCGTCAGCGGAAAGGGCGGCGTCGGAAAATCGCTCACGACCGCGCTTCTTGCGGTCACCGCCCAGCGTTGCGGCTATAAAGCCGCCATCATGGATGCGGACATCACGGGGCCTTCCATCCCCAAGATGTTCGGCATCAAAGAAAAGGCGATGGGCACCGAAATGGGTATCCTTCCCGTCATGAGCAAGACGGGGATCGAGATCATGTCTATGAACGTTCTGCTTGAGGACGACACGGATCCCGTCATCTGGCGCGGTCCCGTTATCGCGGGCGCCGTTCTTCAGTTCTGGACGGACGTCATATGGAACGACGTCGACTACATGTTTGTCGATATGCCCCCGGGAACGGGCGACGTCCCGCTGAGCGTCTACCAGTCTCTTCCTCTGGACGGCATCGTCATCGTCACGACCCCGCAGGAGCTCGTCTCCATGATCGTCAAAAAGGCGGCGAACATGGCGGAAAAGATGAACGTGCCCATCCTCGGGATCGTAGAAAACATGAGTTACGTCAAATGCCCCGATTGCGGCAAGCAGATCGAAGTGTTTGGCAAGAGCCGCGCGGCGTCGCTTGCGGAGGAGTATAAGGTGGATGCGGTTGCGCGCATTCCGTTCGACAACGCGCTCACCAACTGCGCAGACAAGGGCCTCATCGAACTGTTCGAAGGGGATTATGTCGCAGAGCTTTTTGAAAAGCTTGAAAAATAAGAACAAGACCGGGTCGGGCGTTGCGCTCTGCCCGGTCTTTTCACCCTTGACAGTTTGCCTTCGGTTTGGTATAATTACGAAAAAACAAAGGGGGGGCGCAGGATGTCTTTTCCGGCGTGCGGCGCGGCTTATTCCTTTGCCGAGCTGAAAAATTTTTATGAGGGGAAGCGCGTGTTCGTCACGGGTCACACGGGATTCAAGGGCAGCTGGCTTCTGCTTCTTCTCGACCTTCTCGGGGCAGATGTCTGCGGGTATGCGCTGCCGCCCGAGCGGGGGTCACTCTTTAGTGCCATTCGCGCGGATAAATCTTGCGAATCAGTCTGCGGCGACGTATGCGATCTTAAAAAACTCAGAGACGTGCTTTGCGCATTCCGTCCGCAGATCGTATTTCATCTTGCCGCGCAGTCTCTCGTGCTCGAGGGATATGCTCAGCCCGTGCGCACCTTTTCTACCAATGTGCTCGGCACGGTGCATCTGTTAGAAAGCGTCCGCTCCTGCGCCGATGTAAAGAGCGTGGTCAATGTCACGACGGACAAAGTCTATAAAAACGACGGCACGGCACATCTCTTTTCAGAATCGGACGCGCTCGGCGGCACCGATCCCTATTCGGGTAGCAAAGCGTGTTCGGAGATCGTTACGGAGAGCTATCGCGCCGCGTATTTGGAAGAAAAGGGGATCGCTCTTTCTTCCGTCCGCGCGGGCAATGTCATCGGCGGCGGAGACCGCGCAGCTGACCGCATCCTTCCCGATTGCGTGCGTGCGGCAGAACGTGGCGAAAAGGCAGCTCTTCGCAATCCGCACGCCGTGCGCCCGTACCAGCACGTTCTGGATGCGCTTCGCGTCTACCTCATCCTTGCCGCGCAGCAGACGGAAGATATGTCTGTTGCGGGAGGTTACAACGTGGCGCCTGCGCCCGAGAGTTGCATCCAGACGCAGCGGCTTGCGCAGCTTTTCTGTGAATTCTGGGGCGAGGGCGCGGAATATGTGAGTTGTCCCGTGAGCGGCGCGCCCGCCGAGGCGCCGCGTCTTGTGCTCGATCCGAAAAAAACGGAGGAGCGCCTTTCTGTTCGGCCTGTCTGGGATGTCAGGCAGGCGGTAAAAAGGACGGTCGAATGGGAAAAGGCGGTCTTATCGGGTGAGGATGCGCGCGAAGTTTCCGCCGCACAGATAGGCGAATTTTTTTCCGAGATGGACCGAACAGGAGAAAAAATATAGTTGTCTTGAGGGTGCAAAAGATATGCGGTAAAATGACTGCCAAAAGCTTCAAATCATCAAAAAAAGGAATGGGGCTTTCTTATAAAAAATTTACAGCCGCACCCTAACGGGTGCGGCTGTTTTGGTACTCCCGGCGGGAATCGAACCCACAACGGCCCCTTAGGAGGGGGCTGTTATATCCATTTAACTACGGAAGCGAAGAATGATTGGTTGCTGAAGAAAATGTTTTATTCGGCACGACTATTATATTACTATAATTCTGCAAAAAAAGCAAATCTTTTCGGGGTATTGTATAAAATTTCGCCGGAGAGGAGAATAATTTTTTAAAGGGTTTTCTGTGATCAATGTGTCCGAAGAGAAAAAATTTTTTATTTTTTGTTTGAAAGCAGAGCAATAATTTACGGCAAAAAATTGCTTTTTTGACAAAAATATTGTATAATATACACTGGATAGAATTGGAACTCAATATTCTGGGAGGTATTATGGACAAGATTAAATTGCTTCAGTCGAGACGCAAAAAAGTGCTGGAAGCGGGCAAGGACATCCGTGCCGTTCTTTCGCAGCTTCTCGACGCGGACAGCCTTGTGGAGCTTTCGGGATTCAGCTTCTCCAAAAATGAATTTTACGGAGAAGACGCGGAGGGAGAAGGCGTCGTCACGGGCTTCGGTACCGTGGACGGTTATCCCGTCTATATCGCGGCGCAGAATTTCGATGTTCTCAGCGGCGGCGTAAGCAAAGAAAATTGCGAGAAAATTCTCAAATGCCTTGCGCTTGCAGAGAAAAATTCCACACCTGTCATCTATGTGTTGAACAGTCTCGGCGTACAGATCGGCGAGGGCGTTACCGTTCTCGAAGGGCTTGCAAAAGTTCTCTCGAAGGCGGCAAAGCTGCACGGCGTTGTTCCGCAGTTTGCGATCGTGAACGGCGAGGTCTACGGCCAGAGCGCTCTTCTTGCGGCGTGTGCGGACTTCACCTTCTTCACGAAACAGGGCGTTCTTGCGGCGGACAGTCCCTTTGTCATCTCCGCAAAGAGCGGAGCGAACCTCCCCAAAGAGCAGGTCGGCGGCGCAAAGGCTCTCAACAAGGCAAATATTGTCTCTTTCGAGGCGGACATTGCGCAGGCGCGCGAATCTGTCGCCAAGATCCTTGCCGTCCTTCCCGATTACAGCGCGACGGTCGTGGACAACGGCGAAGATCTGAACAGATGCTTCCCCGCGCTCAACGAAAAATGCTCGGCTGACGATCTGATCGCAAGCGTGTTTGACAAAGACACCGCGCTCGAGATCGGAAAAGTGTGCGCTCCCGAAGCGCGCTGCGTTCTCGGCCGCGTCGGCGGTATCAGCGTTGCGGCGGTCGTCTTCGACGGAGGAGAGACGGGCGTTTCCCTTGACGAGACTTCTCTTTCCAAAATCACTTCCTTTGCGGAGTTTGCTTCCTATTACAGCCTTCCGTTTGTGACCTTTGCCGATACCTGCGGTTTTAAGGCGGATCTCGCCACGGCAAACAGCCTTGCAATGCGCGGCGCCTTCAAGTTGATGGAGACGCTCGATCTGATCGAAAACGCTAAGATCGCGGTCGTCTACAAAAAGGCGATAGGCCTCGGCTATACGCTCTTTGCGGCAAAGTCGATGGGGTACGATTACAGCTACGCCTTCGCGAATGCGAAGATCGCGCTCTTCGACAGCGTGCAGGGGGCGGAGATCGAGTTTGCTGGCGAAAAGAATGCGGACAAGGCAAAGCTCGCCGAAAAATATGCGGATGAGAATTCCGACCCCGTCAATGCGGCAAAGAACGGCTATATCGACAACATCATCGAGCCGCAGTTTGTCAGACAGTATCTGATCGCTTCGCTGCAGATGCTCTTGAAGTGAGGAGGCACGGAATGATCTTTTCATTGTTGGTCGAATACGACTCCGTCACGGGATATGAGATCCCCAGGATCTCGATCCCCGAGTCGTTGTTATATGCGCTGATCGGTTTTGCCGTCACTTTTTTGGGCATTGCGCTCCTCATCTTCTTTGTGTGGGGGTGCGGTGTGCTCATCAAGAAGACAAACGGCCTTGCGACGGTGCGCGACGGGCTTTCAAAAATCAAGCCTTCGCGCCGCAAGAAACAGGCGCAGGCAGAAGAAACGCCCGTCCTTCCCGCGGCGACGGAAGAGGGCGTTTCCGAAGAGGTCCGCGTTGCGATCATTGCTGCGATCGCAGCCTACTATTCGAGCGAGAACAGCTCGTGTGAGTTCAAAGTCAAGAGAATCAAGAGAATATAAGGAGAAACAATAAAAATGCGTAAATTTGTCGTCACAATCGATGGTAAGAACTACGAAGTCGGCGTGGAGGAGATCGGCGCCGATCAGACCGTTGTCAGCACTGCTCCTGCGGCCGTTGCGGCGCCTCAGGCGGCTCCCGCTCCGAGCGCTCCCGTGAGCGGTGAAAAAGTCGTTTCTCCTTTCCCCGGGCTCATCAAGAGCTTTTCGGTCAAAGAAGGCGACACTGTCAAAAAGAACCAGACCATCCTCGTCCTCGAGGCAATGAAGATGGACAACGACATCTCCGCTCCCTGCGACGGAAAGATCTCTTTCAAAACCGCAGTCGGCAACAACGTTGAGACGGGCGCGATCCTTGCGGTCATCGGCTGACGGGGTGGTGTTCATCAATGCAGTTACTCGCCATTAACATCGTCGAGATGTTTCAGAACCTCTGGGCCTCGTCGGGGCTCGCACAGAGCGCATGGCAGAACTATGTCATGCTCCTCGTGTCCTTCGTTCTGATGTATCTCGCTATCGTAAAAAAATTCGAGCCTCTGTTGCTCCTCCCGATCGCGTTCGGTATGTTTCTCATCAACATCCCCGGCGCACAGAACATCGTCTGGGGCAGATACGAGACGCCCGACACTTCGCTTTCTCTCGGACTGAACGAGGACGGCACGCTGGAATACGTCGCCACCTACTTCAACAGCCTTCTGAACAAGACTGTCTACATCCGTGAAAACTTCCTCAACGGGGACACCGTGACATATTTTGCTTCCTTTGAGGATCTGAAGAACGGCATCTCTTCCACGATGAGCGCCGCCGATTTCAATGCCTATACCTTGCAGGGTTATATCTCCGGCACGGTCAGCAACGGCACGACGCTCTTTGAGTCCGCAGACCTTCTCATCAGCCACGATTATATGGCTGTGACGAACAGGGGACTTTTGTGGTATCTCTATTACGGTGTACAGAACGTCATTTTCCCGCCGCTTATCTTCCTCGGCATCGGCGCGATGACCGACTTTGGTCCGCTGATCGCAAATCCGAAGAGCATGCTCATCGGTGCGGCTGCGCAGCTCGGCGTTTTCCTCACGTTTGTCGGTGCGGTCCTTCTCGGCTTTGATGCCGCGGCGGCTGCTTCCATCGGGATCATCGGCGGTGCGGACGGACCTACGGCGATCTACCTCACGCAGCAGCTCTCGTCGTTCACGAACGAGGATCTGCTGGCGACCATTGCGATCGCGGCGTATTCCTACATGGCGCTCATCCCGATCATCCAGCGCCCGATCATGAAAGCGCTCACGACGAAGAAGGAGCGCAGCATCCGCATGAAGCAGCTCCGCGAAGTCACAAAGATCGAGAAGATCATCTTCCCCGTGCTCGTTACGCTGGTCGTCGGACTTCTTTTGCCCGATGCGATCCCTCTGCTCGGCATGCTGATGCTCGGCAACCTTATGAAGGAGAGCGGCGTCGTCGACAGACTCTCTTCACAGGCGCAGAACGGTCTCATGAACACGATCACGATCTTCCTCGGTGTTTCCGTCGGGTGCAAGGCGGTCGGCACGACCTTCCTGCAGTTGCAGACTCTCTACATCATTGCGCTCGGACTTGTCGCCTTCTGCTTCGGTACGGTCGGCGGTCTGCTCATGGCAAAGGTCATGAATAAACTTTCGGGCGGCAAGATCAACCCGCTCATCGGCTCTGCAGGTGTCTCCGCAGTTCCGATGGCAGCACGTATATCCGAAAATGTCGGCAGGGAAGAGGATCCGAACAATCACCTGCTCATGCACGCCATGGGACCCAACGTCGCGGGCGTCATCGGCTCTGCGATCGCGGCGGGATTCCTGCTCGCCTGCTTCGGCTGATCGTTTCGCAATGCTCGGCCGCGCGTGAGCGCGGCGAGCGGATAAGTCAGTTTTTATTTGGAGAATTCAAATGGCTAATAAAGAGACAAAGACAAAAAAAGTTCTGATAACCGACACCATCCTGCGCGACGCGCACCAGTCTCAGGCAGCGACGCGCATGCGCCTCGACGAGATGATCCCCGTGCTCGAACAGCTCGACGAAGTCGGATATTATTCCCTCGAAGCATGGGGCGGCGCGACTTTCGATTCCTGCCTTCGCTTTCTCAACGAGGATCCGTGGGAGCGCCTCCGCACGCTCAAAAAATACCTGAAGAAGACGCCCATCCAGATGCTTCTGCGCGGGCAGAACCTGCTCGGGTATCGTCATTATTCGGATGACGTCGTTGAAAAGTTTGTCGCGAAGTCCATCGAAAACGGCGTGGGCATCGTCCGCGTTTTCGACGCGCTCAACGATCCGCGCAACCTCGAGACTTCCATGAAGGCGATCAAAAAATACGGCGGCGTCTGCGAGGCGGCGATCAGTTATACGACAAGCCCCGTGCACACGACCGAATATTTTGTCAAACTCGCGAAACAGCTCGAGAGCATGGGCGCGGACAACATCTGCATCAAAGACATGGCGAACCTGTTGCTTCCGTACACCGCGTACGATCTCGTGTCCAGGCTCAAAAAGGAGCTCAAACCCGCAACAAAAGTCCACCTGCACACGCACAACACCGCAGGCACGGGCGACATGGTTAACCTCAAAGCGATCGAGGCGGGCGTGGACATCGTCGACACGGCGCTTTCGCCTTTGGGTAACGGCACTTCTCAGCCTGCGACGGAGCCGCTTGTGGCTACGCTTGCGGGCACGCCGTACGATACGGGTATCGACATCACCAAACTTCTTCCGGTCATCAATCATTTCAAGGGAGTTGCGGAACGCCTCAAAAAGGATGGTTTCCTCTCGCCCAAGGTCCTTTCCATCGACATCAACGCGCTCATCTATCAGGTGCCGGGCGGCATGCTCTCCAACCTGATCTCGCAGCTCAAACAGCAGAACAAGTCGGATAAGCTCGGCGAAGTTCTCGCCGAGGTCCCGAACGTCCGCAAGGACTGCGGTTATCCTCCGCTCGTGACGCCTTCCTCGCAGATCGTCGGCACACAGGCGGTGCTCAACGTCATCAGCGGCGAGCGCTACAAGATGGTCACGAAGGAGTTCAAGGGGCTGTTGCGCGGTGAATACGGCAAACTTCCCGCTCAGCCCGATGCCGCAGTCGTCAAGCACTGCATCGGCGACGAGAAGCGCATCGATTATCGCCCTGCGGACGATCTCAAACCTGAGTATGAGCAGTTCAAAGCGGAGATCGCCGATTACATGGAGCAGGAAGAGGACGTTCTCTCCTACGCCGTATTCGGCCAGGTCGCGCTCAACTTCTTCAAGTGGCGCAAGGCGCAGCGCCTTGGCGTCGACAAGGGGCTTGCAGAAGGGAAAGATAAGGTCTATCCCGTATAACGAATGCTCAGTCAGCGAAGGCCGCAAGGCTTTCGCTGACGTTTGATTTTATGATATGGTCGGAGCGAGGCGCGATATGAAAGACGTAACGGTGATCGGCGCGGGTGCATCCGGGCTCGTTGCGGCTTGTTTTGCCGCGCAGAGAGGGAACCGCGTCCGCATTCTCGAGCGAAATGAAAAGAGCGGGAAAAAGATCTATATCACGGGCAAGGGCAGATGCAATGTGACAAATGACGTGTCTGCGGAAGGCGTGCTGGAAAACGTCGTCCGCAATCCGCGTTTTCTCATGAGCAGTGTGCATGCCTTTCCGCCTTCTTTGCTCATGGATTTTCTGGAAGCGGGCGGACTTGTGCTCAAAGTTGAGCGCGGCAATCGCGTCTTTCCCGCCTCGGACAAGGCAAGTGACGTCACAAAATGTCTCGAAGGATATTGCCGCAGGGCGGGTGTCGAGTTTGTCTTCGGAAGCCGCGTGCAGTCTGTCGGAAAGACGGCGGAAGGGCGCTTCGAGGTACGCACCGACGCGGAGTGTTATTACAGCGACGCCGTCGTCGTCGCGACGGGCGGGATCTCTTATCCCGCGACAGGAAGTACGGGCGACGGATATTCGATCGCCGAGTCCTTCGGACTGAAGACAACGCCGCGGCGCGCCGCGCTCGTCGGAATTGTCTGCGACATGCAGGACATCGCATCGTTGCAGGGGCTTTCTCTTCGCAACGTCCGCGTAACTGCAAGACGCGGCGCAAAGGAGTTCGGCAGTTTTTTCGGCGAGATGCTCTTCACTCATTTCGGCGTTTCCGGCCCGATCGTCCTTTCGTTGTCCAGTCTTTTGAGCGATATCGATCTCTCTTCGATATCTTTGTATATCGACCTGAAACCTGCGCTCGATGAGGCGACGTTGGATCGACGTCTTCTCCGCGATTTTGAAAAGAATAAGAATAAACAGCTCTGTCATGCGCTTGATGAGCTTTTGCCGAAGAGTCTCGTCCTTCCTGTGCTCCGCGCGGCGAAAATTCCTGCACAGTGTCCCGTCAATTCGCTTCAAAAGGAAAAACGCGCGGCGCTTTTGTCTGTGCTCAAGGCTTTTCCGCTTGCTCCGCGATCTCTTCGTCCCGCAGAGGAGGGGATCGTCACGGCGGGCGGAGTGGACGTAAAAGAACTTGATCCGAAGACGATGGAATGTAAAAAGGTCTCGGGACTGTACTTTTGCGGAGAGGTGATCGATGTTGATGCCTATACAGGCGGATTCAATCTTCAGATCGCTTTTTCGACAGGACATGCGGCAGGGTGCGCGATTTAGCGCTTTTTCAGCCTGTTGCAGAGTATTATGTCACGCATACATGCATTTAAAAAGGAGTAAAACCGATGATTGCAATACGCGGCGCGACGACGGTCGCGCAGGACACGCCCGAACAGATCCGCGGTGCAGTGCGCGAACTTCTCGAGGAGATCGCGCGTGCAAACGACCTGAAAGAGGAACAGCTGGTCTTTCTTCTCTTTTCCAACACGGAAGACATCCGCTCGCTCTATCCCGCAAAGGCGGCGCGTGAAGCGGGCTTTGTGCGCCCGGCTCTCTTTTCAGCCGCGGAGCCCGAGATCTTCGGATCTCTCCGTCTGTGCATCCGCGTGATGGCGCTCGCCGAAAAAGAGGGGGAGGCGCATCATGTGTATCTGCGCGGCGCTTCGAATCTTCGCCGCGACCTGAAAAATTTTTCGGTGGCACTCGACGGGCCCTCGGGGAGCGGCAAGAGCACCGTTGCAAAGCGGATCGCCGAAAAACTCGGCATTCTGTATTTGGATACGGGCGCAATGTACCGCGCCTGCGCTTTGCAGGGGCTCCGTGAAAACATCTCTTTTTCGGACGCTGAGGCCGTGAAGGAAATGATCGCCCGCATAAATCTCTCCGTCGAATATGCGGAGGGAACCCAGCATACCTTTCTCGGCGGGGAAGACGTCTCGGAGGCGATCCGTCGCCCCGAAGTCTCTATGGCGGCATCTGCCGTGTCGGCGCACGCGTGTGTGAGAGAGAAGATGGTCGCCATGCAGCGGGAGATCGCTTCGCGCATGTCCTGTGTTTTGGACGGTCGCGACATCGGCACGGAGGTCTTGCCCTGCGCCGAGTTCAAATTTTATGTGACGGCTTCTTCCGCAGTGCGCGCGAAGCGCCGCTATGACGAGCTGAAGGCAAAGGGATTCGACGTCGATCTTGAAAAGCTCCGCGAAGAGATCGAGGAGCGTGACCGCAACGATTCTCAGCGCGCGATCGCACCGCTCCGCAAGGCGGAAGACGCCGTGCTCGTCGATACGTCCGACATGGGCATAGACGAGGTCGTCTCTTTTATTCTGACTAAGATCCAGGAGAAGGTCTGACATGCTCACCTATGGTTTTCTGAAAAAAGTATGCAACGCCTTTGTTCAGATTTTTTTTCCGTACAAGCTGATCGGAAAGGAAAAGGTCAAAGACGGTGCCTGCATTCTCGTCGGCAATCATTACAGGATCTGGGACATCGTGCACATGGCGTGCGTCACTGACGAAAAGGTGCATTTTATCGCCAAGCAGGAGATCTTTGAAAATAAATTTCTCGCGCATCTCTGTGACATCGTGGAGGCGATCCCCGTTTCCCGCGACGGGCAGGACGCAAAGGCCGTCATGATCGCTTTGCGCTATCTGAAAAAAGGGGAAAAGATCTCCATGTTCCCCGAAGGTACGCGAAACCGCACGAAGGAAGAGCTTCTTCCCCTTAAAGGCGGCGCGGCGCTTTTCGCGATCAAGGCAAAGGCGCCTATCTATCCTGTGATGTGCGTGCGCAAGACCAGGTTGTTCCGACGCACGAAAGTCATCGTCGGCGATGCGGTCGATCTGAGTGCATTTTATGATCGTAAGATGGCAGCGGAGGATTATGCCGAAGCAGAGGAGATCATCCGCGAAGCGATGCTTTCGACGCGCCGAAATTACCTTGCGGAACAGGAAGCAAAGAAACTCGCCAAGCGCGAAAAGAAGGGGAAGAAAAAATAAGCATGAACGTCATCGTAGCGGCGAGCAGCGGTTTCTGTAAAGGGGTCCAGCACGCGGTCGATACGGCGATGCGCGTTCCCGCGGAGAACACCTATATTCTCGGGGAGCTCATCCACAACCGCACGGTCACCGATGCGGTCGCCGCACGCGGGATCCGCACGGTCGAAAGCGTTTTTGGGGTGCCTTCGGGCGCGAGACTGATCCTTCGTTCGCACGGCGTCGGCGCCGCAGTATACGAGGCTTGCGCTGCGCGCGGGATCGAGGTCATCGACTGTACTTGTCCGTATGTCCGCCGCACGCAGAACATCGTGCGCGAGTGTTCTGCGCAGGGCAAGACCGTCGTCGTGATCGGCGAGAAGACGCATCCCGAGGTAGTGGGCATCTGCGGCTGGTGCGGCGGCGAGGTCGTCGTTGTGGACGAGAATACGGAGGATTTTTCCTGCCTTGCGGAGAAAAATCTCGCCGTTGTGGTGCAGACGACCTATTCTGAGGAAAAATTTCGAAAAATTATTAAAAATATTGAAAAGTTTTGCAGAAAAACAGTTGAGATTTTCAAAACAATTTGTTATACTACTAAGGAGCGTCAGAGAGAAGCGGCTTCCCTCGCGTCGGTGTGTGACGCGATGCTCGTGATCGGCGGATCGAACAGCAGTAATACAAACAAGCTGTACGACATCTGCAAAGAGCATTGCGAAAATGTATTCCGGCTCGCGGACGCTGGCGACTTTCAGTTCCAAAAAATAAAAAAATTTAAAAATGTAGGCATTGTGTCCGGAGCATCCACTCCGCACACGCAAACGCAGGAGGTTCTTTTTAAGATGGAAAACAACACAGAAGTAAAGGCAACGACCAACGAGATGGACGAAGTTGTTGCACAGATGGATAACGGACAGTCTAAATTAAAGAAGGGGCAGCTTGTGACTGCGATCATTTCTTCGGCATCCGACGAAGGCGTGGCTGTGTTGTTACCGTTCTTCAAAAAGGAAATTCTGCTCGAGAAAGACGAAATCGAGTGCGAGGAGTACAAGAGAGAGGATTATGCCGCAAAGGTCGGCGAAGAGATCGAGGTCATGGTCGTCTCTCCCGCGAACCCTGTCAAGCTTTCCCAGAAGATCATCGCGCAGATGAAGGAAGAGGAAGGCAAGATCGAGGCGATCAGCAACGGCGAGGAGTTCGACGTCACCTGCACCGGTTTCAATAAGGGCGGCCTGACCGCTTCCATGGGTACCTACTCCGTGTTTGTCCCTGCGAAAGAGATCCGCATGGGCTACGTCAAGGAGCTGGATAAATATGTCGGCAAAAAACTTCGTCTCAAGGCGCTTGAGATCAAGAAGTCCGACAGAAAGAAAGAGATCATTGCGTCGCAGCGCGTCATCCTCGAAGAGGAGAGAGCGCAGCGCGAACAGGCAAAGGCCGAGAAAGAGGCCGAGTTCTTTGCGAACATCCACGTCGGTGACGTCGTGGAGGGCAAAGTGGAGCGCGTCACCAATTTCGGTGCATTCGTTTCCGTTAACGGTTTCGATTGCCTCGCGCACATCTCCGACCTGTCCTGGTCGGGTGCGAAGAGCGTGACCGACGTCCTCGAGATCGGCAAGAAATATGAGTTCAAGGTGCTCAAAGTGGACGAGGAGAACAAAAAGGTCTCCATCGGCTACAAGCAGCTTCAGCCTCAGCCTTGGGACCTCGTCGCCGAGAAGTATGCGGAAGGCGACGTCGTTCACGGCAAGGTCGTTCGTATCGTTCCTTTCGGTGCGTTCGTCGAAGTCGAGAGCGGTGTGGACGGGCTTGTGCACGTCTCGCAGATCTCCCACGAGTGGCTTGAGAATCCCACTTCCGTGCTGACGATCGGCGAAGAAGTGGATGCGAAGATCCTCGTCCTCGATCCTGCAAACAAGAAGATGACGCTTTCCATCAAGGCGCTCCTTCCCGAACCCGAAGTGACCAAGGTCAGACCTCGCCGCGAGAACAACAACGGTGAAGACAGGGGCGAGCGCAAGAACAGAAAGCCCCGTCAGCCCAGAGAAAACAGGGAAGACGGCGAGTTCAGAGAGTGGACGGAAGGCGGCATCGGCGGCGCTTCCATTGCAGAAATGCTTCAGAACAAAAATAACGACTGATTTTACAAAGCCCCGCAACTGCGGGGCTTTTGAATATACGGAGGTAGTTAATATGGCTAAACAAGGTAATATAAGGATCTCCAGCGAGAATATGATGCCGATCATCAAAAAGTGGCTCTATTCCGACAAGGACATCTTTTTGCGTGAGATCGTCGCAAACGGCGTCGATGCGATCACAAAATATAAAAAGCTTGCCGACATGGGCGAAGCGCAGGCGGACGACAAAGAGCTCTGCATCAAGATCTCTGCCGACAAAGACGCAAAGACGCTTACGGTCGAGGACAACGGCCTCGGCATGACCGAAGAGGAAGTCGAAAAGTACATCACGCAGATCGCTTTTTCTGGCGCGGCGGATTTTCTTGCAAAATACGAAAAAGCGGGCGGAGAAGGCATCATCGGTCATTTCGGTCTCGGTTTCTATTCTGCGTACATGGTCTCCGAAAACATCGAGATCTACACGAAGTCTTATCTTCCCGATGCGCCCGCCGTGCGTTGGGAATCGGACGGCGAAAGCACCTATACGATCGAGCCCTGTGATAAAGCGGACCGCGGCACGAAGATCGTCATGCACATTGTACCCGAGGAAAAGGAGTTCCTTGAAGAGGGTGTCTTGCGCGGGCTTATCGAAAAGTACTGCGCCTTCATGCCGTACAATATCTATCTGAATTTTACGGGCAAAGAGGACAAGCCGCTCAACGACACAGCGCCGCTTTATCTGAAAAACCCCAAAGATTGCACGGAAGAGGAGTACAAGGAATTTTACAAGAAGACTTTCCATGACTACGAAGATCCGCTCTTCTGGATCCACCTGAACATGGATTATCCCTTCCGTCTCAAGGGCATTCTGTATTTCCCCAAGATAAAGAGCAAAGTGGAGCTTGAGCGCGGGCAGGTCAAACTCTATTGCAACCAGGTCTTTATCGCCGACAACATCAAAGAGGTCATTCCCGAATACCTGCTTCTTCTGAAAGGTGTGATCGACTGTCCCGACATTCCGCTCAACGTCTCGCGCAGCTTCCTGCAGAACGACCGTCAGGTCCGCAAGATATCCAAGCACATCACGAAAAAGGTCTCCGACCGTCTTACGGGACTGTTCAAGACGGACCGTGAAAAGTATGAGTCCTGCTGGAACGACATCTCCGTCTTTGTCAAGCTCGGCTGCATCAAGGACGAGGAGTTCTACAACAAGGTGAAGGACGCGATCGTCTTCAAGTGCCTTGACGGGTCTTATAAGACGCTTTTCGAGTTTATCGGCAAAACGGACGAGGCGTTAAGTAAAGAGGGTGAGGAGGCGGAAAAACAGGCCGAGGATTCGAAGAACGCTTCCGAAGAACACAAGGAGCCTGCGACCGTATATTACGTCTCTGACGAAGTGGGACAGGCGCAGTACATCGATCTTTTTAAAAAGGCGGGGCTTGGTGCGATCGTCTGCGACACTTTTATCGACACGCATTTCATCAGTTACCTTGAATATAAAGATTCTGGAAAATATAAATTCCTGCGCATCGACGCGGACGTCGATTCTGCTCTCAAGGCGGGCGAGAGCGACGCGGAGGCTGACAAAGCGCTCGTCGAGGCGTTCAAGGCCGCTCTCAAAAATACCTCGATCGCCGTCAAGGCGGAGAATTTCAAGAATAAAAGCATCCCTGCGATCGTCAATGTCTCTGAATTTTCGAGACGTTTCGGCGAGATGAATGCCTTTTACGGCATCGCGGGCGCAGATGCGGACCGCGACATGACGCTCGTCATCAACAAAAGCAATCCCGTCATTGCGGCGTTCTGCGGCCTGGACGACGAGAAAAAGAAATTCATAGCGAACCAGGTCTATTATCTCGCAATGCTCTCTTATAAAAAGCTCTCTCCCGACGAGATGAAGGACTTTTCGGACGGGCTGCTTGCTCTTCTCAAAGGGTATGTCTCCTGATCTTAACGGATTTTTAAGCCGCGGCTGAATATGCCGCGGCTTTTTGTCGCTTTTAAACAAATGTTTATTTATTTTGATTGCATAAATGTATAAAATATTGTATAATAAAGACATGAAAGTCGGAGTGTTTTGCAACAGTTCAACAAAAAAATTTGAGGAGATCCGCCGCAAGCTCTTTGCTGAGCTCGAAAACAGGGGGATCGTCTATTCCGTCTATTACTCTGTCGAAGAGATCGGCGAGATAGACGTTCTGATCGTCTTGGGTGGTGACGGGACCATCCTCAAGGCGGCTGGTGTCGCGGGGATGCGCGGTATCCGTATCCTCGGCATCAATTCGGGCAATCTCGGCTTTTTGACCCAGTTCGAAGGGGGGCAGGTGCGGGAAGCGATAGACCTTCTTTGTTCCGAGTACGAGACGGAGAGGCGGAGCATCCTTCAGGTCGACGTTGACGGCGAGGTGTTTTATGCACTCAACGACGCCGTGTTTTCCAGGCGATATGAGCAGGGCGCGGACAACAACGTCGTTGCGATCTCCGTCGAGATCGACGGGAAAAAGGTGGACAATTTTGTCGGGGACGGAATCATCGTCAGTACGCCGACGGGTTCGACCGCCTATTCGCTTTCGGCCGGCGGTTCCATTCTCACGCCCGACATTGCGGCATTTTGTCTGACTCCCGTCTGTGCGCATTCATTGCACAACAGGCCGATCGTCTATGCGGATTCCAGCGTGTTGCGCGTGCTTGTAAGAGGAGGGGAGCCGGCGCTCTTTTTGTTCTGCGACGGGGCGGTCGTGGCTACTGTCGGGAAAGAACAGTCGGTGCTCTTGCGGAAGGCGCCCTTTGAAGTGGAATTTATCCGCCGAAAGGACAGCAATTTCTTTGACAAATTGTTATTTAAACTCACCAAATGGAGCGAATAAACGGAGGCAATCAGAATGATGAGAAGCGGCAGGCAATCGGCGATCCTCGAGATCATCTCAATGCAGGAGATAGAAACGCAGGAGGAGCTCTGTGCGGAGCTCAATAAGCGAAATTACAGCGTCACGCAGGCGACGGTGTCCAGGGACATCAAGGAGCTTCGGCTATTTAAGGTGGCGGGGGTCGAGAAGAAGTATAAATATGCGTACATCGACGAGGGGAGCAACAAAATCTCTCCGAAGATGCACAACTTGTTCCGCGAATGCGTCCTGTCTATCCGTTCGGCGCTCAACCAAGTCGTCATCAAGACGCTGCGCGGAAACGGGAGCAATGCGGGCATGATCGTGGACAAACTCAACCTTCCCGAGATCGTCGGTTCGATCGCGGGGGATGATACTTTGCTGATCGTCGCCGAGAGTGAGGACAAGGCAAAGATCGTCGTCGAGAAACTCAACGAATTTTTGAAATAGAGATGCTTTCCAGACTTGTCGTCAAAAACGTCGCGCTGATCGAGAGCGCAGAAATAGAATTCGGGGCAGGGCTCAATGTCCTCTCGGGCGAGACGGGTTCGGGAAAATCCGTCCTGCTCGACAGCATCAACTTTGTCCTCGGCGCAAAGGCAGACAAGAGCATGATCCGCTACGGCGAGACGGAGTGCTCTGTTCATGCTGTCTTTGTGCCCGAAGAGGGGAACGCTGTCTTTTCCGAACTTGCGGAGATGGGGATAGACTCGGACGCGGAGATCGTCGTCTTTCGCAGGTTTCGCTCGGACGGGCGCGGGGACATCAAAGTCAACGGATGTACCGTGAACTCTGCGATGCTTCGCAGGATCACGTCGCACTTGGTCGACGTACACGGGCAGAGCGAACATTTTTATCTCCTGAGCGAGGCTAATCAGCTGAAAGTTCTGGACAAAGCGGCAGGCAAGGCGCTTGCGGACAAAAAGCAGGAGCTTTCGCAGCTTTTGGATGTGCGGAAAGAGATCCGCACAAAGCTTAAAGCGCTCGGCGGAGATGAGTCTGAGCGCGGCAGGCGGCTGGATATCCTGCGCTATCAGATGGACGAGATAGACCGAGCGGAGCTGAAAGAGGGGGAAGAAGAAGAGCTTGCGGCGAAAAAGCTCTTCAATCTCAATCTCGAAAAGATCATCCGTTCACTTTCTGAGGCGTCGCAATATCTCGGTGCAGAGGGCGGTGCCGTGGACGGTCTGCAATCTGCGCGGCGCAGTGTCGCGGAAATTTCCTCTCTGCACCCCGATTATAATGCGCTTGAAGATCGACTCGAGTCGCTCTCTCTCGAGGCGGAGGATGTCTGTGAGACGCTCAAAGACGTGTGTGAAGGGCTTGTCTACGACGAAAGGGAGGCGGAGCGCATCGAAGAGCGGCTCGATCTTATTCGTTCGCTCAAAAAGAAATACGGCGACAGCGTCAAAAAGATCTGCGAATATCGCGATTCTGTCGGTGAGGAATATGATCTTCTTTCGCATTGCGACGAAGAGTTTGCAAAGCTGACGAAAGTTAAGGCAGAGAATTTAAAAAAGATCTATTCCGTCTGCTCGGAAATGACTCGGCTTCGTAAGTCAGCGGCTGAAAAATTCTGTTCTCGTGTCGAAGAGGAGCTGCGCACTCTCAATATCAAAAATGCAAAGTTCTGTGCAGATTTTGACGGATATGAGGAGTCGGATGCGGAAAATGCTGGCGGAGACGGGCTGGACAAGATGCGGTTTCTGTTTTCTGCCAATGCGGGCGAGCCGACCAAGCCGCTCAATAAGGTGATCAGCGGCGGCGAAATGAGCCGTCTCATGCTTGCGATCAAGACAAAGTCCTCCGATCTGAACGAGATCTCCACTTATATTTTTGATGAGATCGACGCAGGCATAGGAGGAAATACGGCTCGCGTCGTTGCGGAAAAATTTTCGGACATCGCGAAAAGCAAGCAGATCATTGCAGTCTCGCACCTTGCATACATCTGCGCGATGGCGGACGTAAATTTCTGTATCGAAAAACACGACACGGAAGACAATAAGACGGTCACCAATATCCGTGCACTCGACGCCGATGCGAAGAGGACAGAGCTTGTTCGCCTGCTCGGAGGCGTCGGGGAAAGCGCTGCGGCACAGTCCCTCGCGTCTGAAATGCTCGATTCCTGCGCAAAGTACAAGCGCTCTTAAAATTCGGATTTATTTTTCGGCACTGCGAATGCAGTGCCTTTTTTTTTACATAACTGATAATCAGGAGTACCCTTTTCAAAACCGATGGTGAGATAGGTCGGTTTGTCGGGCACCTTTTCGGGAGAAATGCCGAGCTCGAGGATCTTATCGTACATCGGTTCGTTGGCGGGATCTTCCGGGGCCATTCCCTCACTTGATTTGCGGGTCTGTAGAAAGGGAAAATCCGATCACCGCCTTTATTCTCGATCGCATAGTCGAATCAATGTAAATTTACGGACAATTATCCGATAATTGTCGAAAAATAATCCATAAAAAGTAGAAAAAGGGGAATAAAACGCCGCGTTCTACGCAAAGTAAAAGCATACGAGGTTTGGAGGGGAAGATGCGAAAGCTGAAAAAAAGTTTTATTGCGCTGATCGTATTTATCTGTGTGCTTGCGGCAAGCGCGGGAGCGACTTTGGGGGCAGGCGCGCAGGAGAGGGAAGTATATCTCGGCGGAATGCCGGCGGGGTTTACACTCGGCATTGGCGGGGCGCAGATCGTCGGGGTGTGCGAAGTGCTGACAGAGGATGGCCCCATCTGTCCTGCAAAGCAGGCGGGGCTTGAGGTTGGTGACCTTATCATTCGCTTCAACGGGCTGGGCGTAGAAGGTGCTTCTGACATCGATCGTGCGCTCGCGGCAAGCGCGGGCAAGGAGAGTGAGGTCATCGTCATGCGTGACGGTAAAGAAGAGAGCGCGACGATCTCTCCCGCAAAAGATTTGGCGAGCAATAAGTATAAAATCGGCGTTTTGATTCGCGACAGCGTTTCCGGTATAGGCACTATAACTTATATTGAAAAAGGGACTCTTCGTTTCGGCTCACTCGGGCATCCCGTCGCGGGAGAGGACGGTGCGCTGTTGGGGCTTGGGAACGGGGCAATGTATAAATGTAACATCGTGAATGTGATAAAGGGTGAACGTGGCAAGGCCGGCGAATTGAAGGGGCTGATTGCAAGCGAACGACGTATCGCATCTGCCGATAAAAATTGTGCGACGGGAATTTATGGCACACTGAGCGAAAAAAGCGAGGTTGCGGGGCTTGTAAGCATTCAGACAAGTTCGGAGGCGCAGCCCGGAAAGGCAAGTGTCTATACGACTGTGGAAGGCGGAACTCCGAAGGAGTATTCGATCAGCATCGTGAAGGTCGATGAATTCAACAAGCAAAACAAAAATTTCGTCATTAAGATCACGGACAAAGAGCTCCTTGCGTCTACGGGCGGGATCGTGCAGGGGATGAGCGGAAGCCCGATCGTGCAGGACGGAAAATTGGTCGGGGCCGTGACACATGTTTTTCTGAATGACCCTACAAGGGGATATGGGATTTCCATCGATAAGATGATGGCTGCATAAAGAAAACAGAGGGTTATTCACCCTCTTTTTTCTTAGTTTGCGATGTATTATGTCTGACATAATCACTAAAAATCAATCAGAATCAAAAAAACTCTTTTCTATTTTTAATTTCTCTGCTATAATAATGTATAAGAGGAGAAATTCATCTCATGCGTGTTTTTTTGATCGTGATAGACAGTTTCGGGATAGGTGCGCTGCCTGATGCGGCCATGTACGGCGATGAAGGTTCGGATACCTACGGAAATATAGTCCGCGCGACAGGGCTTAAACTCCCGTGGATGGTGTCGCTCGGTTTAAATAACATCGACGGTGTTTCGGACGGCTCGGGTAGTTTATCTTGTGTCGCCAAGCCACGGGCGGCGTTTGGTCGCATGTCCGAAAAGACGCCGGCGAAAGATACGACTGCGGGGCATTATGAGCTCGCCGGGTTGGTTCTTGAAAAGCCTTACAGGGTGTATAAATCTTTTCCTGTCGACGTTGTCGAGCAGATCGAGCGCGCGGCCGGTGTTCGGTTTATCGGAAATGAGGCGGCTTCGGGCACGGAGATCATTGCTCGTCTCGGTCCAAAACACCTTGAGACGGGATGCCCCATTCTGTATACATCGCAGGATTCGGTGTTGCAGATCGCGGCGGACACTTCCGTTTTTCCGCTTGAAAAATTATATGCTGTCTGTAAAATAGCTCGGTCAGTCATGGTCGGGGATCGTTCTGTCGGAAGAGTTATTGCGCGGCCTTTTGTGCATAAAGACGGGAAGTTCACGCGCACCGAAGACAGGCGGGATTATGCGCTTGAGCCGCCCGGAGAGACGATGCTCGACAAGCTGTCTCAAAACGGCATTCCCGTCACTGCAGTGGGTAAAATAAAAGATATTTTTTGCGGGCGCGGCATTGCTCGCAGTATTCACACGGGAAACAACGGAGAGGGGCTTGCGGCTGTTCGCGAGCTTATGTCTTCGTCTGAGGAAGGTCTTGTCTTTGTCAATCTCGTCGATACGGATATGTTGTACGGACACAGAAACGATGCGGAGGGTTATGCTTCCGCGCTTATACGGATAGACTCGGCGCTCCGCACTGCAGAATCGCTTCTTAGAAAAGATGATGTTCTGATCGTAACGGCTGACCACGGATGCGATCCGACGACGCCGTCGACCGATCATTCGCGTGAATATGTGCCGCTTTTGATTTTCGGCGATCGCATTTTTCCGATTTCCCTCGGAACGCTTCACGGTTTTGACAATATTGCCGATTTTGTTTTGTTTCTGTTTGGTGTTCAATCGTCATCATTGATCGCGGAGCGTCTTCATTTGGCGGTTACGGCTGAAAAAGGAAAGTAGAAATAAAGAATATCTCAGCGCAATAATCAGTTTAAAGGGAGTAAATAATGGACAAATACTTAAAAATTGCCGAGAAAATTGCCGAGCAAATCAGGTCGAAGACGGGAGAATTGCCGGAAACCGCTTTTATTCTCGGAAGCGGATGGGGCGGTGCCGCGGATTATCTGAAAGAGAAATGCGTCCTGCCTTATAAAGATCTTGACGGGATGCCGCAATGCGAAGTGCAAGGACATGCGGGAAATTTTATCTTCGGTTCTCTCGGCGGCAAGCGCGTTGTTTTTTTACAGGGACGTTTTCATCTGTATGAGGGACGACCTGCGACTGAAGTCGTGATACCCGTGTTGGTTCTTTCCTCCCTCGGCGTAAAAAAGCTCGTTCTCACAAATGCAGCGGGAGGTATCTTTCCTGAATGCATGGTCGACGATCTTGTCGTTTTGTCCGATCATATCAATCTCACGGGGCAAAACCCTTTGGTTGGTTTAAAAGAACACGACAAAAATTCTGTTTTTGTCGATATGTCATCGACGTATGACATTGAGATGCAAAAGATTATTCTTTCGGAAGCGAAGTCAGTCGGTTTAAATGCGCGCAAAGGTGTGTATTTGCAGGTCACGGGGCCTTCTTATGAGACGCCTGCAGAGGTAAACGCTTTTCGTATAATGGGCGCGGATGCGGTCGGTATGAGTACGGCATTGGAGGCGATTTGCGCCCGATGGTGCGGTATGCGCGTTGCGGGCATTTCGTTTATTACGAATAAAGCTGCGGGGCTGGCCGTGCAGACGCTCGCGCATGATGACGTCCTTCATGCGGCGGACGCAAAGGGAAAACTTCTCTCCGTCCTCGCGGCAAGACTTGCGGAAAAACTTTAAAAAAGAGTCGTTACATGGCAAACAAAGAAAGTTTTTTAAAAAGAGATCCGTTTCACGATCTCTTTTTTTTGTATAGCAAAACCCGCGGATAGTCTGCGTGTGACGTGAAGCATTAGCGATGAACGAGAAAAGATTAAGAGAGAAGTCAATAGTGGCGAGAAAAACAATGCAGTATAAACAGGGGTAAATGGAGAACCATAAAATTCGCAAGAGAGTAAAAAAGAAGGTTATGCGCAAGAGAAACCCGTTCACGGGTAGTATGTAAGAATCGCATGACTGGCAGGTCGATATAAGCGCGGTTTGCGCGCCGCTGGTGATACGAGGGCTAACAGCTTAAAACTGAAGAACCGCCGCTCAGCCGCATATTTATTGTAAAGAATCGTGATGATTTCCTCGTCAAAACGGGTTGATATGAGGATCAGATTCTGTGCGACGGAAATGCAGATCAAGAGAAATTTGTGATTTGAAGGCGCGGGTTTTTTAAAATGCATGATGAACAGTTTTTCTCGCTGTATAAAATGACGGCTTTTACAGACACTAAGAGCAGGACTTATGGAGGAAAAGAGGATGAAAAAAGCTCTTCTGCTTCTTTTGGTGGCTTGCTTTGCCTTTGGGTGTATCGGCAGTGTATTTGGCGCGGTATATGCGTCTGAAACAGAGCTGGCACCCGGATGCAAGGCTGTCTATTTGTGCGATGAAAACGCGAAGATACAGGTATATGCGAGGAATGAAAAAAAGCATCTTCCGATCGCAAGCGTATGTAAGGTAATGACGCTATTGCTCTGTTTTGAAGCGGTCGACGAGGGGAGGCTCTCGTTAGATGAAGACATTTCTGTCAGTGAAAACGCGGCAGGAATGGGCGGATCGCAGGTCTTTCTCGAAAGCGGCGGTGTGTACAAAGCGACTGACTTGATCCAAAGTATTGCGATTGCATCGGCAAACGATTCGTGTGTTGCGATGGCGGAGCGTATCGCAGGGAGCGAAGAGGGGTTTGTCAAAAAAATGAATGCGCGCGCAAAAGAACTCGGTATGGAGGACACGGTCTTTGTGAACTGTACGGGGCTTCCGAAAGAGGGGCAATACAGCTGCGCGAAAGATGTCGCAACTATGCTTTCCGCGCTTCTATGTCACGCGAAGTACTATGATTATAGCAAAATATGGCTCACGGAGATAAAGCATAGCGGGGACAGAGTGACCGAAATGGCTAACACGAATAAACTGATCCGATCCTATCAAGGATGTGATGCAGGCAAAACGGGGTTCACGAATGAGGCGGGATTCTGCCTCGCCGCATCCGCGTCGCGCGGGGATATGCGCGTCATCGGAGTGGTTTTGGGTGCTTCGGACAGCAAGACGAGGTTTAGCGGCGTCTCTGCCATTTTTGACCATGCTTTTGCGAATTACACCTCAAAGCTCGTTGTCGAAAAAGCGGTCCTTTCCGATGCGGTATGTCCCGTTTCTGGAGGGAAGGTCCGTGAAGTTTCTCTCATCCCCGAACGTGAATGCAGGATATTCTGCGCGCGTGACGATGATGGGGAGATCTACGTTGAAAAGGTGTATAAAGGAGCGAAAGCTCCCGTCGCGCGCGGCGATGTGCTTGGTGAGGTCATTGTCTATAAGGACAGTGTGGAAGTGGATCGCATCTCTTTATTGGCAAATGATGACGTTGCAAAGAGCGGTTATCTCGACAGCCTCAGGGAGCTGGCGCGAAATTGGTCGGTCTGCGGTTAACTCTATTTGCTGCTGCTGTCCTGATCGTCCTTCTGTTCTTTCCGCTTGTCGTCTATGCGGACGGGAGGTTTGCTCTTTCGGAGAAGAAACTCTATTTTACCGTTAGACTTTTCCGTCTGATCCCGATCCGAAGCGGATATGCGTCGCTCTACGCAGGCGGGATCGCCTTTCATCTGTCGAAGGACAAGGCGGCCCTTCTGCCATTTTCCGCAATGAAGGGGGCGCGAAGTGGCCTGGAACTTACGAAAGGATTTGAGCTTATTTCATACAGGCAGCTTGCCGAGATCGGATTTTCTTCTCCGTCGCGCATTCTTGCGATCGGGGCGTTGCAGAGTACGGCGGGCATTTTCGCCGCCGCTCTCGGAAAAAACGGGCATAGCGACAAGATCCGAAGTGATGTCGTGCTCTACGAATCGGATGATCGCGCGGTGATCAGCGCGCAGGTGGGGGTTGCGTTCAACCTTGCCGTTTTGCTTGCCGTGGTTGCAAAAAAAATTTTCGGTCAAAAAAAGGAGAAAGTAAATGGAAACTAAAAAGAATAACGCGGAAAAGAAGGTCAATGATCTCATTGACCGCTCGGTCAGCAGATTGGGTACGATGGTCGATGCCAATACCGTGATCGGCGCTCCGATTCAGACGCCCAGCGGGTTTCAGGTCATCCCCGTTTCAAAAGTGACGCTCGGCTATCTCTCGGGCGGAGGGGATCTGGGTGACGTCAAGGTCGTACGCGAGGGCGAAAATATTCCGTTCGCGGGCGGAAGCGGCGCGGTTCTCTCTCTTAAACCTGCGGGATTTCTTGTCGACGACGGAAAGAGCTGCCGTTTCGTCTATGCGGGCGAAGATCCTGTCGACAATCTGATCGATAAGGCGAGCGAGCTGATCCACGATTTCAACCGCGGGCACGATGCGTAAACTCGACATTTTTCTCGCCGTACTTGCATTTTGTCTTTGTCTTCCTGTTTTTGAGGTCCGCGCTTACGTCTCATCTGCGGGGGAGGCTGTCGTCGAGGTGGAGAGCGGCCGCGTGCTCTATTCCTCTGACGGAGAAAAAAGACTCCCGATGGCAAGTACGACGAAAATCCTGACGGCGATCATCATTATCGAGGACTGTCCGCTCGACGATGTGGTGAGTGTTCCCTCGGAGGCTGTAGGGATAGAAGGCTCGAGCATTTACCTCGTAGAAGGGGAAAAGCTGACCGTCCGAGACTTGTTATACGGACTCATGCTTCGCTCGGGTAACGACTGTGCCGTCGCGCTTGCTCTGCATCACAGCGGGAGCATAGAGGTCTTTGCGGGTGTCATGAACGAGCGAGCGCGTGCGATGGGCGCAAGGGACAGCGGGTTTTCCGATCCGCACGGACTTCCTGCGCAAGGGCACTATACGACGGCGCTCGATCTCGCTGCAATTGCGGCGTATGCCCTGCGGAACCCCGTTTTTCGAGAGATTGTCTCTTCGCGTTCTTATACCATTGCAGACGGAGGATGCGGATATATGCGCGTCCTTCAGAACAAGAACAAGATGCTTGTGCGGTATGAGGGGGCGGACGGTGTAAAGACCGGTTATACGAAGGAAGCCGGAAGGTGTCTCGTAAGTTCTGTAACGCGCGACGGGATGCGCGTCGTCTGCGTCGTACTCAACAGCTCCGAGATGTACGAGCGGAGTGCAGAGCTCCTCGATCGGGCATTTGCTGAGTTTAAGATGTGTACGCTCTTCAAGTCGAGCGGATTCTCTCTTCGCCTTCCTACCGACTGCAAGGGAAAGTATGTTACGGCGCGTTGCGAGTCCGATTTCCGCTATCCGCTTCGCGCGGACGAAGAGGAAAAGGTCACGATCCGAAGAGAGGTCCCCGAACGGGTGCTCTTGCCTGTGAGGGAAGGACAATCGGTCGGGGAACTCAGGATTTATCTCGAAAATCAGTTGCTTTTTTCACAAAAAATCGTTAGTATATTGAGTGTAAAAAAGAGTTATCTCGATATCGTTCGGGAAATTGTGTAAAAAGGAACTGACAGAAGATGCGCATCAACAAATATCTCGCGGAATGCGGCATCGCCAGCCGGCGCGCCTGTGACAAGATCGTTCAGGACGGGCGCGTGACGATCAACGGAAAGGCGGCCGTAAACGGACAGGACGTCTCGGACGGGGACAAAGTTTTGCTCGACGGGAACGAGATCGTCCGGAAAGTTATTCACAGCTATTATATCATGAACAAG
This sequence comes from Bacillota bacterium, assembly GCA_019423125.1. Taxonomy (GTDB): domain Bacteria; phylum Bacillota; class Clostridia; order Christensenellales; family Borkfalkiaceae; genus Borkfalkia. The sequence goes on along the minus strand of JAHZBZ010000002.1, from coordinate 114,130 downwards.
CCGAAAGGCTATGTCTGTACCGTGAGTGACGACAAAGACAGAAAGACCGTGATGCAACTCCTGCCCGAAAACGCTGGGAGGGTGTATCCCGTGGGACGCCTTGACTATGACACAGAGGGGCTTTTGCTCTTTACGGACGACGGAGAACTCGCGTTCCGCCTCACGCATCCGCGGAACGAGATCCCGAAGACCTACCTTGTCAAAATAGAAGGCTCGGTCACCGACGCGCAGCTGAACAAGCTCCGCGCGGGCGTCGAGCTGGACGGTCGGCTCACGAACAAGAGTAAGATCAAGGTGATCGAAACAAACCGCGAGTATACAAAGCTTCACGTCACGATCAACGAAGGGCGCAACCGCCAGGTCCGCCGCATGTTCGAAAGTGTGGGGAAGGAGATCGCCTTTTTGAAGCGCATCAAGATCGGTGAGATGGGGCTCGGCTCGCTGGAGCGCGGAAAAGTCCGAAAACTCACGGCAGAAGAGATCTTCTATCTGACAAACCTCTAAAAACGTCGATTTAGAGCCGCCGCAGAAGTGCGACGGCTCGATAAGGAAATGTACAGGCGGTTTGCCTTTCGGCAAGCCGCCTGAATTTTATGCGATCGTAACGGTAAACTCTCCGTTCGATGCGCCGATCTTGATGGTATTGCCTGCCTGCAGGTCGTTGGCGATCATCGTGCGTGCGATCATTGTCTCTACTTTGCTCTGCAGGTATCTCTTGAGCGGGCGCGCACCGTAGACGGGGTCATATCCGTTTTCGATAATGAGCTCTTTCGCCAAAGGCGTGATCTCAAGTTTGAGCTGTTTGTCCGCAAGTCGTGCCGAGAGGTCTTTGATGAGCAGGTCGATGATGCGCGTGATGTTTTCCTTCGTGAGCGGCTTATAATAGACGATCTCATCAAGTCTGTTGAGAAATTCGGGGCGAAAGCTCTGTTTGAGGAGCTGCGATACCTTTTCTTTTGCGTCTTCTTCGATCTCGCCGTTTTCATCGATACCGTCGAGCAGGAAGGAAGAACCGAGGTTAGACGTGAGGATGATGATCGTGTTCTTGAAGTCGACCGTGCGGCCCTGCGAATCGGTGATTCGCCCGTCGTCAAGTACCTGCAGGAGGATGTTGAACACGTCGGGGTGTGCCTTTTCGATCTCATCGAAAAGCACGACGGAGTAGGGCTTTCTGCGCACCGCTTCGGTGAGCTGGCCGCCCTCGTCATAGCCGACGTATCCGGGAGGCGCGCCGATCAGTCTTGAAACGGAAAACTTTTCCATATACTCAGTCATGTCGATGCGCACGAGATTGTGCTCGTCGTCAAACAGGCTCTCGGCAAGCGCTTTTGCGAGCTCTGTCTTACCGACGCCCGTAGGGCCGAGGAAGAGGAATGAACCGATGGGGCGGTTGGGATCTGCGATGCCGGCGCGCGAGCGGAGGATCGCCTCGGTGACTTTTGTGACCGCTTCGTCCTGTCCGATGACCCGCTTGTGCAGGATGTCGTCCAGGTGCAGGATCTTTTCGCGTTCGCCTTCCATGAGTTTGGCGAGGGGAATTCCCGTCCAGCGTGCGACAACGCGTGCGATCTCTTCTTCCGTGACTGTATCGCGAAGAAGGGTGTGCTTTGTGTTCGCTCCGTTTTTCTGCGCTTCGTCCAGCTTTTTCTGCAGCTCGGGCAGGCGGCTGTATTTGAGTTTTGCGGCGAGCTCGTAGTCGCCCACGCGCTGTGCCGCTTCAATCTCGCCGTTGACCTTTTCGATCTCTGCTTTGGTGTCGGACACGACATGGATGCTCGCCTTTTCGTTGTTCCACTGTGCCTTCATCGCGTTGAATTTATCGCGCAGTTCGGCAAGTTCTTTTTGCAGTGCGGCAAGGCGTTCCTTCGAGAGGCTGTCCGTTTCCTTTTTGAGCGCCATCTCCTCGATCTCAAGCTGCATGATCTTGCGCGCGATGTCGTCCATCTCGGCGGGCATGGAATCGATCTCCGTGCGGATGGTCGCGCACGCCTCGTCGACGAGGTCGATCGCCTTGTCGGGCAGAAATCTGTCCGAGATATAGCGGTGGGACAGCGTCGCGGCGGCGATGAGTGCCTGGTCGTGGATCTGGACGCCATGAAAGACTTCGTAGCGCTCCTTGAGGCCGCGGAGAATGGAAATGGTGTCTTCGACGGTCGGCTCATCCACCTGGACAGGCTGGAACCTGCGCTCGAGCGCCGCATCTTTTTCGATGTATTTCCTGTACTCGTCCAAAGTCGTCGCGCCGATGCAGTGAAGTTCTCCGCGCGCGAGCATTGGCTTTAACAGGTTGCCTGCGTCCATTGCGCCGTCCGATTTACCCGCGCCGACGATGGTGTGGAGTTCGTCGATGAAGAGGATGATCTTCCCTTCGCTCTTTTTGATCTCATTGAGAACGGCTTTGAGCCGCTCCTCAAATTCGCCGCGGAACTTGGCGCCCGCGATGAGCGCGCCCATGTCGAGCGCAAAGATGGTTTTGTCTTTCAGCCCCTCGGGAACATCGCCGCGCACGATGCGCTGGGCGAGTCCTTCTGCGATCGCGGTCTTGCCGACACCCGGTTCACCGATGAGAACGGGGTTGTTTTTGGATTTTCTTGACAGGATGCGGATGACGTTTCGAATCTCGTTGTCTCTGCCGATGACAGGGTCGAGCTTCTGTTCTTTCGCGCGCTGAACGAGGTCGAATCCGTATTTACCGAGTGCGTCGTAGGTGTTTTCGGGTTCGTCGCTGGTCACGCGGTCCGTTTTGACTTTTTTAAGTTCGGACAAAAATGCGTCCTTTGTGATGCCGAGAGAGCGGAAGATCTGGCGCACGTTTTCGGGGGCATGATCGAAGAGTGCAAGCATGACATGCTCAACGGAGACGTATTCGTCCTTCATGGACGCGGCAAGCCGTTCCGCTTCGTTCAGGATTTTGTCGGTGACAGGGGAGATGTAGATCTTATCGGGCTCTCTGCCGCTTCCGCTCACCGCGGGGATCCTGGAAATTGCGCCGTCGAGGAGGGCAAGGAGATTGTCGGTATCCACACCCATCTTTTTAAAAAGCTGGGGAATAAGACCGCCTTCCTGATCGGCGAGCGCATACAGAAGATGCTCCGGCATGATCTGCATGTTCTGGTTTTCGATCGCCATGCTCTGGGCGGCGTTGATCGCTTCGAGTGTCTTTTTTGTAAATTTCTGTGCGTTCATAATGTTCACCTCCTTGAAAAGGTCGGCCTGTTCAGATGATCTGAACTCCGCTGTTTAAATATTGCAGGTATCGCGCCTCCACCTGTTCGGTAGAGGAGTAATTCCCGGCGAGGAAATTCTTTAACATGTCGTCGAAAGTCGCGATGTAGTTGCTGATCGCTTGTCCGATCTGTTCTTCCGAATAGTCGGAATCGTTCGGAACGGCGAAAGTCCGCAAAAATCTACCGTTTTCCATTCCGTATTCGATCGCGCCCTTCGAGAAAAAGTGTTTGATGTAGATGTTTTCCAGCTGCATCCACAACTTGAAAAATCTTGTCAGTTCCACAAGAAGCTCCGCGCTTGTCGTGCGGAAGATGATCTTGAGTTGACCGATCGTCTGTTGCGGCGTGCGGTACATCTCCACCTCGTAGCGAATCGTGGGCCGGTAATGGTATTTGAGAGAACTCTTGATGGACATCGTCATGTCGTTCGGCTGGCTGTAGAGCATATAGCCGTCTTTGTGTCCGAACAGCTCTTCGATGATGTCAAAGATGTTCTGCACGTGCTTTTCAGGCGTCGTCAGGGAGACGTATTCCGCCAGGATCTGATTGACGAGATTGGAGCGGTTTGTGTTCTTTTCCGCCGCAAGCGCATCGATCGCGCGGATCACGTCTTCGGCGAGCATGAGACTGTACATGTTCTTTTTCATTGTTCCGCCTCCTTTTTTCTTGTTGCATATATTATAGCGCATTTTATAAATTTGTCAAGATATTTATATAAATTTATTTGCAAAAGTTTGAAATCTTTTTGATTGACGGGAGAGACAAAGGTTGATATAATAAAAATATGGAAAGAGACGATTTGTTGAAAAAGATCGAAGAGGCCGAGCGCATTCTTATATGGATGGATGGAAAGAGCAAAGACATTGCGCGAGGGGATGCCGAATTTTCTGTGGTTTTTGCCGCTTGGAAAGAGATGGTTACGGCTTCGTACAGAATGCCCGCGTTCGGAGTGTCGCTGGACTCCGTCACGAGAAAGGCGATAGCGCAGGGTTTGTGGGCGGAGTTTGTCTTTTCGAAGGAAGGAGAGGCGGACGGAATGCCGTTTGAAAAACTTTTGTTCGAGGTCCGCGGCGATTGGTGCGGCTTTAACCTCAACAGGTATTGGAAAGGGGAGTACAGCGGAAGGTGCTTTTATCTTCAGCTTGCAGACGGAAAGACTATGGAGGGATTTGCGCGCGCTATAAAAGAAATTTTGTAAAAGGGATATCTTGCCGTTTCGATAACACATAATTATTTTTGACGATTTTCTCGGATTTTTTCAGGAATATATTTTCAAAGGATTGACAAAAAAGTCGAAATAAGATATAATAAATAAGCTGTCTGACGACAGAGGCGGATCGCTGATATGGCTCAGTAGGTAGAGCACGTCCTTGGTAAGGACGAGGTCGCGGGTTCAAATCCCGCTATCAGCTCCATTTTAAAGAACACCGAATTGCTCGGTGTTCTTTTTTGTTTTGTGCGGTATGACATATTTGCGCAATATATTATTGTACGGTCGATCGCCTGCTTTGGTTTTAAAATAAAGGAGTGTGTGCCGAAGGAAAAATTTCCCTAGATAAAGTCCTGCGTTTGTAAAGCGGAATAAGCTTAAAGCCTTGCAGGAAGAAGTCGGCAAATCAATTCCGACGGATGCAGTTTTTGCGGTGGCAAACAAGAAAGAAGTGAATTTTTATGCAAGATCTGACTGTGGTGCAAACAATGAATTTAGGGCAGGGCGAATATCCTTAGGCATGAGCAGGTTCAGGGATAAGGCAAACGCTTTTTACAATATAAGACGGAGAGGCGAATGTGGCGTCGAAAACTGTCATTTGTCCTATAAAATATCTAAAGTATAGTATCTTATAATTATATAATATTGATAAGAATCAGATTGTTGATTTATAAAACGGGACGTGCAAAAGCCTTTAACTTTTGCATCTCAATGTGGGGGCAAAAATGCTGCGCGCCAATACCTTTTTAAATCAACAAGTTTTCGAAAGAACAGAGAAGGAAAAAGTATTTTTTCGAGCATCGGTATTTTATTTTTTATTTGGAGAAAAAACGTTTTTATTTCCGCCGTAAAAATATAGTGAACCAATTTTATGCGCATAAAATTCAATAATTATGAATATTTATAAATTATATTCAAAAAATCTTGAAAATTGATGAATATAATTTTAAAATCATACCGTAAAACGCTTGACTTGTGAGACAAATCTATGTATAATCTATTGCAGTAAATCAATGAGGAAGTACTCTCTATGGAAAGGAAGGAAATCAAGAAAGTTGTTTTGGCATACTCGGGCGGTCTGGATACGTCCATCATCATTCCCTGGCTGAAGGAAAACTACAACAACTGCGAGGTCATCGCGGTCTCTGCAGACGTGGGCCAGGAGAGCGAGCTCGAGGGGCTTGAAGAAAAGGCGATCAAGACGGGCGCCTCCAAACTTTATATTGAAGATCTGCGCAAGGAGTTCATTGAGGATTACATCTATCCCACGATGAAGGCGGGCGCAGTGTATGAGAACAAATATCTTTTGGGTACTTCCTTTGCACGTCCCGTCATTGCAAAGCGCATTGTCGAGATCGCTAAGAAAGAGGGCGCGGATGCGATTTGCCACGGCTGCACCGGCAAGGGCAACGATCAGGTCCGTTTCGAGCTCACCATCAAGGCTTTTGCTCCCGAAATGACCATTATTGCTCCTTGGCGTATCTGGGACATCAAGAGCCGCGACGAGGAGATCGACTATGCGGAAGCGCACAACATTCCGCTTAAGATCACCCGCGAGACCAATTATTCCAAGGACAAAAACCTTTGGCATCTCTCGCATGAGGGCATGGATCTGGAAGATCCCGCCAACGAACCGATGTACGATAAGATCCTCGAGCTCGGTGTTTCTCCCGAAAAGGCGCCCGACAAACCGACCTATCTTACCATCGGTTTTGAAAAGGGTACTCCTGTCACTTTGAACGGCAAAAAAGTCGGCTCGGTCGAGCTCATCGAAAAACTCAACAAGATCGGCGGCGAAAACGGCGTCGGTATCATCGACATGGTCGAGAACAGGCTTGTCGGCATGAAGAGCCGCGGCGTATATGAGACGCCCGGCGGCACCATTCTCTATACCGCGCATGAGCTTCTTGAAATGCTCTGTCTCGACAAGGAGACGCAGCACTTCAAACAGCATGTCGCTATACGCTTTGCGGAACTCGTCTACAACGGCCAGTGGTTCACGCCGCTTCGCGAGGCGCTCTCCGCTTTTGTCGACAAGACGCAGGAGAACGTCACGGGCGAAGTCAAACTCAAGATATACAAGGGCAACATCATCAACGCGGGCATCAAGAGCGAGCATTCTCTGTACAGCGAGGAGATCGCGACCTTCGGCGAAGAGGACGTCTACAACCAGCACGATGCGGAAGGCTTTATCAATCTGTTCGGCCTTCCCGTCAAAGTGAAGGCTATGCTGGATGCGAAAAAGCTCAAGTAATCGAATCGGACAATCTTGTTTTGCGGCGCACTGCGGTTCGCCGCAAAAAACATATTTTCACAGCGGTAATTTAAAAGATGATCAAAGTATTTATTGACGGAAAAGAGGGGACAACGGGCCTTCAGATCTTTGAGCGGCTCGGCAAGAGGACGGATGTCGATGTCATTGCTCTGCCCGACGAACTCCGCAAAGACGTCGCCGCGCGCAAAGAGTGTATCAACAAAGCGGACGTCGTCTTTTTGTGCCTGCCCGATGCGGCGGCAAAAGAATCCGTTTCCCTCTGTGAGCGAGTCGGCGTAAAGATCCTCGACGCGTCCACGGCGCATCGGACAAACCCGACATGGGCGTACGGCTTCCCCGAGCTCTCCGCATCGCACAGGGAAAAGATCGCGCATTCGGATCGGATCGTCGTTCCCGGATGCCACGCGAGCGGCTTTATCTCCCTCGTATATCCGCTCATTGCGGGCGGGCTCGTCGAGGCCGATTATCCCTTTGTTTGCCATTCGGTCACGGGTTACAGCGGGGGAGGCAAAAAGATGATCGCGGAATACGAATCTTCCGCCCGTGCGGCAGAATTTGACAGTCCGCGTCAGTATGCGCTGGCGCAGGGACACAAGCATCTCCCCGAAATGCAGGCGGTCTGCGGGCTTTCCCATGCACCCGTCTTTAATCCGATCGTTTCGGATTATTATAGCGGGATGTGTGTGACTGTTCCGCTTCATGTGCGACTCATGCGCAAAAAAATGAATGCAGAAGATATAAAAAGCTATTTTGCAGAGTACTATGCGTCGCAGAATTTCATAAAAGTCGTGCAAGAGAAGGAGGCCTATCTTGCCGCAAATACTTTGGTCGGAACGAACGAGATGAAGATCTATATCGACGGAAACGACGAGCGCGTTGTGCTCGCCTCCGTGTTCGACAATCTCGGCAAAGGTGCATCGGGTGCCGCCGTGCAGTGCATGAACATCGCACTCGGGCTTGATGAGCGTACATCTTTGGTTTGAACAGTTTAGCGGAGGAATTATGAAAAAAATACAAGGAGGCGTCTGTGCGCCTCTCGGATTTAAGGCAAACGGGATCCATTGCGGGATCCGCAAGAACAAGACCAAGCGGGACCTCTCTCTGATCGTCAGCGATGTGCGGGCAAGTGTGGCTTGCGTCTATACGCAGAACCTCGTCAAGGGCGCGCCTATCCTTGTCACCAAGGAGCATGTCTCCGACGGATACGCCCAGGCGATCGTCTGCAACAGCGGGAATGCGAATACCTGCAACGCAGACGGCGTAGAGATCGCGGAGGGGATGTGCAAACTTGTCGAAGAGTCTGCGTACATTTCCGCTTCGGACGTCGTTGTTGCGTCGACGGGCGTCATCGGACAGCCGCTTTCCCTCGAGCCTATTGCGGCGGGAATGGACGAGCTTGTCCGCGGGCTGGGAGACAACAGTGAGCTCGCGGCGCAGGGTATCATGACGACGGACACCGTCGAAAAACAGATCGCGTACACTTTCTCTGTCGGCGGAAAAGAATGTCGCATCGGTGCCATCGGCAAGGGTGTCGGGATGATCAACCCGAACATGGCGACCATGCTCGTCTTTGTCACGACGGACGTGGATATCTCTCCCGCCATGTTGCAAAAGGCGCTTTCCGCAGACGTGAAGGATTCCTTCAACATGGTCAGCGTGGACGGTGACACCTCCACCAACGACATGGTCTGCGTGCTCGCGAACGGACTTGCGGGCAATAAGAAGATCGAAGAGACGGGCAAGGATTTTTCTACTTTCCGCAAGGCGCTTGCAAAGGTGACGACCTGCCTGTGCCGCAAGATCGCAAAAGACGGCGAGGGGGCGACCAAACTTCTCGAGTGTAAAGTCAGCGGTGCCAAGAGCAAATCTGTTGCGCGTACTGTCGCAAAATCCGTCATCAAATCTTCGCTCTTTAAAGCGGCGATGTTCGGTTCGGATGCGAACTGGGGCAGGGTCCTCTGTGCCGTCGGGTATGCGGGCGCAGACGTCGATGTCACGAAAGTTGACGTCGATTTCAGGAGCAAAAACGGTGAAATTTCCGTCTGCCGCGGCGGAAGCGGCGTGCCTTTTTCCGAAGAAGAGGCGAAAGAGGTCCTCTCCGCAGACGAGATCGAGATCCTGATCGGTCTGGGCGACGGGAAGGGCAAGGCGACGGCGTGGGGCTGTGACCTCACTTATGAATATGTGAAGATCAACGGGGATTACCGCACCTGAGCGAGGAGTCGAGCGATGGAAAATCAGATCACAGAAAAACAGTTTCGGGCGCAGGTCCTCATCGAGGCACTCCCGTATATCCAGGATTACAACGGTCAGATCGTCGTCGTAAAGTACGGCGGCAACGCCATGATCAATGAGCAGCTCAAGATGTCCGTGATGCGCGACATCGTCCTCCTCAATCTGATCGGCGTCAAGGTCGTGCTTGTGCATGGCGGAGGTCCCGAGATCTCCGAGATGCTCAAAAAGATCGGCAAACAGTCGGTGTTTGTCGACGGGCTCCGTTATACCGACGAAGAGACTGCGGAAGTTGTCCGCATGGTCCTTGCGGGAAAGATCAACAAATCTCTTGTCAACCTTCTTGAAAAGATCGGCGGCAAAGCGCTCGGTCTTTGCGGCATCGACGGGCACATGATGAAGTGTGAAAAGCAAGACGAAAAGCTCGGCTATGTCGGGAAGATCGTCGAAATGGATACCAAAGTCATCACCGACGCTCTCGACGCCGGCTATATTCCCGTTGTTTCTACCGTCGGATATGATGACGAGGGACACATCTACAACGTGAACGCGGACACCGCTTCTGCCGTCATCGCCGGCGCTCTCAATGCGCGCAGTCTCATTCTCATGACGGACACGAAGGGCGTCCTCCGCGATAAAGACGACGAAGCCAGCCTGATCGAGAAGATCTATGTCAGCGAGATCCCTTCGCTTGTAAAGCAGGGTATCCTTTCGGGCGGCATGATCCCCAAAATCGAGTGCTGCCGCGAGGCGATCCGCCGCGGCGTGAAAAAAGTGTTTATCATCGACGGAAGGGTGGAGCATTCCATTTTGGTCGAGACGCTGTCCGACCAGGGCATCGGCACCATGTTCGTAAACGAAGACTGATTTTTTGATCGGTCTTTTTTTACGGCTATTTATAATATAGTTTGTCAAATGATTGCTTTCGCGCGGGTTTTATGATAGAATAGATAAAATAGGTGCATTATGAGTTTTGAAGAAATAAAGGACAAAGACAGCCGCTACATTGCGGGCACATACAACCGTTTCCAGACCGATCTTTATTCGGGAAACGGCGCAACGCTTTGGTCGGAGAGCGGCAAGAAATTTGTGGATTTCGGCAGCGGGATCGCCGTGAACTCCTTCGGCGTAAACGATGAAGAGTGGAAAAAGGCGGTCATCGATCAGCTGAATAAAGTCCAGCATGCGAGCAACCTCTATTATACCCGCCCGCAGGCGGAGCTCGCGCAGCTTCTGTGTGAAAAGACGGGAGCAAAAAAGGTCTTTTTCTCCAATTCGGGCGCAGAGGCGAACGAATGTGCGATCAAGGCTGCGCGCAAATATTCCTTCGACAAATACGGCGCGGGCAGGTATTGCATTGTCACGCTGAAAAACTCCTTTCACGGCAGAACGCTCGCGACGCTCGCCGCGACAGGGCAGGAGGTGATGCACACCTGTTTTCAGCCGATGATCGACGGCTTTTCCTATGCGGATCCTAATTTTGAGGGTGTCCGCCGCCTGTGTACGGACAAGACGTGCGCGGTGCTTCTTGAACTCGTTCAGGGCGAGGGCGGCGTGCGGCCGCTGGACAAAGAAGAGGTGAAAAAGATCGAAGAGTTTTGCCGCAGTCGCGACATTCTTCTTCTCATCGACGAGGTTCAGACTGGCAACGGCAGGACGGGCACGCTCTATGCCTACGAACAGTTCGATATCTCGCCCGATATCGTCACGACGGCGAAGGGGCTCGGAGGCGGCTTGCCGCTCGGGGCTACGATGTTCTTCGGCAAGTGCGAAAACATCTTCGGCGCGGGCGATCACGGCTCCACCTTCGGCGGGAATCCCATTGCCTGTGCGGGCGCATGCAGCATCCTCCGCAGGCTGGACAAACAGATGCTCCTTGAAATACAGGGAAAGAGTGCGTATCTGTTCACGCACCTCGGTCGCATCAAAAACGTGCGCAGCGTAACGGGCCTGGGACTCATGATCGGGCTTGAGACCACGAAAAGCGCGCGCGAAGTCGCCGAGAAATGCCTTGAGCGCGGACTGATCGTGCTCACGGCAAAGAGCAAAGTGCGGCTGCTTCCGCCGCTTACCATCAAAAAAGACGAAATGGATTTCGGTCTGAATATTCTGAATGAGGTGATATCCGAATGAAACATCTGTTGAAACTGGGCGATCTCACCGGCGAGGAGATCTTCGGGATCCTCAACCTTGCCGACCAGCTCAAATACGAGCGCAAGAACAACATCGAGCATCACATCCTCAAAGGGAAAAAGCTCGGCATGATCTTTCAGAAATCTTCCACCCGCACGCGCGTGAGTTTCGAAGTCGGCATGTACGAGCTCGGCGGTTATGCGCTCTTCCTCTCCGACCGCGATCTGCAGATCGGAAGAGGGGAACCCATCAAGGACACCGTGCGCGTGCTGTCCCGCTATCTGGACGGCATCATGATCCGCACCTTTGCCCAGCAGGATGTGGAGGACCTCGCAAAATACGGTTCCATCCCGATCATCAACGGACTCACCGATTATTGCCATCCCTGCCAGGTGCTCGCCGATCTTATGACCATCCGCGAATACAAGGGCAGTTTCCGCGGTCTGAAAATGTGTTTTGTCGGTGACGGGAACAATATGGCAAACTCTTTGATCGTCGGCGGCATCAAGATGGGAATGGAAGTCTCGATCGCCTGCCCCGACACTTATCGTCCCGACGAGAATGTCGTCGCATGGGCGAACGAGAGCGGGAAATTGACGGTCACCTCCGATCTGAAGAAAGCTGCAGAGGGTGCCGACGTCATCTATACCGATGTCTGGGCTTCGATGGGACAGGAGAGCGAGCGTGCGGAGCGTGAAAAGGTCTTCCGCAGCTATTGCGTGGATGCTGATCTCATGTCTGTCGCCAAACCCGATGCGATGGTGATGCACTGTCTTCCCGCACACCGCGGCGAAGAGATCACGGACGAAGTGTTCGAGGCGCATGCCGCCGAGATCTTCGACGAGGCGGAAAACCGCCTGCACGCGCAGAAAGCGGTTCTGGCAAAACTTCTCAAGTAAATAAATTGCAAGGATCTATACCTATGAAAGAAGAAAAAGTGTATTTAACGTTGCAGAACGGCCAGGTGTTCGAGGGCAAGCGATTTGGGGCGAAGGGGGATGTCATCGGCGAACTCGTCTTCACCACGGGCATGACGGGCTACATCGAAACGCTTACCGATCCGAGCTACTACGGACAGATCGTCATTCAGACTTTCCCTCTTATCGGAAACTACGGGATGATCCTCTCCGATCGCGAGAGCAAGAAGCCGTATCTTTCGGGATACATCGTGCGCGAATATTGCGAGGAGCCGTCAAACTTCCGCTGTGAAAAGAAGATCGACGAATACCTTAAAGAGCAGAATGTCGTGGGCATCTACGGCATCGACACACGCGAGCTGACCAAGACGGTGCGCGAGGCAGGCGTCATGAATGCGGTCATCTCGTCTAAACCCGTGAAAGACGTTGCCGCGATCGCGAAATATTCCATTGTAGACGCGGTCAAAAAATGCACCTGCGCCCAGGTGCGCACATACGGAGAAGAAAATGCGAAACGTACGGTCGTGCTCTGGGACTTCGGCGCGAAGGAAAACATCGTGCGCGAACTTGTCCGTCGTGACTGCCGCGTCCTGCGCGTTCCCGCTTATTATACCGCCGAACAAATCCTCGCGCTGCATCCGGACGGCGTGATGCTGACAAACGGGCCCGGCGATCCCGCGGAGAATACGGAGATCATCGAAAACATCCGCAAGCTCGCGGGAAAACTTCCCATCTTCGGCATCTGTCTCGGACATCAGCTCTTTGCGCTCGCCATGGGCGGAAAGACGAAAAAGATGAAGTACGGGCACCGCGGCGCAAACCAGCCTGTCAAGGAGCTCAAAACGGGCACTGTCTACATCTCCAGCCAGAACCACGGCTACGAAGTCATTGCCGATTCTGTCAAGGGCGCGGGCGAGATCAGCTTCATCAACGCCAACGACAACACCTGCGAAGGTGTCGAATATCCCGACCTGAACGCCTTTACGGTGCAGTTTCACCCCGAGGCGTGCGCGGGACCTCTGGATGCGCGCGACCTGTTCGACAAATTTATGGCCATGATGGACGGAGGGAAGAAAAATGCCTAAGAAAAGCGAAATCAAAAAAGTACTCGTCATCGGCTCCGGCCCGATCGTAATCGGTCAGGCGGCAGAATTCGACTATGCGGGCGCGCAAGCTTGCCGCGTCCTCAAAGATGCGGGAGTGAATGTCGTTCTTTGCAACTCCAACCCCGCGACCATCATGACGGACAAGGCGCTCGCCGACGAGATCTATCTCGAACCGCTCACCCTTGAATCCATCAAACGCATCATCGCAAAAGAGCGCCCCGACAGCCTGCTCGCTTCCCTCGGCGGACAGACGGGACTCACCATCGGCTGTCAGCTCGCGAAGGAAGGCTTCCTCGATAAATACGGCGTCAAGCTGATCGGCACGAAAGTTGACGCGATCGACCGCGCGGAAGACCGTGAGCTCTTCAAGGAGACCATGCAGAAGATCGGTCAGCCCGTCGTCCCTTCGGACATCGCCTATACTGTGGACGAATGCGTTGCGGTCGCGGACAAGATCGGCTATCCTGTCATCATCCGCCCCGCATTCACGCTCGGCGGTGCGGGCGGCGGCGTCGCTTATAACGAAGAGGAGCTTCGCGTCATTTCCCACAACGGGCTCATGCTTTCTCCCATCACGCAGGTGCTCGTCGAAAAGTACATCTACGGCTGGAAGGAGATCGAGTTCGAAGTTCTGCGCGACGGTGCGGGCAACGTCATCACCGTCTGCTCGATGGAGAACTTCGACCCCGTCGGCATCCATACGGGCGATTCCATCGTCGTGGCTCCTGCGGTCACTCTTTCCGACAAAGAATACCAGATGCTCCGCAGTGCGTCGCTCAAGATCATCACCGAGCTCGGCATCGAGGGCGGTTGCAACTGCCAGTTCGCGCTCAATCCGAATTCTTTTGAATACTCGGTCATCGAGGTCAACCCCCGCGTGTCGCGCTCTTCCGCACTTGCAAGTAAGGCCACGGGGTACCCGATCGCAAAGGTCGCGACCAAGATCGCGCTCGGCTATACGCTGGACGAGATCAAAAACGACGTCACGGGCAAGACGTTCGCCTGCTTTGAGCCTACGATCGACTACATCGTCGTAAAGCTCCCCAAATGGCCCTTCGACAAGTTCCTGTACGCAAAGCGCGAGCTTGGAACGCGCATGAAGGCGACGGGCGAAGTCATGTCCATCGGTACAAATTTTGAGATGGCGATCATGAAGGCGGTGCGCGGCGCGGAGATCTCGCTCTCTTCGCTGACGCTCGACAAATACGAGGGGAAGGACCTGCGCGAAGAGCTCAAAAAGCTGTCCGACGAGCGCCTGTTCACCGTGTTTGCCGCGCTCAAGGCGGGCATTTCCGTCGACGAGATCTTCGAGATCACGAAGATCGACCGCTGGTTCCTCAACAAGCTTCTCAACCTCGTTCGTTTCGAAGATCGTCTGCGCAACGAAAAGCTGACGCGCGCGCTCTACGACGAGGGCAAAAAGCTCGGCTATCCCGACCGCGAGATGGAGAAGATCTCGGGGCAGAAGATCCCGTATCACAGAAAGGCGGTCTACAAGATGGTCGACACCTGCGCGGCGGAATTTGCCGCGGAGACGCCATACTTCTATTCGACCTACGACGAATATGCGCACGACGAGGCGACTCCCTTCATTGCCGAGAGCAAGAAAAAGAGAATCATCGTCATCGGCTCGGGCCCGATCCGTATCGGCCAAGGCATCGAGTTCGACTATTCCTCCGTTCATTGCGTCTGGACGCTGAAACAGCTCGGCTATGAAGTCATCATCATCAACAACAACCCCGAGACGGTCTCCACGGACTTCGACACGGCGGACAGGCTTTATTTTGAGCCGCTCACGCCCGAAGACGTGCAGAACGTCATCGACAAAGAAAAGCCGTACGGCGTCGTGATCACCTTTGGCGGTCAGACGGCGATCAAGCTCTGCAATTACCTTGACAAAAAGGGTGTCCGCATCCTCGGCACCTCTGCTGACAGCGTCGACATGGCAGAGGACCGCGAGCGTTTCGACGAACTTCTCGAACAGTTCCATATCAGCCGTCCGAAGGGACTTACGGTCATGACCAAAGAGGAGGCGCTCGCCGCTGCGGACAAGCTCGGCTACCCCGTCCTTCTGCGCCCTTCGTACGTCATCGGCGGGCAGAATATGACCATCGCCTTCACGGAGAGCGACATCTCCCGCTACATGGATGTCATTCTTGCCCAGCACATCGAAAACCCCGTGCTCTGCGACAAATACCTGATGGGGCAGGAGCTCGAAGTGGACGTCATCAGCGACGGAAAAGACGTGCTCATTCCCGGCATCATGCAGCACATCGAGCGTGCGGGCGTGCACAGCGGCGACTCCATCGCGGTCTATCCTCCGTATAACCTGAGCGATCTTATGCTCGACAAGATCATCGAGTGCTCCACTCAGCTCGCGCTTTCGCTCAAGACAAAGGGGCTCATTAACATTCAGTTCCTCGTCTACCACAACGAGCTGTATGTCATCGAGGTCAATCCCCGCGCTTCCCGTACCATTCCGTACATTTCCAAGGTGACGGGTGTGCCGATGGTGGAGCTCGCGACCAAGATCATGGTCGGCGCAAAGCTCAAAAAGCTCGGTTACGGAACGGGACTGTACCGCTCCTCGCCGTATGTCGCGGTCAAAGTTCCTGTCTTCTCCTTTGAAAAACTCAACGATGTCAACTCCCAGCTCGGACCCGAGATGAAATCGACGGGCGAAGTGCTCGGCATCGGCAAGACCATCGAAGAGGCGCTCTTCAAAGGACTCGTCTCTGCGGGATTTAAACTGTGTCACCCGACCAAACAGCGCGAAGTGGGCGTCTACTTCACCGTCAACGACCAGGATAAATTCGAGATTCTCAACCTTGCAAAGAAGTTCAGCGATCTCGGACTGAATATCTATGCGACGCATGGTACGGCGGAGACCATCCGTACGCTCGGCATCGATGTCACCACTGTCGACCGTCTCTCTCAGAGCGAGGAGATCTTCAAGCTCATGGATGACGGCAAGATCGATTACATCGTCTATACGGGCAAGACGGACATGGCGTCCATCAACGACTACATCCGCATGCATCATCATGCGATCCTGCTCGGCATCACGACGCTTACGTCGCTCGACACGGCGAATGCGCTTGCCGACATCATCGCAAGCCGCTTCAACGAGAACAACACCGAGCTCGTCGACATCAACAACCTGCGCCACGAAAAGACGAAGCTCAAATTCTTTAAGATGCAGAGCTGCGGAAACGACTATATCTTCTTCGACAACATGGACGGCAAGATTACTTGCCCCGAATCGCTCGCGATCAACTTTGTGGACAGACATTTCGGGATCGGCGGAGACGGCATCACGCTGATCGAACGCTCGGAGATTGCCGACGCAAAGATGCGCATCTTCAACAAAGACGGAAGCGAGGGGGCGATGGCGGGCAACTCCATCCGCTGTGTCGCAAAATATCTCTTCGACAACGGCTTTGTCACGGACAAACACATCCGAATCGAGACGCTCAGCGGTATCCGCGACCTTACACTGTACACCTTCAACGGAAAGGTCAGCTCGGTCAGCGTTGACATGGGCAAGGCGGTGCTTGAGGGCAAAAATATTCCCTCCACGCTGGAAGGGGAAACGGTTGTCGCGCGTCCTATCGTCGTCGGCGGCACGGAATATGCGGTCACGCTCGTCAATGTCGGCAATCCGCACGCGGTCGTCTTCTGCGACAAAGTGGACGCGGTCGACCTCGCAAATGCAGGCCCTCTGTTTGAGTATTCCGATTATTTCCCGCAGCGCATCAATACGGAGTTTGTTCGCGTCGTCAACGACAAGACGCTCAAAATGCGCGTCTGGGAGCGCGGCAACGGCGAGACGCTTGCCTGCGGCACGGGTGCGGCGGCGAGTGTCGTTGCGGCGGTGCTCAACGGCTATTGCCGCACGGACGAAGACATCACCGTGAAAGTGCGCGGCGGCGATCTGATCGTTCGCTACGCCTCCGACGGCACTGTCACTCTCACGGGCAATGCGCGCCTCGTGTTCGAAGGCGTCATCGAGTTCTGAGTTTTGCGGCAGGACGAATTTAAAACGGATTTAAAACGGAAAGATTTTGGCAATGATCTATCTTGACAATGCCGCGACCGCCATTCCCAACGGCGAAGCGGTGAAACAAGCGGAAAAATTCCTCACGCAGGATTTTTATAACCCGTCCTCCCTTTATCGGGCGGGTTTTTCCGCGCATAAAGCGATCGAGGATGCGCGGAAGTTTCTGCTTTCCCGCATCGCCTCGCCCGCGAATTTTGAACTCATCTTTACGGGCTCGGGCAGTGAAGGGGACAACCAGGCGCTTTTCTGCGCCGCCGGCCGCGGGAATGTCGTCACGACATCGGGCGAACATGCCGCAGTTTACAACAGCACAAAGGAGCTTTCGCTGCGCGGGACCGAAGTAAGATACGCGCGCCTGAATGCGGACGGAAGTGTTGACATAGACGACCTTCTTTCCAAGGTGGACGAAAAGACGACACTCGTTTCCGTCATCCACGTGAACAACGAGACGGGTGCTGTCAACGACGTCAACATGCTTGCGGCGGAGGTAAAAAAAATAGCGCCTTCCTGCGTCTTTCACAGTGACGGCGTGCAGGCGTTCGGCAAGATCATATTTACGCTTTCGCCTAAAATCGATCTGTATACGGTCAGCGCGCACAAGATCGGCGGCATCCGCGGCATCGCGGCGCTCTATAAAAACAAACGGCTCCACCTAAAGCCGTACATCCACGGGGGCGGACAGGAGAACGGACTTCGCAGCGGTACGGAAAACACCTTTGCGATCAAGCAATTTGAATATGCCGCGGCCGATAAATTTTCGTCCATCGGTGAGGATTTTGCGCGCGTTTCGGGCTATAACAGCGCCGTGCGCGACGGACTTGACAAAGAGATCTTCAGCGTGCTTTCGTCCGAAAACGCATCCCCGTACATCCTCAGCGTGACCGCAGCAGGGCTTCGCGGCGAAGTGCTGCTTCACATGCTCGACGATGCGGGGCTGATGGTCGGAACGGGTTCTGCCTGTTCGTCGAAAAACCGTTACAGCCGCGTCATGCTCGCCTGCGGTCTGAACGAAAAGCGCGCAGACGGAGTGCTTCGCATCTCTTTTTCACCGCGAAACACGCAAGAGGAGATCACCGGCGCGATCGGGATACTCAATTCCTGCGCCGCAAAACTTCGGGAGAATACCAAATGACAGAAAGAGAACAAGTTGTCGTGATCCGCTATTGCGAGATCCATCTCAAGGGAAAGAACAGGGGATATTTCGAGCGCGTATTCATGAACAACCTCGAAAAATCCCTTTCGGGCATCCGCCACGAGATCCGCAAGCCGAGCGGGAGGTATGTCGTCGAGAATTTCGACCCCGCCCGCACGCAGGAGATCGTTGACCGTGTCCGCAAGGTTTTCGGGACGCATACCGTCAGTATCGCCTATAAAGTTCCCGCGAACATGGAAGACATCTACCGCACGGTCTGTTTCCTCGCGCCGAAGAGCGGTTCCTTTAAAGTCGTGACCAACCGTGCGGACAAGAGCTTCCCGCTCAATTCCATGCAGGTCAATGCCGAAGTCGGCGGAAGACTTCTTTCCGAAAATCCCGCCTTGCGCGTGGACGTCCGTACGCCCGAGCATGAGGTGTTCATCGACATCCGTGAAAACGGGACGGCGCTCGTTTTTTCCGATTTTGTCAAGGGTGCGGGCGGAATGCCTGTCGGCACCTCGGGTCGCGGGATGCTCCTTTTGTCGGGCGGCATCGACAGTCCCGTCGCGGGGCATATGATCGCGAAACGCGGCATGAAACTGGACGGATTGCACTTCCACAGCTATCCCTATACGAACATGCAGGCGAGGGAAAAGGTCGAAGAGCTCGCAGGTATCCTTGCGGGGTATACGGGCGGCATCGATCTTCACATCGTGAGCGTCACGCATATCCAGGAAGAGATCCACAAGCACTGTCCCGACGAGATGATGATCACGCTTCTGCGCCGTTTCATGATGCGTATCGCCGAGCGTCTTTGCAGGAAATACGGCGCACAGTGCATCGTGACGGGCGAAAGCCTCGGTCAGGTCGCAAGCCAGACGATCGAGGGCATGACTTCCTCCAACGCAGTCGTACAGACTATGCCCGTGCTTCGCCCTCTGGTCGGTTTTGACAAGACGGAGATCGTCGAGAGAGCGCGTGAGATCGGCACTTTTGAAACATCCATCCTTCCTTATGAGGATTGTTGCACCGTATTTTTGCCCAAACATCCGCTCATCCGCCCGAAGCTCGACAAAGTCACGGAAGCGGAGGCGCGTCTGGATGTCGAAGCGCTGCTCGAAGAGGCGCTCTCCACGGAAGAGACGGTCAGTTTTTAAAAATGTATTTTTCGGCTGCCGAAAGGCAGCCGTTTTTTTGTTATTCGGCAAAACTTCTCACGATTCGGGAAAAGGCGTCAAGTGTACACATTGACATATCAGCGCCTGCGGAGTACAATGAAAGTATAAATTTTATGTATCAGGAGCAGGCAGATATGAATGAGGAAATGCTTTTGTTGGACAGGCGCACGCAGTCGCTCGTGGAGGACTATGTCCCGAGCGGAGAAGTGTTGGAGGGGATCGTCTGCTTTTTCTCCGTGTTTGCGGACAGTACCCGCGTGCGGATATTGTCCGCCCTCGCCATCACGGAAATGTGCGTGACAGACCTTTCGCGGGTGCTCGATATCAACCAGACGACCATTTCACACCAGCTCCGATTCCTGAAAAACATCGGGATCGTGAAAAGCAGTCGATGCGGAAAAGTGATTTTTTACAGCCTGAAAAACGAGACGGTGAACGACGTGCTTCTCAAAGGCGTCGAGTTCCTGGGCTATTGAGCGAAAAGGGCAACGGCAAAGTTGCTCTTTTTTATTGCAAAATTGGCAGGGTTATTGTATAATAGGTGGGAACAGAAGGGAGGCAGATTTTTTTCGCAAGTCCATGGATCAGATACAGGAAAAGCTTAAACTTCTCCCGGACGAGCCGGGCGTCTATATCATGAAAGACAAGGACGGAAACGTCATTTATGTCGGAAAGGCGCGCGTGCTCAAAAACAGGGTGCGGCAATATTTTCATTCCACGCTCAAGACGGAGAAAGTCGCGGCAATGGTCGCAAACATCGCGGACTTTTATTACATCATCACAAAGACCGAGATCGATGCGCTCTCTCTTGAAAACAACCTCATAAAGAAATACAAACCGAAGTATAACATTCTTCTTAAAGACGACAAGACATATCCTTACATCAAAGTGAGCGTGTCCGAAAAATATCCTGCTTTTTCCGTTTCCCGAAAGCTGAATAAAGGGGAAAAATACTTCGGACCGTACATGGGCGGTGTTCGGGTCGGCGACGTGCTCGAGATCGTCAACATCGCGTTCGGCGTGCGTATCTGTTCGACTGCGATCGGAGAAAAACCGAAAAAACCATGCCTCAATTACCACATTCATCGCTGTCCTGCGCCCTGTGCGCATCTCATTTCTCCCGAAGATTATGCACTGCGCGTCAAGGCGGCCATGCGCTTTCTCGACGGGGAGGACGGCGACGTGGAAAAACTTTTGCGCGAGAAGATGAATGTCTATGCGGAAGCAGAGGAGTTCGAGCTCGCTCTCGACTGCAAGAACAAGCTTGAGATGCTCTCAAAGATCGGTCTTAAACGCATCACGGCGCTGCGCAGGGACATCAATGCGGACGTTATCGCCTATGTGAGCAACGATCTCTATTCTGCGGTGAATGTCCTCATCATCCGCCGCGGCATTATGCAGGGCGCAAGCACCTATGCCGTGGAAAATGCTTCTACGGATGCCGAAGCGCTCACTTCATTTATTGCGCAGTATTATATGCGCCACCAGATCCCCGACGAGCTGATCGTGCAGGAATTTTGTGAGTGTGCTCTCATCGAAGATTTTTTCCGAAGCACGCACAGCAAGAGCGTTTCCTGCCTCAGTCCCAAACAGGGAGTGCGCAAACAGCTTCTGGACATGGCGGAAAAGAATGCAGGCGAATATCTTGAAAAATCCATTGACAAGATCCGCCACAAGGAAGATATGACCGTAAACGCATGTAAGCGTTTGCAGGAGATATTGTCTCTGTCCCGTTATCCGCGAAGGATGGAGTGTTATGACATTTCAAACATCAGCGGCGTGGACAAGGTCGGTTCGATGGTCGTGTTTGTCGACGGCGAAGCGGAGCGGGAGAGTTACAGGCGATTCCGCATCAAAACGGTAGAAGGAGCGAACGACTTTGCCTCGTTGCAAGAAGTTCTGCGGCGCAGGCTCGCAAAGCTCGGAACGGAAGAAGAGGACAAATTTGCAAAGCCCGATCTTGTCATCATCGACGGCGGCAAGGGACAGCTCTCCGCCGTGCGCGAGATCTTCGAAGAGGCGGGCGTTTGCGATATCGACCTCATCTCGCTCGCAAAGCGGGAGGAGGAGATCTTCACGCTCTCATCGTCCGAGCCCGTCCTTCTCAACCGACGCGATTATTGCCTGCAGATGTTACAGCGTATCCGAGACGAGGCGCACCGATTTGCGATCACTTTTTTCCGAAACATCCACAGCAAGCGTTCTCTCACTTCCGTTCTGACGGAGATTCCCGGCGTCGGAAAGATCAAGCGCCGTGCGCTTTTGGAAAAATTCGGCTCCATCGACAGGATCATGCGCGCGGACGTGAAGGAGATCGCGGCAGTGAACGGCATCGGCGATACACTTGCCGCCGCGATCAAGAAATATTTTGAGGAAGAACTTTAAATGAAATATAAGCTGGTATTGTCTGACTTTGACGGAACGCTCCGCCGCACGCAGGGCGGTATTTCGGAAGGAAACGCCCGCGCGATACGCGCGTTTTCTGACGCGGGCGGCATCTTTGTCCTCTGTACCGGGCGCATGCTCTCTTCTATTCGTCCGTATGCCGAACAGCTTTGTTTGAGCGGATATCTCTCCGCCTACCAGGGCGCCGTCATACAGGACGTTTCGACGGGAGAATTTGTGCGCGACAAACGCATCCCGAATGCCGACGCCGTTCGCATCTGCGAGTTCTTGCAGAGAGGAGGGCGGCACGTCCATGTCTATGACGGCGACGATTTTTACGTCAATGTGGACGATCAGTTCCGCGCGTGGTACGAACAGATCTGCAAAGTGCGGGGCATACTGACCAATACAGACATCGCTTCGGTCGTGCGCAAAAAACAAATTTGTCCGCACAAGATCCTTGTCGTGTGCGAGGCTTCCGATCGTGAGGAAATACTCGGCGAGGCACAGAGGGTTTTCGGCGAGGAGTTCTATGTCACGACGAGCACCGCAAATCTCGTGGAGATCGTCTCAAAAGGCTGCGACAAGGGTGATGCGCTTCGCTTTATTGCCGAAAGATACGGCATTCCGCTCCGCGAGACCATTGCCTGCGGAGACAATTTCAACGATCTGCCGATGATCCGTGCGGCGGGACTCGGCGTCGCCGTTGAAAATGCGGAGGAGGAGCTCAGGCGCGCGGCGGATTACGTGACCCGCTCGTGCGACGAGGACGGAGTCGGCTACGTCATACGCAAATTTTGCCTGGGGGAAAACATATGAACGAACAGGAAACCATCTTATTGGAGAGCTTTTGCGGCGATCTCGGGCTTGAGATCGTGTTCGCGGGCCGCGGTCGCGTAACGCTCTCTTCTTACAGTGTCTATCGTCCCGGGTTGCAACTTGCGGGATTTTTCAAGTATTTCGATTCGTCGAGGATACTCGTTTTCGGGAACGCGGAGTATGAATATATGCGCGATCTTCCGCCCGAGACCCGCCGCGAGCGCGCGAAAAAACTTCTCTCTTATCCCGACATCCCTTGTATTATTCTCTCGCGCGATCTTCCCGTCTTGCAGGAAATGATCGAGCAAGCGCGTCTTACGGGCTGTCCCATCCTGCGTTCGGACAAGGTCACGACGGCAGTGATGAACGATCTGTTCTTCTATCTGAACAAGAAGCTCGCGCCGTCCATGACAATGCACGGCGTTCTGATGGATATTTCGGGTGTCGGAATCCTCATCACGGGGCACAGCGGCGTCGGAAAGAGCGAAACGGCAATGGAACTCATCAAGCGCGGACACCGCCTCGTCGCCGATGACAGCGTGATCATAAAGCGCGTCGCCGATTCACTCGTCGGCACTTCGCCCGAAATGATCCGCTATTTTATGGAACTGCGCGGCATCGGCATCATCAACATAAAAAATATGTACGGCTCGGGCTCTATCCTCAATGAGAAGGAGATCGAACTGGTCATGGAGCTGGAAAACTGGGAAGAGGGAAAGGTCTACGATCGTCTCGGCGAGGGCACCCTGTACGAGACCATCCTCGGCGTCAAAGTCATGAAGCACATCGTTCCCGTCAAGCCGGGCAGAAATCTCTCCATCATCATCGAAGTCGCCGCGAGAAACTTCCGCCTCAAGAGCATGGGCTATGACGCGGCACAGGAACTCATCGCAAGGACGATCGGTAGATGAGCGCATCATCTGAAAACGATCCCGTTTTATCAGCTCTGCAAGAAGAACTCAATGAACATTTTAAACGCAAAAACCAGCTATTTTTCTCGACAAAAAGTTTGTTTTTGTTGCCTATAAATCAAACGCTTTCGTTACAAGACCGCAGAACGGTGACCCTTTGGGCTCTTACTCTTGCAGAAGAGACGGCAGGACTTCTCTCTGAGCGCTATTTAAACGATATTTCGGCGCGGAATGCAGTGTTACTTTCCTCGATGTGGGCTCATGGCACGATAAAGATGGCACAGGCAAGGCCCGCAATCCTGACCTGTCATGCGGCCGCAAAGATCGCCCGTTCGGCAGAGGATGCGGCGCTGTTCCATGCAGTCGGGCAGGCCTGCAGCGTCGTGCATTCTCCGAAACATGCACTCGGATATCCCGTCTACGAACTCACCGCAATCGTATACCGCTTCGGCATTAACTCCTGCGAAGAAGCGCTTTTAAAAAGGAGGGAGAAATACCTGACTCTGTTGTCCGTCTGTAAAGAAAAGGCGCATGACCCTTCCGAAAAATGGGCGGACTTTCTCTTGAAATAATTTTTGTTTTTCCTGCGTGCTCATTCGGCACGCGGGAATTTTTTTATGAAAATCATAAAAACGGAGAAGAAGGACAGGCTAGACGGAATATAATTGTCTCATGAAGAAAATCATCTGCACCGTGTCGCTCAGTATTTCTTGTCTGTTTATCGTCATTTTATGTTTTTTTGTCGCTTATCCTGTGCTGACAAAGGCGAGCGAAGAAACGGAAAAAGAATATGCGGGCGTGATACGCATCTGGCACGTCGATTCGTTCGAGGGCGGAAAAGGTTCACGCGCCGCATTTTTGAATTCGGTCGCAAGGGCTTTTGAAAAAGACAGGGAAGGGGTCCTTTTTCTTGTGACTTCGCATACGGCAGAGAGTGCCGCAGAGAGCTTAAAGAATGGAGAAAAACCCGATCTGTTCTCCTTCGGAAGCGGGCTTGCGGAAGCCGCCGACATTCTGTTGCCTGTCTCGGGCGGAGCGAAAGAGGCGCAGGCGGGAGGAAAAAGCGTTGCCGTGCCATGGTGTCGCGGGTGTTATTTTCTCTTTGAGCGAGAGGAAGGACGCTCGGACGATCTGCTCGTATCTGAAGGGAAAAACAGCATGGCGCTCGTTGCGGCTGCGCTGTCCCTTGAGCATGAGAGTTGTGTACGCATGGCATCGACACAGGCATATGTCTCTTTTCTTGCGGGGAATTACAAGAGAATGATCGGCACACAGCGGGATGTCTGGCGTCTCCGCACACGAAACGAGGAGGCAACGATCACGCCTCTTCCTGCTTTTTCCGATCTGTATCAGTATATCGGAATCTGTGCTGATGACGAAAAGAGATCGGTCTGCGAAGACTTCATAGCTTACCTTCTTTCGGACGAAGTACAGGCGTCGCTTTCACGGATCGGGATGCTCGGAGCAGTCACTTCCGTTTACGGTGCAGACGATCCCGTGCTCAGTTCGGCAGAGGAACAGACCATCAAAAATACCGTCTATGCCTTCCTTTCGCAAACGACAAGAGAGGAGATGAACAGTCTCGCGCTTTCGTCACTCAAAGGAGACAAAAACAGCGCAAAAAAATTGGAAAATTATCTGTTATAGCATTGTAAAAATTGCTGAAGTGCTGTATAATATTGGAGGATAACAAAATGGACTTGAATGCGCTCTGCGCGGCTTTGCCGGGCGTCGATGCGGAATTTGATTTCAGCTTCCGAAAAAACACCACGGTCGGCATCGGCGGCACGGCGCCGCTCGCGCTGTATCCTCGGGAGGGGCAGTGGGAAAAGTGCCTGAAAGTGCTGTGCGGCACTCCGTATTTTGTGATGGGCAGGGGATCGAATCTCCTCGCGTCCGACGCGGGATATGACGGCGTCGTCCTTCGCACCGACAGAAGCTGCGCCTTGCGGGCCGAAGGACACACGCTGTACGCTTCGTGCGGCGCGAGTATCGCAAGGACGCTTGCCTTTGCCGCGCGCAACGGAATGTGCGGGCTGGAATTTCTTGCCGGTATCCCCGCAAGCATCGGCGGTGCTGTATTCATGAACGCAGGGGCGCAAGGGCATTGTATCGGCGAAAGGATCCTTTCCGTCGCTGCATTCGAAGGGGGAAAAGTGATCACACTTCCGCGCAGCGAATGCGGCTTCGGATATCGGTCCTCACGTTTTTCGGAGAGCGGCGGGGTCATCCTTGCGGTCCGCTTTAAAATGGAGCGTTGTGAGCCATCGCAGGCTTTTGCCCTTGTCTCCCGTGCGCTTGCCGCAAGGCGTCATTTGCCGAAGGGAAAGAGTCTCGGCTGTGTCTTTAAAAATCCGCCTTGCGGAGTCTCTGCAGGGGCGATCATCGAGCGCGCGGGGCTCAAAGGCGCTGCCGCCGGCGGTGCATTCGTCTCGCATGAGCATGCAAATTTTATCCTTAACCGAGGAGACGCCACCGCAAACGACTACATTTCATTGGTCAATTACGTACGCGAAAAGACTTTCGAGAGAACGGGGATCCGTCTCCGGGAGGAGATCCGCACGATAGGAGAGATATAAATGCTTCTCACTGGTGACTATCATACACATACGATCTACAGTCACGGCAAAGGCACCGTGCTCGAAAACGCGATGCGTGCAAAAGAGATCGGCCTTCGCGAAATCGCGATCACCGATCACGGTTTCGAACAGATGGCGTTCGGGCTCAGACACGATCGTATGCCGCAACTGATCAAGGATTGCAAAGACGCCGCCGAAAAGACAGGCGTGAATGTGTACGTCGGGATCGAGGCAAACCTCTGTGACGAAGATGGCCGTACCGATCTTCGCGAAGAAGATTACAAGGATTTTGACATCTTTCTGATGGGCATCCACCGCTTTGTAAAATTCACGCACTTCAACGATTTTTGGAAGATGCTCGTTCTCAATTCTCTGCATACGACTTTTCGGATCAAGCCGAGCAAGAGCCTGCTCCGCTACAACACAAATGCCTACATCAACAGCATCAAAAAATACCCGATCGACGCGATCAGCCATTTGAATTTTTTGAGCTTTTGCGACGTCGTTGAAGTCGCAAAGGCGGCGCGGGACTACGGAACATATGTCGAATTGAACAGCAAGAAAGTGCATTTGACTGACGAGGAACTTTCCAAAGTCTGTGATACGGGGGTGCGCTTCATTGTCGATTCGGACGCGCATTCGGTAAACAGGATCGGCGACACAAAGCTTGTGGACGAGCTCATCGCCCGCGTCGGGGTACCTCTCGACCGAATCGACAACATCGACGGAAGGACGCCGAACTTCCGTTTCCGTGAATTTAAAAAGAGAAATTTGTAAGTGACGTACGGTAATTTTACAGGGGAGATAAAAAAAGAAATACTCAAGGCAGGTGTCGGAAACGCCTGTTGTAAGACGGCGGCGCTTTCTGCATTTTTGAGGACGACGGGAAGCGTGATACGGCGCGGTCCGCTCGTCGGCTTTGAATTTGTCACCGAGAGCGAAAACGTGGCGGAGTTTTTCATCGGCCTGTTTGAAGAGCTCTACGGCGCCGAACTTCGCATCGTTCAGGCAACGACGGACAACCGTAACGGTCGGGACAGGCTGATTTTTCAGTGTGTCACGGAGCGATCGCTTTACATTCTCTCCGAGCTGGGCATCGCGGAACGGGAAGGGGATTCCGTATCGCTTAGTCTTGGTATCGATCCCTATCTCATCGAAAATGAATGCTGTAAACTCGCCTTTGTCAAGGGCGCTTTTCTCGGCAGCGGAAGCTGCACCGTTCCTAGGATGGAAGAAGCGCGTTCAGGATATCATCTCGAGATCGTCCTTTTCAACAAATTTCTTGCGGACGATTTCTGTGAACTTTTGGCTTATTTCGATATTCTTGCCAAGTGCGTCGTGCGCAAGAACGCATATGTCGTCTATTTAAAGAGCAGGGACAGCATTTCAGACTTTCTCGATCTGATCGGCGCAAAAAACGCGCTCAATAAGCTGGACGATCTCGCAGACAAAAAGGACGAGCGCAACCGCATCAACCGCGTCGCCAATTGCCTGCAAAAAAATTTTGATAAGAGCGTGCTCGCGTCCGTGCGGCAGATCTGTGCGATCGAGACCATCCGCGAATGCATCGGGCTTTCGGAGCTGGACGAGACGCTTCGCATCACCGCGCAGGCGCGGCTGGAGGATAAAGAGGCGTCATTGAAAGAACTTGCGGAGAGATTGGGGATCACAAAGAGCTGTCTGAACCATCGGCTCAGAAAGCTCGTTAAAATAGCAGATGAATTAAACGGAGATTGATCATGGAAAAAACAACTTTTGTCTACAACAAGGATACCTACAATGCCTATGATGCACAGCGTATCGTCTTTGAAGCGTGCAAATATAAGAGCGAGATCACCTTTGCGGATGGCATGAAGAACGGCAATGCAAAGAGTATCATCGGACTTTTGTCCATGAAATTCCTCAAAGGGGATACATATACCGTGATTGCGGAGGGACCGGACGCGAAAAAGGCCGTAAAGGGGATGACGGAGTTCATCGCTAAGCTGTGACCTTGAATTTTACGACAGAGGAGCGCTATGTCTGACTTTGTACATTTACACCTTCACACGGAATACAGCTTGCTCGACGGCGCCTGCAAGGTGGACGACCTGATCGCACATTGCGTGAAAAACAACATCAAGTCGATCGCGATCACCGATCACGGCAACATGTATGCGACGCTCTATTTTGCGGAGTTGTGCCGTAAAAATAAGATACAGGCGATCATCGGCTGTGAGATGTACATGACGCAGGATCTGTACCGCAAGGACAGCTCGAGCGATTTTGAACATCTCATCCTTCTTGCCAAAAATAAAAAGGGGTATAAAAATCTCGTCAAGATGGACTCCATCGCCTATGTGGACGGATTTTATTACAAACCCCGCATCGACTACAAGACCCTCCGTGAACACAGCGAAGGGCTTGTTTGCTTGTCTGCGTGCCTTGCGGGCAGGATCCCGAAACTCCTGCTTCGCGGCGATTACGAGGGCGCAAAAAAAACAGCTCTCGAACTCAAAGAGATTTTCAAAGAGGACTTCTACATCGAGATACAGGACCACGGCATTGCGGAGCAAAAGCAGGTCCTGCCTCTTCTGATGCAGCTCGCAAAGGAGATCGACGTTCCGCTCGTCGCCACGAACGACGTGCATTACATCGAAAAAGAGGACTGGGAAATGCAGGACGTTTTGCTCTGCATCCAGACGAAAAAGACGATCGACGATCCCAAGCGAATGAAGTTCGAAACGCACGAGTTTTACCTCAAGACGCCTGAGGAGATGAGCGAACTCTTTTCCTATGCGCCCGAGGCGATCTCCAATACACTCGTCATTGCCGAAAAGTGCAACGAAGAGCCCTGTTTCGACCTCACTGACAAGGGCGATCCGATCAAAGACAAATCCCTCATCCCGGGCTATACGCCCGAGGACGGCTCGGATCCGAAAGATTATCTGACCCGCCTGACGTGGGAGGGGCTCAAGCGTCGCTACGGCGAGATCACCGACGCCGTCAAAAAGCGCGCGGACTATGAGCTCGGCATCATCCTCGGAATGGGATTTGCGGAATATTACCTCATCGTCATGGACTTTATCCAATGGTCAAAAAAGCAGGGCATACCTGTCGGCCCGGGCCGCGGGAGCGGCGCCGCATCCATCGTCGCATACGCAGTCGGTATCACAGACATCGATCCTCTCAAATATGATTTGTTCTTCGAGCGCTTCTTAAACCCCGACCGCGTCACCATGCCCGATTTCGACGTGGACTTCTGTAACGAACGCAGGCAGGAGACCATCGAATACGTCCGCAAAAAATATCATCCCG
Organism: Bacillota bacterium; assembly: GCA_019423125.1. GTDB lineage: Bacteria > Bacillota > Clostridia > Christensenellales > Borkfalkiaceae > Borkfalkia. Next base: position 84,666 of record JAHZBZ010000002.1, on the reverse strand, counting down.
AAAACGTTGCGCAGATCGTCACGTTTGGTACGCTTGCCTCAAAAGCCGCGATAAAGGACGTTGGCAGAGTACTTCGCGTGCCATATTCCGAGACTGACAGGGTCACCAAGCTGATGGACGGCAAGTCCACGATCAGCGAACTGCTCGGCTGGAACATTCCCGCCTTGCAGAAGAAGATGCAGGCGGAGACGGACGAAGATAAACGCATCGAGCTGGAAAAGAAGATCGACGAGCAGGAAAAAAAGAGGAACAACGATTTCATCCAGCTCTATGAAACGGACGCACAGCTTCGCCGCGTCATTGACATGGCGCTCAAATTGGAGGGCATGCCGCGCAACACCTCGATGCATGCCGCGGGCGTCGTCATCTGCCGAAAGCCGATCGCGGATAACGTCCCGCTCTCGCGCAACGGCGAAGACGTAACGACACAGTTTGACATGAAAGAGGTGGAATCCATCGGAATGCTGAAGATGGACTTCCTTGCGCTGACCACGCTGACCGATATCAAAAAGGCGTGCGATTACATCCTCGAGGACACGGGCCGCGTCATCGATTGGGACGAGATCGGTTACGAAAATAAAGAGGCGTATGAACTTATCTCCGAAGGCGACACGGACGCCGTGTTCCAGCTCGAGCAAGGCGGCATGAAAAAATTCATGAAAGATCTCAAGCCCGGATGTCTCGAGGACATCATCGCAGGCGTCGCGCTTTATCGCCCCGGACCGATGGCGTACATCCCCACGTATATCGCGAACAAACTCAATCCCTCGAAGGTCAAATACGACACGCCGCTCCTCGAGCATATCCTCAAAGTCACCTACGGGGTCATCGTCTATCAGGAACAGGTCATGCAGATCTTCCAGGACCTTGCGGGCTTTTCGCTCGGGCAGGCAGACCTCGTCCGCCGCGCCATGGGCAAGAAGAACAAGGCGGAGCTGATGGCACAGAAGGACAAGTTTATCTTCGGCAATCGCGACCAGGGCGGCAACATCGACGGCGCGGTCAGCCGCGGTATTCCCAAAGAAGTCGCCGCAAAGATCTTCGGCGACATGGAGAGCTTCGCGAGCTATGCCTTCAACAAAGCACACGCGACCTGCTACGCCGTGCTTGCCTACCGCACCGCTTATCTCAAGCGCTTCTATCCGAAGGAGTTTCTCGCCGCGATCCTTAATAACCGCATCGACAAGATCGACGAAGTCTCCAAATACATCGTCTATCTCAAAGAGAAAAACATCCTTGTCTTGCCGCCGCACGTCAACAAGAGCAAGACATATTTCTCCGTTCAGGGCAACGGCGTCCGCTTCGGGCTCAGCGCTTTGAAGGGGGTCGGTGTGGGGGCCACGCAGTCCATCATAGCCGAGCGTGATAAAAACGGCGAATTCAAGAATTTCCCCGATTTTGTGTTCCGCTGTGCTCCATTCCTCAATAAGCGCATGCTGGAAGGATTGATCTGTGCGGGCGCTTTTGACGATTTCGGAAAAAACCGTGCCCAGCTTCTGCTCGTCTATGAAAGCGTGCTCGATCAGGCAAACCGCATAGCAAAGCAAAAGCAGAGCATGCAGATGAGTCTTTTCGGCGACATCATTCAAGAAGATTTGACGGATATTTCCTATCCGAATGTCCCCGAGATGGACGTCAACGAAAAACTCGCAAAAGAGAAACTTGTTCTCGGCGTCTATGTCAGCGGTCATCCGTTTGAAAACTATGCTTCGTCCTTCAAAGACTGCACCTTTTGCTGTGCGATGCTTCAGAATTTCGAAGAGGACGACGATGGGCACAGGACTTATCCAGAACTGACCGACGGAGCGACTGTGACGATGGGCGGCATCATCGGATCGTTCAAGAAGATCAACACGCGTTCCGGTTCGTCAATGGCATTCATCTCCGTCGAAGATCTGTACGGGAGCATCGAGTGCGTCGCTTTTCCGAATGTTTTTGACAAGATCAAGTCATTCGTCGCGGCGGACAAGGTGGTCCGCCTCTCCGGCAAAATGCAGCTGGAAGAGGAGAAGGCGCCCGTGATCATTCTGGACAAGATGCAGGAGTACACTGCAGAGAGTGCAGCGGGCGTTTCCGAGAACGCACGCGCGCAGGCAAAACCGCGCGAAAGTGCGCTTTGGCTGAACGCATCCAAACTCACGGAAGAGGAGTTTGACGACTTTATCCTGCTCTTTTCGCATTACGGAAACGGAAAGACGACCATAAAGATCAAGCGCGGGGACAAACTCTATAAAATGAGCGAAGTGAACTATTGCCGCGGCCTGCGCGATGAGCTTTACCTGTATCTTGAGGAAAAAGACATCGTATTGGTCTGAAAGCGCTGTATGTTTTACAAAAAATGTTAATTGTGTCATAAAAAATTTATTTTAGGATAAAAATTAAAAAATTGCTTTTCATTTGTGTTCAGATTTGCTATAATAAAAACGCAGTCAAATCAGCATTTTACGCAAGAGAATAAGCTTGTTTGGAGGGTTGTTATGAAAAGAATCGGAATTCTGACGAGTGGCGGCGATGCCCCCGGCATGAATGCGTGCATCCGCGCCGTAGTCCGCACGGCCAAATATTTCGGCATGGAGATCTACGGCATCAAGCAGGGCTATGCCGGCCTCATCAACGACGACATGGTCCCCATGGAGATGCGCAGCGTTTCCGACATCGTGCAGCGCGGCGGCACAATTCTGCGCACCGCACGCTGTGTGGAGATGTATACGGTCGAAGGCCAGAAACAGGCCGTCAAGACGCTCAATGACCGCGGCATCGAAGGTCTCGTCGTCATCGGCGGCGACGGTTCCTTCAAGGGCGCAAAGTGCCTCAGCGACGAATACGGCATTCCCACGATCGGCATTCCCGGCACCATCGACAACGACCTTGAATATACCGATTATACGCTCGGGTTTGACACTGCTGTCAACACCTGTCTTGATATCATCAATAAACTTCGCGACACCATGACTTCGCATGAGCGCATCAGCGTCGTTGAGGTGATGGGCCGTCGTTGCGGCGACATCGCGCTCTATTCGGGTATTGCGAGCGGCGCCGAGATCATCGTCGTCCCTGAGATCGCCTATGACATGGAGGACGTCGTCCTGCGCATCAACCGCAGCCGCGCGAACGGAAAACACTCCAACATCATCGTCCTCGCAGAGGGCGTTGCGACGGCTGACGATTTTTCCAAGAAGCTTCAGTCCATGACGACATATTCTGTCCGCGGCACGACCATCGGTCACGTCCAGCGCGGCGGGTCGCCCACGATGGCGGACCGCATGCTCGCGGCACAATTCGGCAACAAAGCAGTCCGCTTGCTCAAGGACGGCATCGGCAATCGCGTCGTCGGCATCCGCAAGAACGAGATCATCGACCTCGACATCATCGAGGCGGTCAGCATGAAAAAGAAGTTCAACTATGAACTCTATGAGACCTTGCAGATGATCTCCATGTGACACTGCGGTTAAAATCGGGCTTCCGCTTTGCGGAAGCCCTTTTTCGGAATTTGTCAAAAAAATTTTTGCAAGAGCCTTGAAATTGTTTTGATTGTGTAATATAATATTAGAAGAGAAACAAAAAATTCGCGCATCGGGCGGAGATATTCGGATCGAATGGATTCGGCTCAGATCAGCGCGGCGGACACGGAGAAAGATAAGATGATCCTTACTGTATGTCTTAATCCCTGCACGGATGTCACCATCGAAGTGGATTCCCTGAATATCGGAAAAATCAACCACGTCAAGAGCAAAACGCTCAGCTTTACGGGGGCGGCGCTCAACGTCGCCATCGGCGTGGCGCGCCTGAAAGGGCAGAGTCATGCGACGGGGTTCATGTACAACGAAAACGGACTCCTGTTCGAACAGGCGCTTGACCGTGAAGGAGTGCCGAGTGTCTTCATCTGGAACAAAGGGCGCGTTCGCGAAAACTATAAATTTATCGACAACAAGTCCATGCTGACCGAGGTCAACGATATCGGAGAGAGCATCAGCGAGAACAAGCAGACTGAACTCATCGATCTTGTTTCCACACTTTCAAAGAGCTGTGACGTGATGGTCATCTCGGGAAGCCTGCCACAGGGCATCGAGAGTGATTATTACGGAAAACTCTTTTCAGTTGCATCCGACCATACGCTCAAGATCGCGGATACAGAGGGCGCAAAACTTCTGTCGGCACTCAAAACGGGGCTTGATCTCGTAAAACCCAACAAAGACGAGCTTCAGAATACACTCGGCCAGGAACTTAAATCTCGGGACGATCTTCTCAAAGGCTGTTATTCTCTTCTCGATAAAGGTGCTAAACGCGTTTTGCTTTCGCTCGGGAAGAAAGGGGCGATCATAACGGACGGAACGAAAAATTACTACTGCAAGAGCATCAATGTCGCGATCAACTCGACGGTCGGCGCGGGCGACGGAATGGTTGCCGCCGCAGCAATGATGTTGCAGCAGGGTGCTCCGCTCGATGAGATCCTGCGCGCAGGCGTGGCGGCGGGCACTGCGACGGTCACGACCTTCGGGCAGATCTCCTTCACTAAAGAGAAATACGATGAGATCCATGCAAATCTGACTGTGGAGGAAATTTAAGGCTTTTGATTACGATTGCAGACGTCAAAAACGACGAAGAGGTTAAGGCGATCATGTACATGGCGGAGAGCCAGATCGAAGCGCTCGGTTTTACCGAGCACTCGGTGCGACATTCCGGCATTGTCAGCAAATGGGCGGGCGAGATCATGGAAGCAGTGGGGGGAACTCCGCATCGGATCGAGCTCACGCGCATTGCGGGGTATCTCCACGACATTGGCAACAGCGTCAACAGAGAAGATCATGCCCAGAGCGGTGCGATCCTCGCCTATAAGATCCTGACCCGCATGGGCATGCCGTACCGAGACGCCGCGGAGATCATGATGGCGATCGGCAATCACGACGAGGGGCAAGGGCTTCCCGTCAGCGACATTACATCCGCGCTCATCATAGCGGACAAGGCGGACGTACACAAGAGCCGCGTGCGCCGCAATACGACGCGCATCACGTCGGACGTGTTGAACATCCATGACCGCGTCAACCTCGCCGCAGAAAAATCAGGCGTTCAGGTCGACAAAGAGCGGGGAGAGATCGTCCTGAACATCGTGATCGACACCAATCTTTGTCCTGTGATGGACTATTTTGAGATCTATTTCAAGCGCATGCAGCTTTGCAGGCGCGCCGCAGAATTTCTTGACAAGAAATTTGTGCTTGTCATCAACGGAGTGCGGCTTCTTTGAATTTGCGATAAAAAAACGGCTTGCAAAAGCAAGCCGTTTTTTTATCGTTTTAAGATCATTCTTCTTCCGCTTCTTCTTCCTGCGGAGCATGTTTCGTTACTTTCAGTTCAAGAACTTTCTTTTCGGTCGCCTTTGTCACTTCGATGTCGAGGTTTGCGAAAGAAAACTTCTTGCCGACGCTGGGGATCTCGCCAAGCTGTTCGATCACCCAGCCGCTGACCGTGTTTGCATCAAAACCGTATTCGTCGTCCGTGATCTTATAATAGGAATAAAAATCGCTCAGGTCGGCTTCTGCATTGACGATGTCACAGTCATCGGAGACAGGCTTAAAATAGTTTACCTCTTCGTCGTGTTCGTCCCAGATCTCGCCGACAAGTTCTTCAAGGATATCCTCAAGCGTAATGACGCCGAGCGTCCCGCCGTACTCATCCAAGACGATCGCCATGTGCGACTTTTCGCGCTGGAGCTGTTTGAGAAGCACGGAGATCTTGATGTGTTCGGTCGTATAAGTGACTTCGTGGTAAGCGCTGTCGATGGATTTTTTGTCGCTGAGATAGACGGCAAAAAAATCTTTTTCGTGCATGATTCCGACGATGGTGTCCATAGTGCCGCGATAGACGGGCAGCCTAGACAACCCCGAATTCAGAAAGATATCTTTGATGCTGTCAAGCGGCGTGTCGACGCTGACAGCGACAATATTAACGCGGGGAGTAAGGATGTCTCCCACCTCAAGGTCGTCAAATTCAATGACCGAGCGAATGAGTTTGGATTCGTCCTGTTTGAGGGTGCCGCCTTCACGTGCCTCTTCAACCATCGTGATGATCTCGTCTTCGGTGACGACCTCTTCGCTTTTGAGCTTGAAGATCTTGGAGAGGATAAATTTATATCCCGCGAAGATGATGTTGATGGGAAAGAGCAGATACGAAAAGAATTTGATCAGGGCATATCCCGCCATCGCAAATCGCTCGGGATAGACCTTTGCAAGCATTTTTGGCGTGATCTCGCCGAAAATGAGGACCGCAACGGTCGTCACGATAGTGGAGACTGTCGCCGCAAGGCTTGTGTTGTTCACGATCAGCTGCGCAAAAAAGAGTCCTGCGAGCGATGTTGTGGTGATGTTTACGATGTTGTTCCCGACGAGGATGGTCGAGATGAGCTTGTCGAAATTTTCGGTGAGATCGAGGACCTTTTCGGCTTTTTTGTTGCCGTTTGCGATCATCGTCTTGAGTTTGAGTTTATTGGAGCAGGAATACGCCGTTTCCATCGACGAAAAAAAGCCGGAAAGCAATAACAGTATGATTATCGCAATCAATAATGGGGCAGATTCGCCCATAGATCTAAAAAACCTCCGATGCGTTGAGCTTTCCTGAAAAAGCCCGAACAATATTATTGCTAAACATTATAGCATAATTGCGCAGAAATAGAAAACAATTTTCAATACATTCACAAATTTAATCGAAGATTTTTAGAGAAACCGCCTTGTTTCGATATAATAGCTCCAGCGCGTTGCGCTGATCTGCTCGATGACCGCATGATCGGACGCGGTATGAAGAATGTAGTTGTCTCCGAGATACATTGCAACATGTCCGATCCGTTCCGTTCCCGTGTTGTTGTAACGCTGGGAATTGGTGAAAAACATAAGATCGCCGCGCCGGATGTCTGCACGCGCAACATATTTTCCCTGTTTGACCTGAGTGCGGGTCGTGACATCCAAAAGGATTCCCGCGCCCTTGTAATATATGTATTGCGTCAGCGAAGAGCAATCATATTTGGAAGAGTCGAAGTTTTTCAGGAAGTTGCCTTTGCCGTCATGCAGCCTCGTTGCGCCGTACACATAGGGATGTCCGAGGAGAGAAAGTCCGTGCTCGATGACCTGTTCGACTTCATCGAGCGGATGCATCAACATGCTCACCGTTTCAGTATACGAAGCGCCTGCGCTCACATACGCCGTTTTGTTTCTGTATCTCGTCTTGTACCAGTCGCCTTCTTTTGTGACAAGGGTTACCATATCGCCTTTGCCGAGTGAACCGAGAGAAGAATAATTTGTGCCCGGGCCGCTGCGAACGAGAAGACCGTTTACTTTTGCACGGACATATTGTGCGAGCATCGGAGCGGGTTCGGGTTCAGGCTCCGGTTCAGGTTCCGGATCTTGAGGGAGCTCTTCGGGTGAAGACTCCGGCTGTTCGGGTTGGATGACTTCCGGTGCCGACAGGGAAGGATCTTTCAGGAAGAACGGCAATACGCATGCCGAAAGATAACTGCCCAGCAGGACCGCAACAAGCATCACGGATAAAACTTGTGTTGTGATCTTTTTCATTGTCGTTTACCTCCGATGTCTATTCTAACAAAAAATATGCAACGATGCAACGCAAAATTTTTGGCAATGATGTAAACCGCATCCAGCATTAAAAGTTAAAGGGAAAAAGCTGTTTGACATCCCGCGCGTGTTGCTATATAATGGAAAGAAAACAAAAAAAGAGGAATCAACATGCTTCTTGGTCTGATCATCGCCGCATCTGTCGTTGCCGCGGTATTGATCGCCTTTATCGTTCTGTCCGCGCTTGCGGTCCACATCATGTTCAGGAGGCGTTTTGACGGCAATCCGAACGTCCGATACTATTCTGCAGAGGATTTCGGGATGGACGCCCGTCCTGTCTCGTTTTGCACCGACGGAGAAAGAGTTCTTCGCGGGTTTGTCTACTCATTCAAGGAAACGGAGCCGCGCGGCGTCGTGATCTTTGCGCACGGGTTCGGAGCAGGGCACACGGCTTACATGACGGAGATCGCTTTTTTTGCCTCTCGCGGTTATCTTGTCCTCGCTTACGATTGCACAGGCTGCGGCAAGAGCGACGGAAAGATGCTCGGCGGATTTGACCAGGGGCCGATCGACCTGATTGCGGCGGAAAAATTTGCCCGCAAAGACGAACAGCTCTCAGCCTATAAAAAGGTGCTCGTCGGGCACTCATGGGGCGGCTTTTCCGTTCTGAATGCAATGGGGCACTGTGAGGACATCTGCGGAGCGGTTGCGATGTGCGGGTTTGTCGCCGGTGCCCCCGCGATCGCTCATAAAGCTTTTGCAAAATTTCCGCCGCTCTGTGCCTTTACGAGTGCATTCATCCGCGTGTACAATGCGATCAAATTCAAAAAAAATGCAAACGTCAACAGTATCCGCTCGCTCAAAAAGACGAATCTGCCCGTCTGCCTCGTCTATGGAGGCGCGGATGACGTCGTTCCATACTCATACAACGGCGCAAGGATCAGGAAGGCGACAGCGGGGATGCCGAACGTGCGGTTTCTCCTTTTGCCCGAGATGGGGCATAACGTCTATCTTACACGTGAGGCGGAACAATACATGAACGACACTTTTTCCGCGGTAGGAAAGGCTCTCCGCAAAAAAGACATCGCGCTCGCAAAGAAGTTGTACGCCGAAGCCGATTACAAAAAAATGACGCAGGAAGATCCTGCGGTCATGGATTACATGCTCCGTTTCTGCGACGAAGTGTGCGGGGTCAAAAGATAGACGACATTTTTGTTGATTTTGTAACAACTTCTCTTTTTTTAATGAAAAAAACACGCGGATTTCACAAAAATGATTGATTTTTGTGAAATTCTGGTCTATAATCGTATCCGATCAGGCAGGAAATGATGAAAGCTATCACGGAGGAGATCGATCATGGAACTTGAAAAATTGCAGGCATCGCTTGACGATGACAAGTGGTACGAAAGCCAGAAAAAGCAGAGAGACGTTTGCGGGGAATTCCCGTATTGCGTCAAGTGTGACAAGGACAAACGCTTTCCCTGCGCAAATGCATACACGCAATTCTACGCGAAGACGGAGACCGTGAAAGCTCCCGCCGTCCGCGTCACTGCCAAAAAAGAGACTGCGGCAAAGCGCCGCGCAAAGTAAAAAGAGACCGCTTCCACTCGGAAGCGGTCTCTTTTTCTATGGCATAATTTTGTCGAGACGCACGGAAAATCCTGTTACAGGTCTATGTTTGAATAGACGTCGAGGATGTTTTCCAGCTTTTTTTCGTCGCTCGCGTCCTGTACGAAGCGCTTGTAACATTCGCAGATATTCCCGTTTTCGTCAAATCCCGTGTCCTTGCATTTTTTGCAGCGGTATTGCGGAACAAGCATTTCTTCGGTCAGTTTCATCTCTGCGAGCAGTTTTGCGCGTTCTGCACGCAAAGTTTTGAGCTCTTCGGAGAGCTTTTCGACTTCGCCTCCAAGCGCTTCCGCCTTTGCAAGGCGAATCTCTGCGGATCGGATCTCTTCCTCGTTCCGAACAAAATCCGCATTGCCGCGCGCGCGCTTTCTGTAATGTTCGGCGCGGTCTTCCGCTTTTTCTCGGAGATTGAAATAGTAGTTCCTGATTTTTTTGCGCAGTTCTTCGTCCCGCTCGGCGCGCGTCGCAGGGCGAACCGTTTCCTGCGTGATCTGCTCAGGACTGAAGATCTCTTTTGCCTTCCACGAAGAAAGCACGGTATTCATGTATGGGATGGGGGAGGTCTTGCCGTTCGCCGTCTCCGCCGCAAGACGGATCATTTCGTCAGAAAAATTCCAGCTGCGCCAGCGACGCAGACATTCACGGTCCCAATTGTTCGCGCGACGCGTGACGCCGGCGAGACGCAGGATCTCCGCCGCAAACTCCTGTTCGCGCGCTTCACTCTCCATGTATGCCACGATGCTCTCTGCAGAAATCACTCCGAGGTCAATGAGCTTTTTCAAAAGTTCATCCATTTTCTCGAAGGATTTTCTCTCGCGTTTGAAACAATATTTTGCGAGATTGAGAAGGGACGCATCGTCGAATCCTGCGGCGAGCCAACCGCTGACAAAATTGTCGATGTACGGATCGACGACCTGACAATAGACGCCGAGTTCCTTTGCGAGCGAGATAGTCAGCTCACGGATCTGTGTCTTGCGCGACAGATAGTCACGGATCTCCGCGGGATCGAATTTTCTGTTCGCATAGAGTTCGCGAAGTGTTTCGTCAAGCCTTGCAGAGCCTCCTTTTTTGACAAGCGACGCAGTGAAAAGGATGGCTTCGAGCTCAAAGCCGAGATCGTCTTTCCAGGTTTTGAGCAGTTTATAATCGTCGGGTTCGGGCTTTTTCGAGGAACCGAGTGCGCGGAGGACGGAAGCGACATCACCGCTCTGCACGACATAATCTGAGAGCTTTTCTTCGATCCGCTCCACGGTAGTAACACCTTCGGCGGCAAAATTTTTTGCGACCTGCAGGATATAGTTCTGTGCAATGTTTTCGCCCTTGAGGTCGATGCAGTAGCGCACGATGAGAAGCATTGCTTCGGGCTTGATGGAATACTCTTCCATTACCGAAAAAAACTTCATGAACTCGTTGGAAGAGATCATCTTGCGCGGCAAAAGGGATTGAAGCGCACGATTGAAATCGGAGTATTTTTCGGCTTTGATGCGCTTGGGTTTTCCCTTCGCGTAGTCCGCAGGGAAGTAGCGCACGGAAAAGGGCTGATAGGAGAGGATCTCCAACAGATCAAAGTCCTCCCAGAAGCGGAACAGATCGACAAGCTTTTCCTCGGAAAGGGAAAGGGCCGCCGCCGCTTCGGCAAGGGTGTACTCTCCCTGTACGTTCTGGCAGAGATAAAGTCCGAACAAGTACGCTTTGACTGCATCTCCGTCCGCCAGCGGCATATATTTGGTAATAAATTGATTTTCCACATTTGTGTAAGAGGAAAGGGAAAACTCCTTTGAGTATGAACAAAATCCCATCGGTAAAACTCCGCGCAACGCTTGATTTATTTTCGGTTTTGCGCTATACTATTATATAAATTATTCTCTTGAAAATCAAGGCATTTTTTCTCATTTCAGCGTTGTTTTTCGCTTTTTTGCGCTTTCGCGTCGCACAGAGCAAACGCCGTCGACTTAATTCCTTTTTTTGCAGATTTTCGCTCCGCCGCCTTGAGAAAAGCTTTCCGGGGTATGCCCCCGTTTCAGATAGATCTATTATTTTAACGGAGAGTTTTGTATCTTGTCAAATATAATTTTAACGCCTGTCACGCTGTGGAACGATTTTGACGCTTCGCTTCCGCCAAGCTGTACGGTTCTGGAAAGCAGAAGCGAAGACGGGATGTGCCTGCAGAGCCTTCGCTTTTTCGGCAGGGCAGTAGGCGATGAGCGGGTAAATATTTTTGCTCTGTTCGGGTTTCCCGAGGGCAAAAACAATTTCCCGACGATCCTGCTTCTGCCGGACGCATCCTGCACCGCGGACGAGGCGATCGTACGCCGTTTTGTGAAAAAAGGCTACGCAGTTCTTATGCCCGATTACCGCGGAGAATGGGAGGGGACGGAAAATTACACCGTCTATCCGAATGCCGTCGCCTACGCAAACACCGCAAAAGCGGAACGGCACATCGATTATGCCGACGAGACCGCGCGGGAAACTTCTTGGTACGAATGGGTCGCGGTTTCCCGCTATTGCGTGGAATACCTGAAAACTCTTCCGCAAGTGGGGAGCATCGGGGCGATCGGTCTTCGTGCAGGCGGCGATGTCCTCTGGCAACTTGCCGCGACATGTTCCGATCTTAAATGCGCGATCCCCGTCTGCGCGGGCGGCTGGAGGGCATACCGAGGCATCAACAAGTTCGGCGATTCCACCGAGCTTCGCATGAACGATGAGAGATATCGCTTCCTTGCCGCAGTCGACGCACAGGCATACGCGCAGAACGTGCGCTGCCCCGTTCTCATGCTTTGCTCCACGAACGACAGCAGATTTGATGCAGACCGCGCTTTCGACACATTCGCCCGCATCAACGCGGAGATGCTCAAGACATTTTATTTCACCGCACGCTACGACGGACACATCGGCAACACCGGACTGAACGATCTCGATCTGTTTATCGACAAGTTCCTCAAAGGCCGTGAGGTGTTTATCCCCACGCCCGTCGATATCGGTATCGAGGAGGATGAAGGCGAGCTGGTCGCCCGAATCAAATTTGACCCGAACGGCGAAGTCAAATATTGTGACGTCTATATGGCGGAAGACAATCTCGACTCCGCGACGCGTGATTGGAGAAAATGCGAATGCAAACGTTCGGAAGGGGAGGATGAACAGATCTTCCGTCTCGACGCCTATAAAAATTCTTCGCGCGTCTTTGTCTTTGCCAAGGCGAAATACAGCTGCGGTTTTGCGGTCTCCTCCAAGATCGCAGTAAAGCGGCTGGAGAAAAAATATACAAATCAGGTCGCAGAATGCAGAGTCCTGTACAGCAGTGAGACTGATTCCAATTCCTTTACGATCGATCGCTTTGACAAAAAAGTTCTGGCAAACTGTTTCCTTGACAACAGCGTCCCGCCTGTGCAGATCGTCAAGGGGCCGTTCGGAATCGAGGGCATTTATTCCGCTTACGGACTCAAACTATACCGTATCAATGACGAACGTTTCCGCCCTGCGGAAAACGCACTTTTGAAATTTGACGTCTACGCGCCTTCTCCCTGTATCCTGCAACTTGCGATTTTTGCAAACAAAAACGGAATGCAGGAGAAATATTCCTGTGAGTTGCGTCTGTCGGGCGGGGAACGCTGGTCGGCGCATACACTGAGCGCAAAGGATTTTAAAAATGCGGTCAATAAGCCGCTCGGCCAGATCAACGAGGCGAAGAGTATCACTTTTTACTCGGAAGACAAGTATCTCGTCAACAATCTGATTTGGCTCTAAATTATTTTTCTTGTTTTTAAAAGAGGAAAAATATGCAATACTCAGTAGGAGACAAGATCATCACGAAAAAGAAGCATCCATGCGGCGGTGACTGCTGGACGATCGTTCGTACGGGCGCAGATTTCAAGATCCGCTGCGACAAATGCGGGCGCGTTGTGATGCTCTCCGCCGAAGAATTCAACCGTGCCGTAAAAAAGACAAGGAGCTCGCAATGAACGACGATACTGTATACGGAGAATTGCTCACGGAACGCCGCGAGCCTTACAAAAATTTTTTTTCTACCCTTCGGTTCTTTGCCGTCCTGCTTGCGGTCGTTCTCACGATCACCGTATTGTTTTCCTCCGTTTTCATCGGCGTACAGGTCTCAGGCTCTTCGATGTATCCGACTTTGTATGGCGGCGTCCGTCAAAGCGACGGAACATATAAGGGCGGAGATTATCTTTTTATCAATACTTTTGCATCGCCCGAACATGGTGATATCGTCGTCATCGACACGTCGGATATTTCTTTCCCGAATTTTGATGCGGACCGTATCATCAAGCGTGTCATCGGTCTTCCCGGTGACAGTATCTATGCGGAAAACGGAAAACTATACAGACAGGATGCCGGAACAGACAAATACCAGCTGGTCGAAGAACCATATCTCGACGGCATTTCCTGGTCGGAATACATTCATCCTTTGACTGTGGACGATGGGGAGATCTATGTCCTCGGCGACAACCGTCCCGTCAGCATGGACAGCCGTCTGATGGGCACCTTTTCCATCAGTGACGTCGAAGGAGTCGTGACAGGTTGGTCTATGGCGTTCAGGGGATTCTTTTCGGATATTTTCGGCCTGTTTTCTCAGGCCGTCTGAAACCACACGAAGATATAGGGAGGAAAACAATGAGCAAAATCATTATCACGTCGGACAGCACTTGCGACCTCAGCCCGGAGCTTGTAGAAGCCAATGACATCCGCATTCTGCCGCTGAGCGTTATGCTCGGGGCAAAGAGCCATCGGGACGGGATCGATATCGTCCCCGCGGACATCTTTCGCTTCTTTGACGAAACGGGACAGCTCCCAAAGACGGCAGCGCCAAGCGTCTCTGAATACGAGACATTCTTTGCGCCTTTTGTCGAACAGGGAAATTATGTGGTTCATTTCAATATTTCCTCTAAAGCAAGCGGGTCGCACGGCTTTGCGCTTGCCGCAGCAAAATCTTTTCCCGGAAAGGTGTTTGTGGTCGATTCGCAGGCTCTCTCCACGGGGCAGGGACTTCTGGTCATGAAGGCATGCGACCTTCGCGCGGAAGGCAAGAGCGCACAGGAGATCTATGACGAAGTCTGTGCTCTGCGTCCCAAGGTCAATACCTCGTTCATTCCCGATACGCTTTTGTATCTTTATAAAGGGGGACGCTGCTCGACGCTCTCCTATTACGGAGCAAAAGTCCTGTCTATCCATCCGATGATCTCGATGAAGGACGGGCAGCTTTACCCGAAGAAAAAATACATCGGCAAAATGTCCAGATGCCTGAAAAACTACATCAATGACCTCGTTGCCGAATATCCCGCCTATGACAAGACACGCTGTTTCATCACGCACAGCAGTGCGGATGCGGAGCTGGTCGAACAGGCAAAACAGATGGTAGCCGACCTGTTCTCGTTTGACGAGGTACTGGAAACTGTTGCTGGAAGCATCGTCACGAGCCACTGCGGCAGAAACACGATCGGCGTTCTTTTTATAAGCAAATAAGTTTTGCCCTTGTGGCAGGACGCGGGGAAAGAAGATGAGTGCGGCGAACGGCATGGCAGGCGCCGAACAGTTCAAAAATCACACTTCAAGGAGAAAGATACATCATGCGCGCAGTCGTCACTGTCACAGGAAAAGACAAAAAAGGCATCATCGCCAAAGTCAGCACTTTTCTTGCAGAAAAGGGCGTAAACGTCGAGGACATCAGCCAGACTATTTTACAGGAATACTTTGCGATGATCATGCTTGTGGACATCAGCGGAATCAAAACCGAGCTTTCCGAACTCGCAAAAGAATGTGAGGAGCTCGGTAAAAAAATCGGAATGTCCATCCGCCTTCAGCACGAAGCGATCTTCAACGCGATGCACAATATCTGAGCAGTGGGGAGGCTTCGCATATGTTCAACAAAACCGATGTACTTGAAACGATAGATATGATCGAGCGGGAGCATCTTGACATCCGCACGATCACGATGGGCATCTCTTTGCTTCCCTGTATCCGTGCCGACGCCAAAAGCACGGCACAAGCGGTCTATGACCACATCTGCGCCAAGGCGAAGGACATCGTCTCCGTCGCCAACCGCCTTTCGGGCGAATACGGCATCCCCATCGTCAACAAGCGCGTCTCCGTGACGCCCGTCAGCCTCATCTGTGCGGCGTTCCCGCAGGATGCGACGCTCGTCGGGCTCGCGCTCGACAAAGCGGCCAAGGAGCTCGGCATCGACTTTCTCGGCGGTTATTCCGCGCTCGTTCACAAGGGTACTGCAGATTACGAATATACTTTTTTGGAGAGTATTCCCGAACTGCTTGCGCGCACCGAACGCGTCTGCTCTTCCGTGAATATCGGCTCCTCCAAGTCGGGCATCAATATGGACGCCGTGCGACAGATGGGCGAGATCGTAAAAAAGACGGCGGAACTCACCAAAAACAGCGACGGTCTCGGTTGCGCCAAGCTCGTCGTATTCTGTAACGCAGTCGAGGACAATCCGTTCATGGCGGGCGCCTTCCACGGCGTCGGCGAAAGCGGAACAGTGATCAACGTCGGGGTCTCCGGTCCCGGAGTCGTAAAACACGCCCTCGAAAACATCCCCGAGGCAGACCTCTCCGAGGCGGCGGAGATGATCAAGCGCACTGCATTCAAGATCACGCGCGCAGGCCAGCTCGTCGCAAAAGAAGCGGCAAAACGTCTGCACGCCGATTTCGGCATCGTCGATCTCTCGCTCGCGCCGACGCCCGTCATGGGTGACTCGGTCGCGCACATCCTCGAAGAACTCGGCCTCGAGACGGTAGGGGCGCACGGCACAACGGCCGCCCTCGCGATGCTCAACGACGCGGTCAAAAAGGGCGGCGTCATGGCCAGCTCGCACGTCGGCGGGCTATCGGGTGCATTCATTCCCGTCAGCGAGGACATCGGCATGATCCGAGCCGCGGAGAAAGGCAAACTCAACATCGACAAACTCGAAGCGATGACGGCTGTCTGCTCCGTCGGACTGGACATGATCGCGATCCCGGGCAAGACCCCCGCATCGACCATCAGCGCCATCATCGCCGACGAGGCGGCGATCGGCATGATCAACAACAAGACGACAGCGGTCCGCGTCATTCCCGTTCCGGGAAAAGATGTCGGCGATACTGTTGAATTCGGCGGACTGCTCGGCCATGCGCCAATCATGCCCGTCAATACGGCGGACAGCTCGCGCTTTGTCCGTCGCGGCGGGATCATTCCCGCGCCCATCCACAGCAACAAGAACTGACAAGGAGACAACATGGAGCGAAGCGAAACAGCGGCAAAATACAGGTGGAATATCTCCGACTTATTCACGTCGGACGAAGAATGGGAAAAGAGTTACTCGGATGCGGAAGGGCGCATTTCCTTTTCGCGCTTTGCGGGGAAACTTTCCGATCCCGCTTCTCTTCGCGCGCTTTTCGATCTGGAAGAAGAGGTCGGCTTGCGCGTGGAAAAGCTTTATCTGTACGCGCACATGCGTCACGACGAGGATTCACGCGTCGCGAAGTATACTTCGATGCAGTCTCGCGCAATGTCTCTGTATGTGCGGCTGTCTTCCGAAACGGCGTTTGTCGAACCCGAACTCACCGCGCTGGACGAAGACGCGCTCCGTGCCTTCATGCAAGACGCACGTTTTGCCGACTACGACTACTATTTCCGCACCCTGCTCAAAAACAAGGCGCACGTTCTTTCCGTCCCCGAGGAGAAACTTCTCGCGATGGGCGGCGAGGTCTATTCGCAGTTTCAAAACATCTTTTCGATGATCGACAACGCGGACCTCTCACTCGGCGAAATAGAGGGTGAGGACGGGAAAAAGATCGCCCTCACGCACGGCGTGTACGGCGTGATCCTCCACGGCGAAGACAGAGAGCTTCGCCGCCGCGCGTTTGAAAAATATTATGACGCCTATATCTCTCTGAACAACACGATCGCCGCGACCTATTACGGAAACGTAAAAAAAGATGTCTTCCTGGCGCGGGCAAGGGGATATTCCTCCTGCCTTCAGCGCGCGCTGGAGGGAGAGGATGTCGAGGTCAGCGTCTATGAAAACCTTCTTGCCTCCGTCAACGAGAGCCTTCCCTCCATGCATCGCTATATTGCGCTCCGAAAAAAACTGCTCGGGCTGGACGAACAACACATGTACGACATCTATGCGCCGCTCGTCTCCGATGCGGAGCTTCGGCTCACTTACGAACAGGCGTGCGATCTCGTCGTCGAAGGGCTTGCGCCGCTCGGCGCGGAATATACCGATCTGTTGCGGAAAGGATTTTCCGAAGGCTGGGTGGATGTCTGCGAGACGACGGGAAAGAGAAGCGGCGCATATAGCACGGGGATGTACGGTGTACATCCGTATGTCCTGCTCAATTACCAGCAGACCACGCACGACGTGTTCACCATTGCCCATGAGATGGGCCATGCCCTGCATACTTATTACTCCAACGCAAACCAGCCGTATGCGAAGGCGGATTACCGCATCTTCGTCGCCGAAGTGGCCAGCACCGTCAACGAGGTTTTGCTCCTTAAACACATCCTCGCGACGACCAAGGACGCCTCCCTTCGCAAATATCTTCTCAATTACTACCTCGACACCATCCGTACAACGCTTCACAGACAGACGATGTTTGCGGAATTCGAGAGCGTTGCGCACGGGCTCGTCGAACAGGGGACGCCGCTCACGGCGGAGAATCTCTGCGACGAATACCTCAAACTCAACAAGAAATACTACGGCGATGCGATCGTACACGATCCGCAGATCGCTTACGAATGGTCGCGCATCCCGCATTTTTACACCTCGTTTTATGTGTACAAATATTCGACGGGCATAATCAGCGCGATCTCCATCGTAAACAGGATCCTGCGCGAAGGGGAAAGCGCCGTTTCAGATTACAAGAAGTTTCTCTCGTCTGGCGGAAGCGACAGTCCTGTCAACCTTCTGCGCCTTGCGGGCGTCGATCTGACCGAACGGACCGCATTCGACGCGGCAATGAAGGAGTTTTCTTCCGTGCTCGACGAGTTTGAAAAGACGATGCTGTGAGGACGAATGACGCAATGGTCAACGCATATTATAAAAACAGTCTGAAAGAATATAAAAAACTGTGTACCTTTCACACTTTTGTCGCGCGCGGGCCGCGCACATACGCATTTCCCATCCTGTTTTTCCTCTTTTCGATCGCTTTTTTTGTAATGGGGTTTCTTTCGGATAATTCTCTGCTGTTCGTTGCGGCGGTCGTGCTGTTTCTCGCCGCCTTTCTGCTTCCGTTGTTCAACCTTTGGTTCCAGAACGGCAAGGTTGAAAAAAACGTGCGCAAAAACCCGCGTTACGAAAAGACGGAGCAGTTTTTTGAATTTGACAAGACGAAGTTCCACCTTCGCATCTGCGTGGGCGGACAGGTGGAAGAATACGATATCCCGTATGACCGCGTGCTACGCATCTACGAAAGAAGGGATAATTTCTATCTCTACATAGGCGGCGCGCAGGTGCTCATCCTGAACAAAAGCGGCGTGGAAGCGGGAAAAGTGGACGAACTCGCGGAACTTTTCCGTGCGGCGGGAGACCGTTTCCGCGAAAAGAAAAAGTTTCGCGGCGCAGAAACGAGAGAAAGAGGATAAACAATGGCTAAGACGAATGTAATGCCCAACAATCTCGAGGCGGAGCAGGCGGTACTAGGCTGTCTTCTCATCGACAACGATACCCAGACCGAGATCTTGGACAAGCTCACCGAAGAGGATTTTTATCAGGAGTCGCACAAGCTGATCATCGGCGCGATGAAAGCGGTCTTCAATGCGCGCAAGCCCGTCGATCTCGTCACGCTTGCAGACGAACTCGAAAACAGCAAATCGCTTGAAAAAGCGGGCGGGCTTACATACATCACCGAACTTGCGACCATCACGCCTTCGGCGGCAAACTATAAGTCCTATTTTGAAATCGTCAAACGCGACAGCGTCAACAGACGGCTGATCAAGGCATCGCAGAAGATCATCGAGAGCGCAATGGAGGCCACAGACGCCGCGGACAGCGTTGCCTATGCCGAAAAACTTGTGTTCGACATCTCAAAGAAAATGGATACTTCCACGCTCGTTGACATGCGCGAAGACGACAGCTATGACCGCGTCCTCAACAAATTCGAGGTGATCTCGACGGACAAGAACGCCCTTCGCGGCGTCAATACAGGCTTTACAAAGCTGGATAAGATCACCAACGGACTGCAAAAATCCGACTTTATCGTCCTTGCCGCACGCCCGGGCGTCGGAAAGACGACCATCGGCATGAACATCATCGAACATGCGGCGCTCTGCGACAACAAGGTGTGCGCGGTATTTTCGCTCGAGATGCCGCGCATCCAGCTTGCACAGAGACTTCTGTGTTCGTTTGCGCGCGTGAGCATGTCCAAGGCGATGGCGGGTGAACTGACGCAGAGCGACTGGAAAAAACTCTGGAAGGCGAGCGCAGATCTCAAACAGGCAAAGATCTACATCGACGATTCGTCCAAGATCACGCCCGCCGAGATCCTCTCCAAATGCCGCCGCCTCAAGTCGCGCAAAGAAGGGTTGGACATCGTGATGATCGACTACATTCAGCTCATGAGCAGCGGCGAGCGCAGAAGCGAGGAAAACCGCCAGCAGGAGATCTCGTCCATCACGCGCAACCTCAAGATCATGGCAAAGGAACTGGACGTTCCCGTCCTTGCGCTCTCACAGCTGCGCCGTATCTCTTCCAAGGAAGAGCCGCAGCTTTCCGACCTGCGTGAATCGGGCGCAATCGAGCAGGATGCGGACATGGTCATGTTCATACATCGACCGGATGTCGCGGCGACGGAAGAGGAGATCAAGAGCGGGAAGATCGTCAAAGATGCCGCCGATCTCATCATTGCAAAACACAGAAACGGCGAACTCGGCCGCGTGAAGCTTCGTTTCCGCGGAGATCAGGTACGCTATGTCAACCCGCCTCCGGGATTCCTTCCCGACGACCCCATGGAACGAAGCGGAGCGGATTCCCATGCCGACGCAGACGAAGACTACGAAGGCGAAGATCGCGGCGGCTTTGACGATTACGACGAATACGACGGCGCCATGGACAGTTTCGGCGCCCCGCCTCCGCCGCCGGACGAGGAGGAGTGACAAGATATGCAGACCAGGATCTGTCCGATCGACGAGGATTCTCTCGCCTGGGCAAAAAAAATACTGGAAGAGGGCGGCACCGTCGCTTTTCCTACAGAAACGGTGTACGGTCTCGGCGCAGACGCGCGCTCGGACAGCGCTGTTGCTACCATCTATGCAGTTAAAGGGCGTCCTTCCGATAACCCGTTGATCGTGCACGTACACAGGGACTATGACCTGTCCGCGCTCGTCTATGACGACAAACCGTATGTCCGCAAACTTCGCGAGGCATTTTTGCCCGGCCCGCTCACGCTCGTCTACCGCAGCCGCGGAACAGTGAGCAAAAGGGTCTCCTGCGGATTGGATACGCTTGCGGTGCGAGTTCCGTCGCACGAAGGAGCACAGCGTTTTTTGCGCTATGTCGATATTCCTGTCGCCGCGCCGAGCGCAAACCTGTCCAAACACATCAGTCCCGTCTCGGCAGAACACGTTTATTTTGACCTGCAGGGCAGGATCCCGCTCATTTTAGACGGCGGAGCGTCTGACGGCGGGATCGAAAGCACGGTCTGCGATGTAACGGGAGACGTTCCCGTCGTGCTTCGGGCCGGGCTCGTTTCCCGCGAGATGATCGCGTCCGTCGTCGGATGCTGTGAATCGTATGTCCCGAAAGCGGGGGAACAGGTGCGCTCTCCCGGCATGAAATACAAACACTATGCTCCCGCATGCAAGACACGACTCTTTGAGGCGGATCATGTCTCAGATGCCGTGCGGTGTGTAAAAGAACTTCTTGCGGAGGGAAAAAAGGTGCGCGTGCTCTGCGAACACGCCGCCGCGCCCGCCTTTGACGACGCACTCGTGCTCGATCTCGGAAGAGACGGAAGGGAGATGGCGTCCAACCTTTACGACCTTCTGCGCCGCGCCGAGACATGCGCAGATGTTCTTGTCGCCGTTCGGCCGCAGCAAAAAGACGGGATCATGGAAGGGGTGCAGAACCGACTGGGAAAGGCCTGCGCCGAGGAATGAAATGAAGAGAAGAAAAGTGCTTTTCGTCTGTACGGGAAATACCTGCCGAAGTCCGATGGCTGAGGCGATCTTCCGCGCAAAGATCAAACAAAATAAAATTAAATTTGTCGATTCTGCGTCTGCGGGGCTGTTTGCCGCACAGGGAGATTCGATCAATCCGAATGCGGCGGCATGTCTTTCCGCGCGCGGAATAGATTTTGCGTCGTTCAAGCCGCGCCAGCTTCGGCACAAGATGATCGAAAACAGCTTTCTCGTCGTCTGCATGACCGAGGAGCATAAAAAGATCATCGATTCGTTTGAAAACGTCTGCTGTGCCGCGGAGTTCATCGGGTGTGACGTTCCCGATCCCTACGGCGGAAGCCTTGCTCTCTATGAAAATACCGCAAAGATGCTCGAAAAACTTGCTGAAGAGATCATCCGAAGATATTTTTCCGCGGATCTCTGTACAAAAAAAAGCTGAACTCATCCAACGGAGGTATACTTATGAAGATTGCAGTCGCCTGCGATCACGGCGGTCTCACGCTGAAAAAAACGCTTCTGAACTATCTTTCCGAGCACGGTCACGATGTGGTCGACTTCGGAACGAACACCGAGGATTCCTGCGATTATCCCGATTATGCGCTCCCTTGTGCGGAGGCGGTTGCAAACGGAGAGTGCGAGAGGGGCATTCTGATCTGCAGCACGGGCATAGGGATCTCCATCGCGGCAAACAAGGTGCGCGGCATCCGCTGTGCACATTGCCACGACACCTATTCCGCAAAATACACGAGGCTTCACAATGATGCCAACATGCTCGCATTCGGGCAGAAGATCATCGGCGAAGGACTCATGCTCGAAATCGTGGACACCTTCCTCAATACAGACTTTGAGGGCGGACGCCACAGCCGCCGTATTGAAAAGATCTCTGCGATCGAAGACAAATACTGCAAAAGATAAAATTTAAAATAAACGATAAGAGGAGAATCACCATCATGGCTAAAGTCTTTATCATGGATCACCCGCTTGTACAGCATAAGATCACGATGATGCGCGACAAGAATACCAGCACGAAGGACTTCCGCGAGCTCGCGGAGGAGATCTCGCTTTTGATGGCATACGAGGTGACGCGCGATCTTCCGCTCGAGGATGTCGAGGTGGAGACACCCATCTGCAAGACCGTTGCAAAGACGGTCTCGGGCAGGAGCCTCGGAATTGTTCCCATCCTGCGCGCGGGACTCGGAATGGTCAACGGGATGCTCAAGCTCGTCCCCAATGCAAAAGTAGGGCACATCGGATTGTACAGGGATCCCGCGACCCTCAAGCCCGTCGAATATTATTGCAAGCTCCCCGCAGACGCGACCGACCGTACGCTCATCGTCGTCGATCCCATGCTCGCGACAGGCGGAAGCGCGGCGGCGGCGATCGGATTCCTCAAAGACCGCGGCTGCACCAACATCAAATTCTGCTGTCTGATCGCGGCGCCGCAGGGACTCAAAGCCTTGCAGGACGCACATCCCGATGTCGATATCTTCATCGCTGCCATGGACAAAGACCTGAACGACCATGCCTATATCATCCCGGGGCTCGGAGATGCAGGCGACAGACTGTTCGGAACAAAATAACCGAAAAACTGCACAAAATAAAGAGAAAACAGGAGAGAGATTCCGTATGAAAAAACAGGTCAAAAAAGCCGTTATCCCTGCGGCGGGCTTCGGCACAAGATTTTTGCCGGTCACAAAAGCCGTCTGCAAAGAGATGCTTCCCATCGTGGACAAACCGACGTTGCAATACATCGTTGAAGAAGCAGTCGCTTCGGGCATCGAAGACATCCTCGTCATCACGGGCCGTAACAAAAAGATCCTCGAAGATTTCTTTGACTATACCCCCGAGCTGGACGCCCTTCTCGAAAAAGACGGAAAAGAGGAGTTCTTGCAGATTTCCCGCAAGATGGAAAAGATGGCAAACATCTATTATGTGCGCCAGAAGCATCCCATCGGATTTGCAAACGCGATCCAGTATGCAAAGGCGTTCACGGGGGACGAGCCTTTTGCGATCCTTCTCGGGGACGACATCATCTATACGGACGAAAACACAAAACCCGGCATCAAACAGCTGATCGACTGCTACAATGACACGGGTGCCTCCACCGTTGCGGTCATGCAGGTAGAGGACCGCGACATCTCCAAATATGCAAACATCAAGGCGGAAGAGATCGGGCCCAACCGCTTCCGTATCGAAAAAATCGTGGAAAAGCCGCGCGTCAGCGAGAAGTTCTCCAACGACGCCGTGATCGGCCGCTATGTCGTCGAGAGCGATATCTACGACATCATTTCGAAAACCCCCGCATCTCCTTCGGGTGAAGTGTATTTTACGGATGCGCTCGGAATGCTCGCAAAACAGGGGCGTCTGGTCGGATGCAGGTTCGACGGCAAGCGCTACGATGCGGGCAACAAACTCGAATTCCTCCAGGCAAACGTTGAATATGCACTTCGCGACAAGGCTCTTTCCGTTCCCTTCCGCGAGTACATCCTTTCGCTCGCCGAGAAGCTCCGCTGACCGTGCGACAGCTTTTTTATAATGCCAAAATCCTCACAGGCGCGCACGACGAACCGTTCGACGGAGAAGTCGCGACACAAGACGGCAAAATCGTCTACGTCGGGAAGCGCGCCGAAGGGGAGTTTGATTCAAAGATCGACTGCGGCAAAAACTTACTGATGAGCGGGTTCTGCAACGCGCATACGCATGTTGCGATGAGCCTGTTCCGCGGCATTGCAGACGACTTGCCGCTGGATAAGTGGCTTTATGATCGCATCTTCCCTCTGGAGTCTGCACTCACCGAAGAGGACATCTACTGGGGCTCCATGCTTCAGCTCGCCGAATTTGTCCGCGGCGGCATCACATGCTTTGCGGATATGTATTTTTGCGACAATGCCGTATACGAAGCCGCAAAAAAGGCCAACCTGTGTTTGGCGCTGTGCGGAGGGAAAAATTCGCTTTCGGGCGGCGACGTCCTCGCCGAACTCGAAGAAAATTACAATAAATTCAGTACTCTGTCAGACAGAGTACGCTACTTTCTCGGTGTACACGCCGAATACAGCTGCGAGGAAAAACTTCTGGAAGGCGTTGCCGATCTCGCCGCCGAGACGGGCGCGCAGACGTGCATCCACTTGAGTGAAACACTCAAAGAAGTCGGCGACTGTACCGTCCGTCACGGCGGACTTACCCCGCCGCAGTATCTTCACAGGCTTGGTTTTTTTGACAACGGCGGTATTGCCGCGCACTGTGTCTATTGCGACAAAGACGACGTCGCGCTCCTCGGACAGTGCGGCGTTACGCCCGTCATAAACAGCGGAAGCAATTTAAAACTTGCTTCCGGCATCGCGCCGGTGTACAGCATGCTCGGCGCAGGGATGCGCCCCGCCATCGGAACGGACGGAACAGCGAGCAACAACGCCGCGTCCATGTTCCGTGAGATGTACCTGTATACCTGCCTGCAGAAAGAAAGCATGAAAGACAGTGCGGCGGTGGACGCACGCGAATGCATTGCCGCTGCGACGGAAAACGGCTACAGGGCGCTCGGCTTCGCGGGCGGAGAGATCGCAGAAGGAAACTTCGCTGATCTCGTGCTCATCGACCTTTCGCAGCCCAATCTGCGGCCGCTCTCGGACATATGCAAAAACCTCGTCTACAGCGCGGACACTTCCGACGTGCTTTTGACCGTGGCAAACGGAAAGATCGTCTACGACAGGGGAACTTACTTCATCGGAGAAGATCTCGACAGGATCTTTTGCGAATGCGAGAAGCGTAGAGACCGCCTTTTGCGCTCGATAAAATAATTGCTCGACCGTGAAGGCGGGCAACGGAGTAAAACAATATGGATCAATTTTTGGAAACCCTTAAACAGATCGGTGCGGATTTCGTAAACAATACGGGTCTTGCGATCGTTCGGACGATCGCCTTCCTTGTATTGGGGCTGATCGTCATCAAGATCGTCAACATTCTCACGCGCAAAGCCACCCTAAAAAGCAAGCTGGACAACTCTGCGGCGTCTTTTGTGACCTCCATCGTCGCCGTTTTTTTGTACATTGTCCTTGTCATCGTGCTCGTCACATCGCTCGGTTTTTCCACTGCGGGCATCATTGCAGCATTTTCTGCTGTAGCCCTCGCAGTCGCCCTCGCGCTGAAAGACAGCCTCGGAAGCCTTGCAAACGGCGTCATAATCATCTTTACAAAGCCCTTTAAAAAAGGCGACTACGTCGAAATTAACGGCATTGACGGCCTTGTGCAGGATATTCGTCTGTTCAATACCAAAATTCTCACGTACAGCAATGAAGAGATCATTGTTCCGAACAGCGAGATCCTCAGCTCCAAGATGATCAACTACAGCGCGATGCCTTTGCGCAGGGTCTCCATCGATGTACCGATCCCTTACGGCACAGACGTCGCACAAGTCAAGAAAATTATGCTCGACAGCATCTCTGCTTACAAATACACTGTCTCAACGCCTGCGCCTTCCGTTATTCTCAAAGAATTCGGGGCGAGCAGTCTGAATTTTGCCGCTCGTGTGTGGACGCTCAACGAAAATTTCTGGGACACGCAGTATGATCTTTATGAGGTCGTTCTGGAAGCGCTTCTCGAAAACGGGATCAGTATTCCGTTCAACCGCCTCGACGTCACTCTTTTATCGGAAGACAAAGAAGCCGGCACGCAGAATGAAAAGGAGGAGACGAACTGATGGATTATATGATCCTAACGGAATATCTTATTTACGCGGCGATCATCGTCGTCGGCATCTTCATTCTGCTTCTCATCAAGCGCAAGACACGCCTGCCCAATCACAATGAACTTAACAACAGGCTGCACGCGCATCTGAATACACTTGAGCAATTTCTTAAAAACGAGCGCGAGCATCCGAGCAACGGATATGATTTTTTCCGCAAGATAACAAAATTCATCTATACGACCGACCGTCTTGCTTATACAACGAATTTGCTTGCCGAAAAAGAGCGTATCGGCGATCTAGATAATATCAGTCAGACCCTTTATGAAGTTGAAAACCTGCTTGCGCCCTATAAATTCGGGTTGCGTGAAGGAGAGGATTTTTCCGAATACGAGCGAGCCCTCGCAAAAGTACGCGAGTGTATCCGCTTTTCTGAAAATCTTTTGGCTCGGGATAAGCAATTGAAGGGACGCGCATAGACAGATGGAAAAGACACTTATCTGCATCGGCGGTGGCGAACTCAAGAGCAAAGAGACGCTCGCGATCGACGGATATATTGCACAAAAGGCCAAGGCGCGCGCGAAAGATCGTCGCGCCTATGGGCTTTTTATTCCGACCGCAAGCCACGACAGCATGCCCTATTTCAACAGTTTTCGGAAAACTTATACTTCTGTTTACGACATCAAAGCCGATGTCGCCCTCTCTGTTTACGGAGAGATGAGCTTTGATAAGATAAAGGAAAAATTTCAAAAAGCGGATTTTCTCTACATAGGCGGCGGAGACACAGTTTTCATGCTCGAGCATTGGAAAAAGACAGGACTCCTCGGGCTGATCGAAGACGCATATGAACGTGGAGTAATCGTATGCGGGTTGTCTGCCGGCGCGATCTGTTGGTTTGAAAATATGTACACGGATTCCGCTATGATCGGGATAGGGGAAAGCTATTCCATCTATTCCGGTTTGGGTTGGATCAAATCAACAATTTCTCCGCATTATGGTCTCAGAATGCTTGACTTTGACAGGATAATCTTGTATAATAATAAAGATGCTGTTGGTTTGGAAGACTGTTCTGCGATCGAGATCACAGATGGCAAGATCGTCCGTTCCATCAGTTGCGGAGGCAATGCTTATTTTCTTCATCCGAAGGACGGAAAGGTCGAAAAGACGCTCATAGAGCCTTGCATTCGGTTGTGATAATTCCTGCATTGCAGAAATTATATCGCGGATCAGAGTCTTACTCCCGCCTCGGTCTTCTTCGCCGGGTAAAAATAGAAGAAATATGCGAGTGTGGTGAAACTGGCAGACGCGCTAGATTCAGGTTCTAGTGGGAGCGATCCCGTGCAGGTTCAAGTCCTGTCACTCGCACCAATTTTCTCTCCGAAAGGGGAGCCATGGAGGCATAGCTCAGTTGGTTAGAGCGCTCGCTTCACATGCGAGAGGTCGTAGGTTCGAGTCCTACTGTCTCTACCAGAACAAAAAGAGGACGCAACACGCGTCCTCTTTTTGTCATCATTGATTCTTTTTTAAAATCTTTTCACTATTCGTCAACAAGAAAAAAGCGACCGCTCGGGGAAGGGTAAAACTTTGAAAGATTTATGTAAAAGTGGCTATAAAAATTTTTTTCATGCTTGACTGCGCTCTCCTAAAAATGGTATAATAATAAATGGGAACGCAAGACCTTTCCAATTCTTTTCGAGGTGTTCATAATGGACGGAAAATTGCTCGTTGAAAGACTTCTTGCTTATGCAAGCGCGCATCTTTATCTGAATGAAACGGATAAGATCTATATGCGGAACGCTCTTCTTTCTGCTCTGCGTTTAAGCGAACCTTATGAGGAAGAGATTGATGTTTCCGACATTCAAATGATGGATGTGCCGGATGAACTCAACCGTGAGCTTACAGAGTATGCTCTTGAAAACGGGCTTGCGGATGAGAGCAGTGCCGAGCGCTTCTGCACTGACATCTTCGGTATGCTGACGCAGCTGCCGTCACAGATCAATGCGTCCTTCAATCAATTGCGCGAAAAAGAGGGGCCTCAGGCGGCGTGCGACTACCTTTACGATATTTCCGTCAAAAACGGCTACATACAGAAAACGGCGATCGCAAAAAATCTGAAATGGGATTATACGGACGGCAGCCGACGTCTGGAGATCACGGTAAACCTGTCCAAGCCCGAGAAAAAGAACAAAGATATCGCAAAGCTTCTTTCGGCGCCGCAGACGAAAAAATATCCCGCCTGCCTTCTCTGCAAGGAAAACGAGGGATTCGGCGGAACGGCATCGCATCCCGCTCGCCGCAACATCCGCACCATCAAGATGACGCTCGGGGGAGAAAAGTGGTTCATGCAATACTCTCCTTATGCATATTATGACGAACATTGCATCGTCATCAACGAAGACCATGTTCCCATGAACGTGGATGCGCGTACTCCCGATAAACTTCTCGACTTTGTCGATCTTCTTCCCAATTATTCCATCGGCAGCAACGCATCTCTTCCCATTGTCGGCGGGTCCATTCTGAACCACGAGCACTACCAGGGCGGACTGCATCTCATGCCGATGCATTCAGCGGGCACAATAAAAAATTTCCGCTCCGAAAAATATCCTTCCCTGCGCATCGGAATTCTCGACTGGTACAACAGCGCGATCCGCATCGAAGGAGAGGACCGCACTCAGGTATCCGCTCTCGCCGCGGAGATCATCGAAAAGTGGACAGATTTTTCCTGCGAAGAATGCAATATCCTGAGCCACACGGGACAAACACGCCACAACACAGTTTCTCCCATCTGCCGCAAGGTCAAAAACACATATTTATTTACACTGATTTTGCGCAATAATCGCACGGATGAGCAGTTCCCTGACGGGATCTTCCACGTCCATCCCGAATACCAGAACATCAAGAGCGAAGGGATCGGGCTGATCGAGGCGATGGGCCTTTTCATCTTACCGGGCAGGCTGAAAAGACAGCTGGACGAGATCGAAGATATTCTCTGCGGAAAAACAGAATACGATCGCGCAGCGCTTGAAAGAGAAGATGCAGATCTTTACGTGCATCGTGACATGATCGCATCGCTTCTTGCTGAGGGGAAAGCCAAAGATAAAAAAGAGGCGCACGTGCGCGTGCAGGACCGCGTCAACAAAGTCTGCGCGGCGATCCTCGACAATACAGCCGTCTTCAAAAAAGACGAGATCGGACAAAAGGGATTTCTCAAATTCATGGATCGCCTTGCATTAACGGAGATATAAGAAAATCAAATAAGAAAGGCAGCCCGATCTTTTCCTATAGGGTTGCTTTTTTCCCCTTAATTTGGTAAAATAAAGGGGAAAGCCTTACAACAAAATGAGGAAAAATATAATGAATGAACGCGAAACACTGAAAATCAACACACAAGGTCACCTTGAGATCGGCGGTGCGGACGCCGTCAATCTCGCAAAGTCTTTCGGCACGCCGCTCTATGTCATGGACGAAAACTACATTCGTGCCATGTGCAGGATCTACCGCGACACAATCGAAAAAGAATACGGCGGAAATGGGCTCGTCCTGTATGCATCCAAGGCATTTTCCTGCCTTGCGATCTATAGAATCGCAAACAGCGAGGAGATCGGATGCGACATAGTCTCAGGCGGAGAGCTCTATACCGCACTTCATGCAGGATTTCCCGCCGAAAAAATGGTCCTGCACGGAAACAACAAGCTTCTCGACGAGCTCACGCTTGCGCTTGATCATAAGATCGGCCTTATCGTTGTCGATTCCTATGACGAACTCGATACCATCGATGCTCTTGCGGCGGAAAGGGGAAGAGTTCAGGACGTACTCATTCGCGTAAATCCCGGCGTGGAAGCGCACACACACCGCTTTATCCAGACCGCAAAGACAGACAGCAAGTTCGGTTTTTCCGTCTCGGACGGAACGGCAGAAAAAATCAGTGCCTACGCTCTCCAAAAGAAAAACATCCGCCTGAAAGGATATCATTGCCATATCGGTTCGCAGATTTTTGAAAAAAAATCTTTCACGACCGCCGTCGACAAGATGGTCGATTTCATGAAAGGCATGCGCGATAAACTTGGGTTTGAGGCGGACGTTCTCAACCTCGGCGGAGGATACGGTATTTGGTACACGGATGAGGATGCAAAAGTCTCCTGCGATGGGTATGCGGATTATCTGAAAGCCATCCTCGCAAGACTGAAAGAGCGCGCGGACGAATGCGGACTTAAGCGCCCGTACATTCTCATTGAACCGGGCCGCTCGATCGTAGGCGAGGCGGGCATCACGCTCTATACCATCGGTGCGATCAAAGATATTCCAGGAGTAAAAAAATACGTCGCCGTGGATGGCGGAATGTTTGACAATCCGCGCTATGCGCTTTACCAGGCTAAATATACGGCGGTGCTTGCCAACCGCGCAAACGAAAAGCCGACTGAGATAGTTTCGATCGCCGGCAAGTGCTGCGAAAGCGGTGACATAGTCTGTGCAGACGTCGCTCTTCCTGCGGCAAAGCGCGGCGATATCCTTGCCGTACTCTCCACGGGAGCCTATAACTATTCGATGGCGAGCAACTATAACCGAAACCTGATCCCGCCCGTTGTTCTCGTTCAGGACGGAAAAGCGGAGTACATCGTCAAGCCGCAGTCGTATGAGGACCTTATCCGCAACGACGTTATCCCCGCAAAACTTAAATAAACGATCTGTCGCGGAGCATGTATATGCTCCGCGATTTTATGTCTTTTAGGGTTTTTACCTCAAGAACCTTGCATTTTTCTTTCAAATATAGTATAATTTTTGCAAGGTCTTTTATGGAATACGTCATCTATCTCATTGCGAGTTTTTTCGCCGTAACAATCGTTCTTACGCTTCACGAATTTTCGCACGCATTCGTTGCCGTGCGGTGTGGCGATCCCACGCCGCGTACAAACGGACGGCTCACGCTCAATCCGATCGCACATTTTGATATTCTCGGTCTCATTATGTTCACCTTTGCGGGATTCGGCTGGGCAAAGCCCGTTCCGATCAATCCGTATAATTTTAATCATTGGAAGAGGGGACTTTTTCTGACGGCGATCGCGGGTGTGGTGATGAACTACATCACGGCATTTCTTTTTTATCCGCTGTTCATGCTCGTTGTCACCTTTGTGAATACGCAGATCGGAGCGCTTGATTTCTTTTTGTATTATCTGACTTACGATTTGTTTCTTTTTTCCCTCTCTTTCTGCGTCTTCAACCTCATCCCTCTCCCGCCGCTTGACGGCTGGAGAGTTGTTCAGTCCCTCAACCGCAGGCAGGGAAAAGTTTATCAATTCTTTGAAAGATACGGGCACATTATCCTGCTGATCCTGATTCTCATCCATTATCTCGCAAGCATGCTCAGCTCTTACGAGATGTTTGCACTGGCAGGACAGATCTTCTCCTATATAGACATTCTCGGGTATATCCTTACGTTTGTCGTCAATATCGTCGGCTGGCCGATCACGGCGCTCTGGGGGTTGGTATTCTAAATGGCAAAAGATCCTGCAGAAAATTTTGAATCTGTCGTCGATTATACGACCGTACTCGATAATTTTGAGGGGCCGCTCGATTTGCTTCTGTTCCTGATCAAACAAGAGCAGATCGAGATCAAAGACGTCTTCGTCTCCAAGGTCACGGAGCAATTCCTCGACTACATGAAGGGATTGCCGTACATAGATATCGATAAGGCGAGCGAATATCTGAGCATCGCGTCCGCGATCCTCGAGATCAAGGCAAAAAGCCTTGTTCCTGCGATCGTAGAGCCGGAATCAGATGAGGAAGATGCGGAGGCCGTTCTCATCCGTGCGCTGGAAGAGTATAAAATGCTCAAGGAAGAGAGCGCAAAGCTCAAAGAGCTTGAGACGATCGGGTACTATTATAAGGCGCCTGACAAGAACGTAGGCGAAGCAAAAATCGTCTATAAGGATTTCAACCTGGACGGGCTTTTGAAAGCCTTTACCGAGCTCATGCTTCGGCAAGAGGCGCGTATGCGCGAAGAGGGGATCCAGCGCGAGATCCCGAAAGATGTCTACACGATTCCGGACCGCGCGGCATACATCTGTTCGACCGTGGACGAACGCGGGGAAGTGGAATTCGAAGAGCTCTTTAACCCGCACTCGGGAAAGAGCGAAATCATCACGACCTTTCAGGCACTTTTAGAGCTTTTGAAACATCAGTTCGTCAAGGTCGTGCAGGACGGTACATTCGGGAAGATCCTCATCAAATACAATCCCGAAAGGACGGAGGAGGAGTTCATTGGAGATTTTGGAGAACTTGAGTAATATACTCGAAAGTATACTTTTTGTCTCGGGGAATCCCGTCCCCATTGACATCATCGCCGAAAAACTCGGTGTGGGCGAGAAGGATATAAGAGACGCAGCAAAAAATCTTCAGGCGCGTTACAGCGAAAAAAGCGGGTTACGTCTTCTTATCTTCAATAAAAAATTGCAGCTTTCCAGCAATCCCGATTACAAGGATTACGTCTCCGCCGTTCTCAACCCCATCAAAGAACGTGAATTTACGCGCACCATTCTAGAATGCTCTGCGATCATTGCCTATAAACAGCCGATCACGAAAGGGGAACTCGAGGCTTTGCGCGGGCTCAATTGCGATTATGCGATCCACACCTTGCTCGATCTTAAGATGATCGAACCTGTGGGGCGTAAAGACGCAGTCGGGCGTCCTATTCTCTATGCGACGACGGACAACTTTCTAAAGCGCTTCAAACTCTCAAGCATTGAAGACTTGCCGGATTACGATACTCTGATGGAGAGCATCGCAAAACTGCACGCCGAAGAGCCGGATTCGTATCTGTATGCAAACAACGTCTACAAGGACGAAGACACTTCTCCGCAAGGCGCAGAATCCGCCACAGCCTCGGAAAACACACAAAAAGACATTTCGGAAGAAAAAGAGGATCCGGACCTTCCCGATTTTCTCAAAGACCTTGATGCAGACGACATTATCAAAATCGAATAAACAAAAGAATGGGAACGCACACGCGTTGCCATTCTTTTGTTTTCGCCTTATCCCGATAAGTATCCACGGATATCTTAGGTGAAAATAAAAATCTCTTCCGCATAAATAATGGAGGAAATAGACCAGTCTTACGATTATGTTGTGCGATAATTTATATGTCGATCAGCATCTGTACTGATAACCTTGATCATGAAAGAGGACCGAACAATTCGGTCCTCTTTATTATCCATTTTTCATATTTTAACGGTTTAAATTGTACTATGTCACGCATAAATCGATAAAAAATCACTTAACGCGATAGGGAGCCAGCTTATCCGTGTGTTTTTTCGGAACACGCGCTTTGATTTCAACGAACTCGTCCTGATAATCAAATTCCTTTTCGGTGACATATTTTTTTAATTTGTTATAGGCAGACAGCTGCGCATAGGGAACGCGTAAAACGACCTCGGAAAAAGTGTCTTTAAAAAAGTTAAAGATCCTCGTCCGAAGCTGTTCAATACCGATGTTTTCTTTGGCAGAAACAAAGATACAATCGGCCGGATATCCTTCAAACGAAGTAAGCAATTCGCTCTTGTTCATAACAATAAGGTAGGGCACATTGCATTCCAATTCCTGAAGGGTGGCAAGTGTGGTGGAGAGCTGCATTTCGTAGTCTCTTGCGTCACAGACAATAAGCGCAAGGTCGCAATTGAGCGCACTCTCGAGCGTTGAATGAAACGCCGCGATGAGGTTATGAGGAAGATCGCGCAGAAATCCGACCGTATCGGTCAATATAAACTCTGTCTCATCGATGACAAGTCTGCGCGTTGTCGGATCGAGCGTGGCAAAGAGTTTATCTGCGGCATAGACATCTGCGCCCGTGAGAAGATTGAGCAGGGTGGATTTACCTGTATTCGTATAACCGATCAGGGAAATCCTTCGCGCACATTCTTTTTCACGTCTTGAGTCCACGAGCCGCCGACGACTCTTATAATTTCTCAGTTTCTCTTCCAGAACATCGATGCGCATGCGGATACGCCGCCTGTCCGTTTCAAGTTTTGTCTCACCGGGGCCTCTGGTTCCGATCCCGCCACCGAGGCGTGAGAGCGCTTCGCCTTTTCCCTTCAACCTGGGATAAATGTATTTCAATTGAGCAAGCTCGACCTGTAGTTTCCCTTCACTGCTTTTTGCGTTTGCAGCAAAGATGTCGAGAATGAGCGTTGTGCGGTCGATCACTTTTCGATCGTCTAAAGCAGCGGAAATATTGAGAGTCTGAGAGGGGGTCAAATCCCCGTTAAACAGGATGGTGAGATCGAGGCCATCTAAACGCTCACGCAGTTCAGCGAGCTTCCCTGTGCCGATAAAGGTTGATGGATTCACCTCGCGGATCCTCTGATAGATCGTCCCCGCATAGACAGCTCCCGCGCTCTCGATCAAAGAAATCGTTTCGTCATGGACAGAGCGGGCAGAAGAGGAGACCTCTTCCGTGACAGGTTGAATGATGTAGATCTTTTCAAGTTGTTCAATTTGTGTTATATTTTCCATATTCGGTTAATTTACGATGTACTATGCCTGAAATAAATCATTGATTTTTGGGATCACTCGGGTCAGCCTCTCGCAGTCTTACTTTCCCTGCAACCGAACGACGTATATCCTCGCTGATTGCCGCATAGTGTTTTTTAGTGATATTGACATCCTTATGCCCGAGAACATCTGCGACGACATAGATGTCCTGCGTCTCGCGGTAAAGTTGCGTACCGTATGTACTGCGCAGCTTGTGCGGCGAGATTTTTTTGAGAGGTGTTACGATCGAACTGTATTTTTTTACCAAATTTTCTACGGCGCGAATGCTGATGCGTCTGCGTTTGAGCGAAAGAAACAGGGCACATTCTCCCTCGGGAATGTCTTTGTCTTCTTCCTTTTCCGCAATATATTTTGCAAGCGCTTCCGCAACTTCTTCAGAAAAATAGAGAATGGCCTGTGCGCCGCCTTTTCGTGTCACTTTAAACGACATATTCGTAAAGTCAACGTCGTCATTGTTTAGCCCGACAAGCTCACTGATACGAATACCTGTTCCGAGAAAAAGCGTCAGGATCGCGACATCGCGAACACGAGTTTTTTCATGGAAGGCACGCTGATGTTCACTCATTCCCTGACCGGAATCGGCGCAGTTCAGAAGATCGGCGACTTCGTTCACTTCCAATCTAATGATCTCTTTTTCGTGCAATTTAGGCATCGACACTTTTGCTGCATTATCAACGCTGATCCTGTCCTTTTGGAAAAAGTATTTATACATCGCCCGAATAGAGGAGAGCTTGCGTGCTTTGGCGCGCTCGTTACAGCACTCCGTCGTTCCTCCAAATTCGTAATTGTTCAAATAACTCAAAAACTTCTCGATCTGAAAACTCGTGACCTGCTCAAGATCGCGCAATTCTAGCGAACGGACCGTGCGTCCCTTGAATACTTTTTTGACCAGATAGTCGAAGAAGATCCTTAAATCGTATGCATAATTTAAACGCGTAAGGGTACTCGTCTGATTTTCGATTCCAAGGAAATATTCGTCGACAAAAACAGGTAAATCGTCTTTTAAATATTCAATTTTTTCTAAATTGCGCAAATTACGCGACTTATAAAAATCTCTGTCATCCATACAAACATTATACCGCAAACAAAGTGAAAAATCAATTGTCTGCCCTCAAAAACATTTTTTTGCAAATTTTATAGAACGGCGTATTTGCCGAGCATTTTTTACCCAATAAAGGGGAAGCCAAAATAAAAAATCAATTTTAATCCAAAAATCAGCTCAAAAACAAGAAAAAAGACCCTTTAAAGAAAAGTAATAGAACAATGAAAAAGCAGGGCAGAGAAGCCAAATAACGAAGCCAAAAAGGCACTGTAAAAATAGATCTATAAAATCTTCCCGCTGTCGTGCTCAGGGGGGCAGCGTAAAATAAAATTATATCGTCCAATTTACTAAAAAAAGTAAAAAAGGACGATATAAACACAAGAAAAAACGGAAATAAATTACCGATAAATCGGTAAAAATTTACCGCTATTAAATGCTTATATATAATTATATATATACTAATAAATCTAATCTGAAAAGGGAATACAAAAATGAAGAGAGAAACAAACGAGACAATAGGTACATACAGTCCGACAATGGAATTTTTCGGACGAAACAAGAGAACAGGGGAGCTAAAAGAATACGGCGAAATAGAGATCCACGCAAAAAGTAAAAGACAAAATACAGGCTTTTACATGGTATGGATAGAACAAATAAGACCAAAAGACACCAAAACAAAGCTACTTTTATTCCTAATTCGCAATATGAGCAACAAAGGCACAATACCAGTGACAAACGATGTGCTTGCAAAAAAATTAGAAGTTTCAGACAAGACCATCCGCACGACCAAAAAGCAGATGGAAGAGGAAGGGTTCATAAAGTACAAATCGGGCAGAATCTACATCAACCCGAATTTTATATGGAGAGGAACACCAAAAGGAAGAGAGGAAGCAGAAAAAATATTTCTAAGCGTAAATTGCGAAAAGAAGGACATCTAAATCTATGCGTAAAACACGGCTTTTACGCATAGATAGGGATATAAAGGGTCAAAAAGAGAGGTTTTTTCTGTTTCGAACTATTTTTCATAAAATATCCCGTTAAAGATATCTCGCCGTGTAGTTTTCTTTTAACAACTCAACCCGCATTAATCTGTCTTTGAATTTACAGTCTTTAAATTATCATTGCCTTGTACGGCGTGACAAAATAAAAGCAAGATCGTTTCATCACGTCGAATGATTTTTGTCCTACACGCGAACGAATTTAAAAACACTTTAGACAAAAAGCCTTGGAAGTAAAATTATATGTGTCCATCTTTGTTTTGCCTCATCCATGCCTGCGTAACCCAAATCAAGCTTTTACCTTTTCTTCCTGCAACACACGACGCACCCTCGGCATCTGTTTAATTGATTTAAAAAAGCCTGCCAGACGATTTGAGACAGAATCTTTTTTAAAATTTTGTATGTTGAGAGACAAAAATAATGTTTTTGTTGCTAAAAACACAAAAAGCAGGCTTTCAAGAGAAAAGCCTGCTTTTTAATATTTCAGGAAACCGTCGAATAATCAATGTTTGCTCTGTTTTCCGTCTTGACGATATGAACAGTTTTTTCGCTCTCTTTTCCGTCGTTGACGTTCTTGATAAATTCGATCGCAGCACCCGCCGGAATCGACCAGCTGACATTATCGTATCCGTCCAAAATAAGTCCAAGCGTGTTGATACCGATAACATGGCCGCTTTGGTTAAACAAGGCCCCGCCCGAATTTCCGCTGTTGATCGGACAGTCGGTCTGTATCATGTTGAAATTGTACACAGCAGCATTGCAAGTCGATTCGGCGACGGAGACGACGCCGGTTGACAGCGCCATACCATAACCGAGCCCGTTGCCGATTGCTACAACGCGCGAACCTGCGTTTTGCACGGCGGTATCGAACGTGATACAACTCTCAAAGCCGCTCTGTTTTACTCCCTCTGCGTCCTCGTGATAGATCGGATTCACGAATTGCAAAATCGCCATGTCTCCCTGTTTTTGGTATGCGACGACTTCTACCTGCAAAAGCACAAACTGCGTCTTGCCGTTCCTGTCTGTCGTCCCGTTTTCAAAGATCGCATAATATGTGGCATCCAGGCTTACGTTGCGATTTGCCGTCGTGGCATCTTCGCCGCTCAACGTGTTCACAACGTGCAGATTGGTCATGAGATATCCGTCTTCTTTATCGATGATAAAACCGGATCCCTCCGCAAGATATCCGTCTTTATATGCGATGATCTTTACTGTGTCATCATAATTTTGTGAATAGATCCGCTCAGCCGTCGTCATGCCTGTAAGATCCGACTCTTCGCGATGTTTGAATACGATCTCGGCGCTCGGATCGGCAACAAAGTAATCGTCACTGCTCCCTTCGACCGCAGCCAAAGTGCTGCCGGCATGAGCAATCTGAGACGCATTCGAAAGAATGCTCTCTCGTATCGTTTCATTTTCAAAGCTCTCATCCGTCGAGATCGTTATGCCAAGGTTATTCCCGTCTTCATCGTTTAAGACAGCAATTGAAGCGACCAAATCTGCAGACGGAGTAGAAAACGAGATGCCGTACGGGTCATTATTCTGATAATAAGTCGTCTCCTCAACACGGCGATTGATCATGCCGATGACTTTTCCGTCTCCGTTAAAAAGTGGCGCCCCCTCGTATCCGTCCTGCACTGTGATGCCCGTCTGGATGAGATACGAAACAGATCCGTCAAAGATATTCTCACTCGAAGAAGGAAAGCCGCCATTGTTCCAGAAAAATCCCCCGCCGATCCCTCCGCCCGAGTTGCCTATCTCAAAACACGACTCATGCGTATTATGCGGATTGGCGACAATGTTGATGTCCATGAGCCCAGGGATGTCATCATCCTCGTCGGAAAGCGTCGCGATCGTATAGCAATCCTCGCCGAAAGAAACATCATCCGAATCCGCAAAAGTGACAGCCGCGATCTGTTTTTCTGTCCCGTCTTCTGCGGTATAAACCCCGTCTGAGATCCCATCCGCCTGAAAAACTGCAATGTCCGAGTTGTAAAAAGATTCAATGGTCACGTTTCCCCAGCGATCCGTCAGAGTCGATGCTTCATAGAACGTCTGAAGAACCCCCATCTTTGTGCCGTCAGAAAGAGTGACCTCCTGCGACAAAACTGATCCGGACGCATCAATGACTGCCTCATATAATGATGAGGATGTCATAAAATACCCCTTTTCGGCATCGATCAGAAACGCAGTTCCTGTCTCCGTTGCGGTCTGTTTTCCCATCGGCCAAAGGAGAGAATACTCATAAGTGATCTCGATGGTCGCAACAGAATTACTCGTTTCCGCATAAAGTGCCTCAAAATCGGCATGATTATCGGAATAAACATTTGACTCGCAAGTGACTTCGTTGACTTTATTTCCGCTGTATTCTTCGGACGTTGTCTGTACACTTTCCGTGTCAGAAGAAAAATTACACGCCGCAAAGGAAAGCAAGAGCACTGCACTGAGAACAAGGCTCAAAAAGAGAATCGACAGCTTTTTTACACTCTTTAAGTTCATCATGCCACGGCCTCCTCATTCGCAACCCGAGCGATCGTATACGGGATCGGCGTCTGCAACTTTTCCGACATATGATCAATGTAATCAATGAGCAGGTCTGATTTGTACGCAATAGAAACACGAGGAAGAATACTGACGCCCGAATCCGTAGTCGAATAGAGTTTACTGTAATTGTAACCGATCAAATATCCGTTTTCGTCAAAAACTCCCCCGCCGATCATCTCTTCACTGACCGGCGCCGTGATCAGAAAGCTGGCGTATTCCTTATTTAAATAAGAAATGGTACCGAAAATATCGGGATCGCATTCGTCTTCAAGCACTGTACCGCTCATAACATTGACCTGCAGGTCGGTAAACTGACTTGCGCTGTCATCCTCGGATATGACTGTGTATCCCGCCGCATTTCCGATCGAGACAACATTCGCCCCCACAGATACGGCCTTGTCCGTAAAGCACGCCTTGAACTGAAAGCCCGACTGCGTTTCGCTCTTCGAACTGTCCGTATAATAGGAAAATGAATCATAAAATTTAAACAGTGCAAGCCCCGCATCCTCGTCTTTGTCGACAAGATCTATGCGATAATGCGTCGTATCCCCGTAGATGTCGGACAAAACCGCATAAGCGCTCGAAACATCACCCTCGTATGTCGTGCCGTCAATGAACTCAGTAGGATGCGCGGCCTGATACGTGGTCAGGATATATCCCTCGTCGTTCAGGATCAATCCCGAATAAATGGAAGACAGGACGCCGATGCCGTATCCCGTTTCGACATTTGCGCTGGATACTACAGTGACGACACAGCCGAGCGAACGAGCGGCAGCCACCTCAGCAAACTCAGCGTCTTCGCTCGTCTTAATTTCGACGTACTCTAATTTGACATTTTTCGAAGAGGCGATCCCCCCATACAAATTAAAGCTACATCCGCATAATGCAAAGATCAAAAATACGGAAACAGAAAAAATCAACAATCGCTTTGCTTTCATTTAAGCTGTTCTCCCTTGTCGGTCATGCCAAAATAATACAACGGTTGTGTGAAAATTGGATGTCATCCGCTAAAAAGTGTTGAAAAAACAAAAAGCGCATCAAGGCGCTTTTATTATGCCGTTTTCCTTAAATTATGTCAGACAACGTACTTCGCATAGTTTAAGAAATCGGCTTATTCGTTAAGACAGCATACGAATGCGGTTTGATTTCATATTTTTCACAATATTTTTTGCCATCAAAAAGGCTATATAACGGCCCGTCAAAGCACAATCCGAATTTGTTGCATCCCCTGTTCATACAGACGACAGCGACCTCTTTATCGCTTCTGCGCTCGTAGATAACGCAATTGCTGTCCGCATAGAGTTCCCTGTATTCGCTTTCTTTAAAGACTTCCATCTTTGCGCGAAGCTTTGAAAGTTTTCTGAAATGCTCCAAGAGATCTTCATCCATGCGATCCCAGCGAAAGGTCCGACGACAGAACGGATCGGAGTAACCTTCCATGCCGATCTCATCGCCGTAATAGATGCACGGAACACCAAAGACTGTGAAAAGAAGAACTGCAGCAGCCTTGACCTTTTCCTTCGCTGCGGCCTTTTGGCTCTTTGAAAGCTTCAACCTGCTCATCTCTTCTTTATTATACGCACGCACGCCGCTGAAGACGGTGAGAATACGCACCGTGTCATGCGTGCCGAGAAGATTCATCAGCGAATCGAGCACACATTTCGGATAATTGTCGCGAAGCATTGCGACGGTTTGACGAAAAAGAGCAGCCTCACCCGTTGAGATATAATTTACGATCGCATCTTTCAGAGGATAATTCATCACGCTGTCAAGCTCTGCCCCTTGAAAGTATTTTCTCCGTTTGCTGTATGCGATCTTGTTCGAGGCGTCTTCCCAAACTTCGCCGAGGACGATCGCGTCAGAGTTTTTTCCCTTGACGGCCTCTCGAATTCGGACAATAAATTCATCGGGCAATTCGTCTGCGACATCCAGCCTGTATCCGCCGATATCGTATTTCAGCCAGTGACGAAGCACACCGTTGTCACCTGTGATAAAATCGATGTACGAGGGACAACTCTCATTGACAGCAGGCAAAACGTCTATTCCCCACCAAGAATCATACACATCGGGAAAATGACGGAAATTATACCACGCATAGTACTTCGAATCCTTCGATTGATAGGCTCCTACGCTGTCATATCTTCCGTATTTATTGAAGTAAAGACTGTCGTCCCCCGTATGGTTAAAGACTCCGTCAAGAATAATCTTGATTCCCCTTTTGTTACATTCCGAAACAAGGCGTGAAAAATCCTCCTCGGAGCCGAGGAGAGGATCGATCTGCATGTAATCGCCCGTGTCATAACGATGGTTAGAGTAAGCGCGGAAAATCGGATTCAGATACAAGACAGTGACGTTGAGGCTCTGCAGGTAATCCAATTTTTCGCAAATGCCCTTCAGGTTCCCTCCGAAAAAGTCGTTGTTGAGCACCTTACCGTTTTCGTTCATGCGGAATGCGGGCATGTCGTTCCAGTCGCGATGCAGCCATTTGCCCTCTTCGACGGAAACGGGCCCAGCGCTGTAAAAACGATCGGGAAAGATCTGGTACATCACGCCGCCCTTGAACCAGTCGGGCGTCGTAAAATTTTTATCGTATACGAGGATCTGATAATTTATCGCGTTCTCAGAGATCTCGAGATTGCGCATCCTTCCGCAACCCGCTTCTCGGCTGCCGAAACGGAAACGATAAAAATATAGCCCCGTTTCAGGAAAGGAAAGCGTGATCTGCCAGCCCGTATAAGTAGTCTGCATACGCAAATATTGAGCCTCGCCCCCATCCTTTTGCAGGACGAGGGAGCAAGGCTCATTGCTTTTGCCGAAAACTTTAATCGTCAGATCTTCATCTGTGCTAATCCCACCTGTAACGCTTTTGCATTTTTTGTCTAAGGGATTATAATA
The DNA here is from genome assembly GCA_019423125.1 of Bacillota bacterium. Lineage (GTDB taxonomy): Bacteria > Bacillota > Clostridia > Christensenellales > Borkfalkiaceae > Borkfalkia. The sequence goes on along the minus strand of JAHZBZ010000002.1, from coordinate 42,654 downwards.
AAGTTCCATCTTATTTCGCTTATGCTTTGAGAGATTTTAAATTCCAGATATTTTCCGCATACTCCTTGATGCTTCTGTCTGCGGAGAAGAATCCCGAAGCCGCAATATTGTTGAGCGAGATCTTTGCCCACTGCTGCTTGTCATGCGCATACATCTCTTTGACCTTTTTCTGCGTCGCATAATACGATTCAAAATCGGCCATGCACATATACGGATCTGCAACAGGAGTGCCCGTAAGCAAATAATTTGCCATATCCGAGAAGGATTCGCCGTTGAAGCCCTTGATCAAGGCCTCAATGATCCTGCGCAGGCGGTTATCCTGATTGTAATAAAGGCTTGCGTTGTAGCCCTTCGTCCACATTTCCTCTACTTCGTCCGCACGCAGACCAAAGATGAAGATATTGTCCTCACCGACCGCCTCACTCATCTCAACGTTTGCACCGTCGAGCGTGCCGATCGTGATCGCGCCGTTGATCATGAACTTCATGTTGCCCGTTCCGCTCGCCTCTTTTCCGGCAAGCGAGATCTGCTCGCTAACTTCACTTGCAGGCATGAGCTTCTCGGCCATCGTGACATTGTAGTCTTCCATGTAGACGACGTTGAGCTTCTCGTGGATCTTGGGATGACGCTTGATGTCCTCGGAGAGGTAGCAGATGAGCTTGATGATCTGTTTTGCCATCAGATAACCGGGCGCAGCCTTTGCGCCGAAGATAAAGGTCTGCGGCAAAACGTCGAGGTCCGGATTGTCTTTGAGATCGCTGTACAGCGAGATGATGTTCATCACATTGAGCAGCTGGCGCTTGTACTCGTGCATACGCTTTGCCTGCACGTCAAAGACGGAATCGGGGTCAATGATCACGCCTTCTTTTCTGTACGCGTAGTCAACAAACTGCTTTTTCTTGAGCTGTTTGATCTCGGAAAGTTGCTTAAGGACGCTCTTATCGTTCTCAAATTTCTTGAACTTGGAAAGCTCGTTTGCATCCTTGACATAGCCGTCGCCGATGCAGTCGTTGAGCAGGCTACAAAGCTCCGGGTTAGACTGGCACAGCCAGCGGCGGTGCGCGATGCCGTTGGTGACATTCGTAAACTTATTCGGCCAAAGCTGATAAAAGCCATTGAACACGGAATTTTTCAGAATGTCGCTGTGCAGAGCGGAAACGCCGTTCACGCTGTGGGAACCGATGACGGAAAGATTTGCCATCCTGACGGTGCCGTTGGAAATGACGGACATGCTGTCGATGAGCTGATGCTGACCGGGATAACGGTTCCAAAGATCTTCACAGAATCTGCGGTTGATCTCCTTGATGATCATGTGGATGCGGGGAAGCCTGCGCGCGATGAGATCTTCCTGCCAGGTTTCCAATGCCTCCGCCATGACCGTGTGGTTGGTATATGCAAATGTATTCGTGGTGATATTCCATGCGTCGTCCCACGTAAAGCCGTTCTCATCCATCAGAATGCGCATCAGCTCGGGAATCGCGAGCGCAGGATGCGTATCGTTGATGTGGATGGCCGCCTGCTGCGGGAGCAGGCTGAGCGGCCCGTAGCGGTGTTTGTGGTCTTTGACAATGTTTTGCAGAGATGCAGAAACGAGGAAGTACTGTTGCTTCAAACGGAGAGATTTTCCCTCATAGTGATTGTCCGCGGGATACAAAACCTTGGAAATCACTTCCGCCTCGTTCTCTTCCTGCATGCAACGCAGATAGTCGCCCTGCGAGAAGAGCTTCATGTCAAATCTCGAGATGTTGCGCGCGCGCCACAGACGCAGAACAGAGACCGCTTCGCTGTCCTTTCCGGAGATCATCATGTCGTATGCCACGGCCTCCACTTCCTTGTAGCCGCCGCAGGTAACTTTCAGACCGCTCTCCGTCCAGTCTTCGTGTACCCAACCGTCAAAACGCACGGTGCACGATTTATCGCTGCGCTGAACGAGCCAGACCTCCCCTCCCGGTAACCAGATGTCGGGAAGTTCCGTCTGCCACCCATCGACGATCTTCTGCTTGAACAGGCCGTAATCGTAACGGATAGAATAGCCTATTGCGGGATAATTCCCGCTTGCCAGCGCATCCATAAAGCACGCCGCAAGCCTGCCGAGGCCGCCGTTGCCGAGGCCAGCATCGGGTTCCTGTTCGTAAAGATCTTCGAGCGTGAGCCCGAAATGCTTGAGCGCCTTTTCATATTCGGCGCCCAAGCCGAGATTGTAGACGTTGTTTTTGAGGGATCTTCCGAGCAAAAATTCCATGCACAGGTAATAAACTCGCTTGCCTTTCTTGCTCCGCATTACCTTATGGAACTGCTGACGCTTTTCGAGAAGAATGTCCCGCACGCTCATGACGACGGCCTTGTAAATCTGTTCTTTGGTCGCTTCTTTAGGCGAGACGCCGAAGTATCTCGACAACTTCCCTTCTATAAGCACTTGCACTTCTTTTTCAGTAATGCTCTTCGTATTGCTCATAAGAATCAAAATACTCCTATGTTTAAATTATTTCAACATTTCCCCGTATATCGCTTCGTATTCTTTTGCGGAGCGCTGCCAGCTGAAATCCACCGACATGACCCTTCTGACCAACTCAGGCCAGAAATCTTTGTTATAATAACAATTGATCGCCTCACGGATCACATACAACATATCATATGCATTGTAGTTCGCAAAAGTAAACCCGTTTCCGCCTGCGCCGACAGGTTTGATGCTGTCATACAAGCCGCCCGTCTCACGGACGATGGGAACGGTGCCGTAACGGCTTGCGATCATCTGCGAAAGCCCGCAAGGCTCCGATTTGGAAGGCATCAGGAACAGATCCGCGCCGGAATATATCTTTCTGGAAAGGTCGGGATTGAACGCAATGACCGCGACAAGTTTTCCGACATATCGGCGAGCGAGATCCGAGAAATAATTTTCGTAGGCGGAATCTCCTTTGCCGAGGATTATTACCTGAACGTCCTGTCTTAATACCTCTTCGATGACCGTTCTGACAAGATCGAGCCCCTTATGCGCAACAAGGCGGGAAATAACCGCAATGATCGGCGTATCGGGTTTGACAGGCAGATTGAACATCTTCTGCAACTCTTCTTTGCACTTCTTTTTGGGAGAAATGTCGTCGATGCTGTAATGGCTGAAGATGGATTTATCCGTAGCGGGATTATAGGCATCCGTGTCGATGCCGTTAAGCACTCCGAAAAGCTTGAACTCGTTGCGACGGATGATGGGATCGAGCCCGTGCGAATAGAACGGATCCTTGATCTCCTGCGCATAGCGCGGGCTGACCGTTGAGAACTTCTCACTGCACTCGATCGCAGCTTTCATCAGGTTGATACACTTGTTGTATTCAAGCAGATATTTCCATGTATTGGATATGCCGAACAGGTCTTCGAGGATATCCAGCGAATATTTGCCCTGGTACTCGATGTTGTGAATGGTAAACAGCGAGCGGATGAACTGATATTCGGGACGGAAGCAGTAGATCGTCTTGAGGTAGATCGCCGCAAGGGCCGCCTGCCAGTCATGGCAATGCATGATCTCGGGATAGAAGTTCAAAAACGGCATGATCTCCATGACGCTGCGGCAGAAGAATGCAAATCTCTCACCGTCGTCATAGTAGCCGTAGCACCCCGGACGCTTGAAATAGTATTCGTTGTCAACAAAATAGAAGGTGACATTGTCCTGCTCGTAGCTGAAAATTCCGCAATACTGATTGCGCCACGCGAGCGGGACAAAGATATTCCCGAGATATTTGAACTTACTCCTGTAATCCCAGGAGATGTCCGAATACAGAGGAATGATGACGCGAACGTCATAGCCGTCGTTGGTCGCAAGCGCTTTGGAAAGAGACCCGATAACCTCCGCAAGCCCGCCCGTCGCGATAAAGGGCGTCGCTTCGGATGCGACAAAGAGTATCTTTTTCTTTGCAACCACCTCGACCTGAGGCACAGGATATTCCTCTGCCGCTTCGGCGACGGGGACCTCCTTCACCTCTTCAACGGCGACATCCGCCTTTACGGCCGCCTCTTGCTTCGTTGTGATTTTTCTCTTTGCGGTTGTTTTTGCTTTTGCCGGCATAGATAATTATTACCTCCCTTATCTGTTTATTGCCTGTTGTGCTGCGTTGATCAGATCCTCGTGCCCTTAGGCAGGAAATAAGGCTGTTCCTCGCACCCGCTCAGCACACGGCGGTCGCGGATGGAGACATTTTTGTCTGTGATCACGCAGTTGAGCGACGCTTCGTTTCCGATCTCTGTATCCTGCATGATGATGGAGTTGCGTACAACAGTCCCCTTTCCGACATGGACGCCGCGGAACAGAATGCTGTTTTCAACCGTTCCCTCGACTACGCAACCGTCGGAGATCAGAGAATTGACGACCTTGGAATCGTCGCCGTATTTGGAAGGCGCGGAATCGCGGACCTTCGTGTAGATGTCGCGCGCGCCGAACAGCTCGTCGCGGATATCCTTGTTGAGCAATTCCATGTTGTGCTTGAAATAGGAAACAAAGGAATCGATCGTCGCATGATATCCGTCAAAATCGTATGCATAGATGTTGAGCCCCTTGATGTTCGCCATGATGACGTCCTCGTGGAAACTCTTATAATTGCGGGAGATCGCATCGTTGAGCACATTGATCAGATAGCTTCTGCCGATGACCATAATGTTGCTGTAGAATTTCGCGTTGCCCTTTGCTTTGACGTTGACCTGCGTCTTAAGAGCTGTCACGCGGCCCTCTTCGTTTGCGACAATGGTCACATAATCGCTGGCATTTTCGATCTCCTCACTGTGACAGACAAGCGTGATGTCCGCATGTTTCGCCTCGTGATAATCGATGACCTTGGAAAAATCCATGCGACAGACGCCGTCACAGTCGCACAGCACGACATAATCTTCCGTCCTGCGGGTGAGAAATCCCATGATGCCTTTGAGCGCTTCGAGACGATTTTTATACAGTCCGTCGTTTGCGCCGAACGGAGGAAGCAGGACAAGTCCGCCATACTTGCGGGCAAGATCCCAGTCCTTGCCGCTGCCGAGATGATCCATCAGCGACTGGTAATTGTTCTTGGTGATGATCCCGACAGTGGTGATGCCGGAATTGACGAGATTGGACAGCGCAAAATCGATCAGACGATATCTGCCGCCGTACGGGAGCGAGCCCATCGTTCTCTGACGGGAAAGCTCGGGGATGTTTTCGTCATGAATATTGGAAAAAATGACACCTACTGCGGACATATTACGCCTCCTCCCCTTCTTTGATATTTTTGTCGATGATCTGGCCGGCGCCCACTTTTGCGCCTTTGCCGACGGTGATGCCCCTGCCCAGCACGGCGATGCCTTTTGCAGTCGCCTTGTCTACGCCGATCGATGCATTCTCATCAACCACGACATCCTCGTCGATGATGGAATAACTCACGCAGGCCCCCTTCTTGATGACCGTGCCGCTCATGATGACGGAATCAATGACCGTCGCGCCCTCTTCCACGACGACGTTACTCGAAAGAACAGAGTTTTGAACAGTGCCGTAGATCTCGCAGCCGAGCGCGATCATGGAGTTCTTGACGACCGCCTTTTCGCCCATGTATTCGGGCGGTGCGAGCGGGTTGCGCGAATGGATCTTCCAGGCCGTATCCGAGACATCGAAGACGGGAGTCTCGCCGAGAAGATCCATGTTTGCTTCCCACAGCGAGCTGATCGTGCCGACATCCTTCCAATATCCCTCGAACTGATATGCAAACATCTTCTCGCCCGCATTGAGCATCGCGGGAAGAATGTTTTTGCCGAAGTCCTTGGAGCTGTTGGGATCGTCGTCGTCTTCTTCGAGATATTTGTACATCTTCTCCGCAGTGAAGATGTAGACACCCATCGATGCAAGCGTGCTCTTGGGCTGTTTGGGTTTCTCCTCAAATTCATAGATAGAGCCGTCGGGATTTGTGTTGAGGATGCCGAAACGGGAAGCCTCTTTTAAAGGCACGTCAATGGCGGCAATGGTGCAATCCGCGCCCTTGTCGATGTGCGCACGGAGCATCTTGCTGTAATCCATCTTATAGATGTGGTCACCCGAAAGAATGAGCACATACTCTGGATTGTACATTTTGATAAAGTTCAGGTTCTGGAAGATGGCGTTCGCGGTGCCTTCATACCAGGCGGACTTGGACTTCTTCTGATACGGCGACAGGACGTGGACGCCTCCGAAGTTCCTGTCAAGATCCCACGGCTGCCCGTTGCCTATGTACTCGTTGAGCACGAGCGGCTGGTACTGCGTGAGAACGCCGACCGTATCGATCCCAGAGTTGATGCAGTTTGACAGAGGAAAATCGATGATGCGATATTTCGCGCCAAACGGCACCGCCGGCTTAGCGATATTGTTCGTCAATGCGTACAGACGGCTTCCCTGTCCGCCGGCGAGCAGCATCGCTACACACTCTTTCTTTCTTTGCATATTCTGACCCCCATAAATAAATATTGGTTTGTTTGACTCCGATCGTTCCGATCAGAGGACTTTCTGAAGATAAACACAGGTAAATTTAGGCAGCTCGATCTTGATGGAATACTCTTTCCCGTGACTCGGCTTTTTCTGCGTATTAAAGATACGCTTTGTCATCTCGCCGTTTCCGCCGTATTTCGGATGATCGGTGTTGAAGACGACTTTGTACTTTCCCTTCGGTACGCCCAGCCTGTAATCGGTCTGCGTCGCGCCAGAGAAGTTGATCACGACCAGATAGCTGTTCCCGTCTTTGTCCTTTCTCATGTAGGAAAGAATATTTCTGTCCGCGTCGTTCGGCGCGATCCACTCAAACCCGTCCCAGGAATCTTCGATCTCGTAGAATGCGGGCGTTTCGCGGTAGAACTTGTTGAGCGCGGCGTTCATGTCCGAGAACTTCTTATGGAGCGGATATTCTTTGAGGAAGAACTCCAAGCCCTCTTTATAATTCCATTCCTTGAACTGACCGAACTCGCAGCCCATGAACAGGAGCTTTTTCCCGGGATGAGACATCATATATCCCATGAATGCGCGGGCGTTCGCGAACTTGTCCTCATAGCTTCCGGGCATCTTGTCGACGAGCGAATGCTTGCCGTACACCACCTCGTCATGCGAGATGGGCAGGACATAGTTCTCGGTGAATGCGTACATCATGGAGAAGGTGAGTTTATTGTGGTTCCCCTTGCGGAAAAAAGGATCGGTCTGCATATAATCGAGAACGTCGTTCATCCAACCCATGTTCCATTTGAAGTTGAACCCGAGCCCGCCGATGTCAACGGGTTTCGTGACGAGCGGCCACGCGGTGGATTCCTCTGCGATCATCATCGCGTCGGGATACTCTGAAAAGACCGTCTGATTCAGCTTTTGCAGGAAGTTGATCGCCTCGAGGTTTTTATTTTCGCCGTATTTGTTGGGGAGCCATTCGCCGGGGCGCTTGTCGTAATCAAGATACAACATGGATGCAACGGCGTCGACCCGCAGTCCGTCAATGTGGAATTTATCAAAGAAGAAGACAGCGTTGGAGATCAGGAAAGAAAGTATCTCGTTCCTGCCGTAGTCAAAACGGCGCGTTCCCCAGCTCTTGTGCTCCTGCCTGTCCCACGCGGGGCTCTCGTACAGAGGCTGACCGTCGAACTCATAGAGCCCGTGCGCATCCTTGGGGAAATGCGCAGGCACCCAGTCCATGATCACGCCGATGCCATTGCGATGGCAGGCATCGACAAGACGCATGAAATCGTGCGGCGTACCGAGGCGGGAAGTGATCGCAAAGTATCCCGTTACCTGATACCCCCACGAACCGTCGTAAGGATACTCACAGAGCGGCATAAACTCAACATGCGTGTAGCCCATTTCCTTGAGATACGGGATGAGATCGTCGATCAGTTTGTTGAAATCAAAATAATTCCCGTCACCGTACTGCCTCCACGACAGCGCATTCATCTCATAGATGTTGACGGGCGAAGAATAGATGTTTTTGTTTTTCCTTGCTTTCAGGTATTCCTTGTCCGTCCATTTAAATCCCTCCAGATCGTAGGTCTTGGACGCAGTCTTGGAGGGCGTCTCCGCATGGAAAGCATACGGATCTGCTTTATAGAGAAATCTGCCGTCTTTGGTGCGAATGCAGTATTTATAGACGGAATAATTTTTCAAACCTTCAACAAAGAGCTCAAACGTCTCTCCATCGAGAAGGCGGGTCATCTTATTGGCGTCCGGATCCCACTCATTGAAATCGCCGACGACGGACACTTCTTCCGCATGCGGCGCCCAAACTCTGAACATGTACCCTTTCTTGCCTTCTTCTTTATACGGATGCGCTCCGAAGAAGTCATATGCCCTGTAATTTTTCCCGTGATGAAACACATATAAAGGAAAATCGACCTTTTCCATCCCTTATCCTCCGCAAGCAAGGTTTTTCTTTATCTATTTATTATTATACTATAGTTGCGACCACTTTTCAATAGTAAAATCAAAAAAATTAAAATTTTTTATATTTTTTTACACTTTTGCAACAAGTGTGCAAACCTGCATTTTTCCCTCTCGATTTTTTCATTCTTTTATCACTGAATGAAGAAAAAAGCACCCGTCTTCCCGATTAGAACGGGAAAAAACGGGTGCCGTAGCGACACAAAAAATGTCGTTGCCTCAATTTTTTTGACGCACCGAAACCTGCGCCTGCATTCTGTTTTTCAAGCACCGAAAGCGAAAGCGCATAGAGGATCGCAGGGAATATGTGAAAGATGTGATTGTCAAGAAGAGAGGTCGCCGCAACCATCGCCGCAACAGCGAGACAGAACAATTTCTCTGCCGTGAACCTCCCCGAGAAAGCAAACGCCGACACTTCCGAAAAATGCAGGAAAAGAGCAAAGAGCCCGAACACCCCGCAGCTCGCCGCGACCTGCACAAAGAGGTTGTGATACATATCCGGAAAGACCCAGTTGACGATGTTGTATGACCAATTCGGATCGGACGGATCGATAGGCGCATAAAACCCTGATCCGAAAAACGGAGCCGAAAGAAAATTCAAAAGCCCGTTTTTCCACAGATCGAACCGTCCCATGTCTCCCCGTTCGATCGCGGCATAAATTAAATCGAGTATCTTTCCCGAAAAGGCTGCAAAAACCACAATCAAAACGGCGGCAGTCACGCCGTCCGCAATGCGGAAAAAGGTGCGGCACGGACTTTTCAAGACAAACAGGAGCACCGCTCCGCCCAGGAAAAGCACGCCGCCGAACAACATCGCCGTGCGGCTGTACGTCAGGCAGATACAGCCGTACTGCACAAACGCCCAAAGATAAAACGCCCAGCCGTATCTGCTTTTATATGCAAAATAGAAGAGTGCAGGCAAAAACATCGCGAGCATTCCGCCCACGTTGTTGCTCATTCCCCAGCCTGCGACCATCAGATCCTTATATCCGTATTTCGCATCGAAGGAATCGCGGAAAAAAGCGATGTTGAAAGCCTGCTTGATCGTCTGGATGCATACGATCGCCGATGCGAGCAAGAGAAGATATGCAAAATAACGAACGGGGATCTTTTCGCGCAAAAAAAACGCGACAAAGAGATACACTCCGACAAAAGAAAGCGAAAGAAGCGCGCCGAGAACGCCGTCCTGCGCGACATAGCTGCCCGAAAACAGTCCGTTGAAAAGAAGCGCCGCGCCAAAAAACAAAAAGCCGAATGTGAGCCCCCCGCCGCCGTTTTTATCCGCGCCGCGCAGAAAAAAATGAAAGAGCATCGAGGCGAACGCAACCGCGGAAAATACTCCGATAAGAATCAACACGTCGGTGCGGTATAAAAAATCGGACAAATACGGATGCTGCGGCGTATGTCTCCAACTCATTCCGTACACGACGAGCACCATCGGAACGAGCACACTCTTCGCACTCTTTCCGAAAATGCAGGCAAAGGCGATCACAATCGCGGTAAAGCCAAAGAGAAACAGCTCGGCCCCGAGAAAGGAAGAGAGCAAGACAAGTACGGCAAAAAGGAGCGGATAGAGATCTCCGTTCAGAAAAGCGAGCAGGCGCCCCATGAAAGGACGTTGCGACATATGGTCGATTTGTGCGCGCAATGTATGCATACCTACCTCAAAAAATCGCGCGGTTATTTCTGCGCAATGAAAAACAGAAAACCCAGCTGAATAAAGATATTGCCCGCGTCATATTCTGCCTTGTACTTTTCATACTCGGCGCGATACTCTTCAAGCATTTTGTTTGTGCGCGAGGGATTATAAAAGACATTCTCTTCGGCACCGAGCCACAGATAATGGTTGAAATAGATGTCCCAGAACGCAGAGCTTTCCCCTGCGTCCATGCCCGGGTTGGAAACGCCGCATTTTGCAAGAGAGACGGAAGAATATCCCGCCTCCTTCAAATAAGACGGAATTTTCCGTGCGCAATGTCTGTCCCCGCTCTCCTTCGAATCCGCCCAGATCCGGAACGCAAGATCGAAGAATTTTGAATTCGGATAGACAAGGTTTGCACCGTCGTCCTCGTCCTGAATGAACAGATATCCCGTGTTATTGAGAAAACGGCGGAGCCGCGCAAGAAGAAGAACGGGTTCTGTCAGGTGCATCAGAACGGCGGAGATATGAATAAGATCGAACCCAGAGGCCCCTTTTTCTTTCAGATAATCTGAAAGGATGCTTTCAAATTCTTCCCCCAAAATATCGCAGGTGATAAATTTGTCCTTTTCGGAACCGTGATTTCTGTTTGCCCTTTCCACCTGTTTCTTTTCTATGTCCACGCCGAGAAGAAAGCGATATTGCAAGCCGGACAGGCGAAGTGCGATATTATCCCCGTCCGCGCATCCCACATCGAGCACGATGTCCTCGGGCCGCAACATCTTTTCGAAAAACTCTTTTGAAAAATTGTGCAGTATCTCGTTTTGCGCGCGAAGCCGTTTTGTCTCGATCTCGCTGGAATGATAAAGGCTTTGGTGAAGCCTATCCCCCGTTTCAAACCCCGTCTGATCAAAGATCTTGCAGACAAGCTCTTCTTCGGATTCGAATTGCGACGCAAAGAGCATGTTCAGTCTGCCGAGATAAAAATTTATCTTCTTGTATGCGGGATCAGAAAGGTCGGGCGCTTCCTTTCCGATAAAAACGGGCAGAATAGAGTAATTTTCATTTTTCAGTTTCCATGCTACAGCGTGATTGATCTCGTTCATCACAAGATAGGAATTTGCGGAAGCAGGACTCACAAAGACGACAAACGCCTTTGCGCTCTCGATCCCCTCCATTATAGCCTCTGCAAATTCAGCCCTGGAATCCTTTCCCTGAAACCAGCAGACAGCGCCGCAAGCCTCCATTTTCTGCACAAGGGATGTGACGACCTCGACGTCCTCATTGGAAAAGCTGATAAAAAAATCAAAACCGCCCGTCGCGTTTCTTCTGTCGTTCATGGCACCCTCCCGCAACGCACTTTTCTCTACGGAAATATTATAGCAGACGCAAAATACAAACGCAAGCACTTTGCAAAAAGAGTCAAACTTCACCGCGGTCACGTAACATTATTTCCCTTTTTACACAAAAAGATCCGTGAAGATCATTCGTCCACGGATCCTTGCAAAAAATATCGTCCCTGCGCAACGGCCAAAACGCCTTTGAGAAAAATAAACGCCTATCGATTTGCTCTGCACACAGACAATCTCTTCAAAAACAAAAAATCTGCCGCACAGGGAAAAACGATCTTTTTCAAAGCGGCACGCCGTAAGATATTTTCGGATGAACTTTAAAAAATCTGTCTGCCCCTTTAACGCAGGCAAATATAAAAAAATACCCGACCGCCCGCAAAACCGGAACGATCGGGTATCTTTTGGTGTGAAGAATGGGACTTGAACCCACACGGATTTCTCCATACGCCCCTCAAACGTACGCGTCTGCCAGTTCCGCCATCCTCACAAGCGAGATTTATTTTACTATATTCTAAGAAAAATGTCAAGCAAAGGAATAGCTAATTTTGTAACATTTCCAAAAAAATTTTACTCGCCTGACATAATTCTCCGTCTCAGCGTAAGGGATCTTATCAAGTACCGCACCGTTTTCGGAAAAAGCCTCGTCCCTTAGCCAACGAGCAACGGTGCCTTCCCCCGCATTATAGGCGGCAAGAGCCGTCTCCGCCTCCGAAAATCTGCCGAGAAGATATTTGAGATACCAACAGCCGAGACGTATGTTGCAGGCGGGATCAAAAAGATCGATCTCCTCTTCTCTTAATTTTTCGGCGGCAAAAGCCGCGGTCGACGGCATGAGCTGCATGAGCCCGACCGCTCCCGCATCGCTCTTTGCCTGCGGAGAAAAACTGCTTTCCGTGCGGATTACCGCATATACAAGCGGCTGTTCCAGCCCAAACTCACGACAGGCGGCGGCGATCTCAGCGTCATACTTTTTCGGCACAACTCCCGAATAAAAGATCAAAGCGAGCGCAACGCTCAAAAGCACCGCCGCGGCGCAGACCGAAAATCTAATCAGTAATTTTCCCGACGATCTCATGAACGATCCCCTCTGTCTTCTTTTCCAACGAAAGCAGATCGCCGTCGTTGTATAGTACAGTATGCGCAGGATCGACGATTTTTGTATAGTCAAATTGTTTGTTTATTCTCGCGAGCACTTCATCGCGCGAAATTCCGTCGCGCGACATCACCGACGCAATGCGCGTTTCCATATCCCGCATCACTACGATGACCCTGTCAAAATCACGCTCGTATCCGCCTTCAAACAACAGCGGCACCTCCGCAAACACGACGGGCGCTGGCGCTTTTTCCATAGCCTCATACATACGGCGCATGATGCGCGGGTGCAGGATGTTCTCGAGCGCCTTTCTCTTCATGTCGTCCGCAAAGACGGCACGGGCAAGGGCGCGGCGATCGGGTATCCCGCCGTAACAGCACTCGGGAAAGCGCGCCGCAACTTCCTTGCGAACATCCTCTTCCCCAAAAATTTCATGTGAAAAAACATCCGCCGAAAAGACGGGATACCCCGCGCGGCGCAGAATGTCCGAAACTGCGGATTTTCCGCTTCCGATCCCGCCCGTGATCGCGACAAAGATCTTATTTCGCTTCATACCAATTCTTCCCGCAATGCACTTCCGCGACAAGCGGCACGTTGAGACGGACCGCCCGCTCCATTTCCTCCTGCAAAAGCGCACTGACCTGCTCCTTTTCGCTCTCTAAAGCATCGATGAGAAGTTCGTCATGCACCTGCAAGATCAGTTCAGAGCGCAGACCCTCTTTTTTCAGCCGCTCGGCAACGCGCAACATCGCGATCTTGATGATGTCCGCACTGCTTCCCTGCAAGGGCATATTCATCGCCGCACGCTCGCCGAAAGAGCGGATGTTGTAGTTGGAGGAACGTATCTCGTTGATCACGCGCTTACGCCCGAGCAGAGTCGTCACATAGCCGTGTTCGCGCGCAAAGGCGACGTTGGAATCCATGTACTTCTTTACATCCGAATAGGTCTCAAAGTATTTACGGATGTATTCCCCCGCCTGCCGCGTCGGGATATTGAGGTTTGACGCGAGCCCGAAATCGCTGATGCCGTAGATTATACCGAAATTGACTGCCTTTGCGGCGCGGCGCATGGAAGGCTCCACCTGTTCCAAGGGTACACCGAACACCTGCGAGGCCGTAAGCGAATGAATGTCCTGTCCCTCGCGGTATGCTTCCACGAGCTCCCTGCAACCCGAAAAATGCGCAAGAAGCCGCAGTTCTATCTGTGAGTAGTCGGCGTCGATGAGAATGCGGTCTTCCCCGCGCGCTACAAAGAGCTTGCGCAGTTCCCTGCCCTCTTCGTCGCGGATGGGAATGTTCTGCAGGTTCGGGTTCGCGCTTGAAAGCCGTCCCGTCGTCGTCTGCACCTGATTGTAGTTCGTATGGACGAGATGCGTCGTCGGATCGATGTGCGGACGGAAACCGTCGATGTAAGTCGAGAGCAGTTTCTGATAATGACGGCACCGCAGGACGGCACGCACGATCTCGTTTTCTCCCGCGAGCCGCTCGAGAATGTCCGCACTCGTCGAATAGGCGCCCGTCTTGCTCTTTTTGGGAGAGGGAAGCCCGAGCTTTTCAAACAAGATCTTGCCGAGCTGTGCAGGCGAATTGATATTGAATGTCTCGCCCGCGAGGTCGTAGATCTCCTGCGTCGCGAGCGCGATCTGCTCTTTATAACGAATCTCAAAGCGGGAGATCTGCGCGAGGTCAATTTTTACGCCACTCTCTTCCATCTCAAAAAGCACGTCCGCAAGAGGCAGTTCGACGTCCGCATAGAGCGAACGCATCCCCTCGGCGTCAAGCTTTTCGCCAAGGATCTCCCAAAGCCGGATTACGCCGCAGGCGGGAAAATTCTCGTCAAGACCGTAGGCTCTGAGCGCGGGCAACAGCTCGTCGTCCTTTCCCGTGTAATCGGTCAGATATTTGGCGAGAGAGACGTCCTGCGCGCGACAGAGAAAATTTACGCCGCGCCGTAAAAGCAAACGCCGCATCTCTTTTTTGCCGTACAAAACCGCTTCGGCTTCATCCTTGGAAAAGAGCGCCGAAAGCAGAGAGGCGACCTGTTCTTCCGTCAATCCCTCGTCAAGAAGCGTCCTCTTTTCGCGAAGCACATATTCTTTTGTGTCAAAATAGACGTGAAATCCCTCTTCCGCACGGATACAGGAAAAGTTCTTCGCCCCTTCGAACGCCGCCTTCACCTGTTCCGGCTCCGCCACGACGACGATCTCCGCTTCGGCAGCGGCCTGCGGCAACGCCGCCTGTTCCTCGTCCGAAAAGATATTCAGCTTTAAAAGAGAGGCAAATTCCAGCTGAACGAATTGTGTTCGCACCTCGGAGGAAAACGGCATGCAGATCCCGCAGTCTTCGAGTTGTAAATCAAGCGGCACTTTGCGGTCGATCGTCGCAAGCGTCTTGGAAAGGTAGGCGCTTTCCCGCCCCTCGGTGAGCTTTTTCTGCACGCTCCCCCCGATCTCGTCGAGATGAGAATAGACGCCGTCCAGATCGCCAAACTTATCGATGAGCATGCGAGCTGTCTTTTCTCCGATCCCGGGAACGCCGGGGATGTTATCCGAACTGTCGCCCATCAGCGATTTCATCTCGACCACCTGGCAGGGCTCGTAACCCATCTGTTCGCGGAAATTCTCCTTCGTCAGTTTGAGAAGTTCGCTGACGCCCGTCTTGGTCATATAGACATCCGTGCACTCGTCGATGAGCTGATAGGAATCTCTGTCCCCCGTGATGATGATGCTGTGCGTATCCGAAAATTTATGCGAGAGCGTGCCGATCAGATCGTCCGCCTCAAAGCCCTCTTTTTCGCACATTGCGATGCGCATGGAGCGCAAGAGCCCTTTGAGAGTGAACATCTGCACCGCGAGATCGTCGGGCATGGGCTTTCTCGTCGCCTTATAGCCGTCGTACATCTTGTGACGGAAGGTCGGAGCCTTCAGATCGAATGCGACGATGAGTTTTGTCGGCTTCAAGTCGGAGATGAGTTTTAAAAGCAGCTTCACAAACCCGAAAACGGCATTGGTCGGCGTCCCGTCCCGCGTGGTCAGCGGGCGCGTCGCATAATACGTGCGGTTGAGAAGGCTGTTTCCGTCAATGAGAACAAGTTTTTCCATGGCTAAACTCCGTCAGTTGCTGTTTTAATTATAGCAGAACAGAATGGATTTTGCAACAGCTGTATGCGTTTTCCAAAGTCTTAATATGGTGAAAAACTCCCTTGCGCATACACGAAAAGAGCGCCTTCCGCTCGGGAAGACGCCCTATGTGTTTATTTGAACAATTTGATCTTGCCGATGAAGGGCAGTTCGTTTTTTTCCTCTTTTACGACGCCGACAATGCCGAAGATACAGAACACGAGCATGATCAGCCCGAACACGCCGCAGAGTGCCTTAAACACTACGCCGACGGCGGGAATGACAGACAGCACGCCGAAGATGATCTCCCCGACAATGACGGCGAGAAGAATGGCGAGCGACTGATTTGCATGAAAACGTGCAAAGTCATCATCGGGATACATGATAAGCGGCAGAAAAAACAAGATCCCGAAAATATATGCGAGAGAACAGACAAGTTTCATTTTGAAGACATCCTCCGGCTTTTTTGGTTCGGGGCCTTTCCCCTCTCCCTTGTTTTCTTCTTCCGAGCGGTTTTCTTCTTTCATGTTAAAAAGCTCCTCAAGTTTATTTTATGTACCGAAAGCGAGGTTTATTCCCTGTCCGCCGTGTCTTGCTTTCCCGCGGGAGAAAGAAAGATATCCTTCCCGTATTTTTTTCGGAGAAAAAGCCCGAGTGCAACGATTGCAATGCCACCCGCGACGAGAAAGATCGCCGTCGTCTGCGAAGGACTCAGCCCGGGTATGAACGAGGTACCGCGGTCGTCCGTGCGGTAAAACTCGATGATGAATCTCCAGACGCCGTAACCGATCAGATAGATGGGCATCTCAAACGGCTTGTTCTTCAGATACAGAACAATGACCGCCGCGGCAAGCACGAAAAGGAAGATCGCCTCGAAGAGCTGAACGGGAACGACCTTCGCCCAGCCCATGACGCCGGGAGAGACCTCGACGTACTGCTCGATCCCGTACCACGCGTCCGTAAACCCGCCGTGACAGCATCCTGCCATCAGGCAGCCGATCCTTCCGAACGCATGCGCCGCGGGGATACAGCAAGCCGCGATATTTGCAAAAGTCGGAAACCAGCGCAGATGCTCGTTCGTCTCGCGGTACATCAGTTTTCCGCCCACGAGATAGATGACGATAAGACAAATCGCACCGCCGATCAGCCCGCCGTAAAAAGTCGCGCCCGTATATTCGTCGATGATGAATTTCCCGCGCGAGGCAATGTTGTAGACCGCCTGAAAGAGCACGGCGGAAAGATATCCCAAGACGATGGACACGACGGTGCCGATCAAGATGAGATTCTGAAGTTTTGCAGGCATTTTGCGCTTGTCGCCGAGCACGCGGATGAGCAGAAGCGCGACGATCGCACCGATCAGAATGAAGATCTCATACAGCGTGATTCCCGTACCGTCCGAAAAAGTTATCAATTTGTAAGGATACATTTTCCCACCCCGAACGATCACGCATTGACGATGTCAAGATATTCGTCGTAAGATACGTTCTTGTCAAAAGTCTTTTTGCCGTTGATCTCGATGATGCGATTGGAGACAGTGTTCATCAGCTCCTGGTCATGAGAAGTAAAGGCCATGCATCCCTTGAAATTGCTCATGCCGTTGTTGAGCGCAGTGATGGATTCGAGATCGAGGTGGTTGGTCGGCTCGTCAAAGATCAGGAAGTTGCTTCCCTCGAGCATCATCTTGGCGAGCATACAGCGCACCTTTTCTCCGCCCGAAAGTACCTTTGCCTTTTTAAGCGCCTCTTCGCCCGAAAAGAGCATGCGTCCCAGCCACCCGCGCAGATACTCCTCGTAGTGATCTTTGGAGAACTGACTGAGCCACTCGACGAGGTTGAGGTCGCTTCCCTCGAAAAATTCGTTGTTGTTCTGCGGGAGAACGGAGACGGAAATGGTCTTTCCCCATTTGACCGTGCCCGCGTCCGGCTGCACTTTGCCGCAGAGGGTGTCAAAGAGCATGGTGATCGTGGTGCTCTTGTCGCTGACAAAGCCGATCTTGTCGTTTTTCTGTACAATGAAATCGACGTCTTCGAAATATCCCTTTTTCGTGAGTCCCTCGACGATGAGGATATCGTTTCCGATCTCGCGTTCAAACTTAAAGTCGATAAACGGATACTTTCGGAGCGAAGGTTTGATGTCGTTGAGGGTGAGCCGTTCAAGCTCTTTCTTGCGCGATGTCGCCTGCTTGGATTTGGAGGCGTTCGCGGCAAAACGCGCGATAAAGTCCTGCAACTCCTTTGCGCGCTGTTCCATCTTTTTATTCTGGTCGCGCATCTGCCGCGCGATCAGCTGACTCGTCTGATACCAGAAATCGTAGTTCCCGAGGAAAAGCTGGATCTTTCCGTAATCCACGTCGCAGATATGCGTGCAGACTTTATTCAGAAAATGGCGGTTATGCGAGACGATGATGATGGTGTTCTCAAAATCGAGAAGGTAATTTTCCAGCCAGCGCACCGTCTTGATGTCGAGGTTGTTCGTCGGCTCGTCGAGGAGCAGGACGTCGGGATTTCCGAACAGCGCCTGCGCCAGGAGGACTTTGACCTTCATCTTTGCGTCCAGCTCGCCCATCAACACATAATGATATTCGTTGGGAATGTCCAGCTCGTTCAAAAGCGTCTCTGCATCCGATTCCGCTTCCCAGCCGTTGAGCTCCGCAAATTCCGTCTCGAGCTCGGAAGCGAGGATGCCGTCTTCAGGAGTGAAATCTTCCTTCGCATAGAGCGCGTCTTTCTGGTCCATGATCTCGACGAGGCGCTTATGCCCGAGCATGACAGTGCGCACGACGGTCTGATCGTCAAAGGCGTTCTGGTTCTGCATCAGCACGGACATGCGCTCGTTTTTGTCCAGCGTCACCTCGCCCTTGTTCGGCTCGATCTCGCCCGACAGCACCTTTAAAAAGGTAGACTTGCCTGCGCCGTTCGCGCCGATGATGCCGTAGCAGTTTCCCTTTGTAAATTTTAAATTGACCTCTTCAAAGAGTTTTTTGCTCCCATACTGAAGGCTGACGTTGTTGACTTGTAACATGATAACCTCTGTCGCATATATTTCGTTTCGACCATTATACCATAACCTTCCGAAAATGACAAACAAAAAAACGGACAAAAACCCCGGGCTTGCCCGAGGTTTTGTTCTGATCTTCTGTTATAATTCCGCTTCGCTCTTCTTTTTCTTTTTGCGCGCGGCAACGCACTCGTGCAGAAGATACTCGATCTGCCCGTTGAGCGAACGAAAATCATCTTCCGCCCACGCGAGCAGGTACTCGTAGAGCTGTTCCGAAATGCGCAGCGGGATCTGTTTTTTTGCGTTTTTGTCTGTCACGGTACTTTGCAAAACGGCGCATCAATAGAGCGAGCCGCTGTTTACGATGGGCTGTGCGTCTTTGTTGCCGCAAAGCACGACCAGGAGATTGGAGACCATGGCGGCCTTCCGCTCTTCGTCCAGCTCGACGATGCCGTTTTCATTGAGCTTTTTGAGCGCCATCTCGACCATGCTGACCGCGCCGTCCACGATCTTCTGACGGGCCGCAATGATCGCCGATGCCTGCTGTCTCTGCAGCATCGCCGCCGCGATCTCGGGCGCATAGGCAAGGTGCGCGATGCGCGCTTCAGAGATCTCGATGCCCGCAATCTCGACGCGCTCCTGGATCTCCTTTTTAAGAATTTCGGCGATCTCTACCGAAGAGCCGCGCAGAGACTTCTCGTCGCCGTTTTCGGATACGTCGTAAGGATACTGCCGCGCGACCTGACGGATCGCCGCATCGCACTGCGTCGATATATAAGAAACATAGTTGTCCACATCAAAGACCGCGTGTGCCGTGTCCACCACCTTCCAGATCACGACGACGCCGATCTCGATCGGATTGCCCTCTTCGTCGTTGACTTTCTGCTTTTCGTTGTTGAGCGTCATCGCCTTCAGAGAGAGCTTGCGTCCGAGCCCGACCATTGATCCCGCGGCGGGATTGAATGCCGTGCTGAAGGGATTCACCCAGAAAAAGCCGTCCTGTTTGAGCGTTCCGTAATATTTGCCGAACAGCGTCAGGACGATCGCCTCATTGGGGTTGACCGTCTTGAGCCCAAGCAACAGCAGCGCTCCGACGAGAATGACGATCGCCCCGGGAACAATGAGGAGCAGTTCGCTCTTAACCTGCGATGAGAGCGCACAAACAACAACACCTGCAACCATAAGGATCAGGCTGAGGATGAGCATTCCCCACCCGCTCTTTGCCTTGAGGATCTTCTCCTGCGTCTGCTTGATTTTTTCTTCCATCTTTCAACCTCCTTAGTTGATATCAATATGATATCATATTGAGTGAAAGAATGCAAGTATTTTTACAAGAAAAACGGCGGAACATATGTCCGCCGAGTTTAGTTTTGTTCAGACTCATCATCCTGCCCGTCTTTGTCGTCCTTTTTCTTCTTTTTAAAGAGCCCGTAAAACCATTTTTCGATCTTGTCACCTTTTTTATATAAAAAGATGAAAAACGCAATGATCGCGGCTGCAAGCAGGATCCAGAGCAATATGCCCCACCAGGTATCATACGGAATGATCCTTCCGCCGAGCGAATAACTGGTCGTGACCACCGAAAGCGCGCGCGCAACGAGCTGCATGATGATAAAAAACTTCCACGACATCGTGGAAAGTCCCGAGACGAAGCAAAGGATGTCATCGGGGAACATGGGCAGAATAAACATTGCCGTGAGCAACATCTTATCCTTTCCCTTTACCTTTTGCAGCCATTTATCCAGAGCCTCTTTCCCCACCAGCCACGCCGCGACGCGGTATCCCGCGACGCGACCGATCCAGAACGCACAAAAAGAACCGAGAAGAATGCCGACATAGCTGTAGATGCAGGTCCAGAACTCGCCGAACATCAGAACGCCCGCCCCGACGGTGAGCACGCCGGGGATAGGTATGAGAAAGACCTGTAATGCCTGGATCAGGATAAACACAATGGGAGTCCACGGACCGGTGGACTGGATAAACGCCTGCAACTTGTCGACGGTATCTATCTTATCCCAAAAGCCCGTGACCTGAAAGAGAAAAAGCCCGAGCAACATAAAAGCCGCGAGGATGAGAAAGGAGAGCAATAATTTAAAAGCCGTCTCCTTGCCGAAGACATACAGGATCGCCGTAGCCGAGATATAAAAGATCTCGACCGTCACGCAGACGGAAGAGATGACGACGGCGTGCTCGTGCAGAAATCCGCGCTTAAACATCGTCATGCAGAACACGGTGAACACGACGACGGCAACGGAGCAGACGGAAAGCAGGAATAATGGTATGGATTTTTTTATTGTCTGCGATTTCAAACGAGTATCTCCCGAAAAAGACTGTCTCTAATATTATATCTAAAAAGCGAACGGCGCATGCCCTCACGCCTCCTCTTTTTTTATCGCCGCGCGTGCGAGTGCGTCGCAACGGTTGTTGTAGACATTGTCCGCGTGTCCTTTTACTTTGACGAATCGGACCTTGTGTTTTTGCGTGAGAGAATAGAGCTCCTGCCAGAGCTCTGCATTGAGCACGGGCTTATTGTCCGCCTTTTTCCAGCCGTTTTTCATCCAGCCGAAGATCCAGCCCTCGTTGAAGGCGTTGACCGTATAGGCGGAGTCGCTGTACACAGTCACTTCGCACGGCTCGCGCAGGCAACGCAGCCCCGCGATGACCGCATAGATCTCCATGCGGTTGTTGGTCGTCTCCCTCTCGCCGCCGCTGAGTTCCTTCTCTATGCCCTTATAAATGAGGATGGCACCGTAACCGCCTGCCCCGGGGTTTCCCGAGCAGGCGCCGTCCGTATAGAGTTGTACGCTCTTCATACAATTACTTGGAGAGCTCTTCCGCACGTCTTACACATGCATCTACCGCGCGATCGATCGCGCCGTAAAGATCGTCCCTCTTGAAGGACTCGACCGCCTGAATGGTCGTTCCACCCTTGCTGCACACAGCCGAAATGAGTTCATCGAGCGACTTGTCGTCCGAATGCGCGACCATCTCCGCACCGCCCGAAACGGTGTTGACCGCAAGCGTCTTTGCCTCCGCTTCGGTGAGTCCCTGTTTCATTCCGGCCTTGATGAGTCCGTCAATGAACATATACACATAGGCGGGCCCGCTTCCGCTGATGCCCGTAACGGCGTTCAGCTTTTCTTCGGGAACGCTGAGCACATTGCCGAGGTTTCCGAATACGGAATTGATGAACTCGCAGTCGTCCGGATCGTTTTCAAAATCTGACATATCCACCGCGATCATGCCGGAACCGATGGAGCAAGGAAGATTCGGCATCGCACGGGCGACCTTGACGTCTCCGAACAGAGCATTTTTGATCTTCTCGATGCGTACGCCCGCCATGATGGAGATCGCCTTCTCTACGGGCACACCGTTAAGATCCTCGGCGACGGCAGCGAAGTTCTGCGGCTTTACCGCAAAGAGAAGGTACTCACAGCTCTCCGCGACCTCGCGGTTGCTCGGCGTCGTGGCGACCCCGAGATAATCGAGATTTTCCAGCGCTTCCTGCGAGGCGTCCGAGACAATGATCTTCTTTGCCCTGAGGAAATCCGAATAAATGGCGCCCTTAAGGATGGCCTGCGCCATAAATCCGCCGCCGATAACGCCGAGTTTGAATTGTTTTTTCATTTTTTTGCTCCTTTTGAGTTCAATCTGATTGACTTAACCCGTTTTTTATTATATAATGAATAAGACTTTTAGGGGAGTGGCTCAACGGTAGAGTAGCGGTCTCCAAAACCGTAGGTTGCGTGTTCGAATCGCGTCTCCCCTGCCAGATTTTCCGGATCACTGTTTTGTGATCCGGAATTTTTTTCTTACATTGTCCTTTGCATGAAATATTTTAGCTCAACAGGGAAAAAAAGTCAATCATTCCGCCGCATTGGTTCACATACAATGCATTGATATGCTCTTTCAAATATTATCATTTACCGCAAAGCGGGAGAGGCTCGTCTGCCTCTCCCGCTTTGCCCGATAAAAAATCAGAGTTCAAGGAAATCTTTTCTGTAATCAACTTTGAAGAACTCGGCGAGCTCCTTCATCTGCTCGTCGCGAATGGTGTTTTTCCGCGGGAGGTGCGCCGTCAGCATATAGATCTGTGCAGCTTTTTCCACCGTCTCGATCAGACCGAATGTCTCGTCGAGGCTCTTGCCCGCGCCGTATATGCCGTGCATGCCCCACACAACGAGGCGGAACTCCTCCATCTTCTTTGCGGTCGCCTCACCGATGGAATTGGTGCCGCAGAGCATCCAAGGCAGAATGCCCACGCCGTCGGGGAAGACGACGATACATTCCGTGCACATCTCCCAAAGAGTATGCGTGAATTTCTTTTCGTCCAACTCGTGGACATAGTTCATCGCGAGCGTATAAGTCGGATGCGAATGCATGACGACTCTGTTTTCTGGATCGACCTTGAGGCGCGCCATGTGGCTCATCAGATGTGCGGGCAATTCGGAAGTGAACCTGCCGCCGTCCTTATAGCCCCAAAGGAGCTGCGCCGTCTTTCCGTCGGGCGCGATGCGGAAGATACCGAGATTTGTTTCGGGGTCCTTTTCCACGTTCTTGAAATATTTGCCCGTGCCCGTCACGATGAAGTATTTTCCGATCAGAGACTTTGCCTCAAAGCCCGTGGGGATCTCGCGCAGGACCTTGTTCGTGTCGAGATATTGCGCGACCTCTTCCTCCTTCAAAAGATAAGAGATATTCCCGCCGTTGCGCTCGTCCCAGCCGAGACGGTACATATTTGCCGTCGTCGCTTCCATTTCCTTTACGAAAGGTGCTTCCAGAATGTTTTTCATGCTCTTCTCTCCTTTAAGATCTCTTTCTCATAGTCTTCGACTTTGCCGAACCAATCGTCCCCCGCAAAGCCGTAACGCGACAGGTATTCTTTCCAGACGTCGCCGTAAGGCATCATCTTAAGCTCTTCCTGTGCATACATCAATTGAGTGAAACGGCCCTCATCCTGCAATTTCCTCAGCATATCGTACGGCTGCAGAAGCGCGAAGAGAAGCGCCTTTTCCATGTTCCGCTCGCCGACCACCCATGCGGAGATGCGGTTGATGCTCGCATCGAAGTAGTCCAGTCCGATCATTACTTTTTCCGTCGCGTCGTTGCGCACAATCTCTTTGCAGATCTCCTTGAGCTCGTCTTCGAGCAGAACGACGTGATCGCTGTCCCAGCGCACAGGGCGCGTCACATGGAGCGCGACCTTATCATAGAACGCGAGCAACGAAGGGATCTTGTCGGAAACGGTCTCCGTGGGATGATAATGCCCGTTGTCGAGCAGGCAGCAGATCCCGCGAGACGCCGCGTAGTTCTGATAGAACTCGTTGTTCCCCACCGTATAGCTCTCAACGCCGATGCCGAACACCTTGCTCTCCACCGCAACAGACACTTTGCTCTTGTCATAAGGGACGGAAAGGATCTCGTCGAGTGTTTTTTTCAGGCGAAGGCGCGGTCCCAACCTGTCGGCGGGAACGTCCTTGAGTCCGTCGGGAATCCAGATATTGACGAGGCAATGCGAGCCCATTTCTTCCGCAAACGCCTCGGCGATCTTCAGGCAAGCCTGCCCGTGTCTGACCCAGAAAGAACGGATCTCCTCGTCGGGGCTGGAAAGGGTAAGCCCGTCTTTGACCTTGGGATGAGAGAAAAAGGTCGGGTTGAAGTCGATGCCTTCCAGCCCGAGCTCCTTAGCGAATCGGACCCAGGGCGCAAAATGCGCGATCGTGTAGCCGTCGCGATCCACTTTTCCGAGATCCTCGCCGAGGATGGCATAACTCGCGTGCAGGTTCAGCCTCTTTTGCCCGGGCATGAGCGAGAACGCGAAACGGATGTCCTGCATCAGCTCTTCGGGTGTGCGCGCCCTGCCGGGATAATTTCCCGTTGTCTGGATCCCGCCGCTCGCGGCACCGCCACCGTCGAATCCGACGACGTCATCTCCCTGCCAGCAATGGACGGAAATAGCGATCTTGGAGAGCGCCTCCATCTGCCTGTCTGTATCCACGCCGTATTCGGCAAACATTTTTTTCGCCTGTTCGTATCTGTTCATCTTTTACCTCCTCATTTTTATGCACTATATTTTTCAAGTCCGAACGACGCCTCGATCGCCGCTCGTCCTTGCGCGATCCCTTCAAAGTCCCCGCCCGCGATCATCTGGACAAGCAGATTGCCCAATGACGTCGCCTCGACAGGCCCTGCAACCACTTCCAATCCTGTTCGTTTTGCCGTGAGCGAGTTTAAAAATGCGTCACGGCATCCGCCGCCGATGATGTGAAGACGATCGAACTTTACCGAAAGAACACAAGAAAGCTGCCCGACTGCCTCCGCATAACTCTTTGCGAGACTTTCGTAGATACAACGCACGATCTGTCCGTCACTGAGAGCCTGCCCGGCCTTTTCGCACACTGCCTTGCGCATGCTCTTCGGAGCAAGAAAAGCGCGGTCATTGCAATCTACAAGCGCGGGACAATCGCTTTCCTGCGCCATCTTCATCATCTCGGGAAAGGAGATCCCGCCAAGTTCGCGGCGGACCGATTGCAGCATCCAAAGCCCCATGATGTTTTTCTGATAGCGGAAGCCGTCCGGGCTTCCTTCATTGGAAAAGTTATTGCCGAGGCTCTGCACATCGGTGTGCGCGTTCGCCTGTTCGACGCCGAGAAGCGACCAGGTCCCGCTTGAAATATAAGGCACGGCCTGATCTTTGAGCGGCGCGGCGAGCACGGCGCTCGCCGTGTCGTGCGTGGCGCAAAGGACAACTTCGGCATCTCCGCCGACCTCCTTGCGGACTTCGGGCAAAAATCTGCCGAGCGATGTTCCCGGCGCAAGCGGAGTGCGGAACATCTTTGCATCGAATCCGAGTTTTGAAAGGATCTCTTCGTCAAAGCGCCGCGTCTTTGCGTTGACCAATCCCGTCGAAGTCGCGTTCGTGTATTCCGTCGCACGCACTCCCGTCAGCTTATACATCAGATATTCGGGAAGCATGAGATAATCTGTCGCCCGTGCAAGCCTGCCTTCCAGCTTATCCGCATACAGTTGATAGACGGTATTGAAAGGCTGAAACTGGATCCCCGTGCGCGCATACAGTTCCGCAAACGGAACTTTTGCGTGAACCTGTTCGATGACCGATTCCGTGCGGCTGTCGCGATAGGCATAACAGGGCAGGATCTCCTCTTCTCCCTTCATCAGCACATAGTCGACCGCCCAGGTGTCCAGGGACACGCTCGCAATGTCGCCGTACTTAGAAAAAGCCTGCTTCAAGCCCTCTTTGACCTGTGAAAAGAGATGCGCAATGTCCCACACGAGGTGCCCGTCACGCATTTCGCAGTTATTTGCAAAGCGATAGACCTCTTCCGCGACGATCTTTCCCTCGTCGACCCAGCCGACGATATGACGCCCGCTGCTAGCTCCGATGTCGATGGCAAGATATCTTTTCATCTTTTCCTCTCCTCGTTTCTTTCTCCTACATTATAATGCAAGAAATTAGTATAAACAAGGACACTATTTATCGAAAATTTTAACTTCTGTTGACATTATTACATTCATCTGTTATACTTATGACATGGACAAGCGCATCATTGAAAAACTCATCCGCATCTCGGAGGAAGAACAACGCATTCTCGCGGGCGAAAAGGATGTGAAGAAAGAGGAATATACCTTCTCAAAGGAATTTATCGTCAACCGAAAAATGCTGTTCGATGCCGACAGACAGATTCAGCTGCGCCTTCACACGCGCTTTGTCGATTTTCCCGAACACGGGCACGATTATCTGGAATTTATGTATGTGTACGCAGGCAGCATCACCCACCGCATCGGAGGAGAAGACATCACGCTGCACGAGGGAGACATACTCTTTCTGAACAAGCACATCCGCCACTCCATCAAAAAAGCGGAACTGCGGGACATCGGCATCAATTTCATCGCCGCAGATTCATTCTTGCAGTACATCCTTCACAATGTCGAGAACAATCCCATCCTCTGCAACTTTCTGACAAAAAATTTCAACGCGTCCGCACCGGGGGAATACCTGCATTTCAAGACGCGTGACAATTTTCCTATCCGCAACCTGCTCGACAACCTCATCTACGCGATCGCGAACCGCGAAGACGACAACGCCCTCATTCCCTCGCAGATCATTTCCCTGCTGTTCAGTTATCTTTCATATTATAAAGATACGCTCGCAAATGCCTATTGCTCATCCTCTCCAAACGAACAGCTTCGGGCGCAGACGACTTTGTATCTCGAAAAAAATTATCCGAACGCGACGCTTGGAGAACTCGCGGACAACTTGGGTTACACGGTGGAATATCTCTCGCGCAGAATACACTCGATCTTCGGGATGACCTTCCGACAGCTTCTCATCCGCCAGCGACTGAAAGTCGTCGAAAGGCTTCTCACGACAACGGACATGAACGTCACGGAGATCGTTGAAACGGCGGGCTACGAAAACCAGACCTATTTTTACACCCTGTTCAAAGAAGAGTACGGCATGACGCCGCACCGATACAGAAAAGAACACAAAAAATAAACGAAGCCCCCGCGCCGCATATAATGCGGCGCGGGGGATTTATTGGCGCTTTAGCATGAATAAACCCCCAGTTATACTGGGGGAGGCAAAAGAACTTCAGTAAATAAAAACCTCTGTGTTATAATAGTGAAGGTTTGGCGACCGCATCACTAAGAATAACAGGAGGTTTTTATCAAATGAAGAATGAAATTAAACAAACAGCACATTCGACATACAGATGTGAATATCATATAGTCTTTGCACCCAAATACAGGAGAAAAGAAATATATGGACAACTGAAAAAAGATATAGGAGAGATTATACGGAAACTCTGCAACGAGAAGAAAGTGGAAATAATCGAGGCAGAGGCGTGTCCGGATCATATCCATATGCTGGTAAGTGTGCCGCCGTATATAAGTATAGCACAGTTCATGGGATTTCTCAAGGGAAAAAGCACGTTGATGATATTCGACAGGCATGCGAACTTAAAATACAAGTACGGGAGCAGAAATTTTTGGTGCCGCGGGTACTATGTCGATACGGTAGGGCGAAATGAGCGGGTAATCCAAGAGTACATAAAAAAACAATTGGAGGAAGACCGTATGCATGACCAAATCAGCATGAGTGAGTACATAGACCCGTTTACGGGTATCAAGAATAAATAAGGCAAAAAAGACAGCCGCGACATAGCGGCTGCCAGAGAATAGTGATGCGTTGCCAAATTTCGGTACCCGTTGACGGGTGCGCCGGCATTAAACCCTTTTAGGGTCTGTGCAAACCACCAGTTTACTGGTGGTTTTGTTTTTTTTTAAATAAAATTGTTATTTTTTCAATATCCTGATGCGGTCGAGCGATACGTCTCTCGTGTATCCGTCGTCAGCATAGAGTTCGTACTGCTCGCCGTCCCCCAAAAACTCCACGTCGTCAAGGCGCAGCGATGATGTGTCCTGCGCGCCCTTCCCGACTGGCACAAGTTTACCCTTGCGGACAAAAAAGACAACTTCATGCAGTTCAGCAATGATGATATGTTCGCCCGCGGGGAAAAAGCGGCAAAGAAAATTGTTTCCGTCGTATTTCACGCACGTCATGGGTTCGGGTAAGTAGACAGTGCGCTCACTCTTCCCCTTTTCCATAAAAGGCGCGATCATCATAGAACCGCCGACCATCATCTGATCCTCGATCTTTGCGGCGCGTCGGTCTTCAGGAAATACGAAAGCGAGCGGTTTAAAATACATGTCATAGTTGAGCACGGCCTTCATGAATTCCGAATAGATGTACGGCAGAAGTTTATAACGCAGAGAAACAATACTGACAAAATCTTCCGTCTTGCCGTAACGATAACACTCCTGCCTGCGCGTGCTCTTGCTGGTATGGTCGCGCATGAGCGGCGTAAAGACGGAAAGCGCCAGCCAACGGAGCAATAGCTCGCGATCACAGTTCCCCATGAACCCGCCCGTATCCGCTCCGCTGAAGAGAAAACCGCACATATTGAGCGAAGGCATGTGCAGAAGATTCTGCCGCAGATGCGCCCAGCAAGAAGTGTTGTCTCCCGTCCACATGCCGCCGTAGCGGTGCGCGCCGATGTATGAGGATCTCGAAAAGAGGAGAAAGCGCTTGTCGGTGAGTGCAGAAAGTCCCTCGCAGGATGCGCGCGTCATCATGTACCCATAGACATTGTGAACATCATAATGATTTATTTTTTTTCCGTTCACCTCGTGATAAAAAGAAGCGTAATCACTGAAAAAGCCGTTTGCGACAAAATCAGGATCCTCTTTGTGATTTTTTAAGATATACTTATGCAGCGCCTTGTTTTTTGTATACTCACTGTAAAAGATGGAGGGTTCATTCATGTCGTTCCAAAACCCTTCCACGCCGCAGTCGGTGTATACCTTGTACTTCCTCCCGAACCACTTGCGCACCTCGGGCCGCAAAAAATCAGGAAGATGTGTCATTCCCGGCCAGACAGCCGCCCTGAAATAACCGCCCTCGCGGTTTTTGCAGAAGTACCCTTTTTGTACTCCCTCTTCATAAGTGGGCTCACCCTTTTCTTCCTTGATCGCTGCATCTACGATAGGAACGAGGCGTATGCCGAATTTTTTCATCTCACGGTTGAACGCAGCAAAATTCGGAAAGCGGCGTTTGTTGAGGGTAAAATCGATATAGCGATCCATATAGTCGATGTCCATACAGATATAGTCGAGCGGGATGCCCGCCTTTCTGTATCCGAACAAGACTTTTTCAATGTCCTTCTCGTTCTTATAGCCCCAGCGGCTCTGTCCGAATCCGAATGCCCAGAGCGGCGGCACAAAGCTCCTGCCGATCGCACGCAGAAAACGGCGGACGATCGCATATGCGCTCTCGCCCTCAATGATGTAGAGTTTGACATCTCTCTCACAGCGCACGCAGATCTCTCCGCTCCCCTTGAAGCCGCTCTCAAAGACAGCACGTGCGGGCGTATCGAAAAAGGCACCGTATTTCTCCGCGCCGTCCACGACAAAGAAATTGTGCGAGCCGTACATCGAAGGCATCTCATCGTTGTGCCTCGGGTCGTCGCAATTGAAACTCACATATCGGCCGCCCCTTTTATTGATGCCGCGCATGGTCTGACCCAAACCGTAGACCGCATCACTCGGAGCAAGCGGCGCACGAAAAACGCGCACGCCGTCCTCATCCGTGACGGTAAAGCGCGTCTGCCTATCGCAGATCGGGACTTCCTCGACGACGGCTTCGGTATCGAAAGGCTCGCCGTACAAATACGCTGTGATCATCTTGTTTTCCTCCGCAATTCGGCTCAGCTGCCCCTCTTTTCGTCTATATAGGTCGCTTCAAGATCGGAAACATGCAACAAAACAGCAAGCGGAAATTTGCAATACGCCTCGCTGATGGAAAAATCGCCGCCCTTTGCACGCATGTCAAAGCCGCCCATGTGCCAGTTGATCGCCATCGCTTCCTCTCTGGAAAGCCGCAGAAAACTGTTTGCAATGTATACTGATTTCTCCCCGTGCCCGAACGGAAGCGCTTCTTCCCGCGTAAAGCAGGGTTTGCGCACCCATTCTCCGTTTTCCTTTACGTTGCGGAAATCCGGCTTATAGTAATCGATCTTGCACAGATCATGGAGCAGGCCGCAGACCGCGACAGTCTCGTGCGAATAGCGTTTCTCCCAATCGGAACCGAACTCGTTTTTTACGTTTGCAAGAAGGCGGCGGTAGGTGTTGACGCTGTGTTCGCAAAGCCCGCCCTCATAGGCGCAGTGATAACGGATGCTCGCAGGCGCGCGGAAAAAATCCGATTTTAGAAGGTAATCGCGCAGTTCTTTTGCCCCCTCCCTCTTGATGGTCGAATCATAGATCTTTAAAAAACACTCTTTGCCGTTGTCCATCCGAGTATGCCCGCCTCCTTTTTTGATCGTATTTTATTTTATCACATCTGTCCGAACATTGCAACATCACCGCAGTAATTTATCGCTCCGCACAGAAAAATCTCCCGCTTCGGCAGAAAGCGGGAGATCTGTCATTTTATTTTCGTGACCTTATAGCCAGCATCCTCGACTGCTTTTACGAGAATATCGTCCGCGACCTCAGTCTCGACAAGTGCGCGTTTTTTCTTGAGCTCGACGCTCGCCTTAACGCCCTCGATAGCATTTAGTGCATTCTCCACGCGTGCACTGCAGTGCGAACAGCTCATCCCTTCTATAACCAGGATCTTTTTCATCCTTTCTCCTTCGTCCTTGCGGACTATTTTATTTTTTTCATGTTTCGGACGGAAACGCATGAGCCGCAGGGCATTCCCTACGACACAGACGGAACTCAGGCTCATTGCCGCTGCGCCGATCATGGGATTGAGCATGAGTCCGAGCGAATAAAATACCCCCGCCGCGATCGGTATTCCGATGAGGTTGTACAAGAAAGCCCAAAAAAGGTTTTCCTTGATATTGCGCACCGCCGCGCGGCTCAGATCGATCGCGGAATTCAGCGCGCGCAGATCGCCTGCAACGAGAACGACGTCCGCCGCATCGATGGCGATGTCTGTTCCGTTGCCCATAGCAATGCCGACATCCGCCTCTTTGAGAGCGGGCGAATCGTTGATCCCGTCACCGACCATCGCCGTGACGCCGCTCTTTTTGCTTTCCAAAACCGCCTCCAGCTTGTCCTGCGGCATGACCTCGGCACGAACTTCATCGATCCCGACTTGGGCGGCGATCGCGCGCGCTGCACCCTCAGCGTCCCCCGTAAGCATGACGGGGCAGATCCCGCGCGAAACAAGCTCGCCGACTGCGTCGCGACTTCCCTCTTTCAGAGTGTCCGCAACCGCAAAGATCGCCGCAAGAGTTTTGCCCTCCGCAAGGTACAGGACTGTTTTTCCCTGTCCTTCAAGCTGCCGCGCGCTCTCTTTTCCGCCCGTAATATCGATCGAATTGCTGAGCATCCACTTCTCGTTTCCGATCAGAATATCTCCCGCCGCTGCGCCGAGCCCTGCAGAATATCGGAAACCGGGAGCCGCCGAAAAGACGACACCCTCCTCCCTCGCGCGGGAAATAATACAATCTGCGAGCGGATGATTCGAACCGAGCTCCACGCTTGCCGCAGCCGCAAGGGCGCGCTCGCGTGTGCATTCTCCGAAGAGAAGTATGTCGTGGACACGCGGTTTTCCTTCAGTGAGTGTTGCCGTCTTGTCCAAAAGCACATTTTTTATGCCATGCGCCTTCTGTAACGCCTCGGCATCTTTAAAGAGAATGCCGAGCGACGCGCCTCTTCCCGTGGCGGCCATGACGGCGACGGGTGTCGCAAGCCCCAGCGCACACGGACAGGAGATGACAAGGACGCTGATAGCCATGTTCAGCGCACGGGAGAACTGAACGTTCCCGCCGACGGCGCCAACGATCAGCCAGACGGCAAACGTCACCGCCGCAATGAGGAGAACCGCAGGAACAAAAACAGCGGCGATCTTGTCCACCGTCTTTTCGATGGGCGCTTTGGAAGTACCCGCCGAGCGTACAAGCCTGACGATCTTGGACAGGACGGTGTCTTCTCCCACTTTTTCGGCGCGGATGCGCACAACATTCCCGCGATTGACCGTCGCACTCGTGACCGCATCTCCCACGCCGACTTCAACGGGCAAACTTTCGCCCGTCACGGCGGATTTATCAGCAAACGTGCTTCCCTCCACGATCACACCGTCCGCAGGAAAGCTGTCTCCCTGTTTTACGACAGCGATATCGCCGACGGCCAGCTCACGAAGCGGAATGACAAAAAGCTCCCCCGCACGCTCGACGGTCACCATTTCGGGAGCAAGCCGAAGTAGTTTTTCCACCTCTTCGCCCGTCTTTTTTTTAGAACGCGCCTCCAGCCATTTGCCGAGCGTGACCAAAGTCAGGATCATCGCCGCCGACTCAAAAAAAAGCCCGTGAGCGGAAAGCGAGAGCTGTGTTTCCCGATCGGATACGCCGATGACAAACATCACACATACACTATATAGAAAAGAAGCCGCAGAACCGAGACTGACCAGTGTGTCCATATTCGGAACACGCTTGATCGCAGCCTTGATCCCGCTTTTGAAAAAGGCAAAATTGACAAAGAGAACGGGCACGGTAAGAAGAAGCTGACAAAGAGCAAGATTTACAGGCTCCTCAAAAAAATACGGAAGCGGCGCTCCGAACATATGCGCCATGGTGAAATAAAGCAAAGGCACCAGGAAGCAGAGCGAAACAAAAAAACGCGTGCGGAGCTTTTTCGCCTCCTCATCAAATTGCGATGCGGGTTTTCTTTCAGGCTCTGCCGCCTCATCATCGGGAAAGATCCCATACCCTAGCTCCGTCACCGTACGCAAAATGTCCTGTACACGAACGAGCTTTTCATCGTAAGAGACGATCATGCTCTCGCCCATCAGACTGACTTCGGCCCGATCAACACCTTTCATTTTTCCCACCGTCTTTTGAATGCCTGCCGAACAGGCTGCACAAGTCATGCCGGTCACTTTAAAATGCTGCTGCATATTAACCTCTTTTAATCGCAACTTAACAGGTTGCAATTATTATAGCCCTTGCAGCAGACGATGTCAAGCCATTGCTGTTTATTCCTTTTTATAAAAAGCGAGCTCTTTTTGTAGGCGTATTTTTTCAGCAAAAAACAGTAGATTTACACCTTTAACATGGTATTATGTCTGACATAATTTAACGGAATATCACAAAATCACGTCAAGGAGCATCATAAGCGCAAAGCCGAACGTGACGCCGCCAACCGCAGAATACTTCCCCTCTGCAACAGAAGGCGGGATGAGTTCGGCGCAGGATACAGCGATCATCGCGCCCGCCGAAAAAGCCAGCGCCCAGGGAAGAAGCGCGGAGATAACCCCCACCGCAAGAGCGCCGAGAATACCGGCAAACACCTCAACAAGCCCTGAAAACTGTCCGAAGAAAAACGCCTTTCCCGCCGAAAAACCCTGTTTTCGGAGCGGCACGGATACGCAAAGCCCTTCAGGAAAATTCTGTATTCCGATCCCAAGCGCGAGCATGAACGCGGACACGATCGCTCCGTACCCACCCGCAAGCGAGCCGAACGCGACGCCGATCGCAAATCCTTCGGGGATATTGTGAAGCGTCATCGCGCAGAACATGAGCGCGCCGCCCCTCGTCTCACCTGAAAATATGCTCTTGCTCGCAAGCCAGGCATTGGATAAAATGATGAACAGACCGCCCGCAATAAAGCCGACGGAAAGGACGATCGCTGTCATTGCTCCTGCATTTGCCGCCTCCAGTCTTTCTTTTGCAGGCAGCAAAAGAGAAAAGAAACTTGCGGCGATCATGATCCCCGCCGCAGTGCCCTGCATCGCATTCAGGATGCGGCTGTTGAACCGCCCCGAAAAGAAGACAAACGATGCGCCGAGCGCCGTCATAAAATATGTAAAGAGTGTTGCCAACATCGCCTGCACCCAGGCAGGCAGTTCCAAAAGCCAATCCAAGGACTCTTCCTCCGTAAAAATTCCTCCATACATTCTATTCGGAAAGAATGCGTCCTTGTGCATAAAAAACACCGCCGCGCAAACGACGATGTTTTTTATAAAATCTGATTCAGTTTAAAAAGCCCTTGATCACTGCATCCTCGGCTTCCTGTTCGGTAAGCCCGAGGCTCATCAATTTTAAAAGCTGTTCCCCCGCGATCTTTCCGACGGCCGCCTCATGCACGAGACTCGCCTCAGGACTGACCGCGTCGATCTTCGGCGTGGAAATGATGCGAGCGGAGTCAAGCACGATGCCGTCGCACTCCACATGTCCGAAACATTCGCTCTTGCCCACAAGATCGGAACGGAATTTCTGAACGGAAGACCCACGCGCCACACTGCGGCTGACGACATCCGCACTGCTTCCTTTTCCTCTGAGATTGACTTTGAAATCAGTGACCGCGCGCTGCTCCCCGTCCGTAAGGATCTTCTCCTTCACGATCAGGCGGGCACGTTTCCCAAGATCAGCGACCGTCCGTCGGTCAGTATCCGTGACCCCGCCGAGCTGAGTGGATTCCATGATAAAGCAGGCATTCTCCTTGAGCACGAGCTTCGTGACGGGATTGAAGACCTTTGCCCCGTCGCTCTTGCCGTCCGCATAATGCTTTTCGATGTAGCGCACCTTTGCGTTTTTCTCAAGATGAAAAGAATGGATGCCGTCGTGTCGGGTATCGCCGCAGGCATCGTTGTGGATGCCGCACCCCGCAATGATGGTCACGTCCGCATTTGCGCCGATGTAAAAGTCGTTGTAAACAGTGTCCTGAAAATCACCGATCGTCAATAAGACGGGAATGTGTACCGACCGGTTTTTCACGCCCGCTTTTACGATGATATCGATCCCGTCCTTGTCCTTTTTGGGCACGATCTCGACATCCGGATCGGAGTTGCGGAGCATGAGTTTGCCGTTCTTGCGTATATTGAAACTGCCCTCGGGAATGCCGTGCAGGTCCGCGATCGTCTCCAAAAGCTGCGCATCCGTCTTATCCATTTGCATTCTCCTTTATACTGCGCCAGCACAGCGAGGGCCTTTGCGTAAGTTTTTCAAACATCTCTTCTTTGCGTCCCGCGCAGATAAGTTTATCGTTGTCAAAGAGCACGATCTTGTCCGCCGTCTCAAGGATGCGCTGCTGGTGACTGACAATGATGACAGTCTTGTCGTGCAGTTTTTCAAACACTTTGACCAAATCTTCAAAACTCCACAGATCGATGCCCGCCTCGGGCTCGTCGAGGAGAAAAACCTCGCCGCCCTTTGCGATCGCCATCGCGAGCTCGATGCGCTTGAGCTCACCGCCCGAAAGCGTGCCGTCCACAGAGCGGTCGATGTAGTTGCGCGCGCAGAGCCCGACCGCGGAAAGGCATTCGCACATGCCGTCCGTATCCAATTTCTTTCCGCAGGCGTATTCGAGCAGACGCTTTACCGTGATACCCTTAAAACGGACGGGCTGTTGAAAAGCGATGGTAAACCCCTTTCTCGCACGCTCCGTGACGCCGAGAGCCGTGATGTCCTCACCGTTGAACAGGATCTGCCCCGAAGTCGGTTTTTCAAATCCCATCAAAATTTTGATGAGCGTGGATTTTCCGCTCCCGTTGGGGCCCGTGATCACACTGATCGCCGCGTCATCAAAGGTCAGGTCTATATTTTTGAGGATGTCCTGCGGTTTCCCGGTCACTTCATCCTTTACTGAATATGAAATGTCTTTTAGTTCAAGCATTCGCACTCCTAAAACGTAAGAAACGCCTCATTTGTAAGTATTTCCCTTTAACGGAAATTTTATAGCATGCGCCCTGCCGCTGTCAAATTTTTCCGCATCGCTTCGCCGTATTTTTTTGTCCGAATCCCCTCCGTTTTCGGAGCAAACTCAAACGCGGACTTCGCCGCTGACGCCGAGCTCCGCCTTATGTTCCGCGAGGATGGGATCGATCTCCGCGCCGATAAACTCTTCCACCTGCGCGCTGCTCCTTCCGATGAAGTTGCGCGCATCGAGGATGCCGTCCAAGCGGTCCCACACAGCCTTGAACATCTCGTCCTGCTTGATCAGACTGATAAGATCGTTGTCCCTGCCCTCCTCTTTTACATGCTTTGCCGCCTGCATGGAGAGAACGCGGATACGCTCGTGAAGTTCCTGCCTGTTCCCGCCTGCCTTGACACATTCCATCATGATGTTTTCCGTCGCCATGAACGGGAGTTCCGCCGCAATGTGTTTTGCGATGACCTTTTCGTAGACGACCAGGTTCTCGGAGATGTTGAGGTAAAGGTTGAGGATCGCATCCACAGAGAGGAACGCCTGCGCAATGACGATTCGTTTATTGGCGCTGTCGTCGAGCGTGCGCTCAAACCACTGCGTGGAGGCCGTGACCGCACAGTTGACGGGCAAACTGATCACATAACGCGAAAGAGAACCCATGCGTTCGCTGCGCATCGGGTTGCGCTTGTACGCCATCGCCGACGAACCGATCTGATGCTTTTCGAACGGCTCTTCGATCTCCTTCATGTTCTGCAAAATGCGGATGTCGTTGGAGAAGCGATAGGCACTCTGCGCAATCTGCGACAAAACACAAAGTACGTTGTAGTCAAATTTTCTCGGGTAGGTCTGCCCCGTGACGCCGTACACTTTGGAATAGCCCATCTTTTTCACGACGCGGCGCTCCAGCTCCTTGACCTTTTCGCCGTCGCCGTTGAACAGATCGAGAAAGCTCGCCTGCGTGCCCGTCGTGCCCTTCACACCGCGGAGCTTAACCGAGTTTTTGAGATTGACGAGGTCATAGTAATCCATTTCAAGGTCGGAAAGCCAAAGCGTCGCGCGTTTCCCGACAGTCGTGAGCTGTGCAGGCTGAAGATGCGTGAACCCGAGCGTCGGAAGATCTTTATAGCGGAGCGCAAATTTTTTGAGCTTGTCCATCACATTGACGAGCTTTTTCATGACAAGGTCGAGCGCGTTGTCGATGACGATGACCTCGGCATTGTCCGTCACATAGCAGCTCGTCGCGCCGAGATGGATGATGGGCATGGCAGACTTTGCCTGCTTGCCGAACGCCTTGACGTGCGCCATAACATCGTGCCGCACTTCGCTCTCAAACTTGCGCGCGTCGTCGTAGTTGATGTCATCCGCATATTTTTTCATTTCATCGATCTGCTCGCGGGAAATATTGAGCCCCAGCTCCATCTCCGATTCTGCGAGCGCGATCCAAAGTTTTCTCCACAGGCGGAATTTCTTGTCGTCCGAAAAGTTTTCTGCCATTTCCCTGCTCGCATAGCGGCTGAGCAAAGGGTTTTCGTATACTGCGGTATCTGCCATATCCGTCTCCCGTATAAATTGATTTACTATTTTATTATAAAACAAAACGCAAATTTTTTCCACTAAAATAAAGTGGTTTTGCAAAAAAGAAGGACGGCAAAAAATTGCCGCCCCATTTTCCCCTGTCTTGGTCAGATGTCCATTTTGTTCAGAACGTCCTTGAGCGTTTTGATCTCGTCCATCGAAAGCGTGATCCCTTTCCCCATCCGATCATGCCCCTCGTTCCAGGTACGAATATCATACACGGGTTCCCGCTCACTCCAGCTGACCAAATTGAGCTCCTTGGTCCATCCGTTGCCCGTCTCACCCAAAACTCCGAGCTTTTCGGTGATTTCATATTTGAGTTCCGCCATAGTAGTGCCTCCACAGTTGCGCTTTTTCTTTAATTATATCATGTCATTGTAAAAAAGTAAAGAGCTTGAAAAAAATAGAAAGTATAAAATGGAGATTTCCCCTAAAAAACGCTCACTTTTCTTGCCTTTTTTCCCGTTTTATCATCCCCTCGATCCCATCGATGCGGATGACGGCATAGTCTTTGATATCCAGACACTTTCCGCAGTTATCACAAACTTTGGAAGGATCGAGATCGCACATCTCACACTCCATGCATCCGATGCAATCGCGATCATATAACACACATTTTTGCGGCGCCATCTTTATACCCTCCATATGCGCACAGTATAACACATACTGTCAAAATAATCAATTCTTTTTCAATTATTTTTAATTTATTCCAAACATTTGTTTGCTTTTTTTGCGCGTATATGATATAATTAAGAAAAAAATGAGGAAGAAACGCCATGTCCGAAAGCAGCAAAAACAAGATGCAGGCCGTGCTCAATTATATCAACGAGTACAATGCCGAATACGGCTATTCCCCCACCGTGCGCGAGATCTGCGCGGAACTCAACATCAAGTCCACCGCTTCGGCTTATTATTATATCGAAAAGCTGACGGAAGGCGGCCACCTCTCCAAGTCCCCGAACAAAAACCGCGCCGTAAATATCCGAAAGACGGCATCTGTAAACATCCCCCTGATCGGTACGGTCACTGCAGGCCAGCCGATCTTCGCCTATGAAAATTATGAGGATTACTACTCCTTCCCTGCGGGCAGCTTCAACGGAAGCGACCTTTTCATGCTCAACGTGAGCGGGACCAGTATGATCGACGCAGGCATCAAAGACGGGGATAAAATCATCGTGCGGAAGCAGGAGTCCGCGGAAAACGGAGACATTGTCGTCGCACTTGTCGATGACAGCGCGACAGTCAAACGCTTTTTCAGACAAGACGGGAAATACATCCTTCACCCCGAAAACGAGACCATGCCAGACATTATCGTCGACGAAGTTGCGATTCTCGGCAAAGTCGTAGGCCTTGTGCGCAGTTTTTAACTCTTTTGCTTTGCAAAACAGCCTTTTCAACCACATTGAACACAGAGATCACAAAAAAGAGCCCGATTCTTTTCGGGCTCTTTTCCTTTTCTCTATCCATGCCGCATCGCCGAGGCGCATCCCCCTGATCGAAAGAAACAGGCGCAAAGCTTCCGTTTTCGGCGATATCTCTTTGAGCAGAAAATCCGCTCAGTCTTCACCGCCCGCCTTGAAATTATAGACAGGGCGGATGATGCGCAAAACCTCTGCTGTCGGCCCGATATTGTCGAGGATGTCCTGCATGCCCTTGTATGCCATCGGACATTCGTCAAGCGTCGTTCGGTTGACGGAAGTGGTATAAACGTTCGACATCTGTTTTTTAAATTCGGATACAGTAAAGGAATTTTTCGCCTCTGCACGGCTCATGAGCCTGCCCGCGCCATGCGGCGCGGAGAAGTTCCAGTCTTCATTCCCCTTTCCCACACATATAAGACTTCCGTCGCGCATGTTGATGGGAATAAGCAATTTTTCGCCCTTTTGCGCCGAGACAGACCCTTTGCGCAGGATCATGTTTTCCGTGTCGATGTAATTGTGAATTGTCGTGAACTGCTCCTCGACGTGAAGTTTCATCCCCTTGACGATCTCATCGATCATTGCGCGGCGATTGAGTTCGGCAAATTCCTGCACGATCTTCATGTCGTGAATGTATCTGTCGAACAGATCGCCCGTCACATAAGCAAGATCTCTCGGAATGCTGATCTGTTTTACGTTTTTCATTCGAGCGATCTCTTTCTGTATATCTTTTTGCCGCCCCTCCCTCTTCAACTCCGCGATCATCTGTTTTACGGACGCATCGTCGGAATGGTTGAGCATTTTGTATCCCTCTTCCTGATAATATTTTGCAACTTCCAGTCCGAGGTGACGGCTTCCCGAATGGATGACGATATAAAGATTGCCGTCGTCGTCCTTATCCGCCTCGATAAAGTGATTTCCTCCGCCAAGAGTGCCGATGCTTTTTTCCGCGCGAATTGCGTCGATGTAGCGAAAGCAGCACAGCTCTTCAAGTTCGATCTCACGGGAATAACGGTGCGCCTTGTCACGGATCGCGAATCCGGAAGGTATCTTTTGATAGATCAGCTTATCAAGCTTTTCCAATTCCAGATATGTTTCGCGGACGCGGATCACTTCCATGCCGCAACCGATGTCCACGCCGACGAGATTGGGTACTATCTTATCCGTGATCGTCATGGTCGTGCCGATCGTACAGCCTTTTCCCGCATGGATGTCGGGCATCAGGCGAATGCGGCTTCCTGCCGCAAACTCCTGGTTGCACAGCTCTATCACCTGCGAAACGGACGCATTGTCCACAACGTCCGTAAAAATTTTTGCCTCGTTGTATTTTCCCTTTACTTCTATCATATTTCCTCTTATCGGATATTTAAATTATTTTGCCGCGCCCCATTGCTTTTTCTTTCCGCTTTCTCGAAAGAAATCATGCGTCACTTCCCTGCACGCGCTTCTGCTTATACTGCTACAGATGCGTCACGCCGTTTTAATCTTGCTCTGACGGGTCACGCAGGCATCATAGGTATAAATTATGACGTCATATTTTGTCAGCCATTTTCTCCGACTCCATTGTAGCTTATTTCCCTTCCAATGTAAAGGGTTTCCCGCCGTTTCATTCTCAATTTGCCTCAAATGCCGAAAAAAAGACACGCTCGACAGCTAACCCGAGCGCTGAACATCATTTAAACAATAAATACACCTTAATGTCCGACTGCCCGCAAGAGCAGCGCTTTTATATAATCACAGACGGACACCGTCAAAAAATTCAGTCCGTTGTCGCTGATAATCTTTGTCCCATCGAAGCATCGCCCATGATGCTTTAGAAGTCCAGAGGCTTGTTTTTATCTTTGTCTTAGCGGTTTTTTAAGAGCGTTGCCTGACGATCGCGCTTGATGGCGATTGATCGAACTTGAAAGCCGCTTATTTTTCTGCGCGCAATCCCCCCCCCCGCTTCCGTTACTACAAAATCGGTCACTTCGGTAACGGATCGTTTGCACCTGCATGTTTTTGATAATACTACCCCTGCGGTTTTCATATAAAGCTTGAACGTTCTGTTTTCTTCATCATATTCTTTTACAACGAATTTGCGAACTCATCGGCGGCAACGGATCCCTTGGATTTTGCTAATTTTTAATTGGAATCAGGGTTTACACGGATACAAACCAAAAACAATAGTTAACATTCAGTTAAAAATAATCGTGTACAATATGAGCAAAATCAAACAAGGAGTTATATTTATGATCCAAGCCACTATGGAATTGCTGTTTGATGCAGCTTACCTGACCTTCGCCCTCTTCATCGGAATTTATCTGATCGTAAAAGGGAAAGGCAAATTTTTTAAATTATTCGGCGTGATGGCTGTGGTTTTGTCATCCGGCGATTCGTTTCATTTGATACCGCGCGTCTACGCCTTGTTCACAACAGGATTGGAGGCAAACGCATTTGCTCTGGGATTAGGAAAATTGATCACTTCAATTACCATGACCCTGTTTTATGTTATCTTTTATTTTATTCTTGAAAGCGTCTGGAAACCAAACAAAATAAAAACAATAAGTTGCCGCATTTGCCTGTTCTTCTTGGCAGCATTGCGAATTGTACTTTGCGCTTTCCCTCAAAATAAATGGTTCTCATACGAAGGCTCTCTTCTTTGGGGCATTTTGAGGAATATTCCGTTTGCATTGATCGGCATAGAAATAATCGTGATTTGTTTTCTGATCGCAAAAACATGCAAAGATCGCAGCTATTATATAATGGCGCTCATGGTGATCCTGTCATTCGGATTTTACATTCCTGTCGTACTCTTTTCGGATACTGTGCCCATCATAGGTGTTTTAATGATCCCGAAAACATTGGCCTGTGTCGGAATTGTAATAATCGGCCTTATAAAACACCGTGCTCAAACAAAAAAATACAAATTGACAGAGCAGAAAAAGGTTGTTATAATTAAAATAAAGCAAGTTGATCTTTTAAAATAATGAGGTAACCATGTTTCAAATTCTGCTGGCAGAAGATGACCTCCCGCTCCGAAAATTGACCAAGCGCAATCTTGAGCTACGCGGTTTTTGTGTGCACGAAAGCGGGAACGGAAACGAAGCGTTGTCCGTTTTGGAGAATAAGAACATAGATCTCGTGATCGCCGATATCATAATGCCCGATCTTGACGGAAACGAACTGACAAAGGCAATAAAATCGCTCAATCCTGATCTGCCTGTTCTGATGCTCACTGAGTTAAATACGATCGGAGATAAAAGAAAAAGTTTTGAGGGCGGCGCAGACGATTACATGACAAAGCCGGTGAATTTTGAAGAACTGGAACTTCGGTTGCGAGCGTTATTGCGCCGATACGGCTGCGTTTCGACGCAAAAAATACAAGCAGGAAACACGCAGTTGGATTTTTCGACCAAAACATTAAAAGTCAATTCTCTTTATACACCCAAAGGCGGTAAAATCTCAGTCGGCTTATCTATGGAAAGGGATTGGATCATATTCAGCGTGACCAACACAGGAGACTCATTGGCCGGAAAAGAAGAATTGATTTTTCAATCATTTTATACAAGCGACAGATCGGGCGCAGAAAAAGGCACAGGCCTTGGATTGCCTCTTGTAAAAAAATTCGTGCAAAAGCTTGGCGGAGAAATTCTGCTGTCTTTTACGCAGTCCACGCAATTTATAATCAAATTGGCAAAGTGATGAGCTTTAACCGGACAATATCATAAAGGAACGCTCGTTTGAACGTTCCTTTTTATTTGATAGAATTTTATAGAAAAGAAAATCCGAACCATTCGCTCGTTATCAGCAAATAATTCGGATTATACCTCTTTGGTGCACCTTCAGGGTATCAGC
>JAHZBZ010000019.1 GCA_019423125.1 Bacillota bacterium | reverse complement strand
GCTTATGCGGAAAGAGTGAATGCGGCGATTTTGATAATAAGAGAGCCGTAACAGACCGCCGCAGAGAGAAAACAGGCGGCCAGCCCGCAGAGCGGGCGTGCCCGCGGGTTTTCTCTGAAACTCAAGCGAATCGCTGCATCTCTTTTACGAGAAACGCGCGAAGCATTTTTTTCCGCCACGCCGCGGAAGCGGCGCACGGATGAGGTGAATGTCCGCGATTTTATATGGTGTGCCCCTAAAACATCGCGGACAGAGGGGAAAACCGTTCGGGTTTCCCCTCAAACTCACGGAATTTTCTTTTGTCAGCTCAAAAGAAAATTCGTGAACTTCTTTTCTCTCCCGAAAAAGTCAAAATCACATTTTTGACTTTTTCCCGATACGCGAAAGCGCAGGCAGGAAAGGTGAATGCGGCGCGCGTTTTGTGGTGTGCCCCGAAAGGGCGCGCCGCAGAGGAAAACGCCGTGCGCAGAGCCGCCAAAGGGCGGCGAACGCAGGGGTTTTCCTCAAAATCACGAAATTTTCTTTTGTCAGCTCAAAAGAAAATTTGTGAACTCTTCATTTCTTCCGATCTTCCGAAAAAGTCAAAATCGCACTTTTGACTTTTTCCCGATACGCCGCAGGGGCGGCGCTCCGAAAGAGGTGAATGCGAAAATTTTGATAATAAGGGAGCCCTTAAACATTTTCGCAGAGGGGAAAAACGCCGTCAGCCGCAGGCGTGCGGCGGTTGTCCCTTCAATCTCAAGCGAATCGCAGCATCTCTTTTGCGAGATTCGCTTGAAATCTTTTATTTGGTATAAAACCAAAACATTGCCTCATACTTCTACTGTAATGCCCGGAAGGGGAAACAGGAGGAAACAGGAGGAATCAATGAAAGCAACGGGAATCGTACGGCGCATCGACGAACTGGGCAGGGTGGTCATTCCGAAGGAGATACGGCGCACCCTCCGCATCAAGGACGGCGATCCGCTGGAGATCTTCACAAATTCGGATGAGCTCATGCTCAAAAAGTATTCGCCGATCGCGACGCTCGAGCGCTTCTCGGAGGGGACGACCCGCTCGCTCAACGATCTGAGCGGACACCTTGCGCTCATCTGCGACACGGACGAAGTGCTCTACGCGGCGGGAGACGGGCGCAAGGAATTCGCAAAAAAGCACGTCTCGCGCCAGCTTGAGGAGATCATGCGCGAGCGCAAGAGTTACTGCGCGAACCTCGCGGAGGGGGGCGACATCGTCCCGCTGACCGAGGAGGGCGAACTTCGCCCCACGGCGCAGATCATCGTGCCCATCGTCGCGGGCGGCGACTGCCTCGGCGCGGTCGGGCTTCTTTCTTTTGAAGAGGGGGCGCGCATGGAGAGCGGGAGCGTAAAGCTTGCACGGCTGACGGCGGACATCCTCGCCAACCAGTTCGAATGAAAAAAGAGGGAGCGCCCTGCGGGGCACTCCCTTTCAATTGACGGGTATTAGCGCGCTTTTTCTTTGGCGCGTGAGAACTTTGCCTGTCAGGAAAAACACGAATGCGATG
Organism: Bacillota bacterium; assembly: GCA_019423125.1. Lineage (GTDB taxonomy): Bacteria > Bacillota > Clostridia > Christensenellales > Borkfalkiaceae > Borkfalkia. The sequence goes on along the minus strand of JAHZBZ010000019.1, from coordinate 27,632 downwards.
AGCACGAATCCGCCCGCATAGAGCAGAAAAAAGAGGGGATAGGGCGCGACCTCCCACACCTTCGCGAGGAAGAGGATGGTGCAGGGGGTGTACGGGCTGATGTAGAACATGTTGAACCGCTCGTCCGCGAGGAACGGAAGTGCAAGATCGAGCGCAAGCGCGACGAGCACGAGCGCGAGAAAAAGGGCGGCCGCGCCGAGAAAATCGCGGGCGTCGGTGCGGAAGGTCCCGCCTGCCCATTGCAATACTCCGATCAGGATGAGGCCGCCGTGCCAGAGCATGGTGTGCAGATTGAGGTACTCGTACTGTGTGAAAACGGTGTTCGGATACAGCAGGATGGTGACGCCGCCGAACAGACCGAATGCGGCGAGAAAGGCGCAGAACGCCCGCTTTGTCGCCCCCTCGGGCAGGAAAAAGACGGCAAGCCCGACGTAGACGGGCGTCGTGCAGAATTGAAAGGGGAACACCGACCAGGTATAATCGACGACAAGCGCGCCGTCTGAAAGTTTGAACAGGTACATCAGCTGTTTGATCGCTTCCAGGACAAAAAGCACCGCACAGCCTGCGCCCGTCAGCCGTGCGCACAGGCGGCCGCGGCGCAGCGCCTTCCTCCCGCGCACGATCAAAAAGATGCAGGCGAGGACGATGCCGACCCAGAGGATATGATAGACGCCCCAAGGCGCGGGCGTTTTGCCCGTTGTCCAGAAAAAGCGGTAGACCGCCTGCAGAGTTTCCATATTTTTCTTCCCTATGCTCTCCATTATAGCAGTTTGCGCGCGCGATGACAACTCATTTCTGCCCATAGAACATGAAGTGGGCGCATTTTTTCGGCGGCAGGGTACATATGAAAAAGAACACCTTTTTGCGGGGTGCGCTGATCGTCTCGGCGGGCGGGATCGCCGCCAAGGCGCTGGGCGCACTTTACCGCATCCCCCTCACGAACAACCTCGGCGGCGAGGGGATGGGCATCTATCAGATGGTCTTTCCCTTTTACTGCCTTCTTCTGACCCTCTCCGCGACGGGCATCCCCGCCGCCGTCGCGCGACTCGTCGCCTCTTCGCCTGCGCGCGCGGGCGGCGTTCTGCGCTCGTCGCTCATGCTCTTTTCTCTGATCGGCGCCGCGTCCGCCCTTCTGATGTACGCGCTCGCGCCCGCAATGAGCGCATTGCAGGGCGCGCCCGCCGCCGCGTCCGCCTATCGCCTGCTCTCGCCCGCGCTCTTCTTTGTCGCGGTGATCTCCTGTTACCGCGGCAGGTTCCAGGGCGAAAACAACTTTCTGCCCACCGCACTCTCCGAGATCGTGGAACAGGCAGTCAAGATCGGGTGCGGGCTCGCCTTTTTCGCCTTTTTTTCGGGCACGCGCGCGGTGCCGTTCGCCTTTTGCGCCGTCACTCTCAGCGAGGCGGCGGCGGCGCTCTTCCTCGCGCTGTGCGCGCGTCCCGTCCGCCGTCCGCTCTTCCGCGAAGGGGGCGTGCGCGCCGCTTCTCTGCTCTTTGTGACCCTGCCCGTGACCCTCTCCGCGGCGGTGCTCCCGCTTTCCAACCTGCTCGACAGCATCCTCATCGTGCGGCTGGTGGGGCGGTACGCTTCGGACGCGACCGCGCTCTACGGGCTGTATGCGGGCGGCGCCTCGACCATCGTCAACCTGCCCGTGTCCGTCTGTTACGGGATCGCGGCGGCGTGTGTTCCCGCCGTCGCGCGCGCAAAAGACGCGCGCGAGGCGGAGGAAAAGACCTGTTTCGCGCTCATGTGCACCCTGCTCATCGCGCTGCCCGCCTCGCTCTTTCTCTTCCTGTTTCCCGCGCAGGTGACCTCTTTTCTCTTCCGCTCCCTCCCGTCGCAGGAGAGCGCCGTGCTCGCGGGGCTGGTGCGGGCGAGCGCCTTTTCCGCACTTCTTCTCGCGCTCGTGCAGACGCTCGCCTCCTGCATGGCGGGCAGGGGACAGGCAAAGCGCGCGGCGCTGTACATGGGCATCGCCGCCGCCGTCAAGCTCGCGTGCGAGTGCATCCTGCTCCCCGTGCCGCGCATCTCCGTTTACGGCGCGGCTTATGCGTGCATCGCCTGTTATCTTGTTGCACTTCTGCTCGATTTGTTGTATAGTATTAGGGAAAGAAAAAATAGGCTTCGGCTCATTGCGGAGGCAGGCAGGGCGGGGATGCTCTCCGCTGCGGCGGCGGGCGCGGCGCTCGCGCTTCGCGGCGCGCACGTCCTGTTTTTGCTCGGCGCGGGCGGCGCGGTGTATCTCGCCTTCGGCGCGCTCTCCTTCGCACTGATCGGCGAACGCTCTTTGTTACGGAGGAAAAGACATGGTCACGATCGTAGGTTTGGGTTGCAGTCCCGCGGATCTCGGCGAAGGCGCAAGGCAGACGCTCGTCTCGGGCGCGCGCGTCATTCTGCGCACGGGCGAGACGCCCGCGGCGGAGGGCGTCCGCGCGCTGGGCGTTCCCTTTGAGACGCTGGACGCCGTCTATGCGTCCAGCCGCAATTTCGACACCCTGAACAAAAATCTCGCGGCGGCGGTGCTCGCCGCCGCGAAGGAAGGGGACGTCGTCTATTGTGTGGACGGGAGCGTCGCGGAGGACGTCTCTGCGGGGCTCGTCCTCAAAAGACATCCCGCCGCGCGCGTGTTCGCGGGCACGTCCAAGGCAGACGCGGCGTTTGCGGCGGCGCGCGTCTTTTCGCGCAACCGCACCTCCGTCTCCGCCTATGCGGCGGCGGACATGCGTCCCGTTCTCCCGCTCGCGGTGTACGACGTGGACTGCGACCTCGTAGCGGGCGACGTGAAGCTGCGCCTCTGCGAGCTGTTCGGCGACGAGGCGCAGGCGTGGTTCGTGCGCGGCGGAAAGGCGAAGAAGATCCGCCTCTTTGAAATGGACCGCGAGAGCGAATACGACAGCACCTGCGCAGTCGTGGTGGAAGACATCCCGCTTCTGCAAAAGACGCGCTTTTCCTTTGACGATCTCGTCGAGATCTTGCGCCGCCTGCGCGCACCCGACGGCTGTCCGTGGGACAGGGCGCAGACGCACGAGAGCATCCGCTCCAACATGATCGAGGAGGCGTACGAGCTCGTGGACGCCATCGACAGCGGCGACGACGACAAGATCGTCGAGGAGGCGGGAGACGTGCTCATGCAGGGCGCATTCCACGCGGTGATGGGGCAGGAGCGCGGCGCCTTCACGCCCGAAGACGTGCTCAGCGGCGTCTGTTCCAAGCTCATCTTCCGCCATTCGCACATCTTCGGGGCGGACAAGGTCTCGGACGCGGACGGGGCACTGTCCGTCTGGGAGCGCAACAAGCAGGCGGAAAAGGGTCAGAAGAGCGGCTCCGACTCGGTGCGCGACGTGCCCAAGGTCTTCCCCGCGGCGATGCGCGCGCAGAAGGTCGCAAAGCGCGCCGCAAAGTACGGCTACGACTTCAAGGACGCCGCGGAGGCGGCGGAAAAGGTAAAAGAGGAGCTTTCCGAACTGCTCGCGGCCATCGGCGAGGGGGACGAAGCGCACATCCGCGAGGAGGCAGGCGATCTGCTGTTCTCGGCGGTCAATGTCGGAAGGCTCGCGGGCGCCGACTGCGAAGAGGCGCTCAAGGAGAGCACGCAGAAGTTCTCCGACCGTTTCTGCCGCACCGAGGCGCTCATCCTCGCGGACGGGAAGAAGATGCAGGAGCTGTCCGCAGAGGAGCTCTGGGCGTACTATGAGAGGGCAAAGCGCAATGGCTGAGCTGGGGTCGGGCGTTCGCATCGGGCATCTGGAAACGCCGAACAACCTCTTTCTCGCGCCGCTCGCGGGGTATACCGACTTCGCCTTCCGCTCCCTCTGTTATTCTTTCGGCGCGGGGCTGTGCTTCACCGAGATGGTCAGCGCGAAGGGGCTTCTCTACAACAACGAGAACACGCGCGCACTTCTGCACCTTGCGCCCGACGAAAAGAACACCGCGGTACAGCTGTTCGGGAGCGATCCCGACATCCTGCGCGCGGCGTGCGAGAGCGAGGCGCTCGCGCCCTTTCCGCTCGTCGATCTCAACATGGGCTGTCCCGTGCCGAAGGTGTTTAAAAACGGGGAGGGCAGTGCGCTGCTCGCAAATTTCCCTCTTGCCGAGCGTATCGTCTCCGCCTGCAAGAAGAGCGGAAAGCTGGTCAGCGTGAAGTTCCGCATCGGGCTGGAACGGGGCAAAACGTGCGCGGCGGAGTTCGCAAAACTGTGCGCGGGCGCGGGCGCGGACATGCTGACCGTGCACGGCCGCACGCGGGACATGTACTATTCGGGCGAACCCGACTATGCGCAGATCGCGGCGGCGAAGGCGGCGGCGGGGGTGCCCGTCATCGCGAACGGCGGGGTGTTCACGCGCGCGGACGCGGAAAAAATGCTCGATCGCACGGGCGCGGACGGCGTGATGCTCGCGCGCGCGGCGATGTACGACCCGCACGTCTTTGCGCACATCCTGACGGGGGAGGAGGAATGGGACCGCGGCGCCGTCATCCGCAGGCAGATCGCGGACATGCTCCCTTTTTACGGGGAGAAGTTCACGCTGGTGCAGATGCGCAAGATGACCTCGTTCTACATACGCGGCATGCGCGACTGCGCCGCGCGGAGAAAACAGCTCTTTGCCTGCGAGAGCCTGACCGAGCTGTACGGTATCCTCGCCGAACTGTTCGGTGAATGAAATTTTGCATTCGCTCACCGAAAAGGCGGGCGCGCGGATTGACATCCCGCCCGCAAAAGTGTTAAACTTTAAGGGTATGATCTGCGACGGCATCGACGCAAAATATCCGGGCAGCGCCGGATACAAAAAGATGGTGCGCCGCTTTTGCGGGCGGGGCGGAGACAGGTTTTGGGAACTCGACTTTGTGCGAGGGCTGTGTGTCATGCTGATGATCTTCGATCATCTCATGTTCTCGCTCTGGACGGTGCTCCCTTCGATCAACCGGCTCTTCGGCACTTCCGTGTTTGCGGGCGCCGAGCTTCTGGGCAGGGCATACTGGACATGGTATGTGCGCAACTTCGTCTGGCAGTTCGCGGTGTGCTCCTTTTTTCTTCTGTGCGGCATCAGCTGTACCCTTTCCCGCGGGAATTTCCGAAGGTTTATCCCCCTCGGGCTCGCCGCCTGCGGCATCACCGCCGTCACCTCCCTTGCCGAGCAGTTCGGCTTGCAGGGGGTGACCGTGCTGTTCGGCGCCCTGCACATGATCTCTGCGGGCGTGCTACTGTACGCCTTTTTGGACAACGCCGCCGAGGCGGCGGGGGATTGTCTCGGGCAGAGCCGCCCCGCACGCATCGCGCGGGAGGCGCTCCGCTATCTGCCCAGTGTCGCGGGCGTCGCGCTCCTCGTCTTTTGCTTCACCGCCTGCGGCGATCTCATCTTCAGAAACGGGTTATTCGAGTTCGTCTCTTCCATCCCGCCGAGCGGGGAGCTCTCGGACGATCTGTTTTTGTCGCTGTTCGTCGAGGTGCGCGAATTCAATTTCAGCCTGTACTCTTCCGATTACTTCCCGTTGCTGCCGTATGCGGCGATCCTGCTTTGCGGCGGCATCCTCGGCAGGCTGATCTACCACACCCCCGCGCGTTACGCATTCGCGCCCTTTGACGGGGCGTGGAACAGCGGGCCGTGTTTCCTCGGCAGGCACGCCGCCGTCATCTATCTCTCGCACATGGTCGTCATTCCCTGTTTCTTCGCGGTATGCGCAGGGGCGGCGTCCCTCTTCTGAGGTGTCTATGAAGCGATTGCCCGAAGGCTGTTCGATGTACGAGGCCGTACAACTCAATCCGTCGGGGAGCACGGTGCGCACCGCACTCTCCTTTTTCGGGCGCCGCTATTCGTTTGAAGAGGTGCTCGCCCGCATTGATCTTCTCGCGGATAACCTCGCCGCAGATCTGGGCATAAAGAAGGGGGACGTCGTCACCCTCTGCCTTCCCAATTCGCCCGCGGCGGTGTTCGCGCTCTATGCCGTCAACAAGCTGGGCGGGGTGGTCAGTCCCGCGCACCCGCTCTTGCCGCCCGAAAAGCTCGCCGACGTTATACGGCGGACGAGCAGCCGCCTTCTGATCGTCAGCGACAGTTATACGGGCGATCTCTCAAATATCGGCGTGCGCACGCTGGTCAGCGACAACGCGCGCTACATGGACCTGCCGACGCGCATGGCGTTCCGCCTTTTTCATCGTCCTTCGTCGCGCGGCGAGAGCTTTGAAAAATACCTGCGGGACAGAAAAAACCCGCGCGTGTCCGCCTGCGCGTTCGCGGCGGACGAGCCCGCGGTGTATCTGTCCAGCGGCGGCACGACGGGCGAGCCCAAGATCATCGTGCACGGGAACGACGTTTTCAACCGCCTGTGCTGTAAGGCGGAGGAGTTTCTCAGCCGTCCGCTCGGGGAATACTCCGCCATCTACGACGTGGTGCCCATATTCCACGGCTACGGGCTGTGCATGAACGTGCATATGTGCATGCTCATGCGCCGCACCAACGTGCTCTGCCTGCGCTTTTCGGCGCGCCGCTGTGCAAAGGAGATCGTGCGCACCCGCGCCAACATCCTGATGGGCGTGCCGACCATGTTCCGCAAGCTCCTCTCCGAACCCGCGTTCACAGAGGCGGATCTCTCGCACATCAAAGACGTGTATGTCGGCGGCGACGACGTCCCGCAACCCCTCATCGACGCGTTTGACGCCGTGCTCGCGCGCGGCGGGAGCTCGGCGCACATGTACGTCGGGTACGGCATGACGGAGGCGGTCAACGTCTGTTTCGTCAACACGCGCGCACACCACCGCGCGGGCTCTGTCGGCTACCCGCTCTCGGGCACGCGCGCGGCGATCGTGCGGGAGGGAAAGTCGCTTCCCGCGGGCGAGACGGGCGAGATATGCCTCAGCAGCGATCAGTTCATGCTCGGCTATCTCGGCGAACCTGCCGCCTTTTCGGAGCGGGAGGGGACGCGCTGGCTCGCCACGGGCGATTGCGGTTATCTGGACGAAGACGGTTTTCTCTATTTTAAACAGCGCATCAAAAACGTGCTCAAAGTGAGCGGCGTGCCCGTCTATCCCTCCGAGGTCGAGGCGGCGGCGCTGTCCGTTGCGGGCGTCGCGAAGGCGTGCGCGGTCGGGGAGACGGACGCCCTGCGCGGTCAGGCGGTGTGTCTGTTCGTCGAATGCGAGCCGGGCGCCGACCGCGCCGCCTGCCGCAAGAACATCGAGCAGATGTGCGCGCGCAGGCTCATCCGCTATGCGCGTCCGCGCCGCATCCTGTTCGAGGACGCGCTCCCGCTCTCCGCGGTGGGGAAGATCGACCGCGTCGCCCTGGAGGCGAAAGCAAAACAGGCGGAAAAAAGCCGCGGTGCATCCCGCGGCAAAAAATAAAGGGCGCGCCGAAGGGCGCGCCGCAAAGAGCCGGTGTGTCAGACGTCGATCTTTTTGAGGTTGATCTTGGTGTATTCGCCGCAGACGCTGAAGACGTAGTTGTCCAGCTCGAACTGGGTGATGACCGCCTCGGTCAGTTTGCCGCGGAACCAGATCTTCCCGCCGACGTATTCCACCCTTCTCCAGCAGTCGGCGAGCGTTTCGCCGAGGTATTTGATGTAGCTCTCCCGCGCCGTCCAGTGCGCATAGAAATCGGACACGGTCGAGATCTCCGCGCGCTCGCGCTCGGAGAACTTGTTGAGCACGGCAGGGCGTGCCTTGCCGCTCAGGCTTTCGCAATCCAGCCCGAGTTGTTTTTTCCCGACGCCGAGGGCGATCAGACCCTTGCTGTGCGTCAGGTTGAACTGAAACTTTGCATTTTCGACGTAGGGCTTGCCGTTGAGAGATTTGTGCAGCGCGGCGTTCGGCATGTTGTAATAGCGTGCGAGCACATGACGGATGAAATCGTCCGATTTGATCTCGGCATAGCTGTAATATATCTCTAACATACTTACATTATAACACAGATTCTGCATAATGCAAGAGGATTCTCAATTTTCTTGAAATTCTTCACAAAAAGGAGGATAAGTCATGACGGAAGCGGAAAAGGCGCGCGCGCACTTCAAATCGGGCTTGAACTGCGCCCAATCGGTGCTCTTGGCGTTTGCGGAGTACCTCCCGCAGGACAAGAACACCCTTCTGTGCGCGGCGGCGCCCTTCGGCGGCGGCATGGGCAGGATGCGCGAGGTGTGCGGGTGCGTCTCGGGCATGCTGATGGCGCTCGGGCTCTTTACATACGACGCCGAAAATCCCACAAATGCGGAAAAATCCGCGCTGTATGCGCGCGAACAGCTTCTCGCAGGCCGATTCCGCGAACGCAACGGCAGCATCGTCTGCCGCGAACTTCTCGCGGGCATCACCTCCGACGCTTCTCCCCGCGCGGAGGAGCGCACCGAAACATACTACAAAAAGCGCCCCTGCGCCGAGCTGTGCGCGGACGCGGCGGACATCCTCGCACAGTACCTGCGCGAGATCGGCGTGCTCGGCGCGGAGGAGGAAAGATGAGCGCGGTCTATACTCTCACTCTCAATCCCGCGCTCGACTATGTGGTGCGCGCGGAGCGCTTTGAACCCGGAAAGATCAACCGCACGACGGGCGAGAGCATCTCGCCTGGCGGAAAGGGCATCAACGTCTCCCTTGTTCTGCGCGAATTCGGCGTGGAGAGCTGCGCGCTCGGCTTCGCCGCGGGCTTTACGGGCGAGGAGATCCTGCGCGAGGTCGCCTCGCGCGGTGTCATCTGCGATTTCGTGCGCGTGGCGGGCACCAGCCGCATCAACGTCAAGGTGCGCGCGGGCGAGGAGACGGACATCAACGCGGGCGGCCCGTCCGTGAGCGAAGAGGACGTCGCCGCCCTCGAAGCAAAGGTGCGCGCCCTGCCTGCGGGCAGTCTGCTCGTGTTGGCGGGCAGTGTTCCCGCTTCTCTCTCCAAGGAAGTCTACGGCCGTCTGACGGAGGCGGCGGGCGAGGGCGTGCGCGTCGTCGTCGACGCGCAGGGCGACGCCCTGCGCAGTGCGGTCGCGCGCGGCGTTTGGCTGGTCAAGCCCAACATCGAAGAGCTCGGGGAGCTGTTCGGCGTGCGCGTGGAGGAACGCGCGCAGGTGGACGCCTGCGCGGCGGAGCTTCGGCGCATGGGCGCGCAGAACGTGCTCGTCAGCATGGGCGTGCGCGGCGCCCTTCTGTACGCGGAGGACGGGCAGGTGCATTTCGTGGCGGCGCCCGCGGGCGCGGGCATCGACTCGGTGGGCGCGGGCGATTCCCTTCTCGCGGGGTTTCTCGCGGCAAAGCTTTCGGGCGAGAGCGACCGCGAGGCGCTCCGCCGCGGCGTGGCGGCGGGCACGGCGACGGCGTTCCGCCTGGGCCTCATGCGCTATGCGGATTACGAAAAGATGCTCCCTTCTGTGGAGTAACGGGCAAGGGCGGGGAAATTCCCCGCTCTTTTGTTTTACAATCTCTGCCGTTTGTGGTAAAATAAACGGGTAAAAACAGAAAAAAGAGGCAGTTATGAACATCAAGATCTCTCTGGCAGGCGACCTCGGCAGCGGAAAGTCGACGGTCGGAAAGCTCCTCGCAAAGGAATTCGGCGCGGAGTGTTATTCAACGGGCACCATCCAGCGCGCGATCGCGACGGAGATGGGGATGACCACCCTCGAACTCAACCGCTATATGGAGACGCATCCCGAGATCGACGGCAGGATCGACGACGGCCTGCGCGCGCTCGAACACGAGCCAAAAGATCTGATCATCGACTCGCGCATGGCGTGGCACTTCGTGCCTTCCTCGTTCTCCGTGTACATGATGTGCGACGCGCGCGTCTCCGCCGAACGCATCCTCAACGCGGGCAGGGAGAGCGAGCCGTTTTCGAGCATCGAGGAGGCGGTGCGCTCGGTCGCGGACAGGCGCAAGAGCGAGATGTTGCGCTATTCGGGACTGTACGGCGTCAACATCAAGGACACCGAGAATTACGACTATGTCATCGATACCTCATTTGTCCCGCCCGAGACGGTAGGGGCGCACATCGCCGATCATTACAGAAAATACGCGGCGGGCGAGCGCTTTGTGCGCTATGAGATCTGTCCCGCCCGCCTTCTCCCTTACGGCGCGCGCGGCGGCGAGCCCGCGGTGTTCGAGGAGGACGGCTGCTGGTACATCGCGTCGGGCGCCGACGAGATCGCGCGGCGCATCCGCGCGGGCGAAACGCTGATCGCCTGCACAAAGGCCGAAAAGGGCGAGGGGAGCTTCACCCTTGAAAAGGCGCGCGAATGGGAGCGCGAGACGGGCGTAAAACTCGTCCTGCCCCGCGCATGACGGCGTTCGCGCAGGAGGTCGAGCGCGGCATCATCACCTCTTTCCGCAAGGTGCTCTGGGGCAGGTTTGTCAAGGCGGTCAAGGAGTACGCGCTCGTTGAGGAGGGGGACGAGATCGCCGTCTGCATCTCGGGCGGGAAGGATTCCATGCTCCTCGCCAAGTGCATGCAGGAGCTGCAGCGGCACGGCGAAAAGCGCTTCGGGCTCAAATTTCTCGTGATGGATCCCGGCTATGCGCCCGAAAACCGCGCGCTGATCGAGGAGAACGCCGAGCGGCTGGGCATTCCCGTGCACATCTTCTCGACGGACATCTTCGCCGCGGTGGAAGAGGTGCAGAAAAACCCGTGCTATCTGTGCGCGCGCATGCGCCGCGGCTATCTTTACGAAGAGGCGAGGCGGCTGGGTTGCAACAAGATCGCGCTCGGGCACCACTTCGACGACGTGATCGAGACCATCCTCATGGCGATGCTCTACGGCGGGCAGATGCAGTCCATGCCGCCCAAACTGTACAGTACAAATCATCCGGGGATGCAGCTCATCCGCCCGCTCTATTATGTGCACGAGGAGGACATCATCCGCTGGAAAGAGCGCTACGGCCTGCGCTTTCTGCGCTGTGCCTGCCGCTTCACCGAAAAGAGCGAGGAAAAGGAGGACAACTCCAAGCGGCTGGAGATCAAGCGGCTGATCGCCTCGCTCAAAAAGACCAATCCCAATGCGGACATCAACATCTTCCGCAGTGCGTACAACGTGCATGTGGACACGCTCATCGAATACGACTCGCAGGGCGTTCGTTACGATTTTCTTTCCCGCTACAAGCCCAAGAGCTGAGCGCGATGCGTTTTTTTCGCACCGTTTTGCAAAAAATGCGTACAAAAAAGCGCGGCGGAACGCCGCGCAAAAAAGGACCTTGCGGTCCTTTTTTTCATTTATAAGGCCGTGCGCCCTCCCGACGGGAGGGCGCACGGGCGTTTATTTCCCCGCAGGGCGCAGGCCCCTGGGGAGGAATTTGTTCTTTTTGACCGCCTCGTAGGCGAGCACCGTCGCCGCGACGCCGACGTTGAGCGAATCGCAGTCTCCCTCCATGGGGATGGCGATCATCTCGTAGCTCCCGTCGTACCATTCGCGCGAGATGCCGTAGCGCTCGCTGCCCATGACGAGCGCCGTCTTTTTGCCGAACGGCTCGTCGTAGTAATACAACTTTGCGCGCGTGTCGGCGAGGTAGACGGTGAATCCGTTTTCCGCAAGCCATGCGCGGCAGCTCTCCACCGTCGCGAACTCGAAGAGGGGCACGGAGAGCACTGCGCCCTGGCTCCCCTTGATGAGCTTGGGGTGGGTGAGCCGCGCCTTTCGGTTGCAAAGGAACACGCCGTCCAGCCCCGCGCCGTCCGCCATGCGGAGCATGGTCCCGATGTTCCCGGGGATCTCCACGCCGTCGAGAACGAGCAGGACGGCGTCCTGCTCCGGGCGAAAGGCGGCCAGATCGTGCGCGGGCAGCTGCGCGAGGGCGAGCAGTCCGTCCGGCTGACCGCGTTCGGAGATCTTCTCGAAGGTCTTTGCGGATACGACGAACCGCCGCTCGGTGCGCCGCGCGAGCTTTTCGGCAAGCGCGACCGCCTCGGGCGTGCGGATGTGCTCGGGGCAGAGCAGGAGGCTCTCGACGGGCGCGGAAAATTTTTCGCACATACCGAGGATCCAGATCCCTTCGGCGACGAACAGCCTGTGCGGGTTGGGTTTTGTGTTCCCCGCGACCGCCCGCACCTGTTTTACGGCGGGATTCGCTTCGCCGATCGCCTGAAATGCGTATGTCTCGATGACGTCTTGTATCGTTTTCTGCATATATAGACAGTAGCATTTTTTGCCGTGTTTGTCAATCCTTTTCTTGTGCAAGTGCGCATATCCGCGCGCGTGCAGGCATAGAAAAAAGGGAAGGCGCGTTTCCTCTTTTGCAAGGGAGAGGAATTTGTAAAGATATTGTAAAAAATACGCGCGCGAATGCAAATCGTGCGTTTTTCTGCCCGTTTTCGTTAGGCAAACGCGCGCGTTTGTGTTACAATAGAATGGAAACGAGAAAAAAGGTGCGGCACGGCCGCAAGGTGAAACATGAAAGAAGAAAAAGACATCGCACAGAGCGTGCCCGCAGACGGGCAGGACCCTGCCGCAGAGCGCGAAACGCCCGTGCAGGCCTCCGAATCGCAGGAGGCTGCCGCGGCGCAGGAAGTTTCCGCATCGCAGGAGGCGGCCGCGGCGCAGGAAGTTTCCGCATCGCAGGAGGCGGGCACGGGGAAGACCAAAGAGGAATACACGCGCTCCGAGCTGAAAAAGCGGCGCAGAAAGAACATCGTCAGCCTGCTCGTGTCGCTGTTGATCATCGGGCTTGTCGTCTATGCGCTGGTGCCGCTGAGCAATTCGCTCGAACAGGGGGACTCGACGGCGTTTACGGACATCATCGCGAGGATGAACTGGTGGTATCTGCTCGTCGCGGTGCTTCTGTGCGTGCTGATGTTCGCGACGGATACCCTCAAATATACCCTTCTCACGCGCAGTTACGGATATAAGCTGGGCATTGCGAAGGACATGAAGGTCGCGCTCATCGGGAAATATTACGAGGCGATCACGCCCTTCTCGACGGGCGGACAGCCGATGCAGATCTACTACTTCTATAAGAACGGCATTCCGGGTACCAAGAGCACGTCGGTGACCATGGTCAAATACGCGGTGCAGATGCTCGCGGTGACCGTCGCCTGCGCCGTGATCATGGGCGCGGGCATGGGCGCGCTGGACATGGTAGAGGAGACGGCGGTGCGCAATACCATCCTCATCTGCGGCTGGGTCGGTTTCGGCATCAACGCGTTCATTCCCGTCTTTGTGACCTTCATCGTGTTCTGTCCGCGGCCCGTCACATGGCTCATCAACCTGTTCATCCGACTCCTTTACAAGATCCGCATCGTCAAGAACGCCGAAAAGCTGGAGAGCGCCATCCGCAAGTGGATGGACGACTTCGCCATCTTCTCGCAGTTCATCTACAAAAAGCCGCTGACCTTTTTGCTGCTGTTCCTGCTCTGCCTGTGCGAGCCGCTTTTGGAGTTCTCGATGCCGTATTTCCTGCTCGTAGCGATGTGCGGGGGCGAGATCATGGGGCTTTCGGGCGGCGCGCTGTTCTTTGCCGTGATGGCGCTGTCCATGTACGCGACCTATTCGGCGGCATTCATCCCCACGCCCGGCAACTCGGGCGCGGTGGAGACGGTGTTCATGCTCGCCTTCACGGCGATCGCGGACAGCGTTCTGTTCTGGTATGTGCTCGCATGGCGCTTCCTGCTGTACTATTCCTACATCCTCATCGGCTTCGGCACCAACATCTACGACGTGGCGGCGCGCATCGTGCGCGAGCGCCGCGAGGACAGGGCCGCGTCCGCACCCGCGGACAAGGGGGCGCGATGAAGGAGAAAAAGGTCGTATATTACCGCGAAGAGACGGACATCCTCTATGAGTCGCACGTTCGCACCAAGACGGTGGACAAAGACTTCGATTACGAGCGAAAGGGGATCGCGGACGTCCTGCTCCGACAGGTGTTCGTGCGCCTTCTCGTCATCCCGTTCGCGCGGCTGTGGGTGCGGCTCGTCTTCCGCTCCGCGTTCGTGGGGCGGCGCAAGCTCAGAAAACACAAGGGCGGCTGTTTCGTGTACGGCAACCACACGCAGGACGTGCCGGACGCATTCCGCGCCGCCGCCTGCGCCAGCCCGCGCATGAGCTACATCATCACGCATGCGGACAACGTCTCTTTTCCGGGCATCCGGAAGCTTATGATGGCGCTGGGCACGCTGCCCATCCCGACCAAGCTGGACGGCATGCGCAATTTCATGGCGGCGGTGGAAAAGCGGTGCGAAAAGCACCCCGTCGTCATCTTTCCGGAAAAGACCATCTGGGAGTATTATACGGGGATACGTCCCTTCACGGACGCGTCCTTTCACTATCCCGTCAAGTGCAACAAGCCCTGTTTTACGATGACCGTTACCTATCACAAGCGCAGGTTTTCCGACAAGCCGCGCGAGGTCGTGTACATCGACGGGCCGTTTTATCCCGACGAGAGCCTTCCCGTGCGCGAGCGCACCGAAAAACTGCGCGACGAGGTGCGCGGGGCGATGCTCCGCCGCGCCGCCGAGAGCGATTACGAATACGTGCGCTATGTGCGTCTGGAAAAAGAGTGACCCTCCGCCGCCCCGATCTGCGGGGCGGCGGCAGATTTTTTTGACCGTTTCGTGAATTTTTTTGCCGTATTGTTAAACTCTTGACAACGTTTTTTTATTGTGTTATGATACGGGGCAAAACCCCACGCGGCGAAAGCCGACAGGAGAAAAGAAGAGAATGTTTCGCATTTTAAAGACGCTCAGGGCGACGGAATGGCTGTACGTCGTGCTGAGCATCGGTTTCATCGTCCTGCAGGTCTGGCTGGATCTGACGCTGCCCGACTACATGGAGCGCATCACCGTGCTCTCCGTCTCGGGCGCCGCGTCGGGCGGGGAGATCTGGCGGGAGGGCGGGCTGATGCTCGCCTGCGCGCTGGGCAGTGCGCTCAGCTCGGCGGCGGTCGGCTTCTTCGCCGCGCGCATCGCGGCGACCGTGGCGTACCGCCTGCGCGGGCTCGTGTTCGGCAAGGTGGAGAGCTTTTCGATGGAGGAGATCAACCGCTTTTCCACCGCCTCGCTGATCACCCGCTCGACCAACGACGTCACGCAGGTGCAGATGATCATCGCCATGGGGCTGCAGGTCGTCGTCAAGGCGCCCATCCTCGCGGTGTGGGCGGTCTGCAAGATCCTCGTCCGCAACTGGCAGTGGTCGCTCGCGACGGGCGTCGCCGTCTTCGTCATGGCGGCGATGATGTTGTTCATCCTGCTCGCCGTGTTCCCCAAGTTCCGCCGCGTGCAGAAGCTGACGGACAACCTCAACGCGGTCACCCGCGAAAACCTCACGGGCGTTCGCGTCGTGCGTGCGTACAACGCTGAGGCGTATCAGGAGAAAAAATTCGCCGAGGCGAACGAGGAGCTGACCCGCACGCAGCTGTTCACCTCGCGCGCGATGGCGATCATGAGCCCCGTCATGATGATGGTCATGAGCGGGCTTACGCTCGCGATCTACTGGATCGGCGCATACCTGATCGACGCGCTCCCGACGGGCGCCGAGCGCTCGGCGCTGTTCGGGCAGATGGCGGCGTTCTCGGGCTATGCGATGCAGGTGGTCATGGCGTTCATCATGCTCGCGATCATCTTCATCATCCTGCCCCGCGCGATGGTCTCCGTCCGCCGCATCGGCGAGGTGCTCGACACCCCGTCCTCCATCGCCGACGGCCCGCTGGAGCAGTCGCCCGCGGGCACGCCCGCAGGGACGGTGGAGTTCCGCCACGTCTCTTTCAAATATCCCGACGCGAGCGAATACGTCCTGCACGATCTCTCCTTCCGCGCGGAGCCGGGGCAGACGGTCGCGTTCATCGGCTCGACGGGCAGCGGCAAGACGACCGCGCTCAACCTCGTCCCGCGCTTTTACGACGCGACGGAAGGGGAGGTGCTCGTCGACGGCGTGGACGTGCGGCAGTACACCCTTCGCGCCCTGCACGACAAGATCGGCTACGTCCCGCAGCGCGCGGTGCTCTTCTCGGGAACGGTGGAGAGCAACGTCTGCTACGGCGAAAAGCGCGGCCTGGAATTTGCCGAAGAGGCGGTGAAAAAGGCGCTCTCCGTCGCGCAGGCGGATTTCGTGGAAGAGATGGAAGGCGGGATCGGGGCGCGTATCTCGCAGGGCGGCACCAATGTCTCGGGCGGGCAGAAACAGCGCCTCGCGATCGCGCGCGCCGTCTGCCGCCGCCCCGAGATCTTTCTCTTTGACGATTCCTTTTCGGCGCTCGACTACAAGACCGACCGCCTTCTGCGCGGTGCGCTCCGCCGAGAGACGAACGGCGCGACCTCGCTGATCGTCGCACAGCGCATCGGCACAATCCGCGACGCCGATCTGATCATCGTGCTCGAAGAGGGGGAAGTCGCGGGCATGGGCACGCACGAACAGCTGATGGAGAGCTGCGCGGTGTACCGCGAGATCGCCTATTCGCAGCTTTCCAAAGAGGAATTGGGGGAGGAGAACGGCAATGAGTGAACACGCACACGCGCCGCGCCGCGGCCACATGGGCAGGGGCGTCCCCGAAAAGCCCAAAAACTTTAAGCGGGCGATGGCGAAACTTCTCGCCTTCATCCGTCCTTTCCTCGCCGCCGTCATCGTCGCGCTCGTCTTCGCCGTCGCGGGCACCGTGCTCAGCCTCGTCGGGCCGAACGTGCTCAGCGATCTGACCGACGTCATCCGGTCCGCCTTCCTGTACCTTCCCGACGCAGGCATCGACCAGGCGTTTGCGATGGACATGGCGGAGGTGGTGCGCCTGTGCACCATTCTCGTCTGTCTGTACGGCGCGAGCCTCGTCTGTTCCTATCTGCAGGGGCTGATCATGGCGACGGTCACGCAGAAGAACTCGCGCAACCTGCGCCGCGCGATCTCGGAGAAGATCAACGACCTGCCCCTGCGCTATTTCGATTCGCATTCTGTGGGCGATACACTCTCCCGCGTCACCAACGACGTGGACACCATCGGCCAGACGCTCAACCAGTCCGTCGCCACCCTCGTCACGGCAATCGTCATGCTGGTCGGGAGCGTGATCATGATGTTCGTGACCAATCCCATCCTCGCGGCGACGGCGATCGCGGCGAGCCTGATCGGGTTCGTGTGCATGTTCCTGATCATGGGCAGGTCGCAGAAATACTTTGCGCGCCAGCAGAGCTATCTCGGCGAGCTCAACGGCCACATCGAAGAGACGTACGCGGGTCACAACGTCGTGCGCGCGTACAACGCCGAGCAGAAAGTTCGCGAGAGGTTCGACGAGATCAACCTCCGCCTGTACGGCAGCGCGTGGAAGTCGCAGTTTTTCTCGGGCATGATGATGCCGCTGATGACCTTCATCGGCAATCTCGGCTACGTCGCGGTGTGCGTCGTGGGCGCGGTGCTCGTGCAGCGCGGCGCGATCGAGTTCGGCGTCATCATCGCGTTCACGCTGTATGTGCGCCTGTTCACCTCGCCGCTCTCCCAGCTCGCGCAGGCGTTCACGAGCATGCAGTCCGCCGCGGCGGCGAGCGAGCGCGTTTTCGAGTTCCTCGAAGAGGAGTCGCTCTCGGACGAGAGCGGCAAGGCGCGCGTGCTTCCTCCCGACAAGGTGCGCGGAGACGTGGAGTTCGAGCACGTCCGTTTCGGCTACGATCCCGAAAAGATAATAATAAAGGACTTCTCCGCGAAGGTGCGCGCGGGACAGAAGATCGCGATCGTCGGCCCTACGGGCGCGGGCAAGACGACGATGGTCAACCTGCTCATGCGCTTTTACGAGCTGGACGGCGGCTGTATCCGCATCGACGGCATCCCGACCACCGAGCTCACCCGCGAGAACGTGCACGACCTGTTCTGCATGGTGTTACAGGACACCTGGCTTTTCGAGGGCACCATCCGCGAGAACGTCGTGTACAGCAAAGAGAACGTCACCGACGAGGAGGTCGTGCGCGCGTGCAAGGCGGTGGGGCTTCACCACTTTATCCGCTCTCTGCCCAAGGGCTACGACACCGTGCTCGACGACAAGGCGAACCTCTCCGCGGGGCAGAAACAGCTTGTGACCATCGCCCGCGCCATGATCGAAAACGCGCCCATGCTCATTCTCGACGAGGCGACTTCCTCCGTCGACACGCGCACGGAGGCGCTCATCCAGAAGGCAATGGACCGCCTTACCGTGGGGCGCACCTCCTTCATCATCGCGCACAGGCTTTCGACCATCCGCAACGCCGACCTCATCCTCGTGATGCGGGAGGGGGACATCGTCGAGAGCGGCGACCACGCGGCGCTGCTCGCGAAGGGCGGGTTCTATGCCGAACTGTACAATTCGCAGTTCGATCCCGCCTGAGCGGCGCTCTTTCGCGAAAACGGTTGACAAGAGCGGGTATATATCGTATAATATTGCCAAGAACTGTCAGGGGGAGCCGAATGAAAGGCGACGACGGCGACACAATCTGCCGACAACCGGACAACTTTATAACAAAAGCGAAAGAAAAGGCATAACCGCGATCTTGCGGCTATGTCTTTTTGTGCTGTTTTTTCAGGAGGTTTCAGTTAAAACTATGCAGACAGAGCCAAACAAAGCGTGGCACGCGCTGTCCGTCGAGGAGACGGCGCGCGCGCTCGAAACGAGCGAGGAGGGCCTCAGCGACGCGGAGGCGGAACGCCGTCTCGAAAAATACGGCAAGAACACCCTGCGCCGCCGCCCGCCCAAGAGCATTTGGCGCATGATCTTCGAACAGCTCACCGACGTGATGGTGATCATCCTCTTCATCGCGGCGGCGTTCTCCCTCGTGATGAACTTCATCGAAGGGGAAGGGCTCGCGGAGGCGATGGTCATTCTCGTCGTCATCGCGCTCAACGCGACCATCGGCGTCGTGCAGGAGAAAAAGGCGGCAAACGCGCTCGAGGCGCTCAAAAAGATGACCGCGCCCACCGCCCGCGTCCTGCGCGAAGGGGAGGAGAGCGTCGTGCCCGCCGATAATCTCGTGCCCGGCGACGTGATCTACCTCGAAGACGGGTGCATCGTCCCCGCGGACGTGCGCATCATCGCCGACTCTAACCTCAAAATACAAGAGGCGGCGCTGACGGGTGAGAGCGTGCCTTCCGAAAAGGACGGCCCGACCGTGCTCGCGGAAGACGCGCCGCTCGGTGACCGCATCAACATGGCGTACAGCTCCTCCGTCGTTATGTACGGCAACGCGACGGGCTATGTCGTCGGCACGGGCATGAACACCGAGGTGGGCAAGATCGCCGACCTCCTCGACGAACAGGACGACTTCGACACGCCGATGAAGCGCAAGCTCAACTCCGTCGGCAAGACGCTGAGCGTGGTCGGGCTGATCGTCTGCGTGCTCATCTTCGCGATCGGCATGATCCGCGACGGGTGGGATGCGTGGGTCAATTATGTGTTCATCGCCATCTCGCTCGCCATCTCCATCATCCCCGAGGGCCTGCCCGCGACGTCCACCATCATCATGGCGTTGGGCGTTCAGCGAATGGCGAAACAACAGGCGCTTGTCAAGAGCCTGCCCGCCGTCGAGACGCTGGGCAGCGCGACCGTCGTCTGCTGCGACAAGACGGGTACGCTCACGCTGAACAGGATGACCGTCACCCACCTCTGCGTGGGCGACGACTTTGCGGAGGGCAGGACGACGCCCGTCTCCGAGCTGTCCGCGCGCTATAATCCCGAGGTATACGGCGGGCTTCTCGCCGCGTGCGCGCTGTGCGTCAACGCGAAAAAGGACCCCGACAACCCCGGGAATATCCTCGGCGACCCGACGGAAGGGGCGCTGGTGCACCTGTTCGATTCCTTCGGCAAGGACGCCGAGGAGTTCGAAGAGGAGAACGAACGCGTGTTCGAACAACCTTTCGACTCCGACCGCAAGCGCATGAGCGTGATGAACCGCACCGCGGAGGGGCTTGTCTCCTACACAAAAGGTGCGGTGGACGAGATGCTTCCGCTGTGCACGCATTACCGCACGGCGTCGGGCGTGCGAGAGATGACGGACGCCGACCGCGCGCGCATCCTCGAAGTCTGCAACGGCATGAGCGCGGAGGCGCTGCGCGTGCTCGGGTTTGCCTCCCGCTCCTGGGAGCAGGCGCCTGAAGAGGAGAGCGCGGACATCGAACACGGCCTCACCTTCCTCGGCGTGGTCGGCATGATCGACCCGCCGCGCAAAGAGGTCATCAAGGCGGTGGAGACCTGCCACACGGCGGGCATCCGCGTCGTCATGATCACGGGCGACCACAAAGTCACCGCGCTTGCGATCGCGAAACAGCTGCACATCTTCCGCGAGGGCAACACGGTGATCTCGGGACCCGAGCTCGCCGCGATGAGCGACGCGGAGCTGGACGTCGCCGTCCGCGACTGCGTCGTGTTCGCGCGCGTCTCCCCGGGCGACAAGCTCCGCATCATCCAGGCGCTTCGCCGCGGCGGCGAAGTCGCCGCGATGACGGGCGACGGCGTCAACGACTCGCCCGCGCTCAAAGAGGCGGACATCGGCGTCGCAATGGGCATCACGGGCACGGACGTCGCCAAGGACGCGGCGGACGTCATCCTGCTCGACGACAATTTCACGACCATCGAATACGCCATCCGCGAGGGCAGAAGGGTGTACCGCAACATCCAGAAGGTCATCCAGTTCCTCGTCGCCGGCAACGTGGCGGAGATCCTCATTCTCTTCCTCGCCGTCTGCTTCGGCTGGGAGATGCCCATCCTCGCGGTGCACATCCTGCTCATCAACCTCGCCACCGACTCGCTTCCCGCGGTCGCGCTCGGCATCGATCCCGCCGATTCCAACGTGATGCGACAGCCGCCCGTCAAGAGCGGGACGCTGTTCGAAAAGGGAATGGTGTACCGCATCGGGCTGCACGGGCTGTTCATCATGGCGGCGGCGCTCGCCGCGTACTGGATCGGCATGCTCCGCTTCGAGAGCCATCCCGAGGCGATGACGATGACCTTCATCGTGCTTTCCGTCTCCCAGCTCTCGCACGCGCTCAACCAGCGCTCCAACTATGACTCCGTGTTCCGCCGCGGGCAGGGGAGAAACCCTTACCTCGCGGGGGCGCTCGTGCTCTCGGCGGCGATCATCGCGTTCGTCGTGTTCGTGCCGCCCGTCATGAAATTTTTCGAGCTCGTCTCTCTGGGCTGGCGGGAATGGCTCATCTGCCTCGCGCTCTCCCTCTTCCCGCTCGCCGCGGTGGAGGTCTCCAAGTGCGTCTTCCGCGCTCTGCGCCGCAGGCGCGGGGCATAAACAGAGGCGCCCGTGCGCCTTTTTCCCCCGCATTGACGCTTTTTTGCCGCGCGCCCCGCTTCGGCGGGGCGTCGGTGTATCTTTTTTTGCGTTTTGCGTGCGAAAGGCGGGAAAAAATTAAAAAAAAGTGAAAAAAAATGGATAAATGCGGTGATTTCAAAGGGGGGCATTCACTTTGTTTGCTTTTTGCCTCGGGGTATGCTATACTCTAATATGATAAAAAATCGCATCAGACAGGGGAGAATATCGACAGACTATGGAAGAAATCAAAAAGAGCAAGTTGTTTTCCGCCGTTCAGCCGAGCGGCGCCGTGACCATCGGCAACTACATCGGCGCGATCCGTAATTTTTCGCGCCTGCAGGACGAATACGACTGTTTTTACGCGGTCGCGGACCTGCACGCCATCACCGTGCGGCAGGAGGCGGCGCAGCTGCGCAAAAACACGCTCGAACTGCTCGCTCTGTTCATCGCCAGCGGCATCGACCCCGAAAAATGCGTTCTGTTCGTCCAGTCGCACGTCCCCGCGCACTGCGAACTCGCCTGGGTGCTCAACACCATCGCCTATCCCGGCGAGCTCTCGCGCATGACGCAGTTCAAGGACAAGAGCGCGCGCCATGCGGAGAACGTCAACATGGGCCTCATGGATTATCCCGTGCTCATGGCGGCGGACATCCTGCTCTACCAGGCGGCGCTCGTGCCCGTCGGTGCGGACCAGAAACAGCACCTGGAACTCACGCGCGACCTCGCGCTCCGCTTCAACAACCGCTTCGGCGCGACCTTCACCGTGCCCGAGCCCTTCATCCTCAAGGACAGCGGCGCGCGCATCATGAGCCTTGCCGATCCCTCCAAGAAGATGAGCAAGTCGGACGAGAACGTCAACGGCTTCGTCACGATGACGGATGACCGCGACACCGTCCTGCGCAAGTTCAAACGCGCGGTGACGGACAGCGAGAGCGAGGTGCGCTATGCGCCCGAAGAAAAGCCGGGCGTCTCCAACCTTCTGACCATCTACCACGTCTTCACGGGCAAGAGCATCGCGGAGGCGGAGCGGGATTTTGCGGGCAAGGGCTACGGCGATTTCAAAGCCGCGGTCGGCGAGGCGGTCGCCGATGCGCTCGCGCCCATCCAGCAGGAGCGCACGCGCCTGCTCGCGGACAAGAACTACCTCAACGAGGTCATGAAAAAGGGCGCGGAGAACGCGGCGCGCGCGGCGCGCAGGACGCTCTCCAAGGTCTACCGAAAAGTCGGGTTCTACGCGGGGGAGTGAGCGGTGTTCGGGTACATTCAGCCGTACATTCCCTATCTGTATTTCAAGGACGGAGTGCTGTATAAAGCGCTGTACTGCGGGCTGTGCAAGAGCATCGGCGGCTGCTGCGGTCAGCGCGCGCGCTTTTCGCTTTCCTTCGACATGACATTTTTCTCCGCCCTTCTGCACAACATAAAGAACAGGGACGTCAAGATCGAAAACAGGCACTGCGTCCTGCATCCGATCGTCCGACGCCCGATCGCGGAGGACGACGAGATCACGCAGACCATCGCCTGTCTCAACGTCGCGCTCGCATATTACAAGCTCAGCGACGATGTCGAGGACGAGCACAAGGGCAGGCTGGCGCGCGCCTTCTTCAGGAAGGGCTTTTGCAGGGCGCGCGAGAAGCATCCCGAGGCGGTGCGCATCGTACAGGAGCGCACGGCGCAGCTTCGGGCGTTGGAAAAGGAGAACTGCGACAGCCCCGACGTCGCAGCCGACCCGTTTGCATCCATGATCGCGGAGCTGTCCGACTATTGCCTGGGCGAATACGCGACCGAGCACACCCGCACGCTTTGCTACGGCATCGGGAAATGGGTGTACCTGAGCGACGCGCTGGACGACTACGACAGGGATCTAAAAAAGAAGAACTACAATCCTTTTCTGGCGGCGTATCCCGCGCCTTCGCGCAAGGAGATGCTGGAAACGCACAGGGAAAACGTCGATATCCTGTTCGCGGCGATCTTTTCGCAGAACGCGGACAGTCTGAAAAACATCCGCTTTTATTACAACCACGATCTGACCGACAACATCATCCTGCGCGGGATGCCCGCGGCGACGCGCCGCATCCTCTGCGGATGTAAAGATAAGATGAATCTCGGCAAAATGAGGATCAGTTAGGCGAAGAGCCGAAGGAAAACAGCAAAATGAACAGACAGTATTATGACCTGTTGGGCGTCACGGAAGACGCCACCGACGAAGAGATCCGCGCGCGCTACGAGGAACTGAAAAAGAAGTATTCCGAAGAGCGTTTCCTCGAAGGGGAGGCGGGCAACGAGGCGGCGCGCATGCTCAACCGCATCGACGTCGCGTACAACGAGATCATGACCGCGCGCATGGAGAGCCGTTCGCGCGAGCACGAGTCCTCCTCCTATGCGAAGGTGGATGCGCTTTTGCGCGAGGGAAACATCGCGGCGGCGCAGGCGGCGCTGGACGCGTTCAACGAGCGCCCCGCCGAATGGCATTATCTGCAATCGGTCGTCTTCTATAAAAAGAACTGGGTCAACGAGAGCAAGAAACAGCTCGAGATCGCCATTCAGATGGACGGCTCCAACCAGAAATACCGCACGGCGTACGAAAAGCTCAAGGAGAAGATGGAGTATGACAGGCGGCAGGCGGAAAATCCCCGCCCGATGCAGGGTGAGTATTCCCGTCCCGCAGAGGACTACGACCAGCAACAGATGGGCGGGACTTTCTGCGAACAGTGCGCGACCTGCTGTGCCTGCAACATTCTCTTCAACTGTTTCCTGAATACCTGCTGCGGCTGCCATTGAGCCGCATACGGCCATGAAAAAACGATCGCTTCAGGTCGCGCTCGCCGCGCTTTCCTGTGCGGTGGCGACGATCTTTCTCACCGCGGGGATCTACGTTCCCTTTTTTCTGATCGCGGGCTATGTCTTTGCGACCATCGCGCTGATGTTGCCGCTTTCCCGAAAATTCTATGTCGGCGGCTTCCTGGCATATGCGGCGACCTGCCTTCTGGTGTTCGCGATCGGCGGCGGCGTCGCGGGTTTTTACAAACTCTTTCCCTTTCTCGTGTTCTTCGGTCTGCTTCCGCTCGCAAATTCTTTGCAGGAGCGCTTCCGCATCCCGCGCTGGATCGGAATGCCCGTCAAGATCGCGTGGCTGGACGGGACGCTGTGTCTGACCTGGCTGCTCTTTCAGGGGTTGTTCGAGGTGCCCGAATGGGCGGAAAAGTACATCTGGCTCATTCTTCTGCTCGGCGGTGCGGTCTGCGCGGTCGTCATCGACCTCGGGAGCGGGCGCTGTCAGAAGATCGTGGATTATTATGTTTCCAGGGCGGACCGCGGAAAACGCGGCGGACCTCCTGCCTCTTCGTCCGACGCAGAGCATACGGCGGAGAACATTTTTCCCGAGCTCGGGGAGGAAAATAAAAATGAAAATGAGAAAAAAAACGGAGAGGACGGAGGCGATACACGGCAAGATCGTCCTTTTATGAGAGAAGATGGAGAAGGCAATGACGCAAAAAAATGATGAATTCACCGGCACGGTCGAGTCGCTCGGCAGCAACGGTGAGGGGATCGTACATAGAGACGGAACGGTGTTCTTTGCGCCGTTCACCGCCGTTGGGGAGAAAGTCAAGTTCCGCGCGCTCAAGGTGAAGGGCAAGGTCGGCTATGCGAAGGCCCTGGAGATCCTGACTCCCGCGGACGAGCGCGTGCGCCCGCGCTGTGCGCTGTTCACCCGCTGCGGCGGCTGTCAGCTTCAGCACCTGCGCTACGGCGCCCAGCTCAAGCTCAAGAGCAAGACGGTCGCCGACACCCTGCGCAAGATCGCGGGCATCGAGATCGCCGTCCCGCTCACGGTCAAGAGCGACAACCAGTTCGAATACAGAAACAAATTGCAGATCCCCGTCGGCATCGACAAGACGGGGAACAGCGTCATCGGATTTTACGCCGAGCGCACCCACCGCATCGTGCCCATCGCAGATTGCCCCATCCACCCGACGTGGGCAAAGGACGTCGTGACCGCGTTCGGCGAGTACATGACGAGTTGCGGCGTGCGCGGCTATGACGAGTTGACGGGGAGCGGAAACCTGCGGCACATCGTCGTGCGCGAGGTGGACGGGAATTTCATCATCACGGCGGTCACGGCAAAGGAACTTTTGCCGCGCGCGGACAGGCTGATCTCCCTTTTAAATTATAAGTTCAAGAGTTTTTCGCTCTGGCACAACGTCAATCCCGGACAGGGCAACGGCGTTTTCGGCGAGCATTTCCGCCTGCTGTACGGCGAGGGGCGGTATTCCGCGCACGAGTGCGGCATCCGCTTCGAGGCGGGCCCGAACACATTTTTGCAGGTCAACCGAAACGTGTGCAGAAAGCTATACGAGCGCTGTGCGAAATACGCCGCGGAGAGCGGCGCGCACGTCGCTGTTGACGCATACAGCGGCGGCGGACTGCTCACGGCGATGCTCGCAAAGCAGCTCGGCAAGGCATACGGCATCGAATCGGTGCGCGAGGCGGTCGAATGCGCGGACGAGCTCGTCGAGGCGAACAAGCTGGAGGGCCGCGTGACGAATCTGTGCGGCAGGGTGGAGGACAGGCTCCCCGAACTGTTGCGGTATCTGAACGGGCAGGACGTGTTCCTCGTGTGCGACCCGCCGCGCAAGGGCATCGACCGCGCCACGGTGCGGGCGATCCTCGGATCGGGCATCCGCACGGTCGCGATCATCTCGTGTAATCCCGCGACGATGGCGCGCGACGTGGGCATTCTGACGGGCGCGCTGACCGAACAGGACGGCGAGCTGAAAAAGAACGCCGCATACACGGCCGAAGGCCTTGACGGATATTATCGCATCGTTTCCGTCCAGCCCTTCGACATGTTCCCGCAGACAAAACACGTTGAGACGCTGGTTCTTTTGTCCCACAAAGAACCGGACAGTCATATCAGCGTAAATATTGAGTTCGGCGAAGGGGAGGGGCAAATCTCTCTGAAAGAAGTAGAAAAACGAGCGGAAGCGCGTAAGCCGAAAGAGAAAGTAACTTATAAGATGATACAGCAGTACATTGAAGAGAATTATGGCTTCAAAGTGCATACGGCGTACATTGCAGAAGTGAAAAGAAGTTTGGGCTTGCCGATGTATGATGCTCCCAATGTAGTAGAGGAATTAAAACATCCGAGACCGCATCCTACCAAGCGGATGGTAGCGGCAATCAAGGAAACTCTGGCTCATTTTGATTTTATTTGAAAACAAGTAGAATATATGAAGCAGATCGTTGAAAAGCGATCTGCTTTTTTTGTATAACAAAAACCCCGCGATAGTCGCGGGGTAGGAAAGAGGTTTACCGATGAGCCTTGAAAAAAAGACTCCGATTGTGTAAAATAAGAACTGACCTGCCAGTCAGAAAAAGGAAACACAATCGGAGGATATTAAAATGAAAGACTCATCTAATACCATAAACAGTTTAGCACAAGAGATTTGATTTATGTGGCAAAAGAACGATTCGGGGATATAATACCTGTAAGCGTTGATAGTGGGTATATCATAAATACAACAGTCAGAGTAAGTAAAACTTTTTTCGCATGGTTGTCGACCTTTGAAGGGCAAGTTAAAATTATAGAGCCAAAATCTATACGGCAACAGTTCAAAGAGTTTATTACAGGGATTTTGGCAAAAATAGAGTAAATCGCGTTTGGTATGTGATTTTTTTATAAGGGCTTGCATTGCAGGGGAAGATATGGTATAATTTAGAATATGGGTAGATATATGTTTGATTAAAAAAGGAAAATATTTTTATGCTTATCAACCAAACAAATATCAGTAATTCCCGCTTAATGGGTTTAGATATACATAAAAATTTGACACAAATTTTAATAACAGAATATGACACTCAAGGTAAAGCTGCATTTGATTTTGATGTGGTCTGTTTAGCCTTGCGTCCTTTCACGCCTTGTTGTGAATGACGCAGGGTATTTTTATTTTGTGAGAAAAGGAGAAAAATCAGCAAACTTAAAAGGAGGCAATCAAATGAATTTACCAAAGCGAAACAGTGCGGACGGGCGCTGTTATTGGATGAAGCCCGAGGTACAGGAGGAGCTGCAACCGCTCTTTGATCAATGCATCCAGGATGCCATTGACGGCAGGATTACCCGATTAGATTCTCTTTGGCCTCCGGTAGTGGTCAGCAGTGAAGGTGCGCCCTTTGAGGTGCATGCTCTGGTGAGAAAATGGACCGAAGCGCAGCAGGCCGAGACCCTTGACGCGGAAAAGGCCATTGCTTTCAGCGAAAACCTGCGCCGCCAGAGCCGGTGGGGTGAAATTGACTACCATTTACTTGATATGCTGAAACGGGAGTTACAGGAGAAGTATTTTATTGTGACAGGCAATGAAGATGATCACTTTTGGGATCGGGAGTATTCCCTGAAACCAGGCATTCGTGCAGAGCAGGTCCCGGAGCCGCTGCTGCGTTTTGCCTGCTATGTGGCGGTGAGCTATAAGGTATATGGTATGGACTTTCAGTAT
>JAHZBZ010000018.1 GCA_019423125.1 Bacillota bacterium | reverse complement strand
GGTTTCTAATTCTGACATAAACGCAGAGTGTGCGTATACGTCGCGTTTGGTGGAGCAGGCGAGAATTGAACTCGCGTCTTACAGGATTGTCGAAAGGCTTTCTACACGCTTATGCCGCAATTTTCTTACTACGTGCCCCTCTGCGACCGAAAAGACACGTCAGCAGAAATCTTAATTCCGCCGCGGCGCCGACTTCACCTCGCCGCGGCCGTGCCCCGCCTGAATTGACGCCCGCGACCTCTGCGGCGGGACAGAGGGCGGACGAGCGCTTAGTTAATTAAGCAGCGTATGCGAACTGAGCGTTCGCATTGTAGTTTGCATTGTCTGCATTTAAATTTAAGCCGAATGTTTTTACGAGGCCATTCGTTCCTCGGCGTGCTTACCTCCCCCCGCACCTGCAATCGAACCCGGTGCTGCCCCGTTTACGCCTGCGCATCGCACAGGCTCTCTATATTATACTGTATTTTCCTCAAAAATGCAACCGTACCGCTTCAATCCTGCGGCATTTGCCCCCATCTTTTGAGCGCGACGCCCTGCCGCACTTCCGCGGCGATGACCGCCGCCGCGCCCGCGAACGCCGTCAAAGTGGAAAAAAGCGCATTCGCGCCGAGCGGCAGGCTCTGAAACAGAACGAACGCAAACCCGAGCGCGAGCAAGACATCGGAAGCGATGCGAAAACCCAGATAGGTCTTTCTCCGCGGTGAACCCGAAAGCGGCGAACACCTGCGCTCGACAAACGCGAACACGGCCGCACAGACCGAAAAGACCGCCGCAATGCCGCAAAAGAGAATGGTCAGCGCGATCACCACCGCGATCGCGATCCCGCCGCCGAACACGGCGGCGAACACGGCCGCGCCGCTCCCCTCCACGCCTTCCTTGATCCGTTCGGGGAGCACAGATATCGAATAATAGCAGAGCCCTGCCAGTGCGGCGAGAAAAAGGACCGCCGCCGCGGTTTTGAACCAGAAACAGAGCTTTGCCGCATTTTTCCCGCTCATTCCGTTCCCCCTCCCTTTTAAAATTTAAAGGGCGTGACCTGATAGACGTAATAGTTGAGCCAATTGGTGTAGAACAGGTTTGCCGCGCTCGTCCAGGTCACTTTGACCTCGGAACAGCTCTTGTCCGTAAAATAGTTGAAAGGCGGACGGATGGGAAGCCCCTTCGCCACGTCGCGCTCGTATTCCTTTTTGAGCGTGTCGCGGTCGTACTCCATGTGGCCCGTCAAAAAGATCTTCTTGTTGTCGCGGCTCTTGGCGATAGAAAGGCCCGTGTACTCCGATTCGCTGAGGATGACGAGATCCTTTATCTTTCGCACGTCTTCGATGTCCACTGTCGTATGGCGGGAATGCGGTATGTAAAAGACGTCGTCGATCCCCTTGAGGAGCGGATCGTGCTGTTCGATCAGCTTGCGGTGCGGGAAGATGCCGAACAGCTTTTCGGGCAAAAGGTGCTTCTGGATGCCGTAATGATAGTACAGCGCCGCCTGCGCGCCCCAGCAAATATAGATGGTGCTGGTGACGTTTTTGTCCGCAAAGTCGAAGATGTGCGTCAGCTCTTCCCAATAGGCGACCTCTTCGAAGGGCATCACCTCGACGGGCGCGCCCGTGATGATCATGCCGTCGAAATGCTTGTCGCGGATGTCCTCGAATTTCTTGTAGAATTTTTCAAGGTGCGCCGCCGCCGTGTTCTTGCTCTTGTACGACTCGGTGTACACGAGCGTGATGTTGACTTGCAGCGGCGAGTTGGACAGAAGGCGCATGAACTGCGTCTCCGTCTCCACCTTTGTGGGCATCAGGTTGAGAATGGCGATCTCCAGCGGACGGATGTCCTGCGTGAAGGCGCGCTCGTCGTTCATGACGAAGATGTTTTCCGCCTTGAGCGCGGAATATGCGGGTATATCCTTTGAAATGACGATGGGCATGAACTTCTCTCTCCTCTTCTTCCGCCGCGCCCGCGCTTTCTGCGCGGGCGCGGCGCCGTGTTGCCGTTTTGTCTTCCTGACGTATTTGCGCTTTGCGCGCCGCCGATCAGATCTTTTGCAGGGCCTGGTCGAGGTCGGCGATGATGTCGTCGGGGTTCTCGATGCCGACGGACAGGCGCACGAGGTTTTCGGGCACGCCCGCCTGTTCGAGCTCTTCCTTCGTGAGCTGGCGGTGCGTCGTCGACGCGGGGTGCAGAACGCAGCTGCGAACGTCTGCGACGTGCGTCTCCTGCGTGATCAGGCGGAGCGCCTCCATGAAGGCCGCCGCCTTCTTGACGTCCCCTTTGATGCCGAAGCTGAGCATGCCGCCCTGCCCGTCCGGCAGGTATTTTTCGGCGAGCTTGTGGTATTTGTTGTCGGGCAGCGACGCATGCCACACCCAGTCGATCTTCGGGTGCGCCGCGAGATATGCCGCGACCTTCTTCGCGTTGGAGGAATGCCGCTCCATACGCAGGGCGAGCGTGTCACAACCCAGCCAGCTCAGGAATGCGTTCTGCGGGCTCATGATCGCGCCGAGGTCGCGCATCATCTGCGCGCGGCACTTGGTCGCGAACTGCGCCGCGGGAAGATCGGCATAGACGAGGCCGTGATAGCTCTCGTCGGGCACGTTGAAAGCGGGATAGCGCTCATTGCCCTTGAAGTCGAAATTGCCGCCGTCCACGATCACGCCGCCCAGCGCCGCCGCATGCCCGTCGAGGTACTTGGACGAGGAATGGATGACGAGGTTGGCGCCCCATTCGAAGGGACGGCAGAGCACGGGCGTCGCGAGGGTGTTGTCCACCGCGAAGAGCACCTTGTATTTTTTCGCGATCGCGGCGATCTTGTCGAAGTCGAGGATCTTGATCGCGGGGTTTGCGACCGTCTCGGTGAAGATCAGGCGCGTCTTGTCGTCGATCAGCTTTTCGATCTCTTCCGCGGGCGCGTCGGGGTCGAAAAACCTCGTCTCGATGCCCAGTTTGGGCAACGTCACCGCGAACAGGTTGAAGGTACCGCCGTAGATCGCGGAGGAGGAGACGATGTTGTCGCCCGCGCCGCAGACGGTGAACGCCATCAGCGTGGTCGCGGACATTCCCGACGCACAGCCGAGCGCCGCGACGCCGCCTTCGAGCGCCGCGACCTTGCCCTCGAATGCCGCGACGGTGGGATTGGCGAGGCGGGTGTAGAAATAGCCGTCCGCCTTCAGGTCGAACAGGTCGGCCATGCCCTGCGTGCTGTCGTAGAAGAAGGTCGTGCTCTGCACGACGGGCGGGATGCGCGACTCGCCCGAAGCGGGGCGATAGCCTCCCTGTACACAGATCGTATCTCTTTTATAGCTCATTTTTTGCTCTCCTTTCTGCGTGTTTTTTATCATTTTGCCCCCTTTCAGCGCGTGTATTCGCGGATCTGCCGCTCTTTGTCGCGCGCGACGTCCTTTTCTTTGAGGGACTGTTTTTTGTCGTAGGTGTGTTTGCCGCGGCAGAGCGCCACCTCCGCCTTGACGAGCGAATCCTTGAAATAGATCTTCAGCGGCACGAGCGTGTAGCCCTTTTCGTTGACCTTGCCCGCGATCTTGGCGATCTCCGCCTTGTGCAGGAGCAGTTTGCGGTCCCTGCGCGAATCGCGCGTGTTGAAGGCGCCGCTCTTGTCGTAGACGGCGATGTGCATGTTCTTGAGCACGACCTCGCCCTTGCGCACGAAACAGAAACTGTCGCTCAGGCTGCAGTTGTTCTTGCGGATGGACTTGACCTCGCTGCCCTCGAGCACGATGCCCGCCTCGAAGGTGTCTTCTATGAAATATTCGTAGGACGCGGAACGGTTGACCGCGACGATCTTCATGCCGACCTCCTTTACTCACGGGACGCGCACCGCTCTTTGAGGAGCGCATAGCGCGCGACGTCGTGAAAGACTCCGTTTTTGAACGCGGCGCGGGCAAAGACGCCCTCCCGCGAGAAACCGCATTTTTCGAGCAGGCGCACGCTCGCCGCATTGGCGCAGAACACGTCCGCATGGATGCGCACGGCGTCCGTCTGCGAAAAGGCGAGCGCGCACATCGCGCACACCGCCGCACTCCCGACGCCCCTGCCCCAAAACGCGGGGTTGAGCCAGTAGCCGAGCTCGAGATCCCTGCATCCCACGCCCTTGCCGCGCAGGGCGCTGATACAGCCCGCGAGCGCGCCGTCCTCAAAGACGGCGCGGAACAGCCCGCCCGACATCGAACGCATCGCGGCATAGTACCGCCTCGCATCCTCTTCGGTGTATGGATGCGGAAAAAAATCATCCAGCCAGGTGCCGATGCGCGCATCAGAGGCGCATTCGGCGAGCGCGGGCAGGAGCGCTTCGCTCCAACATTCCAGCGTGACGTTCACGGGCATACCTCCCCCGCCCTCCGCTCTATTATAACACAACAGGGCGGGGCGTTGCAAGTTTATTTTTCATTCCGTTTGCCCTGTGCGGGCACAAAGTCGACGCGGCGGGTGCCGATATCGCATGCCGCGACGGTGACGCGCATCGCGTCGCCGATCTTATAGGAATGCACCTTTCCGCGCAAAAGATACCGCTCCTCGACGAAGGTGTAGTCGTCCTCGGGCAGATCCTCGATGCGGATGCGGCCCTCGATCGTGTTTTCAAGCTCGACGAAGATGCCGAACGCCGTGACGCCCGAGACCACCCCCTCGAAACTCTCGCCGAGGTGCGCGCGCATGTACCAGACCTTGTACAGCTCGTCCACCGCGCGCTCCGCTTCCTCCGCGCGCCGTTCGGTCGCCGAACAGCGCTGCGCCGCGTTCGCGACGAAGCCGCCGTACTTCTTTTCGAGGCGGTCGCCCTCTCCTTCGAGGATGCTCTTGACGATGCGGTGCACGAGCAGGTCGGGATAGCGGCGGATGGGCGAGGTGAAGTGGCAATAGCATTCGGACGCGAGCCCGAAATGCCCCGCGTTCTCCTCGCTGTAGCGCGCCTTGGACATGGAGCGGAGCATGACGCGGTTGACCACGCGCGCGAGCTCCCCGTCGCCCAGCCGTTTCAGGATCTTGCCATACTCGCCCGGGCGGACGTTTTCGGGGCGGAACTTCACGGGAAGCCCCAGCTCGCGCAGGTAGGCGGAAAAGCCTTCCGCCTTCTCCTCGCTCGGCTTGTCGTGCACGCGGTAGACGAAGGGCGCTTCCCAACCCGCCGCGAAAGAGGCGACCGTCTCGTTGGCGAGGATCATGAATTCCTCGATGATGCGGTGCGCGATGTCCCGCTCGGCGGCGCGCACCTCGATGCGCCCGTCCGAATAGCGGATGTCCGCCTCGCGCACGTCCAGATCGACGCTGCCGCGGCGGTCGCGCTTGCGGATGAGGATCTCGGCGAGTTCGCGCATCTGTTCGCACATGGGAAGAATGTCCGCATATTCGGCGCACAGCGCCGCATCCCCTTCCAGCATCTTTGCGACCTTGGTATAGGTCATGCGGTGCGCCGAGCGGATCACGCCCTCGGCGAGCTTGCCGTCCACCACGTCGCCCTTGCCGTTCACCTCCATCACGCAGGAGAGGGTGTAGCGGTCCTCGCCCTCGTTGAGCGAGCAGACGCCGTTGGACAGCGACTCGGGCAGCATGGGCAGGACACGGTCGGGGAAATAGACGCTGGTGCCCCGCTCGAACGCCTCCTTGTCAAGCTCTGAGCCGCGGCGGACGTAGTGCGTGACGTCCGCGATGTGCACGGAGAGCAGGAAATTGGCGCCCTTTTTCTCCACGCTGACCGCGTCGTCGAAGTCGCGCGAGTCCTCGCCGTCGATGGTGATGACGCACTGATCGCGGAAATCCGCGCGCCCCTCTGCCGTGATGCGGCAATTCGCCGCGCGGCGCGCCTCCTGCGTGACCTTCGGCGGGAACGCCTCGGCAAGCCCGTAAGTGCGCACGAGCGCCGTCTCCTCCGTCTCCAGGTCGCCGTCCCTGCCGAGCACCTCTTCGATCACCCCTTCGGGGCGGTGCCCGTCGGGATAGGCGACGAGGCGCACGAACACCTTTTCTCCCTCTTTCGCCTTGACGGCGCCGCCGACGACGCGCACGTCGTCGCGGAAACGGCGCTCGTCCGGGCGGACGATGCCGCCCTTTCTGTCGCGTTCGTATGTGCCCGTCAGCGCGGGCATGCCGCGCTCGAGGATGCAGTACACCTCCGCCTCGTCTCCGCGCTCGCCGCCGACGGGGCGGGCGAGCACGACGTCTTTGTGCAGTGCGCCGTGCAGCGCGCGCGGCGGGAGAAAGAGGTCCTCCCCCTCCTCGCGGAGCAAAAACGCAAACCCGCGCTCGTGGCCCTGCACCGTGCCGCGCACGAACCCGAGCTTTTCGGGGGTGACGAACCGTCCCCGCGCGTCGCGGACGATCGCGCCCTCCGATTCCAGCTCTTTGAGCATGCGTCCGATCGCATCGCGTTCGCCGCGGCTGCCCGCGCCGAGAAGGCGGCAGATCTCGTTTGCGCGCTTGTATTCGAGCGCGCCTTCCTTAAATTGTTCTTTTATGCTTTCCTTGGCTGACATTTACACTTCCTTTTTTTCCAAACAAAAAGGCGGTTATTCGCGAGAATAACCGCCCGTTCCGACTTTTAGATCAGACGCCCCAGATCGCACCGATCTGAAGAATGAAGAACAAGATCGCGAGCACGGAGAGCACCACGAGGGAGATCACCGTCCAGCGCTTCATTCTGCTCTCCATAGACCTTCCCTTGTTCTTTCCGAAGAAGGTCTCGCTCGAGCCGCCGAGTGCGTCAATGCCCGTGGAGTTGCCCGGCTGAAACAGGATGATGAGGATAGAGACGAGCGCGCCGGCCATCATGACCACAAGCAAAACGAGACAAATTATTCTGTAAACGTTATAGATACCGTCTGACGGCA
The DNA here is from genome assembly GCA_019423125.1 of Bacillota bacterium. Taxonomy (GTDB): domain Bacteria; phylum Bacillota; class Clostridia; order Christensenellales; family Borkfalkiaceae; genus Borkfalkia. The sequence goes on along the minus strand of JAHZBZ010000018.1, from coordinate 22,329 downwards.
AAGGCGCCAGCAAATTGACAATCGACATCATATCGGGCATTTTGAATCACTCCAATGGTTTACTTTTGAAATTTGATACCTGTACAGTATAACACACCGAAAAAGATTACGCAACCTTTTTTCGGACGATTTTACAAATTTTTTCTCTGCCCCGCCGCTCAGCGGACAAGAAGGCTCTTGCCCGTCATCTCCGCGGGCACGGGAATGCCCATCATGTCCAGAAGGGTGGGCGCAAGATCGGCGAGGACGCCGCCCTCGCGCAGTTTCGCGCCTTTGAGCGCGTCGCAGACGAGCACGACGGGCACGGGGTTGGTCGTGTGCGCCGTGAAGGGCGAGCCGTCTTCCGCGATCATCTTGTCCGCGTTGCCGTGGTCCGCCGTCAGAAGGGCGCCGCCGCCCATCTCGAGGATCTTTTTGAGAACGCGGTCGACGCAGACGTCCACAGTCTCCACCGCCTTCTCCGCGGCGGCAAGAACGCCCGTGTGCCCGACCATGTCGCAGTTTGCGAAGTTGAGGATCATCACGTCGTATTCGCCCGTGGAGAGCTGTTCGATGACCTTGTCCGTCACTTCATAGGCGCTCATCTCGGGCTTGAGGTCGTAGGTCGCCACCTTCGGCGAAGGGACGAGCACGCGCACTTCGTTCGGATTGGGCGCCTCCACGCCGCCGTTGAAGAAGAAGGTGACGTGCGCATATTTTTCCGTCTCGGCGATGCGGAGCTGTTTCTTGCCCAGCGCCGCGAGGTATTCGCCCAGCGTGTTTTTCAGGCTCTGCGGCTTGAACGCGACGTGTACATGCGAGAAAGTCGCGTCGTACTGCGTGAAGCAGACGTAATAGGGCGCGAGGTAGCCCGTCTTGCGCTCGAAGCCCGCAAAATCGGGCTCTGTGAAGGCGCGCGTGATCTCGCGGGCGCGGTCGGGGCGGAAGTTGAAGAAGATCACGCTGTCCCCTTCCTCCACGAGCGCCACGGGCTTGCCGCCCTTCACGACGTTGGTGGGGAGGATGAACTCGTCCGTCACGTCGTTTTTATAGGACGCCTCGACGGCGTCCGCCGCGTTCTCCGCCTGCACGCCGTTACCCAGCGTGAGCATCTCGTAAGCCTTGACGACGCGCTCCCAGCGGTTGTCGCGGTCCATCGCGTAATATCTGCCGCACACCGATGCGATCGTGCCGAAGCCGAGCTTGTCCATCTCCGCCTGCAATGCGCGAAGGAAGCCCGCGCCCGAAGTGGGAGATACGTCGCGGCCGTCCATGAAGCAATGCACATAGGCATTGTCCAGCCCCTCGCGCTTGCACATGTCGAGAAGCGCATAGAGATGGGTGTTGTGGCTGTGCACGCCGCCGTCCGAGCAAAGGCCCCAGATGTGCAGTTTTTTTCCATTCTTCTTGGCGCTTTCCATCGCGCCGAGCAACGCCTCGTTGCGGTAGAATTCGCCGTCTTGGATCTCCTTGGTGATCTTTGTCAGCTCCTGGTACACGATGCGGCCCGCGCCCATGTTCAGGTGACCGACTTCGGAATTGCCCATCTGCCCGTCGGGGAGCCCCACGCTCATGCCCGAAGCGCCCAGCTGCGACGAAGGGTATTCCGCCCTGTATCTCTCCACGTTGGGACTTCCCTCCAACGCGATGGCGTTGCCCTCGCGCACGGGATTGATCCCGTATCCGTCCATGATGATGATCGCATAAGGTTTTTTCATTTCGTTTACCTCTTTTTACGCATTTTCCCCTCTATTATACTAAAAAGACGCGCCTTTTGCAACCGACCGCGCGCTCTTTTTGCGACTTTCCCCTTTTTTTCCGCCGATCAGTCCCTTTTTTTGACAAAGATAATCTACACATTTTGTATAACTGTTGCTGAAATCAAAAAATTGCACAGTGGGAAATTATTTGCTTGACAAACAAAAGTCGATATGATATCATATCTCAAAACAATGAGAAAAACAGAATGGGTGGACGTTTTTTATGTTGCTTGACGAAATCAAGGAGCGTCTTCGCAGCGCGATCAAAGCGTGCGGACTGAGCCAGAAAGAGCTTGCGCAGCTGGTCGGGGTCAACCCCGCGACCATCAGCAAGTATGTGCACAAGGAGAAATTCCCCTCTGCGGATACACTTGCAAAACTATGCCGCGCGCTCAACGTGAAGTCGGACGCGATCCTCGGCCTCGAGCCGTTTCCCGATCAAGAGACATGACACTACAAGAACCGGCGTTTTAATTTGCTCTTGCATTTTAAAATCTATGACGCCGCGCGTTCATAAAAGAAATGTTTGCAAAAATCCTCAAAACGATCCGCAAAGAAAACGACACCACGCAGTGTGAACTCGCCGAAAAGCTCGGCGTAAAGCAGTCCACCGTCAGCAGCTGGGAGATCGGCAGATCCAGGCCCACTTTCGAGCAGGTCATCGAGATCTCCAACATCTTCGGCACCTCTACCGATTACCTTCTCGGCAAATCGGACAACGAGAACAACTACGTCTATACGGACAACAAGACGCTGCAGAACTTCTACGTGGATTTCAGCAAGCTCTCCAAAGCGGAACAGACCTTCCTCGTGAAGTCCGTCCGCGCCTATGTAGAGTCCAAATAAACGCTTTTCGGGCTTTTGCCCGCCCGCCAAAGCGCGTTTTCCCCGAGGAATGCGCGCGCTTTGCCGATGAAATTTCGTTGCCCGTGTTAACTATTTTATACTGAAACTATTATCCGTGTTCTTCCGCGAAGGCAAAAGCCTCCGCGGTTTTTTCCGCCTCTCTGCATTTGCCGCATATTTTGCATGGGCACAACAAGGCAGAAAAGATGTTTCGGCAACGCCCCGCACGGGCGCTGTGCGGGCAAGGCGGAATATGTACAGACATAACGCAAAACGGCTTTCTCCCCTGCCGAAATTTTCTGCACGCGCAGAAAGCGGGCGCGAGACACGCTCGGGAGCGGCGCGAAGCCGTTTCTCCCCTGCCGAAATTTTTTCATCCTCTTTAAAAATTTGCCCGCGCAAGAGAGCATGGGCGAGAATTATAAAACCTGCAATTGAAAACCCCGCAAAAAAAGAGGGCGCGACGCGCCCTCTTTTCTCATACCCCCGCACAGCGGCGGGAAGACAGAATTTTACTTGTTGTAGTTGACGATGACGGAGAAGTCCTCCGCTTTGAGGGAGGCGCCGCCGATCAGGCCGCCGTCGATCTCGGGCATCGCCATGAGCTCTTTGCAGTTCTTCGCGTTCATGCTGCCGCCGTACTGGATGCGAACCTTCTCCGCGCACTTGGGGCAGAACACTTCCGCACACGTCTTGCGGATGAAGCCGATGGTCTCGTTCGCCTGTTCCGCGGTCGCGGTCTTGCCCGTGCCGATCGCCCAGACAGGTTCATAGGCGATGACGATCGAAGAGACATCTTCCAGCCCCTTGAGCCCTTCGCGGATCTGCACGTCGAGCACCTGCTCGGTCTTGCCCGTCTCGCGCTCTTCGAGGCTCTCGCCGACGCAGACGATGGGAACGAGTCCCGCCGCAAGCGCCGCATGCATGCGCTTGTTGACCGTCTCGTCCGTCTCGCCGAAGTACTGACGGCGCTCGCTGTGGCCGATGATGACGTACTCGACGCCGTACTCCTTGAGCATCGCCGCGGAGATCTCGCCCGTGAAGGCGCCTTTCTCGGCAAAGTGCACGTTCTGCGCGCCGAGATGGATGTTGGTGCCCTTGACCGCCTCGGAGACGGCGGGGATATCGGTGAACGGAACGCAGACGACGACGTCGCAGTCAGCGTCCTTCACGAGGGGTTTGAGCGCGGTGACGAGCTTGACGCCCTCTGCCGCGGTGTTGTTCATTTTCCAGTTTCCTGCAATGATGGCTTTTCTCATAATGATCCTTCCAAAATTATTCGTATTCCGCAAGAGAAGCCACCGCGGTGTGACCGCGGCGGCTCTTTGTCTTAGTTTAGTCTTTGTCGTTGAGGCAGGCGATGCCGGGGAGCACCTTGCCTTCGAACAGCTCGAGGGAAGCGCCGCCGCCCGTGGAGATGTGCGTCATCTTGTCCGCATAGCCGAGCTGCTGGACCGCCGCCGCGCTGTCGCCGCCGCCGATGATCGTGGTGGCGCCTTCCGCGTCCGCGAGCGCCTGCGCGATCGCGATCGTGCCCTTTGCGAGGATGGGGTTCTCGAACACGCCCATCGGGCCGTTCCAGATGACCGTCTTTGCCTTCTTGATCTCGTCCGCGAACAGCGTTCTCGTCTCTTCGCCGATGTCAAGGCCTTCCATGTCGGCGGGGAGCTGCCCCACTTTCACGGTGTGCACGTCGATGGGCGCGTCGATGGGATCGGGGAAGCTCGCCGCCACGACGGTGTCCACGGGCAGGAGCAGTTTCTTGCCCATCTCCTTCGCCTTTGCGATCATGTCGAGGCAGTAGCCGATCTTCTCGTCATCGACGAGCGATTTGCCGACTTCGTAACCCTGCGCCTTGAGGAAGGTGTATGCCATGCCGCCGCCGATGATCAGCGTGTCGCACTTGTTGAGGAGGTTGGAGATGACGTTGAGCTTGTCCGCGACCTTCGCGCCGCCGAGCACGGCGACAAACGGACGGACGGGATGCTCGAGGCTGTCCGCCATAACTTCGAGCTCTTTCTGGATCAGGAAGCCGCAGACCGCGGTCTTGACCAGGCCGTATTCGACGATCGCCGCGGTGGAAGCGTGCGAGCGGTGCGCCGTTCCGAACGCGTCGTTGACGTAGATATCGCAATAAGAAGCGAGCTTTTTGCAGAATTCGAGGTCTCTGCCTTCCTCACCCGCATAGAAGCGCAGGTTCTCGAGCAGGACGCACTCGCCCTCCTTGAGCGCCGCGACCTTTTTCTCCGCATCGGGACCGCTCACGTCGGAAGCAAAAGTCACCTTGTTGTCCAGAAGCTCGTTGAGCCTGTCCGCGACGGGTTTGAGCGTGAACTTCTTCGCGTCGCCCTTCGCCTTTTCGATGTAAGCCGCCGTCGCCTGCTCGCGCTCCGCTTCGGGAAGAGCCTCGACCGCCTTTTTCTCCTTCTTGTTGAGCTTGATCTTCGCGTCGAAGATGTTGTGCGGCTTGCCCATGTGCGAGCAAAGCACGACCTTTGCGCCATGCTCCATCAGGTACTTGACGGTGGGAAGCGCGCCCATGATGCGGTTTTCGTCCGTGATCTTGCCGTCCTTCATCGGGACGTTGAAATCACAGCGCACCAGAACTCTCTTGCCCTTGACGTCGACATCGGTGATAGACTTCTTATTCATAGCTTTATCTCCTTCGATATTTCTTTTTCTATTCTATTGTAGTGTTTTTTTTGCTGTTTGTCAAAGGAATTTATCGGATTTTTCCATCCTCGCCCGAAGACATCGAACGCAGTTTCCCGATACGGGAGCCGTTCTCGTACCCGAGCTGGCGCCAGCCCTCGTACACCGCGATCGCGACCGAGTTGGAGAGATTGAGCGAACGGATCTCTCCAATCATAGGAATGCGCACGCAGTTCTCGTAATGCGCCGCGAGCAGCGATTCGTCCAGCCCCGCCGTCTCTCTGCCGAACACGAGAAAATCCCCTTCGGCAAAGCGCACGTCGCTGTGCGTCTTTGCGGACTTCGTGGAAAAGAACCAATAATTTCCGTCGGGATATTTTGCGAACAGCTCCTCTATGCCGTCATAGTAGGAGATGTCTACAAAATGCCAGTAATCCAATCCCGCGCGCTTCAGATATTTGTCGGACACCTCAAAGCCGAGCGGACGTATGAGATGCAGGCGGCACCCCGTCGCCGCGCAGGTGCGCACGATGTTGCCCGTATTCTGCGGGATCTCGGGCCGATCCAGAACGATGTTGAACATGACTGCCTCACTTCCTGTCCCTTCTATTTTACCGCAAACGGGCGCAGATTGCAAGCGTCGGGCAAAATTCCGTGCAGATTTTTTTCGCGCGGGAAAACGGCATCCCCTTCCGATGCGCGCTCCCGCTCTTTTTGCGCCCCTTTCCGCCCTTTTGCGGCGCGCAAAAAGGCAAGCGCTTCTCTTTATAACGCGCGCGCGAGAGTTTGCGCACTTGCAAAAAAAATGCTTGACTTCTTATCCCGAAAGATGTATAATAGAAACGTAAAAAGAGATCGAACGAGGGCGAATATTGTCCGATCTGTACGAGCTCTTTTCCAAAACACGTTCATACTCACTACCCATATTTTTTCTCATTTGTTTTAGGAGAACGGCACACCTAACGGTGTGCCGTTCTTCTGTTTTTTTGCGGCGGCCTTGCGCGCCCGCCGCCCGTGCGCATGTCCTGCCCGAGCGGACGCGGCTTGCCGACAGCCCTTAAGCCGTTTACTTCCTCTTCCTGTATCCGCATTTCGGGCAGACGCCTTCCCCGTCCAGGGCGATCCCGCAAAGAGGACATCTGTCGATCTTATTGTGCGTCTCAAATTCCGCGCTCGCCGCATTGACCCCGCTCGTGAAGGTGAGCTTTGCAATGTTGAGCTTATCCTTCAGAAGGTCGTAGACGATCTTGATCATCCCCTCGACCGTCATCGTCTCCTTGGTAACGACGAGCCTGCAATCCGGATACGCCGCAGCAAGTTCCGTCTTAAACGCCTCGCCCTTCATTGTGTTCTGCGGCGCGCCGTCTTTTATGCCCTGTTTCTCATAGACGCCCAAAACTGCGGGCAAAAGCGGATCGTCTTCACGCAGGATCAAAGCATGATCGAAGTTTTTCAAAACTTCCCAGGCCGTCTTTTGAATCTCGTTGCAGGGGAAAACCATGTTTACCCCCTCGTTGACGCTGTCCTCCACTTCGATCGTGAGAACGCCCGTGTGCCCGTGAAGATATTGCGCTTCGCCCTTGAATCCGTAAAATCTGTGCGCATACTGAAGATCGATTTTTGTTATGCTTCTCATAGTTCCTCCTTGATTGTTGTTATTTATTCTTCCCCGCACTGCGGGCAAAAGACTTGGAAAAGCTCTTTGACCGATCCCGTGATTTAACGAGATTTATTTTCTATTAAGATTATATATCAATAAAGAAATATTGTCAACAGGCTTTTTAAAGATTTCTGTGAAAAAACAAAAAAATTTTATCCGATGTTCGCCGCGGGCAAAAAGCATTCTTTCCGCCAGAAATTTTTCCGTCATATTTACTCGGGGTCTTAAAAGCGGTCGGAGGCGCTTTTTGCCCGAAAATAGCGCGCCCGACCGCACTTCGTTTTGATTTTATCCCGATTCTGTTTTCGCCGTCTGCGGGAGAAAACGCGGGCGGAAAGCGAATAGTTGTAAACCCAAACCGAGCGCGGACGGCGTCACTGCCGCCCGGACGGATGGGGCAGAAAGTCAGACAAAAAACGCGCCTGCGCAAGACATTCTTGCGCAGGCGCGTTTTCACCTCCCTCCTCTCCTGTGCGCGAAACAGAAGAAAGGCCGAAAAATTCCCGCCGCGCTTCGTGCGCGGCGGGAAAGAGATTCAGAATTTTTTCATGCCCGAAGACACCTTTCTCTGTTGCTGGACCATCGAAATGATGACGACGACGATGCCGAGCACAGTGAAGAAAAGCGTAAGTCCCAGATCGCCGAGCAGGGCGTTGCGGAATTCCGCCTCTTCGCGGCAAAGGACGAGAAGCATCTCAAACGCACTGCCCCCGACGCCGTTTTCTTCCATGAGGATCCCGATGTAGACGATATTACAGATAAAGAACGTCGCGAGGATGAGCAGGAGCGTGGCGAGGGAGACGATGACGATCTTTACGCGGTTGTTCTTGCCCCCGAACTTGGAATACAGAAAGGACGCGAGCAATGCGCCGATCATCGAGGAAATGGAAGCGAGATAGCCGATGGCAAACAGCACCGCGAAGATCGCACAGCCCACGAGCGCGCCGATCAGAGCGCCCACGATGCCGTTGCCGTAGCGGTTGGGCATTTCCTTTTCGAACGCCTCCGCGCTGACCGCCGCCTCGAGTTTCTGATTGAAGCACTGTTCGTGCGCGCGGAATTTGGCGAAGTTGTCCGTCACGAGCGCGCTCTCCTGCATCGGTTCCCCGCAATAGGGACAGCCGCTCCCGTCGATCTCCTGCTGCGCGAGGTACGCCGTGACCGATCGCAGTACGGCGTCCGCCTTTTTCAGCGTGCCGAAGGAATCCAGGATGAGGATGCGCAGTCCGCCTCCGCCGACGACGGCGTTCGCGATCTTGAGATCCTTTTTGTGAAAGTTCAGATAGGAGATGACGCTGTCCAGCTTGGCGCCGAAATTCGCGTTGATGCCGATCACCCACATCGTGGAGAGCGGTTTCTGATAGACGCTGACCTGGTATCCGTTGAAGACACCGTAGCAATACTCCTTTTCACAGACGAGTCCGTTCGCCGCGGCGTATTCCTGCAATTTTTTGTTCATCGTATTTCCCCTTTTTCGCATTCTCTCTGTATCGATTATACTACACATTTTTTCTGTGCGCAAGCCAAAATAAAAAGTTCCGCATTTTTGCGGAACTTTTTTTCTTACAGCTCTTTGAGCTGTGCTTCCAGTTTTTGTTTCATCTCGATGAATTTGTCCAGCTTCGCGCGCTCCGCGTCCACAAGCGCCTTGGGCGCCTTTTCGAGGAAGCCGCGGTTTTGCAGCTTTCCGTCCGCGCGGCCGATCTCGCCCACCACGCGCTCCAGCTCTTTGGTGAGCCTCTCGCGCTCCTTTTCGAGGTCGACGAGCTCGCCGAGGGGTACAAACACCGTGCATCCGTCGATGACCTGGCTCATCGTGCGCTCGCCGACGTCGGCGCCGCTCTCGACAAATTCCATGCCGCTCGCGCCGGCGAGCTTGAGAAGCGCGTTCGCGTTTGCGGTGAACAGCCTCTTGTTCTGCGCGGCGATGAACAGCTTGACCTTCTTTGCGGGCGGGCAGTTGACCGTCGTCTTCATGTTGCGCACCGCCTTGATGACGTCCATGATCACGCCGAACGCCTGCGCTTCCTTGCGGTAAGCGAGCTTGGAGTTGTAGCGCGGGAAGTCGGCGACCATGATGCTGCCGCTTGTGCCCGGGATGTTGCGGTAGATCTCTTCGGTGATGAAGGGAACGAAGGGATGCAGGAGCTTGAGCGCGTTTTCCAGCACGAAGCAGAGCACCGAAAGCGTCGCCGCCTTTTTCTCCTTGTTCTCGGAGTACAATGCGCTCTTGCACAGCTCGATGTACCAGTCGCAGAAATCGCTCCACATGAAGTCATACAGCGCGCCCGCCGCGATGCCCAGCTCGAACTTGTTCATGTTGAGCGTGACTTCCTTGATGGTGCTCTCCAGACGCGAGATGATCCACTTGTCGGGCGCGGTCAGCTTGACCTCGGACAGCGGCGGGATGTTCTCCCCTTCCGCGTTCATCAGCACGAACCTGGAGGCGTTCCAGATCTTGTTCATGAAGTTTCTTCCCGCTTCCACCTTGCCCTTGCTGTAACGGCTGTCGTTGCCGGGCGCGACGCCCGTGATCAGCGAGAAGCGCAGCGAGTCTGCGCCGTATTCGTCGATGACTTCCAGCGGGTCGATGCCGTTGCCGAGCGACTTGGACATCTTTCTGCCCTGCTCGTCGCGGACGATGCCGTGCAGGAGCACGTCGCGGAACGGCACCTTGCCCGTGTGCGCGATGCCCGAGAAGATCATGCGCGCGACCCAGAAGAAGATGATGTCGTACCCGCAGGACAGCACGTCCGTCGGATAGAAGTAATCGAAGTCCTCCGTCTTTTCGGGATAGCCCAACGTGGAGAAGGGCCACAGCGCCGAGGAGAACCAGGTGTCGAGCACGTCCTCATCCTGTTTGAGCGCGTGCGAGCCGCAGTGCGGGCAGACGGTCGCGTCCGTCTTGGAGACGATCATCTCGCCGCAGTCCTGACAGTACCAGACGGGGATGCGGTGTCCCCACCAGAGCTGGCGGGAGATGCACCAGTCGCGGATGCCCTCCATCCAGTTGTAATAGATCTTGGAGAAGCGGTCGGGCGTGAACTTGATCTTGTTGCGCGTGACCGCGTCGATCGCGGGCTTTGTGAGGGGTGCCATGCGCACGAACCACTGTTTGGAGACGATGGGCTCCACCGTGCTCTTGCAACGGTAGCAGTGCCCGACGTTGTGCGCGTGCGGCTCGATGCGGACGAGCGCGCCGCAGGCTTTGAGGTCCTCGACGATCGCCTCGCGCGCGGCGAAGCGGTCCATCCCCGCGTATTTGCCCGCCTTGTCGTTCATGGTGCCGTCGTCGTTCATGACGCGGATGACCTCGAGGTCGTGGCGCAGGCCCACCTCAAAGTCGTTGGGATCGTGCGCGGGCGTGATCTTGACGGCGCCCGAGCCGAATTCCATGTCGACGTATTCGTCCGCGATGACGGGGATCTCCCTGCCGACCAGCGGGAGCACGAGCGTCTTGCCGATCATGTGCTCGTAGCGCTTGTCTTTGGGGTTGACGGCGACCGCCGTGTCGCCGAGCATGGTCTCGGGGCGGGTGGTCGCGACGGTGATGCTCTCATCGCTGTCCTTGACCGGATATTTGAGATGCCAGAAATAGGAGGCGTCTTCGCTGTATTCGACCTCGGCGTCGGAGAGCGCGGTCTTGCAGCCGGGGCACCAGTTGATGATGCGGTCGCCGCGGTAGATCAGGCCCTTTTCGTAGAGGTTGACGAACACCTCGCGCACCGCGCGCGAGCAGTTTTCGTCCATGGTGAAGGCGAGGCGGGACCAGTCGCAGGAGACGCCCATCTTTTTGAGCTGTTCCACGATCCTGCCGCCGAATTTTTCCTTCCATTCCCAGGCGCGGCGCAAGAACTCTTCCCTGCCCACGTCCTGTTTGGAGAGCCCTTCCTTTTTCATCTGCTCGACGATCTTGACCTCCGTCGCGATGGAGGCGTGGTCGCAGCCGGGCAGATAGAGCGCGGAATACCCCTGCATGCGCTTGAAGCGGATGAGGATGTCGATGATCGTGTTGTCCAGCGCGTGTCCCAGGTGCAGCTGTCCCGTGATGTTGGGAGGCGGGATGACGATGGTGAACGGGATCTTTGCGGGGTCGACCTCCGCGCGGAAATATCCCTTTTCCATCCATTCGGCGTACAGCCTGTCCTCAAAGTCCTTCGGATTGTAAGTCTTTTGCATTTCCATAATTTAACCGAACCTTCTCGTCCGACCCGCGCCTGTGTTTTCTTCGTTGCGCCGCAAAGCGCGCAGGGTCGCCCATTTTTTGTTTATACACCATTATAATGAATCGGACGGCGATTGTCAATCGAAAAGGCGACCGGCCGCAGGGAAATTCGCGCGCGCGGCGGGCGGAAAATTTTGGCATTTTCTGTCAAATATCCGCCCGCGCGCATACCATGTAATATCGACAAAAAACCTTTACGGAGAACAAAATGAAAAAGATACTTGCGATCCTGCTCTGTTCCCTGTTCGCGCTGCTGCCCCTTTCTGCATGCAGCGACGGGGACGGGCTGACAAAACTTCGCGTGAGCGAAGTCACCCACTCCGTCTTTTACGCGCCCATGTATGCGGCGATGGAGCTGGGATATTTCGAAGAAGAGGGCATTGAGATCGAGCTGTCCAACGCGGGCGGCGCCGACGCCGTGATGGCGGCCGTGCTCTCGGGAAGCGCGGACATCGGCTTCTGCGGACCCGAGGCGGCGCTGTATGTACTCATCGGCGGCTCGGACAACGTGCCCACTGTTTTCGGACAGCTGACCAAACGCGACGGGTCCTTCCTCGTTTCGAGGGTGAACGAACCCGATTTTGAATGGGAAGACCTCGAGGGCAAGGAGATCCTCGCGGGGAGAAAGGGCGGCGTTCCCGCCATGACCTTCGAATACATCCTGAACGAACACGGACTCTACGACGGCGTCAACGTCGACATGAACTACGACGTGAACTTCAACAACATGACCGCCGCGTTCGAGGCGGGCACCGCCGATTACTGCACCATGTTCGAGCCCGTCGCCTCCGAATACGAAAAGGCGGGCAAGGGATACGTCGTCGCCGCGGTCGGCGAGGCGTCGGGCGAAGTGCCCTACACCTGCTACATCGCAAAGGAGAGCTGGCTGGACGCCAACGGCGACACCGCGGACGGGTTCCTGCGCGCGGTGATGCGCGGGATCCGATACATCCTCACCACGGACAGCGCCGAGGCGGCAAAGACCATCGCGCCCTGCTTCGACGGGACGGAGGAGAGCTCGCTCGCCGTGTCTTTAGACAGCTACAAGGCGATCGACGCATGGCAGGAAGACATGACGATGACCGAAGAGGCGTTCGGAAGGCTGCAGGACATCATCGACAACGCGGGAGAACTGCAGCGCCGCGCCGAGCTTTCCGAGCTCGTCGACACCGCGCGCTCCCGCCGCATCTACGAACAGCTCAACAAATAAACACAGACAAAAGCGCGCTCCCCCTTTCGCGGGGAGCGCAGAGGTACCGCTATGGACGCTATCGACCAAAGAACCGTCCTCGCATTCGAGGACGTAGGAATGACCTATCACACCCGCTCGGGTGAGACGTGCGCGGCCGCGCACATGAGTTTTTGCGTCCGCGAGGGGGAATTCGTCGCCGTCATCGGGCCGAGCGGGTGCGGAAAGACCACCGTGCTCTCGCTCGCGGCGGGACTGCTCACCCCCACCGCGGGCAAAGTGCGCGTGCAGGGCGCGGAAGGCGCCTTTTTCGGCTATATGCTGCAAAAAGACCAGCTCTTCCCCTGGCGCACGGTGGAAAAAAATATCCTGCTTCCGCTGGAGATCAGAAAAAAGAACACGCGCGAGAACAGGGAGCGCGCGCTTTCGCTCGCCGAAAAACACGGGCTGGGCGGGTTTTTGAAGCACTACCCCGACCAGCTCTCGGGCGGGATGCGGCAGCGCGCCGCGCTCATCCGCACCCTCGCCGCCCAGCCGCGCATCCTTCTGCTCGACGAGCCCTTTTCGGCGCTCGATTATCAGACGCGGCTGTCCGTGTGCGACGACGTGTACAACATCATCCGCGAGGAAAAAAAGACGGCGCTTCTCGTGACGCACGACATCTCGGAGGCTATCTCGCTCGCCGACCGCGTGCTCGTGCTCAGCGCGCGGCCCGCCCGCGTGATCGCGTCGCATGCGCTCGGGTTCGGAAAGCTGACCCCCATGCGGCGGCGCGAATCGCCGCAGTTCTCGGGATGGTTCGAGACGCTGCGTAAGGAGTTGAACATATGAAAAAAAGAACTAAGACAGATCTCTCGCCCGAGCATGCCCTGTTTCTCAGGGGCATCCGCAGGGAGACGGTGCTCGTGCACGCCCTGCGCATAGGGCTTTTGCTCCTTTTGCTGGGGCTGTGGGAGCTGGTCGCCGCGCTCAAGCTGGTCGACCCGTTCCTGATCAGCTCGCCCTCGCGCATCGCGAAGATGATCGGACAGCTCGCCGCAGACGGGTCGCTGTTTTACCACGTCGGCGTGACGCTCTGGGAGACGCTCGCGGGCTTTGCCATCGCCGTCGCCGCGGGCACGCTGATCGCACTCGCGCTCTGGTGGAGCGAACGCGCGCGGCGGGTGCTCGAGCCGTACATCGTCGTGCTCAACAGCCTGCCCAAGATCGCGCTCGGGCCCGTCATCATCGTATGGTTCGGCACGGGCGCGCGCGCCATCCTGTTCATGACCGTGCTCGTCGGCATCATCGTCGCCGTGATGAACATGCTCGGCGGCTTTCTCGCGACCGACCCCGACAAGATCCTGCTCCTGCGCTCGATGGGCGCGAGCAAATTGCAGATCCTGCGAAAGCTCGTCATCCCCTCCGCACTGCCGCAGTTTGTGTCCATGCTCAAGATCTGCGTGGGCATGGCGTGGATCGGCTCCATCATGGGCGAATACATCGTCTCGCGCGCGGGACTGGGGTATCTGATCGTGTACGGCGGACAGGTGTTCCGCCTCGACCTCGTGATGGCGGCGACCGTCATCCTCTGCGTGCTTGCCGCGGGGATGTATGCGCTCGTCGCGCTCGCCGAGAAGATGCTCGTGAAGCGCTCTTAATCTGCGCGAATACGAGTGCGGCGAGAAGGACGGCGCCTGCCCCGCCGATGACGGGGTAGGCGTATTCGACCAGCCCGCGCAGACCGGCAAAGGAGAGCGCGAAGGCACACAGCGCAAAGGCTGCCCGGAAAAGGGCGGCCTTTTTTCTGCCGCTTACGCAGGCGTGGAGCGGATAGTAGGCGGAAAAGAGAGAGGTCAGGATGCCGCAGAGACACACCGCCGTAAAAGCGCGCCGCCAGCCCTCGCCCGTAGCCGCCGCGAGAAAGGGAAGTTCCGCACCCGCGCCGCCCGCGCGCGCGACGTTTGCAAGCACGATCGCGATGCCGCCGCCGAGCACGAACGCCGCCACAGCGCAGGCGGGGATACCGTCCCCCTGCCGCCGCGCCGCGCCCGCGTCGCAGACGACGGGCGCGGCGAGAAAGACGTTCATCGCGACGTACAGCGTCACGGAAAAGAAGGCGCGCGGCACGCTCTTCATCGCGTAATCCGTCCCCGCGTAATCGCCGTTTTTCGCCGCGGCAAGCAGAAAGAGCAGGATAAACGGCACAAGCAGGAGGTTGAACGCGGCGGCGCCGCCCGTACCCCGCCGCGCAAAGAGACAGACGAGCGGCATCGCGAGCGCGGCGGCAAAGGGAAAGGCGTAATGCACGCCGAACCCCTCCCGCACCGCGGCGTCCAGACCCGCGAGCATCGCCGCACACAGCACGAGCGCGCTCGCGAGCATGACGGCGCGGAACAGGGATGCCGCTCTCCCGAACGCCGCAAAAAGGGCGCCGTCAAATCCGCCGAAGGCGGCGCCGCAGCGGCTCAGGAGCCAGAAACACACAAAAAAAAGCGCCGCGGCATATGCCGCCCACGGCAGGAAATTTTCGGAGGGGAAAAAGCGTACAAGCTCCGCGCCCGAGAGAAACCCCGCCCCCACGACGGAGCCGATCAGCGTCGCGCTCAGCTTTGCGTTGTCCTTGAAGAGAGTGCTCATGTCCTATATATATGCGCACATCCCGCATTTTAAGCGCGCGCGCCGCGATCGGAGGCAAACCGTTGACAGAAACGGATGCCTGTTGTATAATTTAATAAAATATGACATCGGACGGAGGAAGACATTCATGCTCGTTGCGGCCAAGTGCACACAGTGCGGCGCAAACATTCAGATCGACCCCTCGCACGAGGCGGGGATCTGCCCGCACTGCGGCACCGCGTTCATCACCGAAAAAGCGGTCAACAACTACAATGTAACCTACATGACAACAAATACATACAATACGGTGACGAACATTCAGGGCGGCGAGGTACACATCCATAACGGATCAGACAGCGCGCAGGCGCTGTTCGATAACATCAGAGGGCTGATCGAAAAGGGCGTGGGCGAGCCGCGCGAATGCGGGGACTCGGACGAAAAGGCGCTGTACGAAAACCTCGAAAAATTCATGACGAAATATCCGCTCGACAAGCGCCGCTACGAGATAGACGCCCTGCTCGCGCTCGCAAGGGCACGCGCGGGGCTCAAGCCGAGCGCAAATGCCTTCAACGACATCCTCAAGCTCAAAAAAGCGGACCCCGAAAACGGTGAACGATATTACTCGCTCCTGCTCGATGCGGTCAACCGCACGCTCAGCACAAAGTGCGGGCGCACTTTTTCGGGCGACATGCTCGATTTAAAGCTCTGCCTGCAGGACGTCGGCGCCGCCGTCCCGTCCGCCATCCGCGAGCGCAGGGAATTCGCGCAAAGCCTTATTTATTATGAAAGGAAAAAGGAGGAATACGAAAAGCCCTCTTCTCAGCCGCGCGTTGCGCTTATCCCCCCGCACTATGCCGAGCGGCTGGAGTTTTCCGTCAGGGACCTGCTCGATTCGGCGCGGGAAATGCTCAAAGAGAAGAAGTGCGGCTACGACGGGGAATACCTTCTGTATCTGTACGGCGCCGCACAGCAACTGCTTGTCTCCGACTACCGCATGCCCTTCCCCGAGACAAAGACGGAAGAGCAGTCGCGCGCCGTGCTCGAGAGCTTCTCCTCCTTTTCGGACGCGGTGAGCTCGGCGCTCTCGACCGAGGACAGGGCGCGCACCGAAGATCTGACGCGGCAGCTCTTTTCCGCGGACAGAGAGGACTTTTACCGCAAAGAGTGGGATTATTACGTGCGAAAGATCGGCTGCGGGGACAAAAACACAGCCTTTTCCTTCCTTCGGGATATGGTGCGACTGCGCATCGGATATGCCGCCGTTCTGCTGGAAAACAACTTCAAAAAGGGGCTTTTCGGCATAAAATACACGCAGAAAGTCCCCGATCGGGACGCGCAGGAGCTCACCCGCCGATCGATCGAATACGCCCGCGAACGGTTCAAAGAGTAGGGATGATTTTTCCGCAAAAAAGATAAACACCTTTTCGTTGTCTTTACGGTGAAAATATGTTATCCTGTTTACAATGATTTATTTTTCAAAAGGAGTGAGAAAAAAAGTTTTACCTGCAACGCGAATGCAAACTCGGCAATTCCGAGTGGGAAGCCAAAGCGCGGGAAAGCCTGCTCGAAAAGGCACGCGCAGCCAAAAACGTGCACCCGGATTTTCTCCGCCACATACAAGACCCGCCAACGTAAAGATCTCGCAATCCTTTTCCTGCTTTTTTCGGCTGAGTTCAGCGCGGAGATCTCCTATCGCGTGACTCTTTACTCTTCCTATACGGTTACAGACGGATATGAGGTCAGGACGGAAACCACCCTCCGCCCCGAATATGGATTTGACCGCACTTTCCAAGGATTCTCCGAGGACAAAAAATCCACGGTAACCGAAAAGACACGGCGCAAAACCGTCTCCAGCAGCGACACGATCAAGAGAAACGTATCCAGAAAGATCGTCTGTGAGGCTGGCAGTTTGTCAGACACCCGCCATCCCGATAAAGAGGCTTTTGTCTCCGTCAACAGAGACGAGCCGAAAAAACTTTTCGGAACGAACTGGGAAACAGAGATGAAAAAAGCGCTGGGCGCACTTGCAAAAGAGCTTGAAGACAAAAAATTCTTCAAATCCGAACTGAAAAAAATGCGCGCCGAGACGCGCGAGCTTGCGGAGAAAAAAGACTGCACGAGCAGCGTGGAGATCGAACGCATCGACGCGCACGCGCCCGCTTTGAAGGATACGGACGTCTACATCGAACGCAGCTATAAGATCGAAACCTGTTTCAACGGAGAAAATTATATCAATTATGTTACCGATTCGGGAGAGGCGTCGTTCCACGAATTTCCCGTATCGGAGAAGGAGAAAAGAAAGCTGCATCGCTCGGCGGTCTCTCTGCGATGCACGGCCGCATTTTCACGGCCCTTCCAATTCGCCGCGCCCGTACTCCTTGCGATCGTGATCATCGTCGGGCTTCTGTTCCGCAAGAACATTGCCTGTTCCTTCCCCGACGACGCCATGATGAACTTGTTGCAATTCCCCTTCCTGCTTGTGAACATCGTACTCGCCGTCGCTTGTTTCTTGGTCGGGCTCTTCTACATCGAAGACCTTCAATATACCGCCGACACCCTCGACGAGAAGACAAGCTCTTCGTCGCGGGTAAACTCGCACCGCGGATCGCTTCGTCTGAAAGGATTTCTTTTTTGACTCGCGGTACTCGTCTCTCTCGCACTTGCCGTATTCCGGCTGATCCTGTTCTTCCGCTTGCTTACGGCCATTCTTTAAGGAAAAACTTTGCGGGCGGCGCATTCTGCGCCGCCCGCTTTTCTCTCTCAAAAACGCCCGCCGCGCGGGCGGGCCTGTTTCGGACGGAGCGTTCCGTCGTTTTGCCCCCTTTTCAGAGAGACGTATGTACACTTTTTTCTCTCAGCAGACGGGCGCGTGCACCAGAGACTGCACGGCGTTCAGCTCATAGGCGGGAAACAGGATATGAGCCTCTCCCTCTTTCCCGCGGATGCAGAGCGCCGCATACCCCTTTGCATAGAGATCGCCGTTCTGCGTGCTGCGTATCTTGTACGGCTTGTACCGCGCAGATCTGTACGGCTCTTCTTTGTTCCACGTTCCGATGCGCGCCGAGCCATTATACATGCGGATGACCTCGATGCTGTGCAGGGGCACGGACAGCAGACAATCCGCGGCGAAGAGGCAGAGCTCCTCCCCGCGCCGAAAGAGCTGGACGGGACAGGCGGCTTCCGCCGAGAAAAACCCCGGCTTGCGAAGGCGGCCGTCCTTTCCGTTCGAGCAGGTCAGCCCGAGGATGTCCGCCGTCAGGGCGTCTTCGGGGACGCCGAGCTCCGCCCGCGCCGCCTGCTCGGCCTTTTCCGCCGCACCAACGTAGAGACGCATCTCGTTGGAAACGGAGACTTCCCTCATCCGTCGGAGCGCGTAAAAGAAGAGCGCGACGCCCGCCGCGAACAGGACGGGGCACAGGATGCAGATCCAGCGCATCTCCCGCCAGAGGACGGCAAAGACGTTCCCCTCCTCTACCATGTCCGCAGGGATCGCAAAGAGCGTGACGGCGCCAAAGGCGCAGACGATCGCGGCAATCATGAGGAACATGGGGAGCGCCGTCTTTTTTGAGACCTGTTTTCCCGCGCGGTCCGCCTCCTCCGCCTTGCGACGCGCCTCCGAAGAGATGCGCGCGCCGATGTACGGCGCCGCAAACTCGGACGCCGCCGCGCAATACGCTTTGCCGTGCCGTCTGAGCACGAGCAGATTTTTGAATTTTGATCTCTTCATCTCTCACCTTTCCCCGACACGTTTCAATCCAGCCGCACTTCTTCGAGCTGTTTGGGCGGGATCTTCTGCGCGGAGCCGTCCACCGTCTTTTTGACGAGCGCCGCCGCCTTCGTGACGGGGATATTCGTTCCCGCGCCCGCAACGCAGCCGCCCGGACAGCCCATGCCCTCGATCAGGCAGCCGTTCTTTTTGCCCATCTTGGCGAGCAGGAGCATCTTGCGGCAGTCCTCCAGCCCTTCGACGTGCTCGATCTGCACGGGCGTCTCGGGATAATATTCGCGGATGCACTTTTCGATCGCGCCCGCGACGCCGCCCGCGACCGCATAGCCGCGGCCCGCGCCCGTCGCGTCGTTCATGTCCACGCTCTCGTCAAAGGTCTCAAAGTCAATGCCCTTCGCCTCGAACATCGCCGAGAGCTCCTCGAAGGTGATGACAAAGTCGACGTCGCTTCGCACCGTGCGGCGGGACGCCTCCAGCTTTTTCGCCGCGCAGGGGCCGATGAACACGACGCGGTAGTCGGGATATTTCTGCTTGATGGTGCGCGCGGTCGCGACCATCGGGGTCAGCGTGTTGGAGAGTTTGTCCGCCGTCTCGGGGAAATACCGCTTGATCAGCATCGCCCATGCGGGACAGCAGGAAGTAAACATGTACGGCTGTTTGCCCGTCGCGACCTCCTGAGAATAGTGATGCGCCTCGATCGCCGCGCCCATGTCCGCGCCCAGCGCGACCTCGAACACGTCGTGAAAACCGAGTTTTTTCAGCGCCGCCTTGAGTTTTCCGGGCGTCGCCTTGTCGCCGAACTGCCCCACATACGCGGGCGCGACCTCGGCAATGATCTTGTCGCCCCTGCGGATGGCGCGAATGAGCTGGAAGATCTGCGATTTGTCCGCAATGGCGCCGAACGGGCAGCTGACCATGCACATGCCGCAGGAGACGCACTTGTCGTTGTTGATCTTGGCGCGGCCGATGTCGTCCGTCTCGATCGCCTTGACGCCGCACGCCTCCGCGCAGGGACGAGTATGGTGCGCGATGGCGTCATACGGGCACACGTTTTTGCATCTGCCGCACTTGATGCACTTCTCCTGGTCGATGACCGATCTGCCGTTCACGATGGAGACGGCGCCCTTCGGGCAGACCGCGGTGCACGGGTGCGCGACACAGCCGCGGCAGTTGTCCGTGACCTTGTACATGTTCGGCGCGCAGGCCGCGCAAGCCGAAGGGATGACCTGCATCAGCGGCGGTTCATAGTATTTGTCCGCGATGTCGCTGTCGCGCAGGCCGCTCGTCAGGTGGACGGGCACGTCCTCGGGGCGAAGGGAGAGCCCCATCGTGAGCCGAACGCGCTCCGAACAGATGGCGCGCTCGCGCCAAATGCTCTCGCGGTACAGCGGCTTGTCGCCCGGCGTGATCTTGTACGGGATCGCCTCGATGGCGTCTTTGATGTCCTCTTTGTTCAGCTCGAACGCGATCCGAGCCACCTCCACAAACACCTGCCTGCGGAGTTTTTTGAGCGGGGTCAAAAGTCCTCTTTCCATAATAATATTGTCTTCTCCGTTTGTTGTTCTTTCAACGCTATTATAGCGGAAAAGGCGCGGTCTTGTCAATTGCTAACCGCGCCTTCTTAGTGCCAGTTCGGGCAAATTTTATTACAATCTTTCAAAGCGGGCGAGCTTGTCGCGCCATTTCTGCGCGCACGCCGCATCGGGGACTTCGCGCAGGCGGAATTCCCAATTCCCGCTCGGCACCGCGGGCACGTTCATGCGCGCTTCGCCGCCGAGAAGGAGGATGTCCTGCACGGGGAGCACACAGAGGCGGGAACGCACCGAGAGCGCGAGGTCCGCCATCGCCGCCGCCACCGACTTTGCGCCCGAAAGCCGCGCGCGGATGTGCGCCGTCGCAAGCAGGGGCCGCAGCTGTTCTTTCAGCCGCGTGCGCTCCCATTCGGGCATATGATCGTAGAAGCCGACCAGCGTGTCGTTGTCGTGCGTGCCCGTGTAACAGACGGAATTTTCGGTGATGTTTGCGG
This sequence comes from Bacillota bacterium, assembly GCA_019423125.1. Lineage (GTDB taxonomy): Bacteria > Bacillota > Clostridia > Christensenellales > Borkfalkiaceae > Borkfalkia. The sequence goes on along the minus strand of JAHZBZ010000018.1, from coordinate 1,667 downwards.
GAAGATACGGGTTTTGCGGGCTCCCGTCGAAGGCAAATTCGATGATACGCATCCCAGGATATCCCGTCCTGCGGATCAGGCGGTACACCCCCTCGTCCAGGACGCCGAGGTCCTCCGCAATGAAGTCCAGGCCGCCGAGCTGCGCCTTTGCCGCGTCGAAAAGTTTCATGCCGGGCGCCTTGCGCCAGCGCCCGTCCACCGCCGTCTCCGCCGCGGCGTCCACCTCGAAGTAGCGGTCCAGGCCGCGGAAGTGGTCGAGACGCACGACGTCGTAGAGATCGAAAGCTCGGCGGATGCGGTCGATCCACCACGCATATCCCTCGCGCTCGTGCGCGCGCCAGTCATAGACGGGATTGCCCCACAGCTGGCCCGTCGCCGAAAAATAGTCGGGCGGAACGCCCGCGACTTTTGTGCGGCGCAGTTTTTTGTCCAGCTTGAACAGCTGCGGGTTCGCCCAGACGTCCGCGGAATCGTAGGCGACGTACAGCGGGATATCCCCCACGATGCGAAGGCCGATGCCGTTGACATATTCTTTGAGCGCGTGCCACTGGCGCAGGAATTCGTACTGCACGAACAGCCAGAAGCGGATCTCCTGCGCGTTTTCCGAAGAAAACGCCGCAAGCGCCGCTAAGTCGCGGTATTTGTATTTTTTGTCCCAGCAGTCGAAAGACGCGCCTGCAAATTTTTCCTTGAGCGCCATGTAGAGCGCATAGTCGGAAAATGCGCCCTCCTGCTCGAAGCGGACAAAGTCCGCATCCGCGCAGTCAAAGCGCGAGAACGCCTTGCGCAGGAGCGGGATGCGGGTGGCGCGCAGGAATTCGTAATCGGTGCGGCCGCCGTTTTTTCGGCGGGCAGAAGAGAGCTCGGAACGCTTCAAAAGCCCGCGCTCGAAGAGGATGTCGGGGTCGATGAGCCACGGATTGCCCGATCCGCCGTAGACGGACTGATAGGGAGAATTTCCGTACCCCGTCTGTACCAGCGGAAGGATCTGCCAGTAGGAAAATCCCGCCGCCTTTGCAAAGTCCGCAAAGCGGCGCGCCTCTGCGCCCATCGTGCCGATGCCGTATTTGCCGGGCAGAGAGCTGACGTGCAGAAGCACGCCCGCCCTGCGCGCGGATGTGATGTTGTCTGTCTTTTTGTCCATAGTCATTCTCCGATCGCTATCCCTTCTATTTTATCACAAATTCGCACTTTTTCAAGGCTTTTTTCAAAAAAACCGCAAAAAACTGTTTGAAGGCGCCCGCGCAAATTCATTTGCGCGGGCGCCCTTTTGACCTTGCCGCAGACCGAGAGGCCCTCCGCGGATAAATATTTGCAGAGCGGCGCGTTTTTTCATGCCGCCGCCGCACGGCGGTTCAGAAAAATGCTCCGCGCAGCGAAAGCAGACATACGTCTTGCCATTTCTCATCCCCCTGTATCGTCGCATTGCGCGGAATGTCTTTTTTCGGAAAATGCGCAGTGCGGACAGGCCAGCGCCCTTCTCTTCGGATTTTTTTGTACCGAATGGAAAAAAGACGGCAAAAACGGTTGATTTTTTTTGGAAATATGGTATAATAAATAAGCTGAATCTTTGCGGAAGTTCCGCAGATGAATTTGACAAATTCCTATGCTACTGTGGCTCAGTCGGTAGAGCAGCTGATTCGTAATCAGCAGGTCGCCGGTTCAAG
>JAHZBZ010000017.1 GCA_019423125.1 Bacillota bacterium | reverse complement strand
GTGTAAAAATTGCAATACAATATTGTTTTTTATGCAATTGAACGTTGCTTCGGTCGGTGATATAATTAAGGCAAGAAAAAGGCGGCGCGCTTTCGGCGCGCCGCAACAGAACTGATTACACATCGACTGCTCCGCGCGGGCAAAGTGTCGTCTGCCCGCGCGGAAACCCCGTCGGTACGGAGGCGAGGTGGTCGTCCTTATTCCTTCGGCTTTTCTTTAAGATTGGAGGGCGGGAAGCCCATGACAGAAAGGTAAGAGCGGTAGAACGTCGAGTAATCGGCGTATCCGTACATCTCCGCTATTTTTGTCGGCTTTTCGCCCTGCATGATCTTCTTGTGCGCCGCCATGATCTTTTTTGTGCGTATGTACTTCATGATCGGTATTTTCATGTAAGCGCGGAATTCCTTGCAGATGTAAGACTGAGAGAAGAAGAACTTCTCGCAAAGATCGTGAATGGTGAGGGGAAGGCAGAGGTTCTGGTTGATATATTGCAGGATGGGCGTGATCTTGTTGTCCGCGACGAACGGTTTTGCGTCCGGCAGGGCGCGGCAGAGCGCAATGACGATCTCCGCAACGAGGTTCTTGCACAAAACGTAGAGATCCTCGCCCGAATACTCCTCGCAGTAGGTGTCCAGCCGCTCGATGATGGGCTGTACCGCTCGGGCGCCGAGGAAAAAGGCGCTTCGGTCGGCGACCTTGTCGCGGATGTGCTCGGGCAGCATCTCCTCGGGAAATTTGAGCACATACCGCTCATAAGGGGAGCGGTCGCGGAAGGTCACGAAATGGTGCTCGCCCGGCTGAATGAGAAGCGCGTCGCCGGGGCTGAGGTCGTGGTTTTCCTCCTCGACGGTGTACGTCGTGCTCCCCGAGATGAAGAAAAACAGCTCGCAGAAGTCGTGGTAATGCTTGGCAAAGTCCGGCGCTTCTACGGGAAGAGAGTCGAGTTTGTGTGCAAAATCGATATCTCTGCAGACGAAGTTAAACATGATCCCCCTCTAAAACGATGCTCTGTTGTCTCATTATAACATGCGCGTATCGTTTTTGCAATGTTTTTCGAAAAAAAATAGAAATTTTTATAAAAACGGGGCATTGTCCCCCCAGGAGGGAAAAATGGCAAACACTGCAAGCGCGGCGCCGCTGAACAAGGGCAAGAGATACCAGATCATTCTCTTCCCGTTCAACAATGCCGCAACCAACTGCTACCTGACGTTGCTGACCTTCGTGACCTACTACGGCAGCTACTACCTGAGCGGCAGCTTCGTCAAGGCGATCGTGGACGCGGCGCTAATGACGACGCTCACACTCACCGTCTCGACCGTCGCCACGCTGATGCGCGTCTTTGACGGAATCACCGACCCTATCTGCGGCGCGCTGATGGACAAGACACACGGCAAGCTCGGAAAGTTCCGGCCGTTCATGATCGCGGGCAACCTGATGATGGCGGTCTCGATCCTGTGCATGTTCTTCGCGATCCGTCCCGTCGAGAACAGCGTCCTGCGCTGGGTGCTCTTCATCCTGTGCTATGTCGTGTACGTCCTCGGCTACACGGCGCAGTGCGCCTGCACCAAGGCGGGCCAGACCTGCATCACCAACGAGCCGTACCAGCGCTCGCAGTTCGTGATCTGGAACATGGTCGGCATGATCGGTTCCATCGTCCTGATCAACCTGATCGGCAACGGGCTGTTGCCCATGTTTATCGATCCCATAAGCGACAAGCTCGGTGCGCAGTATAACCCCGCATTCTACAACATCCTCGTTCCCGTCACCATTCTTCTCTCCGCGTTCTACACCGTTCTGGCTCTGATCGCCATCTGGAAGAAAGACCGTCCCGAGTTCTGGGGCGTGGACGGTGTGACGGAAGGGGCAAGAGTCCGCTTCAAGGACTATGTCAACCTGCTCAAGAACAACAGCCAGATCCGCTGGCTGGTGCTCTCGTCCGGCTGCAACAAACTCGCTTCGACCATCGCGACTTCGGGCACCGTCGCCATCCTGCTCTACGGCATCATGATGGGCAGCTACAACGGCCTGTACATCCCGATCTACGCGCTGTCCTTCATCTTCATGGGCCTGTTCTTCGTCCTCGGTGCGCGCACGGCGGGCGCCAAGGGGCAGAAGCGCGCGGTCGCGCAGTACACCTCCATCGCGTTCCTGTTCTACATCGCGCTGATCGTCATGCTGCTCATCTGGAACCCCGACAACGAAAACACCTGGCTTTCGCTCATCCATTGGGGAGACGACGGCTCCATCTACTTCTCGACCAACTTCTTCACCATCGCGTGGATCGTGCTCTACGGCTGCGGCTACGGCGCTTACAACTGCTGCTCCGAGATGTGCATCCCGATGGTCGCAGACTGCACCGACTATGAGACCTACCGTTCGGGCAACTACGTTCCCGGCATCATGGGCACCATCTTCTCGCTCATCGACAAACTGGTCTCCTCGCTCGCGACCCTTCTCACGACGGTGTTCACCGTCGGGCTCATCCCCGCGCTGGGCGGCAACCTGCCTTCGACGGGCACGAGCATCACTGACCTCACGGGCGTACGTCTCTCGACGATCATCTGCTTCTGCCTGCTTCCGATGGCGGCATGGCTGGTGACCATCGTCTGCATGATGTTCTACAAACTCAGCGGCGAAAAGCTCAAGGAGATCCAGGCGGTCAACGCCGTGCGCAAGGCGGCGATGGCGGGCGGCATGAGCAAAGAAGAGGCGATGCAGACCTGGGTCACCATCGACCAGGTCCCCGCGGAATTCGTGCCCGAGGAGAAGAAGCGCATCGACAAGAAGACGGGCGCCATCCTTCCTCCCGCAAAACCCAACATAATGGACAAGATCTACTTCGCGGTCTGGGGACGGCGTGAAAAGACCCTGGCAAAGCCCTCGTCCAACGCGGTGCCCATCCCCGAAGAATACCGTCTTGCAGAGACGGAAGAGGAGAGCGACATCCTCGCCGAATAAGGAGTAAACGAATGAAACTGACTTTTCGCTGGTTCGGTCCCACCGACAGCATCCCTTTGCGTTACATAAGACAGATCCCCGGCATGACGGGGGTCGTGACCGCGGTGTACGGCGTGCCCGTGGGAGAGGTATGGAAGGAGAGCGACCTCAAACCGCTTCGCGAGGCGTGCGAGGCGGAGGGCCTTCGCATGGAGGTCATCGAATCCATCCCCGTGCACGAAGACATCAAACTCGGCCTGCCCACCCGCGACCGCTACATCGAAAACTACTGCCGCAACGTCGAGGTGTGCGCGGCGCAGGGCGTCAAGTGCGTCTGCTACAACTTCATGCCCGTCTTCGACTGGCTGCGCACCGACCTCTTCCACAAGAACGCGGACGGCTCCACATCGCTGAGCTACTCGCACGACGACTTCGCGGGGCTTGACCCCAAAGAGCTGCACCTGCCCGGCTGGGACGAGAGTTACACCCCGCAGGAGTTGCGCTCCCTGCTCGACGCCTATGCGAATGTCACCCGCGAGGATCTGTTCAACTCGCTCGTGTACTTCCTCGAGCGCGTCATTCCCGTCTGCGAGCGCTGCGGCGTCAACCTCGCCATCCATCCCGACGATCCGCCCTGGGACGTCTTCGGGTTGCCGCGCATCATCTCCTGTGAGGCCGATCTCGACAGGCTGTTCGCGGCGGTGCCTTCCAAGGCAAACGGCCTGACCCTCTGCACCGGTTCGTTCGGCGCGGGCAGGACGAACGACGTCGCCCGCTTCGCCGAGAAATACGCGGCGCAGGGCAGGGTGCATTTCGTACACCTGCGCAACGTGCTCTACACGGACGACAAGGACTCCTTCCGGGAATCCGGGCATCTTTCCGCGAACGGCTCGCTCGACATGGCAAAGATCGTCGCCTGCCTCGTGAAGAGCGGTTTCGACGGGTATGTGCGTCCCGATCACGGAAGAATGATCTGGGACGAAGGCGGAAAACCCGGCTACGGACTTTACGACCGCGCGCTGGGAGCGGCATACATCAACGGTTTGTTTGAAATGGCTGAAAAAAACTTGAAATAATCGGCAAGATGCGATAAAATAAGCCAAGAAAGACGGAGGTAACGACCATGAAAATTCCTTTTAAAGTAGACTTATCAGACCAGGTGGTCGCGATCACGGGCGGCGGCGGCGTGCTGATGGGTGCGTTCGCGGAAGCGCTCGCCGCGTGCGGCGCGAAGGTCGGCGTGATCGACATCGATTCAGCGGCTTGCGACAGGGTCGCAGGGGAGATCGAAAAGGCGGGCGGCAAGGCTGTCGCCGCTCCTGCGGACTGTTTGAACCGCGCCAGCATCGAGGGTGCGAAAAAGATCATCGAAGACGCGTTCGGCAGCGTGACGCTGCTCATCAACGGCGCGGGCGGCAACAGCGGCCGCGCGACGACGGAAAACGAGTTCGCCGCCGAGGCGAAAGAGGGGATGCGCGACTTCTTCTCTCTCGACGAAAAGGGCTTCCGGTTCGTGTTCGACCTCAACATCATGACGGCGGTCCTCTGCTCGCAGGTGTTCGCGGCGGACATGGCAAAGCGCGGCAAGGGGAACATCATCAACATCTCCTCGATGAACGCGTTCCGCCCCCTGACCAAGATCCCCGCGTACTCCGCGGCAAAGGCGGGCGTTTCCAACCTCACGCAGTGGATGGCGGTGCACTTCGCGTCGAAGGGCATCCGCGTCAACGCGATCGCGCCCGGATTCTTCTCGACGGCGCAGAACAAGACCCTTCTCTGGAATGCGGACGGCACGCCCACGGCGCGCACCGGCAAGATCCTCTCGCATACGCCTATGAACCGTTTCGGCGAGACGGAGGACCTGCTCGGCGTGCTTCTGTGGCTCTCGGACGAAAATTCCAGCGGTTTTGTGACCGGCGTGGTCGTTCCCGTGGACGGCGGTTTCTCCGCATACAGCGGGGTGTGACGCCATGAAGAAATTTTTCGGAGAAGATGCCTTGCTCGGCAACGGGAGCGCCGCGGCGCTCTACGCGCAGGTGAAGGACCTTCCAATCATCGACTATCATTGCCACCTCGACGCCTCGCAGATCGCGGCGGATGCGCCGCTCGGCGACATCGGCGAGCTGTGGCTCGCGCACGATCACTATAAATGGCGCGCGATGCGCCTTTGCGGCGTGGACGAGCGCCTGATCACGGGCGACGCTTCGTGGGAGGAGAAATTCCTCGCCTATGCGTCCGTCGTGCCGCAGCTGATCGGCAACCCGCTCTATTACTGGACGCACCTCGAGCTCAAACAGATCTTCGGCATCGACTGTCCGCTCAACGCACGCACGGCGGCGGACGTCTACGCCCGCGCGAACGAAAAGCTCAAAACGCTGACCGTCCGCGCACTGCTCGGACAGTTCCGCGTGCGCTACGTCGCGACGACCAACGACCCGACCGAATCGCTCGACTGCGTAGGAAAGTACGGCGACCTGCTGGTCGCGCCCACCTTCCGCCCCGACCGCCTGTTCTCGCAGCGCGAGAAGTTCCTCGGCGAGCTGGGCGCGTGCACGGGCGGAAAGATCGGAACGCTCGCGCAGCTGTGCGCGGCGCTCTCCGCGCGGCTGGACCTGTTCTGCTCGAAGGGCTGCAAGCTCGCAGACCACGGCTTTTACGCCTTCCCGCATTCGTATGCCTCCGAGAAAGAGGCGGAAGCGCTCTTCGCGCGCAGGGATTCCCTCTCCGCGCAGGAGAACGACGCGCTGACGGGGTACCTGTTCCTGTGGCTGGCGCGCGAGTACGCAAAGCGCGGCATGCTCCTGCAGATGCATTTTTCCGTCGTGCGCAACGTCAACAGCAAGATCTTCGCCTTAAACGGCCCGGACAGCGGCTGTGACGTGTTCACGAACGGCGTGCGCGGCGAAGACGTGATCGCCTTCCTCGACCGCCTCGGCGGCGAGGGCCCCGAGATCGTGCTGTACTCGCTCGATCCGGGCGCCGTCCCGATGCTCGCCACCATCACGGGCGCCTTCCGCAAGGTGCGCATGGGCGCTGCCTGGTGGTTCAACGACACGGCGGAGGGCATCCGCGACAACCTCAGCAAGCTCGCGGAGTATTCCTGCCTGGGCACGCACCTGGGCATGCTCACCGATTCCCGTTCTTTCTCTTCCTATTCGCGGTTCGACTTCTTCCGCAGGTTGCTGTGCGACTATGTCGGCGGCATGGTGGAGAGGGGAGAGTACGCGCAGGAAGACGCGGAAAAACTGGTGCGCGACATCTGTTACGACAACGTCGCAAGGCAGTTCGGCCTTGCAAAGTGACATAAATCCCGATTGAACGATAGGAGTAAATAGAAATATGTTGGAAATTTCCGAGATCTGCCGTTATCGCCTGGTCCCCGTCGTCGTGCTCAAGAGCACGGAAGAGGCGGAGCAGGTGCTGGGTGCGCTGGTGCGCGGCGGGCTTCCCGTCGCGGAGATCACCTTCCGCACCGCGTGCGCGGAGGATTGCATCCGCCTCGCATGCGAAAAATTCCCCGAGATGCTTGTCGGCGCGGGCACCGTCATCAACGGCGCGCAGTGCGAGCGCGCGATCGCCGCGGGCGCGAAGTTCATCGTCTCGCCCGGCCTGAGCGACGAGGTCGCCGAGGTCTGCAAGCGCGAAGGGGTGCCGTATCTCCCCGGCGTCGTGACGCCCACGGAGATCATGCACGCACTCTCGCTCGGCATCTCCGTGCTCAAATTCTTCCCCGCATCCGATTTCGGCGGGCTCAAGACCATCAAGGCGCTGTGCGCCGCTTTCCCGCAGATCAAGATCATGCCCACGGGCGGCGTGAGCGAGGCAAACGTCTGCGAATATCTCGCCTTTGAGAAGATCGTCGCCTGCGGCGGCACCTGGATGATCAAGGGCACGCCCGAAGAGATCGAAGAAAAGACAAAGCGCGCGGTCGCGCTCACCACAGGAGGGAAATTATGAAAGCAGTGACATTCGGCGAGATCATGCTCCGCCTTGCCCCCGAGGGGTATTACAGATTCGTGCAGGCAGACCGTCTCGGCGCCACCTACGGCGGCGGTGAGGCAAACGTCGCCGTCTCGCTCGCGAACTACGGCGTTCCTGCCGCGTTCGTGACCAAACTTCCCGCTCACGAGATCGGCCAGGCGGCCGTCAACTCCCTGCGCCGTTTCGGCGTGGATACGGACAGCATCGTCCGCGGCGGAGACAGGGTCGGCATCTATTATCTCGAAAAAGGCGCTTCCCAGCGCCCCAGCAAGGTCATCTACGACCGCGCGGGCTCTTCCATCGCCACGGCGGGCGTCAGCGATTTTGATTGGGAAAAGATCCTCGACGGCGCGACCTGGTTCCACTTCACTGGCATCACGCCCGCGCTCGGCGACAACGTCGCCGCGATCGTCAAGGACGCTCTCGAAGTCTGCCGCAAGAAGAAGATCACCGTCTCCTGCGACCTCAACTACCGCAAAAAGCTGTGGACGCGCGACAAGGCGCGCGAGGTGATGACTGCGCTCATGCCCTATGTCGACGTGTGCATCTCCAACGAAGAGGACGCGAACGACGTGTTCGGCATCCGCGCTGGCAAGACGGACGTCACCGCGGGCAAACTTGACAAAGAGAGCTACAAGTCGGTCGCCTCGCAGCTCGCCGAGAAGTTCGGCTTCCGCTACGTCGCGATCACCCTCCGCACCTCCATCTCCGCGAACGACAACAAATGGGCGGGCATGCTGTACGACGGCAAGGATTTCTGCTTCTCCAAGGAATACCTCATGCACATCGTCGACCGCGTCGGCGGCGGCGATTCCTTCGGCGGCGGGCTCATCTACGCGCTGATGAACGGCTACGCGACGCAGGACGCGATCGAGTTCGCGGTTGCGGCGTCCTGCCTCAAACACTCCGTCGAGGGCGATTTCAACATGGTCTCCGCGGCAGAAGTCCGCGCGCTCGCGGGCGGCGACGCTTCGGGCAGGGTCCAGCGCTGAGCGATTTGACTGTACATCCGATACGATCCGATAAAAAAGAGAGCGCCTTCCGCGTCGCGGGAGGCGCTCTCTTTTGCGCGCGTCGGGCATTCGTGCGGCGGTGCGGCCGTGCGGTGCCATTCGGCGGGGCGGGATAATTTTACGTTCGCGGGCGTGTTTTGGCGGCGCATTCGGCGCGCGTGAGGAAATTTTGCGCCCGCGGTGTTTTTGGCGGCGTATTCGGCGCGCGGGAACGGCGGCGGGGGGCAGTGCGTGTCGTGCGGCGGTGCGGCCGTGCGGTGCCCGAACGATTCGCGGCGCACTTTGCCGCCTGTCTTGCGCAAAGCCGTACAGGCAGGTCTTGCCCGCCTGCAAACAGATCTTCCTTGTCTTTTCGGGTTGGGGTGCCCGCCGCTTCAGGTTTGATGCGCCCGCCGAAAAACGGATTTTTTATGCCCGCCCGCACAGATGTGCGGGCGGGCATGTGCGCATACGGGGCAAAAAACCCCGCATCGCCCCGCGCCGTCCTTCCGAATAAAAGAATTCGGCGGGAGGCAAACGGGGCGTTGAGAGCAAAATGCGGGCATTTGGAAGCGCAGAATGCGGATGTTCGGGGAGCATGGGCGCGCCTCGTTCGGAGATCGTAAAAAGCGAGGGGGCGTCGAGAAATGCGGGGGATGAATTAAAGAGCGCGCGCGGCAAGTGTCAAAGAGTAAAACGCGGCGGGAGTCAGAAAGGCAGGGAAAGCGTCGGAAAAACGCGGGAGGGGCGTCAAAAAGCGCGCGCGGAAAAAGGCAATGGGCGTTCCCTTTTCGGGAACGCCCATCGCCATTATTGGAGGATCTCATGATTCCGTGTGTTCACTTTTTCTTTTTCTCCCAGCTGTGGTTGTTGGAATGGGTATGCAGGCGGTAGTTCTCGTCGGGGCGGTCTACCTTGTGCAGAACGCATTCGTCGTGCAGTTCGCCGCATTTCGCGACGAGCGCGGTGTCCTTTTCAAGCGCCACTTTAAAGGTGAAGTGTTTTCCGTCCGTCTTCGAGCAGGGGACGGGTTTTCCGTTCGCGGTCAGCGTGACCTTTCCCGCATTTGAGAAGACGTCCACGCGCGTCACGCTCTGATGGCGGTTCTCAAACCGCTTTCCCGCGATGTGCACGAAGGGTTCTTTGGACCAGTGCGCCTTGTACAGATAGAAGGAGTCCTTTTTGACCTTTCTGTCGAAGGTGACCAGCCCTTTGTGGTTCTTGCCGGGGTCGCCGCCGTGGTTGCGGCCGTCCGAGGCGAAGTCGAACATATTCCATACATGCGTCGCCCAGAGCCAGGGGCGCTTTTCGATGCATTTGAGGATCTTTTCGTGGTAGATGACCTGATATTCTTCCGTGCTGTCGCCGCGGCGCGGGCGTGCGCTGTGCAGCGAGGGCATGCATTCCGCGCCGTACTCCGAAAGCCCGACGGGGGTCCCGGGGTAGAGCAGGTGGAACAGACTGAGTACGGCGCCCGTCAGCGGTGCGAAGGGCGCGTACCAGCCGTAATAGAGATTGAAAGAAGCGAGGTCGGTGATGTGCGTGATGGGATTGAACACGCTGCACATCACAAAATTTGCGATGACGGTCGGACGTGTCGGGTCGAGTTCCTTGCACAGCGCGTTGAGCTGTTTGTGGAAAGCGAGCCTGTCCTTGCCCGCGCGCTTCATCGTGATCTCGTTGGAAACGCCCCAGGTCACGATGCAGGGATGGTTGTAGTTCTGTCCGATCAGCTCGCGCATCTGCGAGACGGCGTTTTCGTCGCCGCCGTCCATGTGGCGCGAGATGTAGGGGATCTCCGCCCAGACGACGAGGCCCGCGCGGTCGCAAAGCCTGTAAAAATATTCGTCGTGCTGGTAATGCGCGAGGCGGATGGTGGTCGCGCCCATCTCGAGGATGAGTGCGATGTCCTCCTCGTGCTCTTTTGCGGTCAGCGCGTTGCCGATGCCCGGCCTGTCCTGGTGGCGGCACACGCCGCGCAGGGGGTATTCGCGCCCGTTGAGCAGAAATCCGCGTTTTTCGTCAAAGGAGAAGAAGCGGAAGCCGATCTCTTCGCGCACGCTGTCTGCGGCGGCGCCGTCCTTTTCGAGCACAGCCTCGAGCGTGTAGAGATAGGGGTCGTCCGTGCCGTTCCACAGCCGCACGTTCTCGACCGAGAGGGGCGCTCTGCCTTCGCAGACGAGCTTGCCCTCGGCGTCATAGAGGCGCAAAAGCACCTTGCCGCCGCCCGTCACGCGCGCCTGCACGTCCAGCGTGCCGCGCGTGCCCTGTACGGTGGGGGTGATCTTCAGTCCGTTGCCGTATACGCCGTCCATCGAGAAGTGGTCGGCGCCAACGATCACGAGATTGACGTCGCGGTAGATGCCGCCGTAAAAAGTGAAGTCCGCCGTCTGCGGGTACACGTGTTCGTTGGCGCGGTTGTCCGCCGAAACGACGAGGACGTTGTGTTCTTTGAGCGCTTCCGTGCCGTCCGCGCGGAAGAGGGAGTAGCCGCCGTCGTGATGGGCGATCTTCTGCCCGTTCAGCCAGACGTCCGCCGTCGAGTTGACCGCGCAGAATTCGAGGAACAGCCTTTCGTCTCCCGCGAGTGCGGGCGCGTCGAATTCCTTTACATACCAGCACCGCTTGCGCAGGTAGTCGTCGCCGCCGTCCTGTCCGTCCGTGCCGTTCCAGGTGTGCGGCACGTTCACCCGTTCCCCGGGCGCGCCCGCCGCCTGTTCTGCGCCGACGTCTTCCTTCACGAACTTCCAGCCGTCGTTGATGTTGATGATCCTTCTCATGCTTTTCCTCCGTTTCCTCCGCTTTTTCTTGTCCGTCGCATCTGTTTGACATATTAATTATAACATAGCTTTTTGCGTGGCGCAATTGCAATTCTGTTTTTGAAACATTGCGTTTTTACTTCTTTCGCGCCCCTTTTTCCCTTTGCCGCGCTCCCTGTGTACCCTTGCTCCCGCATGGAAAAAATGAAAGAAGAAATGCAATAGTTCTTTAAAAAAATTGCAATTGACTGAACGAAAGCGGGGGACTATAATGATAGCGACAGGCGCGGGAAGCGCCGATAAAAAGGAGGAAGAAAAAGGGGATGAAAGCAAGAAAGAACGCGATCGTAGGGCAGTCGGGCGGGCCCACGAGCGTGATCAACGCGAGCCTTGCGGGTGTCTTTCAGACGGCGAAGAAGGTGGGCGCGGCAAAGGTCTACGGCATGGAACACGGCGTGGAGGGACTTTTGCGCGGCGACGTCGTCGAGCTGGACGGCGTGCTGAAGGGAGAGCTCGAGATCGAGCTCTTGAAGCGCACGCCCTCCTCTTTTCTGGGGAGCTGCCGCTACAAGCTCAGGGACGCGGAAGAGGACGCCTCCGAATACGAGCGCATCTTCGCGCTTTTGGACAAACTGGACATCGGGATGTTCTTCTACATCGGCGGGAACGACAGCATGGACACCATTTGCAAGCTGTCGCGCTACGGCGCGGCGCACGGCAGCCCCGTGCGGTTCGTCGGCGTGCCAAAGACCATTGACAACGACCTGATGGTGACCGATCATACCCCCGGCTACGGGAGCGCGGCGAAGTACATCGCCACGGTGATGAAGGAGATCATCCGCGACGCGACGGTGTACGGCAACAAATATGTGACCATCGTCGAGATCATGGGGCGCAACGCGGGCTGGCTGACCGCCGCCGCGGCGCTCGCGAAGGGCGAGGACTGCGAGGGGGTGGACATGATCTGCCTGCCCGAGGTGCCCTTCCATGTCGACCGTTTCGTCGAGAAGGTGCGCGGGATGCAGGAGAAAAAGCAGAGCATCGTCATCGCCGTCTCGGAAGGGGTGAAACTGGAGGACGGCAGGTACGTCTGCGAGCTGTCCGACGACGTGCGCAGCGTGGACGCGTTCGGGCACAAGAACCTGACGGGCACGGCGCGCTATCTCGCAAACGTGTGCGCGCGCAATCTCGAGACCAAGACGCGCTGCATCGAGCTGTCCACCCTCCAGCGCTGTGCGGGGCACATCACCAGCCGCACGGACATCACCGAGGCGTATCAGGTGGGCGGCAGGGCGGTGCTCGCCGCCGCGGCGGGGGAAACGGGCAAGGCGGTCACCATCCGCAGGCTGTCCGACAATCCCTATCAATACACGACCGAACTGCACGACGTCGGGGAGCTTGCGAACTACGAGAAAAAGGTGCCGCTCGAATGGGTCAACGAGACGCGGACGGGCATGCTCCGTCCCTTCCTCGACTATGTGCACCCGCTCGTGCAGGCGGAGCTCACGCCCATGTATGTGGACGGGCTTCCCTATCACATCCGCCTGCGCTGAGGAGGAAGAGCGATGAGCAAACACATTATCGACGAGGCGCGCCGCTGTCTGCAGTGCAAGAACCCGCAGTGCTCGCAGGGCTGTCCCGTGCGCACGCCCGTGCGCGACGCCATCCGCCTGCTCCTGGACAACCGCATCGAGGCGGCGGGCGAGCTTCTCTTTTCCAACAACCCGCTGTCGCTCATCTGCAGCTACATCTGCCCGCAGGAATCGCAGTGCGAGGGGCATTGCGTGCTGGGCAGAAAGGGCGCGCCTGTGCAGATCAGCGAGATCGAGCAGTACATCTCTGACTATTACCTGAACGTGTATAAGCCGACGCTCCCGCCCGAACGGCGGGGCAAGGTCGCCGTGATCGGTTCGGGGCCTGCGGGCATCACCATCGCCTTTCTGCTCTCGCGGCGCGGCTACCGCGTGACCATCTTCGAGGGCAACGAGCGCATCGGCGGCGTGCTCCGCTACGGCATCCCCGAATTCCGCCTGCCCAAGTCGGTGCTCGTCCGCATGCGCGACGTGCTCGCCGCCTGCGGCATCGTCGTGCGGCCAAACACGACCATCGGCACCAATCTCACCATCGACGACCTTCAGCGGGACGGCTTCGGCGCCATCTTTATCGGGACGGGCGTCTGGCGGCCGGGCAAGCTGGGGCTCAAGGGAGAGAGCCTCGGGAACGTGCATTACGCGATCGACTACCTGCGCAACCCCGACGTATACGCGCTGGGCAACCGCGTCGCGGTCATCGGCGCGGGCAACACGGCGATGGACGTCGCCCGCACCGTCATCCGCCACGGCAGCCGCGAGGTGACGATCGTGTTCAACCGCGGGCAAGAGGAGATCACCGCGCGGAAGGTGGAAGCGGAATACGCGCGCATGGACGGCGCGCGCATGCTCTTTCGCAAGAGCACGGTCGAATTTACCGAAGAGGGGGTCATCCTCGCCGACGCGCGCGAGGACGAGAAGGGGAACGTCCTGCCCGTCGCGGGCACGGAGAGCCTGCTCGAAGCGGACAGCGCGATCATCGCGATCGGGCAGGGCCCGCGCGCGGTCATCGTCTCCTCGACGCGCGGCATAGACGTGACGGGCAGGGGGCTGGTCGCGGTGGACGACTGCGGCAGGACCACGCGCGAGGGCGTGTTCGCCTCGGGCGACGTCGTCACGGGCGCAAAGACGGTGGTCGAAGCGGTCAACGTCTCGCGCAGGGTCGCGGACGCGATGGACGAGTACATGCGCGGCCGCGCGGAAAAAAACGCGCAGTGATGCGATAAAAGAAAAAGAGGCGCCCGCGCGGCAGATAGCCGCGCGGGCGCTTCCGCATGAAATACGGGCGCGGCATTTTGCCGCGCCCGCAGTCGTTCTCTTGATATTCCTGCGGCAAAGCGCCGCAGGGAAAGCCTTGTCAGCGGATGGAGTTGCTGTAATTGTAGATCTTTTCGAGCAGACCGTCCGAGATGACGTTGCGGTATCTTCCCATGAACACGAAGATCTTGACGAAGAACTCGCGGTTGTCCCCGCCGATGCGATAGGCGGGCAGGCGCTTGTTGTCGCCGAACACGCGGGAGATGAACAGCCTGTCGAACTCGGCGCGCTCCGCGTCGGTGAGGAGACTGAGGAAGGCGTCGGGCACATAATAGTTGGGCTGGGGCGCCGCGCCGTAATAGGGGGGCGCACCGTAAGGCGCGTTCGCGTAATAGGGCGGCTGCTGACCGTACTGTGCCTGCTGCGCCTGTTGCGCCTGCTGTTCCTGTGCCTGCCTGCTGTCCTGCGCGTAGTCGGTGTACTCGCGGTTGAAGCGGCTGTCGTATTGTGCCTGTTCGTAGCTGAACGGCTTTTCCACCTTTTCGGGTTCGGGCTCTGCGGCGGCTTCCGCGGCGGGCTCTGCGGCGGGCGCGGGTTCTTCCTGCGTCGCGGCAAGGTCGTCGAAGGTCATCTGCGCCGCATCCTCGAACACGTCGTTGGTGCGTTTCGCCTCTGCCGCCATGACGGGGTCGATCGCGGGCGCCGCGGGCTGTGCGGGTTGCGCGGGCTCTGCGGCGGGAGCGGCCTCCGCTTCTGCGGGTTTTTCCATGCCGCGCATTGCCATCTGATCATTTTCGTCAAAGACGAACGGGGTCTCCTCCGCGGCCGTCTTTTCCGCCTCGGCGGCCTCTGCGGCTTCTGCTTTCGCCGCCTTTCTGCGCTTGTGCACGACGGTAACTGCCGTGATCGCGAAGATCAGCTGAACGGCGGAGAGGATGAGGAATCCGAGCGTGCCGTGCTGTTTGACCGCGTCGGCGGCGGAGGTCTCCACGATCAGGAGGATGAACGCCGCGGCGCAGAGCAGGAACATCGCTAAACTGCGGATGATGTCGATGACGCCCGTCTTGGGGAAGATGAGCGGGAGCAGGGCAAGCCCCACGTTGCACACCGTCGCCCAGCCGAGGATGAGGAAGACGTAGGAGGTGAGCACCTGTACCGTCGAATCTCCGAGGGAAATCCACGAGAAGAGTCCGCTGAACGTCTCTCCTCCGATAAAGGTGACCTTCGAGGAGAAGGCAAAGAATGCGGCGGCGAGGATGGTGTAGACCAGTTTGACCGCGCCGATGCCTTTATACACGGAGAAGTTGAGCAGGATGAGCGCAAGCACGCCGAAGAAGACGGAGAGGACGGTCGCGTTGATCTGTACGAAAGTCTTTTCCGCGTAGAAGATGTCCGCAAAGACGGACCCCTGTTTGATGAAGCTGAAGATCATCAGCACGGTCGCCGCGAGCATGACCACCGTTTTGAGGTAGTTGAGCACGACGGCGGCGGTGCGTCTCGTCAGCATGGAGGCAACGGTGCACAGGAGGAGCACCACATATGCCGCGACGGTGCCGTAAAGCGCGAGCGCGGCAAAGCCCTCGGGTTTGAATTCGCCCTTGAAGAGATTCAGAAAGACCGTCCAGAGCGATTTGTCATTGAATCCATAGTATGCGGGAACGAACATGAGCACGACGAAACCCGCAAAAATGAGAAGGGACAGGACGATCTGTCCGCTCCTGCCCGGCTTTTTTGTCTCGGGCGCAGTGTTTACGATGTCAGACATAAGATAGTACCCCTGAATGGTTTGTTGAGAGGATCTGGCGGAACGCGCTGTTTCCCCATGATCTTATCACTGTTTTTATTTTACTATATATGGTTAAAAGTGTCAAGTATAAATCAAAACCTTTGCCCGCAGAAAGTTTGCCCGCGGACCGCCCGTCGCGGCCGCCCTGCGTGAAAAAGCATCCTTTGCGCGCGTATTTGCGGTTTTTTTATTGATATTTGTGCCGATTTGCTGTATAATGGAAGAAGTCAGACACGCCCTGCGAGGCAGGGGGTGCGAAAAGCGGGAGGGAAAAGGATGCTTTCCGAACTCAAAAAATTTTTTTGCGGTATCCGGGAAAATACCGGCATCTGCGTCAGTGTCGTCGAGGCGGACGCGGCGCAGATCGCGGCGTTCGAAGGCGTCGTGCAGGAGGAGGCAAACGACCGCACTCTCTTCAAGGCGGTATACAAGACCACCCCGCTTCTCTTTGCGATAGAGGGGACGGGACCTGTCCAGCGCAACTATGCCTTTCTGCTTGCGGACATGATCGAAAACTCCGTAGGGCGGGCGGTCAACCTGCCCAAAGGGGAGTACCTGCGCCGCATCCTTGCGGGCGAATGCTCCGCGGCTGACGTGCGCCGCTATGCCGTGCGCTATTCGGTGCCCGAAATCCCATGTTTTGCCCTCGCGATCAACGCGGAGGGCCGTGCGGCGGACATCGTGGCGCTTCTTTCTCAGTACGCGGACGGGGAGTCCGACTGCGCCGTCGGGTTTTCCCCGCGCGAATACGGGTTCATCAAATTCATGGGCCCCGATTCGGAGTACCAGTCCGCGACCGACTTTGCGGATTTTCTCGCCCGCAGTCTGCTCGAAGAGCTTGGCGTGCGCGCCGAGATCGGCGTTGGCGGCACCTTCGCGCGCTTTGACGAGATCGGCGAATCCTACCGCCAGGCCTGCGCCGCCCTGCGCATGAGCGGGATGTTCAACACAAAGGGCGCCGTGCACAGCTACCGCGAATTCCTGCTCGTGCGGATGTTCGAGGACTTGCCCGAGAGCAAGCTCGCCGAATACATGAACGTCCTGCTGGACGAACAGGGCCGCGAGTTCCTCAAAGACGAGGACATGCGGGGCACGGCGGAAGAGTTTCTCGAAAACAGCCTCAACGTCAGCGAGACTTCCCGCAACCTGTACATGCACCGCAACACGCTGATGTACCGCCTGGACAAGATCGAGCGGGTGCTCGGCCTCGACCTGCGCAAGTTCGGGGACGCGGTCACCTTCCGCATCATAACAATATTGAATAAATTGGTCTGAGCGCGCCTGCACATCGCGCGCCATTTAAGGAGTCACGACATGGATATCTACGAACGTTCCCTCAAACTGCACGAACAGCTGCGCGGCAAATACGAAGTCCGCTCTCTCGTCGAAGTCAAAGACAAAGACGCCCTCTCGGTGGCATACACGCCCGGCGTCGCACAGCCCTGCAAGGAGATCGCAAAAGATCCCGAAAAAGCGTATACGTATACGCGCAAATGGAACACCGTCGCCGTCGTTTCGGACGGGAGCGCGGTGCTCGGGCTGGGCAACATCGGCGGGCTCGCGGGCCTTCCCGTGATGGAGGGCAAGGCCATCCTGTTCCGCGAATTTGCGGGCATCGACAGCGTCCCCATCGTCCTTTCGGGACAGGACGAGGACGACATCGTGCGCGCGGTCGAAATGATCGCACCCACCTTCGGAGGCATCAACCTCGAGGACATCTGCGCGCCCAAGTGCTTTTCCGTCGAGAAAAAGCTCAAGGAAAAGCTGGACATCCCCGTCTTTCATGACGACCAGCACGGCACGGCGATCGTCGTGTCGGCGGCGCTGTTCAACGCGCTCCGACTCGCGGGCAAATCGCTTGCGGATGCGAAGATCGTCATCTGCGGCGCGGGCAGCGCGGGCATCGCGATCTGCAAACTCCTGCTCGAGAGCGGCGCGCGCCACATCACGATGGCGGACCGCAAGGGGCTGGTCTGCGAGGGCGAGGAGTGGATGACGGACGCGCAGAGCGAGATCGCAAAGCGCACCAACCGCGCAATGCTCCGCGGCACGCTCGCCGACGCACTGCGCGGCGCGGACGTGTTCGTCGGCGTCTCGGCGCCCCGTCAGCTCACCGCGGAGATGGTCGCGTCCATGGCGGAGAAGAGCATCGTCTTTGCGATGGCGAACCCCGAGCCTGAGATCTACCCGCAGGAGGCGCTGGACGCGGGCGCGTTCATCGTCGGGACGGGCAGGAGCGATTTCCCCAACCAGATCAACAACGTGCTCGCCTTCCCGGGCGTCTTCCGCGGCGCGCTGGACGTTCGCGCGAAGGACATCAGCGATGGCATGAAGGTCGCGGCGGCGCGCGCGCTCGCAGATCTTGTCGGCGACAGGCTCGCGCGCGATTACGTCATCCCCGGTCCCTTCGACCCGAGGGTCGCCCCCGCGGTCGCAAAGGCGGTCGGGGAGCAGGCGCGCAAAGAGGGCATCGCCCGCGCCTGACGCTCATATTTTGTGCAAAGGGGGGAATACTTATGACATATGCGCAGATGTTGGAGCTCGCGCGGAAAAATCTGAACCCCGTCCGCCGCGGCGAATTCTATTCGAGCGGTTTCGTGAGCGCCGTGCTCGAGGGCGCGGACGGGAAGTATTACACGGGCGTCAACATCGACCTCGCGTGCGGGCTCGGCTTTTGCGCCGAGCGCAACGCCGCCTCGACCATGGTCACGGCGGGGGAGACGGTGGTGCGCCGCGTCGTCTGCGTGGGCGCGGACGGCGCGCTGATGACGCCCTGCGGCTGCTGCAGGGAGTTCCTCCTGCAACTCTCGCCCGAAAACGCAAAGACGCGCTTTCTCTTGCGCGAGGACCCCGAAGAGACGGCGGAACTCGCACGTCTCATGCCCCTGCCCTGGGACACATTCGGAAAATGATCACGGAGAAACTATGCAGAACGAAAACGAAAAGAAAAAACTCTATAAAAAGATCCTGATCGGCGTCATCGCGTTTGCGGGCGCCGTCGCAGTGTTCTTTGCGGGATTCCTCGTGCACTATCTCACGCTGGACGAGGGCCTGCGCTCCCTTCTGTGGTACAAAGACATGATCGAAAAGAATTATTACTGGGATCTGGACGACGACGCTTTCTGGAACGCCGCCATCGACGGCGTGACGGGCACGCTCGATCCCTATTCCGACTTCTACACCGCGGACGAGTTTCTGGCGGTGCAGGAGGAGAGCACGGGCCGTTCGGTCGGCGTCGGGCTCAGCTTCTTTTCGGGCAGCAACACGGTCGCCGTCGTCTCGCTCGGCTCACCCTCCTTCTTTGCAGGCGTGCGCGCGGGCATGAGCGTCACGGGCGTGGGGAAGACGGAGGCGGACGTCGTAGACACCTTCACCTCCGCCGCGCTCACCGAGGCGTTTTCCGGTTTCGGCGAGGGGGACACCGTCTGCCTGCGCCTCTCCGCAGCGGGGAGCGCGGAGACGCAAGACGTCAGCTATGTGAACGTGCGCCTTGCGCATTACATCGAGAGCTATGTGCTCTATGCCTGCGAGGGGCGGGCGTATACGGTCGTCTACGACGAGGACGGGCAGGGCGCATGGACGGACGTTACGCAGTACACCGACCTCGGCGGCAAGGCGACCGAAGCGGGCGAGGCGTACATCCGCATCACCTCTTTCAACGGCAACGTCTCCGCGGAGTTTGCGCTCGCGGCGCAGCAGTATAAGGCGGACGGCGCGGACACTCTCCTTTTAGACCTGCGCAACAACGGCGGCGGGTTCGTCTCGGACATGCAGACCATCTCTTCTTATTTCCTGAAAGGGGCGGAGGGCAAACAGGCGGTCATGTATGCCGAGTACAAGAACGGCAACCGCATCAGCTATTATTCGGGGGAAAACCTCTGGGAGCAGTATTTCGCAGGCAGCGAGATCTATGCCGCCGCCAACCGCAAAACGGCTTCGGCGTCCGAGGCGCTGCTCGGCGTGCTCGTCGACTTCGGCGTGCTCGAAGAGGGGCACCTGTTCATCACGGACACGACGAACGGCGCGCAGGCGGCGCGCACCTACGGCAAGGGCATCATGCAGAGCACTTATTACAATTTCTTCACGGGCGAGGCGGCAAAGCTGACCTGCGCGCGCGTGCTCTGGCCGAGCGGCAGGTGCATCCACGACGTCGGCATCACGACGGAGGACCCCGTCGCGACCGCTTCTCCTGCGCGCTCGTATGCGGAATACGGCGATCCCGAGCTGGACGCCATTCTCGCGGCGATCTGAAAGACCAAGCGGCCCGATCTGTCCGATCGGGCCGATCTTTTATCGATGTGCAAAGCGCCCGCCCGCGCAGAATATCTGCGCGGGCGGGCGCTCTCTGTTTTCGCGGGGCAAAAAAATCCGCCGCGCGGGGGCGCGGCGGTCAGACGAGCCAGAGGATCCACTCCACCAGGAATACGGTGCCGATGGAGGCGAGGGAGACGGGGAGAAGTCCTTTTCGGAAATAGGCGAGCACGAGCGCGACCGCCGTCCCCGCGATGCCCGACCAGATTGTCGTGGTCGAAAAGACGATGGAGGGGAACACCATCACGGCGAGCACGCTGTAGGGCAGGTAGTACAAAAAGGAGCGGACGTATTTGTTCTTGATGTCCTTGCGGAAAAAGAGCAGAGTGACCGCCTTGGTCGCATAGGTGACGGCGAACATCACGAGGCAGCCGATGAGCATGTCGGAGAGCTTCATTGCGCACCTCCTTCGTCCGTCTGTCCCTGCGGCGCGTCCGTCCCCTCATCGGGGGCTTTTCCCGCGCCGTCCGATTTTTCCGCGTCCTCGTCGCGGGGGAAGAGGAAGGAGAGGATCGCGGTGCACACGACCGAGCAGACGATGATCTCCAGGCCTGCGGGCAGGTCCTTGAGCACGGGCACGAAATAGAACAGACAGCTCGCGGCGACGGACATCGCGACGAGCAGGAGCACCCGTTTGTCGTCGCGCGAAGGGGGCACGACGATGGCGACGAACATCGCATACAGCGCGATGCCGAGCGCGCTCATCAGCATGGTGTAATAGGCGGCGCCCGTCTCGCCCGCGAGCAGGACGGCGAGCAGGGCGCTCATGCCCGCGCCGAGCGCGGTGCCGCCCAGCCAACCCGCGAAGGAACAGCTCATCAGCCCCATGAGATAGGGGAAGGTCAGCTGCTGCGGCTGGCGCACGGCGACGGCAAAATTCTCGTCGGTGACGCCGAAGGCGATGATCGCGCGCTGCCAGAGCGGGAAGCCCTTGCCCATCTTCTGCGAGAGGGAGAGAGACATCAGCGTGTAGCGTATGTTGATGACGAGCATGGTCGCAAAGAGCAGGGCGAGAGAAGCCCCCTCCGCGATCAGGTTTGTGCCCGCGAACTGCCCCGTCCCCGTGAAGTTGGTCGCCGAGACCAGGATGGGGAACCAGGGCGGAAAGCCCGTGTCCGTCGCCTGCACCGCATAGGCGAATGCGACGGAGACATATCCGAGCGCGATGGGTATCCCGTCGCGCACGCCGCGCGTAAATTTCATGATCTTCACCTTTGTTCCGAAAGAGATGCGGTGAGTATTATAGCACAATTTCGCGTGCAAGTATAATCTTTTTGCGCACAAAATTTCAAATTGCGGCAAAATGTGCGGCGTTCGGTTTGATTTTTCCGCCTGCGGTATGGTATAATACTTCGGAAATACGACAAGCGAGAAGGAGAGAAAGAACATGTATTGGGCAGACAAGCTTGCGGAGGAGATCGTCCGCAGAAAACCGAACAAAGAGGAATACGTCTGTGCGGCGGGCATTTCGCCCTCCGGCTCCGTGCACATCGGCAATTTCCGCGACATCGCGACGAGCTATTTCGTCTGCCTCGCGCTGCGCAGGATGGGCAAAAAGGCGAAGCTCCTCTTTTCGTGGGACGAGTTCGACCGCCTGCGCAAGGTGCCGAAAAACGTCTCCGACTACCTCGGCGACAACTCCTTTGAAAAGTACATCGGCTGTCCCTACGTCGACATCCCCGACCCGTTCGGCAAGGACGAGTCCTATGCCGCGCACTTCGAAAAGGAGTTCATGGCATCGGTAAAGCGGTTCGGCATCGAGATGGAATACCACTACCAGGCGAAGGAATACCGCTCGGGCCGCTATGCCGAGCACGTCGTCTTTGCGCTGAAAAACCGCAAGAAGATCTTCGACATCCTCGATTCGCACCGCACGCAGGACGCGACGGAGGAGGAGCGCGAGAACTATTATCCCGTCTCGATCTTCTGCCCGCACTGCCGCAGGGATTCGACCAGGATCGTCTCCCTCTCCGAGGACTGCACCAAGGCGCATTACGTCTGCGAATGCGGGCACGAAGGGGATTTCGACTTCACAAAGGATTTCAACTGCAAGCTGCAGTGGAAGGTGGACTGGCCCATGCGCTGGATGGCGGAAGGGGTGGACTTCGAGCCGGGCGGCAAGGACCACGCCTCCAAGAACGGCAGCTACGACACGGCAAAGGACATCTCCCGCGAGGTGTTCGGCTATGAACCGCCCCTCTTCCAGGGTTACGAGTTCATCGGCATCAAGGGCAGCGTCAATGTGGGCAAGATGAGCGGCTCTTCGGGCCTGAACATGACGCCCGACTTTTTGCTCAAGCTGTACCCGCCCGAACTCATCCTCTGGCTGTACGCGAAGACGGAGCCGCTCAAGGCGTTCGACTTCTGCCTCTCCGACGAGATCCTGCGCCAGTACTTCGAGTTCGGCAAGATGCTCACCAATTTCCGCAACGGCACGGCGGACGAGAACACCAGGCGCGTCATGGAAAACAGCCTCATCGAGGGGCGCAGCCTCGAGCCCGTGCCCATGAGCCAGCTCGTCGATCTCGGCTCCGTCGTCGATTTCAACGCAGACCTGATGGAAAAGCTGTTCGAAAAGATCGGCACTCCCTATAAAAAAGAGGATTTTCTGGAGCTGTTCGAGCGCGCCAAGTTCTGGCTGCGCACCTGCTCGCCCGAGAGCGAGTATATCATCCTCGAAAAGCGCAATTGGCCGTACTGGCGCACGATGAACGAGAAGGAGCGCGAATGCGTGCGCCTGCTCAAGGAGTTCATCGAAAAGGGCGGCTACACCCTCGACTCCCTGCAGGCGGAGCTTTACGCCATCCCCAAGCGCGTGTTCCCCGACATCGCCGAGGACAAGAACGCGCTCAAGGCTGTGCAGAGCAAGTTCTTCAAGGACGTCTACAACCTCACGCTCGCGCGCGACAAGGGCCCCCGCCTGTACCTGTATCTGTTCGCGGTCGAGCCTTCGCGCTATCTGAAACTGCTCGACTTCTCGCTGCCCGAATCGGAAGACCCCGACGCAAAGGAGGAGGTCAAAGAGGAGAAAAAGGAGGAAAAAGCCGCGCCCGCGGAGGACGTGTTCGTCAAAGAGGCGGCACCCTTCAAGGCGGAGATCGGCATGGACGCCTTTTACGCCTGCGACCTGCGCGTCTGCAAGGTGCTCTCCGCAAAGCCCATGCGCAAGACCAACAAGCTGATGAAGCTGACCGTGCACGACGGCGCGGGCGAGCGCGTGATCGTCTCTTCCATCGCCGACTGCTACGAGGGTGCCGACCTCGTCGGGAAAAAGATCCTCGTGCTCGTCAATCTGCAGGCGCACAAGTTCGGCAACGAATATTCTCACGGCATGCTCCTCGCGACCGTGGGGGCGGACGGCGGCTGCCGCGTCCTGTTCGCGCCCGACGACGCGCAGATCGGCGCGCTCGTGCACTGAATCTTTCATGCAAATTCTCTTTAAAAAATCGCCGAAAGGCGATTTTTTTATGTAAAATCATTGCGCTTTAAGAAGATATGTGTTATAATATGTCCGAAATAAATCGGTACAAAATTTATCGGGCAGAAAGGGTACCCTTTCTTTTTGGCGCGAGGCGCCAAAAAGAATTCCGTTGACGGAAAAAGGTGTGGGCATTTTGCGAAAAAGAGAGATATCGATCGTTTGATATTTTGAAGATAAAAAAACAAGGGGCGGCGTTTCTTTCACTGCAAAAGGGCAGGGAAGAGGCGTTTGTTTCGCTCCGAGGGAGAGAAGACATGAAGAGAAAACTTATGGCGATCTTTGCGATCGTCTTCGTGCTCGCCGTTGTCGGCGCCCTGTGCGCCTGCGAGTCGGACAAACCGCTGACGCCTCCGTCCAACATCCAGTATGACGGGGCGCAGATCACCTGGGACGAGGTGGACAAAGCCGTCTCGTACAGTCTGTCCATCAACGACGGCGCCGCGCAGACGGTCACGACCAATTCCTTCACGTACGACGCGAAGGATGCCGATTTCAAGGTGACGCTCGTCGCCGTCTCCAAAAAGGGAGAGGAATACAACTCCTCTGCGGCGACGGTCAACTTCAAGCACCTCGGCACCGTGCAGAACCTCCGCGCGAACGAGAACGGCATGCTCGTCTGGGACGAGGTTGAGGGCGCGACGGCATACGTCGTCAGCGTCAACAACGCCGTCGCCGCGACGGTCGCGGTCAACCAGTACGACGGGCTTGCGGTCGGCACGAGCGCGGTGCGCGTCCGCGCGATCAAGGCGGAGGATCCCTCTTATTATTCGAGTTGGAGCGCCTCCAAGACCTTCGACAAGCTCGCATCGCCTGAAAACCTGCGCTATGTCAAAGATCAGGACCTGATCAAATGGGACAATGTACCCGGAGCGGCGTCCTATCTTCTGCGCATCGATGAAGAGGAGTTCACCATCCAGGGCGGCTCCGCGACTTCTTACGAATACCACCCCGGCGAAGGCACCTTCAACATCTCCGTCTGCGCGCTCGCGCCGACGGGCCAGGTCTCTTCGTCCGCGCGCATCACCCTCTCTTCCGATTTCTCGGAGGTCATCGACTACACCTTTCTGCCTGCGGTGGAGGACATCGAGGCGAAGGACGGCGCGCTCGTCTGGTCCTTTATCCAGGACGCGGCGTACCAGGTCGAGGTGACCGAGGGCAGCCAGGTCAAGGGCGTGTATGCCGTCGAGAGCGCGCGCTATTCCGACCTAAAGGCGGGCACGCAGTACACCGTCCGCGTCCGCGCGCTGCCGCGCAGCGAGCGCGATTTCAGCACCTGGTCGCTTCCCTTTACCGTATATTTCCTCACGGCGCCCACCATTCACTTTGCGGCGCAGAACGACGACGACCAGATCGGCCTGACCTTCACGCCCGCCGCGGGCGAGTCCGACCGCATCTCCGCCTACAAGCTCTACATAACCCGCCCCGACGGGAAGCAGGAGACCTTCGACGTCCCCAACACGAACAGCTTCAACTCCTATTCGTTCGACGAGATGGCGGGCGAATACAAGGTCAGCGTGCAGGCGATCCCCCGCACACTGCAGGGTACTTATGAATGCTCGAGCGCGCTCAGCACGCCCATCTCCGTCGTCCGCCTCGATGCTGTCTCGGGCGCACGCCTTTCGGAGACGGACAACGGCGCGACGGTCACCTTCAATGCGGTCAGCGGCGCGAGCGGCTACCGCTACTGGATCGACGACGCGGACGGCACCGCCTCTTCGGCGCAGTTCCCGATCTCGATCGACAACGCGGGCGCGACCAAGACGGTGTCCGTGCAGATCAAGGCGCTGGGCAGCGACGGCAATCTGCAGAACGGCAAATACTACCTCGGTTCGGCGACCGCCTATCAGTTCGACGTCACCAAACTTGCGACCGTCACGGGACTTTCCGCGCGCGGCTCCATCCTTAACTGGAACATGGTCGGTTCCGCCGCGGGCTACGAAATAATGCTCAATGACAGCGCGTTCAACGTCGGCGCGAGTGCGAACTCCTATTCGTACAGCGTGTCCAATTCCGGGGAATACACCCTGAAGGTGCGCGCGAAAGGGGACACCGCCGACTTCATCCTCTCGGGTGAATACAGCACGGTGCTCACGGGCTACAAGCTGCACGCCCCCGAGATCACGAACATCTCCGATGCGGGCATCCTCTCCTGGAACATCAACCCGCAGTCGCTGACCAACTCCAAAGTACACGGCATCAGCCTCGCGATCGGAAACGACACGTACAGCAAGGATGCGCTCAACGAGATCGACATCACCGAATACGTGCAGAGCAGCAACGTGCAGAGCGTGGCGCTCCGCGCGGTGGGCGACGGCGCGGCGATCCTCGACTCCGAGCCTTCCGTCTCCGTCGAAGTGATGAAGCTCAATACGCCGCAGAACCTCGGCGTGGTCAATGCGGAAAAGAACATCGTCTGGAACGAGGTCAGCAATGCTTCGACGTACAGGCTGCGCTACGTCTACACCAAGGACGGCAGCGGCGCCACGCAGACCCTGCAGAAGGCGAGCTTCGGCATCGGCGACATGAAGGCGGAGGAGTTCACCGTCTACGTCCGTGCGATGGGCTACGCCAACTCGGTGCGCAGCAGGTACTACATCTCCTCCGACGAGGTCGAGGCGGTCTTCACCAAACTCGCAAGCCCCGTCATCGGCAGAGAGGGCACGGACTACGTCTGGGATGCCGTCTCCAAGGCGACGGGCTACACCGTCCGCATGGCGAATGTCGACCCGATCGTTGTGACGACGGCGAAGTTCACCCCCGCGTTCAGCGCGGTCGTGGGCGGGGAGGGCACCGAGCTCACCTTTGTCGCCAACGGCAATGACGCCGCAGGGCTCATTGATTCGGACGAGGCCTCCATCCGTCAGGTCATCGAAAAGGCAAAGACCCCTTCGCTGACCGTCACGCGGGACGGGGGGGATTATGTGCTCACCGCCGACCACTCCTGGAACGGTGACGGCGCGATGTATGTCTTCGAGATAGACGGCACCGTGCACGCGGCGCAGGCGGACAACGTACTCCGCACCACCATTACTGAAGCGGGCGAGCATACCTTCCGCGTCTATGTCCGCGCGGGCTTCTTCCGCGGCGACGTCTACTACCTCGATTCCGATTCGAGCGATATGCAGACGCGCAGCATCCGCCGCCCCGTCAAAGACGTGACGCACGATCTGAACGCCGCGGACGTCTCGGCAGAGCTGAACTGGACCAATCCCGAAAATGCGACCGTCAGCGTCACCGCGGTGACCGAAGACGGCACGAGCGTTGTCGTCAGATCGCCGAGCCTGACCTCCTGCGTCATCGACCTCAGAGACGTCAAGGCGGGCGCGCAGATCATCGTCACGATCGTCGTCAAGGGGAACAAGAGCACGGTGGACGACTCCGCGCCCGTCGTGTACGAATTTGTCAACACCCTTCAGGCGGCATAACACAGTACAGGACGGATGCGCCCGCGGAGAGCCGCGGGCGCATCTTAAAAGAGAGATAAAATGAAAGTTTTTATTGGAGTATTGTCGTTTATCCTTGTCGTTGCGCTGGGCGTGGGCGCCTGGCTGTTCGTGACGGGCAAGATCGATCTCTCGCAGACGGTCACGGTCAGCTTTGTCACCAATTCCGCGCACGGGCAGACGGCGGAGGACCAAAAAATCAAAAAGGGCGAGCTCGCCGTATGTCCCGAGATCGAGGACGAGGACAACATGTACGTCAGCGGCTGGGCGGTCGACGGGCAGAACGAGAACCTCTGGGATTTTTCTCAGCCCGTCGAAAAGAGCATGACCCTCTATGCGCAGTGGACACCCGTCGCCGAGGAAGATCTCGGCGTCCTCACCGTCAGGATGGTGGGCGGCGAGACAAACACGTTCTCTTTCAGCGTGCGCAAGGGCAGGATGCTCACCGCGCAGAACATCGTGCGCACCCTGCAGATCCAGAGCGGCATTCCCGACGTCGGTTTTCTGACCTATGAGGTATACGGCGAGGACGGCGCTCCCTTTGCGGGCGCCGAGATGGGCGATGCGCTCTATGTCCGCGTCGAGCAGCAACTCGATGCGACCGCGGAGGCGGCTTGGACCTTCCCCAAGAGCGAATATTTTGTGGGCGACGAGCCGGACTATACGGGCCTTTCGGTCACCATAACGTATGCGGACGGCGAGGAGACCTTCACCTATGAGGAGGATGCGGGGCTGTTCACGCTCTCCGTCGACACCTCGCAGGCATACGAGGAGAGGACGGTCTCCGTCTCCTTCATGGGCATCTGCACGGGCAGTTTTACCGTGCGTGTGCAGGAGATCGACGTCGAATCGGTCAACCCGATGCTCCCCTCCGAGGAGGAGCGCAGCTTCTATTTCCTCGAGACGCCCGATTTCTCCAAATGGGTGTTCGTCATCCGTTTCAACAACGGCGAGGAAAAGACGCTCGACGCCTCGCAGTGTGAGCTCGTCTCCGCGCCCGTCTTCGTAGAGGACGGCGACTATGAATATGTATTTTCCGCCGAAGGGCAGACGCTTCGTGTTCCCGTAAAGCTGTACAGCCGATCCCCCGCGGAGTATTTTGTGTTCAACGAGGTCGGACAGTCGGTGCGCCTCGTGGGGCTGACCCCGCTCGGCAAGACACAGCGCGTAATCGTCGTGCCCGACACCTATAACGGGAAAAAGGTCATGCGCGTCTCCGACGATGTCTTTGCGGGCAACCAGACGGTGCGCAGCGTATTCCTGCCCGCCTCGCTCACCTATCTCGACGAGGGCACATTCCGCAACTGCTATGCGCTCGAAGAGGTCGGCATTGCCGACGGCACGGGCACGTTCCCGCACAAAGAGCTGCCCGCGAGCTTCTTCGAGGGCTGTGTCGCGCTCCGCACGGTGAGTTTCTGGAATCAGATCACTGCGGTCGGCGAGCGCTGTTTCTACGGTTGCGCCGCCTTTGCCCCCGATCTGAGCAATCTCTCTTCCATCGGCGCGAGCGCGTTCGAGGGCTGTTCTTCCATCGAGAGCATGACCTTTGACGAGGACGTCGACGAAGTGGGCGCGCGTGCCTTTGCGGACATCTCTTCCGCGTTCACCGTCGTCCTTTCGGGCACGGCGTTCGATCTGCCCGAAGACGTGCTCGAGGGCACTAACGTCTGCTCCGTGCTCTATGACCCGATCACCGAGGCGGACGCACGCAATGTGACCCGCTTCAAGTCCCTCCCTTCGGTCACCTTCTGGCTGATCAGGGGAGACGTTCCCGACAATTTCCTCCAAGGCAACCGCTATGTCACGCAGGTGCGGCTCGGCGACGGCACGCGCATCGGCGCGAGCGCGTTCGAGGGGTGCGTCGTCCTCGAAAAAGTCACCTTCTTTGCGGACCCGTTCCCCGAGATCGGCGCAAACGCGTTTGCGGGCTGTTCCCGCCTGAGTGCGTGGGGGGATTCGGACGCGTTTTCCTCCTGTTCGGTCGGCGACGGCGCATTTATCGGCACGGCGTTCGCTTCCCTGCGCTTTTCCGCCTGCACGGTGGGAGAGCGGGCGTTTGCGGAGTGCCTCTCGCTGCAGAGCGTGACGACAGAGGCGGAAAACACCTTTGCCGCCGCGGCGTTTGCGGGATGCACGTCGCTCACGCGGGCTACGCTCGCCTATGAAAAGGCGGTCCCCGCTTCGCTTTTCGAGGGCTGTGCCGCACTCACGGATGCGAGCGCGCCCGCGGCGGAGTCGCTCGGCGCGGACTTTTTGAGCGGCACGCAGGTCCGCGCGTTTACGGTCGGCTCTGCGCTCGTATCGATCGACGTCAACGCCTTCCGCGGCGTGCGTTTCTCCGAGATCGAAGTCGACGAGGGCAATGCTTCCTTTGTCGTCGACGGCGGGATCCTGCAGAGCAAGGACGGCTCCGTGCTCTATAAAGCACAGGAAAAGATGCCCTTCAGCATGCTCACCTTCGGCGACGAGTTAAAGACGGTCGCGCCGCAGGCGTTTGACGGCGTGCAGGGCCTGAATAAGATCGTGTTCTACGGCTACCATGTCCCCGCGTTCGCGGAAGACTGGACAGGGGATTGGAGCGGCGACATCGAGGCAAATCCCTTCAACACAGAGGCATACCGCGAGATGCTGGGCGACCTCGTTGCGCCCATCCCCGGCGACGATTACTATTGCGTGACGATGGATGCCGCCGCGGGCGGGAAGATCGTCTCCTATCTCGTCAACCCCGGCGACAAGGTCACGGAGCGGATGTGCCCGACCCTGTACGAGGTGTATTACTTCATCGAGGATGGCGTCGAGACGGAAGCGGTGCAGTTCCCGTTCACGCCCGAAGGCAACGTCCTTCTGCGCGTTACGAGCGACTACCGCGTCATCGACTTCAACCTCGAAAAGGACGCATCCCTTCCCGACGGGTACATGAACCGCGTCTGCAACGGGCAGAGCTTTTTGCTCCCCACGCCCACGCGCGGAGAGTTCCTGTTTGACGGCTGGGTGCTTGCGGACGGGTCGGAGATCACGTCCGTCGAATACGGCGACGGCTCCGAGCTGGACATCTATCCCGTTTGGCGGCTTCGCATCGAATACAACTACGAGAGCGGCGCGTCCTTTGTGTCGACGCCCGTCTACGACATAGCGGAAGGGGAGAGCTTCACCGTCCCCGCGCTCAAACGCGCCGACTGGACTTTCCTGCATTGGACGGATCAGAACGGCAATGTCGTCGAAGAAGTCTCTTTTGCGGATTATCCCGAGGGAGTCGCCTCGCTCACGGCGGTCTGGAAGGACCGTAGGCAGGTCATCTGTTATCTTCCCGACGGCTGCACATACAGCGGCACGCTTCCGACCTGGCTGAGTACGGGCGAACGGGTGCAGCTGCCGGAGGTCTCGCGCGACGGTTATGAGTTCAAGGGCTGGAAGATGGACAACGGCGTCATCGTCACCTCGATCGGGTACGGAGATCTCTCCGACGGCGCGGCGACCATTTTGACTGCGAGCTTCTGGGGCACGGAGAGCGATCCGTACCTCATCGGCGACGCGCAGGATCTTCTCTCCGTGTCCGTCTCCTCCGAACATAAATATCACTATGAACTGCTGGCGGACATCGACCTCGGCGAGATCTCCTTCAACGCGGTCAGCGCCTTCTACGGATATTTTGAAGGCAACGGGCACACGGTGCGCTATTCGGTCACGCTCGGCGCGACGGAAGGCGCGGGCGGCACGTTCGTGGGCGTGTTCGGCAACAACTACGGCCGCATCTCCAACCTCAACGCGGATGCGACAGTTGTCTCCGCTTCGGCGAACCACACGACGGCGGAATGGACGCGTGTGGGCGGCATCGCGGGCGCGAACTACGGCTCCATCCTCAATTGCACGGTCAGCGGCTCGATTGCTGTGGACCGCAAGGATTCGGACGTCGGCGGCATCGTCGGCACAAGCTTTGGCGGCACGCTCAGCGGCAACGTCTCCCGCATCCAGAGCATCCGCGGCAACGGAAACCTCGGCGGCATCGTCGGCGAGGCGCAGGCGACATACATCACGGGATGTGAGGTGTACAACACCGTCATCGGTTACTATTATATCGAGTCTAACCGCTGTGTCGGCGGGTTTGCAGGCCGCATCACGAACGGTTCGCGGATGGAGCTTTCCACCGCCTACTCCGTCACCGTGCGCTATGAGAACCCGAGCTCCAATTCCGACAGCATCAAGCCGCGCATGGGTGCGATGATCGGCAGGGTGATCGACTCTGCGACCTATCACCTCGCCGCAGCAAACCCGACCGTCGACAAGGGCACCCTGCATTCGGGCGGTGCGCTGTGGTGGTACTACAACCAGGCTGAGTACGTCGGCGGAAACATCGGCCAGGCGGAAAACAGCGACATCCAATGACGGAGAGCAGAGATGATCCTTCTTGACCTGCTGATCAACTTCTTCTATCACTTTATATATCTGCTCGGCATCTTCATCCTCGCGAGTTTTCTCGTGGGGCTGTGCGAGAAGTACTTTTACCGACTGTTCGGCGGGAAGGGGCGTGCGGTGTGCATCGCGCTCGGCTGTGTGGGCACGCCGCTGCACGAGAGCGGGCATGCGCTGATGTGTCTGCTGTTCGGGCATAAGATCCGCAAGATCGTCTTTTTTCAGCCGAACAGCGACGACGGCTGTCTCGGTTATGTCGAGCACGGCTACAACAACCGCAATCCATATCAGGTCATCGGCTGTTTCTTCATCGCGATCGGGCCCGTTCTTCTGGGCACGGCGGTGCTGACGGGGCTTCTGTTCCTGCTCTGCCGCTCCTGTTTTTACGACCTGACGGACATTGTGGGCAGCCTTTCGCACGGAAGCGATCTCAGCTTCGCATACACCTTGCGCTATTATTGGGACATCCTTTCGGGCGTGTTCCGCGCGCTGTTCTCCGCCGACAATTTCACGAACGTCGGGTGGTGGGTGTTTCTGGTTCTCGGGCTGAGCATCGCGCCGCACATGGGGCTGAGTTCGGCGGACGTAAAAAACGGCGTTACGGGACTCATCGCCTGTGTGGTATTGCTGTTTGTCGCCGACCTCGTGCTCATCCTGCTCCCTTCGGGTGCGCTTGACGCGATGAATGCGGGCACGCTCTTTCTCTCGGGCTGGATGTTCTGTTTTCTGTGCATCTCGCTCCTATATTCGCTCGCACTGCTGGCGGTGACTTTTGTCGTCACCCGCATCATGCGCGCCGTACACCGCTGAAAGGGGATGTTTCGATTGCGACGAAAGGACACAACAAAAATATAAACGCACGGTGTTTTCGGGCAAAGATATGCCCGAAAACACCGTGATTTTTTTCTCGGTTTTTTAAGTGTCTCACACAGATCCGCACAATTTTTTGTCGAAGAAAAAGAAGATATGCGGACCTTCCCGCCGCTTTCTCTTTTGCGAGATTCGCGCGAAGAAAAATAATTATTTGCAAAAACGAAAATCACACTTTTCGTTTTTGCACTCAATTTGCCGCAAGGCTCATGGGAAAAGGGTGAATTTGCGCCCTAAAAATAATATGCGTGCCCCTAATATGGGCGCAAAGAGGGAGAAAACGCCGCAGAGAACGCCGAAAGGCGTTTGAACGGCGGTGTCGCCCTCAAATCACGGAAAACCGCAGGCGACAGCTCGCCGAGGTTTTCGTGAAATTCTATACTTGCAAAAACGAAAATCACACTTTTCGTTTATGCACTCAATTTGCCGAGAGGCTTATGCGGAAAGAGTGAATGCGGCGATTTTGATAATAAGAGAGCCGTAACAGATCGCCGCAGAGAGAAAACAGGCGGTCAGCCCGCAGAGCGGGCGTGCCCGCGGGT
>JAHZBZ010000016.1 GCA_019423125.1 Bacillota bacterium | reverse complement strand
AAAAATCACGGAAAATCGCAGGCGTCAGCTCGCCGAGATTTTCGTGAACTTTTTTCGAAAAAGCAAAAACCACGCTTTTTGCTTTTTCCCCTTACGCCGCAAAAGCGGCGCAGAGGAAAGGGGTGAATGCGAAAATTTCGATAATAAGAGAGCCCTCAAATATTTTCGCAGAGGGGGAAACCGCCGACAGCCAAAGGCTGCGGCGGTTTCCCTTTCATTTCAAGCGTTTCGCAGCATCTCTTTTGCGAGAAACGCTTGACGCAAATTTCCCCGGTACGATCATATTCACAAACCCCGGAAGCACCTCGACGATGATATCGCCCGTATCGCCGCACTCCCCGTCATACGTCCAGCGCACCCCCTCCTCGGCGTGCACTTCGATGCGGCTGCCCGAAAATCGGGTGATCATCTTTTCCTTGACGCGGTAGCCGAGCAAAAACAGGTGCGCGAGCGAGAGAATGACACGGATCCTGCGCCAAAACCCCGGCTTTTTGCGCTGACGGATGACCGCGCATTCGATTTTTCCGTCCGTCATGCTCGCGCCTCCGTTGAGCGGCATGCCCGCGACATACCTTCCGTTGACGATGACGACAAAGGCGGTCTGTGTAGTCTCCGTGCGCGTGCCGTCCGATACGGTGACGTCGAACGGCTCGAAAAACAGATCCTTGCGGATGCCCTCCACCGCGTAGGCGAGCTTTCCGATCATCTTTTTCTGCGCCTGCGGCGTCGTATACGGCACGGACGTGAAGATACCCGCCGCACAGATGTACATCGCGAGGCGGTCGTTGACTTTCATGCAGTCGATATGCTCGCTTTTGCCCGTGCGGATGACCTTGAGCGCGCCGCGCAGGCTTTTGGGGATGCCGAGCGAACGCGCGACGTCGTTGACCGTTCCGCTCGGGATATAGCCGAACAACGGCACGCGCCGCGCCGACGCGAGCCCCTGCACCGCCTCGTTGAAGGAGCCGTCTCCGCCCGAAAAGACGATCGCATCGTATTTTTCTGCATTTTTCCCGACCGCCTGCGTCATGTCTCCCGCGCATTGCGTGCGGTAGACATCCACCTTGTCAAATCGCGCCGAGAGCGAGCGCACGATGCGATCAAGTTTTTTGTCGATCTTTCCCCTGCCGCTGACAGGATTGTAGATAAAGAGACAATTCATATCGTACTTGACCTCTGCATACCATTATACAGCAATCCGCACCATTTTGCAAAAATTTTTTGTGATAATACCGATATTATTTACAAAAAATTAATATTGACCGACTACAATGCAGAGGCAAAGAGCGCGGATAGATCAGATTTTATCGACATTTGTCGGTTATTTATCGTTCAGCTGTTGACGGAACGGTGAAAATACGCTATAATGGATTACAGGGCCGCCTGTCTGCGGCCTGCGGAGGGATTATGAATAAGACCGATAAACGCAGCCGGAAGACCATCGGCGCCATCCAGAACACCGTGCTCAAACTCATGTGCACGCGCAAGATGAACGAGATCAAGATCGTAGACCTTTGCACGGAAGCGGATATAAACCGCACGACTTTTTACCTGCATTTTGCGGGCGTGGCGGACGTATTGCAGTCCTTGCGCACCGAGATAGTCGAAAAGGTGTTCGCGGACGGAGAACTTCTCGTCTTTCTGAACACGTCGGGCGATCCTCTTCCCTTTCTGACAAAAGTGACGGATGTCATCGACGGATACGAGAACTTTGAGGCGTTTGTGCGCAGTTCGCCGGATGCGGACGTGTTTCTTACCACGCTGAAAAACGCCTTTTCCGCGGAAATCTTTCGTCGTTATGAGGCAAAATATGAGCGTGCGGGCAAAGACGCCATCTATATCATCCATTTTCTCACTTCGGGCGTGCTCGATACCTTCACCGAATGGCTCAAAACGGAGAAAACCGTTCCGCTCTCGGAGATACTCGACAAATGTGCGCCCATGGTCTCTGCAGGCTACCGCACGCTGACACAGCTCAGCGAGGCCTGACCGCATATCTTGCGAGAAAAGATGCGGCGCAGAGCGAATCAGTACATGAGAGAAAGAGAGAGAGAACAGAACGGAGAAAAACGTATGAAAATAGCCGTAATTGCCGATGTGCTCGGAGAAGAGAACAACGGCACGTCGATCACCGTCAAAAGACTGATCGACAATCTCAAAGCGCGCGGGCACGAAGTCTTTGTCGTATCGCCCAAGAGCTCGGTGCCGCGCGGAGAGGGGTATTACGAAGTCGAAAAGATCGATTTTAAGATCTTCAACGGCTACGTCGCGAAAAACGGCGTGGAACTCGCAAAGCCAAACCTCGAACTGCTCGAAAAGGTCATTCGCCCCGTAGATGTAGTACATGCGCTCATGCCCTTCCCTCTCGGGAGAGCGGCGGTGCGCATGTGCAAAGAAATGGGCAAACCCTGCACCACGGCGTTCCATGTCCAACCCGAAAACGTGAGCAGTCACATCGGCCTGCAAAAGAGCAAGCCGGTCAACAACTACATCTACAAAAACTTTCTCAAGGGATTCTATTCGTACACCGAGTACATCCACTGCCCCACCCAGTTCATCGCGACAAAACTGCGCGAGCACGGCTACACGCAGGATCTGCGCGTCATCTCCAACGGCGTCGATCCCGTGTTTGTGCCGAAAAAGACGGAAAAACCCGCGGCGTTCAAAGACGACATCCTTCTCCTCTCCACGGGCAGGCTGGCAAAGGAGAAATGCCACGTCGAACTCCTGCGCGGCGCGCTCCGCTCCAAGTATGCGGACAAGATCCGCGTACTCATCGCGGGCGAAGGCCCCGAGAGAAAAAAGCTGGAGCGTCTGGGCAAGAAATTCAAAAAACGCCCCGTCATCTGCTTCCGCACAAAGGAAGAGCTCGTGAACGTGATCAACTACTGCGACCTGTACGTGCACCCCTCGTACGCGGAGATCGAGTCCATCGCCTGCGTAGAGGCGATCACCTGCGGACTTGTGCCCGTCATCGCAGACAGCAAGATGTCCGCCGCGCGCTTCTTTGCGCAACACGCGAGCAACCTGTACCGCGCGGGAAGCCCTGCCGACCTTGCAAAAAAGATCGACTACCTGATCGAGCATCCCGAAGAGCGGGAAAGACAGCGCGAGGAATACATCCGCTACGCCGAGCGCTTTGCCATCGATGCCTGCATCGACAAGATGATCGAGATGTTCGAGGACGCCATCCGCGGCGTACACCGCTGAAAATCCACCGCCCTGCGGCAGAAGCCGCAGGGCGGTCTTTAATTTTCGAGAAGCCGCCGCGGCGGCTTCTTCTCATTCCGTGCGACGGACTTTGTACTGTCTGTCCAGAAGTTTATGGTTTTTTGTGATGTAGGAGCTCTTGCGGCATTCCAGGATGAGCCTGCGGCCCTCTTCGGTGCGCGTGTAGACGAGGAAAAACCCGCCGCAGGCGCCTTTGAGCTCTTTTTCGAAGATTTGTGCGCATTCCTTGTTTTTGCCCAGCGCGGAGGGGCAGGCAAAGGACAATCCATAGCTTTTTCTGCCGAAAAGCCCCTTCCCGATCAGGATATAGCGCGGGTTTTCGATGGGCGAGAGCAATTCCGCCATCGCCGCGTTGAAGATATTCTGATCGTGCACGGACGCACCTCGCAGACATACGCTGACCGCGAGGAGTTCCTTTTCCCCGTGCGCCTCGGCGCGCGCGCTCTTTGCGATCTGCCCGCTCTTGCGCAGCGCGTCGCACACCGCCCTGCCCAGCGTCGCGATCGAGCGCGCGGGGTTGAAGTGCAGCGCCAATCTTCGGAACGCGGCAAAGAAGAAGTACGCCAGCACCGTCTGCGCCGCCGCGGCGAGGAGCACGAACAGCGGTTCGCCCGTCCCCGCAATAAAAAAGGCGGAGAGAAGGGCGCTCTCCGCGGCGAGGAGGACGCAAAAGAGCAGGATATTGACGAACGTATACACGGGAACGCGCTTTTCCCTGTTCGCGCGCGTTTCGAGGGTGACTTCGAACGCGCCGTCCGTGCCCGCCTTCCACACCTTCGCGACCTCCTCCCGCTTCGCCGCGCGCGCGAGCATCTCCGCGTCGATGCGGGCGATGCCCTCGGCGTCGTAGGGCGGCGCGATCGTGCGGATGCGGCCGATGCCGCTGACGATCTCGCCCGTCTCGTAATCGGGGCCCATGAAACAGTCAAAGCGGCGCGCGAGCGTGTCGAAGTCCTGCGAACAGAGCACGTTTTCGTCTTCTTCGAGGAGGGCGGCGAGGCGCTCGCCCGCCTTCTCCTTTACGAGAAAGGTCGGCTCTGCGGTGACGAGGTGCCAGATGTTCGCGACCTTGTCGGGGCGGGCGGGATCGATGCGGATCGCCCTGCCGCGCATCTGGTTTGAAAGAACGAAGCTCCCGACAAAGCTCGCGAGCACAAGCGAATTGATGCAGGGCGAATCCCAGCCCTCGCCGAGCAGGGATTTCGTGCCGACGAGGATGCGGATCTCGCCGCGTGCGAACAGTCCGCCCACGATGTCCACCGCGTCGCGGTTGGAGCCAGCGAAGGCGATCTCGTCGTAATCGGTGCCCGCGATCGGCCGCCGCGTGTGGCGGTAGGCGGAGAGGTCGATGCGCGAGGGCAGGATGACGAGCCCGCCCGAGAGGACGCCGATGTCCCCTTCCGCACCCGCACGGCGGAGCGTCTCGAAGATGCTGACGATGTTGACGGCGGAAAATTTTTTCTCCGTGGCG
This sequence comes from Bacillota bacterium, assembly GCA_019423125.1. GTDB lineage: Bacteria > Bacillota > Clostridia > Christensenellales > Borkfalkiaceae > Borkfalkia. The sequence goes on along the minus strand of JAHZBZ010000016.1, from coordinate 28,699 downwards.
ATGCGCTCCAGCCCCTCTCTGTTGATGTAGTCGGTCAGAACGAGCATGCGAAGGGACTCGCCCAGCGCGGCGCGCTCCGCCTGCGCGATCTTTGCGATGCTGTCCAGCTTGCCCACCGAAGAGAGCAGGGTGCGGCGCAGCTTCTCGGTGAGCACGAGCTTTACCTTTCTGCGCTCGCACACGTCGTGTGCGCGCAGGATGTCGAGGATCGACGCCTTCTGCGCGGCGTCCGTGAGATCGGAGTCGAGCAAAAATCCGATCGCGCGCTCGGCGTGATGCAGGTCGAAGCGGGGCAGCCGTCCGCGCACGGTGAGCGCGCGGATGAGCTTTTTGCGCACGGGCAGGCCGCAATGCGCAAAGAGCGAGAGCAGAGAAATGTACTCCGCGGCGGAGGAATACAGGCGGTCATAGTCGCGCTCGTCGTTGACCGCGCCGCACAGCGCGGTCAGAAAATCCAGCGCGCACACCTCTTCCACAGCCGCCGCGGCGCTCGCGCGGTGGCGGGCGAGCGCCGCGGTCTCCTCCTTCGAGGGGTAGTTGAAATACACGTAGTCCTGGTGCGGGCAGAGGGTGTCCTTTGCGACCAGCTCGGGCACGAAGATCTCCTCGTCCACCTCGCCGCAGGTCTCGATGAAGCGCGCCCACTCCCTGCCCTCTGCGTCGTAGGGCGGCGTCGCGGTCAGCGCGATCAGCTTGATGTCGCCGAGCGCCGCGAGGAATTTTTCCAGCGCCTTCTGCCACTCGTTGCGCAGGTGGTGCGCCTCGTCCAGACACACCGCGCCCACGCCCTGCGCCGCGAGCGCCGCAAAGAGATCGAATCCCGTATAGTCCGCGCGCTCCCCGTCCTCCTCCGACGCCTGCCGTTCGGAGGCGGCGTACAGCGCCTGATAGGTGACGGAGGTGATCGCCTTGCACGCGCGCAGGTCTTCCGAATACAGCGCCGCGAAGTCCTCGTCGCTTTCGAGGAACATCCCGCGCAGGCGCGCGCCCCACTGCCCGCGGATGGCGGTGGTCGGCGAGAGGATGACGCACGGCTTTCCGATGCGGCGGATGAGCTCCAGGCCCAGGACGGTCTTGCCGCTGCCCGGCGCCGCGACGACGTTGAGCTTTCCGTCCTTCAGGTATTGCGGCGCGCTGTCCAGCACCCGCCGCTGATAGTCGCGGAAGGTGCCCGAAAAGCGCATTCTTTCAAAGACTTCCATCTCTTTTCCCCTTGTTTTTCGGCAAAAGACAAGGCATCCGCGGGACGGGAATACCCGTCCCGCGGACGCACGCGGTCTTTTTTAAGCGAGCCGCCTTGCGACTGCCTTGAGAAACTCCCTCGAGCTGAGCTTTTTGGGCGTGATGCCCTCCGCGGAGAACAGCGGGATCAGATCGCCCGTCATCTCCCCTTCCTCGATGGTCTGCACCGTCGCGCGCTCCAGCTTCTTCGCAAATGCCGTGAGCTCGGGGGTGCAGTCCAGCTCGCCGCGCTTGGCGAGCGCGCCCGTCCAGGCGAAGATGGTCGCGACCGAGTTGGTCGAGGTCTCCTCCCCTTTGAGGTGCTTGTAGTAGTGGCGGGTCACGGTGCCGTGCGCCGCCTCAAATTCATAATTGCCGTCGGGCGAGACGAGCACCGAGCTCATCAGCCCGAGCGAACCGTACGCCGTCGCGACCATGTCGCTCATGACGTCGCCGTCGTAGTTCTTGCACGCCCACAGGATGCCGCCCTCCGAGCGCACGACGCGCGCGACCGCGTCGTCGATCAGCGTGTACATATACTCGATGCCCGCGGCGGCAAAGCGGTCCTTGTACTCCGCCTCGAAGATCTCCGCGAAGATGTCCTTGAAGCGGTGGTCGTATTTCTTGGAGATGGTGTCCTTGGTCGCAAACCACAGCGGCATCCTGACGTCCAGCGCATAGTTGAAGCAGGAGCGCGCAAAGCTCGCGATGGAGGCGTCGAGGTTGTGCACGGACTGCACGATGCCCGCGCCCTTGAAGTCCTGCACGAGCAGTTTTTCCTTGACGTTGCCCGCCGCGTCCTCGACGAGCAGGTACGCCTTGTCGCCCGCGGCGGTGCGCGTCTCTACGCCCGAATACACGTCGCCGTAGGCGTGACGCGCGAGCACGATGGGCTTTTTCCAGCCGGGGATGTAGGGCGTGATGCCCTTTGCGAGGATGGGCGCGCGGAACACCGTGCCGTCCAGAATGCGGCGGATGGTGCCGTTGGGGCTCTTCCACATCTGTTTGAGCTTATATTCCTCCACGCGCTGGGCGTTGGGGGTGATGGTCGCGCACTTGACGCCCACCTTGTATTTCTTGTTCGCGTTCGCCGCGTCGACCGTGACGGCGTCGTCCGTCTCGTCGCGGTGCACGAGCCCGAGATCGTAGTACTCCGTCTTGAGATCGACGTAGGGCAGGAGCAGATCTTCCTTGATCCACTGCCAGAGCACGCGCGTCATTTCGTCGCCGTCCATCTCGACGACGGGGTTTTTCATCTGTATCTTGGACATACAAGCTACCTCACTGCCATTCATTCCCCTTTATTTTAACAAATCCGCACGCAAATGACAAGCGTTTGCCCCCATTTTTGTCAAAAGTGCCGCTCAGCGGCGGGGGTGTTTGCGCCCTCCCGCCCTGCCGAGCACGCCGCACTCGCCGAGCATCCGCTTGTTCGTGCGGGCGCGGAAATCGCAGATGCCCTGTTCGACGAGCGCGGTGAGCATCTGCGGGAACTCGGACAGCTTTTGGCAGAACAGATACCACGCGAGCGAGCCGGGCACGGTGTTCAGCTCGCTGAAATACACCTCCTTTCCCGAGAGCAGAAAGTCCGCGCGCACGACGCCGCGCAGCTGCAGCCGCTTGTAGAGCAGGCGGGTGTACGCCTGCACCTGCGCCGCGCATTCGGCGGGGATGTCTGCGGGAAGATCGCTCGTGCGCGTCTTGCCGCCTTCGAGGTATTTTTCCGCAAAGGTGTAGTACTTGTGCGCGCTCTTGGGCTCCTCGCAGGGCGAGAGCACGATCTCCTCCCCCCTGCGGTAGGCGGCGCAATTGATCTCGCGGCGGTCCGCGAGGTATTTTTCGGCGATCAGCAGATCGTCGTAGGCGAACGCCGCCTGCACCGCGGCGACCAGCTTTGCGCGGTCCTCCGCGACGCCGATGCCGATGCTCGAACCCTGCCGCGCGGGCTTGACGATGACGGGATAGCCCAGACGCTCCTCGATACAGCGCAGCGCCATGTTCCCGCGCTTGCGCCAGTCCCCTTCCGCGATGCGGAAATAGGGCAGCGTGCGGATGCCGAGGCCGTTTGCGGCGATCTTGGTCAGCGCCTTGTCCATGCAGACCGCACTGCCCGCGACGGCGGGAGAGGCGTCGGGGATGCGGTTGAGCGCGAACAGCGCCGCCGCCTCGCCGTCCTCGCCGCCCGCGCCGTGACAGCAGTTGAGCGCCGCGTCCGGACGGCACACGGGCCTGAGCTTGTTTTTGCGGCGGACGTACAACACGCCCTCGCTCAGAAGCGCGGACTGCGCGCTCTTTTTGTATCCGCCGCCGCGGAAGGTCTGCACGTCGAGAAGGCTCTCCCCCGTGTACAGCTTCCCCTCCTGCGACAGGTAGACGGGAAAGACCTCGTACCGCTCCGCATCCAGCAGATTGGCCGCCATCACCCCCGTCACGATGGAGACTTCGTTTTCGCACGAACGCCCGCCGAACAGCACGAGCACTTTTTTGCGCATAGAAAAAGACACCTCCGCAGTTATTTTTTCGCTTTGGTGCCTTGTGCTCTTTTTCAGTTGTAGATGTCGGGCAGGTCGTTGAGGAAGAGGATGACGTCCCCCTCGCGGATCTCCCCTTCGAGGTATTCCTGCGCCTTTTCGAGCGAGGGCAGGATGCGCAGCTTTTCGGCGTCGCCGCCCGCCGCGAGATAACCGCTCCTGACCGCGGTGACCAGCGTGTCGCCCACGAGCAGGACGAGGTCCAGCCCCGCGAGCTTTTCGCCGAGCGCCGCGTTCTCGCCCTGTTCGAGCACGCCCAGCTCGACGAGCCCCGGCGTCACGACGATCTTTCTGCCCGCAAAGGAGCGCAAAACGTCCAGCGCCGCGGCGGCGCCGCGCACGTTGGCGTTGTAGGCGTCGTCGAGGATGGTGACGCCGCGCTCGGTGTACGGCTGCAGGCGGTGCGGGACATAGTCGATGCGCGAGATGCCCTCGAGGATGTCCTCCACGCTCATGCCGAGTTTGTACGCCATTGCGGCGGCGAGCGCGATGTTGTCCGCGTTGTGCACGCCGAGAAGTTTGGAGGAAGCCTCCGCCTCCTTCACGCCGAAGGCGAGGGTGAAGCGGATGCCCGAAGGCCCCGCCGCGATCTTGGTCGCGCCGAACTCGCCGTGGGCGCCGACGGAGACTTTGACGAGCCCCTCGCCCTTGACGTCCAGCGTGTCCGAAAGTTCGTCCTGCCCGATGACGGCAAAGCCGCCCTTTTTCGTGCCCGCGAGGATCTCCCCCTTCGCCGCGACGATGTTTTCGACGGTGCCGAAGCTCTCGAGGTGCTGGGGGCAGATGCAGGTGATCATGCAGTGGTCGGGACGGACGAGCGAGCACAGCGCAGAGATGTCGCCGCGGTGGCGCGCGCCCATCTCCGCGAGGAAGAAATCATACTGAGAGAGGTCCTCCTTTTCCACCGCGCGGGCGATGCCGAGCGGGGTGTTGTAGGAGGCGGGCGTCGCGAGGACCTTGTATTTCACGGACAGGATGGCCGCGAGGAAGTTCTTGACGCTGGTCTTGCCGCAGCTGCCCGTGATGCCGATCTTGACGCATTTCGCCGCCGCGAGCTTTTCGGAAGCGGCCGAAAGGTACTTTTTGTTGCGACGCGCGGAAAAGGGCTTTTCGAGCGCGTTCGCCGCCGCCGCCGCATACGGAAGCAGGACGGGCAAAACGGCGAGCGGGAGATAGCGAAGGTGCGAGACGAGCTCCTGCTCCGCATAGTAAGCGACCGCGTTGACGGCGAGCGTCAGCGCGAAGGACAGCACGGCGAGCACGAGCACCTCGAGCGCGTAGATGCGCCCGACGCGCGCGGTGGTCTCGAGCGGGACTTTGAGCGCGCGGCGGTCCGCGACGTCGTAGAGCGCGACGAACAGCGGAACGGGCACGAGCGAGAGATACGCCGCCCACTTGCCCGTGAAAGAAAAGCAGATGCCGAGCACGAGCGAAGAGAGCAGGATGAGCAGGGCGAGCAGGTTGTAGCGCGAGCGGAGCATGTTGCCCTTGCGGCGCAGCCATGCGAAAAAGCGGCGGTTGTCGTAGCCCGCCTGCTGCAATGCCCCGAGCGGGGTGAACGTGCAGAGGGCGAACAACAGCGCCGTCGCGACGGCGACGATGACGTATTCTGCGATTGCGGTCAATGTGAACATCGGTAACCTTCCTCTTCGGGTTATTTCAGGGGAGCAGGAACTCGCGCGCGATCTCGTTGAAGGCGTCGGGCTGCTCGCAGAAGCAGAAATGAGTGCAGCCGCGCATGCAGACGAGCGCGGAGGCGGGCGTCTCCGCCTGCAGGCGGCGCGCCATGTACAGCGGGGTCTGTTCGTCCTTCTCGCCGAAGACGTACAGCGTCGGGACGCGCACGAGCGGCAGGAGCGGGGTCAGATCCTCGTTTACGATCTTTTTGAAGCTCTCCCGCTGCAGGGGCGGGAGCGAGCGGTATTCCGCCGAGCCGAAATGCCGTTCGGCAAAGCGCGGAAACAGGCGGCAGCAGAGGCGGTACGTTCCCACCCTGACGCGGTAGGAAAATCCCCTCTTCGGCACAACGCCCGCACAGCCCGTCAGAATCGCGCGCGAAAAGCCGTCCTCCGCGAGCAGTTTGAGCGCCACGCGCCCCCCGAAGGAGTGTGCGATGACGCGCGGACGGACGATGCCGAGCGCCGCGAGCAGGCGCTTCGTGTGCGCCGCATAGTCGCCGACGCTCCACGCCGCGTCGGGCGGGGCGCTTTTCCCCATGCCCGGAAAATCGAACGCCGTGACGCGGAAACGGCGCGAAAAATACCTTATCTGATGGTAAAAACTCTCCTTGCAGGACAGATACCCGTGCAGGAACAGGAGATCTTCCCCCGCGCCCTCCTGCAGGAGAGAGAGTTCTTTCCCCTCAAATTCGATCTTTCCCCTCCTCAGAGCACGCGTTCCATGACGAGCGCGTCCTCTCCGTCCCCGTAATAGCGGGGGCGCACATAGCGGCCGACAAATCCGCTCTTCAGATACAAAAGCATGGCGGGCGCGTTGGAGACGCGCACTTCGAGGAACAGCTTTTTCACGCCGCGCCCGCGCGCCGCCTTTTCCAGTTCCGTAAGGATCGCCCGCGCGATGCCGCGGCGGCGGAAGTCCTCCGCGACCGCGATGTTGGCGATGTCCGCCTCCTCGCCCGCGGCGACGAGAAAGCCGTAGCCGCACACTTTTTCCCCCTCCGCCGCGGCGACGGCGGACACGTTTTCGCTGAAAAAGGACTCGGCGAGCATGCGGTAGTTCCACGGGTCGGAAAAACACTGTTTCTCCAGCTCCGCGATCTGCAGCAGATCCTCGTACGTCCACTTGCGGTATTCCATATCTCTTCTCCGTGCGCGCGTCAGTTTCCGCGCGCGTCGCGCTCCTCTTCCGCCTGGCTTTTTTTCAGGTAGAAGGCGGCGATGTCGCCGAAGCGCTCCTCTTTTGCCGCCAAAACCGCCGCGACGAGTCCCGCCGCGGGGTCCGCCCTGCGGGCGTCTTCAAAGGGCGAAGGATCGCGCAGGATGAGCCGCGCGCTTCGCGAGAGTTCACGGACGCGCTCCGCGTCCGCGCGCTCGGGGGTGAGAAAGACGCTCTTGTCCCGCTCGAATCCGCAGACATAATAATACCCCGCCCCTGCGGGTACGACCGCGAGCGCTCTGCATTCTGCATTATATGCGAGCACCTCAAAAGATGTTATGCCGAGCGCGGGCTTTCCGAGCGCGGCGCAAAAGCCCTTGACCGCCGAGACGCCGATTCGGATTCCCGTGAAGGAGCCGGGGCCCGTGACCGCGGCGAAAAAGTCGCAGTCCTTCGCAGAAAGGCGGGCGCGGGCGAGCGTCTCGTCCACCGCCGACATCAGGCGCACCGAGTGCTGCATGCGGCATTCGGGCTCGTAAGTTACCGTCACTTCGCCGCCGCGGCATGCCGCGACGGTCAGATAGTCGTTGGATGTGTCGATCGCGAGCCAGTTCTTCATTTCGCCTCGATCTCCCTCTCTTCGTCCGATAGTTTTGTGATCGTCACCTCGCGGCAGGAAGGCGGCAGGATGTCCGCGATGTTCTGCGGCCATTCGATGACGCAGATCCCGCCCGCGTAAAAGTAGTCCGAAAGCCCCAGCGCCTCCGCCTGCGCGCCGTTTTTGAGGCGATAGCAGTCGTAGTGGTACAGCTTTCCGTAGTAGTCGTTCATGTAGGCGTAAGTCGGGCTTGTGATCTCCTCGTCGATGCCGAGCGCGCGCGCAAGGCCCTTGACGAACACCGTCTTGCCCGCGCCCATCTCGCCGAAGAGAAGGACGACGTCCCCCGCATGCAGCGTGGCGGCGTATTCGCGCGCGAAAGCCTGCGTCTCTTCCGCGCTGTGCGTGATCTTTCGCATCGCTCCCTCCTTTTTTTGCAAAACAAAAGAGGCGTTTTGTCCAAACACCTCCTCTATTATAATATAAACGCCGCGCTTTTGCAATTAAAACTTGTTCAAAAGCCAGGAAATTCTCTTGTACAGCAACAGCGTGACGATCGCCGCGATCAGACAGCGCAGCAGGTTGAAGGGCACGACGGACAGCGGCAGATAGTAGGCATACAGGTTGTCTGCCGTGACGGCGGGAAAGAGCGGGCGGAGCATGCCGACGATCGCCTCGACGCCGAAGCCCATCACGTTTATGTAGGCGGGCAGGATGACGAAGCGGTTGGACAACACGGACAGTCCGACCGAGCAGACGGTGCCCGCGAGAAGCCCCAAAAGGGCACCGCGGAAGGTGCGCCTGCGCTTGTAGATGATGCCCGCGGGGATGACCAGCGCGAGCCCGCAGACCAGATCGCTCAGTTCCCCGATGCACATCGTGCTCGTCGCGGGGAGTTTGAGCAGGATCTTGACGACGACGATCAGGCTTCCCGCGACGGGGCCGAGCGCAAACGTGCCGATCAGCGCGGGGATGTCCGAAAAGTTGAGTTCCAGAAAGGAGGGAAACAGCGCGACGATGGGAAATTTCGGGAAATAGTACAGCACCGTCGCGAGCGCCGCAAAGACGCCGATCTTTGCGATGTTCGTCGCGGAAAAGAACTTCTTTTTCCGCTCTGTCTGTTCCGCCGTCTGCCCTGCGGTCTGTTCCGCGGCGGGCGTGCGGATCTCTTCGTTCTCCATAAAAAAACACCTCGAAAAAATTATTTTCCAAGGGGGTGAAGAAAAGCCCCGTTCAAAAGAACGGGGCGGCTTTCAGATTTTTGTGCACTGCGTGCGCGAAAAATTTGAAAAACATTCTTTTCCTGTCCGGACTGTACCGTCGGTGCGGGAATTCCACCCGCTCAGAGGCTCGCGCCTGTCGCAGACTGTGACTGCCGGTGGGGAATTTCACCCCGCCCCAAAGAATCGTTTTTGTTTTACGGCGACATTATAGCACCCGCCGCGCCTTTTGTCAATCGTCTTGTCCCCCTTTTTTGCACAAATGCACGCCGCGCTCTCCCCTCCCCGGCGGACGGCGGACGTTCTGCCGCGCGGAAAAAGGGCGCCCGCACGGGCGCCCTCGGATGTCTTTTTTACAGGATGTCGTTCGCGTAGAGCGGATGCTTTTCGCACAGCTTTCCGACCTCTGCGCGGACCTCGTCGAACGCCGCTTCGCGGCGGTCGATGATCGCGCTGATCAGGCGCGCGACCTTGCGCGCGTCCTCTTCGGTAAAGCCGCGCGAGGTGATGCTCGGCGAGCCGATGCGGACGCCGCTGGTGATGAACGGGCTGGTCTCCTCGAAGGGAATGGTGTTCTTGTTGACGGTGATGTTGACCTCGTCGAGCATCTTTTCCAGCTCCTTGCCCGTCATGTTCTTGTCGCGCAGGTCGACGAGCATCAGGTGGTTGTCCGTGCCGCCCGAGACGAGGCGCACGCCGCACTTGGTGAACTCGTCCGCCATCGCCGCCGCGTTTTTCACGACCTGCGCCTGGTAGGCGCGGAACTCGTCGGAGAGCGCCTCCTTGAACGCGACCGCCTTGCCCGCGATGACGTGCATGAGCGGGCCGCCCTGCATTCCGGGGAACACCGCCTTGTCGATCGCCTTCGCGTACTGCTCCTTGCACATGATGACGCCGCCGCGGGGACCGCGGAGGGTCTTGTGCGTGGTCGTGGTGACGATGTCCGCATACGGGACGGGCGAAGGATGCAGTCCCGCCGCGACGAGGCCCGCGATGTGCGCGATGTCGACCATCAGATATGCCCCGACCTTGTCCGCGATCTCGCGCAGGCGGGGGAAGTCGATGATGCGCGGGTACGCAGACGCGCCCGCGACGATCATTTTGGGCTTGTTTTCGACGGCGAGCGCCTCGAGGGCGTCGTAGTCGATGCGCTCGTCCTCTTTGGAGACGCCGTAGGGCACGATCTTGAAGTACTTGCCCGAGATGTTGACGGGCGAGCCGTGCGTGAGGTGGCCGCCGTGCGAGAGGTTCATGCCGAGGATGGTGTCGCCCGGCTGAAGGAGCGCGAAGTAGACGGCGGTGTTCGCCTGTGCGCCGCTGTGCGGCTGGACGTTGGCGTGGTCACAGCCGAAGAGCTGTTTGCAGCGCTCGATCGCGAGGTTCTCGACGATGTCGACATACTGGCACCCGCCGTAATAGCGCTTGCCGGGCAGACCCTCCGCGTACTTGTTGGTCAGGTGCGAACCCACCGCCGCCATGACCGCGGGAGAGACGAAGTTCTCGCTCGCGATGAGTTCGATGTTGTTGCGCTGACGGTCCAGCTCGAGCTTCATCGCCTCGTAGACTTGTTCGTCGGCATTTTTGATTGTCGTAAGATCGATCATACAGGTTTCTCCGTCGTGAATTTATTTTTCCAGACTATTATAGCGCAATCCGAAAAATTTTACAAGAAAATAAAAGGCGCGCACGGAAAAATGTGCGCGCTTTGCCTTATCAGATGCTTTTTTTGATGAAATCGGACATTGCATCCTTGGGCGCGAAACCGACGTTCCTGCCCGAAAGCGCGCCGTCCTTGAACACCATGACGCAGGGGATATTCATGATGGAATATTCGCGCGCAAGATCGGGATCGGCGTCCACGTCCACTTTTACGAACATCGCCTGATCGGACATCTCTTCCGAGAGCGCTTCCATCACCGAGGAGAGCATGCGGCAAGGGCCGCACCAATCCGCGTAAAAGTCCACCACCATCGTCTTTTTCTCTGCAAGTGCGGCACGGAATGCCGCCGTGTCAATTTTCTGTACCATTTGTCTTTTCCTCCTTCGGCGTGTTCTGTTCCACACCCTCAGTATTATTGATTATTTCGACGACTTCCATACAGAAGCCGTGCGATCCGGAAAGGATCCGGTCCGCGGCGAACACCGCCGCAAACCCGACGACGAGCCCCGCCACGCACAGGAGCGCGATGTAGAGCTCTTTTAAATTTGCGAGAACGCCCGCAAGAAGTCCCGCCGCCGCGAGCGCGACGGGCACCAGATACACGATCGCCGAGGCGAGAAGGGTGTTGTCCTTTTCCGCCTGCACGATCACCGTGTCGCCCGCGCGGGCGCGCGCGGTGTTGCGCGCCTTCACCTTTACGCGGCTGCGGCCCGCCCTGAACGCGCAGATGCGGCAGCCCTCGCAGGCGGGCGTCTTTTCGATCTGCAAGACGGCGATCTTGCCCGCCGCCTTCACGACGTACGCGCGCTCTCTCATTTCAAAAGCCGCGCGATGAACTCTGCAGCCTGCGCCGCGGGCACCGACTGCGAAGAGGAGTCCGCCATGTTTTTGAGTGTGTATTCGCCGCGCGCGAGCTCGTCCGAACCGATGACGACGACGAAACGCGCGCCGATCTTGCCCGCGTATTTGAACTGCGCCTTGACCGAACGGGAGGCGTGGTCGACGTCCGCGGAGACGCCCTTCGCGCGCAGCTGTGCCGCGAGGGCGAAGGCGGCGCGCCTGCCCTCCTCGTCCAGCCCCGCCGCGTACACATCCAGCGGCGGCTCCTGCGGTATGGGTTTGCCCGTGTTTTCGAGCACGAGGAGCATGCGTTCGATGCCGCTCCCGAACCCGACCGCGGGAACGGAAGGCCCGCCGAGGTTTTCGATCAGCGTGTCGTACCTCCCCCCGCCGAGCACGGTGCCCTGCGAGCCGATGGAAGTCGACACAAATTCAAAGACGGTCTTGGAATAGTAATCCAGCCCGCGCACGAGCTTGGGATTGAGCTTGTATTTCACGCCGCAGGCGTCGAGGATGGAGCACAGCTTTTCAAAATGCTCGCGGCACTCGTCGCAGAGGTAGTCGACGGCGCGCGGCGCATTCGCGTTGATCGCGGAACAAGCCTCCTCCTTGCAGTCGAGGATGCGGAGCGGATTTTTTTCAAAGCGCGCGCGGCAGGTCGGGCACATCTCGTCCATGTGCGGGCGAAGATACTCGCGGAGCGCCTCGTTGTAGGCGGGACGGCAATGCTTGCAGCCGATGCTGTTGAGGTTGAGTTCCACCCCTTCCACGCCGAGCGCGGCGATGTAGTCGCGCGCAAGGAGGATGACCTCCGCGTCCGTCTCTGCGCCCTTTCCGCCGAAGATCTCCACGCCGAACTGGTGGTGCTCGCGCAGTCTGCCCGCTTGCGGGCGCTCATAGCGGAACACGGGCGTGATGTAATACATCTTGAGCGGAAGCACCCCGCCCGCAAGCCCGTTTTCGATGAAGGAGCGGACGACGCCCGCCGTACCCTCGGGCTTGAGGGTGATGCTGCGCTCGCCCTTGTCGAGGAAGGTGTACATCTCCTTGTTGACGATGTCCGTCGTGTCCCCCACTCCGCGCAAAAACAGCTCGGTGTGTTCGAACACGGGCGTGCGGATCTCTTTTAAGTTATAGAGCGCGGCGACCCTGCGCGCCGTACTTTCAACAAAATGCCACTTGTATGCCTCGGCAGGCAATACGTCCTTTGTACCCTTGGGGATGTTGATCATGGTAACTCCTAGATGATTTCTTCGCGCAAAATCTCTCGAAAGAGACGAGAGCTTTTGCTTGAGTTTTAGAGAAAACCCGCGGGCACGCCCGCTGTGCGGGCTGGCCGCCTGTTTTCTCTCTGCGGCGATCTGTTACGGCTCTCTTATTGTCAAAATCGCCGCATTCACTCTTTCCGCATGTGCCTTGCGGCAAATCGGGGGCGCTTAGGCAAAAGCGTCGTTTTGCCTCGCGCAGAATAAAATTAAGGCTTCGCGCAAAATACTTCGCGCGAATCTCGCAAAAGAGATGCTGCGAAACGCTTGATTTTTAAGGGACAACCGCCGTACGCCTGCGGCTGGCGGCGTTTTTCCCCTCTGCGGCGATAAGTTCACAAATTTTCTTTTGAGCTGACAAAAGAAAATTTCGTGAGGAAGAGGGCCCTGCCCTCTGCGCGCGATAAAATAAGGGCACACCCTTGTCAGAATCGCGCGCATTCACCCGCTGAGGCGCATACGCGCAAATTGAGTGCAAAAACGAAAATTGCGATTTCCGTTTTTGCAGGTTTTTATTAAAAGAACGAAAAAGTCAAAATCACACTTTTGACTTTTTCCCCTTACGCGAGAGCGCAGGCAGGAAAGGTGAATGCGGCGCGCGTTTTGTGGTGTGCCCCGAAAGAGCGCGCCGCAGAGGAAAACTCCGTGCGCAGAGCCGCCATAAGGCGGCGAACGCTGGGGTTGTCCTCAAAATCACGACTTTTTGTTTCATCAGCTTGAAACAAAAAGTGTGACCCCTTACAACACATATTTCTTCAGATCTCTGTTCTTGATGATGCGTTCGAGGTGTTCGTCGACGTATTTTTTGTCTATCTTCACCGTCACGACGGGGTGATCTCCGCCCGCATTGAAAGAGATGTCTTCAAGCAGATACTCCATCACCGTATGCAGGCGGCGCGCGCCGATGTCCTCGCTCGTCGCGTTCATGTCCTCGGAGATGGTCGCGATCTCCTCGATCGCGTCGTCGGTAAATTCCAGCTCTACGTTGTCCACCGCGAGCAGTTTGCGGTACTGCGCCGTGATCGCGTTGCGCGGCTGGGTGAGTATCTTGATAAAGTCCTCTTTCGTCAGGCTCTCCAGCTCCACGTTGATGGGGAAACGTCCCTGTAACTCGGGGATGAGATCCTCCACTTTGGAGATGTGAAAAGCGCCCGCCGCGATGAACAGGATGAAATCCGTCTTGACGGCGCCGTATTTTGTCATGACCGTGCAGCCCTCGACGATGGGCAGGATGTCGCGCTGGACCCCCTCGCGGGAGACGTCCGCACCGCCCTGGTTGGCCTTGCCCGCGATCTTGTCGATCTCGTCGATGAAGATGATGCCCTGCTCTTCCGCGCGCGCAAGCCCCTCGGCGTTGACCGAATCGTTGTCGATGAGCTTGTCGGACTCCTCGTTGATGATCTGCTGCATCGCCTGACGCACGCTGATCTTGCGCTTTTTGCGCTTTTTGGGGAGCATTTCGCCGAAGATGGAGCCGATATTGATCTCCGCACCGCCGGGCATGAGTTCCATGCTCTTGGGCGCGTCGAGCACCTCGATCTCGATGATCGTATCGTTGAATTTGCCCGCGCGCAGATCTTCGCGCAGTTTTGCGTCAAAGACCTCTTTTGCGAGCTCGCCGCGCTCGGACTTCTTCTGTTCGGAGAGCACGGCGAGGATCTTTTTCTCGGCGATCTCGCCCGCCCGCACGGCGACTTCCTTCATCTTTTCCTCGCGCACGAGGCGGATGGCGCACTCGACGAGGTCTCGCACCATGCTCTCGACGTCGCGGCCGACGTAACCGACCTCGGTGTACTTGGTCGCCTCCACCTTGATGAAGGGCGCGCGAACGAGCTTTGCAAGCCTGCGCGCGATCTCCGTCTTGCCCACGCCCGTGGGCCCCTTCATGATGATGTTCTTGGGCGTGATCTCGTCGCGGTCCGCTTCGGAGAGCATGCTCCTGCGGTAGCGGTTGCGCAACGCAATGGACACGGCGCGTTTTGCCTTGTCCTGCCCGATGATATATTTGTCTAATTCGTTTACGATCTGTTTGGGAGATAAATTCATATTGCCTCCTTATGCACTGATTCTGCCTTGCTTTCGCAAAGACGCTCCGCGTTTTTCAAACGCAGACAAGGACTTACGTTCTTTTCGAGAGATCTGCGCCATGACGCAAAAAGATTCTATTGTATATTTATGTTTGTGATTGTTGTCAGAAATTTATTCACAAACAACATATATATCATGAAAATTTTGCGCCCTAGAATAAGTGGAATTATTATAATTTCTATATAAAATCAGATATCAAAATTATTGATTTTTTAAAGCGTGAACGATGGTTGTGATTTATGATATAGGCAAAAGAAAACGATACAAGTCAAAAGTTTTTTTGAGCCGACGGGGCTTCTTTTGCGAAATTCGCACGCAGGAATTTTTGCTCGAAAAAGTCAAAATCACACTTTTGACTTTTTCCCCTTACGCCGCATAAGCGGCGCACGGATGGGGTGAATGTCCGCGATTTTTTGTGGCGTGCCCTTAAATTATCGCGGACAGAGGGGAAAACCGTTCGGGGTTCCCCTCAAATCACGGAAAACCGCAGGCGTCAGCTCGCCGAGGTTTTCGTGAACCGTCTCTCGAAAAAGTCAAAATCACACTTTTGACTTTTTCCCCTTACGCCGCATAAGCGGCGCACGGATGGGGTGAATGTCCGCGATTTTTTGTGGCGTGCCCTTAAAACATCGCGGACAGAGGGGAAAACCGTTCGGGGTTCCCCTCAAATCACGACTTTTTGTTTCATCAGCTTGAAACAAAAAGTGTGAACACAATTTCTCGCGCGAGCAAAACCACGCTTTTGCGCTGCGCACCCACATTTGCGCGCGAGCGCTTCAGCGGGTGAATGCGCGCGATTTCAACAACGGTGTGCCCCTATTTTATCGCGCGCAGAGGGCAGAGCCCTCAACTCACGGAAAACCGCAGGCGACAGCTCGCCGAGGTTTTCGTGAACTTTTTTCCCTCAATTTGCCGCAAGGCTTATGCGGAAAGAATGAATTTGCGCGCATACGGGCAAAAGAAAGCTTCCTGCTTCATAAATCCCTTACACGCTGTCTTATCCGCAGACATAAAACGGAAATTGAATTAAGCACATTGTCTCTGTAAACATATTGTTATTTTATTCATGCCCACAAAGCGCAAAAATATTCTATTGTATATTATGTTTTGTAGTGTATTTTGCAATATAATGTGTATTATACATATATATCATAATAAATTTGCGCCTGAGAAGATGGCATTTTTAGAGAACGGTTTATATACGTTTCGCTGAAATTTCAATGAGTGGGGTATTTGATTGTTTATTTGGCAGGAAAAATAATCTTTATGTCAAAATTCTGCAAGTGTTTTTATAAAACGGACGACCTTCCTTTTGCGGGATTCGCGCGAAGCTTCAAATCTATTCTGCGCGAGCAAAACCACGCTTTTGCGCTGCGCACCCACATTTGCGCGCGAGCGCTTCAGCGGGTGAATGCGCGCGATTTCGATAATGGTGTGCCCCTATTTCATCGCGCGCAGAGGGCAGGGCCCTCAAATCACGGAAAACCGCAGGCGACAGTTCGCCGAGGTTTTCGTGAACCGTCTCTCGAAAAAGTCAAAATCACACTTTTGACTTTTTCCCCTTACGCCGCATAAGCGGCGCACGGATGGGGTGAATGCGAAAATTTAATAATAGGAGAGCCCTTAAACATTTTCGCAGAGGGGAAAAACGCCGTCAGTCGCAGGCGTGCGGCGGTTTTCCCTTCAAACTCAAGCGTTTCGCCACATCTCTTTTACGAGAAACGCGCGAAGCTTTAATTCTATTCCGCGCGAGCAAAACCACGCTTTTGCGCTGCGCACCCACATTTCCGCGCGAGCGCCTCAGCGGGTGAATGCGCGCGATTTTGATAATGGTGTACCTCTATTTTATCGCGCGCAGAGGGCAGGGCCCTTTTCCTCACGGCGTTTCGCAGGCGTCAGCTCGCCGAGAAACGCGTGAACCGTCTCTCGAAAAAGTCAAAATCACACTTTTGACTTTTTCCCCTTACGCCGCATAAGCGGCGCACGGATGGGGTGAATGCGAAAATTTAATAATAGGAGAGCCCTTAAACATTTTCGCAGAGGGGAAAAACGCCGTCAGCCGCAGGCGTGCGGCGGTTGTCCCCTAAAAATCAAGCGTTTCGCAGTATCTCTTTTACGAGAAACGCGCGAAGCTTCAGCTCAAAACAAAAAGTGTGAACCCCGTCACACGCTCTCCACCGTGATATGGTCGTTTGTATAGACGCAGATCTCGCTGGCAATTTTGAGCGCCTTATAGGCGACCTTTTCGGCGGAGTATTTTGTCTCCTGGATGAGCGCGCGCGCCGCCGCGAGCGCGTAGTTCCCGCCGCTCCCGATCGCACAGACGCCGCCGTCCGGCTCGATCACTTCGCCGTTGCCGCTGATGACGAGCAGAAGATCCTTGTCGGCGACGATCATCATCGCCTCGAGCTTGCGCACCATCTTGTCGTTGCGCCACAGCTCCGCGAGCTCGACCGCAGAGCGCATCAGGTTGCCCGAAAACTTGTTGAGCATCCCCTCGAAGCGCTCGGAGAGCGAAAAGGCGTCCGAAACGGACCCCGCAAAGCCGAGCACGACCTTGCCGCCGTAGATGCGGCGTACCTTGACCGCGTTGTTCTTGAACACGACGGACTCGCCCATGGTGACCTGTCCGTCACCCGCGATCGCCGTCTTGCCGTCCTTTTTGACGGCGCATATCGTTGTGCCTCTGAATTCGGGCATCGTATTTTCCTCCTGTCTTTATTCTGCAGAGCGGGACGCTTCAAGTTCGCGCGCAATCGAATCGATCTTCTCCAGCGCGCGCTCGGCAAAGAGCCGCTTTTTCTTCGCCTTGTCGCGCACGTTTTCGGCGAGCGGGCGAAGGATCCCGTAGTTTGCGTTCATCGGCTGAAAGTTCTCGTTCGGAGCTGAAACGTGGCAGGCGAGCGCGCCTGAGACCGTCTCGGCATCCCATTCGACGGGCGAAAGCCCCCTGCACTTGCGCAGGCAATTGATCGCCGCGACCAACCCGCTGTCCGCGCTTTCGACGTACCCCTCCACGCCCGTGATCTGCCCCGCGAAGAAGACGGCCCCGTCCTCTTTGAGCGAATAGTCGCGCGCGAGCACTTTCGGCGCATTGAGAAAGGTGTTGCGGTGCATCACGCCGTAGCGCAGGAACTCCGCATTGTGCAGCGCGGGGATCATTGAAAACACCCGCTTCTGCTCGGGAAATTTCAGATTTGTCTGAAACCCGACCAGATTGTACGCCGTTCCCTCCGCGTTTTCCCTGCGCAGCTGGAGCACCGCGTACGGCCGCTTTCCGTCGGCGTCGTAAAGCCCCACGGGCTTCATCATGCCGAAGCGCAACGTATCTTTGCCGCGCGAAGCCATCACCTCGACGGGCATGCACCCCTCGAAGATCTCGCCACGCTCGAAGGAATGCGCGATCGCGCGCTCGGCGCCCGTGAGCGCATCGACGAACGCCTCGTACTCCTCTTTGTTCATGGGGCAGTTGACGTAATCGCCCTCCCCTTTTCCGTAGCGGTCGGCAGTGAACGCCTTTGAAAAATCGACGGAATCCGCCGCGACGATGGGCGCCGCCGCATCGTAAAAGGCGAGATTGCCGCCCAGCCGCGCCTCGATGTCCGCCGCGAGCGGCCCCGTAGTGAGCGGCCCCGTCGCGACGATGCACGGCCCCGCGGGGATGTGCTCCGCCTCTTCGCAGACGCATTCGATGTTCGCGTTTTCAAAGATCTTGCGCGTGACGTATTCCGCGAACTTCTCGCGGTCCACCGCGAGCGCGCCGCCCGCAGGCACCCGCGTCGCGTCCGCCGCCTCGACGATCAGAGAGCCGAGCAGCCGCATTTCCTGTTTGAGGAGTCCGCAGGCGTTGCCGTACACGTCGTCGCTCTTGAGCGAATTGCTGCACACAAGCTCGGCATAGCGCGCGTCCGTATGCGCGGGCGTGAACTTCTTGGGCTTGCACTCGACAAGCCGCACCCGCATCCCGTGCGTGGCGAGAAAATGCGCCGCCTCGCACCCCGCGAGCCCCGCGCCGATCACCGTGACGCTTTCCTTCGGCATGCGTCCCTCCTCTTTTTTTTGCTTTTTAGCACTCTTCAATTCAGAGTGCTAAAATCATTATAGGACGAACGGGCATTCTTGTCAAGGGTTTTTTGCGTTGTTTTTGGCAAGTTTTGCAAAAATCCCGCGCGAAAACCCGCGCGCATTTGCAAAGCGCGCGCTTCGGGAGCGCAAAAAAAGCGACAGCGGCCGCGAAAAGGCGGACGCTGTACAAAATGTCATTCGCTTTCCTGCGCGGAAGAGGCGGGCTCTTCGGGCGCGTTTTCGACATAATCGCAGGCGGAGCAACGGATCTGCTTGCCCTTTTTGACGAGATATTTGCCGCACTTGGGGCACTTTGTGCCCGTGGGCATATCCCAGCTCATGAATTTGCAGGTCGGGTAATCCGAGCAACTGTAGAAGATCTTGCCCGCCTTGCTCTTCATGCGGCGGGTGGGCTTGCCGCAGACGGGGCAGGTGCCCGCCTGTTCGACGATGGGCTTGTTGGTGCCGCACTTGGGACAGCTGAGATATTTGCCATACTTGCCCTTGCGGTAGATCATGAACTCGCCGCACTTGGGGCACTTTTCTTTCGACACCTCGCTCTCGAAGGGAAGGATGGCGTTGCACTCGGGATAATTGGGGCAGGCGAGGAATTTTCCGAACTTGCCGCTCTTTACGACCATGTTCGCGCCGCACTTGGGGCATTTGGTCGCGGAGATCTCCTGCCCTTCGCTCTTGATGTTGGAGCAGGCGGGATAGTTGGAGCAGGCCAGGAACTTGCCGTAGCGCCCCGTCTTGCGGATCATCGGGTGCCCGCACTTTTCGCAGAGGATGTCCGTCATCTCGTCGCCGTCGTTGGCGGCAAAGACGAGCTTTTCGGCAAAGGGCGGATAGAACTCGGCGATGATGTCGTGCCAGTCCACGCCCCCCTCTTCGATGCCGTCCAGCTTATCCTCCATCTTTGCGGTAAAGCCGACGTCCATGATGTCGGTGAAGTACTTGACGAGAAGGTCGGTGATCTTGAACGCGACCTCGGTGGGGACCATGTATTTCCCGTCTTTGGAGACGTATTTGCGGCGGTTGAGCACGGAGATGATGCTCGCATAGGTGGACGGGCGGCCGATGCCCTTGTCCTCCATCGCCTTGACGAGGGAGGCGTCCGTGTAGCGCTGGGGCGGCTTGGTGAACTTCTGTTCGGAGAGCAGGCGGATGAGATCCAGCTCCTCCCCTTCGCGCAGGTTGGGCAGGAGCTTGGCGTTCTCGCCCTCCTCGTCCTCCTGTTGTTTTTTCACCTCCTGGTAGATGGCGGTGAAGCCCGCAAAGCGCAGCGTCCTGCCGCTCGCCTTGAAGCCGTAGCGTCCGTTTTCGATGCGGATCTGCATCGCGTTGTACACCGCTTCGCTCATCTGCGAGGCGAGGAAACGCTCGTAGATGAGTTTGTAGACGTTGTAGTGTTTCTTGTCCAGCGTGCCCTTCAGGCTCTCGGGCGTGCGGGTGACGTCGATGGGACGGATACACTCGTGCGCGTCCTGCGCGTCCTTCTTGGATTTATAGAAATTGGGCTTTTCGGGGACGTATTCCGCGCCGAACTTCTCGGCGATGTAGGCGCGCGCCTTCGCCTGCGCCTCCTGCGAGACGCGCACGGAGTCGGTACGGATGTAGGTGACCAGCGCGATGTGGCCCTCCTTCTCCGTGTCCATGCCCTCGTAAAGATGCTGTGCGACGAGCATGACTTCGGGCGAGGTCATGCCCAGCTTGTTGGAGGCGTCCTGCTGCAGGGTGCTGGTCGTGAACGGCGCGGGCGCGTGCGAACGCGCGACGCTCGGCTTGATGGAGCGCACGATGTAGGCGCCCCTGTCCAGCTCGGCGCGCACCTGCTCGTTCTCCTCCGCGCTCGAGGGCTTGTATTTCTTGCCGTCGCGCTCGGAGAGGAGCGCCTTAAAAGGCGCATACGCCTTGGGTTTGTCCTGCACCTCGGCGGTGAGGTTCCAGTATTCCTCGGGCACGAAGGCCTGTATCTCGCGCTCGCGGTCGACGATCAGGCGAAGGGCGACCGACTGCACGCGGCCCGCGGAGAGACCTGTCTGGATGCGCTTGCACAACAGAGGCGAGAGCTTGTAGCCGACCAATCTGTCCAGCACGCGGCGCGCCTGCTGGGCGTTGACGAGGTTGACGTTGATCTCGCGCGGGTGCTGCAGTGCGTTGGTGACCGCCGCGGGCGAGATCTCGTTGAATTCGATGCGGTATTTCCCGTCCTTGAGTTTGAGGACGTTTTTCAGATGCCACGAGATCGCCTCCCCTTCGCGGTCCGGGTCGGTCGCGAGGTAGACGTTCTCCGCCTTCGCCGCTTCCTCTTCGAGGCGGCGGATGATCTGCTTTTTGTCGGGATTGTCGACGTAGGTCGGCTCGAAGTTGTTGTCGATGCTGACGCCCAGACGTTTTTCGGGAAGGTCGCGGACGTGGCCGCCCGACGCATCCACCCTGTACTTGCCCTTGAGATATTTCGCGATTGTCTTCGCCTTGGAAGGCGACTCGACGATGATCAGATCCATTTACACTCCTTCTTTTCCGGGACGCCGCGGCGCGGCTCCCGATCTGCCTCAGCCCTTCGCGTAACGGTTGCCGCCGCAGGCGACGATCAGCCCGTGAAGCTCGAGCGAGGCGAGCACGGCGGGAAGTTCCGCCGCCTTCAACCCACATTTTTGCGCGATCTGCGCGACGTGTTCCGTCCCCTCGCAGATCGCGGCATACACCGCGCGCTCCCGCTCGTCCAGCGCGATCGGCTCCGTTTCCGTCAAGTTTATACCAAAAGCGGCGGCAATGTCAACTAAATCGTCCACTAATTTTGCGTATTCTTTGAGTATCCCGTTGCACCCGACGCCCGACGCGATGCCCGGCGTATAGGGCACGGCGAGCACCTCTCTGCCCAGCCGATTCGCCTTTTCGGCGGAGATCAGCGCGCCGCTGCCCTCCCCCGCGCTCACGCACAAAAGTTTTTCGCACAGCCCCGCGAGGATGCGGTTGCGGAGCGGGTACATGTACGGCCGCGCCGTGACGGCGGGCGGAAATTCGCTGACCACAAGTCCCCGCCGCGCGACTTCCGCAAGCAGTCCCGCGTTGCAGGCGGGGCCCGCGTGATCGTGCCCGCTCGCGAGCACGGAGACGGGCCTGCCCCGCTCCAATGCGCCCGAAAGCGCCGCCGCGTCCGCGCCGTCCGCACTGCCCGAGAGCACCGTCAGCTTGTCCGAGAGCCCGCGCGCGACCGTGCGGGTGAACGAGAGGATGTTCGGCAGGGTGCGGCGGGAGCCGACGATCGCGAGCATCCTCGTCTGCAACAGCGAGACGTCGCCCCTGCAATAGAGCACGAGCGGCGCGTCCTCCGCCTCGCGCAGGCGGGCGGGATAGAGCGGCCCCGAGCGCGCGACACAGCGGATGCCGCGCGAGGCATATTCCTCCGACAGCGCGCGGAGATATCCCCTGCGGCGGGCGCGCTCCTCCACCGCGGAAAACTGCGCCCCCGCGATCTCGCGCACGGCGTCGCGCAGGCGGTCGTAATTCTCGCACAGCGCCGCCGCGCCGTGCGCGGCTTCGAGAAGGCGCTCCTTCTGCCTGTATCCGAGCGGAAGGCTGTCCAGCCAGATCTCCGCCCTTTCCTCTTCTGTCAACGTTCTCCCCATTTTCCCTCCCGGAAAGACAAATTTCCCCGCGTTGCGTGGGAAAATCTCTCTTTTTTACATCTTGTCCGGGACGCCGATGCCGAGGATGGCGAGCGCGTTGCGCAGCGTGCACAGCGTCGCCTCCGTCAGCGCGAGGCGGAATTCCCGCGTGCCCTCCTCCGCATTGAGGATGGAGCAGTCGAAATAGAACTTGTTGAATTTCTGCGCTAGGTCGACCGCGTAGCGCGCGACGAAGCAGGGCTCGTATTTTTCCAGCGCGTCGTGCAGCGTGGCGGGGAATTCCGCGAGCTGTTTGACCACCTCGAACTCCTGCGGGCAGACGTTCTTCGCCGAGAAGGACTTCACCCTGCCCCCCTTTTCAAGCACGGAGTTCGCGCGCGCGCAGGTGTACTGCACGTAGCAGGAGGTCTCCCCCTCGAAGTTGAGCACCTTGTCGTAGGAGAAGGTGATGTCCTTGATCTTGTTGTTGTAGAGCGCGCCGAAGATGACCGCGCCCACGCCGACGGTGCGCGCGATCTGCGCGCGGTTTTCGAGCGCGGGGTTCTTCTCGGCGATGATGTCCTGCGCCTTCGCGATGCATTTCTCGATGACGTCTTCGAGGTACACCACCCTGCCCTTGCGGGTGGACATGGAGCCCTCTTCCAATGACACCATGCCGTAGGCGACGTGCACGAGGTCCTTTGCCCAGTCCTTGCCCATCAGTTCGAGCACCTTGAAGAACTGCTTGAAGTGCAAGTTCTGCTGGTAGGCGACGACGTACAGGCATTTATAGAAATCGTAGGTGTTCTTGCGGTAGATCGCGGCGGCGATGTCGCGCGTCGCGTAAAGAGAAGCCCCGTCCGAGCGCAGGATGATGCAGGGCGGCATGCCGTACTCCTCGAGGTCGACGATCTGCGCGCCGTCGCTCTCTTTGAGAAGCCCCTTTTCGCGCAGTTCGGCGACGACGGGCTCCATCTTGTCGTTGTAGAAGCTCTCGCCCGCCCAGCTGTCGAAGTGCACGTCCAGAAGTTCGTAGATCCTGCCCACGTCTTTGAGGGTTAGCTCTTTGAACCACTCGAAGAGGGCGACCGCCTCGGGGTCCTTCTCCTCGATCTGCTTGAAGAAGGCGCGCGCCTCGTCGTCCAGCGAGGGATTCTTTTCCGCCTCTTCGTGGAAGCGGACGTACAGCGCGTTGAGCGCGCGCAGGCCGCCCTTTTCGATCTCCTCGCGGCTGCCCCAGCGCTTGTAGGCGGAGATCAGCTTTCCGAACTGGGTGCCGTAATCGCCGAGGTGGTTGATGCCGACGGGGCGGTAGCCGAGAAATTTGTGCAGTTTGTACAGCGCGCTGCCGAGGACGGTCGTCGAGAGATGGCCGATGTGGAAGGGCTTTGCGATGTTGACGGAGGAATAGTCGATGCACACCGTCCTGCCCGCGCCCTCGTCGCTCGCGCCGTAGCGCTCGCCTTCCGCGAGCACGCGGCTCACCGCCTGCTGCGCCCAGAAAGAGCGGTCGATGCGGAAATTGACGTATCCGTTGACCGCGGTCGCTTCGCGGATGATCTCGTCCGCGGGAAAGGCCGCCGCGATCTCCTGCGCGATGAGCGCGGGCGCCTTGCGCAGCGTCTTCGCGAGGCGGAAACAGGGCAGCGCAAAGTCGCCCATCTCCGTGTTGGGCGGCAGCTCGATCATCGAGCAGATCTCCTCTTCGCTCAGTCCGCCCGCCTGAATGCGCGCGGCGATGTGTCTCTTGAAATCCATGTCTTCCTCTTGCCGATTTGAATTTGATTTTCTGTTAGTGTACCACATTTTTCTCATTTTGACAACTTTTTCGCATTTTTCCCCGCCTTTTTATTTTGACTATTTTCGTTTTTGTATTATAATGATAGGGATTTTGCAGGCGCGCGGAGCCACGTTCCGCGCAGAAAAACGAGGTGTATTTATGAAATTAGGTGTCGTCGGTCTTCCCAACGTCGGAAAATCCACACTCTTCAACGCGATCACGCACGCGGGCGCGGAGGCGGCCAATTACCCCTTCTGCACCATCGAGCCCAACGTCGGCGTCGTCGCCGTGCCCGACGAGCGGCTGGAAAAGCTCGCCGCGCTGTACGACAGCAAGAAGATCACGCCCGCCGTCATCGAATTCGTCGACATCGCGGGGCTGGTAAAAGGCGCGTCGCACGGCGAGGGACTGGGCAATAAGTTCCTCTCGCACATCCGCGAGGTGGACGCCGTCGTGCACGTCGTGCGCTGTTTCGAGGACGAGAACGTCACCCACGTCGAGAACTCCGTCGGCCCCGTCCGCGACATCACGACCATCAACCTCGAGCTCATCCTTGCGGACATGGAGACGGTGCAGCGCCGCCTCGACCGCGCGAAAAACGCCGCAAAAGGCGGAGACAAAAAGGTGCTCGCCGAAGCGGAATTTCTGCAGAGGGTGCTCGACCACCTCGGAAAAGAGCAGTGCGCGCGCACCATGGAGCTGACCGACGAGGAGCGCGAACAGATGAAAGATCTGTTCCTGCTCACCGCAAAGCCCGTCATCTACGCCGCGAACATCTCCGAAAAGGACATGGGCAAGGCGGACGCGGAGCTGCCGCTCGTCAAAGAGGTGGAGGCGTTCGCCGCAAAAGAGGGAAGCGAGGTGCTCGTCATCTGCGCCAAGACGGAAGAAGAGCTTTCTCAGCTCCCGCCCGACGAGGCAAAGATGTTCCTCGAAGAGCTCGGGCTCTCCGAGAGCGGACTGGACCGCCTGGTCAAAAAATCCTATTCCCTGCTCGGACTCATCTCCTACCTGACCGCGGGCGAAAAGGAGACGCGCGCGTGGACGATCGAGCGCGGCACCAAGGCGCCGCAGGCGGCGGGAAAGATACACTCCGACTTTGAAAAGGGTTTCATCCGCGCCGAGGTCGTCGACTGGCAGACGCTCATCGAATGCGGCAACTACAACGCCGCGAAGGAAAAGGGAAAGGTGCGCTCGGAGGGCAAGGACTACGTCATAAAGGACGGCGACGTGGTGCTCTTCCGCTTCAACGTATAAGCACCGCGCCGACGGGGAGGGCGACGCGATGCTGTTTTGCTTCAACGTATGACGAAAAATGACGCCCGCCCGCGCAGATCTGTGCGGGCGGGCGTCTTTCATTATAGTAAATGCGCAACTACATTATAGTTGCGCATCAAACAATATAAGCATACCTTATAGAAAAAAATATTAAATTTATTCGGTTAGTGAGGCATGGGTTCAGAACAATGCCCAGAATCGCCATCAACTTCGCCATCGTAACCACAAGAGGCCAGCCCGACTACAATTGTTGCAGCATTTAATTCGTACATAACTATTTTCTCCTTTTTATGATAATTTAATTTACACTTATATTGTTCTCAAAAAAGAGCGTAATGAAATCATCAATAAATATGAAATAGTTGTTTCGCTTATTAAACAATAATTATTACTTTTTTGTTTTTCAACCAAACAACCGCCATAACAAAGAGGTAAAAACTTGCAAATCTTACATTTATTTGGCAAAGCAAAACCATCGTTTTGGATTGCATAATTTTGTGAAATACTTCCTTTACAACTATTGCTTACTGTTGCCTCCAAAGAACACTTATATAAAGAGCCATCAGGCATAATCGTAAAGTTTTTTTCTCTGCTTGCAAAACACCCAAAGCTAACCCCCAACCGGCTAAATACATTATCCAAAAAATTATTTTGATATAACGCATCTAAAACTCGGGTGGTTAAATCCAAATTTATATTGTCAGTTAAGCTAGTCCTTTCATCGAAAAGTTGCTGAGCATAAACATATAAATTTCCTTTATTTGGAAATTTAATGTTTAAAAATTCTATCAAGGAGAATATTTCCTGTAGGTTTTTCTCGTCATAATTTAATCGAATACTTACTTTAATATTATTGTCTAATAGAAACTGAATATTTGAAATAATTAATTCAAACGCATTTTCTACAAAATATTGCTTAATAGATTCGTAGTAGTCTTTTAATCCATCCAGAGTAATTTGTACTCTGTCTAAACACCATTCAGCCAACTTATTTTTGATGTCTTCCTTGTAAAATAGAAGCCCGTTAGATACAATATTGGATTTATAAGTTTTTCCGTGTAGAGCGCAATAATTCTTTAATTCCTGGGTAATAAAATCAATTTCGGCAATATTTAATAGCGGCTCGCCCCCAAACCATTGAACAATTATATGTTTTTTATTTTCTGCAGCTTTCTTTATAAATTCAACTACTTTTGCGCTTGTTTCTCGGTTCATGCTAATTGGCACAAAACTTTTTTCATAACAATACTCGCAATGGGCATTACAACAAGTAGTCACCAAAATTCGATAAAATAAAGAATCTGTTCCACTTCTTTTCTTTTCAGCAAAATTAAGGAATTCTTTCGTCTCATCAAAGTCATCCGGAACTAAAATCCCAAGATCTTTTAATCGTATTTCATAATTCGCCTGTAACGTTGCATTTTTGAAACCTTCATAATCATCGTTATTGAACACAACACAAGCACTCGTGACCATATTAAAGACCAACTGATAACCTTGATCCGACACTACAATATTATATTTAGATTGCTTTAACTTCATATTTTATTAATATAAATTTAACTTTACAGTACATTGAATATAATACCATAGAAATACAACAATGTCAATAGAAACTAATTGTGTTATATTAAGCTTTATGTAAGATTACAATAGATGTGAGACAATGACCTAAAAAGAACGACGAGCCAAGATTTACAGATGAAACACGCCCGGCAATATGCCGGGCGTTCGGGTTTTCGGTTTTACTTCTCCTTTTCTGGCAGGAGCGCGCGGAGACGGGCGAGCGCCTCCTCCCTGTCCTCGACGTTCAGAAGGGCGAGCCGCCGCTCCTGCCCGCCTTCGCGAAAGGAGACAATGACGGGTCCGTCCTTGGCACTTGCGTCCTTTTCGGGCACATCGAAGGAGAGAAGGTCGGAAACGGGGATGCGCCTGGTACGAAGGCCCAAGTGCAGGACGAGCTCTTCCCCCTCCCGCTCCGCGACGGTGCGCGGCATGCACAGACCGACGACGCCGAAGAGCATCGCCAGGAAAAACACGCATGCGCCCGCGATGTAAAGAATGCGGAAAGAAGGATACAAAAAATTCATGCCGATGCACAGCGCCCCGCACACCGCCCCGACGAGCACGAACAGCAAAAACTGTCTCTTCGTGCGCACGGCAAGCGTCTCTTTCATCTTGTTTTCCTCCCCGAACCGATTTTTTAAAATTCTAAAAGGCATTTTTCACCGCCCGCAAAACAAAAAGCGCTCCGTTTCCCTACCCGAACGGCGTGAAAAACACTCTTTCCGCATCTGTAACAAACAAAAATAAAAAATTTTTCACCCAATTTGCCGCGAGGCTTATGCAGAAAGAGTGAATTTGCTCAGACTTTAATATCAGAAATGCAAAATTTGCAAAAGTCGTTTTATTGAAAAAACACTATAATAAACTTGTATTCCTAATTCTAAACACACACCATCGCGGCGAAAAAATCTTACATTGAACACTACGTTTTATCTTAATTAGCACATGCTTATGCATTTATAGCATATATATCAGAGAAATTTTGCGCCGATCGAAAGAAATATTTTTATAGGTACCTTGAATTATTTGTGAGCCCGAATATTTGATTGTCCAATAACTCTGCAGATGATATGTTTAAAAAAAGATGTACTGGCCAATTTTTTTCATTTTGCTTCCGCGGCGTCTCTTTGTGCCAAATTTGCGCGAAGCCCTTTTTTCCCCTTACGCGAAAGCGCACGCAGGAAAGGTGAATGCGGCGCGCGTTTTATGGTGTGCCCCGAAAAGGCGCGCCGCAGAGGAAAACCCCTTGCGCAGAGCCGCCAACAAGCGGCGAACGCAAGGGTTTCCCTAAAAATCACGGAAAATCGCAGGCGACAGCTCGCCGAGAAACGCGCAAATATTTTAATTTGTGATCATATTCTGCATATATATGCGATTATAACATATATGTCATGAAATTTTTGCGCAATAGAAGAAGTGAAATTATTATAATATCTTTGTAAAATCTGAAAAAATTTTTTTATCAGAGAGTGATCTTTTTTGAGAGTGAACGGTTTTTGATTTGTGTTGTAAGCAAAAGTAAA
Organism: Bacillota bacterium; assembly: GCA_019423125.1. GTDB lineage: Bacteria > Bacillota > Clostridia > Christensenellales > Borkfalkiaceae > Borkfalkia. Next base: position 615 of record JAHZBZ010000016.1, on the reverse strand, counting down.
CTTTACAGGTCAAAAGTTTCTTAAAACGAACAGGGCTTCTTTTGCGAGATTCGCGCGAAGCCTGTTCTCTCTCGAAAAAGCAAAAACCACGCTTTTTGCTTTTTCCCCTTACGCCGCAAAAGTGGCGCTCCGAAAGAGGTGAATGCGAAAATTTTGATAAAAATAGAGCCCTTAAACATTTTCGCAGAGGGGAAAACGCCGTCAGCCGCAGGCGTGCGGCGGTTGTCCCCTAAAACTCAAGCGAATCGCAGCATCTCTTTTGCGAGATTCGCGCGATTCTTCAATTTTATTCTGCGCAAGGCAAAACCACGTTTTTGCCTGAGCGCCCCCGATTTGCCGCAAGGCTTTTGCGGAAAGAGTGAATTAGCTATAAAAAAATTCTCGAAAAAGTCAAAATCACATTTTTGACTTTTTCCCTCAATTTGCGCGTGAGCGCCTCAGCGGGTGAATGCGCGCGATCCTGACAAGGGCGTGCCCTTATTTTATCGCGCGCAGAGGGCAGAGCCCTCTTCCTCACGAAATTTTCTTTTGTCAGCTCAAAAGAAAATTTGTGAAATTATCGCCGCAGAAAACGCCGAAAGGCGTTTGAACGGCGGTGTCGCCCTCAAATCACGG
>JAHZBZ010000015.1 GCA_019423125.1 Bacillota bacterium | reverse complement strand
GTTATCAGCAAATAATTCGGATTATACCTCTTTGGTGCACCTTCAGGGTATCAGCCGAAACCCCTTGCAGGGGCCCCCTCGGCCGAGCGTCGCGGGCAAGCCCGCTCGCGCGAACCCGAGCGGGTTCTCGTCCGGGAAAGATACAAAACAAAAAGGCATTACTTTTGTAATGCCTTTTTCTTTGGTGCACCTTCAGGGACTCGAACCCGGGGCCCACTGATTAAGAGTCAGTTGCTCTACCAACTGAGCTAAAGGTGCATTTTGATCGGGAATAAGCCCTTCCCTGATGTTTGGTGCCGCTGGTCGGACTCGAACCGACACGGTATCGCTACCACTGGATTTTGAGTCCAGCGCGTCTGCCAATTTCACCACAACGGCATCTTTCTTTGACCATTTATAATTATAGTATATTCGCGCTTTTTTTGCAAGCAATTGAACGCCCTTTTTATTAAACATTAAAAAAGTTTTGATTTAAGAAAAAAAGATCCTGCATTTTAACTAAAAGCAGGATCCGTTTCTTCCGATCACCGACAATGCATCAGCACATCAGCACGAAAGAAGTTTTTTAAATGTTTCTGTGTAAACAGCAGGAACGCTTACCTTGCACTCGTATTCTTCCAGGCAGGAAACAAGCCTTTTAAACAGTTCAAAAACGCTCGCATATTTGGCAAATGAATTCGGACCGTATTCGTCTACACACATCGGCATTGCGCTGACCAGCTCTAACAACGTCTCGAAGCCCGCTTCAAGTTTGTCCGCTGATTCCGCCAACAGCAAATAACGCCTTTCTGTTTCTGCAAGATCTTTTTCAAGCATTGTTTCTCGTTCGGGCGAATTCATTATGTGGTAGCCCCCTCTTTTGTTTTCATATATATTATAATACAAATTTTTCCATTTGTACAGTATTTTGTAAATAAATAAGAAAAAATAACATGAAATTTAAATGTATAGAAAATATATTCTATTATTTGTACAAAAAATCACATAAATTCTTCCACAAGATCGCTTCGATCGAGCAAACAGAGTAACCGGCTCGCAACATACGTTCAACAAGAGCATCAAAGCAGTCGTAACAGGAATAGGCAACAGGAATATCATTGCTTCCCCAAAAATCCGTACCGATGCAAAAGTTTTTTGCGCCGAACCGTTGAACGGCATAGTCGATCTGCCGAAAAAAAGCTTCCCCCTCTCCTTCCCCGAGAAAATCGGAGACAAGCGTTACGCCGATCAGTCCGCCGCGATCGACGATCGATCTCACCTGAAAGTCGATGAGGTTGCGAGGGTGTGCGCGCATGCCGTAAAAACAAGTATGAGAATCGACAAGCCTTGCATCCGTGTCCAGAAGATCGTTGAAACTTCTGCGGTTGATGTGCGCACAGTCGATCGCGATCCCGGCGGAGGAAAACAACTCCGCCGCTTTTTTTCCACGGGCTGACAAACCTTGCTCGCTCATACAGCCGCCGGCAAGCGCATTTGCCGCATTCCAGGTCAGAGAGACGCAGACGGGGCGAAATGCACAGATGCGTTGCAGATGACCGTCGTCCGCAAACCCCACATCTTCGAAAGCCAGAAACAGGTTATCCGGATGCGAAGAAGAAAAGCATTCCGCGAGCGAAAGCACTTCTTCGGCAAACAGGCCGCCCGAATAGACGGCGCATACGGCCGCCCGAACCTTTTCGGAAAGCCCCTTCAAGTCGCGCTCTCCGCTTGTCAGAAAATCGTTGTGAAAATCTGCAATCATATTATAAATATAGGTATGCGGCGGCTCTCAAAAAATTGACATGAAGAAGGCAAAAAAAGACAGGGTGAAAAACCCTGCCGATTTTAGTTTTTATTTGTTCTTTTTGGGCTCTGGATAATCGACGCCGAAAGTTTCCGCCGTGACGCTCTTGATCACCTGCGGCGTGCGCGGGCGATCGCGCATGTCCGTATCCGTGCAGGCAATCTCGTCCACGACGTCCATACCCTCGATGACCTTTCCGAATGCCGCATACTGACCGTCGAGATGCGCCGCGTTTTCGTGCATGATAAAAAACTGAGAACCTGCGCTGTCGGGCATCATCGAACGCGCCATAGAAAGAACGCCGCGAAGATGTTTGATGTCGTTCTGCGCGAATCCGTTGGAGCGGAACTCGCCTCGGATCGTATAGCCGGGACCGCCCATCCCGCTCCCCGCGGGATCTCCGCCCTGGATCATAAATCCCTCGATCACCCTGTGAAAGGTAAGCCCGTCATAAAACCCGCTTTTCACGAGCGAAAGAAAGTTGTTCACCGTGTTCGGAGCCTTATCGGGATAAAGCTCTGCCTTGAAAGTTTTTCCGTTTTCCATAGTAAAAGTAACTACAGGTTGCATTTTCTTACTCCTTTTCAAGTTCGTCATAGCGCTGCACGAGCACGTTTGCTTCGCGGAAAAGCTGCATGGAAAAATCGTCGGGATATCCGTTTTTATAGACGACGCGCGTGATGCCTGCATTGATGATCATCTTTGCACATATGACACACGGCTGATGCGTACAATAAAGCGTCGCGCCGCCGATCTTAATGCCGAGCCGCGCCGCCTGGATGATCGCGTTCTGTTCGGCGTGCACCGCATAGCAGAGCTCCTGCCGCGTGCCGCTTTCGACGTTCAGCTTGCGGCGCAGGCACTCGCCTTTGTCCGCACAGCTGCGGATATTGGCAGGAGCGCCGTTGTAACCCGTCGTCAGAACGCGTTTATCCAAAACGATCACCGCGCCGACGTGCCTGTTTTCCTGAAAACAGCTCGACCAGCCCGCAACCGTCTCCGTAAGCTCCATAAACCTCTTGTCCCACTTGTTCATACAAAACCTCCCGCCGTTTCGTATATTTTACCATAATTCAAGCGCAATTGCAAGCGCCGCCCCGATTTTCCGTTCCCCTTTTTTATTTGGTTAGCACTTTTATAAAAAGAGTGCTAAAATTTTCTCTTTTGGCATTTAAAACATTTGACAAATGGCAACAAATGTATATAATATATAGTAAATTAGCACTCAGGTAATGAAAGTGCTAATCCCCAAACGGTAAATTATTATGGAGGCAACAACATGAACATCAAACCTTTATTCGATAAAGTTGTCGTCGAAAGCGTCCAGACGGAAGAGCGCACGAAGAGCGGCTTCATTCTTCCCTCTTCCGCACAGGAAAAACCGCAGATGGCGCGCGTCCTTTCCGTCGGTCCCGGCGGTCTCATCGACGGGAAAGAAGTCAAAATGGTTGTCAAAGCGGGCGACACCATCCTCTACTCCAAATACGCGGGAAGCGAATTCAAAGTGGACGGGAAGGAAGTCACCATCATCAAACAGAGCGACATTCTTGCTATTGTTGAATAAAGACTTGCATCACAAGGAGGAATCATATCATGGCTAAACAGATCAAATACGGAGATGAAGCCAGAAAGGCTCTCGAAAAAGGCGTAAACACCCTCGCAGATACCGTCAAGATCACGCTCGGCCCCAAGGGCAGGAACGTGGTCCTCGATAAAAAATTCGGCGCGCCGCTGATCACCAACGACGGCGTGACTATCGCAAAGGAGATCGAGCTGGAAGACCCGTTTGAGAACATGGGCGCGCAGCTCGTCAAAGAAGTCTCCACGAAGACGAACGACGTCGCGGGCGACGGCACCACGACCGCGGTCGTCCTCGCTCAGGCGATCATCCGCGAAGGGCTGAAAAACCTCGCCGCGGGCGCCAACCCCATCATCCTTCGCAAAGGCATCGACAAAGCGGTCGAGACCGCCGTTGCGGAAGTCAAGAAGATCTCCAAAGTCGTCGACAGCAAGAAAGCGATCGCCCAGGTCGCCGCGATCTCCGCGGGCGACGAGACGATCGGCCAGCTGATCTCCGACGCAATGGAGAAAGTCGGCAAAGACGGCGTCATCACCGTCGAAGAAGGCAAGACCATGAACACCGAGCTGAGCACCGTCGAGGGCATGCAGTTCGACAGAGGGTATGCTTCTGCCTACATGGTGACCAACACCGACAAGATGGAAGCCGTTCTTGACTCCCCTTACATTCTCATCACGGACAAGAAGATCTCCAACCTGCAGGAGATCCTGCCCATCATCGAGCCCCTCGCACAGCAGGGAGCCCGTCTTCTGATCATCGCGGAAGACGTCGAGGGCGACGCACTTGCCGCACTCATCGTCAACAAGCTCAAAGGCGTATTCAACTGCGTTGCGGTCAAAGCTCCCGGCTTCGGTGACAGAAGAAAGGCTATGCTCGAAGACATTGCTATCCTCACGGGCGGCACTGTCATCTCCTCCGATCTCGGCTATGAATTCAAAGACGTCACGCCCGACATGCTCGGCAGAGCGACGCAGGTCAAGGTCGACAAGGACAACACCACTATCATCAACGGCTCCGGCAGCGCCGAAAACATCAAGGCGCGCGTCAACGCCATCAAGGCGCAGATCGCGGAGACGACTTCCGATTACGACAGAGAAAAGCTGCAGGAGCGCCTCGCAAAACTCGCGGGCGGCGTTGCAGTCGTCAATGTCGGCGCAGCGACGGAAGTCGAAATGAAGGAGAAAAAGCTTCGCATCGAGGACGCACTCGCGGCGACCCGCGCGGCTGTCGAAGAAGGCATCGTCCCCGGCGGCGGCGTCGCACTCCTCTCTACCGCTCCCGCACTCAAAAAGCTCATCGCCTCCCTCGAAGGTGACGAAAAGACGGGCGCAAGCATCATCCTCAAGGCGATCGAAGAACCTATCCGCCAGATCGCGAAGAATGCAGGCCTGGACGGTTCTGTCATCGTCGACAAGATCGTTGCAAGCAAGAAAGCAAATTACGGCTTCGATGCGCTCAACAACCGCTACACCGACATGGTCGAAAGCGGCATCATCGATCCGACCAAGGTCTCGCGCAGCGTATTGCAGAATGCGGCTTCCGTCGCGGCGACCCTGCTCACCACGGAAAGCGTCGTGACCGACATCCCCGCACCCGAGCCCCCCGCACCCGCAGGCGGCGGCATGGGCGGAATGTATTGATCCGCAAAAAACAAACAGAATGACAAAAGCCCGTCGTACTCCCTTTTCGGGAGACGGCGGGCTTTCCGTTTGCTAAGATCTGAATCTGTTTGCGGCGATTGAACAAATAAAGATACTTTGCCGTCGCGCTTTTTCGGAGCGCGGCGGACTCTACAAAAAATCACCTTATGTGCCGCAAACAGTTTGCTACAGTCCGTAAAAAACTTCGCAGGGAAGAGAATTATCCGATTATGACTTTGTTTTCAGTGCTATAAAAATCCGAATTTCTTTTATTTCTTCAACGGCAACGCGCGGCGCAATTCTTGCGCCGCGCGTTGCCATAAAAAATATTCAAAGTTTTAGATTCAAAAGTTTATCTTTGGATAAATGCGTATCGCACAGCAAATGAAGGTTTTGAAAGATCTTGTCCGCAGGCCAATCCCACCACTTCAACGAAAGGAGCACCTCGACCGTCTCCTTGTCAAAACGCATCTTCTTCACACGACAGGGATTTCCTGCGGCAACCGCATATGGAGGAATATCATCGGAAACAACAGAATTTGCGCCGATGATAGCGCCGTCCCCGATATGCACGCCCGGAAGAACGGTCACGTTCTGACCGATCCAAACGTCGTTACCAACGACTGTATCACCCTTGAACGGAAGCTCCGAAAGAGAAGGCGTGCATTTTTCCCAGCCGTTTTGAAAGATATTGAACGGATAAGTCGTGATGCTTTGCATTCTATGGTTGGCACCGTTCATGATAAATTCGATCCCTGCACCAATCGCACAGAACTTACCGATCATGAGCCGATCACCGAGAAATTCATAGTGATGCGTTACATGCCTTTCGAAATGCTCTGCGTCAACGGGATCGTCGTAATAGGAATAATCCCCGACAAAAATATTCGGCCGCGTGATCGTGTTATTGATAAAACAGATACGGGCCAATCCGTCGATCGGATATATCGCTCTCGGATTCGGTCCCATTTTTCTCCCCCAAAAAGAAATTAAAGAAAATACGTCACACAATGTACTGTGTAAAAGTTATTTGTCGAAAAAACAATGAACGCAAAAAAAGCGATCAGCTTGTTTTTAAAAGTTTTTTCAAAATGATACAAAGGGCATATTTACAATGCTCATACGTGAGCCCGCCTTGGAAATAGGCGATGTACGGCTCACGGATGGGAGCATCGGCAGAAAGCTCTATCGAAGCACCCTGCACAAAACACCCTGCCGCCATGATGACCTGATCTTCATACCCCGGCATATCCCAAGGTTCCAACGTAACAAAACTGTCGACAGGCGAAGCCTCCTGTACCGATTGAATGAAGGAGATAAGCTCTTCGCGCGTGCGGAAACGGATGGCACGCGTGATGTCGTACGGAAGCTGCGAGACGGACGGCGAAGTCACGAAGCCGAGTTTTTCCATGCACGCACCGATCAAGAGTCCGCCCTTCAAAGCCTGCTCAACGACGTGCGGAGCAAAAAACAATCCCTCATAAAAATACTGATAGCCGTACATATAAGAACCGACTTCCGCACCGATCGAAGGAGCCGTCAGTCTTCCAGCGATTTTATCGACAAATTCGCGCTTTCCGACGATATATCCGCCCGTGGGAGCGATGCCACCGCCCGCATTCTTTATGAGAGAACCAACAGCGATGTCCGCACCGTTCTGCGTTGGCTCCGTTTTCTCTACAAATTCGCCATAACAATTGTCGACGAAGATACAACCATTAAATCCGCAGGAACGCACGAACTTGCAGACCTGCCCGAGCTTTTCTTCGCTGAGCGCATCGCGCCATTCATACCCGCGCGAGCGCTGGATAAAGACAACGCGAACGGAAGGATCTTTTAATCCCTCGCGGATGCCGTCAAAATCGAATTCCCCTGCCGAAAGGTCACATTTTTTAAAAGCGATGCCATAATCCGCAAGGGAACCGATCCCATTCCCGGATATGACTTCGCGAAGGGTGTCGTAAGGGTCGCCCGTGACAGAGAAAAGAGTGTCTCCAGTACGAAGCAAACCAAAAAGTCCGACGGTGAGCGCATGGGTGCCCGAAAGAATGTTCGGCGAAACGAGCGCCGCCTCCGCACCGAACACGTCGGCAAAGAGTGAATTTAAAGTATCTCTCCCTTCGTCACCATATCCGTATCCGCTGGTCGCAGCAAAGTGACGAAGAGCGACTCTGTTCTTCCGAAAAGCATCCAACACCTTGCTTTGATTAAAAAAGGCGATCTCCTCCAGCTTGGAAAATTGCGGGCTGAGAGCTTCCTCGCATTCACTGATAAGATTTTCTATATCCTGCATAACATCTCCCTGACAAGTTCAAGATTGTTCTTTGCCTTCGGATCCAGCCAGACTATACCCGGAAGCTTCCGAAAGAAAGTGAGTTGTCTCTTGGCATAATTCCTTGTATTTTGCTTTATTATGTCACACATAGTACTGTGCGAAATTTCGTTTTTTAAATATTGGAGCACCTCTTTGTAGCCAATCCCCTGCATGCTTTGGCAAGTTTCATCAATACCGTTTTCATAAAGCGCGCGGACCTCATCCACGAGTCCCGCGCGGATCATTTCGTCCACACGAAAGTTTATGCGTGAATACAGCTCCTCTCGCGGGTAATCAAATGCAACGGCAAGATAAGGTCTGCGCGGCACAAAACCGTCGCATTGTTCCGATTTTCGCCTGCCTGTAAGCTCAAAAATTTCAAGCGCGCGAACGACGCGCTTTTGGTCGTTGCAATGTATCTTTTCCGCACTATGCGGATCGCGCTCGCAAAGAAGTGCGTAGAGCGCCTCTTTCCCGTTTTGCTCCGCATAGTCGTTATATTTCTTCCGAACTCTCTCATCCGCACCGATCCCGCCGTTTGAACGGGAGAACAGAAGAGACTGAATGTAAAAACCCGTCCCCCCGCAGATGACGGGAAGTTTTCCGCGCGATAAGATCTGTTCTATCGAGGACAGCGCACCACGCTCATAGTCGCTCACCGAATAACTTTCGCGCGGAGAGACGATATCTATCATATGATGCGGCACACCGCGCTTCTCCGAAGACGTGGGTTTTGCGGTACCGATGTCCAAACCGCGATAGACGAGCATGCAGTCGGCGGAGACGACCTCCCCGCCCAGCTCATGCGCCGCATCGATCGAAAACCCTGTTTTTCCCGAGGCCGTCGCACCGCAGACAGCCAAAATTTTCTCAGCCACGTCAGACGATCCTCTTGAACATTTTTTCGATCTCATATTTTGAAAGGCGCACAGCAATCGGCCTTCCGTGCGGACATTTCAGCCCCATATCACCGTGCAACATCTCAAAGAGTTTTTCTTTTTCCGATTCAGTAAGAGACATGCCGCCCTTTATAGCGTGTTTGCATGCAGTCATTGCGATTTTATCGCGCAGGACCTCGGACAGACGAATGCCGCGAAGCCCTCCGACCTGGCCTAAAAGTTCATCGAAAAAAGAAGGCAGGTCAATGTCCTGCAAATCGAGCGGAACAGCAGAGATCTTAAAACTTCCCGCGCCGAATTCCTCAATTTCAAATCCGATCGAGAGTATCTGATCGAGATGTTCGGCAAAAAAAGCCGCCTCCTCGCGATTGAGATTCAGCACATATGGGACAAGCATGGGCTGTCGAACGACTTTACGCTCTTCCATCTCCCTCTTTAATCTGTCGAACAGCATCCGCTCATGCGCGGCGTGTTGATCGATAAGATATACGGCATCCCCCTCTTCATAGAGAAGATAAGTGTTGAAAAGACTTCCGCAATACTTTGCATTTTCAAAGACGATCTTTTGCTGTTTCGCCTTTTGTTCCTGTGCCTCTAAAAATTTCTTATTGGCAAGAAACGCGGCATCCGCCTCGTCCGAAAGACGTGAAGAGCTTCTGCCTAACGGCGATTCACTGTCACAGAACGCGACCCTTTGCCCGCCTTTACCCGAAAAAAATGAGTTAAGCCGCGAAATCGGCGTGTCCTGCTTTATTTGTTGTTGTTCGGGAAACGGAACAGACAGTTTTTCGCCTTTTATGTCAGGCATAGTACTTTCGAAACGAGGCTTTTCTTCTTTTTTATCCACCGGCGGGGACACAACGTCACTTTGCCCCAAAGGAGCCGACTCAGTCTCTTTTCCGTTTTCATGGAAAGATGCACCCTCGTTGCCGGCAACAGAAGCGTCGTCCCTCCTCGCACCGACGATAAATTCAAGCGCCGAAGCATTGCCGTCCAACACCGCCGTGACGACGGAATAAATGGCAGAATAGACGATCTGATTGTTCTCAAAGCGAACGTCCGACTTATTCGGATGAACGTTCACATCGACAGCAACAGGAGGAATATCCAAAAAAAGCACATAAAACGGGTACTGCCGCTTCATTAGATAGCTCGCGTAGGCATTGGAAATCGCCGCTGAGATCGTATTGTTCACGACATATCTTCCGTTGACAAAGACGCTCTGATAGGTCCTGTTCGCCTTCACGAATGAAGGTTTGCCGAGGAAGCCTCGAAGGCGGATCCCGTGACGCACGGCATCTATCCGATAACAATCGGAGATGACCTGCGCGCCATATACCGCCGCGATCGCCTCATCAAGACCTCCGCCGAAGGACTGCATCGAAAGCTTGCCGTCTGAAAAATAGCGGAATGCCACGTCGGGATTTCCTAAAATAAAACGCGCGACAAAATTCGAGATCTCAGCCTCCTCGCCCTTTTCCGTCTTTAGGAATTTGGCGCGGACGGGCGTATTAAAAAAGAGGCTCTCCGCAGAGATCTCCGTGCCCTCTCCGAGGGGACAAGGCACGACCTCCCCCGTCTTGCCGCCTTCACAGCAGATCTCATACGCCGAATCGGCGCCCCGCGCCTTCGAACGGATACGAAGTTTGGAAACTGCGGCAATGCTCGCGAGCGCCTCACCGCGAAAACCGAGCGTACAGATCTGATCGAGATCTTCTGCCTTGGCGATCTTGCTCGTCGCGTGCGGAAGGATCGCAGAAGGCAGCTCGCTCTTCTCGATGCCCGCGCCGTCATCCGAAACACAGACCAGCTCTTTTCCGCCTCGCTCCACGGTGACGGTGATGTTCTTCGCTCCTGCGTCGAGACTGTTTTCTACCAACTCTTTTACGATGGAGTACGGCCTGTCCACGACCTCGCCCGCCGCGATACGGTTGTAGATGCTGCTGTCCAGGATATTGATCTTTGCCATCTTATTCCCCCTGCCCCCTTCTCTTCACCTTCTCGACGAGGTCGGAAAGAAGATTGAACGCCTGCATAGGCGTAAGATTGTTCATATCTGTCTCCGAAAGAATGCACTCGGCCTCGCTCGGCGAAAAATTTTCTTCCGACTCGACTGCTTCGACGGCACCCCTCGCGATGTCGTTTTTCTCGAGCTTTTTGAGTATCTCCTTCGCGCGCGAAGTGACGGAAGACGGAACACCCGCAAGGCGCGCAACCTCGATGCCGAAACTGCGATTGGCGCCGCCGCGCATGATCTTGCGCAGGAAGATCACCCCTCCGCCCGTCTCCTTTACCGTGACTTTGTAGTTTTTGATGCCGTCGATCTTCCCTTCCAGCTCAGTCAGTTCGTGATAATGCGTCGCAAACAGCGTCTTTGCCCCGATCTTTTCGGTCAGATGCTCCAAAACCGCCCAGGCGATACTCAGGCCGTCAAACGTACTCGTGCCCCTGCCGACTTCATCAAGAATGAGCAGGGAGTTCTTCGTCGCATTGAGAATGATCGAAGCAACTTCCGTCATCTCCACCATAAAGGTGCTTTGGTCGAGGATGAGGTTATCACTCGCACCCACGCGCGTAAAGATGCGGTCGATGAGCGGAATGCTTGCCTCTCGCGCAGGAACAAAACACCCGATGTGCGCCAGAAGGACAATGAGTGCGTTCTGACGCATATATGTACTCTTGCCTGCCATGTTCGGGCCGGTGATGACCATCGTGCGCGTCTCGGAATCAAGGTCGGTGTCGTTGGGCACAAACCGCTCTTTGGAAAGCGCCTCGACGACGGGATGCCGCCCGTCGCGGATATACAGCCGTTCCCCCTCGCCCGCAATGCGCGGCCTGCAATACCCACGCTCCTTCGCAAGCGAAGCGAAAGAAACAAGACAATCGAGCATAGCGATCGCAGAAGAAAGCTTTTTGAGCCCGCGAATGTTGTCCGCGAGCACCTCTTTGATCTCGTCAAAGAGCTGTATCTCCAGTCGAAGCGCCTTGTCCGCACTGCTCAGAATACGCTCTTCTATCGCCTTGAGCTCGTCCGTGATGTAACGCTCCGCATTTGCAAGCGTCTGCCTGCGAATATAGGAATACGGAACTTTGTCCTTAAACGAATTTGTGACTTCGATGGAATATCCGAAAACGCGGTTGTATTTTATTTTAAGATTCTTGATTCCCGTATTTTCGCGTTCACGGAGCTCCATGTCCGCGATGAGCTTTGCGCCGTTTTCCTTCATATCGCGAAGTTCGTCCAGCTCTGTATTATACCCCTTGCGAATAAAGCCGCCTTCCTTGACATTTACGGGCGGATTGTCGAGAAACGCATTACCCAAGAGATCGCCGAGCGAAGAAAAATCACCGAGCGAAGACAAAATGTCCTTCAGCGCATCCGAAGAAAAACCGGAAAGCTGAAATTTTAAATTGGGAAGAAGGCGGAGAGAAGCGCCGAGATTGACGCAGTCGCGCGGCGTGAGATTGTTGTTTGAGATCTTGCCCGTGATTCTCTCGATGTCACGGATGCCCTTGAGCGTATCTGCAATGCCGATGCGAATGACTGTCGCATTGTACAGCTCTTCGACGCCCTGCAGACGATATTCAATGCGCTCCCTGCTGCGGAGCGGCTCCAAAACGATGCGATTGAGCATGCGCGCCCCCATCGCCGTCTGCGTCTTGTCGAGAAGCCAAAGAAGCGAACCTTTTCTCTTTCCGTCTCCGATGGTTTTGACAAGTTCGAGATTTCTGATCGCCGCGCCGTCGAGCATCATCGCCTCGCCGCGATTCACAAAGCGCACGCCGTCGATGTTGCGAAGAGCGTGCTTCTGCGTCTCCCGCAAATACTCGAGAAGCGCCCCGCACGCAGAGACCGCCGCAGGCCGATCGGCTATGCCGAAAGGTTCCAGCGTCTTGCAGCCGAGCTGTTCAAGAAGATTTTTCTCCGCATGGCGGAAGGAAAACGCCCACGAAACATAACATGAAAAAGGCGGCAACGCTCGCAACGCGGGCATCTCCTTCGTGGAGAGCAAAAACACGTCGTTCACGATCACCTCGGCAGGCGAAAGTTTGACAAGGTATTCGACGGAATCGGCAACCGCCTTTGCGCCCTCAAAAACCGCAGTATTAAACTCGCCCGTCGTGATATCCGTCCACGCAAGCGCACAAGTTTGCCCTTCCTGATAGACACAAACGATATAATTGTTGGATTTTTCATCCAGAAGCGACTCTTCGATCAGTGTCCCCGCCGAAACGACGCGGATGACGTCGCGCTCCACCATGCCTTTGCCCGGAGTAGGTTCGGTGAGTTGTTCGCAAATCGCGACCTTTTTCCCGAGCTCGACGAGGCGGGCAATATAGGTATCCGCCGCATGGAACGGAACGCCGCACATGGGCGCGCGCTCCTCAAGCCCGCAGTCCCTGCCCGTAAGCGTGAGGTCGAGAAGAGAAGAGACCTCCTTCGCATCCTCAAAGAACATCTCGTAAAAATCACCGAGACGATAAAAGACGATGCAGTCCTTGTATTTTTCTTTGACTTCTAAATAGTGCCGCATCATCGGCGAAAGTCCGCTCATCTTTCTTCCTCTTTCGTGTTTTCGGCAAGCTCGCCAGAGAGCGAGACACCCGATGTTTCGGAGACACGGAAACGGACAAATTGCCCGATCTTGTCTGTATCCGATTTGAAATAGCCCATTCTCCCGTATTCGTCCCGACCAAGATAAAGGCCGCGTTTTGCGTCGTAATCTTCACAGAGCAATTCGATGGTCTTGCCGCGGTATCCCGCCGAGAGCTCTCGGGTCTGAGAATTTACGAGCTCCACAAGGCGCATGATGCGCTCTTTTTTGACCTCTTCGGAGATCTGCCCCTCCATCACGGCGGCACGCGTGCCGCTTCGCGGTGAATAGACAAAGGTAAATGCCGTTGAAAATCTCGCCGCCTTCACAAGCTCGAGCGTCTCACAGAAATCCTGCTCGGTCTCAGTCGGAAAACCGACCATGATGTCAGAGGTGATCTGACAATCCGGGATCACCGCGCGGAGCGCCTCGACCTTTTTGAGATATTCCTCGGCGGTGTATTTCCTGTTCATAAGGCGCAGGATGCGGTCCGAGCCCGCCTGCACGGGAAGGTGTACGAGATTGCAGACCTGTTCGTTTTCAGCGATCGCACGGATGAGGCCGGGGCCGAAATCTTTGGGATTGCTCGTCATGAACCGCAGGCGGAATTTTTCCTTCCGCGCGCAGATGTCGTTTAAAAGCTGAGGGAAAGAACAACTCCCCTCCTTATCGTTGCCGTAAGAATTCACGTTCTGCCCGAGCAAGGTGATCTCCTTATAGCCGCGATCGAGGAGCGATCCCACTTCGGCAAGGATCGCCTGCTCCGAACGACTGCGCTCTCTTCCGCGCACATACGGAACAATGCAGTAGGAACAGAAATTGTTGCAGCCGTACATGATGTTCACCCAGGCATTGGGATAGCTCGTGCGGAAAGAGACGTCCTCCTCGTTGATCGGCCCTTCACACTCATCGACGGAGACGACCGCCTTCTTGCGCGAAAGCTTCCGATCCAACAGTTCCCCGAAACGCTCAAGGTTGTGCGTACCGAAGACGATGTCCACAAACGGAAATTTCTTGCGGAGTTTGTCGGCCGCGCCTTCCTGCTGGGTCATGCAGCCGCCCACCGCAATGATCAGGTCCTTGTTCGCCTTTTTACGCTTTTTGAGAGCGCCGATATTGCCATAGGCATGATTTTCTGCATTTTCACGGATACAGCACGTGTTGAAGAGAATGATATCTGCCTTTTCCGGGTCGGCATTTTCTTCATACCCGCGCGCGCGAAGAATGCCTGCAAGTTTTTCCGATTCGTGGACGTTCATCTGACATCCGTACGTTACGATGTGATAGTATTTACTCATTGTCTGTCCTGTGTATTTTTATCCGCCTTTTATTATAACTTTTTTGCGGAATTTTATCAAGTCTTTCGCCTTTGAATGTTCGGTGAGGATCAAAAAAGAAAGGGCAAAACTCAAATATTTTGCGAAAAAATCCAGATACTGTAGGAACAGGAGGACGCAAATGAAATTCATTCGCAAACTGCTCGCCGCATCGCTCTGCATAGCCCTCGCCGTCGCTGCCGTCGGCGCCGGATATTGGTTCGTCGCGACCGCAGGAACTTCGCTTGACGAGCAAAAATTCGAACTTTCCGACTGCCGCTTTGCCGTGTACGACAACGAGGACGCATACGTCGCCGAAGTCAGCATGAAAGGCGCCACCAAAAGCGTGCGGATCGGCGACGTTCCCGAGCATGTGAAAAACGCATTTCTTGCAGCCGAGGACAAGAATTTTTACTCACACCACGGGCTTGACTACAAGGGAATGCTCCGCGCGCTTGTAAAAAACGTCAAGGCGCGCGCCTTCCGTCAAGGCGCTTCGACCATCAGCCAGCAATTGATCAAAAACACACAGCTCAGCGGAGAAAAAACGCTTCGCCGAAAGCTTAAAGAAATAAAGCTTACGAGACAGCTGGAGAAAAAATACAGCAAAGACAAGATCCTGGAGATGTATCTCAATACCATCTATTTCGGGCATTCCTGTTACGGCATCGCGGGCGCCAGCGATTTCTATTTTTCAAAGGACGTTTCCGATCTCACTCCCGCCGAAGGCGCAATGCTTGCAGCAATTTTAAAATCACCCAACAATTACTCTCCTTTTGTCGATGAAATAAGATGTAAAAATGCAAGAGATACAGTCATTCAGCGCATGTTCCTGCTCGGATTTTTAAGCGAAGCGGAGGCTGAACAGGCAAAAAGCACCCCTTTGCCGACACGCGGAGAGAACGCGATCGCGGCACAGAGCTATCTGAGCGGCGTAAAGAGCGAGCTTGAGGCGCTTCCGCTTTTTTCTCCCTATCTGAAAGAGAGCGGGTGGAAAGTCTACACCTATATGAACACCGAACTGCAACAATATGCGGAGACACTGAATACCGACGCAGACCGCTCGGGAAAGAGCATTTTTATTTGCGAAAACGAAAGCGGCGGGATCAGCGCGCGGTACTCCACCGTCGGCGAGCCGTACCGACAGCCCGGGTCCGTGATCAAACCGCTTGCCGTCTATGCG
Organism: Bacillota bacterium; assembly: GCA_019423125.1. Lineage (GTDB taxonomy): Bacteria > Bacillota > Clostridia > Christensenellales > Borkfalkiaceae > Borkfalkia. Next base: position 20,250 of record JAHZBZ010000015.1, on the reverse strand, counting down.
CCCGCAATCGAGGCAGGTCTCATTTCCCCATGCACGAAGATCAGGGACGAAAAGACCGTATTTGACGGATACAGTCCCTCAAATTACAAGGACGTATATAAAGGCGAGGTGTCCGTCCGACAGGCACTGGCGGAGAGCCTGAACGTTCCCGCAGTAAAAATATTGCAGATGCTCGGAACAAAGAAAAGCGCAGAGACCTTGCGAGCCCTTCATCTTCCGCTCGACGAGAGAGACGACAACCTCGCTCTCGCACTCGGCGGACTGACTCACGGTTTTACCATCCGCGAACTTTCTGCAGCATACGCCACGTTCGCGCGCGGGGGAATCTATCGTCCGTGCGCCTTTATAAAAAGAATAGAAGACGAAGACGGCAATATCCTATACCGACGCGACACACAGGAGCGCAGAGTCTTTTCTGAGGACACAAGCGAACTCGTCCTCGACATGCTTCGGACCGCCGTCAAAGAAGGAACGGCAAAAAAACTGAACGCACTCCCCTTCGACATCTGCGCAAAGACGGGAACGAGCGGGGACGAAAACGGAAATACGGACGCATGGACGATTGCAAGCACGAGCGAACACACCTTTGCCGTGTGGATGGGAAATGCAGACAACAAGCGAACAGACATAACGGGCGGGGGCTTGCCCTGTCATTATACAATGTTGCTTGCTAAAAAGATGTATGCCTTCCACACCCCCGCAGATCTGCAGACAGAGATGCACACCCAACGATGCAGGCTGGATCGCCTTTCTTACGAAAAGGACGGGAGCGTTCTGCTCGCTTCTGCACATCAACCCGCACGCTTTACTTTCGAAGAGCTCTTCCGCCAAGACTTTGCGCCAAGAGAATGTTCTTCCCTCTTTGAAATACCGAAAGCCGAAGCAAGCATTTCCTGTGAGAATAATGCCGTTATCCTTCATTTATGTCAGACAGAGTACTATGATTATTTAATAAAAAGACAAAACAATGGAAAAGAACGGACAATTTTTGAGGGACACACCCTCGGAACTTTTGAAGATCGAAGCGTTCGCGCGGGCGAAAAATACAGCTACTCCGTGACGCCCTATTTTATTTCGGACAGCGGAGAAAAAATCTTGGGCGAAACGACAATTCTTCCGAGCGTGTTTCTCCGCCGCAGGATCCCGAGCAATTGGTGGATGGATTAGCCCCCTTCCTCGTCTTTTTGATTCAGTCCTTGAAAATACGGCAGACATTTTTACTCCCACACCTTGATTTGCGCACATTGGCCGAGAAAAAGCGATCTTTCTTTGCCCGAATTTTATTCGACAACAGAATATAATGTTTAAGACAAAGCGTTTTATCAATAAATGTTGCGCTTATATCCTCCGGACTGTTCTTTTTTCAGGAACTTTTATAATCGCAAAGCGATAAAACCGCACCCGCGTATTTTTTACGCAGATGCGGTTGACGGGACTATCTATAAGGCCAAACAGGCCGCCGAACGTTTCGGCGGCCTGTTTTTTAAGCAGTGTAAAACTTCGAAGTACATTATTCCGTCATTGCGGTAGAACAATTTCGAGTGTTTAGTTCTCCTCGTCAGGCCCTGACGCATCGTCTTCGTCTAACTCCCCATCAGCGAGTTGCCCACCGGTTTCAGCGACGCCTTCAAGAGAAGTTTCCTCTGCCGCACTTTCCGATTCTTCGGAAACATCGTTTCCCGCCACCGCTTCCGCGGCGCCCTCGAGAGATGTTTCATCCGAAGCACCTTCTGCCTGCGCATCCTCTTCTTCTTCGCGCGGCGCGACAGCGACGGTCGCAACTTCGGAATCCTTCAGACGCATGACGCGGACGCCCTGCGTATTTCTACCGATCATTGAGATGTCAGTGACGTGCATGCGGATGATCGTGCCGTTGTTGGAGATGATCATGATGTCTTCGTTTTCGCTGACGATCTTGAGATTGACAAGGTGCCCGGTCTTCTCATTGAACACGCCTGCCTTGATTCCCTTTCCGGCTCTGCCCTGCAAGCGGTAATCTTCGACATCCGAACGCTTTCCGTATCCCTTCGACGTGATCGTGAGGATCTGGCACTCGGGGTTAACGACGAGCATATCCACAAGGTAATCGTCCGAAGAGAGATTCATGGCCTTTACGCCCTGCGTATCCCTGCCCATCGGGCGGACATCCTCTTCGCTGAAGCGGATACATTTGCCCTCTTTGGAAGCGATGATGAGTTCGTCCTGCCCCGTCGTAAACTGGACGGAGATGAGCTCGTCACCCTCATTGATCTTGATCGCGATCTTGCCGACTTTGCGAATATTCGCAAACTCTTCGAGCGCCGTCTTTTTGATCAGGCCGTTCTTTGTCGCCATTGCGATAAAGCCTTCGGTATTTTCCGCAAGCGGGATGACCGCAGTGATCTTTTCGTCCTGTTCGATCTGCAAGAGATTGACGATCGCCCTGCCGCGCGCTTGTCGCTGTGCCTCGGGGATCTCATAGCCCTTGATGGAATACACCTTGCCGAAACTGGAGAAGAACAGAATGCTGTCGTGCGTAGAGCTGATGAACAGCCTCTCGACAAAGTCCTCGTCCTTCGGGCGGTGCGCAGTGATGCCCATCCCGCCGCGACGCTGTGCCTTATATTCCGCAACGGGCTGACGCTTGATGTAGCCGGAATGCGTCATGGAGATGACGACATCCTCTTCCTCGATCAGATCTTCGACATCGATCTCGCCGTATTCGTAAGAGATCTCCGTCTTTCTCTCGCTCGGATATTTGTCCTTGATCTCGAGAAGGTCCGCCTTGATGATATCCAGCACGCGGCGCTCGTTGGCGAGAATGTCACGCAGATCTGCAATCGTGCGCTCAAGCTCGGCGAGCTCCTCCTGCAATTTTTCGACCTCGAGGGACGTCAGCCTCTGCAGGCGCATCTCGAGGATCGCGTTTGCCTGTTTATCGGAGAGTTCGAAGGTCTGCATCAGGCGATCGATCGCCGCAAATTTATCGGCAGACTGCTTGATGATCGCGATCACTTCGTCGATGTTCGCAAGCGCAAGCACGAGGCCCGCGACGATGTGCGCCCTTTCCTCCGCTTTATTCAGATCAAAGCGCGTGCGGCGGACGATGACATCTTTCTGGTGTTCTATATAATAATGAATGCACTCTTTGAGGTTGAGCACCTTCGGCTCTCCGTCTACGAGCGCTAGCAGGATGATGCCGTTGGAGGTCTGAAGTTGTGTATGTTTATAGAGCGTGTTGAGCACTACCTGCGCATTTGCATCCTTGCGAAGCTCGATGACGATGCGCATTCCGTCTCTGTCCGACTCCTCACGGATATCCGAGATACCCTCCACGCGTTTGTCCTTGACGAGGTCGGCGATGTTCTCCACCAGCCGCGCCTTGTTGACCTGGTAAGGAATCTCACTGACGATGATGCGCGTGCGCGTCGTATTTCCAGACTGATATTCTTCGATCTCGCATTTTGCGCGAAGGACAAAGTTGCCTCTGCCCGTGCGGTAGGCGCGCTTTATGCCCGACCTGCCCATCAGGATGGCACCCGTCGGGAAATCGGGCGCGGGGATGTAATTCATCAGCTCATCGACGGTGATGTCGGGATTATCGATCTGCGCGACGACGCCGCCGATCACTTCCGCGAGGTTGTGCGGCGGAATATAAGTCGCCATGCCGACGGCGATGCCGTCGCTGCCGTTTACGAGAAGATTGGGGAAACGGGACGGCAGCACACAGGGCTGCATGCCCGTATCGTCGAAGGTAGGATAATAGTCCACCGTCTCCTTGTCCAGATCGCGCAGCATCTCCGCCGCGAGTTTGGACATCCTCGCCTCTGTATAACGCATTGCCGCAGGCGGATCGCCGTCCACTGATCCGAAGTTTCCGTGCCCGTCCACGAGCGGGAAATTAATCGTAAAATCCTGCGCGAGACGGACCAGTGCGTCATAGACGGCAATGTCGCCGTGCGGGTGATATTTACCGAGAACGTCACCGACGATACGCGCGCATTTGCGGTAAGGTTTTTCGTTGTACAGCCCCATCTCGTGCATGGAATACAGGATGCGGCGATGCACGGGTTTCAGTCCGTCGCGGACGTCGGGGATCGCACGGCTGACGTTGACCGCCATCGCATAGGCGATGAAGGATTTTTTCAGCTCCTCGTCCACCTCGACGTCGATGAGATTGGTCATCGCAAGCGTCTTTTTAAATTCCTCGGTGAGCTCCGGGCTTGTTTCTTTCTTTGCCATAGTCAGTACCCCTTAAATGTCAAGTTCCGCGACAAGCTTCGCGTTCTCTTCGATGAACTGTTTGCGAAGCTCGGGCTTCTCGCCCATCAACAGCGTAAACAGTTCGTCCGCCTCGACCGCGTCCTTCATCGTGACGCGTTTGAGCGTGCGGGTCGCAGGGTTCATCGTCGTCTCCCAGAGCTGATCTTTGCTCATCTCGCCGAGACCCTTATAACGCTGCAGATCAAATTTGCCAGGGTTGGAATTGCGATATTTGTCCAGCTCCGCATCCGAGTACATGTAGATCTCTTCCTTGCCCTTCGACGCCTTATAAAGCGGCGGCTGGGCGATATAGACATGCCCGTTTTCGACAAGCGGACGCATAAAACGGAAAAAGAATGTGAGAAGCAGGATGCGGATATGGCTTCCGTCGACATCGGCATCGGTCATGCAGATGATGCGGTCATAGCGAAGCTTGCTCTCGTCGAAGTCGTCGTGGATGCCGCAGCCGAAAGCGGTGATCATGCTCTTGATCTCCTCGTTTTCGAGCACGCGGTTGAGACGGGCCTTTTCGACGTTGATGATCTTGCCGCGCAGCGGAAGGATCGCCTGGAAACGCCTGTCGCGTCCCTGCTTTGCCGTGCCGCCTGCCGAATCGCCCTCGACGATATAGATCTCGCACAGCTCACTGCGTTTCTCACTGCAATCGGCGAGCTTTCCGGGAAGCGTCGTGCTCTCGAGAATGCCCTTGCGGCGGGTCAGCTCGCGCGCGTTGCGCGCCGCGTCGCGTGCCTTCTGCGCGGTGATGCAGCGGAGAATCAACTCGCGCGCCTGCGCGGGGTTCTCCTCGAGATAGGTGCCGAGGTGCTCCACGGTCGCGCGCTGTACAAAGCCGCGCATGGAACTGTTCCCGAGCTTGGTCTTGGTCTGGCCCTCAAATTGCGGCTCGGTGAGTTTTACGGAGACTACAGCCGTGATGCCCTCGCGGACGTCGTCGCCTGTCAATTTGTCGTTTTCTTTGAGAATATTGAGGCGCTTGCCCGCATCGTTGATCACCTTTGTCAGTGCAGCTTTGAAGCCGTCGAGATGAGTACCGCCCTCCTCGGTGTGGATGTTGTTCGCATAGCTGAAAATCGTCTCGTTATAGCCGTCGTTGTATTGGATCGCGACTTCGATCGCGCTGTCGTCCTGCGACTCTTCAAAATAGACGGGATGTTCGAAAAGCGTCTCTTTGTTTTTGTTGAGATCCTCCACGAAATGAAGGATGCCGCCCTCATAGCAGAAGGTATCCTCGCGCGGTTTCTCCTCGCGCTCGTCGCGGATGGAAATGGTAAGCCCCTTATTGAGATAAGCGAGCTCGCGCAGACGGACTTTCAGATTGTCATAGTTAAAGACAATCGTCTCAAAGATTTCGTCGTCCGGATAAAAAGTGACGCGCGTACCCGTCTTTTCGGTATCCCCTACGATCGCGAGCGGGCGCTGCGGGATACCGCGGTTGTAGATCTGCTTGTGGATGTGCCCGTTCTGGTACACCTCCACTTCAAGCCATTCCGAAAGCGCGTTGACGACGGAAAGGCCGACGCCGTGAAGGCCGCCCGAGATCTTATATCCGCCGCCGCCGAATTTTCCGCCCGCATGGAGTTTGGTCAGGACGAGCTCGACGGAAGAGACCCCCTCTTTGTGATGGATCCCCGTCGGGATGCCGCGGCCGTTGTCCTCGACCGAGCAGGAGCCGTCCTTGTTGATGGTCACGCGGATGGTATTGCAATAGCCGGCGAGCGCCTCGTCGATGGAATTGTCGACGATCTCCTGGACGAGGTGGTGAAGCCCGCGCTCGTCGGTGGAGCCGATGTACATTCCCGGGCGCTTGCGGACAGGTTCAAGGCCTTCAAGGACCTGGATCTGCTCCTCGCCGTATTCTCCCTGTACTTTGTTTGTCATAGATCGTTCTCCCTGCAAAACAAGTATTGTTTCGTCTATTTTACTCTTTCATTATACCACATTTAAGCCCGAAAATAAAGCGTTTTCGAATGCAAAAATCAAATTTCGTTTTTTACAATCGATTTTAAGCGCGTTAAACGGGTCTGTAAGGCGCGAAAATTCTTCCGTCGATAAAACACACGGCTTTTTTGAATGGTTTACAACTTTTCCGCCCGAATAAAGCGCCCTTGCTTTGGAGATACTTTAAAAAAAGACGGGAGGAATACGGATTCATGGCGACGCTGAAATGCGGAAAATGCGGACGGGATTGCGAAGTTTCGGACATCTATGTCTGCGGCGAATGCGGGAGCTTTCTCTGCCGCGAATGCAGGGAACACGCACACGGGATCTGCCCCGATTGTTACGGGAATTTAAACCAGCTTTGTTGAGCGCAAAAACAGCCCGCGGCGGGAACGCCGCGGGCTGTTTCATGCCTTTGTTCAGTTTTTGGGAAGGATCTTTTCCCTTCCGCCCATGTATTTGCGGAGCACTTCGGGGATATCGACGCTCCCGTCTTCATTGAGATGGTTCTCGATGAGCGCGATCAGCATGCGCGGAGGCGCCACGACGGTGTTGTTGAGGGTGTGCGCGAAGCGGTTGCCCTTTTCCGTCTTGTAGCGGATGCCGAGACGGCGCGCCTGCGCGTCGGTGAGGTTGGAACAGCTGCCGACCTCAAAGTATTTTTTCTGTCTGGGGCTCCACGCCTCAACGTCCACGCTCTTGTATTTGAGGTCGGCGAGATCGCCCGAACAGCATTCCAGCGTGCGGACGGGGATCTGCATGGAGACGAAGAGCTCAACAGTATAGGAATAGAGCTTTTCAAACCATTCGCGGCTCTCTTCGGGCTTGCAGATGACGATCATCTCCTGCTTTTCAAACTGATGGATGCGGTAAATGCCGCGCTCCTCGATACCGTGCGCCCCCTTCTCCTTGCGGAAGCAGGGCGAATAGCTGGTCAGCGTGAGCGGGAGCTCCGCCTCGTCGAGCACGGTGTTCATGAAGCGCCCGATCATGGAATGCTCGCTGGTGCCGATCAGATAGAGGTCCTCCCCTTCTATCTTGTACATCATGCCGTCCATTTCCTCGAAGGACATGACGCCCGACACGACGTCACTGCGGATCATGAAGGGAGGAATGACATAGGTAAAACCCTTTTCGATCATAAAGTCGCGCGCATAGGTAAGCACTGCGGAGTGAAGCCTTGCGATATCGCCGAGCAGATAATAGAACCCCTGCCCGCTGGTGCGGCGGGCGCTGTCCAGGTCGATACAGCCGAGCTTTTCGAGGATGTCGAGGTGGTACGGCACTTCGAACGGCTTTTCTTTGGGCTCGAGGAAACGCGCACGCTCCACGTTCTCCGAATCGTCCTTGCCGATAGGCACATCGTCCGCGATGATGTTGGGGATCGCCATCATGTCCTGTTTGAGTTTTGCGGAGATCTCCTCCGTCTCACGCTCGATGAGTGCGATGCGCTCGTTGTTCTCAACGACCTCCGCCTTGACCTTGTTCGCCTCTTCGGTCTTTTTCTCCTTCATGAGTTTGCCGATCTGCGCACTGAGCGTGTTTCGCATCGCGCGCCTCGAGTCGCCCTCTTTCTGGAGCTCGCGGCGCTTGGCGTCAAGCTCGAGCACTTCGTCCACGAGCGGGAGTTTTTTATCCTGGAATTTCTTTCTGATGTTCTCGCGCACCGCATCGGGATCGTTGCGCAGGAAGTTGATGTCGATCATTTTGAACCGCCTCCGTTCTTCTTCATAGTTCTGCACCTATTATTTTAACCCAAAACAACTCTTTTTGCAATAGAATACAAGGCATTTGAAAAAATAATTTGCCGCGCCCCCCGAACACACGAATATCCGCAACGCCAAATTATTGCGCGAAACAATTGAAATGAACTGCGGATTGTGTTATAATAGAACGGCGATCTGCCTGCATACACACGGAAGAAAAGCATATAGTAGATATTGTGCAGACGCGCAAATCCATTCGGAAACGGTGAACGTATGACCGAAAAAAATTCAAACGAAAAAAACCCGCCCGCAAAGCGCAGCGCACGGACGGCCCGCGTCGCATCTGCGCAGACGGAAGACAGCAATCAAAGCGTCGCCCAATATGTGCGGCAGAAGCTCGCCGCAGAACAGACGGACAACACACGAAAACCGTCCGCTCCCGTCGATAAAGAGGCCATCCGCAAACAATTCAAGAAAAAGAACGCGAAGATCCCCTCCTCGTCGCAGGTCCAAAGATTTTCTCCCGACACGGCGCAGGGACTTACCGCCGCCCAGGTCGAAGAACGATTCTCGCAATTTCTCTTCAACGACACAAACCAGAGATATTCAAAGAGCTATGCGAGCATCTTTATCGGAAATCTTTGCACCTTCTTCAACCTGCTGTGCGTTCTGGCGCTCGTCGCGCTGCTCTATTCCCAGGCCCCCATTTCACAGTATTTCTTTGTCGTCATATTTTCGCTCAACCTCGGTTTCGGCATCGTTGTCGAGATCCGCGCAAAACGCAAGATCGACAAACTTTCTCTTCTGACCACGCCGACGGCACGCGTGATACGCGACGGCGAAAAACAGGAGATCCCCGCAAAGGAGATCGTACTCGACGACATTGTGGACCTCTCACTCGGAAATCAGATCCCCGCGGACTGCATTCTCGCAGAGGGCTCCGTCGAGGTCAACGAGGCTTTGCTTACGGGCGAATCTGTACCTGTCAAAAAAGAAAAAGGCGACAAGCTCTTTGCAGGCAGCTTCATTTCCAGCGGAAACTGCCGTGCCCGCGCCGACAGGGTCGGCAAGAGCACCTATCTCAACTCTCTTTCGGCTAAGGCAAAAAAATACAAAAAGCCCAACTCCGAACTGATGCGCTCGACAAAGCTCATCATTCTCTTGGTCGGCATCCTGATCGTCCCCATCGCGATCTGCATGTTCTTCGTCAACTGGGACAACTATACGCCCTCCGAGATCCCGCAACTCAACGACACCATCCAGCGCACCGTCTCGATCGTCATCGGCATGATCCCCTCGGGCATGCTCCTTTTGACAAGCATCGCGCTCACACTCGGCATCCTGCGCCTCATGGCACAAAACACATTGGTACAGGACCTCTATTCCCTCGAAATGCTGGCGCGCGTCAATGTGCTCTGCCTCGATAAAACGGGGACCATCACCGACGGGCGCATGAAGGTCAACGATTGCCTGCTTCTCTCCAACCCGACCTCGTTTACCTTGAACGAGATCATGGGCTCCGCTCTAAAAGCGCTCTCGGACAACAACCAGACTTCCATAGCGTTGTACAATTATTTCGGGCACAGCAACACGCTCGAAGCCTCCGCAATCCTCCCCTTCTCCTCCAAAAGAAAACTCTCCGCCGTGACATTCAGCGAGATCGGGACCATTGTCATCGGCGCACCCGAGTTCGTTCTTCCCACCGTTCCCGAAAAAGTCACGCGCATCGTCAATCAATATGCATCAATGGGACTTCGCGTGCTCCTCATCGCGCACTCCGGCGGCAAACTTACGGGAGACAAACTCCCCGCAGGACTGAAACCCCTTGCGATCATCTCCATCGCCGACAACATCCGCGACGACGCCGCGCAGACCATTCGTTGGTTCAAGGAAAACGACGTCGCCGTCAAGATCATCTCGGGCGACAATCCCGTGACCGTGTCCGAGGTGGCACGCAGAGTGGGCGTTCCCGATGCAGAGAAATACATTTCGCTTGAAGGACTCAACGAAACGGAAGTCTCCTCCGTCGCAAACAAATACACTGTATTCGGCCGCGTCACACCCGAACAAAAGGCGATCCTCGTAAAATCCATTAAGTCCGCAGGCAACACCGTAGCCATGACAGGCGACGGAGTCAACGACATCCTCGCCATGAAGGAAGCAGACTGCGCGGTCAGCGTCGCTTCGGGAAGCGAGGCTGCGAAAAATGTCAGCCATATCGTTTTGATGGACAACAACTTCTCCTCTATGCCGAAAGTTGTGTTTGAGGGACGGCGAGTCATCAACAACATTCAGAACTCCTCTTCGCTTTACCTGATGAAGACGCTGTTCACGACCATTTTCGCGATCATTTCCATTTTTACTTGGGCGAACTATCCGTTCAAGACCAACAACCTGATGCTTCTCGAATTCTTCGTGATCGGCATTCCGACCTTCTGTCTCTCCCTTCAGCCGAACAAAAACCGCGTCCAAGGGAGATTCCTCTCGACCGTCATGTCACGCGCCATACCCTGCGCGCTCATTCTCGTCGCGGCGGTCATGAGCTCGCGAATCGTCACAAACCTTCAACCGCAATATTTCGGAAATCTGTACGAGGAACTCTCCGTCTACATCATCACCTTTGCAGGGCTCGTCATGCTGTTCCGGATCTGTCAGCCGCTGAACGTCTTTCGAGCCGCACTCTTCTGTCTGATGGTCGCACTCTGTATCACGGGACTTGCCGTGATGCCCGATCTGTTCCTCGGAGAATCACATACTCAGATGAACTTTGTTTCCACACTGTATGTGATCGTCGTGGTACTGTGCTGCATTCCCGTTTCTGACATACTCATGCGCGTCTTCGACAAGCTTCGGATCATTAAAAAGACGGACGAGCTCCTCACCGAAAAATATCTCAGATAATACCGACGACGGCATCATCCCGGGAAATGCGCCTTTTACTTTTCCCGGGATCTTTTTATACAACCGGCCGAACACACGCCTGCGCAAATCATTTGCGCAGGCGTGTAATTTTCGGAAAACCGACTTCCCTGCCCCATTTCCCCGCAAACAACATTCCCGAAAAAAAATTTCCGCTAAATCCTTCCCTCCTCTTGACAATGTCTCATTTTGATGATAGAATATACATAGATAAACGATGTATCGAAAATCTATGCTATCGGGAGGCGAAGTATGAAAATCAGCAAGGAATTGATAAAAGGGAGCACGGCGATGCTCGTGCTCGGCGTATTGAGCGGCGAGGCAATGTACGGATATCGGATCATCAAGGAGATCGAGGAACGTTCGGACAAGACCTTTTCCATGAACGAAGGAACGCTCTATCCCGTTCTTCACGCGCTCGAAAAGGAGAAATGTCTGGAATCGTACTGGGAAGAAACAGAGTCGGCACGAAAGAGAAAATATTACAGGATCACCGAAAAAGGGAAAAAAGCGCTCTCCGAAAAAAAAGCAGAATGGACGGAGTATGCGACAGGCGTGGAAAAAGTCTTGCGGGGAGCCTACAGCCATGCCTGAGGGAAAGACGGAACAATTCCTCGAAGCCGCCTGCGCAGACATACGCGACAGAAGAACGCGCGAAGAAGTGAAACAGGAATTGCGATCGCATATCCTCGAAAAGGCGGATGACCTTATCATATCGGGATATTCGGCCAAAGAAGCGGAAGAGCTTGCCGTCGCTCAGATGGGAGACGCGAAAAGGCTCGCCCGCGAACTGGGCGAACTGCACTCCTTTTTCCCTCTCCGAAGATTCAAAAATGCGCTCACGCTCTTTTATATCGGTTTTCTTCTGACAAGCTTTCAAATTAACGTCGGTCTTTTCGACGAAATTTGTGTTTTTGTCGGAAATTGTCTGCTCTTTCTCTCCTGTTTTCTTCTGCGCAAGAGCGATCCTCTCTTGTTCTTCGCGTGGATCTTTGAGGCGGTCTGTCTTGTGGCACAGACGGCGCAGACAGTTCTTCTCTGCGTCCCGCCCTTTCCCGCGCGCACATACCTCTGCTTGTCCCTGACCGTCCTCGGCTCCGCGGCTGCGATCGCGAGGATGTTTCTCTTCGGCTACGGCATCGCGCGCTTTTCGCAGGGAGCACCCGCAAGGGGCGCAAAGAGCATCGGCTATCTTTATGCCGCGGAGTATCTCTGTCTATTACTCGCGACGATCGTCGCAAAATTATTTGTCGTTTTTCTGTTGTTTTTTGCGGTGTTTGTCCTGCTCGTCTTGTTCATCCTGCGCAAGATACGCCTGCTTTCCAGAGATCTTTGGACAAACGACCGCGAGGTAAAGCTCGCAAAACCGACGCGGGCAGGCACAGCGTTCCTCTGTCTGCTCCTCGCCGCGACACTCGCGGCGATGCCGTGCACATGCGCGATCGTATTTTATACCCCGCCCGCGCAAACGGAATTTTCGGCAAGGGACGTGAGCGGTGAGGAGCTCGGCTTCGTACAAGAGATCAAGTCGGCTGTGCAGGCGGCAATCCCCGAGGAAAACGCTTTGGGCAAAGAGATCGCGGAACAAATGCTCCAAGACGTCGCCGACAGCGACTGGCTGCGGCTCTATGAACCCGAAGAAACGCAGAACATTCGTCTGTCCTTTTCTGCAGGCTACGGAAGAAAGCGCGCAGACGTCTATTCCGTTCATTATGACGATGAAAAAAATGTCGCCCGCGTCACGCACCTGTCTTATTCTGTCTATGAAGCGGATGCCCATCCCCTTCATTCGACCCGGGACACCTTCAGCTACACGGCAAACATCTTATCCGACGATCAAACTCCCGTCAGATTTGTTCAGCTGCATGAAAAAGAAGGGACTATTTTTCAAACTAGAGCCGCGTATGTATCCGTAAATTCCGCGAGCGCAACGGCGGAATACAAGCTCCCCGAAGGCAACGCGCGCGCCTATGCGGTGATCGATCTTCTGCCCGTCAACAGCAATCATTACATCAACTGCACCCAAAACGCCTATGTCTATACCTCATTTTTGCGATATCCGTACGAATACGACATAGAAAACTATGTTGCGGACCCGAACTGGCTTCAGATCGTCTCCGACGCGCTCCTGTTTGAACTCTGAAAAGAAATTTCAAGCGGCAAAAACACAGGTCTGCGCAAAATTTGCGCAGACCTGTGTTTCAGATGCCGAAGAAGCCGAACGCCCGCGGCGCATTTTCGCCGCGGGCGTTCAAATTTATCTGTTCTTTTTTGCGGTAAATCCGAAGGTACCAAGCGTAGTACCCGTCCCGAGATAGCGGTTCTGTACATACGCGACGAGCTCTCCGTCCGCGATATGCAATTTTTCCCCGTCCAACCATTTCTCTTCAGCGGTCGCCGCGACGATCTCGGCGAGAAAAAGCACATGCGTACCGAGTTCTATCGTCTGACGGACGACGCACTCGAGGCTGATCGGGCTCTCCGCAACGGAAGGCGCACCGACCGTCATGCTCTTTGCAGGCGTCAGCGAAAACTTTTCGAATTTATCGACATCTCTGCCCGACACGATGCCGCAGCCGTCGCAGGCTTCCAAAAGAGCTCGATCGACGAGGTTGACGACAAACTCACCGCTCTCTTTGATCAGGGAATAGGAGTATCTGCTCGGACGAAGGGACACGGAGAGCATGGGCGGCTCGGAATTGATCGTGCCCGTCCAGGCGACAGTGACGACGTCCGCCTTGTCCCCGTTGCCGCATGAGACGAGCACAACGGGAACGGGCGCAAGATGTGTGGAAGGTCGAATGCTTTTTTTCATTGTTCACCTCTTTATTTTGTCTTAGTCCGCATTATTTTTTGCGGTAAAGAAGAGTCAGAAAAGAATATTCTTTGAGCTCCTTGCGCAAAGATCGGTACGCAGGACAAAACCTTTCGACCAGCGCCCAAAATGCGCGGGAATGGTTGAGCTCACGCAGATGACAGAGCTCATGCAGGATGACATAATCGGCAAGCGCCGGCGAAAGCATGACGAGCCTCCAGTTGAGACTGACCGTGCGGTGCACGTCACAGCTGCCCCACCTCGCTTTGAAATCACGCAAAAGTATCTGCGTAGGGAAAAGCCCCGTCGCGCGCGCAAGCTCCTGCGTGCGGCGCACGAGCCGAGCATCCGCCTCGCCTTCTGCCCATGTGCGGACGGAAGAAAGCGAACGCAGACAGAGAACGCCGCCCGAAAGGGAATTCCTCGCCGCGCCAATGCGCACGGGAACCTGTTCTCCGCCGACCAACACGGTCTCGCCCGCACGGACACGAGCGAAGCGTCCGTCGGCCCCTCCGTAAAAATCGAGCTTTTTTCGGATCCAATCCTCACGGCTCGCGACAAAATCTGCAATCATCTCGTCAGAGACATAGAGCGGCGCGCGTACACAAACCTTGCCGTCGGAAACGGTGAGAACAAGTGTCTTTCGCCTGCCGCGAACGACGGTATATCTGAGTTCAGTCAAAGCACACCCTCGCCGCGACGACAAGTTCGCCGCCGTTCTTTACCCCCTCCACCACAAAGCTGCCGTCCGGCATCTGCCCGCGGTAGAAATCCAACACGTCGCCCTCATGCGACTGTTTGACATAATGAATCTGAAAACTCCTCAATGTGCGCTCTTCGAGCTCGCGGACGGAAAAGACATCAAAAATATAATCGGCATATTTGATGTTGTTGAGATGGTAATTTAAGTCATAATCGGAATTCGCGACGCGCACCGAATAGGCGGGCGTCGTTTTTTGCTCCAATGCGGGGATCTGCCACTCGTCGAAAGAGACGCTCCTCTCTTCAATAAACTGCGGAATATTCTGCACGAGACGCGCACACGGGACGATGCGCCCGCCCGGCGCCTGCAAGATACACCAACGCGAATAAGCGCGCAGAAGAACCTCCCCGCTCAAACTGTCGCTCATGCGGAAACTGCGCTCATAAATCGCCTTGTTCGGCGTGTGCGGCCACGTCTCCACGCGCACGGTATCGCGAAACGCGGGGCGCCTGTCCACGCGGACAAAGATCTTGGAGAGGACCCAGTAATACCCCTGCTGACGGAGCTCGTCAAATCCCAGCCCCATACGCGTGGCATGCTCGCCCGCCGTCTCCTGAAAAAAGCCGAGCGCGGCAGACGGCTTGAGCCGCTGTGAAAAATCCGTCTCATAATTGCGCAGGGTGTATTCATGCTCGATCTTGTTCGGTGCAGTCTGCATAGCGTTTCCTTTTCTTCTCCGTATTTTTCACCCTATATTTTACATCAAAAGCGGCGTTTTGTCCACCGATTTGCAAGCCGTAAAAAACAAAGAATGGCCATTATTCTATCTGACATAATACTATGTTAATTTTGAAAAGACAAAGAATATTCGGCCAAATCTTGACATTGTTCGACAAATACTGTATAATGTTAGCTATAAGGAGGATTTTTTATGGATCCCGAAAAAACAAACGAAAACGAAAAAGAGAATGACGGCGTCTCCTCTATCAGCAGCGATCTGATACGCGGGCACATCAACACGATCATCCTGCGCACGCTGTACGATGGCGACAAATACGGATACGAGATCATCAACGAGATCGAGGAAAAGAGCAAGGGGCAATATTCGCTCAAACAGCCCACGCTTTACAGCGCGCTCAAACGCCTCGAAAGCCAGGATTACGTCACCTCCTACTGGGGCGGCGCGACGAGCGGCGGCAGAAGAAAGTATTTCCAGATCACCGACAAGGGCCGCACGGTCGTCGAACAAAATCTCGCCGAGTGGGAATATTCGCGCACCGTCATTGACAGCCTGATCTCCGAAAAAGACTATGACTTCAATAACCCTCCCCCCGCCCCTTCCGTGGATTTTAATCTCCTGAAAAAATCCACTTCGCGCGTGCCCATCATGCGCTCGGACGAGGAAGAAGGCATCCGCCTCGGCGAAGCCGAAGAGGAGCAGGAAGAGCAAGCCGACGATGTGCGCGCCGACAGCGCCGAACACGAAGCGGATGCGCAGGATGCACAACCCGTTGAAGTTGTCACAGAGCAGACGCAGGAGGCGCCCGCGCCGCAAGCCGCGCAGGAAACGGCGGGACAAGCTCCCTCACGCTCGATCGAGGAGCGCACGGAAACCTTTTCCGCGGCAGAACAGACTGTCAACACTTCGCAGACCATTTATGAACAGCAGGCGCGCACGGAGAGCGAGGAGCAGGTCATCAGCACGCAGGCGGCTCCCCTCTCGCCCGAGGAAAAGGCACGCATACACGAAAATTACAAGGCTCTGATCGGGGACGAGACAGATGCGACCGCATATTACTACTCGCAGATGTCGCGCAAAAGCCGCGAACAGAAACCAAACTACGACAAAGAAGTCTTCAATGAAGAAACTCAGCAGCAGCCCGAATATGCGCAAGAACAGGCATACGCCTATGCGCCGCAGGATGCGCAGTACGCACAGCAAAACGGATACGCTCAACCGCAGCAAGGCTACGGACAGGAATTTGCTCCGCAATACGGCAATTACGCCGCACCCGAATATGCCGAGCAACAGGAAGAAGATGCCGCAGAGCTTCTCTACGCAAACAAGTCTCCCGCAGAGCGCAACTACAAGAGCCTGCTCAATCGGCTCTACAAAAACACACAGCCCGCGGAAGAAGAATACGAACCCGAACAGCCTCCCCGCGAGGAATATGCCGCAGAGCAAGAACCTGCTCCTGAACCGCAACCCCAGCCTGAACCCGCGCCCGCTCCCGCGCAAAGGCCCGTGCGCGTGCAGGGAAAGACCGCGAGCAACATCGAGTTTTACGACGTGGAGGAAAAGGCGGAGAACGACGGCCTGCGCGTGACGACGACAAACGGCTCGCGCAATCGAACCATAGCCAAGGCAGTCGGAAATACCTTTGACAAGGGAAAGGCGCTGTTCTTCAGCGCGGTGTGCATTTTCGTCATTGCGATGGCGGAGGCAATCGCAAATCTGTGCCTGCGCGGCGTCTTGAAGACTTCGGCAGCCTATGTCGTCATCCCCTTTGTCATCAATTTTGTCATGCTCGGCGTCTTTCTTTTCCTGTTCCTGCGCGGATACGGAAAGAACAGCAGAAAGTCGCAGACAAAATCGTACATCTCTTCCAGTCTGATCTTATTTGTCAATCTCGTGCTCGTCATCTGTCTGATCGCCTATCTCGTCCTCTTCTTCGGCGAATATGAGATCACCTTTGTCGAGATCCTTGTATTTGCGATCCTGCCCTGCGTGTATGTGCTCAACATCCCGCTCTTTGCGATCGCGTATAACTACTACTGCAACAAGATGTAAACTCTTTCGGCGGACCGACAAAGGCCCGCCGATTTTTTTGAGAATAGGCCGAACGCCCGCCTGCGCAAAATTGCGCAGACGGGCGTTTTTTAGATCAGATCGTCTTTTCTGCAATATAAAAACAATTTAGACACAGAGAGGCGATTTCTTTTCCTCCTCACCTCTGTCCGAGAAGCGTCGTAAGATCAGCAATCCCCGCCACGCCATAATTGGAACTCCACCAGACGAGCTTTCCGTCCTCCGTCATCAGATTGCTGTTTCGAGAAAAGTACTTCACCTCTGTCCTTCCGACAATGCTTTCCGTCTCTTGGTCATACAGCGCGAGATATTCTGTTTCGCGGTCCTCCGACATCGCCAGGGCGACATCGTACCCGCGCCACGAAGCAAAACAATTCACATAGACATACCCTTCCGTCTCCACCTGCTTAAAGTTATAGTTTTCCTGTTCGGGCAACGCAGAAGCAATTGTATAGGTACAGTCGTTCAAGTCTACGACCACGCCGCCGAGGTAGAGATCATAGAGCCAGAGTTTGTTTTCTTCCCGATCGAAGTACATATAGTCGCGGAGGGTATAGAAATTGTCCGAAAAGACAAAGCTGCCGTCCGTCACATCGATGAAATAGCTCCAGCCGTCGCCGCAGAAAACATAGGTATCTCCGCACAGACAGGAGATCTCGCACTCGCTCTGCAACTCGAGCGGAAGGTTAACTTCGCTCATGAGCGAAAAATCCGTCACGTCATAAGTCAGGAATTTTAAATCATTTCCGCCCTCGATGAGCCCCTCCTCGAACAGATAACCGAACTTAGGGTCACAAAGCGGCTCGCCGAGCACGACGGTCAGATAGTTCCCGTCCGAGCTGACAGAGACGATCTCATAGCGATATTCAAGCTCCCGCACTCTGTGACCGTCGAGCGAATTCACCAATAGCGTTTTCTCGTCATAAAAAGCGACAAGTTCCTCTCCGACGAGCAACGCCGAGGGAGCTGACTCCGAGAAATGGTCAAGCTTATAATAGCCAAGCACCGCCAGTCCGTCCGAAGACAGATCGGAAGCCTTCTGCCACTCTGCATAGCCGCAATCGACATCTCGCACGGTCGGGCCGCCGCCGAATCTGTCCGCTGCAAGCACGTCGTTAATTACATAAGGCGCCTTTGCGGCAAGATCGATCCCGATATCGAAAGCAGTCGTCACGATATACGGGCGCTTGTCAATGTTTACAGACTGCCTGAGCGCGAACGTAAGCCGCAGGCTGTCTTTTTTCGGCGCGATATAAACACACGCCGATCTGTTTTTGAACGAGACGGCATATTGCTCAGCCAAACTCTTTTCCGCCTCGTCAAAATAGCTTTCAAAATAGTCGGCGTCGAGGTCGAAGCAGTATCGGACAGTCCCGTCAACTTCCTCCTTCTGCGCGTCGATAAAGAGTTTTTCGGGATCCTCCATCAGACCGAGGAGCATGGAAAGCTCTTCCGAGTCGGACATTCCGAGCAATCCGAACAACTGCTCCAAATCTGCATCGCTCGGAAGATCCTGCCAATCGCCTTCCGGATCCGAAAACATCTCGTCGACGTCCAGGATTTGCGCGATCATTTCTCCGTCATAGAAAGAAAACGGGTCGTCTTCAAATTTACAGCCATAGAGCTTGCCGTTGTACAGATACACCGATGCGAGATCCTGTACATCGTTCCATACGGCCACGCGCATCAAAGGCATTTTTTCCTCTGCCGCAAGAAGAAGCTCCATCCCGATCGCGGCATCTTCCCCTTCGATCTGTGTATAGATATCCTCGTGTATGGCGCCCCATCCGTTGTAATTCGAATATGCATATATCTCGAGCTCAATGCCGAGGTTCAAGTCATCCGTTTCAGGGAAACAGGAAGAAAGCTCGGCGGTATATTCGTCGATCCGCGCCTCTCCCTCCCGTTGTTTGATGCCGCGCACGATAAACACGGCCGCAGTTATGGCACATGCGAGCACCGCAAGCGAACAAAATACTGCGATCAGCGCGATCAAAACCTTCTTTTTCATGCTTCACCCCCGAAAGATCACTTATAATAATGCGGCTCCACCTTCTCCAGATCCAGAGAAAAAAGGACCCGACCGACAAAACACAGATATTTCCCCTTGCCGAGAGAACAGACAAATTGTTCTCCGCTCCCGAAGTATGCGGCTTTCGGAAAGAGAAAAACGTACCGCCCCTGCGCCCTGTCATACAGCCCGAAAGCATCGGGGCTGCTTAGCGAAACGAGATCGTAACCGCCGAAAGAGTATCCCGTGTAGTCGGTCTTCGAAAAATCACGCGGAACGGGATAAGAAAATTCCTCTTCCCCCTGCGGAACGCGCGACACAAAGCTCACTCCGCCGCCGTCCGTGCCCGCCGATGAGGACGGGATCTCCTGCACAGCCGTAACTCTGCCCGTCGAAGTGTCGAGCTTTTTATTCCCGCCTTCGTCTACAAAGAAGACATCTTCGCCGTCATATACGACGCGGGAGACCTCGCCGTACAATTCGTCGCTTACGTCGAAGCGGCCTGTCTCTTCAAGCGAGGCAAGGTCGTACAGATAGACATAAGAAAGTTTCGGCATTATGGCGTTTATTTTCGAGGAACCTGTCTGCGGAACGCCGCTTAGGAGCACCGCGAGCCTGCCGTCCGCGACATCGCTCCCGCACACCTCGGAATAAAATTCAAAGGCGCTCAACTTTTGAAGAGAAGACAGAGAATAAACTTTGATCTTGTAATTGCTCATTACCGTCAAGACCCCCTCTTCGGCATAGACATTCACGCCCTTGTAGTTAAACGTGTCCTCCGCCTCGCGCCTATAGACGGACACGGCACCGTCGGGCGAAACATAGCATGTATCGGCATACTCATCTGAATATCTGACGGCAGATCCGAGCAGATCGCCCTGTTTCTGCCTCAGCGAAAGGAGAAACGCCTGCGGCAGGACCGCGTCGGAAAAGTCGACACCCTGCGCGACTTCTATTTCTATGTTGCTCTTACTGCTGTAACGACGAAACCAATAATCCGACCATGAATAACTGTAGCGCAAATGCAAAGACCGCAAGATCGGAAGAGCGTCGTGTAGGGAAAGAGTGTTCATCCTTGTGTAGATC
>JAHZBZ010000014.1 GCA_019423125.1 Bacillota bacterium | reverse complement strand
GCCCTTAAACATTTTCGCAGAGGGGAAAAACGCCGTCAGCCGCAGGCGTGCGGCGCATGTCCCTTCAATCTCAAGCGAATCGCAGCATCTCTTTTGCGAGATTCGCGCGAAGGAGAAACTTTTTTCATGAAACTTCAGATCTTCGATTCCACCCTGCGCGACGGGGCGCAGGGCGCCAACATCTCCTTTTCCGTCGACGACAAGATCAAGGTCATCGAGACGCTCGATCGGCTCGGCGTGGACTTCATCGAGGCGGGAAACCCCTACTCCAACCCCGCCGAGATGCAGTTTTTCCAGCGCATCAGCGGCATGAAACTGCGCCGCGCGAACATCGTCGCGTTCGGTTCCACCCGCCGCAAGGGCATTTCCGCCGCCGAGGACGCAAACCTGAGATCTCTTCTCGCCGCGGGCACCGAATACGTCGCCATCTTCGGCAAGAGCCACATCCGCCACGCGACGGACGTGCTCAAAGCCACGCCCGAGGAAAACCTCGACATGATCGAAGAGAGCGTGCGCTTCCTCGCCGAAAACGGCAAAAAGGTCGTGTTCGACGCCGAACACTTCTTCGACGGGTACAAGACCGACCCCGCCTACGCCTTCGCCGCGCTCGAACGCGCGCACCGCGCGGGCGCCTTCTGCCTGTGCCTCTGCGACACCAACGGCGGCATCTTCCCCGACGAGGCATACGACATCACCAAAAAGGTCACCGACCGCTTCCCCGACACGATCGTAGCCATCCACTGCCACAACGACGGCGGGCTCGCCGTCGCCGATTCCATCCAGGCAGTCGCGGCGGGCGCGCGGCAGGTGCAGGGCACCTTCCTCGGGTTCGGCGAGCGGTGCGGAAACGCCAACCTCTCCGCCGTCATCTGCAATCTCCAGCTCAAACGCGGCTATGAGTGCATCCCCGAGGAAAACCTCAAGGACATCTACGAATGCGCCATGACCATCGCGGAGACCGCAAACACCGCCATCCCCGCCAACCAGCCCTACGTCGGCATGAACGCGTTCGCGCACAAGGCGGGCATGCACGCGGACGGCGTGCTCAAATACTCCTCCTCCTTCGAGCACATCGACCCCGAACGCATCGGAAACAAGCGCAAGTTCCTGCTCTCCGAGATCTCGGGAAAGAGCGCCATCTACGACAAACTCAAAAAATATTTCCCCACCCTGGACAAAAACGGCAAGGAAATGGGCGACATCGTCGCCGCGCTCAAAGAGCGCGCGCTCGCGGGCTATCAGTACGAGGCCGCGGAAGCGAGCTTTGTCCTGCTCGTCGAAAAGATCCTGGGGAAATACAAGTCCTCGTTCGACCTTATAAGCTATAAGATCATCAACGAACAGCCCGCCATCGAGGGAAAAGTCGCCTCGGCGATCATCAAGATCCGCGTCAACGGCATCACCCGCATCGCCGCTTCCGACGGCGAAGGCCCCGTCCACGCCATGGACCTCGCCCTGCGCTCCGCGCTCGCCGAGTTCTACCCCGAGATCGGGCGCATCACCCTGACCGACTACAAGGTCCGCGTGCTCGATTCGGACAAGGCGACCGCGGCAAAGGTGCGCGTTCTCATCACCTCCGCCAACAACACCGACAGCTGGACCACCGTCGGCGTCTCCGAAGACGTCATCGCGGCGAGCTGGCAGGCGCTGACCGATTCCATCGACTATGCGCTCATGCGGCGCGACCGCTGAGCTCTTTGCACCCTTCGGCGAGGGCGCGCGATGCGCGCCCTCGCCGCTTTCTATGTTTTCGGGCGCCCGCAAAAGTCTCTTTTGCGGGCGCCCCTTCTTTTTGCACACAGCGCGCTTTTTGCGCACCCGTCCCCGCCCGACGTGCGCATTTTTGCGCCCTGCTTTTTCCACAGGCACACACTGCGCCGCGACGGCGCAGGCCGCGAAGCCGAAAAGTTATCAACATTTTTTGCGTTTTCGTCCGCGCTCTCCCCTTTCTTCGACATCTTTCCGCATTTTTATACAATTTTAAGACATATTTTTCCACACATTCCACAATTTTTTCCGAAAAAGTGCGAATCGCGGCGCCCTGTCTTCCGTATAACGCCCGCTCGGATGCGCGGACGTTATACGGAATGAAATTTTAACCGACGTTGCACTTTCAGACTAAAAAGGAGAAGTCCGAATATTTCGGACTTCTCCTTTTTAGTAAAAATTCGCGCGATTCTTGCAAAAAAAGTGCACTTGTGTTATACTGTAGACATCATATATCTTCATATATAAAATATACGATACGATAAGGCGTTTCGTATTTCTTTTTCCGTATGTCTTGGAAGGTGTGTGTGAAACAATCGGAGATACATTTGCAGGGCGTGTCTTCGGTTGAAGACGCGCTTTTTTATTTCCTGCAAAAAACAATGGGGAGGTAAATATGAAACGGAAACTGTTATTGGCGGTTCTGGCGATCGTGGTGACCGTATCCTGTGCGGTAGGCCTTGCGGCGTGCGATCTTTTCGGCAAAGAGACCTCGCACAAACATCAGATGCAGCATGTTGACGCCGTCGCAGCCACCTGCACGGAAGACGGAAACACAGAATACTGGTACTGCTCCGACTGCGGCAAATATTTTTCGGACGCGGAAGGAAAAAATGAGATCGCCGACCTGAATTCCACGGTCATTCCCGCGAACGAACACCTGGCTTATGGGACTACTGCTTTGTGTTCGTTCTTAATTTTATCTGTCATTCCACTATCTATCAATTTGTAATAAATGTGAATACACCTCAATTGCATTGTCCAAAGCATTACTAAACAGCGAAAAAATATCCGATGATTTCATTTTATTAAGTGCCGTCCCGTCTACCATATAGGTAAAACTGATATTGTGCTTTCTACACGTATGTGTTTTTTCTGTTAATACGTGGTCAAGCGCTTTACAGCCGGATTCAACAATCTCGTCATATTCTTTTATGGATTTCTCAACGTTCTCGAGAATCTCTAATATAATTACATGTTTCCATTGCTTCCCTGCACTATCACCATACTATCTTCTGCCAGTGCTTCAAATAGCTCTGTCTTTTTCGATCGACTTATTTTAATGTTATGTTCACCGACTATGGCGCATGAATTCTTCACTTCCCTCAAATATTTCAAATTTATTATTATACTTCTGTTACATTGAAAGAAAATCAATTTCGGTAATTTTTCTCTTAGCGTACCCAGCGTCATTCGAATCGTGTGCATTTCCTTAAAGGTATGAATCATGGCTGTATGTCCAAAAACCTCTACGAACAAAATTTCCTTAATGTCGATTTTTTTTATTGATTCGTCTATTTTCAGCATTAAATATCCGGTGCGCTTGTTCTGCCTGAGTCTCACAGCCTTTTCCATTTTCAACGCGAAATTAAAATACTTAACAGGCTTAACCATATAGTCCATTGCGTCTACTTCATAGCCAACTAATGCATATTTTGCCGAGTTCGAAACAAAAATCAGACATACGTCGTTATCTAACTCTCTCAGCTTTCTCGCCGTACTTATCCCATCGAAAACAGGCACTTCGATATCCATAAACACGATGTCAAACGTTGCACTGTATGCGGAAATAAACTGCATTCCGTCATTAAATCGTTCAATCACAAATTGCTCGGCATGTTCAGCACCAAATCGATCAATATAACTTCTCAATATTTCGGCATCTTTTTCGTCGTCCTCAACAATTGCAATCTTAATCATATCATCCCCCGCTATTTATCGCAATTATAAGTCCATGAGTGTTTTGTCCATATAAAACGAATACTCACCGTTTCCGTCATAATCAAGCGGTATTTTAGCCTCTTGCAGGCTCACGTTCCACCCGTTCTCGATTGCTATATTAACAGTAACGGAGACGTATTCAAACTGATAATTTCCAATACGCGTAATACGTCCCGCGCAAAAAAGACGATATTTTTCCGTACCAATAGAGTCTGTACTATCATATACTGCGTCAAAATTATCAAAGTGCAATTCCAAACTTATGTAACCATAATAGTTTGACGTCTATAAATCAGCCGTTTTGTAACTTGGCTCTGACTTCCCGCAGGCTGCAAGTGTAAACGCAAAGCAAACAAGCGTTGCGACTGTAAAAAATAAAGCAGCGATTCTGTTTTTCCCTCTTGTTGTCATAGCATAGGCTCCTTTCCCTATCGGGTAAAAAATAAGGGCGGCTCCAATTAAGGAGCCGCCCTGCATAGTTTGGAATGTACCCCTCAATTTGTTGCTACACAACCACAAAGTAGTGGGAATAAAGGATACACCTATGCCGAGATGTAGCCCACTACTTGTTATTTGGTTGTGTAGCGCATATAGTATAGCACATTCATCGAGAAATGGCAATAGTTTTGGCAAAGTACCGAAAAAATGCCTAACAATCTCTGATAATTCTGCCGTTTCGGACAGTAAACCCGCATTTTCCGGCAAGCGCAGCCTTTTCAGCCTGTGTCCCGTTCAACTTCAAGATGTACTGCAACAGTATGCGCTTTGCGCGTTTTGCCGTGTACCCTTTGTAATCGCCGTCCTGAATGGAATACCCGCGATAGCAAAGGATCAGCAGCCGCTCTCCGTCTGAAAGGTTTTGCCCGAGCAGATACTTGACCGTGTTCTTTTTCTTTGAGCCCGCAATCGTCTCGCCCTTTGAGTTCTTGTCCGAAATTTCAACACAAAAAGATTTTGTTTCAACTATAAAACGTATTGAAGCATTCAAAATCCCCCTTATGACGGTTATATCATAAGGGGGATATGCAAATCTTGCAAGCGCAAGATTGTTTTGGGGGGCATTAATTATCTAACTTTTCGTTTGTTATTTCATTATTCGGTTTTGACTTCCTGAACGATAAAAACAGCAATACTCCGCCCCAAGCAGCAAATGCAATGAAAAGCCCAACATTTATCCAAATCAAGGCCGTCATCCAGACAGGCAAATGATATCCAAGTATTTCATAATTCATTGCATTACTATTGGTAATTGCATATAAGACATTCTTTGACGCCGCTCTCAATGCACAAACTTGCGTAGCATTGTTTGCATCACTACTGAGCGCACCGCTAGTTTGATAAAAATTAAGATCGCCGCCTGCCCTCACCATCTGATTGGGGTTTTGATGTCTGCCTGTCGCATAGTCTGTGACTATAACGCCATTGAATCCCCATTCGCCGCGAAGAAGTTCGGTCAATAATCTATAATCACCGCCCGTCCATGTCGCTCCAATACGATTATAAGAACTCATCAAACCATTAGCAGGTCCTTCCTTTACTAAAATCTCAAAAGATTTAAGGAAGATTTCTCGCATGGCCTGTTCATTTGCCCAAGTAAGAACCCCACCTCGGTTTGTTTCCTGATCGTTTAGCGCAAAGTGCTTTGCAAACAAAATTACACCTTTACTCTTTGCACCTTTGATTATGTTTGCCGCCATTTTACCGGTAAGTAAGGGATCTTCTGAGTAATATTCCCAATTACGTCCCGAAAAAGGTGAACGATGAATATTTGCGCCGGGAGCATACCAACCAGTGTAGGGCAATCCGTCACCTTCCGAATCACCAATAAGCGCCTCATCTCCTATCATAACCCCGTATTCGTATGCGAGCTGCGTATTATACGTTGCACCTAAAACGCTTTGCGAAGCGTAAAATGCAGTACCGTAAACGAGATTATCAGACATGAAGTTAACCCATCCGACAGGTCCGTCCGAACCCACAGTGAGAGGTACGCCAACGTTTTCCAAGGGAATAGTTCCAAATGCGCCTATACCAACCAGTTCTGTCATTTGCCCAACAGTAAGCTGATCTAAAAATCTTTCCCAAAGCGGATCGTTGTAATCGACTCCGACAAGATCCATCAGCTGAATCGCATCCTCCTTCGCCACCGGGCTGGTCGCTTGATTAGGCATCTGGTCTTCTGTTTTATACCAAGGCTTACCTTCAACGTCGTTTTCAGCCATGCGCCAAGTTAAAGCATTCATCCATTCTTGTGTATTAGAGCGCGATTCTACTGTCGGAGCGGTAGGCCAGGTGTTTTCCCAATCTCCGCGTGATAAATATATCATATCGCTCGTTCGGTTATCTCTTCCGTAACTAACGTCATCAAAGCGATTTTGAATATTTTTTTTGGTCACCGGATCTTTATCATACGTAAAGCCCGTATTACCTTTTGATGCATTCGGCTGCGACTGAGGAACTGTAAAGCTATAAGACATAGGACTTATATCCGCCCAAGAGTGCGAATTGCGTGATACGTATACCTTATAATCGCCAGCTTCCGTTTCCCATCCCTTAAATCCGTTCGAATTGTCATCATTGTAATCGTAAGATGCGATGTCGTATAAACTGAATTCAAGCGTAACCGTTTGAGATTCTCCGGGTTCAAGAAGTTTAGTTTTTGCAAATGCGGCAAGTTGTACGTGAGTTTTTTCTATGCCGTCTGTAGTATATGGTGCACTCACATAGAGCTGCACGACATCTTTGCCGGCTTTACTGCTGCTTTCCTTATTCGTCACAGTAACGTCCACGCTGATGGATTTATTCGCGTCGGATTGCGAAAGCTTATAATTATCATCGATTACTTTTCCATCGAGCTTCATGTCGCCTATCGTCCAATCGAATTCAGAATATGACAGCCCGAATCCGGTGGGATATACTACATTATTGTCATACCATTCCTGACCGTCGGTAAATCCTCGCGTCTCGTAATAGCGATAACCGACATATATGCCTTCCTCATACTCAACAAAGTACTGACGAGCCGGAGCAGAAGGTAAATTACCGTTCGCAAGCAGATATGCATCTCCCTCATATTCGTTATTGTTTCCAAAATTGTTATACGTGGGATCTTTTGTAAAATCTCTTGCGTGTATACTAACAGTTCTGCCCGAAGGGTTTACTGTTCCGTTCAAGATCTTTCCCAATGACATAATTCCATATCCGCCGGGAGTTCCGATCCAAAGCGCCCCCTGAATTTTAGAGCTTTGATCAGGCATACCCAGTGTGTCCGTCCAATAGGAAGGATCGTCTAAAAAACCGAGTTCAAGATTATTGTTTGTATTCAGTACAATAACCACTTTATCGAAGTTATCGGTAACGTGTTGTATCAGTTCCGCCTCATTTTTGTCCAGCTCGAGGTAGTGGTCGTCTTTATTTCGCGCACCCTTAACTGCAAAATTTACGTCGTCATTCCAGGCTTCCTCGCTCTCTAAGGACTTTAACGAATTGTCTGTCGCACTTGCACTTTTCATTGTACGAGGAAGATCAAACCCTTCGCCACCGATACGTGTAAGCACTATAAGCGCGGTGTCGTGATCGTTGTAGGAGTCGGGTATATTATATTTGATATAATTCTCGACAGGCGTTTCCGCCGTAGGAAAACCTGCAATAATCTCGTCAAACCCTGGTGACGCTATACGCGCGTTGCCTGACTGTGATGTATTTTCATAAAAACTGCGAAGAGTAGTATTGTATGAAAAACCCGCGGCTTCCAGACTGTCATAAATAGTTTTCATTTCACTATTAGAGTAACCGCCGCTTCCAGAACCGCCATACAACAGATTAACGGAATTTTTGCCGAACACGCTTATTTTGCTATTAGGGGCAAACGGCAAGACGTTTTGATCGTTCTTTAATAATATTGTACCTTCACTCGCTATCTCGATATTTAATTCATTAGCCGCATCATAAGCAGATTCTTTATCGGTTATGCCTTCACTGACTGTATACAATCCCTTGTTATCGCCTATAATAGCTTGCGCTCGGCCAAATATAATATTGAAGGTTCCAGAAATAATGGGAACTTGCGTCATAACCATTGTCAAGGTAAAAACTAAAACCATTGTGATTGATGACACAAGAGCCCATACCTTAACGGGCTTATGCTTCTTTGTTTTTTTTATATTATCCATGTTCACTCTCCTGTTCCAGATGATTAAAAGTCATCTTCAAGCGCCGCACGGTTTTCTATATTTTCAACTTTGGGCGTCCAGGTCAAATTCGCGTTTGTAATCAGTCTTATAAGCTCAATGGTGGGAGCACTACCATAGTGCGACTGAGCTCCGTCTACACCTTCAAGCCAATCGTTTTGTCCAATCATAAACTTAATGACATTTTCGCCTTCCTTGAGATTAATTTCCGCCATAGTATACAGATCAAAGTGCATGGGAACATCTTGGGAAGATCTCTGAAGTGTAATTTCATCATACTCGCTATACTTGCCGAATGCAATATCCTCACCGTTAACTACAATTCTATGACTGCCTCCGTAAACGTCGATATCCGTAGATGAATACATTTCAATGGGTTGCTCTCTTACTATTTCAAGCGCCATGCTAAATTGCAAAACAGCCGTCGTGTCTGCATCAGACGTTATGACCCACACCAATTCCTGTTCGTACGTGTTATGAACACCCTGAAGGAAATAGTCTGCAATATGATTTTCCGTATCCCACATTTTCTGCGAACTGTTACCGATGCCCGTTCTTTCTATCGTCATATAATCGGGATACTCATCCATATATAACCAGCTGTTGCCCACAAAATTGGATAAATCGGTATATACTGTCCAGAAATCATAGGAAGTCGTCCATTGAGCATAAAGTGTGATGGGCTCACTGACCACGGTTTCAAAATCATATTCCTCCGTTCCTTCGGGATCCGTATACCATCCGGAAAATACATAATTTATCTCTTCGGAAGCAGAATCTTCGGAACCAGGACGAGTGGGATCAGCAGGTTTCTGTACCTTTGCGTCTTTAGGCACGCTCTGCGTAAAAGACTGACCCGCGCCTTCATAATTCAAGTTAAAAGTTACCAAAATATGATCTACGCTATTATCGAGCCATTTAGCATACACTGTAATACTTTCATTAACTGCATTAAATTCATACGGGAATGTGCAAGTTGCGTCGGTATACCAACCGCCGAAGCTGAATCCATCGCGTTGAGGTTCGTCAGGTTCAATCGCAGATGTTCCCTTCTTAACCGAAACAACCTTTGCTTCAGGTGCACCGGCATAATTCAAATTGTAAGTGATCGTCGGATATGCGTCCCAGCCCGCGAAGAGCGTAATATCAGATTCCACCGTCTTTTTGAAATCATATTTATTTTCAGCTGCCGCCTCGGTAAACCAGCCTAAAAACTCATAATTCTCACGAGTAGGGTCTGCCGGCTGGCTTACAGTTTCACCGGCATTAACGGATACAACCGTTGCCGCGCTTGCCCCCGTATAGTTTAAGTCAAACGTTACTTTTACGGTTTGCGAGCTGCAAGCACTGATAGTGCTGAGGAAAAAACTCAACAGCATTACGGCAATTACAAGCCATACACCTTTTTTAGATATTGCTTTCATTCTCTATTCCTCTTAACTAATAATAAGATATCGCCACATATTTACCTTCAAAATATGGCTACGTTTAAATAAAAAAAGTAAAAGTAAGAGTTCAGGTATCGGCGAGTTTAACCTCGCCGATACCGTCACACCATTTCATGCATAAACCAACTTATTGGTTTTTATTATTTATTCGCCAAATTTTTACGTTTGATAATAAACATCACGGCAACACCAAGCACTACAAAGGAGAGGATGTAGCCATAAGTACTCATTACAGAGCCGCTGCAACCAGACTCTTTATTTGCAGCAATCGCTTTATCAATTAACGCCTGCGTTTCAGCTTCCGTCAATTTGTCAGCAACAGCCGCATCAACAATGCCTTTAATCGTCTTTTCATTCAACGAACCCGAAATCGAAGCATTGATTATGCTCTGAACCGAAGTCTCCGTTAAGAAACCGTTTGCATTAGCATCAATGATTCCCTTGATAACGTCTTCGTTTACAGTACCCTTAAGCGCAGCGTCAATCCAGCCTTCAACGTCAGTCTTATTCATCTCGGGCGAGACGATCATCGTAGCGTGGATATAATAAATCAAGTTTTCTACCTTGATAGCGTCTCTTACAATCGTACGAATCATACGATGCGCTTTGATTGTAAAGTCGTACTGTCCTGCCGCAATCGGCGTACCGGTAACAGTACCATCGCTTGCCAAAGTCAAACCTGCAGGGAAGCTTCCCGAATCTACCGTATAAACAGTATTTCTACCGGAGCCTTGCGAATTTTGCCAAGAAACTTCCGCATCCTCTTGATAGAACTGAGTGGGGGCAACACCTTCGATTCTTCCTGTAAACGCTTCGCCTACTTTAAGGTTCGTATAAGGAGTACTCATGTTCACTGCGTTACTGATTTCAGGACGTGCTTCTGTGCTTTCAGGATCATACGTACCAATCTGGAACGCACTGTTCATGGTAAGCGCAAACGTCTTTTTAGCATGAACTTCGTTATCAACCAACATTTCAACTACAAACGTGAACGGTTTCGTACTGCTTTCTCTTAAAACAGCACCGGAAGCAGTATCATCATTGATCGTATCGAGACGGTCGCCACCACCTGCAGTACTATGTCTCAACAATCCATTCGGGGTCATTTCTGTTCCCAAAGGCAACGTCGAGCCTGCTGCAAGGCGATAACGTACGATGGAACCTTCAGGCAACAATTCAGCCGCATTCTGAAGCGAAAGATCTATATTGGGTTTTATGTTCTGGACTGCGGAAATTTCTCCCTGCGTGCCCCATGCGGAAATAGCGTCCTTATAGAGATATTCAGAGTAGCTGAATACTGCACTGTTTACACCGGCGTAAATACAACGCTTTGCAGCATTTCTAACGATGTAATATTCAATGTCAGATTGGGGGGTACCGGTAATACCGGCAAAGTTACTGGTAGCCTCAACGTCAGTCAGTCTGACGCTACCTTTGCCATCACGCAACTTCGCGTCCCATATAGGACTAGCTTTAGCATCTCTAGAACCCATATACTGATCTACGCCGGCACGGAGCTGCAAGTGAGCATTATTATAGTTGCTCGTCGTATTCGAACCCTGCATATCCGTACAAACGAAGCCGGAGAAGCCCCATTCATTCTTCAATACAGCCGTGATAAGCGAATAGTTAGTACAGGTAGATGTGATACCAACTCTGTTATACGAGGTCATAACACCCATCGCACCGCCGCCATTCGGCGTTGTTGCCATTCTGAAGGGTTCTAAATAGAGTTCTCTCAAAGCTTGTTCGGTGATAAGTTTAGAAGTAGGAGAGGCTGCCTTAACGCCACCGTTAAACATCGCGAAATGCTTAACCTGAACGATCGTGCCTGCATCCTGCGAGCCAAGAACGTAATACATACCTCTGGTGCCGAGAAGGAATGGATCTTCAGAGCAACCTTCCCAAGAACGAGCTTCATAGTGCTGGCGGCGAAGGTCGAAAGTAAGGGTATACAAGTCGTTCATTTTGGAAAGTCTTGCTTCGGTACCCATTTGACGACCGTTGCGGTACATAAGTTCCTTATTCCAAGTCATCGTAATTGCAGTAGGTTCGGGATGTACCGTACCACGTCCGGCTGCTACCTGTCCGGTGGTACCGTTGTCCCCTGCCGCCCCTTGAAGTCCATGGGCACCATCGGGCGCACCGCCTCTGGGAAGTCCGACACGTTCGTTGCTACCGCTACCGTACGAACCGTTAGCAATCTGACCGTCGTAAAGTTCAGAGAGAGTTAATTGATTCAAGAAATTGTCCCACTTAGCATTGTCGAAGGGAACGCCTGCCATTTCCTTAGCCATAATGGTGATTTTACCCGTTGTGTCAGCCGCCTGCGTCCAATCTTTAGGAACACCGCCTGCTTCAGTAAAATCAGCTACCCAAGGTCGAGTTGCTACATCTCCTTCTTTAGTATCAGTAGGATTGAAGACAGTGGTAAGCTGTTTATACATCTCATCGCTTGCCACGCGAGTCTTTTCATCGGGAGGGGTAGGGAAAGTCGATGCAGGATCACGCTTTTCACCAAACAACCAATCATCAGTCTGATTAAACTGAGCTCTTGTAAATACCGTCGTGAAATCACCGAAGGTATTGTAGATACCTTTCTGATGACGAACTGCATCACTTCCGGTAAGGCCTTCCGTCAAACGAATTGCTTCGCCCGTCTCTTCATCGTTTACGCTAAAATGGTTTTCAACCAAATTGCCAGAATCTTTATCCGTGTCATAAGCATATCCGCCTGCGGGTACCTTAACATCGATTCTCACTTGCTCGGAACGAACATTAGAATTACGCATAAGACGAATCTGATAATCGCCTTCATCGAGTATGTATTGTCCCCACGTGCCGTGAGCGTTTTTACCCATGCCGCTGGCATTATTCCAGTCGTAGGATGACATATCCTGAGCACGCAATTCAAAGCTCAAAACTTGCGACTGCCCGGGGTTGAGGATCTTAGTCTTTTCAAAGCCTGCAAGATTTACAAATGCTTTTTCAACGCCGCCGGTTTTATAAGGGGCCGTATAATACAGCTCTACTACATCTTTTCCGGCAACATTGCCGACATTCGTTACTTTTACGTCAATCGTAACTACGTCGTCCTTTTTCAATACCGCACCGTTCGAATGAGAAGCATCTACAAGTTCCCATTCAAATTCAGTATAACTAAGTCCGTGACCAAGCGGATAAACTACGTTAGCATCATACCACGTCCAATCACCGTTTGCATAAGGCATTTTAACGTTATTTACTGCATAGTCAGCAGTACCTTTATTTCCGCCCATTTCCCAACCACGGGTTTCAAAATACTTAGAACCGATATAAATACCTTCTTCATATTCTTGATAAATGTTCTGCTCTGTATTCTCTTCAAGCGTCGCTGTCGCATCGAAGTTTTTGTTCAAAAACGTTATTGCCGGCGTAGCAGTAGCACTGAGATGCGCGTTGGTCCCCTGGTTTTGCCATTGAGGGCTTTTCGTGGTATCCACAAGATGCATATTTACCGTTCTACCGGAAGGATTCACTTCACCATTCAATATTTTGCCTAATGCCATAATACCGTCGGTGCCGGGAACTGCCATGTGGAGAACCGAATCCACGCAATCATATTGCTTCAACTCGGGAATATCCCACGACTCAGCGGAGTTAATAAGTACGACCACGTTATCAAATCTTTCGCCGACATATTCAATCAGATCTCTTTCCGATTGCGTAAGCTGGAATATATGATTGTAATAGTCGTTAGGATGCGAATAAGTTGCAAGAGTAGCTTCGATATCATTCTCGCTATTAATCGTCGGGCTATCATTCCAACCTCTTGAATACAGGAAGTTGCTCGAACCACGATTACCCAATACGATCAGCGCTGCATCGCTATAGCGGTCCATAGAACTTGAAAGATTGTAATCGTCAAATTCAGCAATAGCGGGCTGTAAAACAGACTTTTTGTGTTGATCTGCACTAACCTTTATGGGGTTCTGTATGGTTCTCGATTTAGTATAAGGCCTGTTGTTTGCCTTCATTGCAATCAGTTCTTTGGCCGTTTCAAACTCAGGATGATTGAACGTGAATTCTTTATATTCATAATGACGGTAAAAATCTTCCAATATAGGGTTGACATTAAAACCGGCTTCTTTCAAACTGTCCTGCAAACTTAAATACTTGGTATCCATAGTTTGTCTGGGGTTACTTCTCGATATGTAACTGAAATCAACCGAATGTTTGCCAAATACGCTGATGTTTTTAATGTCTTTCCCAAACGGAAGCGTTTGATCCTCATTTTTGAGCATCGTGATACTTTCTTCCATTATCTCGATGTTCAGTTTTCTTCCTGCTTCATGAGCCTCTTCCACACTGGGGTAGTCAGCCACATATCTGCCTCCTGCCTCCTCCATGTCACTCTTGGGCACAGCAGCCGAAGCTGACAAGCCGGGCAAGCCAAAACCAACACTAAGTACGCACGCCAGCGAAGCCGCGAGCAACATACGCATTACTTTTGACTTAGATTTTGCTTTTTTCATTTTTTTCCTCCTTATATAATTTTATTTTATCTGCTTATAGCAGTTAAAACCGTATTATTTGCAAGCAATCTCGCCTTGTCACGGTCGTTATCTTGTCACGGCCATTATAATTTATTTTTGCTTTATGCGGGGCTTTTTGTCCTCAACTGTTTAAAATCTGTCCTGAATTAAAAATGGAGCAAGGTAAACGACTCAAAAAATATCTCCTGGCTTTTCCACTATCTCCCGTCTCTTACATTGATTTTGAACTGCTTTTAAATATTTTAGTTATCCCATAAATAAGTCGTGCGAAGGGGCATGACTTGGGCGAATGGGAAACGGCAAAAGCGGCGACCTGCACCGAAGACGGCATAAAGACCTACACCTGCACGGTATGTGAACGGACAAAGACGGCGTCCATCCCTGCCACAGGACATACTTTCTCGGAGGATTGGTCGCACGACGAGACCCTTCCGCTGCGGCGACCTGTCTTACCTCAGCTTATTGCAATTACTATTGGAAACGCGGTTGAACTGTCGGCGCAAAGCCCGCCCGTTGAAGATCTGACACAAATTTCAGCGCCGCCCCGTTTTTGCGAGGCGGCGCGCATGCCATGCCGACGCGCTGCCCTGATCGGGCTTCAGCGCCGCACAGAGAAGCGCCCGCGCAGATGCGCGGGCGCCCTTTTTATAGCGTTCATCTTTTTTCGCGGGTGAGCATGCGGCGGATCGCCGCCTCGATGCGCTCGCAGTTGTCCCGGTCTCGGAAGGCGAAGAAATCCGCCGCCCGCGCCGCGTATTTTTCGGGATTTTCGCACCCGCTCCGCATGAGCAGGATGATCTCCTGCGCCGTCTCTTCCGCAGTGCCGCACACGGGACCGAAGCCGTCGGCGGAGTAGTCGAAATACCCGCGCGTGTAGGTGTGCGTCGAAAAGAACTCCGCGGCGTCGAACTGCGCGTACACGACGGGCTTGCCCAGATAGGCGAAGTCAAACGCCGCCGAGGAGTAATCGGTGACGATGAGCGCGCTCTCGCAAAAGATGCGGTTGTAGTCGCGCTCCTCCCCTTCCGGCCTTTTCACCTGCGGCGGGAGGGGGAGCAGGGCGTCCGTCTCGCGCATGAACGGATGCCCGAGAAATTGCAGTTCGTAGCCGAACCGCTTGGCGGCGGAAAGCAGACGCTCGTCGCAAAGCAGCTCGGAATAGAATCGAAAATAGTCCGTCTGCGCGTCGGCGGCGTGCCCGAGCACGCAGTAGCGCCGCCAGGTGGGCATGAAGGTGATCACCCGCCTGCCCGCGCTCTCGTCGCGCAGCAGATCGTGCCGCGCAAACCCCGTGAGCACCACCTCGTCGCCCAGCGCGTAGCCCTCGCCCGCGCAGACGGATGCGCACTC
Source organism: Bacillota bacterium (assembly GCA_019423125.1). Taxonomy (GTDB): domain Bacteria; phylum Bacillota; class Clostridia; order Christensenellales; family Borkfalkiaceae; genus Borkfalkia. The sequence goes on along the minus strand of JAHZBZ010000014.1, from coordinate 24,797 downwards.
GCGCGGCGCGCACGTCACGAACAGGTCGGGGCGCACGGCGTACTTTCCGTACACCGCGGAGACGTCGTCTTTGGTCACGCCGTGCTGCAAAAACGCAAAGCGCACCTTTGTCCACAGGTCGCGAAGTTCGGGCACCGCAAAGGCGCGCGCGCCGCGGTCCGCCTGCGAGGAGGCGCTCACCTCCGCGAACAGGTACAGCAACAGGTGTTTTACCGAGAGACAGGGCACGACCTTCCCCTTCTTTTGCAGGCGGGGATAGTCGGGGGAGTTCCTGTCCAGCACGAAATACACCTTTCTGCCCTTTGCGGGATGCGCGTTGAGATAGTCAAAGAGCGCCTCGCCGTTGTCTCCCGCCGCGTCGTCGCGGTCGGAGAGGAGCCAGACGCCGCGCACGAAGGGGCGCGCGACGCGGTAAAAGGCGCGCAGAGCGGCGCAGAACAGCCCCCGCCCGCCCCTGCGGCAAAGCGACGCCTCGAAGCGCGCTTCGGCAGCCAGATGACGCAGAAAGCGCCTGCGGCGGACACGGAAGGCGCCGTCCCTGAAATCGACGAGGCAGTCCCCCACCGCGCAGTAACTGCCGCGAATAGAGGAGAGCGGAAAGAACTTTTCAAAGGAAATGGCGGAAAAAGGCAGTTTTTTCCCCTCTTTTTCATAGAAAAAGCGCACGAAAACGCACTTTTTCGGCAGGGGCAGGAAAAAGCGCACGCGCATGCGCTCCCCGATGATGCCGCCGTCGAAGGTGCGTTCCCGCCCCGCGGGCGTGCACTCGCAGGGCACGAGGCCCTCGCCCGCGTCCGCGAACACCGCGGGCGGCGCCTTGGTGCTCACCGTCAGCTCGAACACGAGCTTGTTGTCCCGCTCGTACAGATCCTGCGCCGCCGCCTCGGGCGCGGGCGGCGTGCCGCCCGTGCGAAGAAGCCACATCTCGCGCGCGCAGGGCGAGAGGAATTTGAGCTTTTCGACGACGCACGGCTCGAACAGCCCGAGCGCGCGGGAGAGCTTTTCGGCATACGCGGGAAAGGCGGCGCCGAGCACCGAACGCGCGCGCTCGGCGGGGCACATCACGTGCCAGACGAGGTCCTGCGCGAGCGTGTACTGCAAAAACAGCGGGCATTTTCCGTCCAAACGCACCCCCTCTTCGTACAGCGGAAAGGTCACCGAGTCGAGATAGGGCTCGTACCAGGACGGCTTTTTCTGCGAGAGGCCGATCAGCGAATCGTCGCTCCCCTTGCGGCGGCGGTAGTCGTACCGCCCGCCCGTGACCACGCCGAATTTGCGGCGGGAAAGGAGCAGGCGGGAGACGGCGAGAAGGTCCTCCCCGCAGGCGGGCGCGGAGTCGAAGACGATCTCCTTCGCCGCCGAGAGGCGGAAAAAGGTCGCGTTGACGAACATAAGCGGCGCGAACGGCTCCTCGTCCGTAAAGACGGTGCGCGTGCCGCGCGAGAACTTCTCGTTCTGCCAGTGCGGCCCGCTCGCCGCGCCGAAAAAGCGGATGGGCACCGTGGCGATGTCCACGTCCGGATTGCGCAGAAGATACCGCTCGGCGGCGCGGAACGCCCCGCGCGAGAAGCGGTCGTCCGCGTCCATGAAGTTGACGATGCCCTCGGCGTGCTCTAAACCGAGATTGCGCGCGCTCGCCACCCCGCCGTTGGGCTTGTGCAGGGCGATCACGTTGGGATAGCGGCGGGCGTACGCGTCGCACAGCGCGCCCGAGCCGTCGGTGGAGCCGTCGTCCACGAGCACCAGCTTTATGTCGGAAAAGCCGACGCTCTGACGGCGAAGGCTGTCCACCGCCTCCGCGAGGTATTTTTCCACGTTGTAGACCGCCATAACGACGGTGAACCTCTTCATCTTTCGTCCCCTCATAAGAATTTTTTGAAAAAGCGGCGCAGCCGCCCGCCGCGCGGGAACAGCTTTGCGCCCGCCCTGAGCAAAAGAGCGCTGTGCGCGATGCGCGCGAGAAGCGGGATGCGCGGGCGCGGGATGCGAAGGGCCGCGACCCTTTTCCGCCGCAGGACGACGCCCAGCCGCGCCGCTTCCGCCTCGAAATAGGGCACGCGCGCGCCGCAGATCTCTGCGCCCTCCTCCCCCTTCAGGCCGCTCAGAAGGCGGTCGTAGTCCTCGAAATTCGCGGGCAGAAGGGCGTGCGAGAGATACGCCTCGTCCCCCTTTTCCGCCTTTCCGCCGTCGCCGAACGCGCCGCCCAGACTGCGCGCGAGATACCGCCGCCAGGACGCGATCTGCTCGCGTTGCGCCTGCGTGCGCGCGTGTTCCTCAAACAGCGAGAAGACGTATCCCGCGCAGGCGGCGCGCGTCGCGTTCGAAGCGGCGTCGGTCACCTGCCCGCCGTGACGGCGGTAAAAGTACACGCCGCCGCGCACCGCGCAAAGGGACTGCGCCTCGCGCAGGGCGAAGAAGACGAGCAGAGCGTCCTCCGCGTACACGACGGGGAAATCGGGCAGGCGGTCTCTGAGCGCCTGCGCCGCGCGGCGCAAAACGGGCGCGGAAAACGCCTTGTTCCAGAGCACATACCGCGCGTGCTCCCTGCCCGCCCGCGCGAAAAACCAATCGAGAAGGTCCCCGCGCACCTCTGCCTCTGCGAGCGAGGTATCGTCGGAGAGGAAATAGGGACATCCGCCCGAGAAGAACGCCCAGCCGCCGACGGCGACGTCGAAGCCCGCCTCCACCCCCTCGGCGAGGCGGGAAAAGTGCGAAAAGGAGACGAGGTCGTCGCAGTCGCAGTAGGCGACGATCTCCCCCTTCGCCGCGAGCGCGCCCGCGATGCGCGCGGACAGCGTGCCCCCGTGCGGGAGGCGAAGTACACGAAGGGGCGCATATTCGCCCTCGAGAAAGGTCAGATCGCGCGCGGAGCCGTCGTCCGCGAGCACGATCTCATAGTCGGAGATGTCCGAGCGCAGGATGCTGTCCAGGCAGGCGCGAAGCAGGCGCTCGTCGGGGTCCTTCGCGCACATCACGATGCTCAGCCGCATGTCATCTCTCCTCCGTGAAGCTCTCCGCGAGCGCGTTGCCGCGGCGGTAGGAGCAGTAGCAGGCGACGGTGGGCAGCGCGAAGTCGAGCGGCCGCACCGTCTCGAGCGCGCCCGCAGACAGCTCCTCGCGCACCATCCTGTGCGGCAGGAAGCTGTAGCCCAGCCCGTCCAGCAGACACCGCACCACCTTGCCGCTGTTGTCGATCTCCATGCGGAAGGCGTGGCGGGGCGGGAACAGCGAGCGCACGAACTCGCCCGCCTCGCCGAAGGGGAAATCGCACATCAGGTAGTCGCATTCGAGCAGTTCCGCCTTGCGGATGCCGCCGCGGTAGGCGTTGTGCGCGGGCGCGGTGACGAGCACGAGTTTGTCCGAGGAGAACCTGCGCGAGACAAACCCCGCCTTTTTGAGCGGGAGATAGGAAAAGGCGATGTCTATGAGGTTGTCCTGCAACATCTGCAAAAGGTCGTCCGAATGCCCGAGCACGACTTTGAGCGCGACGTCCGCGTGCGCGCGGTAAAAATCGCGCACGCGCGGGTAGAGCTCGGATTCGTACTCCGCATTGACCGCGCCGATGCGCAGCGTCTTTTCGTAGCGCGCCGCCGAGGAGACCTCGCGGATGAAGCTCTCTTCCAGCTCGCTGATGCGCAGGGCGTACGAGAGGAAGAGCTGACCCTCCTCGGTCAGGTCGACGCCGCCCTGCCTGCGCACAAAGAGCTTCTGCCCCGTCTCGCTCTCCAGCTCGGCGATGCGGTTGGTCACCGTCGACTGCGCGACGTACATCCGCTCCGCCGTGCGCGTGAAATTCTTCAGTTTGGAAAGCATGATGAACGTACGGATGGATTCGCTGTTCATGCACGCACCTCCTCGTCATTTGTTTTTTCGATAAATTCAATTTGTATTATCTATTTTATAAATTGTTTACAAAAGTATATCACTTGTGATATAATGCTGTCAATAACAAAACAAAAAATTTTTTTCTTTAAAAAGGAGAAGGCATACCATTATGGGAATGACAATGTCTCAGAAGATCCTCGCATACCACGCGGGGCTGGAGAGCGTCAAGGCGGGCCAGCTGATCAACGCGAAGCTGGACATGGTGCTCGGCAACGACATCACCTCCCCCGTCGCGGTGAAGGAATTTGAAAAGGCGGGCTTTTCCTGCGTGAAATGCCCCGAGAGAGTGAGCATGGTCATGGACCACTTCACCCCGAACAAGGACATCAAGGCGGCGGAGCAGGTCAAGACTGTGCGCACCTTCGCGAACAAATACGGCGTGGAGAACTTCTTTGACGTCGGCCGCATGGGCATCGAGCACGCGCTCCTGCCCGAGCAGGGACTGGTCGGCGCGGGCGATCTCGTGATCGGCGCGGACAGCCACACCTGCACCTACGGCGCGCTCGGCGCCTTTTCGACGGGCGTCGGCTCCACCGACATGGCGGCGGGCATGATGAGCAACATGTGCTGGTTCAAGGTCCCCTCCGCCATCCGCTTCGTGCTCAAAAACAAGCCCGCGAAGAACATCTGCGGCAAGGACATCATCCTGCACATCATCGGGCTGATCGGCGTGGACGGCGCGCTGTATAAGTCCATGGAGTTCACGGGCGACGGCATCCGGTATCTGTCCGTCGACGACCGCTTCACCGTCTGCAACATGGCGATCGAGGCGGGCGCGAAGAACGGCATCTTCCCCGTCGACGACGTGACCCGCGAATATCTGAACGGCAGGTTCAAGCGCGAGATCCGCGTCTTTGAGGCGGATCCCGACGCCGAATACGAGCGCACGATCGAAGTGGATCTGTCCGCGCTCAAGCCGACCGTCTCCTTCCCCCACCTGCCCGAGAACACGAGAACGCCCGAAGAATGGGGCGAGGTCAAGATCGACCAGGTCGTGATCGGCTCCTGCACCAACGGGCACATCACCGACCTTCGCATCGCGGCGGACATCCTGCGCGGCAAGAAGGTCGCCAAAGGGGTGCGCTGCATCATCATCCCCGCGACCAACACCATCTGGAAACAGGCGATGCACGAGGGACTGTTCGACGTGTTCATCGACGCGGGCGCAGTCGTGTCCACCCCGACCTGCGGGCCCTGCCTGGGCGGGCACATGGGCATCCTCGCCGCGGGCGAGAGAGCGGTGGCGACCACCAACCGCAACTTCGTCGGACGCATGGGACACGTGGACAGCGAAGTGTACCTCGCTTCCCCTTACGTCGCGGCGGCAAGCGCGATCGCGGGCAAACTCGCGACGCCCGACGAGGTCTGAGCCCTCTATCAGTATTGCGCGGCAAGGCGGCGTCCATGCGCCGCCGCCCCTCATCACATAGTTTAAGGAGAATATCATGACTGTCAAAGGAACTGTTTTCAGATACAAGAGCGACGTGGACACGGACGTCATCATCCCCGCGCGCTACCTCAACACCACCTCCGAGGCGGAGCTCGCCTCCCACTGCATGGAGGACATCGACAAGGAGTTCGTCAAGAAGGTGAAAAAGGGCGACATCATCGTCGCCGAGGACAACTTCGGCTGCGGCTCCTCGCGCGAGCACGCGCCCATCGCGATCAAGGCGAGCGGCATCTCCCTCGTCATCGCGAACTCGTTTGCGCGCATCTTCTACCGCAACTCCATCAACATCGGGCTGCCCATCCTCGAATGCCCCGAAGCGGTCAAGAACATCAAGGCGGGCGACGTCGTCTCCTGCGACCTCGCAAAGGGCGAGATCGTCAACGAGACCACGGGGCAGAAATTCCAGGCGGAACCCTTCCCCGAATTTATCCAGAACATCATCGATGCGGGCGGGCTGATCGCCTCCATCAAGGCGAAGAACTGAAAAAATGCGCATCTTCGACCGCTTTCCGCGGCAAAAAAGGGGCAGCCGCTGCGCCGTGCTGCTGCTTCCCCTTTTTCTGGTCTTTGCGCTCTTTCTCGCGCTGACGATCGTGCGCTTTCCCTCTTACGACCAAAGCGCGAAGGTGACAAGCATCGTGCTCACGGCGCTCGCGGGCGCCGCCTTCGCCGCGTCCGCCCTGCTCCTCTTTTTCCGCACCCGACGTTTTTATCGGCTGGGCAAAGACGCGGCTTTCCCCTGCGCCGCGATACGCGCCGAACAGACGCGAAACGGCAGGGTGTACCTGCTCGCGTTTTACAAGTGCACGGACGAAGCGAAACTGCGCGCCTTTCTCGCCGCAGAGGACAACGATCCGTTGTTTTCAGAAGATCTTTCCCTGCGGGAAGAGGAACGCGAGCGCATCGCGGAGAGGTATCTCGAACTCGAAGACGAGATCGGAAAGGCGTACCGCTACCGGGAATTTATCCCATTCGATCTGAATTTCCTGCACGGAAAGCAAATCTTTTGCGATAAGAAGTCCTTTGCGGCACTGTTCGGCAGGGACGCGGCGCCGCAGGCCCCCTGCGGCAGCAAGCTGATCGTCTACGACAAGGCGGAAGAATGGGACCGCATCCGAACGGCGTGGAAAGAAGGCGCGCGGTCCGAAAAAATATAAAAATTTTCTGAATTTAAAGAGAGGTCAATCGGAAATGAAAAAACATATCGCAGTGCTCGCGGGCGACGGCATCGGCCCCGAGATCACGGACGGCGCGATCGCCGTTCTCAACAAGGTGGGCGAAAAATTCGGCCACGAGTTTGAATTCGAACAGCTGCTGATGGGCGTGTGCGCCATCGAAAAGACGGGCGAGCCGCTCCCGCAGTACACCATCGACCGCTGCCTCGCTTCCGACAGCGTGCTTTTGGGCGCGGTCGGCGGCGCGGTCGGCGATCCCCGCATCAACAACCTGCCCGGACACCTGCGCCCCGAGGCGGGACTTCTGAAGATCCGCGCGGCGCTCGGGCTGTATTCCAACCTTCGCCCCGCAAAGCTGTTCCCCGCGCTTGCGGGAGCCTGCCCCCTGCGCAAGGACATCGCCGAGAAGGGCATCGACCTCGTCGTCGTGCGCGAGCTGATCGGCGGCATCTACTTCGGCGAGCGCGGCAGAGGCATGGGCGAGGGCGGCGAGTTCGCCTATGACACCGAGAAATACAGCGTCGAAGAGGTCAGACGCATCGCGAAGATCGCCTTCGAGCTCGCGAGAAAGAGAAGGCATCACGTCACCTCCATCGACAAGGCGAACGTGCTCGAATCCTCCCGCCTGTGGAGAGAGGTCGTGCACGAGGTCGCAAAGGACTACCCCGACGTGGAGCTTTCGGACATGCTCGTCGACAACACCGCGATGCAGCTCGTGAAGAACCCCGCGCAGTTCGACGTCGTGCTCACCTCCAACATCTTCGGCGACATCCTCTCCGACGAGGCGGCGATGATCACGGGCTCCATCGGCATGCTCGCATCCTCCTCGCTCGGCGCGACCAAGCGCGGTCTGTACGAGCCCATCCACGGCTCCGCGCCCGACATCGCGGGCAAGGACATCGCAAACCCGATCGCGACCATCCTCTCCGCGGCGATGATGCTGCGCGATTCCTTCGACCTCACCGAAGAGGCAAAGGCGATCGAAAACGCCGTCAATCAGGTGCTGGACGAGGGCTATCGCACCGCCGACATCATGAGCGAGGGCAAGACGCAGGTCAAGGGAAGCGAGATGACAAAACTCATCGTCGAAAGAATCTGACGCTCTTTTCGGAGCGCGCACATTGCGCGCTCCGTTTTTTTTCGCGTTTTCCTCTCGAGACAAATGCCGCCGCCCGAAAATCGGCGGCTTTTGCATGCTTATCCTCTGCCGCAAAAAACGACTTTTCGGGCAACAATGTCGAGTTTGTTGACATCCCGCCGCGAAAGGGGTATAATGATACCGCATCAAAAAGATGCGGTACTCTTTTTTTCGGAGGGAAACATGATCGCGGAGAATGTGCGCGCCGTCCTCGAAAAGATCGCGGGCGGGAACTGTTACGGCGAAAAGATCACGCTGGTCGCGGCGACCAAGACGCGCACGCCCGAGGAGATCAACGAGGCGATCGCGGCGGGAGTGTGCGACGTCGGCGAAAACAGGGTACAGGAATTTACCGCAAAATACGACTTCGTCAAGGGCGCGAACAGGCATTTCATCGGGCATTTGCAGACAAACAAGGTCAAATACCTGATCGGAAAGACGCATCTTCTGCACTCGCTCGACCGCGAGGAGCTCGCCGAGGAGATACAAAAGCGCGCAGAGCGCGCGGGCGTCGTGCAGGACTGCCTCATCGAGGTCAACATCGGCTGCGAGCTGTCCAAGAGCGGCTTTTCGCGAGAAAACGCGCTGTTTGCATACGAGGCGATGAAAAAATATCCCAACATCCGCGTCCGCGGACTGATGGCGATGCTCCCTCTTTCCGACGATCGCGATTTTTTGCGCTCATTATGCTTGTCTATGCGCGAAATTTATGATACAATAAAGGTGCGGGACGAGAACATATGCCATCTCTCCATGGGCATGAGCGGCGATTGGGAACTGTGCACGCAATGCGGAAGCAACATGATCCGCCTCGGCACGACGCTGTTCGGCGCGCGCAGGCTCCCGCAGACAGAATAAAAAAGGGGGAACAAGCATGGGATTTTTCAATTCCCGCGCAAAAGACGCGGACAGGCGCAAAACGGGAACCGAACTTCCGCAGCGGCGCGTCTACCGCACGGACGCGGAAGGAAAGCCCATGCAGCTGCGTCATCCCCACTCCTTCGCGGACGTCGAGGAGATCATCGACAGGCTCAAGGACAAACTGACCGTCATCGTCTACCTCAACGAACTGAGCGACGGCACCGCGACGCGCGTGCTCGACATGCTCAGCGGCGCCATCTACGCGCTGGACGGCGGCATCGCGAAGCTGGAAAAGGACATCTACCTGTTCACGCCCGACGGCGTGGACGAGAGCTGATCACCACAGCCTGCCACGCAGGCTGACAAGATAGTAAACCGAACCGAAGGGAAAGGACGGGTCCATCGACCTGCCCTTTCTCTTTTTGGCGCATTTTGCCCGCTCCTTTCTCGCAGGGCGGCGGGCGCCATGCGTTTTGCTCCCCGCTCTCCACCCGCCGAGCCCCCTGCCCGTGCGGTTTTTCCGCAAAAAAAACGACGCGCGTTCGCCACTGCTCTCCACGCGCCGAGCCCCCTGCCCGCGCGGTTTTCGGTGTAAAAAGCGACGCGCGCCCGCGCAATATTATTGCGCGGGCGCGCGTTCGGCTTTCCGAACAAAAGCCGCCCCTGTCGGGGCGGGAATTTCTATGCGTCTGCGTCTTCGGCGGGTCCTTCCGCGTCGCGCGCGGGCGCGATGCGGACACAGACGAGGGAGTCGCCCTCATTGATCTGCGTGGCGCCGTAGGGAATGACGGTGCCGCCCTTGCGCTTGATCATCGCGATCAGCGTGCCCTTGGGCAGAGAGAGCTCGCGCACGTACATGCCCGACCACGGATGGCCTTCGCCGACGTATTCCTCGTACATGCCGAAGTTCTCGCGGTTCTCGAAGGCGGGCGCGGCGGTCACGAGCACGTCGCCAGCGCCGATGCGCGTCTTACCGTCGGGGACGATCACCTCCTCCCCGCGCAGGATGAGCACGACGAGAAACTCGCGCGGCATCACGCATTCGCAGAGCTGTCTGCCCGACCACGGGTGGTTCTCCCCCACCACGATCTTGACGAAGCTGACGTCCGTCTCGTCGGTGTAGTCGTTGAAGGTGCGCAGGACGTCGTCGCCCGAGCCGAGCATGCCCACCCGCCCGGAGAGCATGGGGAGCAGAGAACCCTGCACGAGCATGGAGAGGATGACGACGACAAAGACGATGCTGAAAAGGTCAAAGGGAAGGTTTTCCTCGCCGATCTTTGCGATGGCGAAGGCGGCGAACACGACGGACGCGACGCCGCGAAGACCCGCCCAACTGACGAGAAAGATCTGGTTGGGACGCGCGCGGAAGGGCGCGAGCAGCGCGGTGACGGCGACGGGGCGCGCGACGAGGGTGAGCGCCGCGAACACGAGGAGCGCAGGCAGGAGCACCTGCGGGCGCACCAGCCATTCGGGTGTGGCGAGCAGGCCGAGAAGGAAAAAGATCATCATCTGCGCGACACCCGTGAGCGCGTCGAAGAAGCGGACGCCGTCACGCTTTTGGGGGATACGCGCGTTCCCGATCACGAGGCCCGCGATGTACACGGCGAGATACCCGTTGCCCGCGAACATGCCGGGGAACACCGAGGGCACCGCATAGGCAATGAGCGCGAGCGCGACGAGAAAGATGGTGCCGCCCTGCCCCATGTTGAAGGAGAATTTTTTGAGAACGAAGGCGCCGCCTGCGCCGAACAGCGCGCCGAAGAGCACGCCGAAGCCGATCTGCGCTAACACGCTGACGGCGATCTCGCCCGCGGAGATCTCGCCCGTGGCGAGGATGCCCGCAAGCAGCGCGGTGAGCATGTAGGACATCGGGTCGTTGGAGCCGCTCTCCATTTCGAGGAGGGAAGAGGTCCCGTAGCGCAGGTTGAGCCTGCGGGAGCGCAGGATGTTGAAGACGGATGCGGCGTCGGTGGAGCTGAGCACCGAACCGACGAGCAGGCTCTCCGCCCAGCCGAAACCCGAAAAGAAGGGCAAAAAGCGGGAGAAGAGATAGACGAACGCGCCGAGCAGGCCCGCGGTGAGCGCGGTGCCCGCCATCGAAAGGAGGACGGCGCGGCCCGCGACGGGCTTCGCCTCGCGGAAGTTGGTGCCGAAACCGCCGTAAAAGATGACAAAGACGAGGCAGACGGAACAGATCACGCTGCTCAAGGAATAGTCGGTGAAGTTCCCCAGCCCCGCGAGGCGGAAGAGGGCGCCGAACGCCATCCCCAGCCCGATGAACAGGAGCAGGGACGGGATCTTCAGTTTATCCGTGATGCGATTGACAAAGATGCACAGCGCGAGCACCGCGCCGATGAGCAACAGAAGCCAGACGTAATCCACTCATCCCCTCCACATTCTGAGTTTTCCCGCCACCAGGTCGACGACAAAGGGCAGATCGTCGTACAGCTCGCCGTCCACCTGCACGGTGAGCGGGCGATCGGGCACGACCTCGACGTGCGTGCAGCGCTCGAATCGGGTGAACTTCTCCTCGAGGATGCGGCCCTTCATGAGCCCCACGAACGCCGCGGGGATGCGGGATTTTTTGACGTCGTCCACGACGACGAGATCTGCAAGGCCGTCCCATGCGTTCGCCTTCGGACACATCGGGATGCCGCCGCCGATGCGGTGACCGTTCCCGACGCAGGCAATGAGCGCTGAATAGCGCTCCTCTTTTCCGTTGAAACGCGCGGTGAGATCGTAGTTCTTGAATTTCAGAAGAGAGATCACGAGGCTGATCACATACTGGAACTTGCCGCGCAGAATTTTAGAGGCGCGGCAGCGCTTGAGTATCTCCACGTCGATGCCCGTGCCCGCGGCATTGATGCCGCGGACGCCGTTCGGGAGCTGTAAAAAGTCGGTGTGTTGCGGGCGGGTGTCCAGGATGAGATCGACCGCCGCCTCGGGCGACGACGGGATGTTCGCCGCCGCGGCAAAGTCGTTGCCCGTGCCCGCGGGCACGAGACCGAGCGCGGTATTTTCAAAGTCGGACATGCCGCACAACGCCTCGTGCAGGGTACCGTCCCCGCCGATGACGACGAGATCGCCCGCACCCTCCGCGCACACCTGCGCAGAGAGACGCTTTGCATCCCCCGCGCCCGCGGTCTCGAGCACGCGCACTTTCTCGCCGCGCGCGGCGAAACGAGCGAGCGCGCGCTCGGTGATCTTTTTCTTTTTTCCCTCCCCCGAACGGGGGTTTACGATGACGTTGAACACTTTGACTCCTTTAAATTCACAAATTTTCTTTTGAGCTGACAAAAGAAAATTTCGTGAGTTTGAGGACAACCCCTGCGTTCGCCGCTTTTTGGCGGCTCTGCGCATGGAGTTTTCCTCGCCGCGGCATCTTTAAGGGCACACCGTTATCGGAATGCCGCGGCTTCACCTTTCCTGCTTACGCTCCCGCGCATAGGGAAAAAGCAAAAAGCGTGGTTTTTGCTTTTTCGAGAGAACAGGCTTGCGCATATGCTCCTTCGCGCGTTTCTCGTAAAAAAGATACTGCGAAATGCTTGAGTTTGAAGGGAAAACCGCCGCACGCCTGCGGCTGACGGCGTTTTTCCCCTCTGCGGCAATCGGTTCACACTTTTTGTTTCAAGCTGATGAAACAAAAAGTCGTGAGGTTTAGGAAAACCCCTGCGTTCGCCGCTTTTTGGCGGCTCTGCGCATGGAGTTTTCCTCTGCGGCGCGCCCTTTCAGGGCACACCATAAAACGCGCGCCGCATTCACCTTTCCTGCCTGCGCCCCGCGGCGTGGCGGGAAAAAGTCAAAAATGTGATTTTGACTTTTTCGAAAAACAGCTTGCGAAAACCTCGGCGGGCTGTCGCCTGCGAAACGCTTGAGTTTTAAAAAAAAACCGCGAGCTGACCGCCTGTTTTCTCTCTTTGCGCCCCTCTAAGGGGTCTCTTATTATCAGACGCGCGCAAATTCACTCTTTCCGCATGAGCCTCGCGGCAAATTGCGTGAATAAGTCAAAAATGTGATTTTGACTTTTTCAAACAAAATAAAATTTTCTTTGTGCGTTTTTCGCGAAAGCGATGTCGCATGAGCCATAAATGAAAAACCGGACCCGAAAACCTTTTTTTGAAACACATTATCGGCAAGACATTGCAAAAAATATGGCTCACCAAAATTACACTTCAATTATAATTAACTTTTTTTGTTTTGCGCAAAATTTTTATAACATATATGATAAACACACATTTATCTGCAAAACATATAACATTATTTAATATGCGATCTGATATTATTGCGCCTATTCTGTATTGAGAATATTACATGTTTATTGCGATACTATGCCGGTATAAATTTTTTAAACCTGCGCGAGGAAAAATGATGAACTTTATGAAACAAAAACTCTCACTTTCTGCGGCACATACAAATTCTCTTTCCGCAAAAGTGTTGCGGCTAATTGAAAACGCTCAGGAAAAAACTCGATTTGCCGCGCACGGAAAGAATTTTGACCTGCAAATTCTCCTTTGCCTACAACGTTAGCCCCCTACATGACCCACTCTTTGAAAAATCCGCGCCTTAAATCACATCTTTTGCAAATCTATTCTTAAAATCCAATCCCGTTTGGCGCAAAATATTCATTTTGTATATGCAATACGCGCATTATATTGCAATAAATATAACGAATTATAATATATATCCTGAAATTTTTGTCTTCTTCAGACACAGCTATAAATCGATAGGCAAGAAATCGCCTTTTCGGGACTTTCGGGGCGCACATCTCGCAAGGCCCTGCCCTCGACAAAATGCCGCAATACACACGCTTTGCAAAGACGATGAACAACAGGGCAAACAAGCGCCGAAAGCAGGTCCGTATCGTTTTGCGGCACACCGTGGCGCTTGCGAAAATCCTTCGTTTGCCGATTTTTGCGCATTCAAACGAAAACGCTGCCCGTTTTTATTATATAATAAATCGGGAACGATTGCAATTTAATAAAAGCAACATTCTTGCAATTTCTCCGCAAACTTGTTATACTGTAAGGGAACGATAAGGACCCGATTTTGACGGCAATGAAAGGGCGCGCCTTTCCTTCGGGCGGGGCGGCGACTGTCATGGACTTTACTGAGGGTCCGCCCGCCTTTTGTCGGGGCCCTGTTCTTCCCCTACAGCATTACAGACGGGAAAAAGCCGCCTTGCGGCGAGGAGATGCCATGCAGCTGAACGTACCCGAAAAACTCATGCGCCTTGCGCGGCGGGCGCCCTTTCCGCTCTACGTCGTGGGCGGGGCGGTGCGCGACGCGCTCGCGGGACTGCCCTGCTCGCAGGACTGGGACCTGTGCGCGCCCGCCGATGCGGACGTCTTTTCCGCGCTTGCCGAAGAATGCGGTCTGCACGTCGCGGGGACATATAAAAACACGGGCACCGTCAACCTTACCGACGGCGAGCGCAAGATGGAGTTCACCCGTTTCCGCAAAGACGTGTACCGCGGCGGCGAACACGCGCCCGCGCAGGTCTCCTTCACCGACAGCATCGAAGAGGACGCAAGGCGCAGGGATTTTCGCTGCAACGCCGTCTACTATGACATCGCGCGCGGAGAGATCGCCGACCCGCTCGGGGGCGTCGCGGACATAGACGCGCGCGTTCTCGAGACGACGCGGGACGCGGACGAGGTGTTCTCGGAAGACGGTCTGCGCCTGATGCGGCTGGCGCGGCAGGCGGCACAGCTCGGATTCACCCCCTCGCTCGCCTGCATCTTCGGCGCGAAGTTCAACGCCGCGCGCATCGCGCGCATCACGCCCGAGCGCATCTATGCGGAGCTTCTGCTCCTTTTGCACGCGGACGAGAAATACGGGCGGCAGTACGCGCACTACGAGGGGCTCAAAGTGCTTGATTCGACGCAGGTGCTCGACTACATCCTGCCCGAACTCGCGGCGGGGCGGGGCATGGCGCAGCGCGCCGATTTCCACGCGCACGACGTGCTCGAACACTCCCTGCGCGCCTGCAAGTACGCCGACGCCCGCGTGCGCCTGTCCGCACTGCTGCACGACGTCGGAAAGCCGATCGTCTACGCGCAGACGGGGAAATTCCACGGCCACGACGTTGCGGGAGAGCCCGCCGTGCGCGAGATCCTGACGCGGCTCAAGGCGCCCGCAAAGACGCGGGAGCTCGCCGCGCGGCTGACGCGCCTGCACATGTACGACCTGGACGGCGGCGCGCGGGAGAACAAGATACGCACCTTCCTCGTCGAAAATCATGACGTGAAAGAAGAGTTGTACCTTCTCAAACAGGCGGACTACTCGGGGTGCAAGGATGACCTGTCCGTCTGCCCCACCATCGTCAAATGGCGCGCGATCGAAAAAAAGATGAACGAAGAGGGCGTGCCCTTCACCCTGCGCGCGCTCGCGATCCGCGGCGACCTGCCCGAAGTGGAGCCGCGCCTGCGCGGCGCGGTGCTCAAAAAGCTCTTGCGCTGGTGCGCGATCGACGGGCGGCGCAACGAGGAGAGCGCTCTGCGCAGAGAGGCGGCACGGCTCGCGGAGGAGGAAAAAAATGGCTGAGATCTTTGCGGCGATCGCGGCGGCATGCGCCGCTTTCACCCTTATTCTGTGCGCTTTCATACTCAAAAATCAGAAATCGGGCGCGCCCGCGCGCGGACGGGAGGAGGACGAGACGCTCAGGCGCGTCGCCTACCTGAGCGAGCAGACGGCGCGCACCGTGCAGGACTACCTCGACTTTCTCTCCAAACAGCAGAGCGGGAACCTGCGCGGCATGGCGGAAAAGCTGGACGCGCTCAACCAGTCCACCGAGCGCAGGCTGGGCGAGATCCAGCGCGTGATGACGGGCGAACTCAAATACATGTCCGAAACCAACGCGCAAAACCTCGAGATCATCCGCCGCACGGTGGACGAAAAGCTGAGCGAGACGCTGGAAAACAGGCTGAACAAGAGCTATTCGCTGATCAACGAACGGCTGGAAGCGGTGTACAAGGGCATCGGCGAGGTGCAGCAGCTCGCGGGGAGCGTGGCGGACATCAAAAAGGTGTTCACCAACGTAAAACTGCGCGGGACGTGGGGAGAAGTGCAGCTCTCCGCCCTGCTCGAACAGATGCTCTCCCCCGCGCAATACCGCGCCAACGTGCGCGTAAATCCCATGGAGAACGCCGTCGTCGAGTTCGCCATCCTGCTCCCCTCCAAGGACGGGGAACAGGTGTACCTGCCCATCGACTCGAAGTTCCCGATCGAGGAATACCGCCGCCTGCTGGACGCGGGCGACACGATGGACAAGGCCGCCGCCGAGCGCGCGCAGAAGAACCTCGAGCGCGCCTTCAAGCTGCAGGCGGATACCATCGCGAAAAAGTACATCGCACCGCCGCTCACGGCGGACTTTGCGATCATGTTCCTGCCGCTCGAGGGGTTGTATGCCGAGAGCATAAAAATGCCGGGGCTGTCCGAATACCTCGCGGGCAGGCACATCCTCGCCTGCGGGCCGACCAACCTCGGCGCGCTTCTGACCACGTTGCAGATCGGCTACAAGACCGCCGCCATCGAAAAGCGGTCGGGCGAGCTTTGGGAACTGCTCTCCGCATTCCGCCACGAGTTCAGAAACTTCGTGCTCATCCTCGAAAAGGCGCAGAAGAAGCTGCAGGAGGCGCAGGACACCATCGAAAACGCCGCGAAAAAGACGCGCACCATCGACAAAAAGCTCAAAAACGTGTCCGAGATCACCGACGAGCGGGCAGACTTTCTGCTCGGCGACGACGAGAGCGAAAACTGAAAAATTTTGCCCTGTGAAAAATTCCCTGTGCGCAACACCTTGCCAAGCGGGGAATTTTATATTATAATAGACGCATGGAACTGAGAAAAACGGGAAGCGCGGCGGCGTTCGCGCAGGAAGATTTTGTGTTTTCGGACAAGACGGTACAGGGCGCGCGGCTCGGAAAACGGGGCGACGACCTGTTCGTGTGCTCGCAGAGGCGGTTCAAGCTCTTTTCGGAAGGGGTGGACGAGGTGCACTTTCTCGAAGGGAACGGGCATTTCAAATGGGCGCGCGGCGAGACGGATTTTGCGGCGGGAGACGCTTTCCGCGTCGCACAGGCGGGAGAATACGAAGTGAACGGAAAGTGCACCTTCGTGGTCCTGCGCAATAAAATTTAAAGTTGAGGTAAAAATATGGTAAGATCCAATCTGAGCCTGGGCGGAAAACTCCTGCTCATCCTGCTCACCATCGTCATCTTCGTCGCGTGCATCGCGGGCGCGCTCGTCGCCGTGGTCACGCAGGTCAAGGTGCGCACCATCGCGGGGCTTATCCCCGGCGGAGAACAGTTCATCGGCGAAAGCTACGACGGGACCATCCTCGAATTTATCCGGAAAGTCTCCGCTACGCTCAACAGCGGCGATCTCTCCCTTGCCGACGTGCGCGAGATCTCGCCGTATGCGGGCGAGATCATCGACAATGCGCTCACCAACGCAGAGGCTTCGGGACTGTTCAAGTTTGACCGCGAAAAGCTCGAGACCACGCCGCTGAGCGCGTTCAGCACCTCGGTGACCGATCTCGTCGTGTTCACCGCTTCCCTCGAAGAAGTCGCATCCTTTGCGGGCATTTCCCTGCCCGCCATGCCCTATATAACGGGCAGAGGGGAGTCGGAACCCCTCGACGTGTACACCCTCGTCACCGACGAGACGGGCACGATCGACAGGGCGTTTTCCATGTCCGACACCGAGTGGGTGTACCTCACCCGCACCGAAAACTACCGCAACAGCTACGTCGACGAGGGCAGCGAGCGCCCGCTCGTGACCTATCAGACCGCGCAGGTGTACGCCGTCGCGGGGGCGCAGATCAGCAACGGTTACCTCACGATCGGCGGCGCGACGGTCTATCTCGCGTCGGCGGAGGGCGGCCACGCGCGCATCGCGGAGAGCTCCGCGCGCCTGCGCGGCGGAGAGGGAGACTATTCCGTGCTCCTGTATGAGGGCGAGAGCCTGTGCCTTCGCACCGCGCCCGACGAGTTTGAGCCGATCGCGGCACTGCCTGCGGGCACGGAGACGACGGCGACGATCGCCGCGCCCTACCGCTACTTTCCGCTGTATGCCAAGACGGCGGACGGCTACGTCCTCGCGACGCAGACGGACGAAAACGGGAACTACGTCGTCGATGAGGCGAACGGCGGCTATGCCATCCTCGAAGAATATCGGGAGAGCGAGCTCTTCCGCATCGAATACACCTACACCCCCGCCGAAACGGCGCAAGGCGAACTCTATGTGCGCACGGACGGCATCGCGGACCTGCCCGTCGTCTTTGCGGTCAACGCGCTGACGGGCATCCTCAACGCGGAGGCGCTCACGCTCGAAAAGGTGGGCGAATACTTCGGCGTCGGCGTGGAGGCGGAACTGCTGGACACGATAAGATACGCGCCCCTGTCCGTGCTCTCGACGGGGCTCTCGGCGGAGCTGAACAACCTGCCCGTCGACAGCGTGCTCACGCTGAACGCCGATTCCTCGCGCATCCTGCTCTTCCTCGCCTACGGCGCGGAGGGCGTCGGCTACCGCATCGAGGGCGGCGCGCTCGTCGTGCTCGAGCGCAGGACGGTCGGAGAGCTCTTCTCCTGCATCGACGAGATCACCGTCGGCGACGCGATCGGGACGGGAGAGGGAAATTCCCTGCTCGAGGCGATCGCGGGATGGTCGCTCAAGGACTTTTCCAACGCGGAAAAGATCAACTCGCTTTCGCTTCGGGACGTGCTCGGCGATTCGGTGGAAGGCTCGAGCATCCTCGCCGCCCTTGCCGACGTGCCCATCGGCGAGATGTCAGAGGCGATCAACTCCGTGAAGCTCAAAGACGTGATCGAGGACAAGGAGAGCAACGCACTGCTCGCCTCGCTCAAAAATTCGACGCTGGAAACGCTCTCCGCCGACATCTCCGCGCTCACCGTGCAGGGACTGTTCGCGGACAGCATCTACGCCTACAACGAAGTGGGCACGGTCGCGGACCATGCCGCGCTTTCCGCAAGGTACGGCGATCTGTACCTGTACGAGCGCGGGAGCTATGTGCCCTACGAGGCGGGCGTGACCGAAGCAGACCCGACCGAGAAGCTGTACAGCCCCTACTTTGCGATCACGGCTTCCGATCTTGCAAACTACGCAAACGTGCCGCTGTACGCGTTGGAAGAGGGTTCGTTCGTGCTCGCGACGGGCGTTCTCTCCTATAAACTTCCCGAGACGGCGGACGCCGCCGCGACCTACTATCTCGACATCGAGGGCACACAGCCCGCCGCCGCGGACGACGCGGGGAACTATCCCGCAGAAACGCTGTACGTCTGGAACGCCGCGACGGAAAAGATGCGCCGCGTCAGCCTGACGCCCGCGTCCTACGGGATCCTGCCCGGATACGAGGACAAAGAGCTCTTCACCCGCCTGCGCCCCGCGACGAAAAACGCGGACGGGACGTATGACGAGGGCAATCTGTTCGCCTTTGACATCGCCGCAGACACCTGGGTGAGCGTCGGGACGGAGGCGGTGCGCGGCGCGGACGGTTCGCTTTTGGGATACAGGGCGGACGCGGAAGGCGCGCTGTACACCTACGGACAGATCACGGGCGTGTGGAAATACCTTCTGACGCAGGACGGCGCCGAGGTGCGCTGCACGATCGAGAAGATGGATACGCTCGTCGCGAACGTGACACAAAACCTGAACGCGTTGACGATCGCAGAGCTGTATGCAGACGGCATCGTGGAGATCTCCGATCCTTCGATCCTTGACAGAGAGATCCCCTACGACGTGCTCGGCATCTCCGACGAGGAAAAGGAGAGTGTGTTCTCCGGCGCCGTCACGATGGGCGAACTGAGCCTGAACGGCCTGCTCGATCTGACGCTGCGCATGCTCGCCTTCCTCGACGATCTGCCTTCGTTCGGCGGCTGAAAACAAGAAAAAATGCTCCTCCGCGCCTCTGCGGGGGAGTTTTTTTGCGGGCAAAGCGAAAAAAGATTGACTTTGCCGTGCGTTTGCGGTATAATGACATATGCGCTGAAAAGGCGCGACCTTGCGTGCCGCACAAAACACGGTACGCCGAATAAGACCGGGAGGTAAAAATCAATGAAATACGAGATGCTTTATCTGATCGACTCCTCGATCGCCGAAGAGGCGAGAGACGCGTTGATTGCCAAGTTCGAAGACGTCGTCAAGAACCTGGGCGGCACGGTACTTTCAACCGACAAATGGGGCGTAAAGAAGCTCGCTTATCCAATCAACTACAAGAGCGACGCTTTCTATGTTCTCATGACGTTCGAAGCCGAAGGCACGACCGTCAAAGAACTCGACCGCATTGCCGGCATTACGGACGGCGTAATGAGAAGAATGATCACCAAAGCCAACGGCTGAACGGAGAGAGAACATGAACAAAGTATTTTTGATCGGTAATCTTACACGCGATCCCGAGCTGTCCGAGACGAACAGCGGCGTGAGCGTGTGCCGTTTCGCCATCGCAGTCAACCGCAGATTCTCGTCGCAGGATGCGGAAAGACAGACCGACTTCTTCAACGTCACGGCGTGGCGCGCCCTGGCAGAGACGGTCGCAAAGTACACCAAAAAGGGAAACAAAGTCGCCGTGACCGGAAGTATCCAGATCCGCAACTTTGAGGACAACTCCGGACAGAAACGCACCTTCGTCGACATCGTCGCCGACGACGTTGAGTTCCTGACCCCGAAAAATTCCTCTTCGGACGACGATTACCAGGCCGCTCCCGCGCCGCGCAAAAAGCCCGCGCTCGAAGCGTTCGACGACGATTCCGACATTCCGTTCTGATCGGAGAAAAAAATTTTTAAAGGAGAATGATCATGGAAGAAAAACCCGCAAAGAGACCTATGAAGAGACCTTCCCGCAGGAAAGTTTGCGCTTTCTGCCAGGAAAAGGTCGAATACATCGACTATAAAGACGTCAACCGTCTGAAAAAGTACATCACCGAGGGAGGCAAGATCCTTCCCCGCCGCATGAGCGGTGTGTGCGCAATGCACCAGAGAGCTCTCTCCAACGCGATCAAAAAGGCGCGCATCGTTGCGCTCCTCCCCTTCCGCGGAGAGTAAAAAGATCAAAAAAAGACCCGAAAGGGTCTTTTTTTTCGTCCTTTTTTCGGCGGCGCCTGCTCTTGGGCGCTCTTCTCGGCGGCGCGCCATCGGCGCGCCGCCGCTCTCTTTTTCCCGCGAGGCGTTCTCTGCGCGGCTCTTTGACTTTTCGAGGCACGCCGCGCTTTCGGGACTTCGGCTCTTTGACTTTTCGGGGTACGCCGCGCTTTCGGAGCGCACCGTCTCTTTTTGCGGCGTTTAGAGTTTTTTCGGGGCACGCCGCCCCTTTTTTCGACGGCGCGCGTTTTTCGAAGTGATCAACCCTCTGTTTTGTATTGCTGTCCGCCGTAGAGCGCGCTCGCGCCGCAAAAATCTTTTAGACAGAAAGGGCGCGGAAAGAAAATATTTTTTAAACAAACGATTAACGCAACCGCTACAAAAAATATATATTTCGTTTACAAAGATCCCCTATACTTTTTCTCGCAACGGCAAAAAAGCCGTCCGATCAAAAGGCGAGGTAAAAAAATCATGATCAAAAACACGATGCAGACAAACTCCGAACTTGAAAAAGCCATCCGCGATCGCCTGGAAACGGGGTTCAAAAACTGGAACGGCGGCTACGACGGCTGGCTGGAATGGTGCAACACACTTTACGAACCGGACGCACACTACAATATCCCGTTCAAGGGCTCGCAGAAGCGCTGTACCCTGAAAGAATACAAGGCGATGATGGGGCAGCTCTTTCAGCATTTTACGATGGAGCTCGGCGAGTTCGACAACATGATCATCAAAGACAACTGGTGCGCGATCCGCTACACCGTAAAGGTGACAAACGTGCACACGGGCGAGTCGATCACGCAGCACACGATGGAATTCGTGCAATTCAAGGACAACCAAGACGCGCGCGGCGTGCGCGTGGTCGAGGGCTGGGCGCTCTCCGACTCGGCTCTGTGCTGACATAGCTATAAACAGAGCGCTCCATTTTCCCCGCCCCTTTTCGGACAGCATCCGCTTTTGCGGCGGGAAAAAGTGCTTTGTTTTTCCGCCCCTCTTCTGTTTTTCAGCCAAAAAGATGCATTTTTTCGGCAAGACTAAAAAACAAGCCGCCCCGTCGGGGCGGCAAAAGATGCGTTTCTCTTAAAAGAACAGCCAGAGCGTGAGATACCCCGCGCCGAAGAGCACGGCGAGGAAGGAAAAATTCAGCGCAAAAAATTTTACGAGGTATTTTTTTGTTTCACCCGGGCAGACGCGGCGATAGGTGTTGAGCGTGATCAGCGAGGCGAGCGACGCAATGGGCGTGCCCAGCCCGCCGATGTTGACCGCGATGAGCAGGGCGGGATAGTTTTCGGTGAACTTAGAAAGGAGCACCGCCGAGGGAACGTTGGAGATCACCTGACAGGACAGCGCGCCGAAGGCGAGCGGGTCGAGCGAGACCAGCTTTCCCAGCGCCTCCGCGACGGCGGGAATGCGCGCGAGGTTGCCCGAAAACACGAAAAAGGCACAGAACGTGAGCAAAAGCGAGTAGTCCACATGCGCGAAAGAGCGGATGTCGAGCACGAGAAGCGCAAGAACGACCGCGAGAAGCCCCCAATAATAGGGAAAGACGCGGAAGACGATGAGCACAGAGAGCACGAACAGCGCGAGATAGACGACGGAACGCCACAGCACGGGCGGGTTTTTCGGGCGCGAGGAGACGCAGGCAGGCTCGGGCTTTACGAACAGGCAGACGGCGAGGATAAGCACGAACGCGACCGCAAACGGGAGCGCCATGATCGCAAAAAATTCGCCCGTAGGGATCTGAAAATAGGAATACAGGTACAGATTCTGCGGATTTCCGAAGGGAGTCAGCATGCCGCCGAGGTTGGCGGCGATGTTCTGCATGATAAAGGTGAAGGCGACCAGCTTTTTGTTGCCGCACGATTCGAGCACCAGCCAGCCGAGCGGCAAAAAGGTGACGAGCGCCATGTCGTTTGCCATGATCATCGACCCGAAATAGGTGACGAACACGAGCGCAAGCACGATGTTGCGCATGTTGCGGAAGCGCCGCACGATCACGTCGGCGAGCCAAACGAAAAAGCGGATGCTGCGCAGCGCCGCGACGACCGCGAGCGTGCAGAACAGGCAGGACAGCGTGCGGAGATCGAAGTAATCGGCATATTGCGCGTCGATCGGCACGAAAAAACAGGTGATCGCCGCCGCGAAAAGCGCGATCAGCAGGACCGCGTTGCCGCGCGCGACCCTTCCAAGCGCAAACAAAAACCTTCTCCCGCGGCTGAGCGGCTGTACCGCACTTCCCTCCGACGCAATTTCCGCAGGCATATCTGCGCGAAAAGCACCTCCCTCTGACACGGATTCAGCAGGCATATCTACGCGAAAAGTACCTCCCTCTGACGAAGTTTCCGCAGGCACGTCAGCGCGAAAAGCGCTCACCTTTGACAAAGTTTCCGCCGCTCCGTTCGCACGAAAAGAACTCCCCTCTGACGCGGTTTCCGCAGGCACGTCCGCGCGAAAAGCACTCTCCTCTGACGCCGTTTCCGCAGGCATATCCGCGCGAAAAACGCTCACCTTTGACGCAGTTTCCGCAGGCACGTCCGCGCGAAAAACGCTCACCTTTGACGCAGTTTCCGCAGGCACGTCCGCCTGCGAAGGGGATATTTTTTTGCCTTCCGAGTTGCCGAGCTCGGGCAAAAGCTCCCCTTCGGACGGCGCGGGGACCGCCTTATTCCGATCTTTTTCCCGATCGGCAAATTCCTCTTTTTTCATCTCTTTCTCCGCGATTTTGTTTCCTGTATTATTATACTCATGCGCGCGCGCCCGTCAACGATTTTCGCGCGCCGTGCGCAAATTTTCCCCCTTTTTCCGACTTTTTTCCGAACAACGGATGCCTGTGCAAAAACTTTTGCACGGGCATCCGTTCTGCAAAGAGTTTGTCCTCCAATGCTTTATTTGGGGGGAATCTGTAAAAAATCCGCCAAACGATCGGAAAGAGTGCGCGATGTTTGAACATCCGAGGACGCGCATGCAAGGAACAAACAAAATGCAATTGAGCGCATCCACGACACAGGCAACGGCCAAAGGGCTTGTTCTGCCCTGCCGCAGACGTCTTTTTTTTATATATATTCTCATTTAGAAAAGCGAGCCGTTCTTCTGCTGTTTGCCGTGGCAAAAGAACATTCTTCCTCGGCAAATCCGAAAATGACCGTCTGCAAAAAGTCAGGTCATTTTTTCGGCAGAAATTTTTGCCGCGCGGTTGATTTTTCGCCGAAAATGCGCTATACTTTGAAAAAAGGAGAAAAGAAATGATCCCGAAAGACCCCGCAATGCTCTTGAGCTTCGTGAACATGAAACTTCGCAACAACTACAAAACCCTCGCAGAACTGTGCGAGGACCTCGGCGCAGACGAGGAAGAGATCCGCGACACCCTCGCCTCCATCGGATACCGCTACGACGAGGCGTCTAACCGCTTCTGCTGAGCTTCTTCGCGCATCATACGCCCCCTCACACGCCTTTCCGACACCTCGGCAAGGCCATAAATTTTGCCCGTTTCAGGCGGTTTTGCGGCGTTCTGCGCGCCGCATTTTCCCATTTTCGGCAGTTTCTTTTGCGATCGCGGCGCAATTTTCTTCGAACGTTTTGCGTTTTTTGCATCCGCCTGCCGCGCCTTCGACTTCTCCGACACCTCGGCAAGGCCATAAATTTTGCCCGTTTCAGGCGGTTTTGACGGCGTTTTATGCGCGCTCTTTATCTTTTGTCTGCAACTGTTTTTGCCGGATGGACGCAATTCCCTCCGACCGTTTTGCTTTTTTTGCATCCGCCTGCCGCGCCTTCGACTTCTCCGACGCCTCGGCAAGGCCATAAATTTTGCCCGTTTCAAGCGGTTTTAACGGCGTTTTATGCGCGCCGCATTTTTTCCATTTTCAGCAGTTTCTTTTGCGATCGCGGCGCAATTTTCTTCGAACGTTTTGCGTTTTTTGCATCCGCCTGCCGCGCATCCGCCTGCTCTGACCTTTCGGCCGCTTTTCAGTATGGAGCTTTTAAGCAAGGTGTTCTTGCCTGTTTTTCAAAGACCAGGAAAACGCCCGCCCTTTCGCAAAAGGAATTTTGCAAAGGGGCGAGCCTTATTTTTCAGAAAAAGAAAAGACATCCGATTTTTCGGCAAAAGAAAAGACACCCGAAAACGGATGTCTTTTTGTTTGGATGCGGCAACTACCTATCCTCCCGGAGGGTGATCCTCAAGTACTTTCGGCGT
>JAHZBZ010000013.1 GCA_019423125.1 Bacillota bacterium | reverse complement strand
AACAGGGTCTCCCGAAAATCGCAGGGCATAGCCCGAGATTTTTGGGAAAAAGGAGGCACAGACGTAAAAGCAAAGAAGTCGGAAAAATCCGACTTCTTGCAAAATTCGTCTTGTGCAAAACAAACAGGGTCTCCCGAAAATCGCAGGGCATAGCCCGAGATTTTTGGGAAAAAGGAGGCACAGACGTAAAAGCAAAGAAGTCGGAAAAATCCGACTTCTTGCAAAATACGTCTTGTGCCGACGTGGTCGAGGTGACGGGACTTGAACCCACGACCTCTTGGTCCCGAACCAAGCGCGCTACCAAACTGCGCTACACCTCGTAAAGCATGTATGATTATACCAAACAAATCCGTATTTGTCAAACAACTTTCTGTTACAAGGCGTTAAAATTTTCATCGCATTCTGCGAAGAAGCGGTCTCACCCTCCACGCCAGCACCGCAGCGAGAAGACAAAGCACAAAATCTTTGGGCAGATACAAGACGACATAGACGATAAACGTCTGAAGCACGTTTCCGTTGTGCATATAATACACCCAGATCAGCATCAAGTAGGGTGCACCGATCAGGTAATTTACAACAAAGCCGCAAAGCGAAGCCACACAGGCGCGGACAATGGAAAGTTTCTCCCCTCTCGCAATAAGCCCGCTCACAAACGCCGCCGCCGCAAATCCGAGTAAAAATCCGAAAGTCGGATTGACGACATAGGAAAAACCTCCGCCGCTCGCAAAGACGGGAAGCCCGCACAAGCCCATAAAAATATAGACAAGCACCGCCCCGGCGCCGTACCACGGCCCTAGCAGCAGGCCAGCGAGCACGGATATGACCGTCTGAAAAGTAAGCGGCACCGGAAAAAACGGAATGTGCAAAAATGCGCCTATGACCATCAGCACAACGAATACCGCGCACTCGGCGAGGCGTACGGCATTAGAGCGAATATTTACTTTTTTATTGTTTATGTCTGACATAGTACTATTTAATCCCCTGTTTTTATTCGAATGCTGACCTCTCCCGAGGATAAAAGCCGTTCAGAACCGTCATCAAAGCGGATCTTCAAAAAACAATTTTCATCGAGATCTATGACAACCCCTTCCCTTGAAAAATCGCCGGACACGGCGAGAACGCGCTTCCCGAGAACAAAGGAACGTCTTTTATATTCCTCATAAAAGGAACGCACGGAGATCCCCTCGACGTATCTTTTCAAACTTTTGAGTAG
This sequence comes from Bacillota bacterium, assembly GCA_019423125.1. Taxonomy (GTDB): domain Bacteria; phylum Bacillota; class Clostridia; order Christensenellales; family Borkfalkiaceae; genus Borkfalkia. The sequence continues at coordinate 40,349 of JAHZBZ010000013.1, read as the reverse complement.
TTGAGCCGCAAGACGGGCACGCACATCTGCCGGCGGCGTATCTTCAAAGACGGAAGTCGCAATCCCTTCCAGCTCGGCAGGAAATCCATGCCGCGTGACATTGATGCCGATACCGACGATCGCATAGTCGAGGCCGCCGCTTTCCACGTTAAAAGCCGCTTCAGTCAAAATGCCGCAAACTTTTTTTCCGCCTAAAAAGACATCGTTTACCCATTTGATCTCTGCGTACACATCTGCTATCTTTTCGATCGCCTCACACACAGCGACCGCGGCGCTTGTGGTGATAAAAAGCGTCTCCGCGGCGGGTAGATTTGGCCGAATAAGGACGCTTATATAAAGCCCCGCTCCCCGCGGAGAATAGAATGGCCGCGCATATCGTCCCCTGCCCGCTGTCTGCTCTTCTGCAAGAACTGCCGTCCACGCAGGCGCCCCTTCTGCGGCAAGTTTTTTCACTTCGTCGTTTGTAGATGTACAACTCGGAAGAACATTAAGAAAAAACCCATCTTCGAGATACTTCCGTACTCCCGATACCGTGAGATTATCGTCAAGAGGAGCAAGACTGTATCCCCTGTTTGTCCCCGCAGCGATCGAAAACCCCTCCGCGCGAAGAGTACGGACCGCCTTCCAGACCGCGGCACGGCTCACGCCGAATTCCTCCGCAAGCTCTTCGCCTGAAAAAGCCGTTCCGCGCGACGCGTCAAGTTTTTGATAAATGTTCTCTTTCAGTCCCATACAAAGAGAATACCATGTTTTTAAAACATTGTCAACCTTATTGATCATATTCGGTTTACAATTTAGAAATGTTTTTCTGTTCAGCTCGCCAAGACGAAAAGTGCATTCATCCGAACTGTAAAGCGGTGCACTCGATGAGATGTACAATTGAACATAAATCATAAACGTACTTAATATTGAAAAGTTCTCTTTTATAAAACGTCTTACTTTTTCCAAATGCATCAAACTCTCGGAAATTTTTACAGTACCGCAGGGCAATCCGCCCGCAAAATAATAAGAAAGCAATACGGGAAAAATTCGACAAAATTTGACATTTATTTGCTGTTCATCAGCGAAAAATCCGTTGCTCGAGGGCAAATAAAACAACAATAATCAATAAAATGTAGAATATCCCGCCAACTTTTTTTGAGCAGCAATCTCTGTTTATGGACATGCATATTCGACAAAATTCGACATTTACTTGGCGCGCCTCAAACAAATTTCAGACTATTTTTTTGAGACACATTCGCAAGACACCTGCAAATTTTAATTTTCGCCCGAAAAGCACTGAAACGTTTTACCGCAAAGACACGCCCTTCCCCTTCCGACAAAATTCGACACCGCTTTCAGTTGAGAGGCTTTCATCTTTTCAGCAATGCAAAAAGCGCTTTTTGCCGACCATTCTCCACCCGTCTCACTTTCTCGATCTGATCGGATTTCATCTCCTGCTTTCCTCTTGAATTGTACCTGCCTGCACAGTATATTCGACATCATTCGACATAATCCGACGATTTAAACAGGGCTTTATTTCCTCAAGCCCTCTATATTTCGCAAAAATATCTGCGTGTCGAACCGCTTTTCTAAAAAATGTTGCGCTTGATTTTGAATTTCCCGCTCAATCGGCACAGACGGCATTTTCAAATAAGATTTTCGCTCAACTCTTACCCTGATAAACATTTCGTCTAAAAGCGCGGGCAATGAAAATTCAATGCCATATAGATATTGCAACGTCATTTTGAAGGCGTCAGACGGCGCGAGCAAAAAGCGGGCAATAAATAACGTATAAAACGCCCCCCGAGCCGCGATGCGGTTCGGGGGGGCTTCAAATTCTTAAATTCTTTCATAGGCATGGAAGCGCAACAGATTCAATGCCGCACGAGGGCAATGCAGATGCTCGCTTAAAATACGTCGATGCGTAAACTATTTGACGCCAAGAGATTTTCCGACCTTATTTTAAAGGCGTCAGACGGCGCGAGCAAAAAGCAGGCAATAAATAACGTATAAAATCCCCCGAGCCGCGATGCGGTTCGGGGGCCAAGTCTTATTCTGAAATTCTTTCAAGAGCGTCAAGCGCGAAGCGGTCGATCTCAAAATGCTTTCAACAACATTGAGCGCGACGCGGTCGATTTCAAAATGCTTTCAAAAGCGTCAAGGCGTCGCGCGATCGTTCCTGAAATTCTTTGAAAAAAGTCAGGGAGTGACGCGGTTGATGTCGCGGGGGAACATGGACGCGTTGCGCACGTTCTTGAAGCCGAGCAGGTGCATCGTGATGCGCTCAAGCCCGAGGCCCAGACCGCCGTGCGGGGGCATGCCGTATTTGTGCGCCATGAGATACCCCTCGAAATCGTCCGGATTCATGCCGCGTGCGCGCATCTTGGCGACCTGTTCGTTGTAGTCGTGGATGCGCTGACCGCCCGTCGTGATCTCGATGCCGCGGAACAGAAGGTCAAAGCTGAGCGTGTATTTCGGATCTTCCGGATCGTCCATCGCATAGAAAGGACGCTTTTCGGAAGGATAATGGGTGACGAACAGGAAATCGCTGCCGAACTCCTGCTTTGCCCACTTGCCGAGGATCTGCTCCTCTTCGGGCTCGAAGTCGCGATAGTCCGTGATCTTCTTCTTGTATTTTTTGGTGATGATCTCCTTTGCGTCCATGAACTTGACGAACGGGATCTGTTCGATCACGGGGAGATCGACGTTGAGAAGCGCAAGCTCTTCCGCATACTGCGTTTTGAGCAATTCCATGATGTACTTGAGGGCGCCCGTCTCCATGTTCATGATGTCGTAGAAGCTGTCGATGAACCCCATTTCAAAGTCCATGCTCACATATTCGTTGAGGTGACGGGAGGTGTCGTGATGCTCGGCGCGGAACACGGGCCCGACCTCGAACACGCGCTCGTACACGGGCACGAGCATCTGCTTGTAAAACTGCGGGCTCTGCGCGAGGAACACCTGTTTGCCGAAATAGTCCAGCTTGAAGATGTTTGCGCCACCTTCCGCGCCCTGCGCGTTGATCTTGGGCGTGCGGATCTCCGTAAAGTTCTGCGAAAAGAGAAAATCGCGGAATCCGCGGGCGATCCCCTCCTGGATCTTGAACACCGCGCGCTCCTTGGGATTGCGAAGCGTCACGGGTCTGAGATTGAGATTGAGATCGAGCGGAATGTTGTCCAGCTGTTTTTTGTTGATGACAACGGGCATCTGCTCGGCGGGCGTGGAGAGCACTTCAATGTTGTGGATCTGCATCTCGTAGCGGTCCTCGCGCGTCTGATCCTTGACGATCTTGCCCGTCAGCTTGACGGCACAGCCCTCTACCACCTTTTCGTCCATCCGATAATCGGAAAAATCGGGCGAATAGACGCACTGCACGACCTCGCGCGCGGTGCGGATGATGACAAAGGCAAAGCCCGTCATCTCGCGGATGCGATGGATCATGCCCTTCATGGTCACTTCTTCGTCGACATGTGCGGGAAATTCTTTGTAGCTCACGCAGTCGTGACGGATCACGCCGTCTATCTTCTCCATAAAACCAACCTCTTTGAATTATTTACCTTTCTATTTTAAACTTTTATGCACAAAATTGCAAGCAAAAAGGCAGAACTTACGCGACAAAAAAGGGGCTGACTTCGCGTCGCCCCTGTTTTGCGTGCCTGCAGGCAAAGATTGTGCGCTTACAGCGCCTTTTTGTAGATCTCAAGGATCTCTGCGGGAGAAGTCTTGCGGGGATTTCCGCCCGTGCAGGGATCGATGAAGGCGTCTTCGGAGAGCTGTTTGAGCTGATCCTCGCGGATGCCGAGCTCGTGCAGTTTCTGCGGAATGCCGATCGCCGCCGACAGCTTGCGGACCGCCGCGATCGCCGCATCCGCCGCCTCTTCGTCGCTCATGCCCTTGACGTCGACTCCCATCGCGCGGGCGATGTCGCCGTATTTTTTGAGCGCCGCGGGTTTGTTGTATTCCATGACATAGGGAAGAAGCAGCGCGTTTGCGACGCCGTGCGCGATGTCATAACGCGCGCCGAGCGGGTGCGCCATCGAGTGGACGATGCCCAGGCCGACGTTGGAGAAAGCCATGCCCGCGACGTAAGAACCGTAAGCCATCCCCTCGCGAGCCTGCGCGTCGGAACCGTCCTTGACCGCCTTTTCGAGGTTGTCCGCGATGAACTTGATGCTGTTCCAGGTCAGAAGATCGGAAACGGGGGTAGCGCCGGGCGTGATGTAAGCCTCGATCGCGTGCGTGAGAGCGTCCATGCCCGTCGCCGCCGTGAGGCCCTTGGGCATGCTCATGAGCATCTCCGCGTCGTTGAACGCGATGATCGGGATGTCGTTGGGGTCGACGCAGACCAGCTTTCTGCCCGCCTCTTCGTCGGTGATGACGTAGTTGATGGTCACCTCAGCCGCCGTGCCCGAAGTCGTCGCAAAGGCGATGATCGGGAAGCTCTTGTGCTTGGTGTCAGCCACGCCTTCGAGAGAACGGACGTCCGCAAACTCAGGGTTTTCGGTGATGATGCCGATCGCCTTTGCGGTGTCCATGACGGAGCCGCCGCCGATCGCGATGATCACGTCCGCACCCGACTTTTTGAACGCCGCGAGGCCGTTTTTGACATTCGCGATGGTCGGGTTCGCCTTGACGTCGTCAAACAGATCGTAGGCGATCTTCGCCTCGTCGAGCACGTCCGTCACCTTCTTTGCGACGCCGAATTTGACGAGATCCTTGTCCGAGACGACAAACGCCTTTTTCATGTTGCGGCGGTTGAGTTCGGCAACGACTTCTTTGCGGCATCCCGCGCCGAAATAGCTCGTTTCGTTGAGAATCATTCTTGCCATGGGTAAATTTTCCTCCTGTTTTTCTTTCTATACTATTATAACACAGGATGGTGCACAGTTCAAGGGGCGCAAGTGACGGAATTTGTCAAAATTTTTGTCCGAATTTGAACAATTCAAAGAGAGAGTGAAATGCGAAGCCTGCCCTCCTTCCAGCTCGCCTCGATCTTCCCTCCCATCTTTTCGACGAGGATCTTTGCGACCGAGAGCCCCAGCCCCGTGGAGCCGCGCGCGTTTTCGACGGTAAAGAAGCGGTCAAAGAGCTTGCACACGCTCACCTCGTCCAGTTTGGACGCGGAATTTTCAAAGAGGATGTTGCAGTCCTCGTCCATGGTGACAGACAGATCGCCGTCCGAATAGCGCGCGGCGTTTGCGAGGATGTTTCCGAACACGCGCGAAAGAGCGTCCTTTCCCGTGCGCCGCACGACGCGCCCCTCGGGCAGGCGCACTTCGGGACGGATGCCGCGCTCGGAAAAGGCGACGTAAAACTGCATGAGACAATCCTCCAGCAGAGAGTTTATACACACCTCTTCGGACTGAAGAGAACCTTCGTCCGTCGCGACCACCGAATAGGCGAGAAGCTCCTCGGTCAGCTTTTTCATCGCCTCCACCCGCCCGCCGATGATGCGGACATACTCCGCCTGTCTCTCGCTAAGCCCGCTCTTTGCGAGAAGATCGAGATACCCCGAGACGGAGGTGAGCGGCGTGCGAAGATCGTGCGAGACGCCCGTGACCGCCTCTTTGAGCTCGCTGTTGCCCGCCGCATACGTCCGACGCGCCGCGATCAGCCTGTCAAGCTCGTCCGTGAGATATTCTGCGAGCGCGCGGATGTCCTTATCCCCCGACTGCGGGCAGACGGGCGTGCCCGAATCGGTGGCCGATTTTTCGCGCGCCTGTTCGCGGATCTCGCGCACGGACAGGCGCAGAAAGCGCGCGCGGAGCGCAAAAAACAGACAGAGCACCGCAAGAAAAAACGTGCAAAAACCGAGAGCGATCACCATGACAAACCTCCTGCATAAACCTGCATAAAAACGAAAGCATCGCGCCCGCAAAAGCGGGCGCGATGCCTCAAAAGATCATTTCAGATCCGTTCTGCCGAACAGCCATATGCCCCCGACAGAGACAGCCGCCGTCAGCCCCGCCGAGCAGGCATAGAGCTGCACATAGTTCAGCTTCGCGTCCGAACACAACACCACGCTCTGTCCCGACGGGATCAGCCTGTCGAAAAAGGCGCAAACTTTGCGCAGAGCCTCGGGCCAGTCACAATAAAATGCGATCTCCCCCGTCACGGCGTCCATGTGATAGCTGCCCGCGATCTCCTGTTCAAACCATGTGACGAGAAAAGAAAAGACGAGCACACAGAAGATCCCGACGAGAAGAGAGGTGACCGTGCTGCGCGAGAGCATGGAAAGCGCCGTCATGACCGCGGAATAGGAAAGCACCATGAGGAGACCCGCCGCAAAATGCAAAAGCACGTCCGAAAAGGATAGCCTGCCCCAATCGAGGAAGATGCTCCCGAACACGAAATTGAATAGGTGATAGACGCAGTAGACGCAGACGCACATGAACGCGACGGCGATCAGCTTGGAAAGGTAGATGCGCGGACGGGAACTTCCGACGAGAACTTTGTTCCGCATCGCGCCGCTCGAGTATTCTCTTCCGATAAACAGTCCCGCAAGAACGGCCGCATAGATGCCGAGAAGGCTGATCCCGCCGCCCATCCCGATTCGCATCAGGTAAAAGGCGTTGTATTCGGGATTGTATCGGAATGTTCCGACCGTATCAAAAAAATTGATCAGCGCAAGCGCAAGGTTGATCGCGAGAAGGATGTAGAAAGGCTTGAATTTTTTTACGCGGAAAAATTCCGCACGCAACAGTTTCAGCATTTTTCACCTCCGACGAGGTTGAGAAAATACCCCTCCAGGTCTTCGTCGCGTTCGTGCACGCGAAGTAGCGAGACGCCCGCATCGCGCAGGGCAAAGGCGAGCTCCCCCACGTTGACTTCCCCGTAGATCTCCGCCTGCGTGTCGGAGAGAATGCGATAGTCTTCGATTCCCATCCCGCGCTCGAGCGCACAGGCGACGGACGCCGTCGAATCGACGGTGATGCGGACGCTCTTGCGGCAGGCGGATTCCAGATCGGCGGCGCTGATCTCGCGGATGAGCCTTCCCCCGTCGATGAAACCGTAACAGGTGGCAAGGCGGGAGAGCTCGCCGAGGATGTGGCTGGAGATGAGCACCGTGATCCCCTTTTCCGTGTTCAGGCGGAGCAAGAGCTCGCGGATCTCCACGATGCCCTGCGGGTCCAGCCCGTTGACCGGCTCGTCAAGGACGATGAAGTCGGGCTGTCCGACAAGCGCCATCGCAATGCCGAGACGCTGGCGCATTCCGAGAGAAAAATTTCGCACCTTCTTTTTGCCTGTGTCCGCAAGCCCGACGTATTCCAAAAGCCCGCCGAATTTTGCGCCGCGAAGACCGAGCACGAGCGATTGCTCGCGCAGATTGTCCTCGGCGGTCATGTCGGGATACAGCGAAGGCGACTCGATGATGGACCCCACCCTCCGCCTCGAGAGATCGAGCGCAGGGTCTGTGTCCGTTCTGCCGAACAGTTCATAGCTGCCGCCCGTCTTGCGGATGAGCCCGCAGACAAGGCGCATGAGCGTCGTCTTGCCCGCGCCGTTCTTGCCGACAAAGCCGTAGATCTCGCCGCGGCGGATGTTCATGGAGACGTCCGCAACGACGGGCGCGCCCTTGTAATGCTTGCAAAGGCCGTACGTCCTGAGTACATATTCCATTCCGTTTGCTCCTTTTTCTTGAATTTTCTCCATTCTAACGCTCGCCGTTTAATATTTTTGAAAACTTTTTTAAAGAAAATTCAAAGAAGCGCGCCGTTTAAGCGGAAGCCGATGCCCCAGACCGTCTCTATGTAATTGACGCCCGACGCCTCCTCCAGCTTTTTGCGCAGGTTGCTGATGTGCACGCTGACGGAGGATTCTTCTCCGTCGGGGACGAACGGCTCGATGCCCGCAAGGAGCGCGGAACGGGAAAAAACCTTTTTCGGGTATTCGAGAAAGACGCGCAGGATGGCGAACTCCGTCCGCGTCAGGCGGATCTGCCGCTCGCCGACAAACACCTCGAAGGAATCGAGATCCATGCGGATGCCCGCGCGGCAGAGCATGCCCTCCCCGCCGCCGCGCCGAAGCTGCACGCCGATGCGCGCGAGCAGCTCGCCGTTGTCAAACGGCTTTGTGACGTAATCCGCCGCCCCTGCGTTCAGCGCGCGGACTTTGCCGCCGATGTCCGTCTTTGCGGACAGAACGAGCACGGGCACGCTCCCCGCGATCTCTTCGAGCACCGCCTCGCCGGAAAGTTCGGGAAGCATAAGATCGAGAAGGACGAGATCTGCCGTCTCGCGCGATAAAAGTTCGAGCGCCTGCGTGCCCGTCCGCGCGCGCAACACGGCATAGCCGTTCGCGCGCAGGAGTTCCTCCAGCATATTGCCGATGTAGACGTCGTCCTCCACCACCGCGATCGTTTTCATGTGTTCCCTCCTCCTGTCTTACAAAAAAAGTATAGCGCAAAAGTTTAAATTTTTCATTAAGAAAGCGCGGTCCGAACGGCCGCGCCTCTCTTACAGACTTTCGATCGATCAATATGCCTTCACGTCCGAATTTTTGTAGCAGACAAAGCGGATGGTCTGCCCGTTCGTCTCGATCGGCTCGCTCTCCGAAAGGATATGCCAGTTTTCCGTTCGGTCGAGGTCTTCAAAAAAGACCTGCGCGCCGCCGTCCGCATCCACTTTCGTCACGATCGCCTCCTCGCAATAGGGCAACAGCGTGCGGTACAGCATCGCGCCGCCGACGACGAAAACATCTTCGGGCGGGTATTTTTTGATTTCGGCAAACAGCTCGCCGAGAGAGGAAAGCACCGAACAATCCTCCCGCTTTTCGCCTTCCGGCCAGAGCACGAGGTTTGTCCTGTTTTTGAGCGGCTTGCCGCCGGGGAAGGACAGCAGCGTATTGCTACCCATCACGACCACCTTGCCCGAAGTCGTCTCGCGGAAGTGCTTCATGTCCTCGGGAAGGGAAAAGAGCAGGTCGTTGTTCCTGCCGATGCCCCACTTTTTGTCAACAACTACGATCGCTTTCATCTTTTTCTCCTTTTTGATTTTTTCAGATCGCGACGGGGATCTTCTCGTTCAGATCGGTATATCTGTAATCCTCCAGGCGGAAGCTGTCCTTCGTGAACGAATAAAAGTCGGTGACCTTTTCGTCCATGATGAGGCGCGGCGCCGCATAGCGCGGGTTATTGAGGATCTTTTCGACGATGGGAACGTGGCGGTCGTAGATGTGCGCGTCCGCGACGACGTGCACGAGTTCGCCCGCTTCCAGCCCGCACGCGCGCGCAAACATCATCAGAAGCACCGAGTACTGCACGACGTTCCAGTTGCTCGCCGCAAGCATGTCCTGGCTGCGCTGGTTCAGGATGCCGTTGAGCGTGTTGCCCGTGACGTTGAAGGTCATCGAATAGGCGCACGGATACAGATGCATCTCTCTGAGGTCTGCGACGTTGTACATGTGCGCGATGATCCTGCGGCTCGCGGGATTGTTTTTCAGATCGAACAGGACTTTGTCCACCTGGTCGAACTCCCCTTCCGGGAAAGAATATTTCTTGCCGAGCTGGTAGCCGTACGCCTTGCCGATGGAGCCGCTCTCGTCCGCCCAGCTGTCCCAGATGTGCGAGGAGAGATCGTGGATGTTGTTGCTCTTTTTCTGCCAGATCCAGAGGATCTCGTCGATCGCCGATTTCAGATATGTCCTGCGGATGGTCAGAATGGGAAACTCCTCCCGCAGATCATAACGGGATATCTGTCCGAATTTTTTGATCGTGTGCGCGGGCGTGCCGTCCTCCCAGCGGGGCCTGACCTCGCGGTCGGTGTCCCAGGTGCCGTTTTCGAGAATGTCCCTGCAATTTGCAATGAAGATTTCGTCTGCTCTGCTCATTTTATCTCTCCTGTATTCATCTCTTAAAGTTTTGCGCGGAATTTGTCGCGGCTGAGCGCCTCTTCCCATGCGCGAAGCGTTTCCGCCCTGCGCGCGTCGTCCATCTGCGGCGTGAATACGGTCATCTCCTCGCCCGAAACGGGAAGCGGATCCCCATACAGCCCGCAAGCCTGCCCCGCGAGATATGCGGCGCCGCGCGCCGTCGTCTCCATGGACGCTGGCCGCGCGACCTCGGCGCCGAGGATATCCGCCTGAAACTGCATCAGAAAGCCGTTCGCGCTCGCGCCGCCATCGGCGCAGAGGCGGGAGATCGGCCTGCGGATGTCCTGTTCCATCGCGTGCACGACGTCAAAGACCTGCAAGGCGATCGCCTCCAACGCCGCGCGCACGATGTGCGCGCGCGTGGTCCCGCGCGTGATGCCGCTGATCATACCGCGGCATTCGCTGTCCCAATGCGGCGCGCCCAGCCCCACGAACGCGGGCACAAAACACACGCCGCCCGTGTCGGGAACGGAGAGCGCGAGCGCTTCCGTCTCGGCGGCGTTCCTGACGAGCCCCAGCCCGTCCCGAAGCCACTGCACCACCGCACCCGCGACGAACACGCTGCCTTCGAGCGCATAGTCGGGCTTTCCCGTCGAGGCGGCCAGCGTCGTGACGAGCCCGTTTTGCGAACGCACGGCGCGCGCGCCCGTGTTCATGAGAAGAAAACAGCCCGTGCCGTAAGTGTTCTTGACGTCCCCCTCGCGCACGCAGTGCTGGCCGAAAAGCGCGCCCTGCTGATCGCCCACCGCCGCGCAGATCGGGACGGCCGCGCCGACAAGCTTTTCATCCGTGACGCCGTAGTGCACGCCCGAAGGGAGCACTTTCGGGAGCATGCACATCGGAATGCCGAAAAAGCGGCAGAGCTCCTCGTCCCATTCCAGGGTATGTATGTTAAAGAGCATGGTGCGCGAGGCGTTGGTGTAGTCGGTCGCGTGCACCTTTCCTCCCGTGAGCGTCCAGATCAGATAACAGTCCACCGTGCCGAACAGAAGCTCCCCCTTCTCCGCACGCGCACGGGCAAACGGAACGTTTTCAAGGATCCAGCGCACTTTGGAGGCGGAGAAATAGGCGTCCACGGGAAGCCCCGTGCGATCGTACAGAAACGCCGCGCTGTCCTTTATCGAGTCGCAATACTCCGCCGTGCGGCGGCATTGCCAGACGATCGCGTTGTAGACGGGCTTGCCCGTGAAGCGGTCCCAGACGATCGCCGTCTCCCGCTGGTTGGCGATGCCGATCGCCGCAAGCTCTTCCGCGCGGATGCCGCCCCGCTCCATCGCCTCGCGGAAACTGGAAAGCTGAGAGGCGAGGATGTCGCGGCAGTCGTGCTCCACCCAGCCGGGTCGCGGATAGATCTGCCGAAACTCCCGCTGTGCGGAGGCGACCGCCCTGCCCGCCTCGTCAAAGAGAATGGTGCGCGAGCTTGTCGTGCCCTGATCGAATGCCGCGATGTATCTGTTCATGTTTTCCCCCCTCAGAAAGCGTCTTTTTCTATCTTCTTCCAGCGGCGGGCGATGAAGCGCATGCGCACGCCGAGCGGAAGAATGCGCGGCACCGCCGCGATGAATTTGTTCCAGAAGCCCGGGCGGATGAGCCGCCTGTTGTGCTTTACCGCAGAGAGGCTCTTTCGGACGACGTATTCGGGGCTCTTTGCGGAGAGCTTGCCCCACAGCCCCTGCCCGCGGATGTTCTCGACGACGTCGGGGCGGGTATAGATGCCGCCCGGCTCCACGCAGGTGACGCGCACGCCCTGCCCGCGAAGCTCGACGCGAAGAGAAGAGAAAAAGGATGTAAGAGCGCTCTTTTCGGCGCTGTACAGCGCAAAGTACGGCATCGGATAGACGCCCGAAATGCTGGAGATGACGACCATCTCGAATTCGGGCGCTCGGACATCGAGCAAAAAACGGGCGAGAGAGACCGCCGCCTCAAAGTTCACCCGACTGCAAAAGACGAGTTTTTCCTGCGTAAACCGCAAAAACGCCTTTTGGATGTCCGCCCCCGCAACGCTGCAATAGCGATAAAAACGGATGCCGAGCGAGCGGATGTGCGAAAACATCTTTTCGCGCGCCGCCGCGTCGGTGAGATCGCAGGCGAAGGTCTCGATGCGGATCTGCGGATACTGCGCCGCGATCTGCCCGCGCAGGGCGGCAAGTTTCTGCTCGCTTCTGCCGGTGAGAAAGAGATTCCCCTCCCGCGCGCAGGCGAAACTGAACGCCCGTCCAAGCCCGCCCGTCGCACCGCTGACAAAGGCAAAATCCTGAGTGATCTTTGCTTCCATAACGCTAACTATTTTAACATATAATCACAAGAATGTAAAGGCATTGACCTGATTTTGCCCCCTCGCACCTGATTTTGCCCCCTCGCACCGCTCGCGAAAAAAGCGACGAAACAAAAAAGAGGCCGCGCAGGACAAGCCGCCATAAAAGAGCAATGCGGGCGCCAATGACGGACGCCCGCGTTGATAAATTTTCTATTCCGCCGATACGGGCGGGTCGGATTCCTTTTTTACGAGTTTATCGCCAAAGATCTGTTCGAGCTCCTCAAACGATCCCTCCGCGAGCAGCTCCTTTTCAAGGATGGCAAACACGTAAAAAAATCCGGTCACAGCATAACATGCCCGATATTCGATGACCTTTTTCACCTTGGAGAGCGGGATTTCTTTTACCTTGCCGATATAAGGCGATTCGACAAGGATCTTTGACGGGTCGACAGTGTACTTGTATTCCCAAATGTAGCGGTATGCTTTTTTGGTAGAGCGGACCCATCTGATCAGCGTGCCCGAAAAGCCGAAAACAAAGACGACCAGACAGAAGAGCGCGGCGTCTTTGAGACTCATGGTACAAAATGAGACGAGTGCGCACAGGATCATCAACACAGGGAAAGCAATCCCCCATACAAGAAGGGCTCCTTTGCGAAAATGATCGCGAAGCACGCGCTTGGTGACCACTTCCGAGATCACACTTGAAAGACGATCATTATTTACTCCTCATACAGAAATTGTCTGATTTTATTTTAACATACGATCGCGACGCTGTAAATACCTTGCAAATCTTTTGCAAAAGAACGGCATATTTTTACCGGAAAGAGGCACAAATTGCATATAGACGTTTGACAAACTAAATCTCGAAAAGTATAATTATAAAACAGCATCAAGGAGAACTGAAATGAGAATTCTTGCGATCAATGACATTTCCTGCGTCGGAAAGTGTTCGCTGACCGTCGCCCTGCCCATCATCTCGGCTTCGGGCGTGACCTGCGACATCCTGCCCACCGCGATCCTCTCCACTCACACGGGCGGATTCAGCGGATATACCTTCCGCGACCTGAGCGAGGACATCCCTGCCATCATCGCGCATTGGAAGAGCCTCGGCCTGAAATACGACTACATCATCAGCGGATACCTCGGCTCCGTCGACCAGATCGAAATGGTCAAGAGCGTCAAGAGGGACCTCCTCAAAGAGGGCGGCAGGATGATCGTCGACCCCGTCATGGGCGACAACGGAAAACTGTATACCCACTTTGACGACAACTTTGTAAAGCAGATGCGCGGGCTGTGCTCCGTTGCGGACATCGTGGTGCCTAATCTCACCGAGGCCTGTTTTCTGACCGAAACCGACTGCGCAAAGGTGCAGGACGACAAGAGTTACCGCGAAGTGCTCGCGAAACTCTCTGCCTTCTGCCCCATACCCTCCGTCACGGGTTGTGACATCGAGGAAAACGGAGAGACAAAATGCACCGTCTATTACACCGACGAGAAGGGCGAGGTCAAGACCTTCGCGACGGAAAAGATCTCGGGCGCCTACCACGGCGCGGGTGACGTGTACGCGAGCGCTCTGGTCGGGGCGTTGGCGCGCGGCATCGCAATGGACGAGGCGGTCGCCATTGCTGCTACTTTTACGAAAAACTCCATTGCACAGACAAAGAAGGACGGCACCGAGATGCGCTACGGGCTCAACTCGGAAAGTTGCATGCTCGACTTTTTGCTCGCACTCGACAAAGCCGCAAAATAAGTTATGCTTAACGGGAGGGGGTTTCCCCTCCCAAAAAATTCCTCGGGCAATTTCTTTCAATTGCTTGCATTTACGCCCATCATCGGCTATAATAATAAAAGGTAGGACGCGGCGATCGCCGCGCCGCAAAACTGAATAATCGGTCTGCTGTGTTCGGAGTTCGAATTATCTTAATCCACATTGTAAATACGGGAGCGCTTTCTAAATGGTCTATGTCGATAGGCGAGGTCTGTTTATGAACGGAAAGGCTGAGGCGGCAAGCGGCGCACCCACCTGCGAGAAGCGGGTTAACACTTTTTCGTTCTGCGGCACAAGCGGATCATTTTTTTTAAAACTTTTTAAAAAGTGCCCTTCAAACAGTTGCCAAAAACAGATCTGTGTGGTATAATACATAAGCAATTTCGGTTACGGCCTCATGGTCAAGCGGTTAAGACGCCGCCCTCTCACGGCGGAAACTGGGGTTCGATTCCCCATGGGGCTACCAAAAAAACACACGACGATTTCGTCGTGTGTTTTTTGTTTTACATCAGACCGTGTATTTCATATTGCCCTGCAAGCCGTTATTCTTGCATGGCGGGGCGTGGTGTTTTTTATTGCGCGCAAGCCATGTATTCTTGCACGGCGGGGCGTGGTGTTTTTTTATTGCCCTGCAAGCCGCGGCGCGTTTTGCATGGCAAGATGCGTGGTTGTAATCGAACGACAAATCGAATTTTTCACGGCAAGCTGCACATTCTTTATTGGCATTCTCCATTGTACGGCAAGCCTTGCGTTTTCTTTATGGAAGAACACCCGCCTGCGCAAAATTTTTGCGCAGGCGGGTGTTTTTTTGTGACGACCCTGCGATAAAGAGGAGCAACCGAAAAAAGCACGCCCCCTTTCGACAAGACACAAGCCGAATTTTATTTCAGAGCGAAAAACAGTTCGACTGAAAACCCGGCAATTTTATCGATCCGCCCCGTCTCACACAAAAGCGCCCCGGAAGCAGAAAATCCATTGGATAACGCGTACTATGCCATGCATAGTACTTTAAAAATCCTTCTTTTTATAGATATTGAGCGATAAAAAGACAGAGATGACCAGCGAAAGCACGGAAACACCCACAAGCGCACAGGCGGTGAATAGGAGCAGATCGGGCAGAGATTCGAAGAGAGTACCGCAGAGCGCGCCGATGCCGACACACACGGCAAGCACGCCGAGAAGCACGATCATATACGCCGCACGCGCGTTCTCGACTCCCCTTTTGAAAATCAGCGGAAGGCAGACGGACAGAACAAGGAGTCCTGCCCCGCCGAACATCAGAAGGACGGGCAATACCTCCGCAGAGATGAAAAAAAGGAGGGTAAAGCCGATGAGCCAGATCGGCGCAAAGAACACAAGACCTAAAAGATATCGCGAAAAGACGAGCTCCGCGCGCGATACGCCTGCCGCAAGCGCGAATTTGTCCCAGTTGTCTTTTTCATCGTAAGCAAACGCCTGCATGGGCCCCATTACCGCAACGAACACAAGCGTGCCCGAAAAAAGATATACGTTCTTCACGATCGCGCTGATCGCATAAAAGACCGCCACAATGAGCACATAGTACAACAAGATCGGCAAAATATTTTTTATATCTTTGATCAGACAACCGAGCATCTCTTCTCCTCCACGCCCTCGCGGGCGATCTTCTCTCCCTTTGCATAATAGAGCATGATCTCCTCTATCCCCGCGCGGTCTAACGGCGTATCCTGCGGCATTTTTTTGCGCAACACGAGCGCGCTCGTACCGAATTCGCCCCTGCGCACGGCGACGATCGCAGCCGCGTCAAGCTTTTTCAGCGAGCTTTCGTCCGTGTGCAGGATCGCGTACTTTTCGGAAAGTCTGTCCTTTTCTTCGAAAAAGACGAGCTTCCCTTCGTGCAGAAAGGCAATGTAATCGCACAGTTTTTCAAGGTCTGTGACGATGTGCGACGAGATGAGGACGGAATGCGCCTCCTCCTGCATGAAGTCGTACAATATTTCCAGGATCTCATCGCGCGCAACGGGATCGAGGCCAGCCGTCGGCTCGTCAAGCACGAGGATCTCGGCGCCGTGCGAAAGCGCCACGGCAAGGGAGACCTTCTGCCGCATTCCACGCGAAAACTCTCGCACCTTCTTGTCAGTCGGCAAGGCAAACCGCTGTGCCAACGCAAAAAATTGCGCGCCGTTCCAAGCCGAAAACACATGGCGCATGACCCCGTCGATGTCCTTTAAAGTGAGGTTTTCGGGAAGACAGGTCTCACCGAGCACCGCACCGATTCGACCACGCTCCCCGCGCGTAAGCGAAGACGCCTCTTTGCCGAATATCCCGACACTGCCGCCGTCCGCATTGACCAGGCCGAGCAGACATTTGATCGTCGTGCTCTTGCCCGCGCCGTTTTCGCCCACGAACCCCACGACTGCGCCCGCGGGGACCGAAAAACTCACTTTGTCCAACGTAAATTTTTCATAGCGCTTTGTCAGCGCCCGTATACTGATGTTGTCCGACATTTTATTCTCCTTTCACGATCAGCGAAAACATCTGCGCCAGTTCGTCGGCGCCGATACCCGCCTGTCGCGCGAGGTCTGCCGCTTCCGCAAGTTTCTCCTCCACCCTGCGAAGCTGTTCCTCCCGCAAAAATTCCCTGTTTGCTGCCGCGACAAAACTGCCTTTCCCCTGTACCGAACAGATGAAGCCGTCCCGCTCGAGATCGTCAAACGCGCGCTTGGTCGTGATGACGCTGATCCGAAGCTCGCGCGCAAGCGCACGGATGGACGGCAACGCGTCCCCTTCCTTCGCCTCGCCGCGCAGGATCGCTCCCTTTATTTGCGAATAGATCTGTTCGTAGATCGGCTTGTCGCTCGCATTGCTGACGATCACATTCATTTTGCCCTCCGCGTTGGTTAAGTGTATATATATTATATATACAGTATATACAATTTGTCAAGCGCTGAAAGAGAAAAAACAAAAATTTTTTTAACGGCGCGTTTGGCGAAAAACACACGGCAGATTGTTTAAATTATCGACAATTTTTTTAAAATTGTCTTTTTTATGGCGTTTCGTTTAGCGAAGAGGGATTTTTTCGCCCACCTTCTTTTCCGCCCGTCTTTTTTCGGAGTCGTTTTCAGAGGTCTTTTGCGCAACCTTCTTGTCTGCATACCTTTTCGGAAGGCCTTAAAGTTTTTTGCAGACTTTCTTCTCTTTTTGCCTTTTGAAAAAAGCTCTATTTTATCGCGGTTTTGGCGCCTCCTCTGCGTACACGGATTTTCGGCTCGATCGTAACATGCAAAAGAATTCCTCTGACAACTTAAAAACTTGACTCGGCCGAACGCTCCTCCGCAGAGAATGACGCTAATCTTCCCGCCAGAAAGAAGATCCTTCCGTAAAAATATTTTTGCACGAGAAAAGGCGCGGCAAATTGCCGCGCCCGACTCTCAATAAACGCGCCTTTTCAAAAGGCGACATATTTTGTTTTCAGCAACCGCAGAGGGCATACTGAGCGTTGTAGTATGTCATATTGCCGCAGACACCGCATCCGCCGTGACGGCCGTAACCGCAGCAGCAACGGCAGCACGAGTTCCCGCAACGGGTATTCGCGCAGGAATTGCCGCTGGAGTTGCCGCAAGAGTTGCAGCAGGAGTTCCTGCAGGAATCACCGCAGGAATTGCCGCAGGAATTACCATAGGAATTGCCACAGGAATTACTGCAGGAATTGCCACAGGACGACAATGCCGCATAGCCGCTCCCGCAAGATTGCGAGCAGGCACAGCTACGGCTGCAGACACAGCTGCCGATGCATGCGCCGCACAAGAGTGCACAAAAGAAACACATATTACCCTTTCTCCTTCTTGTGTAAAAACGAAGGCTGAGACCTTCACTCTCATCATATGCAGCAAAAGCCTCCCTTGCACACCAAAAACGCCTCGCAGGGATAATTTCCGAGTTTCTCGCGTTTTGCCCTGACTCCTTTGCCTTTTGCGGCGGAAACGCATGCGTGATCTCGCACGCTCCGTACCTGAACGCCGTCCGCTCGTTCCGCACAAAAAAGCACAGGTCACCCCGTGCTTTTTGAATGGTTCTATATTCAGCTGATCTTCTCCGAAAGATCCGCGGGCGTTTTCGAAGGTCTGTCCGCTCGCCAAAAACAGAGAAGGACAAACGCCGCGAGCGGAAAGACGAGGCCGAGCGCGATGCCCAGACGAAGATCTCCGCCGAGAATATCGGCGGCGGCGCCGACCGCGGAAGGACCCGCCGCACAGCCGAGATCGCCCGCGAGCGCAAGAAAGGCAAAGAGTGCCGTGCCGCCCTTCGGCATGCGTGCAGAGGCAAGGGAAAACGTTCCGGGCCAGAGAACGCCGACCGAGAAGCCGACTACACTGCAACCCGCGAGCGCAAGCCAGGCAATGGGTGCGAACGCGCAGAGAAGATATCCCGCGACACAGCCTGCCGAGCCGAGAAGAAGCGCCGCGCGAATGGACAGCTTTTGACCAAACAGAGAAAAGAGCAATCGCGAGAGGCCCATGAACAGTGCAAACATACAGGGTCCGAACAGATCGCCCATCCCCTTCGAGACGTTAAGCCCCGCCTCGGCAAAAGCGGAAGCCCACTGGCTGACGGCGAGCTCGCTGCTGCCCGCACAGACCATCAGGACCACACACAACCAGAACACGCCCGAGGAAAAGAGTGCGCGCGGCTTGGCGCTCTCCCCTTCCCGCACGAGCGGATAGAGCGGGACAAACGCAAAAAAGAGAGCGTTGCAGACGGGGATCGCCGCCCAGATACAGGCAAGGGCCGCCCAGTTCTCGATGCCGAACAGAAAAAAATAAAGCGTCGAGAGCGCGACGACGGCGACCTGTCCCCAACAATAAAAGGAGTGCAGAAGACTCATTGCCGCCTTTTTGTTATTGCTAGGACAGGCTTCGAGGACAGGGCTGACGAGCACCTCGATCAATCCGCCGCCCACCGCATACACGGCAGAGCCGACAAACAACCCGACGGCGGGCACTGGCAACACGTTCGGAAGGAGGGCGAGAAGCAGAAGCCCCGCACCCGCAAACAGGTGCGCGGCGATCATGCAGGATCGATAGCCGATCTTGTCCGCAAGACCTGCAGACAGAAGATCCACGAGCAATTGCACCCCGAAATTCAGCGTGATCATTGCGCCGATCAGCGTGAGGGAGATGCCGTAGCTCTGACGGAAGGTCAGAAACAGGAGCGGCGCAAAGTTGTTTACGATCGCCTGCGTTATGTAGCCGACATAACACGCCGAAACGGTATGCCTTGCGCTGAGGGCCTTCATTCCCCTTTCTCTCCGTCAAGCTCTAGTACCATCTGCACATATTCGAGCGGACAAAAGCCGTGGCGCGCGTACAGCGCACGAGCGCGGACGTTGGACGGCTCCGTTTCAAGGCGAAGGCGCGCAAAACCCCTCTCGCGCGCATATCCTTCAATAAAGCGGAAGAACTCACCGCCGATCCCCGTGCCGCGACAGGCGCCGTTTACATAGACCTCCTCGATCCAGAGCACCTTTCCGCCCGCTTCGCGCGAATATGTCACCGCGCAGAGCGCATATCCGACGGCCTCGCCCTCGCGCTCAAACAAAAAGCCGATCGCGTATTCCTCCGAACGCATCAGCTCCCCGAAGGCGTCGAGATGATGCTTTACCGGCACGGGATGAAGCACCGCTTCCGAGGAATAAAACTCCTGCGAAAGGCGCAAAAAGACCTCCCTGTCCCGCGCTTCGATCTTTCGGATCATAACTATCCATCCCTCCTTTCCTTGCACTGCGGCGCACTTGAACAGGCTCGCCGCATGAAAAAGCCCGCCATTTGCAGGAACTGTAAACGGCGGGCGGACTTTATCGCGTGAAGATTACTTCAGCTCAGCGAAATATTTGATGGTGCGGACCATCTGGCTGGTGTAAGAGTTCTCGTTGTCGTACCAGGACACGACCTTGACGAGGGTGGAACCGTCGCCCATGGGCATGCACTTGGTCTGCGTGCCGTCAAACAGGGAGCCGTAGGTGATGCCGACGATATCGGAGGAGACGATCTCGTCCTCGGTGTAACCGAAGGAATCGGAAGCCGCCGCCTTCATCGCTGCATTCACGCCGTCCTTGTCCACTTCGCCTTCGACGATCGCGACGAGCTGGGTCAGGGAGCCGGTGGGAACGGGAACGCGCTGTGCGCAGCCGTCGAGCACGCCGTTGAGCTCGGGAATGACGAGGCCGATCGCCTTCGCAGCGCCCGTGCTGTTCGGGGTGATGTTGACCGCAGCAGCCCTCGCGCGGCGCAGGTCGCCTTTGCGATGAGGGCCGTCCAGCGTCATCTGGTCGCCCGTGTAAGCGTGGATGGTGGTCATGTAGCCTTTCTTGATCTTCGCGAACTTGTTGAGGGTATTCGCCATAGGCGCGAGGCAGTTGGTCGTGCAGGAAGCCGCGGAAATGATGGTATCCGTTGCTTTGAGCGTCTTCTCGTTGACGCTGTACACGATGGTAGGCAGATCGTTGCCCGCGGGAGCAGAGATGACGACCTTCTTGGCACCTGCGTCGATGTGCGCCTGGCTCTTCGCTTTGGAGCAGTAGAAGCCCGTGCACTCGAGCACGACGTCTACGCCGATCTGTCCCCAAGGCAGATCCTTCGCGTCTTTCTCGGCATAGATCTTGATCTCTTTGCCGTCGACGATGATGGAGTTCTCCGTAGCGGAGACCTTGTCCGCCAAAGCATATCTGCCCTGCGCGGAATCGTACTTGAGAAGGTGCGCGAGCATCGCGGGGCTGGTCAGGTCGTTGATCGCAACGACTTCGTAGCCCTTAGCGCCGAACATCTGTCTGAAAGCCAGACGGCCGATGCGGCCAAATCCGTTGATCGCAACTCTTACATTAGCCATGAGAATAATCCTCCGTTTATAAATAAGAATTTGATTTATCGCTTTTTCTAAGCAGCGTAATTATTATACCAAAACTCGGAAACTTAGTCAATAGTTTGTGCGGAATACTTTAAAAGTTTGCACAGAATGTCCGAATTTACGGCATTTTTGCATTCTTTTTTCAATCGACGCCTTTTATTTGAGCGCGGTCGGGTTGAGGCATTGCAGCTCTTCGGGGACGAAAAGTCCGTCTTTGCGGATGAGCACTCCGTCAAACCAGATCTCGCCGCCGCCCCATTCGGGCGTCTGGATGAGCACCATGTCCCAATGCACGCTCGATTTGTTTCCGTTGAACGCGTCGTCATAGCTGCAACCGGGCGTGAAATGGATGGATCCCGCGATCTTTTCGTCGAAGAGGATGTCGAGCATGGGCTTTGTGACAAAGGGATTGACGCCGATCGCAAATTCCCCCACATAGCGCGCGCCCGCGTCCGTGTCGAGCACGGCGTTGAGCGCCTCCGTCTGCGAGGATGTCGCCTCCACGATCTTCCCCTTTTTGAACACAAGCCGCACATTCTCGTGCTTGATGCCGTTTTCCAGCGTCGGCGCGTTGTAAGTGATCACCCCTTCCACGCTCTCGCGCACGGGCGCGGTGTACACTTCGCCGTCGGGAATGTTCATGTGTCCCGCGCACTTGATCGCGGGGATCCCCTTGATCGAGAAGGTCAGATCGGTGCCGGGCGAGACGAGGCGCACTTTGTCCGTCCGCTCCATCAATGCTTTGAGCGCGTCCATCGCGCGGTCCATCTTAGAATAGTCCAGCGTACAGACATCGAAGTAGAAGTCCTCAAACGCCTCCGTGGAGACGCTCGCGTTCTGCGCCATCGAAGGGTTGGGATAGCGCAGGACCACCCACTTGGTCTTGCGCACGCGCGTCTCGTGATGCACGGGGAAGGAAAAGAGGTTGTCGTATACCTGCATCTTTTCGGCGGGCACGTCGGAGAGCTCAAAAGTGTTGCTCCCGCCGCGGATGCCGATGTAGCAGTCCATGTCCTCCATTCTGTATTTTGCGTACTTCGCGCGAAGCTCGCAGTGCTCTTTGCCCGTTCCGAGCATGAGCGCGCGCTCCACGCTCAGATCGATCATCTCCACAAACGGATATCCGCCCGCCGCGAATACCTTTTCCACGCACGCCTTGACCAGCTCCTCGCCCGCGCCGCGCGATTCGATGAGCACTTTTTCACCCTTGCCGCAGCGCACCGAATAGTTGACGAGCACGTCCGCAAGTTTGTCGATTCTCTTGTCTCTCATATGAGCCTCCTTTTCCGCCGCGGCAACAAGGCGCACGGCCGTTTCGTTCCGTATTGTTAGGGAATAATAAGGACGGATGAAAAGGCGGGCAAATTCTGCGTTGAAATTCTTATCCCGCGCATCTGACAGTCTGTGCTGTCCTGTTTGCGGGAAAAGCACGCCTTTTCTTTGCCGAAACCTTCGGGGCGCACTTCTTGCGATGCCCTGCCCAGAAGAGGATGCCGCAATACAGACGTATTGCAAAGACAATGAAAGGCAGGGTGCACATAAGATGCCGCCGAAAGCGGGTGCTTACTGTTCCCTTACAGTATACCATTATTATACTACTTGTCCAAAAAAAATCAAAGGCAACGACAATATATTTCCCAAATTATATTGCTTTTTGGTCGGTTTTGTTGTAAAATGGATAAAAGAGAAAATTTCATCGGAGGAATCAGTATCATGCCTTTGGTAACATCTACCGAAATGTTCAAGAAAGCGTACAACGGCGGCTATGCGATCGGCGCTTTCAACGTCAACAACATGGAAACCATTCAGGGTATCGTGGAAGCGGGCAAGGAGTGCAACTCCCCCCTCATCCTGCAGGTCAGCGCGGGCGCGAGAAAGTACGCGAACCCCGTGTATCTGCGTCACCTGGTGCAGGCGGCAGTCGAGACGACCGGTCTGCCCATCGTCATGCACCTAGACCACGGCGCGGATTTCGAGTCCTGCAAGGCCGCGATCGAAGACGGCTTTACTTCCGTCATGATCGACGCTTCCCACCACTCCTTTAAAGAAAACATCGAGATCACGCGCAAAGTCGTGGAATTCGCACACGACAGAGGCGTCGTCGTCGAGGCTGAGCTCGGACAGCTCGCAGGCATCGAAGACGCCGTCAATGTCAAGGCGGAAGACGCCTGCTTCACCCAGCCCGACGAGGTCTGCGAGTTCACCCAGAAGACGGGCTGCGACTCCCTCGCGATCGCGATCGGCACCAGCCACGGCGCTTACAAATTCAAGCCCGGCCAGAAACCGCAGCTGCGCTTCGACATCCTCGAAGAGGTCGGCAAGCGCCTGCCCGGCTTCCCCATCGTTCTGCACGGCGCTTCCTCCGTTCCTCAGGACAGAGTCGCCATCATCAACCAGTTCGGCGGCAAGATGCCCGACGCGATCGGTATCCCCGAAGAGATGCTCCGCAAAGCCGCTTCCATGGCGGTCTGCAAGATCAACATCGACTCCGACCTGCGCGTCGCCTGCACCGCGGCGATCCGCAAGCACTTCTCTGAGCACCCCGACCATTTCGATCCCAGACAGTACCTCGGCGACGCCCGCGCGGCCGTCAAAGAGATCGTCAAACACAAGATCATGGACGTTCTCGGGAGCAACGACAAGGCATAACAAGATTTCAAAAAAAAGAGCAGCCGATCGGCTGCTCTTTTTTTGTCCCGCAAATGTGTTGTCAAAGCGCCCGCAGGCTTGAAGCAGAGCGCGGGACGCGCCGGGCAAAAGTCTTTGATGCCCCCGCCGCCGCTCAAACCCGCGTCAGGACGCGCGGATGGTTTGCGGATGGTATGCGGCAAAAGTTTTCACCCCCCCCCGCCGCCATTCAGTCCCGCGTCAGGACGCGCGGATGGTTTGCGGATGGTATGCGGCAAAAGTTTTTAAATCCCCCGCCACCATTCAGTCCCGCGTCAGGACGCGCGGAATGCGCGTTTTGACGCGAACGGACATTTTATACAGAGAGAACGCAACGGAACACAGGCGAAGAGACGCCGCTCAACAACAGAGCGAGCGCGCGATCTTTTTGAGCGTTTCGAGATGGATGCGCTCGTCCGCGAGGATGCGCTCGACGATCGCGATGCAAGCCTCGTCGTCAAGACAGGAGAGCATGCGCTCGTAGTCCGCGATTGCGCCGCGCTCCCCCGCGATGTCCGCCTCGATCATGCGGCAGGGATCGGAATCGTAGCAGACGGCGGCGGAAGAATACCACGCGAACGGACGGGGCGGCCGCGCCGTGTAGATGGGCTTAGCGCCCAACGCCTCGATCGCAGAACCGAGCAACAGCAGATGATCCATCTCCGCGATGCCGATGGACAAAAGGGTGTCGGCGATCTCTTTTTCCCCGCCCGCCGCGAACAGGATGGACTGGTAGACGTATTGCAGGACGGCGGTCATTTCGCTCTTCGGCCCCGCATAGGCGGGCGAAAGGATCTTTACGTTTTCATCGCTGCGCTCCGTGGGGAGCGCGGGCTCGGGAAGATCTGCGCGCAATGCTTTCATGAAACACCTCTTTTTGATTTTTTTGCATACTGCAAGGGAATGATAAGGTCCCGATGAAAAGATGCGTCGGACAGGACGCCGTCTTGCGCGAAAGCAAGGCGCATCTTTTCATTGCACCGCACTTTCGGGGAGCAGATCTTGAGATGCCCTGCCCTGAAGAGGATGCCGCAATACAGACGTATTCCAAAGACGATGAAGGACAGGGCGCGCAAGCGCCGAAAGCGGGACCGCACCGTTTCCTTGCAGTATTACCCAATATATGCCGCGAAAAAAGATTGTGTTCCGCACAACGCGGCAACATGCACCGCGCAAGGCACAATAAATATCCACCGGCTTAGCCGGTGGTTTTTCAGTTTCGGGCTATTAGCCCTAATAATACCAGCGGCGCGCAAGCCGCGCCTATGACGACCTGGCAGTCATGCGATTGTTACTTGCTACCCGTAAACGGGCTTTTCCTTTGCTTAATTTTTTCCCCATGACTTCGCTCTTCTTTCATTATTGTGCATTATTTTTTAATTTTCTGCTTGTTTTTCTATCCTTGCTTTCCCTCCTCTTTTTTGCCTTATTGTTATTGCCTTCTCTTCTGCTCTTTTTTGTTCATCGGCAAAGCCTTTCTTGAACCCGCGGACTATCCGCGGGTTTTCTTTATACAAAAATAGCCGCGCGCAGACTGCGGCGGCTGATAAATCGGACAGGCAAAAAAATCAAGACGCCCCGAAAATCGGAGCGCCTCTGAATTTTTTGATTTATTTGTCCAGCCCTTCGAGCATCTTGACGATGTCCCCGACCGTCTTGACGTTGACGATGTCGTCCTCAGGAATGGAGATGCCGTAGTCATCCTCGAGAGAGATGAGCAGCTCGACGACGTCGAGCGAATCGGCGCCGAGGTCTTTGACGACGTCGCTTTCGGGAGTGATCTTATCGGGAGACAGGTTCAACTGCTTCGCCAGCATATCGCGCACTTTTTCAAACATACTGTATTTTCCTCCTGCGTTCTGCTATTATTTTACTAAATAAGTTCGGCTTTGTCAATATCTTACTGCGCTTTTGCCGTTTTTTTCTTGGAAGCAGGGTTTTTCATCGTGAGCCCGATGCGGTTTTTCTTGACATCCACATCCTTGACCCAGACGGTCACCGTCTGCCCCACCTCCAGAACGTCGGAGGGATGACGGATGTAGCGATCGGTGATCTCCGAAAGATGCACGAGCCCGTCCTGGTGCACGCCGATGTCGACGAAGGCGCCGAAATCGACGACGTTGCGGACGGTGCCGATCAGCTCCATGCCGGGCGCGAGGTCCTTGATGTCCATGATGTCCTGCCTGAGAATGGGCTTGGGAAGCGAATCGCGCACGTCTCTGCCGGGTTTGACGAGCTCGGCGACCACGTCTTTGAGCGTCGGGACGTCAAGCCCCGCCTCTTCGGCGGCTTTCGCCTCGCCGTACGCGCGCACCTTCTGCGGAAGGTCTGCGATCTTTCCGTCGCGCACATCCGCCTCGCCGTATCCGAAGATGGCGAGAAGTTTTTCCGCCGCCGCATACGATTCGGGATGGACCGCCGTGTTGTCGAGGATATTTTTTCCGTCGCGGATGCGCAAGAAACCCGCGCACTGCGTGAATGCCTTTTCGCCCAGCTTGGAGACCTTCAGGATGTCCCTTCTCGAGAGGAACTTCCCGTTCTGTTCGCGGTAGGCGACGATGTTCTTCGCGATGCCCGCATTGAGCCCCGCGACGTATTTGAGAAGAGAAACGCTCGCCGTGTTCAGATCGACGCCGACGCTGTTGACGCAATCTTCGAGCACGCCCGAGAGAACGCTGTCGAGGCGCTTCTTGTCCATGTCGTGCTGGTACTGCCCGACGCCGATGGATTTGGGGTCGATCTTGATGAGCTCCGCGAGCGGATCCTGCAGGCGGCGCGCGATGGAGACGGCGCTGCGTTCCGCGACGTCGTAATCGGGAAACTCCTCCGCGCCGAGCGGGCTCGCCGAATAGACGGAAGCGCCCGCCTCGGAGACGACGATGTAAGCGACTTCCCTGCCCGTCTCCTCCTTGACTTCCTTTATAAGTTCGGCGACGAAGATCTCGCTCTCTTTGGAGGCGGTGCCGTTGCCGATGGAGATGATCTGAACGCCGTATTTTGCGATGAGTTCTTTGAGTTTGTCTTTCGCCGCGCCGATGTTCTGTTTGGGACCGGGCGTGGGATAGACGACCGTCTTGTCCAGCACCTTGCCCGTGCCGTCTACGACAGCGATCTTACAGCCCGTGCGGTAGGCGGGGTCTAAGCCGAGCGTGACTTTGTCCTTTACGGGAGGCTGCATCAGAAGAGGCTTGAGGTTGATCTCGAACATCTTGATCGCCTGCTCGCTCGCGGATTCGGTGAGCGCCGCGCGGATCTCGCGCTCGATGGACGGGAAGATCAAACGATCGTAGCCGTCCTCCACCGCCTCTTTGACGAGCTGCGTGGAATAGCCGCCGTCCTTGAGATAGGATGCGCCCGCAATGCGCTTTGCGATCTCGTCATTGAACTGGACTTTGACTTTGAGGAAGTCCTCTTTCTCGCCGCGGTTGACCGCGAGCACGCGGTGGCTCTTGATCTCGGCGATGTTTTCGGAATAGTCGGCGTACATCTCGTACGTCTTTGCGCCCTCTTTTTCGGCATTGACGAGCTTTGTGACGATCTCGCCGTTCTTCATGAAGAGATTGCGGAGCTTTTTGCGGACGTTTGCGTCGTCCGAGACGATCTCCGCGATGATGTCCTTCGCGCCCGCGATCGCGTCTTCCGCGGTCGGAACGCCCTTCTCTTCGTCGACGTATTTGCCTGCCTCCGCGAGGACGTCGGCGTTTTTGTCCTGTGCGAGGATGAAGTCCGCAAGGCCCTGCAATCCGCGCTCGATCGCTACGCTCGCACGCGTCTTTTTCTTCTGTTTGTACGGGCGGTAGATGTCTTCCACCTCGGTGAGCGTCTGCGCCGCATCCAGCGCGCGGGCGATCTCGTCCGTCATTTTCCCCTGTTCGGTGATGGATTTTGCGACCTCTTCCTTGCGCTTTTCGAGGTTGCGAAGGTAGATGAGCCGATCGTTGAACTCGCGCAGGACCTGGTCGTCACAGCTGCCCGTCATCTCCTTGCGATAGCGGGCGATGAAGGGAATGGTGTTCCCCTCGTCGATGAGATTGATGATGTTCTGAACTCTGTCTGCTCGGACGGAGGGAAATTCCTCCGCCAACTTTTTTTGGATGTCCATGGTTTTCTCCGTCATTACTGCGCTTTCATTTCTTTTCCGAAAGCGTCTTATTTATTGTACCATATCTTTTTCACTTTTTCATCAATTTTTCAAAAGTTTAAGAAAATTTTTTTGCTCGGGCGTGAGGCGGTAACTCTCACGCGCCTTTTGAATCGCCTTGTCTTTGGTCGGCTTAGCAAGCGCGCCGTTTTGCAGATAGTTTACGCCTTCGTCGTAAAAACGCACGAGCACCTCCGCAAGGAGCCAGGCCGCGCCCATGTGCGAATAGTACAGAGAAGAGTCCGCAAGATCGAGAAGGGAAAAGACCTCGCCGAGCCACTCCCTGTCCATGTAACAGCAAAGAAGCGAGACGTAGACGAAACGCTGGGAAAACTCCTTCCCCTCCCGCACGCAGGAGCGAAGATAGGGCAAAAATTCCGCGCGGCATTTTTTGAGCCGCTTAAGCCCCGAACAAAACGCATCGCAGACAGACCAGCAATCGATGCGCGGCACAAACGCGCGCACGAGCTCAAAAAAACGCTCGGGCGTGACCTTCGCATACCCGATGCTAAAAGCCTGCAACAGGCGGATCTCGTAGACCTGCGTCGGGAAGGCGAGCACCGCCTCGGGCGGCATTTCCCGCCCGAGCGACTTCGCAAAAGAGCGGAGCGCGGGCATGCGAACGCCGAGCGAACTGCCCGCGGGGATGTTCGCGATGCGCTCGTTGAACTGTCTGTATTTCTCGTCCGCAAGAGCAGAAAGCGAGGATATGACTTCTTCGTATGTAGGCATGAACCCCTCCAAAAATATGTAGAGTCTTCTTAAATTAAAAATGAACAGAAACGTAGTTATTTCTCACTCGCTTTTGCCGCTTGCTCCCGCCGCGCCGAACACGCGGGCAAGCGCATCCTTCCACACCGACTCGTCAAAGCGGGTATTGGCGGGACTTGTCGAGGGAAGGGTCAGCGCGGGGACAGGCGCCGCACAGCGGGAAAAATAGATGTTTGCCGCAGTCTTGCCGTTGAGCAGGACGAGCTCGATCGGAAGGCTCGCGCAGAGCGCGGGGACATCCGCCGTCTCAAAGTTGCGGATGGAGGCGTCCTCGCTGCCGCGGATGTTGCACTCCGTCACGACGTCCCACAGCGCGATCTTTCTTCGGAGCAAAAGCGACTTCTTTTCCTCCACAGTATCGGGCACCGCCTCGCCGAAAAAAAAGGCGATGACGCGCCAGAATCTGTTCTGCCGATTGCCGTAATAAAACTCGACCTTGCGGCTCTTGACGGAGGGAAAACTCCCGAGGATCAACAGCCTTGCATCCTGCCCGAAAAACGGCTCAAATCCGCGTATTCTGTCTGACATAGTACTTTGCAATCCCCTTTAAATAGTCAAAAAACAGAGGAAATTCCCCTGTTTTTTGAAATTCAATCTTGAAGCGGGAGCGGACGATCGATCTTGCCGACGACCGCCGCCGCCATTTTATTTTCGTCAAAATTCAGCGAAAGCGCCTCTTCGCAGTCCTCCATCGTCATCGCATCGATGTCTCGGACGCGCTTTTCAAGGTCGAGGATCGCATCGTTGTAGAGCATATATTTTGCATAGGCGATCATCTGCGAGGCGGTATTTTCCTGCGCGAGGATGACGGAAGATTTGAGCTGTTCTTTTCCGCGCGCAAACTCCTCTTTCGTGAATTTGTCGCGGCAGAAACCTCGGATGGTCTCCAGCACCGCTTCGCGCGCGCGCTCGACATTTGCGGGATTTACCCCCGCATAGACAGTGAGCATCCCCCCTTCCGTAAAGGAGGAAATATAGGAATAGACGGTATAGGCAAGCCCCATCTGCTCGCGCACTTTCTGAAAAAGTCGGGAGCTCATTCCGCCGCCGAGAACGGTGTTGACGACGAGCGCCGCGTCCATGAGCCTGTGCTCTCTCGGCAACGAAGGATAGGCGAGCGCAATATGCACTTGCTCGATATCTTTTTTCTT
Source organism: Bacillota bacterium (assembly GCA_019423125.1). Lineage (GTDB taxonomy): Bacteria > Bacillota > Clostridia > Christensenellales > Borkfalkiaceae > Borkfalkia. The sequence continues at coordinate 10,860 of JAHZBZ010000013.1, read as the reverse complement.
GCAAAGGCTTTTGCCCGCAAAGGAAAATGCCTTCTTCCTCGCCTCGAACGGACGGCGCGAAAGCGCAGGTTCGAGGTACTTCTGCACGAGCCGTTCCGCTTCCGCAAAGTCGATATTGCCCGCAAAAGACACGACGACGTTTTCGGGGTTGTACCGCTCGGCGATATAAGAAAAAAGATCCTCACGCGTGAACTTTTTTACGTTGGACGAGGGCCCGAGGATGGTCCTACCATACCCCTCTTTTCCGAAATACGCCTCGGCGAGAATGTCCAGACAGAGCTCGTCGGGGGTGTCCTCCGTCATGGAGATCTCCTCGAGGACGACCCCCTTTTCGCGCTCCATTTCCTCTTCGGGAAACTGCGAATCGAGGAAGAAATCGGAGAGTATCTCAAACGCCTCTCCCGCATGGTCGGAGGTGCATTTTGCATAGTAACAGGTCATGTCCTTGGACGTGAACGCATTGCTCTGTGCACCGATGCGGTCCATCGCATCCGAGATCTCAAAGGCGTTGCGCTTGCGCGTTCCCTTGAACATCATGTGCTCGATAAAATGCGAGATCCCGTTCTCTTTTTCCGTCTCGAAACAGGAACCCGTCCCGACGACGATCCCCATGCTCACGGAGAGCAACCCCTCCGTCCGCCTGACCACAAGGCGAAGCCCGCTGTCATATTTTTTGCTGTATGTCATGTGTTCCTCCGTATGTATTTCCAAACGCACCGACGCGTTTTTGATCCGTTTTGACCGACGCAGAAAAGCGAAACGCACTTGTCCGCCCCACGCAAACCGCGGCGAAGAACGTCCTCATCCTTACTCCCTTTTCGGCTCAAAGACCACCCTGCAACGAGGCCGCTTCCGCAGACCACGAGAGAAAATCGACAGCTTGTCCCGCGAGCCGAGCAGCTTCACTCGAATGATTTTTAAGTCAAAAAGTTTTAGGAAAGCCGCACGGACATTTTTAAGCCACAGGATTTCGGGAAAGCCGCGCGGACGATTTTTAAACCCGAAGGTTTTGGGGAAAGCCGCACGGACGATTTTTAAGCCCGAAGGTTTTGGGGAAAGCCGCACGGACATTTTTAAGCCACAGGATTTCGGGAAAGCCGCGCGAACGCCTTTTTCGATCCAAAGAGTTTTGGAAAATTCACAAAGCTGAAATTTCCACTCCGAAAAGTTTCAAAAACCACTCAACCAAATTTATCCAGGCAACGCGCATTCGGCCGCGCTCAGACCTTCTCCACGCCCGCAATGTTCACAGAAACGGGGACCTGAAGAAGCCCCGCTTCCCGATAAGCCTGCAGGACTGCGGGAAGGACCTTTTCCGTCTGCGCCGTCGGATGCATGAGGACGAGATCGCCGCCCGAAGCCCCCTCCACCGCGCGCGAATAGATCAAAGACTCGTCTTTGTCGCGCCAGTCGATGGTATCTTTAGACCAGAGAATGACTTTGTAACCGAGCGCCTCGGCTGCATCCACGGTCACGTCGGAATACGCGCCCGAGGGCGGCGCAAACAGGTCGGGCGCCTTGCCCGTATAGCTTTTGAGCAGTTCACCGCAGACGCGGATCTCCTCTTCGTTCTGTGCATAAGAGAGTTTATCCTGATCTTTGTGGAAATAGCCGTGATTTGCAAGCTCATGCCCGCGCGCATCGATCTCTTTGACGAGAGCCGCGTTGTCGTCCGCCCAGCATCCGCCGATGAAAAAGGTCGCCTTTATGCCGTATTCGTCCAGCGTGTCCAAAATCCCGCCGAGATACTCGTTGCCCCAGTACACGTTGAACATCAGCGAGATGTACTTGCTGTCCGGATCCCCGCTGTAATAGACGCGATCGGTCTTTCCCGCCGTGAACACGCCCGTCGGCAGAAAACAAACCGCACAGACGGCCAGCAACAGCACTCCGAGACAGACGTTGGTCACGAGCGCGATCTTTGCGTTTCCTTTCAATTTAGTTTACCTCTTTTTTCGGATACTTTGCATTCGAGCAAAAGTTTTTCGTTTTACTCTATTCCGCTTACGCGCCGAATATGCAATACTCCGACAAAAAAGAGAAGAATATTATAGACAATAATAATATAAATGTTTAATAAAACGCACGTTTTAAACAAATTTGCAACATAGGACACAGCAAATTTTTCATTGTGCCGAGGCTTTCAAAGAGACAGTCCGCACACAGCAGACGTGCCGCAAAGAAGCCGCAAAGAATCGGAAAAGCGCTTTTGGGAAACGACATTTCCCCTTATCACTGCGGATGAGAACAGAAAGCGTAAAAACCAACTTTCGAGAAAATTCTGCATTTCACATCCAAAAGCGCTATCATAAACCGCGCCCGCGACATGACCGCGGACAAAAAACGCAACTTCAGAAAAAGCACTACATTTACCCCTGAAAGCGCCTTAGAAAACAGCGTTTGCTCCGCAACCGCAGGCATGCCGAGAGGCGTCCTCGCCATGAAACAGACAAAAAACACGAAAGTGAAAACCAGACTTTAGAAAATAGCGTTTTCACGCCCGAAGACACTGTCGCAGATCGCGCGCGTGCGGGCTGAAATGCGCCTCTTTTCCGCCGAACGCGTTTTCCGACGGCGCATCAAGATACGTTTTCTGGAGAAAGAAGCGCCCTCACTTCAGCGTTACGATCGTGACGCCCGCATCGCCTTCGCCATATTTTCCCTGGCGGAAAGACAGGACGTTCGGCATGGAGCGCAGATGATTTCGGATCCCCTCGCGAAGTTTACCCGTGCCAAGCCCGTGAATGACCTTGACCTCTTCCAATCCGGAGAGGACGGCGCGGTCGATGAAGGCATCCACTTCCTGTATCGCCTCCGAGACGGTCATGCCGAGCAGGTTGATCTCCGTTTTGACTTCCTGAACGGGCGGGAGCTTGCGCACCACGCTGACCTTGTCCGTCTTCGGCGCACTCTTCTTGCCGCCGACCATAGCATAGAGGTCGCCCGCCTTTACATTGAGACGAAGAGATCCGACCATGACTTCCGCCTCTTTCTTGCGCGCATTGACGGAGAGGATCTCCCCCGCCGACTGCATCGCGCCGACAAATACCCTGTCTCCCGGCTTGAGCCGCGAAAGATCTGCTTTCTCCGAAGCGGGATGTTCTTCCTCTTCCGCTTCCGCCTCGTATGCCTTGTCCGCAAGGCGGTTTTTGAGCGTGCGCGCGCGGATGAGATCGGATTCGGTCAGCCGCTCCGCATGCGCGATCTCTTCGATCTGCGCGAGCAGTTCCTCCGCCTGTTCGGTGCGCTCGTTGACGATGCGGCGGCTCTCGACGCGCGCATTCAGATACAGCTTTTCGCGCTCTTTTTTGAACCGCTCGCGCTCCGCATCCGCCTCCGCGACCTTCGCACTCCATTCCGCCTTGAGCGCGTCCGCCTCTTTTTTTGCGGCATCCGCTTCGATGCGGCTCTGCTCGGCCGTGCGGATGATGTTTTCAAACTTCCTGCCGCCCTCCGAGAGGTTTGCAAGCGCCTCCTCGAGAATGGGCTCGGGAAGTCCGAGGCGGCGCGAGATCGCGATCGCGTTGCTGCTGCCCGGAATGCCGAGGCGGACGCGATAAAGCGGACGAAGGGTGTTTTTGTCGAACTCCATGCTCGCGTTTTCTATGCCGTCCCGGGAGTAGGCATATTCCTTGAGCGCGGTATAGTGCGTGGTCACGATGCCGCGACAGCCGACGCGAAGCAGGTGCGAGAGCACCGCCTTGGCGATCGCCTGTCCTTCGTCAGGGTCGGTGCCGCCGCCGAGCTCGTCGATGAGCACGAGGCTGTCCGCGTCCGCGCGCTCGACGATGCCGATGATGTTCTGAATGTGAGAGGAAAAGGTGGAGAGATTTTCTTCGATGGACTGCGCATCGCCGATGTCGCAGAACACCGAGGAAAACACAGGGATCTCGGTGCCGTCTGCGGCGGGCAGGAAGAGCCCGCAACACGCCATCAGGCAGAAGAGGCCGCACATCTTGAGGGTGACCGTCTTGCCGCCCGTGTTGGGACCCGAAACAAGGAGAATGCGATAGTCGCCGCCGAGCGAGACGGAGACGGGCACCGCCGTCTTCGCGTCGAGGAGCGGATGCCTGCCCTTTTCGATCGCGATCACACCCTTGCGACTCAGGCGCGGCCGTACACAGCGGTTTTTGTAGGAATACTCCGCCTTCGCGTAAGCGCGGTCGATCTCGGTCAGGCGGGAGATGTCTTCGAGGAGCTGCCCCGCCATGCTCCCGACGCGGTGGGAAAGCTGCGCGAGGATGCGCTCGATCTCCTCTTTCTCCGCGGCGGCAAGCTCGCGCAGTTCATTGTTCATCTCGAGAACGAGCTCGGGCTCGATGAAAAAGGTCGCGCCGCTCTGCGAGCGGTCGTGCACAAAGCCGCGGATGCGCGATTTGTATTCGGCGCGGACGGGAAGGACGTAGCGATTGTCCCGCATCGTGACGATACCGTCCTGCAGGAATTTCGAGCCCTCGCCGCTCAGATATTCGGAGAGCTTGGCGCGGATCCGCTCGTTGAGCGCGCGCACGGAGCGGCGGATGTTGTAAAGCTCGTCGCTCGCCGTGTCCGCGAGCTCGTCCTCCGAGAGGATCTTTTCACCGATGTCATTTTCGAGGATCTCGTCGAAATAGATGCCCGACGCGATCTCCGAAAGCAGAGGCACACTCCCCTCGGGGAGCGCAGTGATGCCGCGATAGACAATGCGCGCCGAACGCAGCAGCGCATTCAACGAAAGGAGCTCTTTGCACGAGAGAGTCGCGCCCTTTTGCGCGCGCTCGATCTCGTCGGCAAAAGAGGGAAACTCCTCCACCCGTCCCACACCGTGGCGAAAGAGCGCGACGTCCGCCTCTGCCGTGAGAGAAAGAAGTTTTTCCACCTCGCCGCGTTCGGAAGAAGGCCGTTCACCGAGAAGGCGCTCCTTCGTATAAGGGAGCACCGCAAACCCCGCGACCGCGGAGAGTATCTTATTCAGTTCAAGTTTTTCGAGTATCTTGTCGTCCGTCATACAAAAACTCCCGCGCTTTGCATTATGCAAAAACGCAATTATTCACGCGCCTGCGGCGCAGGTCAGGTAATGCCTTTTTTCTGCGCACCCGACGTATAATTTGAAAGCAGGCGCCGCGCGTCGCCGCCCGAAAGATAAGCAGCCTTTTCCCGATCGGAAAGGGGCGAAAGATCAAAAAGTGCAAGGTCCCGCCGCTCTCCCGCAAGGGGAAGGCAGTTGTAAAGCTCGAAGCGGCAGGCGCTGTTTTCATATCGCAGGAGCGGGAAAGCGCGGCCGCTCTCGTCGGTAAGCGTGTAGCGCGATCTCCTGTCGCACCCCGCACAGCTCTTGGAAAAGAGACAATGCCCCAGCTCCATCAGCTTATACCCTCCGCCCGAAAAGAGGAACCCGCACAGAGGGGAAGCCTCCGCAAGAGAGAGCTCCTTGGAGAGCGCAACATGCCGCGCGCCCTCTTCCCGCGCCTCCGCCACGGAGAGCGAGTTGAACAGATTGAAGCCTGTGCCCGCAAACAGAGGCACGCCGCGTTCGCGGCACAGCTCGAGCGAAAACACGCCTTCGGCATACACGCCGTCGAACCGATCCAGATACGGCAATACCGCTTCAATGTCCGCACCCGTCATGAAAGCGGGCAAATATAACCATTTATGCCAGGCATAGTACTCTGATTTATTGAAAAAATCCTCTATTTCGCGCTCGTTTCTGTAATTTTTCGGCTTAAAGATCGCATGATCGACTTTCGCCGTGCGATAGACGGGAGAGGAAAAATCCCTGTCGATGACGGCGATCTCATGCCCTTTATCACAATGTTTTTCCGTATTTTCCGCGACCGAGACGGGCGCAAGCGGCGCGCGCGGGGACGCAAGAAGATCCGCCACGCGCGCGAAGACCTCGCGCCGAAAGGCATTGAGCTGTGAACGGACGAAGAACAGATCCCCTTCCACATCCGCTTTTTCGATGCGAATCTCATAGGGAAAGGCATCCGTTTTGCAGAAACACGCGATGAGTTCCTCGCGGGAAAAGGGCGCTTTCTGCGCCGCCGCAGCAACAAAATCGGAAAAAAAGGTCTGCTCGCCGAAGCGTCCGCGCACGGTCACGCAGAGTGGTTTTCCGACCCTTGCCTCCAAACTCAGCGCGAGCGGAACACCCCGCCGCGCCGCACACAGCCGCGCGGAGAGCGCATTGTCGAGGGTCAGATACACTTCGTCGCCGATGCGAAGATCGGGAATGCGATGAAGATAAAAGCCGCCTTTTTCCGCGGCGCGCTCTGCCCTGTATTCACAGCCGCCCACCTCTTCGCCCGCGCGAAGGATCTTGAATCCGTCCCCCTTTGCGGGAAAATACGCCGAGCGTATAAATGCGGAATTGTCATTTTTTGAGATGCGTTCGACGCGCCCGATCCGCTCGCCCATGTGTCCCTGAACGCGGGGAGAGAGAAGATTTTTGTCCTGTCCGAAAAGGTAGCCCTTCGTATAGCCGCCGCGGTTGTAAGTGCGGCGCAGGGCGGAAAGATCTTTTTCGAGCGTCTCCCCCGCCGCATTCGAAAGGAGGTCGCGGTAATAGGAAACGGCGGCGCCGACGTATGCCGCCGAGCGCATCCTGCCCTCGATCTTGAATGACAGAACGCCTGCGTCTTTTAGTTTTTTGACCTCCTCCCCCACGCACAGATCGGAGAGGGAAAGGCGGTACGCCATGCCCTCGAAGCCCGCGCGGTCGACGCCGTAGCGCTTGCGGCAGGGTTGTTTGCACAGGCCGCGGTTGCCGCTGTTTCCGCCGACGAGGGAAGAAAAATAGCACTGTCCCGAAAAACAGGTGCACAGCGCGCCCTGCACGAAAACCTCCGTCTCGAGAATGCGCGCGATGCGTTCGACATCCTCGAAAGGTGTTTCGCGTGCGAGGATGACGCGGGAAAAGCCCATGCGCTTTGCGAGCCGCGCGCCGTACTCGTTGCAGACACCTGCCTGTGTGGAGAGGTGCAGGACCATCTGCGGGTATGCCTGTTTAAGCTTTTTCCCGAGAAAGACATCCTGCAGGATGAGCGCATCCGCACCCGCATTCCATGCCGTGCGCGCGCTCTCGAAAAATCGGGAAAGTTCCGCATCCTTTACGAGGGTATTGAGCGCGACATACACTTTTGCGCCCAACATGTGCGCGAGCCTGACACAGCGCGCAAACGCCTCGTCCGTGAAATTTGCCGCCGCACGGCGCGCCGAAAAGTCTTTCAGCCCGACATAGACGGCGTCCGCACCCGCGCCGAGCGCGGCGCAAAAAGCCGCTTCGTCGCCTGCGGGAGCCAGGATCTCACACATCGCACTTCCCTCCTTTGTCCTGATTTTATTTTGGTTTTCTATCCTTACTATTGTATCATGTTTGCACACATTTGAAAAGGGTTTTGCGCGAAAAAATCCCGCATAACGCCCGTTCCCGCAAACGTGAAAAATTTCGATCGAATATTGACATAAATAATGCGGTATGTTACAATGAAGACGAGAAAAGATAAGGAGGATGCGCTCATGAAAAAAACAGTCCTGACCGTTTTTCTGTTTTTGCTTCCGCTTGCCGCGCTGACCTTAGAGGTATTGCCCTACGGCGCGGTGCTCGTGTTCGGCACGCCGGGCGCAGGCGGAGAGATCGAGACCATCCGCACGCTGACAAGTTATTTTGATCCCCTTCTCATCGGGTACGCAAATTTCGGACCGCCGCTGGCATTCTTTCTGACCTGTGCGCTCCTGCTGTGCGGGATCGCGCTGCTGTTTAAAACCGAAGCATGCCTTGCGCTCTCCGTCATAGCGGTGTTCGCTTTTACCGCCTCCATCCTGCCGCTCATCTACGGGATATCCTATCTTTCCGTGCTCGGCATCGCGGTCTCACTGCTGCTCGGCGCAGAAGCCGTGTTGGCGCACATCATGTGGCGCGCCCATGTCAAGGCCGCCGCAAAAACCGAAAACTGACCGAAAATATCTAAGGAGGGAGTCGAAACGACTCCCTCCTTTTTATATGACTTCTGCGGACTCAACGCGGTCATTTTTATACGGCTTCGACAGCCGTAACGCGCCTCTTTCTTATACAACTTCTGCGGCCGCGATGCGCTCTTTTTATACGACTTCGACAGCCGTAACGCGTCCATTTTTGCGCGACACCTGCGGTCGCAATGCGGTCTTTTACGCGGTTTTCGCGGGCCGCTGTGTGGTTTTACACAGTTTCCGCAACGGCTTAAAGCAGAACCGCACGCATTGCGGCATTGCGAAGCGCCGACGCAAACACTCAGCGAAGTTCGAGTCCGAGCTTTTCGTGAAGTGCCTTGAGGATGCGCTTGACGTAGCCGTCCGCGTCCTCCGGCTTGATCGCCTTGTCGCGCGGGGTGAAGGTGACGGAGAAAGCCATGCTCTTTTTGCCCTCCCCGACCTGTGCGCCGCGATAGACGTCAAACAGATGCACGTCGGTCAGGTATTTGCAGCTCTCGGAAATGACCTGCTCCACCTGCGCGCACGTCATCTCTTCGGGCGCGACGAGCGCAAGATCGCGCTTGATCTCGGGGAACTTAGGCAGCGGGTTGTATTTGATATCACCGTTCGCGCAAGCGGAGAGCTTTTCAAAATTCAATTCGCCGAGGAAGACGGAGGTCTCGATGACGAGCTGTTCGGCGATGTCGGGAGCGAGCTCGCCGAGATAACCGATCTCCTCGCCGTTGAGAAGGACGGCGGCGCATTTCCCGGGATGCAGGAAAGGTCTTGCCGCGGGAACATACGAGAAGCGGACGCGCATCTGCGCGGCGAGCGCCTCGAATGCGCCCTTCGCGGAGAAGAAGTCCTCTCCCGCGCCGTAAACGCCGAGGGAGAGCGTCTTGCGCTCATGCGGAAGTTCGGTGAGAGGGAGCTGTGCGAGATAGACGTTCGCAAGCTCGAAGAGGCGCGCGGCCTCGTTGCCGCGGCGGATGTTGCGCACGACCGTGTCCAGCATGGAAGGGACGAGCGTGGTGCGCATGAGGCTCATGTCCTCGCCGATCGGGTTGCGGATGCGGATCGCCTTTTCGATCTCGCCGTGCAGACGGACGAGCTCATAGTCCTTGGGCGAGATGAAAGAATAGGTGATGATCTCAGAATAACCCTGCCCGCGCAGCGCGCGCTTTGCGCTCTCTTCGCGCATCTGCGACGCGGAGAGCCCGCCGTTCGTGACGCTCGCGCATTTGAGGAATGTGCCGTCGATGTGGTCGTAGCCGTACATGCGGATGACCTCTTCGGCGAGGTCGGGGAAGCCGTCCACGTCCTCGCGGTAGGCAGGAACGGTCACGGTCAGCGTGTCCCCTCTCGCCTTGACGTTGAAATTGAGCCTGCTGAGAATGTCGCACATCTCTGCGCGCGGCACTTCAATGCCGAGAAGCGCGTTGATCGCGGAGACGCGGGTGGTGATGACGGACGGGACGATCTCCTTGTCCGCGATGTCGTAGCGATCGCGCGCGATCTTGCCGCAACCCAGGCGCTCGATGAGGTTGAGCGCGCGGTCGATCGCAACACCCGTCGTGTAGGCGTCCACACCCTTTTCAAAGCGCGCGGAGGAATCGCTCTTCTGACCCAGCCGACGCGAGGTCCTGCGGATGTTCGCGCGCTCGAATTTCGCGCTCTCGAAGAGCACTTCGTCCGTCTCCTCGGAGATGCCGCTGTTCGCACCGCCCATGACGCCCGCAAGCGCGACGGGCTTGGTGCCGTCCGCGATGACAAGCGTCTCGGGAGTGAGCGCAAACTCCTTCTCGTCCAGCGTCGTGATCTGCTCCCCGTCCTTTGCCCTGCGCACGCAGATCTTGTTCTGCGCGATGCGGGAGAGGTCAAACGCGTGCATGGGCTGACCCAGCTCGAGCAGGACGAAGTTGGCGATGTCGACAACGTTGTTGATGGAACGCAGTCCCGCAAGCGCGAGACGGCGGCGCATCCACTGCGGCGATTTTTCGATCTTCAGTTCGCGGACGTAATGCGCGATGTAGCGCGGGCAAAGATCGGGCGCTTCCACGCTGACGTTGACGCGCTCGCTCGTGCTGAACGTATCCGAGCCGTGCGACAGGTCGACGGGACGGAGTTTTTTATGCAGGACCGCCGCGACTTCGCGCGCGATGCCGTAGATGCTCTGGCAATCGGGGCGGTTCGCCGTGACGGAGATGTCGAAGATGTAATCGTCCAGCCCCACGACGCGGCGGATGTCCGTTCCGACGGGGATCTCCTCGCGGAGGATGAGGATGCCGTTCACGTCGGCGCCTTCATACCAATCGTCGTTGATGCCCAGCTCTTCGCCCGAGCAGAGCATGCCGTCCGACTCGACGCCGCGCAGTTTCCCCTTCTTGATCTTTACGCCGCCGTGCAGAGAGGAGCCGTCCAGTGCGACGGGGACGAGGTCGCCCGCGTGCACGTTGTCCGCGCCCGTGACGATCTGGATGTCCGAGCCGTAACAGCCGCAATCCAGCTTGCAGATCCTTAGCTTGTCCGCGTCGGGATGTTTTTCGATGGAAGTGATCCTGCCGACGACACAGCGGTCGATCTCCGCGCCGAGGTAGATGAGTTCCTCCACTTCAAAGCCGCAGGAGAAGAGCTTTTCCGTGAGTGCCTGCGCGCTCACGTCGATGTCGACGTAATCTTTTAACCAGCTGAGAGGTGCTTTCATGTCTGTGCCTCCTTAGTCCTTGAATTGTTTGAGGAAACGCACGTCGTTCTCGAACAGAAGACGGATGTCGCCGATGCCGTATTTGATCATCGCGATGCGCTCCAGCCCCATGCCGAACGCGAAGCCCGTGTACACATCGGGATCCACGCCGCAGTTTTCGAGCACGCGGCGGTTGACCATGCCCGCGCCGAGCACCTCGATCCAGCCCGTGCCCTTGCAGATGCGGC
>JAHZBZ010000012.1 GCA_019423125.1 Bacillota bacterium | reverse complement strand
CGCCTTGTCCGTTCATTCTTCGCCGAGAAGACTGCGGCTCAGGCGGAGGATCTCTTCCGCATTCTTTTTCTTGCGCGCGTGCAGGACGGCGCGATAGAGCAGCGGGTTTGCGCATACGACGGCAAGTCCCGCGATGCCGAGAGCAAGCCCTGCGGCGAAGGGTATGGTCAGCGCCCCGAGCAAAATACTCATGCCGGCGCCGAGCAGGAGAGCACCCGCACAGCCCGTGCAGATTGCGAGTATTCTCGCGGGCAGACGCGTGCGCTTGTCAAGCGCGCGGAGCCGTGAGAGGTCGTCGCATTCCTGCGGGCGGGCGGAATAATCGCGAAGCATTTTTTCGACGTAAACGGAATTCTCTTTTTCTTTCATGGTTGTTTCTCCTTTTTTTTGCATTGTACTGCACCGATGTTTCCGACAGGTCAAAAAATTGTAAAAAAAAATGTAAGGATCGCGAGAATGAGAAGGTTTTTTCGGCAGAGGTTCTCTTTTTTCGTCGCTTTTCGCAAAAGATGCTTTACGTCGCGGGGCAGACGTGATACAATAGAAGGCGGTAAACAAGATTTGCAGGAGGGGGCAAATGAAGCTCACATTACTGTATTTCAGTCCGACCCACACGACGAAAAAGATCGTCGCTGCCGTAGGGAAAGTCTTTTTCGAGCGGATGCTCAGCGAGACGAAACTTATTGACCTGACGCCGCTTGCCGCGCGTATGCGCTCTTATTCGTTTTCGGAAGAGGACGTTGTCGTGTTCGGCGCTCCCGTCTACGGCGGAAGATTGCCCGCGCTTCTTCTGCCCGTCCTGGAAAAGGCGGAGGGAAACGGCGCCCGCGCGGTGGTTTTGAGCGTGTACGGCAACCGCGATTATGACAGCGCGCTCGCCGAGAATTTCGACCTGTTATCCGCGCGCGGGTTTTGCGTCTGTGCGGCGGGCGCATTCATCGGCGAACATTCTTATACGAGCGCGGTCGGCAGGGGAAGGCCGGATGCGGAAGATCTCCTCGCTGCGCAGACCTTCGGCGTCGTCGCTTGGGACAATGTCTCCGCGCGCAAAGTCCTGCCTTCGGGCGCGTGTGGGAAAAAGCCGTATAAGGAATACAGCCCGTTCCTGCTCTCACCCAAACAGATGCCCGCAGCGGATGCGGATAAGTGCACGAAATGCGGCAAGTGTATCGCCGTCTGTCCCGTTTGCAATATCGGAGCGGATCTTTCCGATCTCGGCAGATGCATCGCCTGCGCCGCCTGCGTGAAATCCTGTCCGGAGCATGCGCGTTCGTTCGGGGCGCAGATCGCCGCGACTGCCGAAAAGCTGGAAAAGATGTGTGCGGAGCGGCGTCAGCCTAAGTTTTTTGTCTGAGGGAGGAAAGAACATGGAGAAAAAAGAGCTTCTTCGCGATTTTTTGCAGGGGGAGGAAGAGGACGCGCTTTCAAAGATAAATGCGTTGACGGAGCTTCAGATGCGCTATGCCGCGGCGATCCGCGAAGTGCGCACGAAGTTTGAAGTGCTCAACGACGAGCTGTCCTACAAGACCAGCCGCAACCCGATCGAGAGCATTTCATCGCGCGTCAAAAAGCCGATGAGCATAGCGGACAAGTTGCGCCGCAAAGGCTATCCCGTCACGGTCGAGAGTGCCTCGCGCTATCTCAACGACATCGCGGGCGTCCGCGTCGTCTGTTCCTTTATCGACGATATCTATCGCGTCGCCGAGATGCTTGTCAGACAAGACGACATCACCGTCATTGAGGTGAAAGACTACATAAAAAAGCCTAAGCTCAACGGATACCGCAGTTATCACATGATCGTGGAGATCCCCGTCTTCTTTTCGGACGGAAAGATGCCCCTGCGCGTGGAGATACAGATACGCACGGTTGCGATGGATTTCTGGGCGAGCCTCGAACATGAGATGAAATACAAAAAGGACAGCGCCGCAAGGCCGGAGATCGCCTCCGAGCTGAAGAGTTGTGCCGAGACGATCGCCGCTACGGATGCGCGCATGCTCAGCCTGCGCAAGCGCATCGAGGCGTTGGGTTCCTGTCTGGAAAAATGAGCGCTTTTTGTGCGATCGCTTGCTTTTGTATTCTGTTTGTAGTATAATAAATGTAAATTTTGAGGCATACATATGAGGCGGAAGAACCGGGAGTGAAAGGAAATGAAAGGGAAAGATTTGTCGAGCATATCCGAGACTGAATTTGCCGATCTTCAGCATGTGATCGACGTGGACAAATGGCTTGCGAGCGAGCGTGCGGGCAGAGATCTGTGCGGCACGATGACATGGTGCACGCTCTGCGTGAAAGGGGAGATGTTCCCCTGTGCCAAGGCACAGTTTCGCGAAAAGATGGAGCAGGCGCTTGCGGAACTCGAAGAGGAGTCTGCATTCTCGCAGTCGGAGGCAGATGAAGAGAACGCAGGGATCGTCGGCGAGCTCGCGACGGAAGAGCTCGCGGCAGAAGATCTTTCCGAGGTCTCCGAGGCGGAGCCCTCCGCATCGGAAATTCCGGAGGGATACGAGCGCGTCGTGCGCTATCGCCGTTCATTCCGTTCACGCATTATTCAGAATGAGCCCGTACAGGATTTTTACACGGAGATAAAGAACGCCCTTCTCGGCTACGCGGGCGTAAAATCGCGCGTTTGCCAGGGCAGTGAGAATTTCCGCGTTGGCAAAGACAAGATCGCAAAGCTCTGTGTCAGCGGAAAGACGCTTTCTCTCTTCCTCGCGCTTTCGCCCTCAGCCTTTGAAGAGAGCAAATATCGTTTTGAGGATGTCTCCGACAAAAAAACGCATTCCGAAACGCCGCTCCGCATCCGCATCACCTCGCGCAGGATGCTCAAACAGGCCAAGGAATTGGTCGAGTTGCTCGCCCGCAGTTTTGAGATCGCGGACGTCGGCTGTATCTACACCGATTTCCATTATGCTTACCGCACGGACGAGGAGCTCATCCGCAAGGGGTTGATCAAACCTTATACGGTTCTGGTCAAGAAAAAGAAAAAATGAAACCGAGCGGGGAGCCACAGACGGCTCCCCGTTTTTCAAAAAGGAGGAAGATATGGGGGTCACCAAGACCGATTTCATGCGCGGGATGCAGTGTCCGCGCATGCTCTGGCTGGACAGGCACAGACCCGAATTTCGGGTCATCCCGCCCGAAGTGCAGGAGCTGTTGGACAGGGGCAACGAGTTCGGCGACCGCGCAATGGGTATGTTCGGCCCCTTCGTCGAGACGACGGTGCGCCGCGAAGACGGCCGCTTGAACATCTCCGCGATGCTCAAAAAGACGCAGGAGCTCCTGCGCGAGGGTACGCCCGTGATCTGTGAAGCGGCCTTTTCGCATTATAACAATTATTGCGCGCTCGATATCTTGCGCCGCACCGAGAACGGTTTTTCCATGTACGAGGTCAAAAACAGCGACGAGGTCAAAGAGCAGTTTGTCAAAGACGTCGCATTCCAGCGTTACGTCGTGACCAAATGCGGCCTTCCCGTGCACTCCTGCTTTGTCGTTTTGCCGGGGGATGGGGAGGAGTATCGCGTCGAGGACGTCACGCCGCAGGCGCGTCAGCTGTACCGCTGGGTGGATGAAAACATCTGGCGCCTCGGGAAGGTCAAATTTTCCAAAGAAGAGGTTTTTGTTCAGGTCGGACCGCAGTGCGAGGAGCCGTACCGTTGCTGGTATTACGACTATTGTCACGGTGAAAAATAAACGCCGTTTCGGAAAAATATTTAAAAAAACAGGGGCGTCGGCTCCTGTTTTTTTGTGCGGAAAGATATTCCCGCAATGCGAACAGGTCGGACTTTTTTCCGACCTGTTCGCAAATTTTGCTTCAAATTAGGGTCTCCCGAAAATCGCAGGGCATAGCCCGAGATTTTTGGGAAAAAGGAGCCGCAGGCAATAAAGCAAACGGGTCAAGTGAAAACTTGACCCGCCCGCAAAGTCTGCCTTGCGGAATAAACAGGGTCTCCCGAAAATCGCAGGGCGAAGCCCGAGATTTTTGGGAAAAAGGAGCCGCAGGCGTGAAAGCGAACAAGCCGCGACCAATCGCGGCTTGTTGCAAAGTTCGCCTCGCGGCGACGTGGTCGAGGTGACGGGACTTGAACCCACGACCTCTTGGTCCCTAACCAAGCGCGCTACCAAACTGCGCTACACCTCGATGCGTTTCTCAAAACAGCATAATTAATTATACATCATTTTAGAAAAAAGTAAAACGATTTGACGGTCATTTTTAAAAATTTTTATAAAAATATTTTTTCATCCCTTTATCCGAAAGAAAAAGCACAGAAATCTTTTAAAGTCATCTTTATAAAACGGGCAGAGGGGGAACGATAAAGAGGGCGAGAAGGGAAAAAATCGGCATCGGGAAGATCCCGATGCCGAAAATTCCACCGCGTTGAGCGGTTTAAGATCACTTGTTCATGCCTTCCTGCACTGCGACCGCGCATGCGACGGTCATGCCGACCATGGGGTTGTTGCCTGCGCCGATCAGGCCCATCATCTCGACGTGTGCGGGAACGGAGGAAGAACCAGCGAACTGCGCATCCGAGTGCATACGGCCCATCGTATCGGTCATGCCGTAGCTCGCGGGGCCTGCCGCCATGTTGTCGGGGTGCAGGGTTCTGCCCGTGCCGCCGCCCGATGCGACGGAGAAGTACTTTTTGCCGTTCTCGATCGCCCATTTCTTATAGGTGCCCGCGACGGGGTGCTGGAAGCGGGTCGGGTTGGTCGAGTTTCCGGTGATGGAGACGCCGACGTCTTCCTTGATCATGATCGCGACGCCCTCGTTGACGTCGTCCGCGCCGTAGCACTTGACCTTAGCGCGCTCGCCGTCGGAGTAGGGGGTCTCTTTGACGACGGTCAGCTTGCCGGTGTAGTAGTCATATTTGGTCTGGACATAGGTAAATCCGTTGATGCGGGAGATGATGTACGCCGCGTCTTTGCCCAGGCCGTTGAGGATGACGCGAAGGGGAACTTTACGGACCTTGTTCGCGTTCTTTGCGATGCCGATCGCGCCTTCCGCCGCAGCGAAGGACTCATGACCTGCGAGGAAGCAGAAGCAGGTCGTCTCCTCTCTGAGGAGCATGGCGGCGAGGTTGCCGTGACCGAGACCGACCTTTCTCTGGTCGGCGACAGAGCCGGGGATGCAGAACGCCTGCAGGCCTTCGCCGATCGCTTCGGCGGCGTCAGCGGCCTTGGTGCAGCCTTTTTTGATCGCGATCGCGGCGCCCAGCGTGTAAGCCCAGCCCGCATTCTCAAATGCGATGGGTTGGACGCTCTTGACGATGTCGTATGCGTCGAAGCCCTTTTCGTTGCAGATCTTCTTGGCATCTTCGAAGTCCTTGATGCCATACTTGTCCATGACGGGTCTGATCTGTTTGATCCTTCTCTCGTAACCTTCAAACGTGATGCTCATGATACTCTACCTCCTTACTCTTTGCGGGGGTCGATGTATTTGACCGCCCCGTCGGCTTCGGTGAATCTGCCGTAGTGTCCCTTCGCCTTGTTGAGTGCGTCGTCCGCGCTCATGCCGCCTTTGATGAAGTCCATCATCTTGCCGAAGTTGATGAACTCATAGCCGATGACCTCGCTGTTCTTGTCGAGCGCGAGGCGGGTGACATAGCCGTCCGTCATCTCGAGGTAGCGCACGCCTTTTGCGGCGGTGGAGTACATCGTGCCGACCTGCGAGCGGTTGCCCTTGCCGAGGTCTTCGAGACCTGCGCCGATGACGAGGCCGTCGTCGGAGAATGCGGACTGGCTCCTGCCGTAGACGATCTGCAGGAACAGCTCGCGCATCGCGGTGTTGATCGCGTCGCAGACGAGGTCGGTGTTGAGCGCTTCGAGGATGGTCTTTTTGGGCAGGATCTCAGCCGCCATCGCAGCGGAGTGGGTCATACCGGAGCAGCCGAGCGTCTCGACGAGCGCTTCCTGGATGACGCCTTCCTTGATGTTGAGCGTGAGCTTGCACGCGCCCTGCTGCGGCGCGCACCAGCCGACGCCGTGCGTGAGGCCGGAAATGTCTTTGATCTCTTTTGCCTGGATCCATTTGCCCTCTTCGGGAATGGGAGCGGGGCCGTGGTTGGGGCCCTTTGCAACGCAAAACATCTCTTCAACTTCGCGTGAATATTGCATTTTACTTCCTCCAATAAAAAATTGACCTACGAATGTTTGTCGGTATTACCGACTTAAATTATACCACACGCAAAAAAATATTTCAATATTTTGCGAGGAATATTCTCGCCGCGGCAAAAGATTTTTTGGAAAGGGCACGCTCTTCGGCTCGCAAAAGTTTACAAACCGAAGCGAATGTGGTAAAATGAATGTCAGCAAATGCAAAATTCAACCATCGGAGTGTAACAAAGCAATGGCAAAGAACGTCATGGACACCCTCCGCGAGAGAGGGTTCATCAAACAGACGGTGTTTGAAGAGGATCTCTACGAGCTCCTCGGCAAGGAGAGCGTACCCTTTTACATCGGATTTGATCCGACGGCGGACAGTCTCCATGTGGGCCACTTCATGCAGCTGATCGCGATGAAGCACATGCAGGACGCAGGGCATCGTCCCATCGTTCTCATCGGCGGCGGCACGGGCATGATCGGCGATCCTTCGGGCAGGACGGACATGCGCTCGATGATGACGCGCGAGACTGTGGATTACCACTGCGAGTGCTTCCGCAAGCAGATGTCCCGCTTTATCAAGTTCGGCGGCGAGAACGGCGCGATCATGGTCAACAACGCCGACTGGCTTGCCAACCTCAATTATATCGATTTTCTGCGCGACATCGGCGTGCATTTCTCCGTCAACAAGATGCTGACGGCGGAGTGCTATAAATCGAGGCTGGAAAGGGGGCTTTCCTTCCTCGAATTCAACTATATGCTGATGCAGGCGTACGACTTCCTCGTACTCTATCAGAAATACGGCTGCAAGCTGGAGCTGGGCGGAGACGACCAGTGGAACAACATCCTCGCGGGCGCGGATCTCATCCGCCGCAAGGAACAGCAGCCCGCGTTCGCGATGACGTTCACGCTTCTCACCACCTCGGACGGCCGCAAAATGGGTAAGACGGCAAAGGGCGCCGTCTGGCTGGACGAGAACAAGACAAGCCCTTACGATTTCTATCAGTATTGGAGAAACGTGGACGACGCGGACGTCGAAAAATGCCTCAAGCTCCTGACCTTCCTCCCGCTGGACGAGATCTCCGCCCTGTGCGCGCACAGAGACGAGCGCATCAACGCGGCGAAGGAGACGCTCGCCTACGAGCTCACCAAGATGGTGCACGGGCAGGAGAAGGCGGACGACGCGCGCGCGAAGGCGAAGGCGGCGTTCGGCGGCGACGCGGAAAATATGCCGACGGTCACGATCGGCGCGGACGTGGAGACGGTCTGCGACGCGCTTGTCGCGGCGAACGCGGCAAAGTCCAAGAGCGAGGCGCGCAGGCTGATCGAGGGCGGCGGCGTGCGCGTGGATGAGGAGAAGGTCTCCGACGTCGCGGCAAAGATCCCCGACGCCGCGCGCGAGAAGGGCGAGTTTGTCCTGCATAAGGGCAAAAAGGTGCACATCCGCGTCAGGATCGCCTGAATGGAGCGCTATCTCAGCCTTTACGCTCCCGTCACCTATGAAAAGGTGATCGAGCGCTCCCGTTTCATCGCGAACTGCGCCCACGCGGAGAGCGAAGAGGAGGCGCGCGCCTTCATCGCGAAGATCCGCGCCGAGCATTCGCTCGCGACGCACAACTGCTTCGCGTTCGTCGCGGACAGGCGCGGGAACCTTCTGCGCTTTTCGGACGACGGCGAGCCGCAGGGCACCGCAGGCATGCCCATTCTTGAAGTTCTCAAAAACAAAAAGCTGTTCGAGACGGTCGCGGTCGTCACCCGCTATTTCGGCGGCGTCAAGCTGGGCGCGGGCGGGCTTGTGCGTGCCTATTCGGGCACCTGCGCCGAAGCGCTCGCTTCTGCGGACATACGCGAATACACTTCCTGCCGCATCCTGCGTATCACCGTTTCGTATGAAAATTTCGACGCGCTCAAAAAATACCTCGCCGCGCAGGACTGCACGGTCAAGGACACGGAGTACTCGGACAAAGTTTGCGTCCGCGTCGCGGTCCGTGCGGAGGCGGAAAAGGCGTTTTCCGAAGGGCTGAACGACTTCATGGCGGGCCGCATCCTTGCGGAGCGGGGAGAGGAGTTTCTCTTTCCCTTTCCCGTCGCCGCCGAGGGATAAAACTTCCGAAGGGCGGCCGGCCCGAATGCGGCAAAAGGCTTTTTGTTCTGCCGCGGGATCGGCGCGCGAAAGGGCGGGGCGATCTGTTTTTTCGATCGAAGCAATTTATATTATCCGATTTGTAAATCATTTACAAATGCGGAGGATTGTGCTATAATGTTTGACAATAAATTATTGCATAAAACGGAGACGGTCGTCTCCGCATAAAAAAGAGGATACGGAAATGAAATTCATCAAAGCGCAAAAGCTGAAAGAAAAACCTGCGGACCAGAGCAAGCTCGGGTTCGGCAAGATCTTCACCGACTATATGTTGACGATGAAGTACACGGGCGGCAAGTGGCAGGAGCCGCAGATCGAGCCGTACGGTCCCGTCGCGTTCGATCTCGCGACCACCGTCTTCCACTATGCGCAGGGCATCTTCGAGGGACTGAAGGCATTCCGCAACGAAAAGGGCGAAGTGCGCGTGTTCCGTCCCGAAGAGAACTTCAAGCGCATGAACCGTTCCGCGGAGCGCATGTGCATCCCGCAGATCGACGAAAAGCTCGCGCTCGAAGGTCTGTTCGAGCTTCTGAAAGTGGAAAAGGACTGGATCCCGACCGCGCCCGGCACGGCGCTCTACATCCGTCCCTCCATCATCGCGACCAACGTCGCGCTCGGCGTGCATGCGAGCTCGGAATACCTGTTCTTCATCATCCTCTCGCCCGTCGGCAGCTATTATGCGCACGGCCTTGCGCCCACGCGCCTTCTCGTCGAGGACTTCTACACCCGCGCGACGGTCGGCGGCACGGGCGAATCCAAGTGCATCGCGAACTACGCCGTCAGCCTCAAAGCGGGCGAAGAGGCGGAGAAAAAGGGCTTTGACCAGGTCCTTTGGCTGGATGCGAACGAGAAGAAATACGTCGAAGAAGTGGGCTCCATGAACATGTTCTTCGTCATCGACGGCGAGGTCGTGACGCCTGCGCTCGTCGGCTCCATCCTTCCCGGCATCACCCGCAAGAGCAGCATCGAACTTCTCCGCGCGCACGGCTACAAGGTCTCCGAGCGCAGGGTCTCCATCGACGAGGTCATCGAGGCGCAGAAAAACGGCAAGCTGGACGAGGCGTTCGGCACGGGCACGGCGGCGGTCATCTCGCCCGTCGGCATGATGCAGTACAAGGGCGTCGATTACGTCGTCAACGGCGGCGAGATGGGCAAGATCACCGAGTGGCTGTATGACAACATCACGGGCATCCAGACGGGCAGGCTCCCCGACGAGCACGGCTGGGTAGTCAAACTGTAAACAAACATCCATCGCGCGGCCCGTCGCCCCGCAGGGGGGGCGCGGCAACGCGTTTGCCGTCGCGGAAACAGGGACGACAAAAAGGCTTTCACCCGCGTCGGTATTCGGCGCGGGCGTTTTTTATGCCCGTCAAGGAGGGAGAATGGCTGAGATCACGGCGATCACGCCGCAGGCAAAGGACAAAGAGCGCTGCAACGTCTACGTCGACGGAAAATTTTATTGCGGCATGAAGCTGGAGACGGTGCTCTCCTGCCGCCTGAAGGCAGGGGACGTCATCGATCCCGCGCGGCTGGATGAGATCCAGCTGGAGAACGAAAAGGCGCAGGCGCTCGACCGCGCGCTCACGCATCTCTCCGTCACGATGAAGACGGAGAAAGAGATGTCCGACTTCCTGCACAAAAAGGGGTATGTGGACGCGGTCTGCGAATACGTCCTCGAAAAACTGCGCACATATTCGTATGTGGACGACGCAGAGTACTGTGCACAGTACGTCCGCAGTGCGGGCAAGGGCAAGGGCGCGCGCCTGATGCGCGCGGAGCTTGTCCGCCGCGGCGTGCGGGAGGAGTGCATCGACGAGGCGCTTTCCTCGCTCACGGGCGAAGCGGAGGCGGCACGGCAGGTCGCGCAGAAGTACATGAAGGGCAAAGAGTTCACGCGCGAGAATCTCAGCAAGGCGTATCGTCGCCTCCTGAGCAGGGGATTCGACTACGACACGGCAAAGAGCGCCCTCGCCTCGCTGGGCGCGGAGGAGGACGACGCATGAAGAGAGTTGTCAGCTGTTCGCAGATGCGCGCTGCGGACAAACATACCATCGAAGATCTCGGCGTTCCGTCGCAGGCGCTGATGGAGCGCGCGGGCGCGGCGATCGCGGAGGAGACGGAAAAACTGCTCTCCTCGTTCGGCGGCAGGAGCGTGCTCGCGGTCTGCGGCGGCGGCAACAACGGCGGCGACGGGTGGTGTGCGGCGCGCCTGCTTGCGGAAAAGGGGTTTGAGACGGCGGTTTTCACGCTGACGGACAAGCTCTCCGCCGATTGCGCCGCCCAGCGCGAAAAATATGCGGGCGAGGTTTTTTCCGCCTTTCCCGAACGCAAATTCGACGTCATCATCGACGCGATCTTCGGGACGGGCTTTTCCCGCGCGCCCGAAGGCAGGTTTGCGGACGCGATCGCGCGCATCAACGCGAGCGGCGCGAAGGTTGTCTCCGCCGACATTCCCAGCGGCCTCGGCGGGGACAGCGGGCAGTACGTCTCCTGCGTCCGCGCGGACGTGACGGTCACGATCGGCGAATTGAAAAGGGGGCTTCTTCTCAACGACGGCGCGGACGTGTGCGGGAAAGTGGTCGCGCGCGACATCGGCATCGAGCTGTGCGGCGCGCCCGAATCCTGGCTGTGCGAGGCGTCCGACTTTGCAAAGCTCTTTCCGCCCCGCCGCAAGAACACGAACAAGGGCAGCTTCGGCACGGCGGTCATCCTCGCGGGCAGTGTACGCTATTCGGGCGCGCCCTTTCTCTCCGCGGCGGCGGCTCTGCGGTGCGGATGCGGCTATACGCGGCTCGCTCTCCCCGCTTCGATCTTTCCCCATGCGGTCGGAAAGATCCCCGAAGTCATCCTGACCCGCGCACCCGACGAAGACGGCTTTCTCGCCTTTGACCGAGAGTTTCTGGACGGGCTTCTCGGCGCGAACGCGATCGCGGTGGGGATGGGCTCTGGCGTCACGCGCGGGCTGTACGATTCCGTGGCGTATCTTCTCACCAATTATAAGGGCACGCTCATTCTGGACGCGGACGCGCTCAACGCGCTCGCGGAGTACGGCACGGACATTCTCTGTGAAAAGAGCTGCCGCGTCATCCTCACTCCGCACCCCGGCGAATTTGCAAGGCTGTTCGGCAAGACGATCCCCGAAGTCCTCGCGGACGGGATCTCTCTCGCGCGCTTTTATTCCTGTTCGTTCGGCGTCACCATTCTTTTGAAGGGCCATGCGAGCATCATTACCAACGGCAGGTCCGTCCTTCTGAACGCGGAAGGCACGCCCGCGCTCGCGAAAGGCGGGAGCGGCGACGTCCTTTCGGGCATCATCGCCTCGCTCGCGGCGCGGGGCGTCAACGCGCCCGAAGCGGCGGCGTGCGGCGCCTATCTTCTGGGCAGGGCGGGTGTTCTGGCGGCGGAAGAGCTGGGCGAATACAGCGTCTGCGCGACGGATGTCGTCGCCGCGCTCCCGCGCGCCATCCGTTCTCTTTCGGAAAAATGAAGTATATTCTCCTTTCTTTGTGACGATACTAAGTGCGGAAGGCCTCCCCGCACGGTTTGCGCCTCTGCGTACATATACTGATAGGGGGGGGATTCCGAAAGACAAAGAAGCGAGGTCAAAGACAAATGGAGATCAAACGAGGGGAGCTGTATTACGCCGATCTCAGCCCCGTCGTCGGGAGCGAACAGGGCGGCGTGCGCCCCGTGCTCGTCGTGCAGAACGACATCGGAAACAAGTATTCCCCGACGGTCATCGCCGCGGCGGTGACGAGCCGCCTGACCAAGGCGCGGCTGCCGACGCACATCGAGATCGCGGGCCGTTCGTTCGGTCTGCAAAAGGACTCGGTGATCCTGCTCGAGCAGATCCGCACGCTTGACAAACGCAGGCTCAAAGAGCGTATCGGCGCCCTCCCCGAAAGTACGATGAAAAAAGTAGACGGAGCGCTGCTCATCAGCATCGGCTGTGCAGGCGTCTGACCGCTTCCCGCCCTTCGCAAGAGGGGCGGTTTTTTTGCACATTTTTTCGGTTTTTTGCTTTCTATTTCCGCGCGCGTATGCTATAATAAAAGCAGTCTAATTCAAAAAACGGGCGCGGGGCGTCGTCCCCGCGCGCATCGGCAGAGGAAAGATCATGGCTTTGACCGCTCTCAACGCCCGCCCCGGCATTACAATTCCCATCGGGGAAAACGGGTTTACCATCTATTATTATGCGATCGTCATCGTGTTCGGCATTCTGTGCGCGGCGGGTGTGGTCGCGCTTCTGTTCAAACGCCGCAACATCCCCGCAGACTGGACGCTCGACTTTCTGCTCTGCGTACTGCCGCTCGGCATCGTCGGCGCGCGCACTTTTTCCGTGCTGACCGATCCGAACAGCTCCATCACCGAGTGGTTCACGGGTTTCCGCAGCGGCGGGCTCTCCATCATCGGCGGGATCATCGGCGGCGCGCTGGGCGTCATTCTCTTCTGCGTCATCCACAGGATCAACTTTCTGCGCGTCGCGGACTGCCTTGTCCCCGGCGTCGCGCTTGCGCAGGGCATCGGAAGGTGGGGCAACTTCTTCAACCAGGAAGTGTACGGCCCTCTGATCACGAACCCCTCACTGCAGTGGTTCCCGCTCGCGGTGCAGATCGGCGACGAGTGGCACGCCGCCTTCTTCTTCTACGAGAGCGTGCTGGACATCCTTTTGTTCTTCGTCCTGTTCACGCTGATGTGGAAATTCCTCAAAAAGCCGCACGGTCTCTCTGCGGGCATCTATCTCGCGTGGTACGGCATCGTCCGTTCGATCATGGAGCCGCTGCGCGACAGCGAGTACATCCTCGGGCATGACATCCCGATCTCCCTCGTCTTTGCCGTGCTGATGGCGGCGTGCGGGATCATCCTCATCCTGAGCGTGCTCCTGTACAACCGCAACAAATACGGCAGTGCGACGGGCGCCGTTGTCAGCGAGCCGCTCGCGATCCTTCCCGCATATTACACCGCCGAACAGCGCAAGGCGATGGCGCAAAAAGCCGAAGCGGAGTCCTCGAAAGAGCATGCGGGAAAGAAAGACGAAGAGCCGCCCGAAGAGGACGGGGAGGGAAAAGATGTTTAAAAATCTTACGCTTCTGACCGATCTGTATCAGCTCACCATGATGGACGGCTACCTCAAAAACGGAAAGGAAAAGGACATCGCCGTCTTCGATCTGTTTTTCCGCCGCAACAACATCATCACCTATTCGGTGG
The DNA here is from genome assembly GCA_019423125.1 of Bacillota bacterium. Classification (GTDB taxonomy): domain Bacteria; phylum Bacillota; class Clostridia; order Christensenellales; family Borkfalkiaceae; genus Borkfalkia. Next base: position 31,210 of record JAHZBZ010000012.1, on the reverse strand, counting down.
CGGCGGGGCTGGAGCAGGCGCTCGACTACATCCTCGGCATCCGTTTCGAGGAAGAGGACATCGCCTATCTCCGCTCGCTCGGGCTCTTTGACGAGCGATTCCTCTCGTATTTAAAGGATTTCCGCTTCACGGGCGACGTGTATGCGGTGCCCGAAGGCACCGTCGTTTTCCCCGAGGAGCCCATCCTCACCGTCCGCGCGCCTCTTCTCGAAGCGCAGTTCCTCGAAACGGCGCTTCTGAACATCGTCAACCACCAGACGCTCATCGCCTCCAAGTCCGCAAAGGTCACCTATGCGGCGAAGGGGGACTCGGTGATGGAGTTCGGACTGCGCCGCGCGCAGGGCCCCGACGCGGGCGTATACGGCGCGCGCGCATCCGTCATCGGCGGCTGCGGTTCGACCTCCGACGTGCTCGCGGGGCAGATGTTCGGCATCCCCGTCGCGGGAACGCACGCGCACAGCTGGGTGATGAACTTCCCGAGCGAATACGAGGCGTTCTCCGCCTACGCGAAGATGTATCCCGACGCCTGCCTTCTCCTGGTCGACACCTACGACACCCTGCGCAGCGGCGTGCCCAACGCCATCCGCGTCTTCCGCGAACTGCGCGCGGCGGGGCATGAGCCCAAGGGCATCCGCCTGGACAGCGGCGACCTCGCGTATCTTTCCAAGCAGGCGCGCAAGATGCTGGACGAGGCGGGATTCCCCGACGCGATCATCTGTGCGTCGGGCGATCTGGACGAATACCTCATCAACTCCCTCAAAAACCAGGGCGCGCGCATCGATCTGTGGGGCGTCGGCACAAGGCTGATCACGAGCGCGGACATGCCCGCCCTCGGCGGCGTTTACAAGCTCTCCTCTCTTCTGCCGCAGGGCGGAAAGGAGATCCCGAAGATCAAGCTCTCCGACAACTCGGACAAGATCACGAACCCCGGTTTCAAGTGCGTGTACCGAATCTACGACAACAAGACGGGCAAGGCGGAGGCGGACCTGATCGCCCTGCGCGACGAGACGTTCGACGTCTCCCGTCCGCTCACGATCTTCCACCCGAAGGACACATGGAAGAAGATCACGTTCACCGATTACACGATGCGTCCGCTGACCGAGCTCGTCTTAAAAGACGGCGCGCGCGTTCGCCCCGACCCGACGCTGAAAGAGATCTGCGCCTATGCCGAGCGCGAGAAGGAGAGCTTCTGGGACGAATACAAGCGTCCGGACAACCCGCACGTCTACAAGGTCGACCTTTCGCAGAAACTGTACGACGTGAAGAATAAAATGATAGCGGAGATCCGTTCGGAAAATGTTTAAGAAATTCACAAAAAAAGAAGTGGAGCAGCTGATCGAAGGCGTGCGCGACGCGTATGTATCCAAGATCAAACGGCTCAATTACAGGGTGGACGGGCTGGTCGCGGAAAACCGCAGTCTGCGCGCCACCATCGCCGAACTGCGCGCGCGCGAGCAGAAAGTCGGAAAGGCGATCGTCGACGCCGAGAGCAAGGGGGATGAGATCAAGGAATTCTACCGCATGAGCGCGCAGATGGAATTGCAGACCTTCCGCCTGTTCGCGGAAAAGTGGCGCGCGCTCGCGGAGCAGATGGCGGGCAGGCTCCCGGGCGGCGAATCGGAGGAATATGTGCAGTTTGCGCACAACCTCGCCGCCATTCTCGGAAAACAGCCCGATTTTTTTACTTCGGAAGAGAAAAAGCAGGAAGACGACCCCAAAGCGGCGATCGAGCGCTACGTGCAGGAAGAGGAGGAATACACCTTCAATCTCGACGACGTGCTCAATCCGAAGGGCAAGCTCGATTTGGGCGAGCTCTGCCGCAACCTTGGTCTGATGGACGACGAAAAAGAGGAGGAAGAAGACTGACATGGCATATGCGATCCTGTTTCTGGTTCTTTTGCTTGCCGACCAGCTCACGAAGGCGGCGGCCTATGCGGCATACGGCGAGTCCGTCGACCTGATCAAGGGTTGGCTGGGCATCGAGGCGGTGCCGCAAAACACGGGCATTTCGTTCGGTTGGTTCTCGGACGAGCCGTGGGCAATGCCCGTCTTTATCGGACTTACCTGCGTCGCTCTTGTCGTGCTCTTTGCGGTTTGCCTGCGTCTGAAGGGCAAGCGCAGGTTCCTGCGCGTATCGCTCGTGCTGATCATGGTCGGCGCGGCGGGCAACCTGATCGACCGCTGTGTCGAAAAGGGCGTGCGCGACTTCATCTATATGAACTTCGGTTTTGTGGATTTCCACAACAACGTCGCCGACATCGCGATCGCGATCGGGGCGGTGCTTCTCGTGATCGCCCTTTTGTTTGTGGACCGCGCTGCGGTCTTCCGTTCCTCGCAGGAGGAAGAGACGCCCGAAGAGGAAGGGGAGAATGGCTGACGCGGAGGACTTTTCCGCCGTCGCGCAGGCGGCGTGCGGCAGGCTGGATGTCTTTCTCTCCGAGAACATGGGCATCACCCGCTCGGCGGCAAAAAAGCTGATCGAGGAGGGCGCGGTCACCCTAAACGGCTCGCCCGCAAAGGCGTCCGCATCCGTCTCGGCGGGGGATGAGGTCCGCGCCGCGCACAGGGAGCCGTTAAAACTCGACCTTACGCCGCAGGACATCCCGATCGACATCGTCTACGAAGACGAGGATGTCGCGGTCATCAACAAGCCGCAGGGCCTCACGGTGCACGCGGGCAGCGGCAATCTGACGGGTACGCTCGTCAACGCCCTGCTCTTTCGGTTGCATTCGCTCAGCTCCATCAACGGCGTCATCCGTCCCGGCATCGTGCACCGCATCGACAAGGACACGTCGGGGCTTCTCGTCGTCGCAAAGAACGACGCGGCGCACCTGTCGCTTTCCGCACAGATCGCGGACAAGACGTGTGCGCGCGAATACGTCGCGCTCTGCGAGGGGCTGTTCAAAGAGGACAGCGGCAGGGTGGAGACGTACATCGGCAGGCACCCGACCGACCGCATCCGCATGGCGGTTGTCCCGAAGGAAAAGGGGCGTTATGCCGCCACCAATTTTGAAGTCGTCAAAAGATTCGAGGCGAGCGGATACACGCTTGTGCGCTTCCGTCTGGAAACGGGCAGGACGCACCAGATCCGCGTTCACTGCAAACACATCGGGCATCCGATCGTGGGAGATCCCGTCTACGGGATAAAAAAACAGCGTTTTTCGCTGAACGGTCAGCTCCTGCATGCGTGCAGGCTGACATTCGATCATCCGCGCACGGGCGAGCGCATGACGTTCGAGGCGCCCCTTCCCGAGCATTTCGAGAAGGTGCTCGCGCTTCTTAACCGCGCGGAACAGGGGAGGAGAGAATGAAGATCAAGGGACAACTCATGGACGAAGCGGGCATCCGCAACACCTTCCGCAGGCTCGCGCATCAGATCATCGAGCGCAACGACGGGGTGGAGGATCTCGTGCTCATCGGGATCCGCACGCGCGGCGTCACGGTCGCAAAGCGCATCAAGGAATGCCTCGATTCCATCGAAGGCGCGGACGTGCCGATGGGCGTTTTCGACATTGCGCTCTATCGCGACGATCTTGAAAAACTCAGCGAAGAGGTGGAGTTTTTCGGCAGCGAGATCGGGTTCGGTCTGGACGGAAAGACGGTGCTTTTGTGCGACGACGTCATCTTTACGGGCAGGACGGTTCGTGCCGCGATCGCCGAAGTCATGGCGATGGGGCGGCCGCGCAAGATCCAATTCCTCGCGCTCGTCGACCGCGGGCACCGCGAACTGCCTTTCAAGGCGGATTTTACGGGCAAGAACGTCCCCACGTCCAAAAGAGAGGGGATCGCCGTCCGTTTTTTGGAGGACGACGGCGAAGATGCCGTCTACATTTTCGACAAATAAAATTAAATAAAACCCGCTCGAACGCTTGTAAAATCAGCGCGCAAGTGGTAAAATAAGTATGAACGAAAAAAAAGGAGATTGTTTCAATCATGGCTAAAAGACAGAGGACCGAGGGACAGGCAAAGCGCGATTTTGTCAAGCTCTGTGCGTTCTTCGGCTTGATTCTCGCCGCCTTCCTGTTCGTCTTCGGCGGACTGTTCGGCGGCTCGCCCATCGGCTCCGTTCTCGAGATCGTCGGTAAGATCGCCCTTCTGATCGCGATCGCTTTCCCCGCATACGAGTACAGCCGCGGGCTCGGTAAGGTATGGCGCGTCATTTTCTGGATCGCGCTGGTCATCTATGTTCTGGGTTGCGTGCTCGGACTTCTCTCGGGCATCGGCGTCATCAACATCGGCGCAGGCAAATGACAACGGACGGGCGGCTCGCTTTTTTCAAAGCGAGCCGCTTTTTCTTTACAAATTTTTGCAAATCGGGTATAATGTCTGCATACAGTCTTTGAACAGAAAACGGGAGACGTTATGGCAAATCCTCTGGTAGCGATCGTGGGTCGTCCCAACGTGGGCAAGAGTACCCTCTTCAACAAAATAGCGGGGCGTAAGATCTCCATCACCGAAAACCGTCCGGGCGTCACGCGCGACCGCCTTTATGCGGATGCGGTCTGGCGCGGAAAAAAATTCACCGTCGTGGACACGGGCGGCATCGAGCTCAAGAGCGAGGACACGATGTGGCGGGAGATCCTCCGCCAGGCGGACGCCGCCATCGATATGGCGCAGGTCATCATCCTGCTGGTGGACGGCAAGGAGGACCTGACCTCCTCCGACTACGACGTCGCGGAAAAACTCCGCCGAAGCAAAAAACCCATCGTGCTCGCCGTCAACAAGGTGGACAACTTCTCGCACGACAAGATCTTCGAATACTATTCTCTTGGGCTCGGCGAGCCTTTTGCCGTCTCCGCGGAACATTCGCAGGGCATCGGCGACGTGCTCGACGAGGTCGTCTCCCACTTTGAAGGAGGGGACGAAGAGGAGTCCGACCGTCTCAAAGTGGCGGTGGTCGGCAAGCCGAACGCGGGCAAGAGCAGCCTCGTCAACCGCCTGCTCGGGTTCGAGCGCACCATCGTGACCGACCTTGCGGGCACGACGCGCGACGCGATCGATACGCCCTTCGAGCTTGACGGCCAAAAATACACCCTCATCGACACGGCGGGCATCCGCAAGAAAAAGAACGTGTCGGACGACGTGGAGTATTACAGCGTCCTGCGCGCCTTTGACGCGGTCCGCCGCGCCGACGTGTGCCTGCTCGTCGTGGACAGCGCGGAGGGGCTCACCGAACAGGACGTCAAGATCATCGGCTACGTCCACGAGCAGGGCAAGCCTTCCGTCGTCGTGATGAACAAGTGGGATCTCATCGAAAAGGACACCCACACCGTCAATAAATTCGAGGAAAAGCTCGCCGCAGACCTTAAATTCATGGACTACTACAAGTCCGTGTACATCTCGGCAAAGACGGGCAAGCGCGCGGAAAAGGTGCTTGCCGTCGCGCGGCAGGCGTATGAAAACGCCAACCGCCGCGTCTCGACGGGGCTTTTGAACGACCTCATTCTCGACGCGGTGCGCACCAACGAGCCCGCATCCTTCAACGGCAGGCGGCTCAAGATCTACTATTGCTCGCAGCCGTCCGTCTGCCCGCCCACTTTTGTTCTCTTCGTCAACGACGAACAGCTCATGCACTTTTCTTATAAACGGTATCTCGAAAACGTTTTGCGCCGTGCCTTCGATTTCAGCGGCACGCCCATCCGCCTCGTCACGCGCAACCGCGGCGAGAACGAGAGCGGCATGATGGGCTGACGGGAGGGGAACTATGACCGAATTGGAATTTTCTCAGATCTGGTATTGGTTCATCGTGATGGCGGTCGTGTCCTATTTTGTCGGGTGCTTCAACTTTGCCCTTCTGATCTCGAAGATCAAGCACAAAGATGTGCGGAAGATGGGCAGCGGAAACCCCGGCACCATGAACATGAGCCGTCAGTTCGGGTTGAAGATCGGCGCGATCACCCTTTTTTGCGACATGATCAAGGGCGGTCTGCCCCTTCTCATCGCCTATTTTATCTTCCGCGGCAAGGTCTTTGCGGGCACGGACGTGCTCGTCTCCGACCTCGCGCGGTATGTGTGCGGAGTCTCGGTCATCGTGGGGCACATCTATCCCGTCACGATGAAATTCAAGGGCGGCAAGGGCATTGCCTCCACGCTCGGCATGTACGCGTTCGCGCTCTGCTGTGAATATTGGTGGATGATCTTTGTCGTGCTCGCCGTGCTTCTGTTCACTCTCTTTTATATCTGGGCGAGCGAATGGGGCTCCATGGGTTCTCTGCTCGGCGTTTCGCTGTTCACCGCGATCCAGGGCGTTCTGTTCTTCCTGCGCTATGCGGGGGAGATGAACAACGGTTTTGTCGTTGCGATCTTCCTGTTGCTTCTCTTCGACTGCTTCCTGACCTGGTTCGCGCACAGGCGCAACATCGTCGCGCTTCTTGCGGGAGAAGAGCATCACACCTCCGTGAAAAAGCTCTCGCACGGCAAAAAGGAGTCCGCCTGACAATTTTTTCGGCTGAGGTATTTTCCGCAGTTCTCCCTCATATACTGAACTGTAACCGTCGGTACGGGGGGCTGCGGCACAGCTTCCGCATACCGGAACACTTGGTATTGGGGAGGCTGTTTTTTTATGCAAGAGAAACTTTTGTCCTGTCTCGCCGCCCGCTCGGGCGGAACTTTTTCGCTCGCCGTGGCGGGCCCCGCAAAGGAAAGCCGCCGTGCGCTCATCGCCATGCTTTCGCCCGTCCCGCCTTCGGACGCTCCTCTCTGCGCGGAGTGGGAGGAGGACGGCGCAAGCATCCGCGTCTTTGAGAGCGACGTGCCTGCGGGCGATGCCTGCATCCTCGTGACCTCTTCGGAAGAGCGCGGGGAATGCATCGCGGCGGAGGAAGCGCTCGTGCGCGTCGCGTCCGTGCCGCTTCTCGTTGTCGTGGATGCGTCCGATCCGTCCGATCCCGCCTGCGAGGCGCTTCGCGCGGCGCTGGAGGAAAAATACGCCCGTCCCGCACTCGCCTTGCGCTGCTCGGGCGAAGCGGACGAGGGCGCAAAAGAAAGGATCTGCCGCGAACTTCTCTTCGCCTGTCCCGTGCAGGGCATCGACATCGATCTGCCCGCATGGATGCGCGTTCTGCCCGCGGAGAGCCGCATGATCTCGGAGATCCTCGACAAGGTGCGCGAAGTGACGCCGTCCGTTCGCATCCTGCGCGATTGCGAGCGGCTCGAACAGGCGTTTTCGGAGGGCGACGTGCGCTGTTCCTCCTTTGAAGCGGATGCGGCGACGGGGCTTGTCCGCATCACGCTGGAGGCGGAGGACGGGATGTTCTACCGCGTGCTCGGCGAGGAGTGCGGCGTGGCTGTGCCCGACGATCTGCATCTGATGGCGTACGTCCGCTCCCTGCGCGAGGCGAAGGAATTTTACGACAAGTTCGGCGCGGCGGCACACGCCGCCAAAGAGCGCGGCTACGGCGTCGTTCTCCCTTCGGACGAAGAGCTCTCTCTTCTTCCGCCCGAGCTCGTTCGCCGCGGCGGAAAATGCGGCGTGCTCCTGAAAGCGGATGCGACCGCTTATCACATCCTGAAAGTGGACGTGCACACCGAAGTCAGCCCGATCACGGGTGACGCGGCGCGCGGGGAGGAGATCGCAAAGGGGGTCATGGAGAGCTACGAGCGCGACCGCGAAGGGATGTGGAACACCGATGTGTTCGGAAAGACGTTCAAGGAGATGGTGCGCGACGGGCTGGACGAAAAGATGAACTCCATGCCCGAAGAGGCGCGCGGAAAACTGCGCCGCGCCGTGACGCGCATCGTCAACGAGGGAAAGGGCGGTGTCATCTGCATCCTTCTGTAAAAGAGCAAGCATATTGCCGTTCAAAAGGGCGCCTTCGGGCGCCTTTTTTTGATTGCGGCGGGGGCAAATGCTTGCAAACGCCGCCCGTTGCGATTATAATGAATAGAGAAAGAAATCCAAGAGAGAGAAGAAATTGAAACGCTATTTCCGCTATTTAAAGGAATACCGCCTGCAGTGTATCCTCGGTTCGCTTTCCAAGTGGATCGAGGCGGTGCTCGAGCTGCTCGTCCCGCTCGTCATGGCGGACATCATCGACGTGGGCATCGCGAGCGGCGACATCTGGTACGTCCTGCGGCAGGGCGGGCTGATGCTCCTGATGGGTGCGGTCGGCTTCGGCTGTGCGATCTATTGCCAGCGGAGCGCCTCGATCGCGTCGCAGGGCTTCGGCACCAACGTGCGCAACGCGCTCTTCCGCCACATCAACACGCTGTCTTACCGCGAGTTGGACCGCCTCGGCTCCGCGTCGCTCGTCACGCGCACCGTCAACGACGTCAATCAGATGCAGAGCGCCGTGGCGATGATCATTCGCCTTGTCGTGCGTTCGCCCTTCATTGCGGTCGGCTCTGTCATCATCTGCCTCGTCATCGACTGGCAGATCGGGCTCATTGTCCTCGCGGCATCTGTGCTGGTGGGGCTTGTGCTCTGGCTGATCATGCACAAGACCGTCCCGTACTATGCGGGCAATCAGAAAAAGCTGGACCGCCTCGCGCAGATCACCAACGATAACCTTGAGGGGGCACGCGTCGTCCGCGCGTTCCGCGGCAGGGACAAGGAGCGCGCGCGCTTTGACGGTGCGGCGAAGGATATGCTCGACAATTCCCTCGTCATCGGCAGGATCAGCGCCTGGCTCAACCCGCTCACCTATGCGGTCGTCAACTTCGGCGTCGCGATCATTCTGTTCTTCGGCGCGTTCAAGATCGACGCGGGGCTCGGCCTTTCGGACGGCGACATCATCGCGATCATCAATTACATGACGCAGATCCTCAACGCCATGATCGTCATCTCCAACCTCGTCTCGCTGTTCACGAAGGCGCATGCCTCGATGAACCGCGTCAGCGAGGTGTTCGACACGCAGTCCTCCGTCGACGAGGGCGGCGCGGCGCAGTGCGATCTCTCCGCGCCCGCGGTGGAAATGTGCGGCGTCAATTTCTCCTATGCGGGCACGAAGCAGTATTCCCTTTCAGATATCGACCTGACCATCCCCCGCGGGGCGACGGTCGGCATCATCGGCGGTACGGGCAGCGGAAAATCCACGCTCGTCAACCTTCTTCCGCGCCTGTACGACGCGAGCGAGGGGAGTGTACGCATCTTCGGGCACGACGTGCGCGAGTATCCCGTGCGCGAGCTTCGGTTTCTGTTCGGCGTCGTGCCGCAGAGCGCGGGGCTGTTCTCGGGAACGGTGCGTTCAAACCTGCTTTGGGGAAACGACAAGGCGACGGACGCCGACTGCGAAGAGGCGCTCCGCATCGCCTGCGCGGACGATTTCGTCCGCGAAAAAGGCGGACTCGATCAGCCCGTAGGAGAGGGCGGCAGAAATTTTTCGGGCGGACAGCGCCAGCGCCTGACCATCGCCCGCGCGGTGATCGCAAAGCCCGAGATCCTCATCCTCGACGACAGCTGCTCGGCGCTCGACTTTGCGACGGACGCAAAGGTGCGCGCGAACATCGCGTCGCTCAGAGACGTGACGACCATCCTCATCTCCCAGCGCGCATCTTCCATAAAGAATGCGGACATCATCTTCGCGATGGAGGACGGAAGGATCGTGGGACGCGGCACGCACGACGAGCTGTATGCTTCGTGCGAACTGTATAAAGAGATATGCGATTCGCAGGAGAGAACGGCATGAACGGGCAGGGATTGAAAAAAAGTCTCACAAAGCGCCTTCTTCACTACATCCGTCCTTATAAAGGGTATGTGGTCGGCGCGTTTGTGTTCAGTATTTTTTACGTCGGTTTCGTGCTCGTGGGACCCGTCCTGTACGGTCTTGCCATCGACAAGATGATCGGCGCGGGGCAGGTCGACTTTGCCTCCGTCTATCTTCTCGTCGGCGGCTTTGCGCTGTGCGTCCTGCTCGCCGCGCTTGCGCAGAAACTCCTCAACAACTGTGTCAACAGCCTGTGTTACAAGCTGGTCCGCGACCTGCGGCGCGACGCCTTCGACAGTCTGACCGCCTCGCGCATCCGCTATGTGGACAGCCACGCGCAGGGGGATGTGATGGCGCGCGTCGTCAACGACGTCGACATCATCTCCGACGGGCTCCTGCAGGGCGCGGCGCAGCTGTTCACGGGCATCATGACCATTCTCGTCACACTCGTCGTGATGTTTGTCATCAACTACATCATCGCGATCGTCGTCGTCATTTTGACGCCGCTCTCTCTCTTTGTCGCCTCCTTCATCACCAAGCGCACCTTCAAGAGCTTCAGCAAGCAGGTCAAGGTGCAGGGCAGGCTCGCGGCGCACGCGAAGGAGATGATCGGCGGGCAGAAGACGGTCATCCTGTTCAACGAGGAGGAGTTTTCTTGCGAGCGGTTCGAAAAGATCGACGCCGACCTCTACGAGATCGGCTGGCGTTCGCAGTACTACTCCGCGCTCACCAATCCGAGCACGCGCTTCGTCAACGCGATCATCTATGCGGTCGTGTGCGTCCTCGGCGCGATCTTCTGCATGCTCAGCAACGACGCGGGCGAGCTCGTCCTCGGCGCGATCGTGCTCGGCGGCTTCACGCCCGGCATGCTCGCCGTGTTTTTGAGCTACGCCAACCAGTACACAAAGCCGTTCAACGAGATCTCAAACGTCATCACTCAGCTTCAGAATGCGTTTGCTTCGGCGGCGCGCGTATTCGAGGTCGTGGACGAGGAAGGGGAGAACACCGAGGGCAGCGTGCACGTCGGAAAGGTGCGCGGCGACATCAGCATACGCAATGCATGTTTTTCCTATCGCGAGGGGCAGCGGCTGATCGAAGACCTCAGCGTTGAGATAAAGGCGGGCAACAAGATCGCGATCGTCGGCCCCACGGGCTGCGGCAAGACGACGCTCATCAACCTTCTGATGCGTTTTTACGATCTCAGAAGCGGCGACATCTATGTGGACGGTGTCAATGCGCGCGACATCCCGCTGGATGAATACCGCAAGATGTTCGGCATGGTCTTGCAGGAGAGCTTTCTCGCCAACGAGACGGTCGCCTGGAACATCGCCTACGGCAACGAGGGCGCCACGCGCGAGCAGATCGTGGCGGCGGCAAAGGCGGCATACTGCGACTTCTTCATCCGCAACCTGCCCGACGGCTACGACACCGTTCTTTCGGGCAACGTCAGCCTCTCGCAGGGCGAGCGCCAGCTCCTGTGCATCGCGCGCGTCATGCTCGCCGATCCTCCCATGCTCATCCTCGACGAAGCGACCTCCAACATCGACACGATGACGGAGATGCGCATCCAGAAGGCCTTTAAAAAGATCATGCAGGGCAGGACCTCGTTCATCGTCGCGCACAGGCTCTCGACCATCCTTGACGCCGACCTCATCCTCGTGATGAAAGACGGAAGCGTCATCGAACAGGGCACGCACGCCTCGCTGATGGAAAAGGGCGGGTTCTACTGCAAGCTCTACAATTCACAGTTCGCCAAATAAAAAAATCGGGCCGCCTTTGAGGCGGCCCGAAATTTATCTTTGCGGCGTGCGTTTTCCGTCCTTGTCGATGAGCATGGTCGGGCGCTCGTCTTTCAATGCCATGAGATAATTCTCATACTGTTCGTCTGTAAGCGTGCGGACTTTTGCCTTTTTCTTTTTGGACATGGCCAAACCTCCACGGATCAAAATTTTTTGTACATGCAGTATGCCCGTTTTTTGCGCTTTTTATAAAAGGGGCAGAATTTTTGTGTGCGGCTTGACAATCTTCTCTTTCGTGATATAATGAGAATAACGAAAGTGCGTGTAAAACGTACAAGGAGGGAAATATGAGAAAGAGGACGACCTGTTTTCTTGCGGTTGCGGTACTGTGCGCGATGTTTGGCTTTGCCATGTCGGGTTGCAATTCGGAACCATTGAATGGAAGTTTTTCCAAAGAGGCGAGCGAGGAAGAAGTCCTTGCGATGATCGAAGACCTCGACGTCTTTCTTGCTGGCGACGTCGCGGGCGACAGCAGTGAAAGCGGTTATTCTTACGGTTTGAAGCTCAAGACGGATATGTATTTCAGCATGGAAATGGTGACGAGTACGGACGAGAAGGAGGAAACGGAGTTCATGTCGATCGATGTGGATTCCGATTACGTTTTGGCCCGCTCGGCGGAAGGGACCAGTGGCGGCGGCAGCTATTCTGCCGCGACCGTCGACGGCACGAAGAAGTCGAAGGATGAGTATTCCTTGTATCAGCAGGGCGGAAACGTATATACGGACAACGGAACGAACAAAAAGATCTATGCGGAGAATGCAGGTTTGCCCTTCGACATGAGCGGATTGCTCGGTTATTCCGTCGAAAGCACGATCGGCAATCTCTTCGGGGGGATAGACGCGGATCTTCAGACGGGGACAAAGATCTACATAGACGATTCCTCTTCGTTGCAGAAAGTGAAAGTCACTATGGATAAGGAGGTTTTCACGGATGAGCTGACGGAGACTCTCGGCGCACTGATCGGAACAAGCCTTGCCGAGACATTTGTCGAGGCGGTCGAGGTGGACAGTTGCAGTGTCTATTTTGCCTGGGATCGGAAAACGCAGGTCTTCGATTGTTTCTATGCCCGCATTTCGCTTGAGATCGACGAATTCGAGATGAAGAGGACCATCAACGACAGGAATTATCAGTTCTGTTTTTCCATGCAGCTTCTCTACAATTTGGACTGCGATTCGGTGCGGAATGCAAAGATCCCCGAAGCGCCTTCCGATCTCGGCAGCTATACCTGATTACGAAAGATAAAAAGAGGACCCTCGGGGCCCTCTTTTTTCATGTGTCAAAGTGCTTTGCTCGCCTTTTTTCTTCGCACGATATAGAGCGCTGCGGCGCCTGCCGCAACGCAGACGGAAAGGGGCGTCGCGATCATCATCCCAAGGCCGTACAGGTTCGCCTCGGAGGGCGCGGCGGACGTGAGAACATAGCTAGCCTGACCGTTCACGTATTCGACGGAGAAGGAGATCGCTCTCTCTTGAAATTCGGGCGCCGCGAGCAGGATGTCATAGGTCGTTTGTCCGTCTTCTTCGGCAAGCGTCACGCGCAGTCTGCGAAGGGTGACGAGCAGATCGTCGCCCTCCCTCCTTACGGAGTAGCTCGAAAAATCTTCAGGCACGGAGGAAAGATCGGGAAAGCGGTAAACGACTTCATAGAGGGCAGTCTCCGTGCCTTCCGCCGGCGTCTCCGTCGAGACGACCTCGTGGTCGTATTTTTCAAGGATCGCGCACTGTTCTGCCCGTTCGGTGAGTTCCTGCATGTCCGAGAAGATGTATGTTTCGGGCGCAGGCGTGTGCCCGTCGGGGAGAAAGGAGATGCAGAGGAAGGCCGCGGCGATCACTGCGGCGACGGGCAGGAAGATCGCGCAGATGTTTTTGATGCGGAATTTCGCAAACGTCTTTGTCTTTTTGTCGCAGGAAGGGCTGACGGCGAGCACGATCAGCCGCACGAACAGGAAAAGAAGCAGTGCCGCGGCGGCGCAGGGGATGCCGTACAAAAAGGCGTAAGGCAGCATCAGACCGACCTTCGTGTACACGGAGAGGAAGGCGAACACATGCGGGAACACGAACCCGAAACACCCGGCTACGATAAACCCGCAGGCGAGGCGCACGCGCAGGATCTCCCGCACAAACCTTTCCGTCTCGCCGCTTTCGATGTCGTCGGAGGTCGCCTTGTAGCGGATATACCGCGTGCGCAGCAGGCAGAAGAAGAGCGCGCCCGCGAAAAAGGGCAGGAAAAGCAGGAAGGCGAGGCGGCTCATCGAAAGCCCGCAGCCTAGCACGAGCGAGAGGAGCACGCCGCAGAGCGCGATGCCTGCGCCGATCGCAAGGGCGGTGTGTGCCTGAAAGCGCCAGGTTTCGAGCAGTTTTCGCACCGCCTTTTCCCGTTTTTCGGCGGAACAGCGCGGCGCCTCGTCGCGCACGATGCGCTCTCCGCGCAGGATCTCGTCACAGGTGACGCCGTATAGGTCGGCGAGCACGGGGAGCAGGGAGATGTCGGGGCAGGAAATGCCCGTCTCCCAGCCCGAGACAGTCTTGTTGGAGACGCCGATCTTGTCGGCGACTTCCTGTTGGGTGTATCCCTTCGATCTGCGCAGGATCGCGAGAAATTCTCCGATCGTTGTCTTTGACATTCTGAAAAAGCCTCCCGTTGTTTGTCTGTTCTATTCTGTCATATGCGGAGCGAAAAAGCAACCCGCGCGTTTCGGAATCTGTCTTAGATGCTCGGACTCAGATGCCCGGAATCGAAAAAAGGTCTGCCCCGATGAGGGGCAGACCTGTCTGTCAGATGGTTCAGTCGAAGACGCGGACGCGGATGACGCTGTCCAGCGCGCTGATCTCCTTGAGGACCTTGTCGGAGGGTTTCTCGTCCAGATCGACGATCATGTATGCCTTGTCGCCCTTGGATTTGTCCTGCATGTTCGCGATGTTGATGCCGCTTCCCGAGATGATGGAGGTGATCTTGGAGATGACCTCTTTGACGTTCTCGTGCATGACGGTCACGCGGGAGACGGAAGTGCGGGGCGCGGAGACGTCGGGGAAGTTGACGCTGTGCGTGATGTTCCCGTTCTCGATGAAGTCGACGAGTTCTTTCGCCGCCATCGCCGCGCAGTTGTCCTCCGCTTCGGGCGTGCTTGCACCGAGGTGGGGCACACAGATGACATTTTTCGCGCCGATGAGCTTGTCGGTGGGGAAGTCGGTGATGTATCTCTCCAGCTTGCCGCTCTCGATCGCTGCGAGCACAGCATCCGCGTCGACCAGTTCGCCGCGGGAGTTGTTGACGAGAACGCTGCCCTGTTTCATGATGCCGAACGCTCTTTCGTCGAACATCTTTTCGGTGGACGGGGTGAGCGGGACGTGCACGGTGATGAAATCGGATCTCTTGAGCAGAGCGTCGAGGTCAGCGGTCGTCTCGACTGCGGGGTCGAGGTGAAGCGCGCCGTTGACGGAGAGGTAGGGGTCATAGCCGATGACGTTCATGCCGAGACCCTTTGCGGCGTTTGCGACCATCACGCCGATGGCGCCGAGGCCGATGACGCCCAGCGTCTTGCCGATGATCTCGTGTCCGACAAACGCGGATTTGCCCTTTTCGACTGCTTTGGAGATGCCTTCGGTGCCCTTAAGCGTCTTGACCCAGTCGATCGCGTCGACGATCTTGCGGCCGCCGAGCAGGAGCTCGCAGATGACGAGCTCTTTGACCGCGTTGGCGTTTGCGCCGGGGGTGTTGAAGACGGCGATGCCCTTGGCGGTGCAGGCGGGGATGGGGATGTTGTTGGTGCCTGCGCCTGCGCGTGCGATCGCGAGCAGCTCGTCGTTCAGGGGATATTCGTGCATGTTGAAGCTGCGGAGCATGATGCCCTCGGGCGCCTGCACGTCTTTGGAGAAGGTGTAGCCCGCGGGGAATTCTTTGTCCGCGACGCTGCTGATTTCGTTGAGTTTCAGGATCTTAGCCATTGTTGATACCCTCCTCAGGCATTTTCTTTTTCAAACTTCTTCATGAAGGAGATGAGCTTCTGCACGCCTTCGACGGGCATTGCGTTGTAGATGGAGGCGCGCATGCCGCCGACGAGACGATGACCCTTGAGGGTGACGAGGCCTTCCGCCTTTGCCTCTTTGACGAACTTCTCGTCCAGCTCTTTGGACGGAGTGACGAAGGGCACGTTCATGATGGAGCGGTCTTTCTTCACCACGCTGTTGGTGAAGAAGGAGGAATTGTCGATGAAGTCGTACAGGAGTCCCGCCTTGTACTCGTTGATCTTGTTGATCTCCTTCACGCCGCCCATTTTTTTGAGGTGGCGCAGGACGAGATTCGCCATATAGATGGAGAAGCAGGGAGGGGTGTTGTACAGGGAGCCGTTGTCCGCCTGCGTCTTCCATTTAAGCATGGTCGGGCAGATGGGCAGGGGATTTTCGATGAGGTCTTTGCGTGCGATGACGATGGTCACGCCTGCGGGAGCGAGGTTTTTCTGTGCGCCCGCATAGATGACGCCGAATTTGCTGACGTCCACTTCGCGGGAGAGGATATCCGAGCTCATGTCGCAGACCAGAGGCTTTTCGGTCTCGGGGAATTTGACGTAACGGGTACCGAAGATGGTGTTGTTGGACGTGATGTGCACATAGTCGGAATCGGCGTTGAACTTGATGGAATCCACATCGGGGATGTAGGTGTAGGTCTTATCCTCGGAGGATGCGACGCAGCGCGCCTCGCCGTAGATCTTGCCTTCCTGCCATGCCTTCTTCGCGAAATTGCCCGTGACGATGTAATCCGCTTTTCCGTTGTGCATGAGGTTGAGCGGAATGGCGGCGAACTGCTGGCTCGCGCCGCCCTGTACGAAGAGCACGCAGTAGTTGTCGGGGATGTTCATCAGCTCGCGCAGAAGCGCTTCCGCTTCCTCGACGATGGGCGCGAACGCCTTGTCGCGGTGGCTGATCTCCGTCACGCTCATGCCCGTTCCCGCAAAATCGAGAAACTCTTTCTGTGCCTCTTCCAGCACTTCGAGGGGAAGCATGGAAGGACCTGCCGAAAAATTGTAAACTCTCATAAATAACTCCTCCGGAATCATAGTCCCGTTTAAATCGTTCCATATTATTATACAATATTGTTCAAAATTTGACAAGTCTTTGCGCCGATCTAATTCGTTTTTTGTCTTTCTTTTTCGGAAGGTATAAAAAGACATGCGAATTGTCAAAAAATATTCGGGCAAAAGTATTTACTTTTTCTTCAAAATATAGTAGAATAATACAAGGAATACTGCAAGTATCGTAAGGAACGGGGGCCACGGCTTCCGATGGGGGCAATATGTCAAATTCCGCAGAAAACAGCAAAAACAACCTCTCCGCGGTCGAAAGACTCAAGGCGATGGATAAATATCTCGACCAGATGCGCGACATTCTCACGTCCATGGACGAGATCTCCAAACTGCGCGAACAGCGCGGGGAACCCGCATCCGACGAGTTCGGCGGATATAAGCGTTCTTCCGTCCTCAATCTCGTGCGCGGGCTCGAACAGCAAAAGGAGTCCATTCTCGCCGAGATCGCGGCGGAAGAGGCAAAGCGCAAAGAAGGGGCGGTCGTGCCGGCCGCTGCGGAACAGAACGCGCCTGCGGCAGAGGGGCGCGCATCCTCGCTCGGCCCGCGCGAGAGCGCGGTGCAGGCTTTCCGTCAGGGGGACGCCTCCCTTGCCATCGAGAGCATGTACACGGGCCTTTCCATGGACATCGAGAAGATGCGCGACGACATCCTGCAGGAGATGAAATATACCTACAAACAGGACATGGCGATCTACGACGACCTGTCCGAAAAGATAGAATCCCTGCGCAGGACGGAAGGAGTCAATTTTGAAGACAGCCTTCGTCCCATCGGCGAGGGGATCACCGCGCTGGACGAAAAGATCAACGCGCTTCAGCCCGTCGATTACGACGTTCTGGCAGACCGCGTCGCGGCGCGCGTGGTCGCGGGCGGCATCGATTACGACGCGCTCGCAAAGCACATCGTCGCGGTCATGGCGGGCGCAGGTGTCGGCGCGGCGGCAGCCGTCGCGGCAGACAACGCGCAGGCGGGCGTTTCCGAGCGCAAGCTCGAAGAGCTCGACCGCAAGCTGGACGATCTGAAAAACACCCTCAACGGTGCGGTCAGCGTCAAGCAGATGCCCGAATTCCGCAAGCTGGACACCCTCATCGCACAGTATCTGCGCACGATGTCCTACGACCTCATCCCCGACATTCTCGTCTCGGCGAACTCCGCGCGCGAGATCGCAAACCGCTACATCGTCAGCGGCAACACGCTGCGCGGCGAGACCATGCTCTCCGACCTTCGCGTGCGCCTTTCCCGCGTCAACGTGTGGGGCGCGGACGCTTTGACCGTGATCGAAGACGCCATTCGTCAGAACGGCCTTCCCGTCATCTACGCGGAGGATGCGCTTTCTGCATTTAAAGAAGCGTCGACGGCGTTCGAACAGAGCCCCGCGGTGCCGGACGAACAGCTCGCTTCCCGCGTCGTCGCGGCGAAGAAAGCGCTCTTTCTGGACACCGATATGGAAGCGCTGGACCGCGACACCTTCACCGAGATGCTCGAGATCCGCGACGAGATCGGCGAAGGCGAGCCCGACAAGGGCAAGGTCGACAACCTCACCGAACTGAAAAAGGAGCTCATGTCCTTTAACCTGAGCTATTTTATAGACTTTACCCCTGCGACGCCCGAAGAGAAAAACGCCGCAGTCGACACCCAGGCGATCCTCGACGCGATCTCCCGCATGAGCGTTGCCCCCGCGCAGCCGCAGGCGGCGCAGGCGGCCGCAGAGAGCGCGCCCGAAAAGATCTCCCCGCTCCCGCAGCAGGGCGGCGGTGTCCGCAAGCCCCGTCCGCTCCGCCCGGCGGTCTCCGCGCGGGACAACAAAGTGGAAAAGACGGAACAGCCTCTGCGCACGGTGCGCCGCTCCATCGACCTGAACAAGGTCAGCGAGGACGCGCTCGCCAAGAAGCTGGTGGACGAACTTGCACAGCGCATTGCGAGCAGCAGGGTAAAATAAGAGAATTAATTTAGGCCGGGATCCGGTCGATCGGACCGCGCGGTCGTCGGGGCTGAATGGCGCATTCAGCCCCGTTTTGGCGCGCGGCTTCCCCGGCGGAAAAGGAGTGTATTTTGAGACAAAACAAGACGAACCGCGATTTCACACAGGCAAGAGGCGATTCGGAGAACAAGGCCGCGCGCAAGGCGGAAATGCCCCTCTTTCTGGGCAATTCCAAAGCGGCGAAGAAGAAGGAGGAGCCCGCAAAGGACAAGCATGACGCGGGCAAAGAAGCAGGCAAGGACAGGCGTTTTGACCGCGGAGCGGGCAAGGACAGGCGCGCAAAAGAGGCGGAGATCGCCGTGCGCAAGGAGGAGCCCGAACAGAAAAAGGGCAAACGCGGCGGAAAGCGCGGCAAGGGCAAGAACCCCGTAAAGGTCTTCTTCCTGGGCGGCGTGGGTGAGATCGGCAAGAACATGACCGCCATCGAGTACGGCAACGACATCATCATCATCGATGCGGGGCTCACTTTCCCCGACGAAGAACTGCCCGGCATCGACCTCGTCATTCCCGACATCAGCTATCTCGTCGCGAACAAGCACAAGGTTCGCGGGCTTCTGGTCACCCACGGTCACGAGGACCACGTCGGCGGCATCGCATATCTCCTCAAAGAGATCAACATGCCCGTCTACGGCACCAAGCTCACCCTCGCGCTCGCGGACAACAAACTTCGTGAACAGCGCATCAACAAGGCGCAGCTTCTCTGCGTCAAGCCGGGCGACAAGGTCAAACTCGGCTGTTTCAACGTCGAATTCATCAATGTCAACCATTCCATTGCGGGTGCGGTCGCGCTTTGCATCGACACGCCGCAGGGCAGGATCTATCACAGCGGCGATTTCAAGATCGATCTTACGCCCGTCGCGGGCAAGCAGATCGACCTCGCGCGCATCGCGGAGATCGGCAGGGAGGGTGTCAACCTCCTTCTGTGCGAATCCACAAACGTCGAGCGCCCCGGCTACACGATGAGCGAGACGGTCGTGGGCACGACGCTCGGACACCTGTTCGCGGAACATGCGGACCGCCGCATCATCGTGGCGACCTTTGCCTCCAACGTGCACAGGTTGCAGCAGATCGTGGACCTCGCGGTGAAGTACCGCAGAAAGGTCGCGCTCTCGGGCAGGAGCATGCTCAACGTCGTGGACGCGGCGACCAAGATCGGCGAGCTGACCATCCCCGAAGGGGTGCTCATCGACGTCGAGAAGATCAAGAATTATTTCGACCGTGAGATCGTCATCGTCTCCACGGGCAGCCAGGGCGAGCCGATGAGCGCGCTCACGCGCATGGCCGCGGGCGAATTCAACAAGGTCACCATCGGCAAAAACGACACCATCATCATCTCCGCGAGCCCCATCCCGGGCAACGAAAAGATGATCTGCAAGGTCATCAACAACCTCTACCGCAAGGGCGCGAACGTCGTCTACGAGTCGCTGGAAAAGATCCACGTCTCCGGCCACGCCTGCCAGGAAGAGCTCAAGATCCTGCATTCCCTTCTCAAGCCCAAATTCTTCGTGCCCGTGCACGGCGAATACAGGCACCTGAAGCGCCATGCGCAGCTCGCGATGAGCCTGGGCATGAGCGAGAACAACATCCTCCTCGCGGACATCGGCAACTGCGTCGAGATGACGCGCGACACGCTTCAGTTTGGCGAGAGCGTCTCTTCGGGATCCCGCCTCGTCGACGGGAGCAGTCTGGAAGACCGCGAGAACAGCGTCGTGATGAAGGACCGCAAACATCTCTCCGAGGACGGCATCTTCGTGATCACGGCATGCGTCTCCGAGCGCACGGGCGATCTTCTGAGCGATCCCGTCGTCGTCAACCGCGGCTTTGTGATGCCCGAGAACGCCGATTATGCCTATGAGATCCGCCGCATTGCGGAGAACTGCGTCTCGCAGGTGGACGTGTGCGGGGACGTGGACAACACCGAGCTCGCCGCGGCGATCAAAAAGTCGGTCAAGAATTTCATCTACAAAAAGACCAAACAGAACCCCGTCATCATGGCGAACATCGTCCGCGTCTGATATGTACGGCACTTTACGGACGGACGAACGGCTGCGCGCGTTGCGCGAGCAGGCGAAGGGCAGGCGCGATCCCGCGACGGAAGACGACACCCTTCAGCTTTTGCTCCTCGTCGCACAGATGCGCGCGCCGCGCAGAATTTTAGAGATCGGCACGGCGGAGGGGTTGACCTCCGTCGCGTTGCTTCTGCAGTGCACGGACGCATCCCTCGTCACGATCGAGATCGAACCCGATCTGCATGCCCGCGCGGAGCAGAATTTCGCACTGTTCGGCGTGCGCGAGCGCGCGCAGGCCCTCCTCGGCGATGCGGGCGAGCTCCTTCCCTCGCTGGAAGGGGAGTTCGATCTGATCTTTCTGGACGGACCCAAGGCGCAGTACTGCCGATACCTTCCGCACCTGAAGCGGCTTTTGTCCGAACGCGGCGTGTTGTTTGCCGACGACGTTCTCCTGTACGGTTGGGTGGACGGCAGGGCGGAAACGCCGCCCAAGCGCCGCTCCATCGTCGAGCGCCTGCGCGATTACCTTCGCGCGGCGGAGAACGACCCCGCGCTTTTGACGAGCGTTCTTCCCGTGGGCGAAGGCGTCGCGCTCTCCGTAAAGACGGGGCGGGAAGAGGGAGAAGAGAGATGAACGCACCCGAACTGCTCGCGCCCGCGGGCAATTTTGAAAAGATGAAGACGGCGCTCGCCTTCGGCGCGGACGCCGTATACCTCGGCGGAAAGCGCTTTTCCCTGCGCTCCTTTTCGGACAATTTCACCGAAGAGGAACTTTCGGACGCGGTCTCCTATGCGCACGCGCGCGGGAAAAAGGTATATGTCGCGATGAACGTGTTCGCGAAGAACGCGGATTTTGATTTTTTGGGCAGGGACTTTGCCTTTTTGCAGGAGATCGGCGCCGATGCGGCGCTGGTCACCGATCCGGGCGCGTTCGCCTGTGCGCGGAAAAACGCGCCGCGCCTGCCCCTTCACATCTCGACGCAGGCGAACACGACGAACAAATACGCCGCCCGCTTCTGGCAGGAGCAGGGCGCTTCGCGCGTCGTGCTCGCCCGCGAGCTCTCCCTTGCGGAGATAAGCGAGATCGCGGAGTATTGCGCGGGACTGGAGCTGGAGGCGTTCGTCCACGGGGCGATGTGCATTTCCTACAGCGGAAGGTGCCTTCTCTCCAATTATCTTGCGGGCAGAGACTCCAACCGCGGCGCCTGCGTGCAGGCATGCCGCTGGAAATTCCGCCTTCGCGCCGAGCGCGAGGAGGGCGGCTGTGAAGCGGTCGAAGATGCGCGCGGCACCTACATCTTCAACAGCAAAGATCTGAACATGCTCTCGCATCTGGACGAGCTTCGCGCCGCGGGCGTGTGCTCGTTCAAGATCGAAGGCCGCATGAAGAGCAGTTACTATCTCGCGACGGTCGTCAACGCCTACCGCCGCACGCTGGACGGCGCGCTTTCCGCCGAACGGGGAGAAGAAGAACTGCGCAAGGTCGCGCACCGCGCCTTCACGACGGCATACGCGTTCGGAGACAACGGCGAAACGGTCAATTATTCCGATTCGCAGGAACGCGGCACCCGCGAATACGCGGCGGACGTGCTCGAAGGGGGCGATCGCCCGCTCGTGTGCATGCGCAACCGCTTCCGCGTCGGCGACGAGCTGGAAGTGCTCTCGCCCTCGGAGAATTTTTGCCGCACCTTCCACGTCGGAGAGATGCAAAACGAGGCGGGCGAAACGGTCACGGACGCCAAGCTGGTCATGCAGCGGCTCCGCCTCGGCGTCCCGTTCCCTCTGCGGGAAGGGGAGATCCTTCGGCGGGTGCTCCGCTGAAAAGTAAATCACACGTTACAGGAAAAGAAAATGGGCAACAGATACGGCATGAAAGAATTTGCGGAAGAGCACGGCCTCACGCTGGGCAGTCACTGCTGTTACGGCGTGTACAACGGCTTCCGCATCCACATCCGCTATCGGGTGATGGGCAATCCGTCCTGTCTCCTCACGGTGATCACCGACACAAAGGGGAAGAACAAGGACCTGGAAAAATACCTCGAAAAGAACAAGCGCGAACTCAAGATCACCAATTACGGCGTGGTCGGCATCGGGCTGATGGTCACGCCGCAGCTCTATTTCAAGGTGTTCACGCAGCTCAAAGACATCCTCGACAAGCTGACCGCGCACCTGCGCAGGGCGGGCTTCCCCGGTGCGGACGTCTGTCCGTACTGCGGGACGCCGCTGGACGAGCATTCGGTGGACATGCTCGAATCGGGCATCCCGTTCCGCGCGCATGCGCGCTGTTTCGAAGGCGCGCTCGCGGGCGCAAAGCAGCGCGAGGCGGAGGAGGAGGCAAAGCCCGACCACAAACTCGCGGCATCGGGCGGGGCTCTCCTCGGTGCACTCGTCGGCGGCGCTCTGCTCGTGCTTCTTTACATCTGGTGGAGCTTTTCGTCGCTCGCCGCGGCGGTGGGCGTCCTGCTCGGCGCTTATTTCTACGGAAAATTCGGCGGCAAGAACACCGCGTATAAAGTCGCGTTCTGTGCCGCGTCAACGGCAGTCGTCAGCGTACTCTTCTTCGGGTTTTCGCTCGTGATGCAGGAGTATGCGGACGCGGGCTCTTTTGCCGCGAGCATCGACGCGATCGGGGCGCGCCTCTCCTCGGAGAGCGATTACAGGCTCAACGTGATCTTGAACTTCGCGTTCCTGTTCGTGTTCGTACTGGTCGCGAGCGCCTATACGCTGTTCTCCTATCTTCGTTCCCGCAAAAAGATCTCGGTTCAGATGCACCGCACGGACGGCGGGCAGGGAGGTGAAAAATGCTGATCGACTTTCACGCGCATGCCTTTCCCGACAAGCTCGCCAAAAACGCGGTCGCTTCGCTCGCGGCGCGCGCGCATTTCACGCCGTTTACCGACGGCACCGCCGCCGATGCCTTCCGCCTTCTGACGGAGCAGGGCGTGGACCGCTGCGTCCTCCTCAACATCGCGGTGACGCCGCGTTCCATGCACCACGTCAACGACTTTGCGATCTCTCTTTCGCGCGATCCCCGCGCGATCCCGTTCGGGTCGGTGCATCCCGACGCGACGGACGCAAAGGAGGAGCTCGCGCGGCTGCAGGACGCGGGCATCCGCGGCATTAAATTCCACAACGAATACCAGGACTTTTATGTGGACGACGACCGCGCCCTGCCGCTCTATGAGGAGTGTGCAAAGCGCGGGTTCATCCTGCTCTTTCACGGCGGTGCGGATGCGGGTTTTGCCCCGCCCGTCAAGACGCCGCCCGCGCGCATGGCACGGGTGTGCAGGTATTTTCCCGAGGCGAAGATCGTCGTCGCGCACCTCGGCGGACAGGACATGCCGGACGAGGCGATCGAACATCTCGTCCCGACCAACGCCCTGATCGACACGAGCTTTGCCTCGCGCTCGGTCCCGCTCGCGGCGGCGGAGCGCGTGATCCGCGCGTTCGGTGCGGACCGCGTGCTGTTCGGAACCGACTGCCCGTGGGACACGCCCGCGAGCATGCTCGAATATCTCGCAAAGATCGCGCTCACCGAAGAAGAGCGTGAAAAAATATACCATCGCAACGCGCGCAGACTTCTGGGCGAGCTGTGACGGTTTCCGTCCCGCACTTGCGGACGGGGGAGGGGTAGCATGAAAAAGACCTTGATACGCAACTATGCAAAGCTCATCGTACGGATGGGCGCGAGCGTGCAGACGGGACAGCGCGTCGTGATCGTCGCGCAGACGGAGTCTGCCGAGTTCGTGCGCCTACTCGCGGAGGAGTGTTACCGCGCGGGTGCGGCGGACGTCACCGTCGATTGGCAGAACCAGGCGCTGGAAAAACTCGCCTCCCGTTTTGAGACGGTCAAGGACCTCGGCTGTGTGACGCCGTGGCAGGAGAAAAAACTCGAATACCGCGCCGAGACGCTCCCCGTCACGATCAAACTGCTCTCAGCGGATCCCGACGGCATGAAGGGCGCCGACCGCGAGAAACTGACGCTTGCCGCGATGGCGCGCGCGGCGATCACAAAGCCCTATACCGACCGCATGACCAACCGCTACCAGTGGTGCGTCGCGGCGGTCCCTTCGGCGGCGTGGGCAAAAAAGCTCTTTCCCGAGGAGCGCGTGGGCACGGCGGTGGAGAAACTCTGGGAGCTCATCTTAAAGACCTCGCGCGCGGACGGGAAGGACCCGCTCAACGACTGGATGTGGCACAACCGTGCCCTGCGCGAGAAATGCGACAGGCTGAACGCGCTCGGACTTTGCGCGCTCGAATACGAGAGCGCGAACGGCACCCGCCTCCGCGTGGGGCTGATCGGCAGGGCAAAGTTCATCGCGGGCAGGAAGAGCACGGCGGACGGGGCTCATTTCAACCCGAACATCCCGACGGAGGAATGCTTCACTACCCCGCGCCGCGGCGAGGCGGAGGGGATTGTGTATGCGGTCAAGCCGCTCTCGTACGGCGGCGAGCTGATCGAGAATTTCTGGATCCGCTTTTCGCAGGGCAGGGCGGTCGAATGGGGTGCGGAGAAGAACGCGGAGCTGCTCGGCAAGATCGTCGGCATGGACGAAGGCGCGGCGTATCTCGGCGAATGCGCGCTCGTGCCCTATGATTCGCCCGTCAATCGCACGGGCGTTCTGTTCTACAACACGCTCTTTGATGAAAACGCCTGCTGTCATCTCGCGCTCGGCCGCGGTTACAGCAACACGATAGAGGGGTTCGAGACGCTCTCGCGCGATGATTTTGCGGCGCTGGGCGTCAACGATTCCTCCGTGCACGTCGACTTCATGATCGGGAGCGAGGACCTGCGCGTGACGGGCATCACGGCCGCGGGCGAACGCATTTCCGTCTTTGAAAACGGTACCTGGGCGCCCGCGCTCAGGTGAGGAGGGGAAAGATGCACAAGACCGTTCTGATGAATTACGCAAAACTTCTCGCCCGCATCGGTCTCAACGTACAGAAGGGGCAGGAAGTCATCGTCACCGCGCAGACGGAATGCGCGGATTTTGTGCGGCTGGTGGCTGAGGAATGCTACCGCGCGGGCGCCGCGCGCGTTCGCACGGAGTTTTCCGATCTCGCGATCGCGCGGCTGGGCGCGGAATACCGCTCGGAGGCGGTGATGAGCGAGGTACCCGCGTGGCAGGAGGAGAAGGCGCGTTTCGAACTGCACACCCTTCCCGCTCGTCTGTACATCGAGAGCGAGGATCCCGACGGGATGAACGGCATCGACGCGCAGAAGTACGCCCGCGCGCTGCAGGCGCGCTCGGCCGTGCTCAAGCCCTATCGCGACAAGATGGAAAACCGCTACCAGTGGTGCATCGCCGCGGCGGCGGGCAGAGATTGGGCGCGCAAGGTCTTTCCGAAAGAGGGGGCTTCGGCGGCGGTCGAAAAGCTCTGGCAGGCGATCCTGTCCTGTTCGCGCGCGCTGGAAGGCAATCCCGTCGCGAACTGGCAGGCGCATGACGCACAGCTCGCCGCGCGCTGTGCCTATCTCAATTCCCTCGGACTCACCTCTTTGGAATATTCTTCTTCCAACGGCACGTCGCTGCGCGTCGGGCTGATGAAGGAAGGGCTCTTTGCGGGCGGCGGCGAACAGACGCTTTCGGGCGTATTCTTCAATCCGAACATCCCGACGGAGGAGTGTTACACGACGCCCCGCCGCGGCGAGGCGGAGGGCATCGTCTATTCGACCAAGCCGCTTTCCTATCACGGCAGGCTGATCCGCAACTTCTCCGTCCGCTTTTCTGGCGGGAAGGCGGTCGAGGTGCACGCCTCTGCGGGGGAACAGGTGCTCCGCGAGATGATCGCGATGGACGAGGGCGCGGCGTATCTGGGCGAGTGTGCGCTCGTCCCGCACGATTCGCCCGTCAGCAACAGCCGCGTGCTCTTTTATAATACCCTCTTCGACGAGAACGCATCCTGCCATCTCGCGCTCGGCAAGGGCTTTGCCAATTGTGTGCGCGGGTTCGAGGAAAAGAGCGACGAACAGCTCCGCGCGCTCGGCGTCAACGATTCGATGATCCACGTCGACTTCATGATGGGGAACGAGGACCTCGACATCGACGGCGTCACGGATACGGGCGCGCGTTATCCCGTCTTCCGCGGCGGGCGCTGGGCATTCTCGGTCTGACGCGCGGGGCGTCGGCGGGAAAAGGACAATAAAAAGCAAACGCGCCTGCGCAAATGATTTTGCGCAGGCGCGTTTCGGTGATCGGAAAAGAAGGTGCGCGCGGCAGACGCCGCGCGCACCTTCATGTTCTTCAGATGTTTTTTTCGGGCAGAAATTTCCAATAGCGCACGGGCATGTAGTTTTTCATCTGCCGCTCGTGCGGGCGCAGGCTTATGTCCACGCTCCTGTAATATTCCTGCCAGAGCGAGCGGAAAAACTGTTCGTCGGGAGAGAGAGGAACGGTGACCGATTCCTCCGTCTGCGCGATGGTGCAGGCGCCGCCGCGGCAGAGCGCGGCGCGCCGCCTGACGGTATCGTGCAGGATAAAGGACTGCGCGCCGAATCTTGCGAGAAAGTGGGGGAGAATGAGCTCGAGGATGTCGTTGTCTGGCGCAAAGGGGGCATACCAGATGCCGTTTTCTCCCTCCATGAACCGAATAAAGCCCTTGAACCGATGCGCCTCGAGCGTGACTTTGCGCATCTCTTCGCGCGCCTCGTGCACTTCGGGAAGGGCGAGCATCCCGCGCACCGCGCCGCCTTTTTGAACGATCAGCCGCAGATAACGCAGGGCGACCATCTCTTTTTGCTCGCTTCCCCGCCGCAGAAGCAGGCGGATGTCGCGCACCGCGCCGTTGTCCAGGCTCGTGAGCTTGCGCCGCACGCGCGCGCTTTTTTCCGCGTCCGATGCGACTTCGAGGATGTTTGCGTCCAGACTGAGTTGTACCGTGCGGGCGGATGTAACGATGCAGTTCGCGTCCGTGCAGGCGAAAAACGCCGCGGTGAAGAACCCTTCTTCCGTCCCGTCCGTGAGATAGATGTTCATAATTGCCCCGTAAGCGCGCTCTTTTCCGTGTCGGGATCGGAGTTTAGCGAGAACAGGGAGAGCTGTTCGTACCTTTTTCCGTCCGCAGGGAGCGCTAGAAGATTTCGGATGAGCTCGGGGCGTTCCGCGCCGCAGAACTTCCCGTCGCAGGTGATGAAGTGCTTTGCCCTCTTGAGCACGACGCGCATGCGCGCGAGGTCTTCAAACCGCAGATGCGCAAATTTCCGCGCGCGGACGATTTTCCAGGCGCTCATCGTGCCGATGCCAGGCACGCGCAGGAGAACTTCGGCGGGCGCCGTGTTGATCTCCACGGGGAAAAACTGCATGTGGCGGAGCGCCCAGGCGCATTTCGGGTCGATGTCTTCGGGCAGGTTATCCTCTTCGCCCGCGATCTCGTCGGCGTCAAACCCGTAAAAGCGCATCAGCCAGTCCGCCTGATACAGCCTGTGCTCGCGCAGAAGCCCCGTGCACTTGTCGGGCAACAGGGAATGCCGCACCACGGGCACATAGGAGGAGTAATACACCCTTTTGAGGTTGAATTTGGAATACATCGCGGCGCTCAGTTTCAGGATCCGTCCGTCTGTCTCGGGCGTGGCGCCCACGATCATCTGCGTCGTCTGTCCCGCGGGCAGAAAGCGCGGCGCCTTTTTTGACTTTTCGAGCGCGCGCTCTGCCCTTTCCTTTGCAAGTCCGCGCATGGGCAGAAGAACGCTCTCCTTCGTCTTCTGCGGCGCGAGCAGTTTCAGGCTCGCCTCGGAGGGCAATTCGACGTTGTAGCTCATGCGGTCGGCATAGAGCGCGGCGCGCATGGTAAGCGCCTTGTCGGCGTAGGGGATGCCCTTGAGATGGATGTACCCGTTGAACTTGTACACCGTCCGCAGCCGCACGACCGTCTCCACCATGTCCGCCATCGTCTGATCGGGCGAGACATAGACGGCGGAGGAGAGGAACAGCCCTTCGATGTAGTTCCGTTTGTAGAACTGCATCACGAGCTGACAGATCTCGTCCGGCGTCGCGCTTGCGCGCGGCACGTCCGCATCGGCGCGGTTGGGGCAGTACAGACAGTTGAAACGACAGTCGTTGGAGAGCAGGATCTTGAGCAGGGAGATGCACCGTCCGTCGGGCGTGAATGAGTGACAGATCCCGCCGAAACTCGCGTTCCCCGTGCCGCCCGCCGTGTTCTTCCGCGCCGACCCCGACGAGGAACAGGACACGTCGTATTTTGCGCTCTCCGTGAGTATGTGCAGTCTCTGTGCGTCCAGCATCTTTTCGCCCTCCTTTTTTCCCTTTCAGTATATCCCTTTCCTGCGCGAAAGTCAAACATTTGTTCGTATTTTCTGTGTGGAAAATCCTTCCTGTGCGTAAAAAGGGAAAAAAGGAGAAATTTCACTTGCCTTTCATCTCTCTATGGTTTTATAATAATACTGAAAAGCTAAAATAATGGCGAAATAGTAAAACGGAGGGAATTTGAAATGAAGGTGCTCATAGTGGACGATGAGGAGATGATCCGCAACGTGCTCAAGGAATACGTCGAGTTCGAGGGGAATGAGGCGTTCGAAGCCGTGGACGGCATCCAGGCGGTCAAGATGTGCAAGGAGAACGACTACGACATCATCCTGATGGACGTCATGATGCCCATGCTGGACGGATTTTCTGCCGTCAAGGAGATCAAAAAGAGCAAGGACATCCCCGTCATCATGCTCTCTGCGCGCGGGGAGGAGTACGACAAGCTGTTCGGCTTCGAAGTGGGCGCGGACGACTATGTGACCAAGCCTTTCTCTCCGAAAGAGGTGATGGCGCGCATTGCGGCGGTGACCAAGCGGCACAAACCCGGTTCACCCGCCTCGCGCGAGCTGATCAAATACGAGGGGCTTGAGATCGACATGAAGGGGCGCAACGTCTATGTCGACGGGGAAAAGCTGGAACTCACGCCCAAGGAATACGAACTTCTCTTCTATCTCGTTAAGAACAACGGGATCGCTCTTTCGCGCGAAAAACTGCTCTCCGACGTGTGGGGCTTTGATTTTTACGGCGACGACCGCACGGTGGACACGCACATAAAGATGCTGCGCAGCAGCCTCAAAGAATACAGAAAATTCATCGTGACGCTGCGCGGCCTGGGGTATAAATTCGAGGCATGAATCGGTTTTCTCGGTTTCACAGCATCAATTTCATCCTGTGGCTGAGCTTTCTGATCTTCGCGGCGTTCATCATCGGCATGACGTGGATCTTTCAGACCACGCTGTTGCGCGTCTTTTTCAAGGAGCAGGTCAAACAGGACCTTGACTCTCTCGGGCAGGAAGCTACGACGGTGCTTTCCGCGAGTTTTCCCGTATTGACGGGGGATCGCAGGGTCGACACGCTCATTGACTTTTTGCAGGGTGAAAACCCCGCAGCGACGCTGCTCATTTTGGACGACAGCGGCGAAGTGCTCTATCCCACCGACGTGCGGACGGGGGAGACGGAAGAGGATGACGTGCCCGATTTTGAGCTGTTCAGCCGTATCAGATACGAGCTCGGCGGAGCGGGCGAGGACATCGGTGCCGTCATCATGGAGCTGAACGGCAGCAGCTATGCGTACATGTCCGTGATCGGCGCGGAGGCGGGAACGAACCGCCCCGTCTATCTGTACATCAGTTACTCCACAGAGCTGAGCAATATGGCGTTTGCGACCATGCGGCTCCAGCTCGTGCTGATTTCCGTCGTCGTCATTTTTCTCGCGTTGATCATCTCCGCATTTCTCTCGCTCAAGCTCACCAAACCCATTTCGCAGATCACCAAGGCGGCAAAGCGCATGGCAACGGGCGACTTTTCGGTGAACTTCAAGGGCGAATATTCATACGCGGAGATGGACGCGCTCGCCGAGACCCTCGATTACGCCAAAGAGGAGATCGAAAAGTCCGATCAGCTGCAAAAGGAAGTGCTCGCAAACGTCACGCACGACCTCAAGACGCCGCTCACCATGATCAAGGCATATGCCTCCATGATCAAGGAGATCTCGGGCGACAATCCCGAAAAACGCGCCAAACACACGCAGGTCATCATAGACGAATCCGATCGGCTTACATCGCTCGTAAACGACATTCTCAACCTCTCCAAGATCCGTTCGGGCATGGATTCGCTCAAGATCGAGAATTTTAATCTCTCCGAGTTTGTTCACACTGTGATCGAGCGCTTTGATTATCTCTGCGAGACAAAGGGTTATGTCATTGAGCGGGAGATAGAGGACGAGCTCTACACGGAAGCGGACATGGAGAAGATCGAGCAGGTCGTGTACAATCTCGTCGGAAACGCGGTCAATTACACGGGTGACGACAAGAAGATCCGCGTGGGACTTGCGCGCGCCGAAGGCGGGAAGCTCCGCTTTACCGTTTCGGACACGGGCCGCGGCATCCCCGAAGAGGAGCGCAAGACCATCTGGGACCGCTACTACCGCTCTTCGGAGACGCACAAGCGTCCCATCCGCGGCACGGGGCTGGGGCTTTCCATCGTCAAGACCATTCTCATCAAGCACGGTTTCGACTTCGGCGTCGAGAGCGAGGTCGGCAAGGGAAGCACTTTCTATGTGATCTTCCCCGAAAAATAAAAAATATACACCGCCGCGCGGGCAACGCCCGTGCGGCGGTGTTTTGCATCGCGGGGTATGCGCGCGAAAGCAGCCCTGTTCGTGTTCTTTCAACGGCGGCGGCCCCCACCCGAAGGGGGCGCCGCCGCCGTCCCCT
>JAHZBZ010000011.1:25524-49210 GCA_019423125.1 Bacillota bacterium | reverse complement strand
CATCTATTAAAATAATAGATGTACAAGATCGGGGGCGGAATACAGAAACAAATGAGCAGGGAAGAACGGCTTATCCAAGTTGCGATCCTGAGCGGTAATAAAAAGATCTCGGGTATTTTAAAAAAATTTTCCGAGGACTGTTGCAGGACAAAGGGAACCCCGTGTCGTTGTACCGTCTTTTCGGATCTTGATTCATTTTCGGCTGCGCTGTACCCGGAAATGTACACCGTCGTATTCAGCGGGTGTGCCGGCAGGACGGAAACGCTTGTTCTTCTGCGGGAAATAGTCCCGCGTGCAAGCATTATCCTCGTTTCCGAAGATGCTTCCGCCGCCATGAGCGGATATATGATCGAGGCTTCGGGGGTTTTATCAGTTCCCGTCGGTTACGATCAGTTTGTCTGTGCGTTTGAGCGGGCGTGCTGTCGCGACCGAAAGGAGAACGGCAAGAGCCTTCTCATAAAAGAGGGGGGAGAGTATTACCGTGTCTACACCAAGGACCTTAAGTTTGTGGAAGTGAGCGATCACTACCTCATCTATCATTTGTTCGACGGCGCTCTTACAATGCGCGGGCAACTGTGCGGAGTGGAAAAAGGGCTGGAACAGGCGGGGTTTTACCGCTGTTCCGCGAAGTATATGGTAAATCTGCGCTATATCGAATGCCTCAGCCGCAACAGTGTGCGCATCGGCTCTGTCGAGATCCCCGTCTCGCGGCACAAGAAGAAAGAGCTTTACGGGCGGCTGAGCGGCAGAAGTCGGAGAAAGGTATCTAAGAGCGAAGGCGCACCGTTATCATGATTTGTGCGGAGAAAATCCGTATAAATAGAAATTCGATAGGAGGAGTAAAATGAAGAGCAAAGCAATCAATCGTGGTTTTGCAAGGCTTGCTGCCGGTTTGCTGGCGTCCGCGCTGGTATTCACAGGCGCAGGTTTTGCATCGCCCGGCACGCTCGGCGCAAACGCCGGTGTGCTTGATGCTGCGCAGGAAATGTACGAATCGAAATACAATTCGTACATGGAAACCATGAAAGCGAGCAGCGAACTCAACATCGAGATCGCCGGCGAAGGTTTTGTTTTGATGAAGAATCAGAACAATGCGCTTCCGCTTGCAACGGGGGAGAGGAAAGTGACTGTCCTCAGCGCGTTCATGGAGTATGGCGGAGGCGGTTCGGGCGCACAGGGTGTCCCGACCAACAACACGATCGCAGCGCAAAACGAATGGATCGGAACGTCGGAGAAGACGGTCTATGAAGGCCTCAGATACAATGAGGATGACAGCTTCTCGATCAACCCCGAGGCGGAAAAACTTGTCGGGACCAAGGGGGTCGGCATCGACGAGAAAGGCGACGCCGCCGATTACAAATACATGGAACTCAATGAGGCAGGTACTGTCGAGTTCCAGGGCAACAAGTACAACTATGCGGCGGACAACTTCTTCGCGTCTGTTGAAAATTCTTTCGAAGAGTACAACACCGCGATCATCACGATCAGCAGAACGGGTTCCGAGTTCGTCGACAACCAGTCGCACGATGTCGAGGGACATGCCGATGTCACCGATCACTACTTCACCCTGACGGATGCGGAAGAATCCCTCCTCGCATACGCGAAGTACCAGAAGGAGCAGGGCAAGTTCGATAAGGTCATCATCCTCCTGCAGACCCCTGCGGTCATGGAGATCGCCAACATCGTCAACGATGCGGACTTTGACGCCATCCTTTGGCTGGGTACGCCCGGCTGGAACGGCAACCTGGCGCTCGGCGGAGTGCTCTCCGGCAGAACGAATCCCTCCGGCCGTCTCGTTGACTTCTGGATGAACGATTTCTACACCGATCCCACCATTTATAATGCGCTGGGCTACACTGCTGCAAACTATGCCATCAACGGCGAGCAGGTCACGGCGGGCCTCAACGGTTCGGGCGGCGGCGCCAGAAGCTCCGGCGACGGCAGCAGCACGGTCCGGATGCTGATGGATCCCGAAGTTCCGAACTATACCACGAACAGCAGTTACCATCTCGCCATCGATTATGCCGAGGGCATCTACATGGGCTATCGCTATTACGAGACCGTGTATGCCGAGCTCATGAAGGCGACGGATGAGAAAACTGCGGATGCCTGGTACAGCGCGGCGGTCGCGTTCCCTTACGGGTACGGCCTCTCCTATACCGACTTCGAGTTCAAGAACATGCAGGTCAGCACTTCTTCTCTGACCGATGCGAACAAGGAGTCTGACATCACCGTCACGGTCGACGTCACGAACAAAGGCGACGTCGCGGGCAAGACGGTCGTCCAGCTCTACAGCACCCCCGATTATACCCCGGGCGAAGTGGAGAAGGCTTCGGTCAACCTCGTCGGCTACACCAAGACCCCGATCATCGCCGCAGGTAAGACGGAGAAGGTCGAGGTCAAGATCAATGCAAAAGATCTGGCTTCCTTCGACTACAACGATGCGAACAAGAATAAGCATTTCGGTTACGAGATCGATGCGGGCAAAGTCGTGCTCAAGATCATGGAGAACTCGCATGAGGAACTCCTCAGCTCGACGCTCACCGTCGCGGCTGACCTCAACTATGAGCAGGACGACGATACTAAAACGCCCAACAACATCTATTCGCAGACGGGCAATGAATGGGAACTCTACAATACCCTTTCCAGCAACTGGCTGCTGAACGAAAAGGATCATTATCTGAGCCGTCAGGACCTCATCGACGGCACGGAAGTCGCGCTCGAGAAGGAATGGACGCCCGGTGACCCGAACGATCTGCAGCTCCAGCTCGGCTATCTGCTCGACGGCGACGCCAACAGGACCTTCAAGGAGAAGGCTTTCCGCGCCATCGACAACCAGCACATCGCCAACAACAGCGGCGCGCCCGCCAATGCAGGCACGGCTGCGTTCGATTATGACAACCGCCTCACCGCGGCGATCGAGACCGATTATCAGAATCTCTGGGTCAAGGATGCAGACGACGTCGCAGGCTGGAAACAGGGCACGGGCGTGAAAGGCGCCGACGGCCTGTATGCGATCACGCTGCAGGACATGAAGGGCATCGCGCTCGACAATCCTCAGTGGAAGACGTTCATGGATCAGTTCACCTGGGATGAGCTCACCGCGCTCGTCACGAGCGGCTCCTTCTCCACGGCGGCTGTTCCCTCCGTCGACAAACCCAGGACGGTCGATCCCGACGGTCCTAACCAGTTGAAGAACGGCGTCCTCGCGGACGGCACCTCCGTCGTCGGCTGGGGCTGGGTCGGCGCTCCCGTCATCGCTTCCACCTGGAACGTGGATCTCGCTTACAGACAGGGTATCGCTGTCGGCAACGAGTCCCTCTGGATGAATGTCAACGGTTGGTACGGCCCCGCGATGAACACGCACCGCAACCCGCTTGCAGGCCGTAACTTCGAGTATTATTCGCAGGACGGCGTCCAGGGCGGCATCATCGCTTCCCACGTCATCAAGGGCGTTACCGAGATGGGTATGCATCCCTACATCAAGCACATCTTCCTGAACGATCAGGAGACCAGCCGTATGGGCACGATGACGTTCGCGACCGAGCAGTCGATCCGCGAGATCTATGCAAAGGTCTTCGAACTCTGCATCACCGACGGCAACGGCAACGGCACCATGTCCGCGTTCAACCACATCGGTCTTGCGTCTTCGTGCGGTTACGCGACTTCCATCCAGCTCTATGAAAATGAGTGGGGTCTGGACGGCGTGTCCGTGACGGATATGTATTCCGAAGATACCCCTGCATGGAACGGTGATACGATCGTCCGTGCGCATACCATCCCGCTCGGCAGATCCACCGCCTTCACGAAGGGCGTATGGAAAGACGGAATGGTCTACATCGAGCAGGCACAGGCAGACGGCACGATGAAAAAAGTCGAAAGCCCGACGCAGTGGTTCTGGACGCGCGACACGGCACAGCGCATTCTGTATGTCGTCGCCAACGGCAACGAGATGAACAACGGCTTCGAGTCGAAGGCGTTCGTCGACGGCAAGCCCGAACTCGAAGTCGATGTGAATACGGTGGTCAAGGACTATGAGATCATCACCAAGGCTGAGCTCGAGGCGATCCCCGCGATCAACGGCGCGTTCGGCGATGCGGGATTTGAGATCGTCTCCGCAAGCGTTCCCGAATACATGCGCGCGGAAGTGAAGGACGGCGCGGTCATCCTGAACGGATACATCACCGAAGCCAACAACTACACCATGACGGTGAAGGTGAGAGGAAACGGCGGCTTCGGCTACATCGAAGAGGACGTCGAGCTTGAGATCGTCGCCCGTCTCGCTGAAAAGGCAGGTGATAAGATCTCCTTCTTCGGCGGCACGGTCGAGCATCCCGCAACGGTCGATCCCAACCTCACGCCTTCCGCAGATACGGTCGGACAGTTCAAGTCCATCAAATATGAGATCGTCGGCGAAGCCAACGGCTTCACCATCGATGACGAAGGCGTCGTGAGCGGCGTCATGCCCGCAGGCGAGACGACCGTCACCATCAAGCAGTCCGGCGAGCAGGTCGTATCGACCGGCGGCTGGAGACCCAGCTACGTATTGCAGAAAGTGGAATACATCAGGACGGTCCCTCTCTTCGGCAGTGAAGATAGCGGCTCGCAGTTCGATTTCAGCTTTGAGATCGACGAGAACGGCAACCTGCTCGTGACCTATCCCGACGGCACGACCGTGAACATCGGCCATGTCGTGGGTGCGGACGGTCAGGACGGCGACAAGGGCGACAAAGGCGACCAGGGCGACAAAGGCGACAAAGGCGACAAGGGCGATACGGGCGCTACCGGTCCTGCGGGCCAGGACGGCACCGTGATCGAGAGCTTCGAGATCAACGACAAGGGCGAACTCGTCGTGACCTACGGCGACGGCACCACCGAGAACCTCGGCAAGGTCGTCGGCGCCAAGGGCGACAAGGGTGACCCCGGCAAAGACGCTGAAGGCGGCTGCGGCGGTTCCATCGCCACGGTTTCCGTCGTCGGAGCGGTCGTTCTGTTCACGCTCGCAGGTGCGGCATTCGTGCTCTGCAAGAAGAGGAACGCCTGATTGGTAACTAGCATCTAAGAACTAATGTTACGGCTTCGGCGAAACCAAGTAGCCGAAGCCGTAATTCCGATTCCGGCTTGTGAAAATCTAAAAAGGAGAAACGAATATGTCGAAACATAAAAACAGATTGCGCGCCGTGACGTGTGCCGTCATCGCCGCAACGCTGTTATGCTGTTCGTTCACGGCATGCGGACCTTCTACACCTTCCGGTCCGACCGATGAATGGGCGGTCACGCTCGACTTTAATGACGACACTTCTACGCCGCGCACGGTATACGTCGACAAAGAGGGCGGCTCCGTCGCGGAACCTGCTGACCCTACTCTCGCAGGCTATTCCTTCAAGGACTGGAACACGAAAGAGGACGGCAGCGGCGACACGATCACCTTCCCGTACACTCCCACGGGCGACATCACGCTCTATGCACAGTGGGATACCCGTTCCTATACCATCACATTTGATGCAGGGGAGGGCAAGTTCACGGACGGCGCGGAAACCAAGACCGTCCAGGCGGCGTATGCGGCGACCATTCCCGCCGACAAGATCCCCGAAGATCCCGTCCGCGACGAGACTGATCCCGATACGGGCGAAAGGATTTACACCTTCCGCGAGTGGAGGACGGTTTCGGGCGAAGGCGTTGACTTTGCGACATGGACTGTGCCCGCAGAGGATACGACTCTCACCGCGGCATACCGCTCCATCTATACGCGCATCGTCACTCTCGATCTGCAGATGGGCGACGGCTACACGCAGGTATTCGAGCTCGAAAAGGCGGGCGACGACATCCGTGACAGAGACGTCGTGACCGCAGCGGGCGTGCGCGTGACGGAGACGAGCGCTTATCCCGGTTACGGCCTTGCAGGCTGGTCCACCGATCCCGAAGCGCAGCCCGGCGACGACAGCGTCGTTGCGACGAGCAAG
This sequence comes from Bacillota bacterium, assembly GCA_019423125.1. Taxonomy (GTDB): domain Bacteria; phylum Bacillota; class Clostridia; order Christensenellales; family Borkfalkiaceae; genus Borkfalkia. The sequence goes on along the minus strand of JAHZBZ010000011.1, from coordinate 43,247 downwards.
CTGTTCCCCATCGATTATGAGGATCTTGAAAGCGACGTGACCTATTATGCAGTCTGGGAGATGAAAGAATACGTCGCGACCTTCCAGTATAACTACGCGGCGCGTCAGGAAGTGTACGCAAGCTTCGACGGACTCACTGTTGCGGACATCGTAACGCCTCCCGAGACCGATCCCGAACGTCCCGGTTATACGTTTGCGGGCTGGTATACGCAGGCGTACGGCGGAAGCCTTGTCGACTTCACCGATCTGCACCTGACCGCACACGGCACCTATTATGCGCACTGGACGGCAGAACCCGTGGTGACGGATACCTTCCATGCAGAGTACGTCGATCTGACGCAGCAGGTGAACATGCCCGGTTACTCCGGCGCGAACAGCTACACGGCGGTCATCGTCAAGGACAGCAAGGGCAGCGGCGCTAAGGTCGATGAAGATTACAGACTGGACGGCGTGTCCATGTCCGCGGGTGTAGGCCGCTTCGTCTCTTACCAGTACCGTTACGACGCTACGCTCGAGTTTAAGATCAATTCGGACAAGGCGGTCAGCGGCGCAACGCTGTTTGCAAACCTCGCAATGGAGATCTTCGGCGGCATCACGATCGGCCCGAGCGGCGATAACAAAGTCGCGTTCTACGTCAACGGCAAGGCGGTCAACTATTCGCCGATCAACTTCGGCGGCACGCCCGGCTCGGTCGAGCAGAACTGGGTGAGCGCTTTCGTCGAATACAACCTCGGCAACGTCGACCTCGTCGCGGGCGAGAACATCATCCGCATCGTCGTCGAGAACAATTCGCCGCTCGGCGGTACGATGGCTGCTACGTCTTTCATCACGGACTACATCCGTCTTGACACGCACGGCGAGGCGAAGCTCTCCTGGTCGCCGATTTACGACAACGTCGATCTCGCCATTTAAGGAGGTAACAGAAAAACATGAATCCGTTTAAAGCGATTTTCAAACGTCGCGGCAGTATAGTGTGGTTCAGCGTGACGCTCGCGGTGATCGCGCTGCTGCTGGTCGTGACTATCCTGGTCACGGGCCCGTTCCGCTCCATCATCGGCACGGTGCTCGGCGGCCCCGGGCCCATCATGCGTGAGGGCGTGGAGGAGATCTATACCTCCGATTACGACAGCAAAAAGGAATCCAAAGAAGCGGGCGACGAACTCAACGTTCAGATCGCGAGCGAAGGTTTTATTCTGCTCATGAACGACGGCAACGGCCTGCCCATCCGCACTCCCGAATCGGAGACGGACGCGGCAAGCGCGCGACCGAAGATCTCCGTCTTCGGCAAGAATTCCGTCAACCTCGTCTACGGCGGGTCCGGCTCGGGCGGCGGCTCGGGCGAAAAGGCGACCACGCTGTATGAGGCGCTCGAAGACGGCGGGTTTGATGTCAATCCCACCTTGCAGAAATTCTATGAGGGCAGTTCTTCCGGCAGCGGAAGGGGAAGCAACCCCACGCTGACCACCGGCTCGGACAAGGCTCCCACCCTTCCCATCGGCGAGACCCCGATCGACCGCTATACGAGCGACATCGTCTCTTCTTTCCGCGAGTACAACGACGCGGCGCTGGTGGTCATCTCCCGTATCGGCGGCGAGAGCTTCGACCTTCCGAGAGCACAGGATCTTGACAACGGCGGCGTCGAGGGCAGACATTATCTGCAGCTGGACAAGAACGAAGAAGACATGCTCAAGATGGCGACCGACCGTTTCGACAAGGTCATCGTCGTTCTCAACACGCTGACGAGCTTCCAGTGCGATTTCATCGATCAGTTCAACAACCAGCCCGACGATCCCCGCATCGACGCGGTGATCTGGATCGGCGGCACGGGCGTCTCGGGCATCAATGCCATCGGCGATTTCCTGAACGGGAACACCAACCCTTCGGGCAAGACGACGGACATCTATGCAAGGGACTTTACAAAAGATCCCACCTGGCAGAACTTCGGCGACAACACGCAGGTCAACGACGGCGTGAAAGGCACGGCGTTCACCGAGAACGGCGAGAATTCCTCCGAAGCGTATGTGGCATACGAAGAGGGCATCTACATCGGCTACCGTTACTACGAGACGCGCGCCTATGAGGAGAGAGATGTCAATCTCAACTGGTACGAGCAGAACGTGCGTTTCCCGTTCGGACACGGACTTTCCTACTCCACCTTCACGCAGAGCATGCAGATCTCGGGCAACCTGAATGCGGTGGACAGCAAACTTACCGTGACCGTCGACGTTGAGAACACGAGCGCCGTCGCGGGCAAGGATGTCGTACAGCTGTACGTCACCCTTCCTTACACCGAAGGCGGCATCGAGAAATCGCGAGTACAGCTCGTCGACTTTGCGAAGACAGGGCTTCTGGCCGACGGCGGCAAAGAGACGGTGACCTTCACCGTCGACGCGTACGATCTCGCGTCCTACGATTACAACAATGCGAACGGCAACGATTTCTGGGGATACGAGCTCGATCCGGGCGATTACATCTTCTACGTCGCGAAGAACTCGCACATCGACGATCCCGCCAACGTGTACGCGACCGCGACCGTCACGCTTTCCTCGAACGTACAGTTTGCCAAGGATCCCGTGACTGGAAACGACGTCGTCAACCGTTACAGCGGCAACGAAGATAAGCTCAATGACAGCGATTACCGCCTGCAGAACGTCTATTGCGACGATACGCAGGGCGAGAGCGTCACCAGAAAGGGCATGAGCCGTGCAGACTTCGAGGGAACCTTCCCGAAGGCGGATTCCGTGGAAGAGCGCGCGTACATGGAGGGCGAAAAGGACGCCATCTCGAACGTGACGCACAACAACACGGACGTCGCCGCCGATGCGGCGGCCTGGGCGGACAGCGTTCGCGCGGAGATCAACCCCGCCGATCCCGATTCCGTCACGGATAAAGAGGTCATCGCACGCGTCCTCAACCAGGAAGGAGACATCATGCTCCGCGACCTCCTCGACGAGGACAACAAGGTGGCGTACAACGACGAGGATTGGGAAAAACTTCTTCGCCGCCTCTCCATCTCGGAGATGACCGAGCTGATCAACGACGGCGCGTTCAAGACGGCGGCGATCGTGAAGATCGGCAAAAACCTCACCAACGATTCGGACGGCCCCATCGGCTTCGTCAACTTCATGAACAACTTCTTCACGGGCAACACGACGTTCTCCTCCGAGGTGCTCATCGCGGCGACCTGGAACAAGGACCTCGCGTATCAGATGGGCCGCATCGTCGGCGACAACGGCGTGTGGGGTTCCACGACGGGCAACAACCTGCCGTATTCCGGCTGGTATGCTCCCGCGGTCAACCTGCACAGGAGCCCGTTCTCGGGACGTAACTTCGAGTACTATTCGGAAGATCCCGTCTTCTCGGGCAAGATGGCGGTGCAGGTCATCAACGGCGCAGCTTCCAAGGGCGTCTACACCGACCTCAAGCACTTCGCCGTCAACGATCAGGAGACTGACCGTTCGGGCATCGCCACCTATCTCACCGAGCAGTCTCTGCGCGAGCTGTATCTCAAACCGTTTGAGATCGCGGTCAAGGGCGACGACAGTATTTGCAATGCAGCCAAAGAGGACGGCATCACCGAGTATGTCGGTTCCAGCGGCATCATGAGCTCGTTCAACCGCATCGGTACGCGCTGGACGGGCGGCGATTATCGCCTGATGACGCAGATCCTGCGCGACGAATGGGGCTTTGTAGGCCTCGCCATCTGCGACTATAAGACGGAAGCGTACATGAACTCCCGTCAGATGGTCTACGCAGGCAACGACCTCATCCTCGTCTCGCTGCCCGAACTGTACTGGAACGACGTGGACGAAGACAGCATCGAAGACGTCTACATCGTGCGTCAGTCGGCAAAGAACATTCTCTACACCGTTGTCAACAGCAACTCCATGAACGTCGACATCGTCGGGTATTATCTCGAATGGTGGATCACGACGGTCATCGTGGTCGACGCTGTCGCGGTCGTGGCGCTCGCGGTCTGGGGCTTCTTCTCCGTCCGCAAGTCCATCAGAAAGATGAAGTAAGCTACACGGCAAAAAACTGAATGCCGCGGCGCACAGAGTGCGCTTTGGGCGCCGCGGTCATGCGAATGGTCCCCTTGCCGTATCAACGGCAAGGGGTTACCTTTGCATATTTTCCGAAACATGACAGCAGAGAGGGAGGGAGAACTTTGAAAGTCGGACGTTTGCTCACGGGTATGCTCGCGGCGCTTGCGCTTTTCTCCTTAGCCGCCTGTTCTCCGCCCGCGGAGGACGGGTTTGTGCGGAGCGATACCGTCAGGGTGACCTTTGTCGACAACGGACAGTTCGAAGTGTCCGGGGAAGGCGCGGCGGGGAACACCTTTTCGGTAAAGAGGGGAGAGGACCTTACGGTGACGGTCACGCCGAAGGAGGGCCTTTTTCTGAGCAGAGCGGACTATGCGGGAAGCAGTATCGTCTATGAGGGCGATTCCGCGCAGATCACGCTGCCCCGCGTTGCGCGCACACAGCGCGTCAGCCTTGATTTTATAGAGTCGTCGGGCGTCGTCATCTATGACGCGAACGGCGGCACGTTTGCGCAGACGGGCGAAAACATCCGCACCGTCCCCTGCGACGTGTCTCATCACATCCGCCAGAACACGGACATCGGGCAGGACCTTTCCCGCGAAGGGTACACGCTCATCGGCTGGAACACTTCCGCGGACGGCGGCGGAACGCACGTCGGGCTGGGCAGCAGGGTGAGCGTCGGCGAAGACGGCGGCACGCTGCTCTATGCGGAATGGGCGCCGTGGACCGCCGAAAAAGATTTTTCGTTTGTTGCGCTGGAGGACGGCACGGGCGCAAAGCTCACGGAGTACCGCGGAAATGACGACGTGGTCTGTATTCCGTCATACATCGGGGGCATGCCCGTGATGCAGATCGAAGCGGAGTGTTTCGTCAACTGTGCGGCGGAGACCGTTATTCTGCCCAATACGGAGCTGACGGTAAAGCAAAACGCCTTCCGCGACTGCGCGCTCAAAGAACTGTATTTATTCGACAACATCGAAAGCATATCGGACGCGAGTTTTGTCGGCTGTGATAATTTACAGACGCTCCGCATCAACGCAGTGGAATCGCCTAAATGGACGGACTACGACAGGCACTCCAACCTCGCCGACAAGTATGATATTCTGATCGAACACGAGAACAGTAAAAAGATCGTCGTGTTCGGCGGTTCGGGGTCCTATTTCAGCGTCGACACCCGTCAGATGACGGACGCGCTCGCGGAAACGGGTTACGTCGTCATCAACATGGCGATCAACGCGCACTTCAATGCCTATATGCAATTCGAAATGATAGAACCGTACATGCACGAGGGGGACATCCTGATCCATATCCCCGAGACGGGCGCGGAGCAGATGATGGCGGAGACGGCCATCAACGACGTGCGCATCTGGCACGGGCTGGAGAGCAACTTCGACCTCGTCTCCGAGATTGACATCCGCGGCGTGGACAACATCTTCTCTTCCTTCAAGTCCTTCAACGACACGCGTTCCACGCGCAAGGACAAGACGTATGCGGACTATGTGCAGGAGATCGACGACCTCGGCAACTGGGGCCACGTGGACAGGGAGACGGGCGAGTTTACCACCTATAAACCCGAACGCGGCACGGACACGCCCTTCACCTACGAGTCCGCGCTCGATCTGAAATATCTCGCGGGGGCTCCCGCGATGCGCCGTCTGAAGATCTACCGCTCGTTCGAAGAGAGGGGCGTAACGGTCTTCCTCTCCAACGCGGCGCTCAACGTCGACGGGCTTGCCTATGAGCTGTACGGCGGCGGAGGGGACGAAGCGGAAAAATTGCAGCAGTGTTACAACCTCGCGGACACGTTCGACCTGTACAACGAGCAGGCGTTTTCGGGATATCCCGTCCTTGTCGGCATGGGCGATTGCCTGTATCGCGGCGGCAGGTTTTACAACTCCGACTATCATTTGGGCTCGGAGGCGGCGGCAGAGCACACCGAACGGCTGATACGGGCATTGCGGCCCTATCTCGAAGAGGCGCGCCCGTGACCCGCCCCATTGCCTTAAACTGCGAGAAAAGAAGCATGAAAAAGAGCAGCATCATCAAATATTTCTCGGGAACTCTCCTCGCGCTGATATTTTTTTCCGTCCTTCCGCTCACTCTGTTCGGCAGCGTGTTCTGGACCCCGCCGCGCTACGACGAGACCTATTACGGGGAACTTTCGCACATGGTCGACAGATTGAAGGAGACGGAGGGGAAGAAGATCGTATTCGTGGGGAACAGCGCCATGGCGTTCGGCATCCGACCCGACCTCATCGACGCGGAGATCCCCGAATACAAGAGCGTCGTGTTCGGCCTGTACGGCGCGATCGGCACCAAGGCGATGCTCAACCTCTCCAAGGCGGGCATCGGCGAGGGCGATATCGTCGTGTTCGCGCCCGAACAGTACGCGCCCAGCCTCTCTTTGGAATTTTCCGCGGGCGAGATGTGGTTTGCCGCCGATTCCGATCATTCTCTTATCGGCTACCTCCCGAGCGAGGACAAAGAGGCGATGGCAAAGGCATTTTTCGACTTCGCGCAGAGCAAGTTCGCCTACACTGCAAGCGACGGCAAACCGCAGGTCGACGGCGTCTACATGCAGGCGTCTTTCGACGACGAGGCGGGCAACGAGGTCGGATACATGACGTATGAACGCCCGTACAATACTATGCCGTTCGGCTACGACGCCAACGCGCTCATCTCCTATGATACGCATATCTTCGGCGAGGGGTTTGTCGATTACGTCAACGAGTATGCGGCGTATGTGCGTTCGGTGGGGGCAGAGATCTACTACGGCTTTGCGCCCGCCAACCGCCTCGCGCTCGCGGACGGCACCGCGGACGAGGAGATAGACGCGTTTTACGAGTACCTGCTCGACAACCTCGACATGGAGATCCTGGGCCATCCCGCCGATTACGTCATGGATTATGAGTGGTTCTACGATTCCAACCTGCACATGAATTCTGCGGGCATGTACGTCTACACGCGGCAGATCGTCGAGGCGCTCAAGGCACAGCTTTCCATCGACACCGAGACGAAGATCGACATCCCCGAAAAACCTGAGATCCCTGCGGACGATGTGGAGGAGGGGGACAATGCCGACGCCGCCTGCTTTACCTACGAGCTGGTGCAGGACGAAGCGCAGGGGACGGAGGTCGCGATCGTCACGGGTCTGACCGCGCAGGGGCGTGAGAGGGCACAGCTGACCCTTCCCTCCGTCTATGAGGGGCGGCAGGTGACGATGTTTGAGGCGGACGTGTTTCAGAACGACACGCAGCTCTCGCGCGTCGTGATCCCGCGCACCATCCGCATGATCTACGACGGGAGTTTTTCGGGCTGTACGCGCCTGCAGGAGATCAAACTTTTGCACGACGTCCCGTGCGGCGTGGGGACGGACCTCTTTGCGGGGACGGACGGATTCCGCATCCTGGTGCCCGCCTCCGCGCTCGAGGTGTTTTCTACCCACTATAATTGGGGCGCATACAAGGACTTTCTGACGGGATACGGAGGATAAGCGATGGAAAGTGTGTTTCTGACAGTGCCTGTCATTCCTTTGGGTTTTCTTCTCTCGTTTGCGCTTCTGGCAGTGTGTTTCGCAAAGAAACTGAACGCCGTCATGTTCGCCCTGTCCATGCTCGTCTTCATCGCCGACGTCTGCTATGCGGCGTTGCTCGGCGCGACGCTCGGCGAGCTCGGCACGGTCTCCATGGTATTTTTTCTGATGAGCGCCGTCGTCTACATCCGCAGGAGGGAGGGCAAATGAACTTTAATTCCTGGCAGTTCCTCCTGTTTCTGCCCGTCGTCGTCGGGCTGTACTGGCTTCTCCCGCATAAATTCCGCTGGGTGCTCCTGCTCATCGCCTCCTATTTCTTTTACATGAGCTGGAACGCCTGGCTCATCATCCTCATCATGACGACCACGGTCACGGCGTACGTCGCTTCCAACCTCATGAAAAAGACGCAGAGCCGCGGGGCGCGCAAGGCGCTCCTCATCGTGACACTCGTCATCTGTCTGGGCATCCTCGTCTTCTTCAAGTACATCAACTTTTTGCTGGAAGCGACGGTCGGCGTGATACGGCTGTTCAATGCGGAGCAGGACAGCATCATGCTCAACGTCATCCTGCCCGTCGGCATCAGCTTTTACACCTTCCAGACCCTCTCCTACGTCGTGGACGTGTACCGCGGGGACTTTGAGCCCGAGCCGCATTTCGGCTATTTTGCGCTGTACGTGGTATACTTTCCGCAGCTCGTTGCGGGCCCGATCGAGCGGCCCGGCGCGCTCCTGCCTCAGCTGCACGAGGAACAGAAAATCGACGCCGAATGCTTCCGCGACGGCATGCGTTGGCTCCTCTCGGGGTTTTTCCGCAAGGTGGTCGTGGCGGATTTTTGCGGCATCTTCGTGGATAAGGTGTTTGCCGACCTCTCCGCCGCCAATTCCCTTGCCGTCTTTGCGGCGGCTTTCCTCTTCCTCATCCAGATCTACAACGACTTTGCGGGATATTCCGAGATCGCGATGGGCTCTGCGCGGCTCATGGGCGTGAAGCTCACGCAGAACTTCGACAGGCCGCTTTCGAGCACGAGCTTTACCGAATTTTTCCGCCGCTGGCACATCACGCTCAACGTGTGGTTTACCGAATACGTCTACATCCCTCTGGGCGGGAACCGCAAGGGGGTGCCGCGCAAACTTTTAAACACGCTCATCGTGTTCGCGCTCTGCGGCATCTGGCACGGCGCAAACTGGACGTTTGTCCTGTGGGGCGTCACGGTCGGCGTGTTCGTCTGCCTCGAAACGCTCCTGCGAAAGCCCGCGCGCAGGGCGTGCGAAAAGCTGCGCATCGATGCGAACGCCCCGACCGTCCGCTTTTTGCGGCAGGCGTTCGTCATCTTCCTGTTCACGATGTGCAGCGTGATGTTCCGCTCGGGCGACATCTCGCAGATCGGGCAGGCATATGTGCAGATGTTCACGGCATGGGACGGCCGCTGTCTCTCTTCGGCGCTGGAGAGTTTGGGCATGAGCGTTTCCGACCTTTTTCAGCTCGCCGTGAGCTTCGTCGGCATGGCGATCATCTGCCGCCTGACGGATCCGCCCAAACAGACGGCGCTGTCCTGTCTGCCCGAGCGCACCGCGGCGGCGGACATGTCCGCCTATACCGTGGCGCTTTTCGGCGTGCTCACCGTCGCCCTTTGCTGGGCCGCGCTTCTCACGAATGCGGATGTGAGCGGGTTCGCCTACTTCCAATTCTGAAAAAAAATAAAAAACAAGGATGAAAGTCATGACGATCACGAAAATCAAGAGACAACAATGCAAAAAGACGCTCTATCACTATCTGAAAGAACATGCCGAGAACACGCCCGAAAAGGTCTGGCTCTCGAGCGAGCGCGAGGCGGTCACCTTCTGCGAGGCGCTTGACCGTGTAGAATCGGTTGCCGTGCAGTTTCTGGCGTGCGGCATGAAGAAGGGGGATCTGCTCGCGCTGCGCGCCACGCGCTGTATCGACACGGTGCTCCTCACCGTCGCGGCGGCTTCGATCGGAGCAGTGGCGGCGCTGACCGACCCGCATTTCCCCGTCGAGGCATACCTTCTCGACTCGGGCGTGAAGATGACCGCCGATTTTATCCTCACGAACGAGGACGCGGGGGAGGGCATTTCCGCGGGCGGGAACTGGAAGCTCTCGGGCGGCGGCAGGACATGGCCGATCGCCTTTGCGGCGGAAGGCAGCCGCGACGCGTTCGGGAGGGCGGCGGCAGCGGTCGACGCGGAAGAGCCCTTCATGATCATCTTTACTTCGGGCTCGACGGGCACCTCGAAGGCGGTGCTTCTCTCGCACAGAAACTGCGTCGCAAACCCCGCCGACGCCATGCCGCTGTTCGGGCAGGGCGCGGCGGACGTCGGCATCGCGCTGTTGCCTTTGAACCATGTGTTCGGGTTTGCCGTCGCCTCCTGTTCGCTCTTCTGCGGGCACGGGCTGTTCTTCCCGCAGACCGTTGACATCGAATACGTCCTCGAATGCATCGGAAAATACGGGATCTCCGTCATCTATTCCGTTCCCACCTTCTTTCTGGAGCTTTTAAAGGACGGGAGAAACCGCAGGCACGACCTCTCTTCCCTTCGCCTCGGGCTGATGGCGGGCGGTCCGTTCACCGCGGAGCAGATGCGCTTTATCGAGAGCGAGCTCGGCCTTCGCCTCATGCCCGGCTACGGAATGAGCGAGTGCGTCGGCATCAGCACGTCGAACTTTGACGCGCCCGTCGAGGAGCGCGCCGCTGGCGTGGGAAAACTCTATCCCATGACGGAGGCGTTTGTCGTCGGCGAGGACGGGCGTCGGCTCGGCTGCGGGGAAGAAGGGGAGATCTGCGTGCGCGGCATGACGCTCATGCTCGGCTATTACGGCGACGAAGAAGCCACGCGCGAGGCGATCGATCGGGACGGCTTCCTGCATACGGGCGATCTCGGCTATTTCGATGCGGACGGAACGCTGTATATCAGCGGCAGGAAGAAGGACATCATCATCCGCAGCGGCAACAACATCTCCGCCGTCGGCGTGGAGAAGAAGATCATGGGCCTTCCGAGCGTGTACACGGCGGCCGTCGTCGGCATAAAGGATGCAAAGAGCACCGAAGCTCCCGCCGCGATGGCGGTCCTGCGGACGGGCTGTGCGTGCACGGAAGAAGAGCTCCTGCGCGAGATGGAACAGGTTCTGACGCGGCTGGAGCTTCCCGTCAGGGTCATGATCGTGCCGTCGCTTCCGCTCACCTCGTCGGGCAAGCCCGACAAACAGAAGATCAGGGCAATGCTGGAAGGGGAAAAGGGCTGATTCTTCGGCGCGCCGAAAACGTGCAAAAATTGCAGGCGGTTTTTCGGCATTTTGCAGGGGCGGGGTTTTTTCTTCGGACAGAGCGGGTCAAAAAAAGAGGGATGCGGAGCATCCCTCTTTTTTTCGGACGCGGTTGACAGCGCCTGCGGCGGGTGATACAATATTTGCAGAAGCGTCATTCCGTCGTGGGGATAAGCAAACAAAGAAGAAGGCTCCGAAGACTGTGCGGCTTAACGGATGAGGACGATCTGTAAAACGAAAAGGGGAAAGGAAGGATGAAAAGGTCTGCAAAGCATATCCGCATCTGATTTTATACGTACTGTTGAATATTTGTATGGGTGTGGTTGCCGTGGCGTTTTTATGCATGTTGGAGATGGACTACGGGGAAACTTTCAGGATCGTAAATATAATTTTGGCGGCAGTGTTTTCCGTGACAGCGGTCTCTGTGTTCATATACACAACTTGTGCGGGTTGGGTCGCGGCGGTTCGGTTCGATAAGGAAAAGGTATACCAAAAGCGCGGAAAAAAGACCATGATCCGGTATTGGCAGGATATGTATGAAACAACATGTCGGACATACAGACCGCGCATTTTTTGGCCCACGTTGAATTATCCGATATTTAAAATAAAGGTCAGATCGCATGATCGCGTGTTGGTTGGAAATTTTCCGACAATTCAAGCGGCTTCTTTTGCGCTGTAACTTCCCCTTCCCCAATAAGTACTATTTCAGATGACCGATCATGCCCGACGCCGCGCATGGGGGCGAGATGCTTCACAATGCCCGTCTCACGGCGTAAAACAATCGGAATTTTAAGTCGGAAGGCTCATTTCCTTCTCGGCAGGCTCACAGGCAAGCTCCCGCGCTATCCCGCGGGAGCTTGCCTGTTTGCGCGACCGATCTTGAAAAAATCCGTCGGACAGATCTGCCGTGAACAAGGCAAAAAATCTGTTGAAAGGTGCTTGACAATAATAGTTTTATATAGTATTATATTAGTACGATATAAAACTATTTTGAGGGCGATGTATAGGCACGAGGGCAAGATCATGCAAGCACCTGTATATTTCTCTCGAACCGATTTCCAAGGAGTTCGGATTATGAAGGAAAGGCAGGGCGGTTTTCTCATATCAAAGGTAAAGGCAATAGGCGGACGCAGGTTCGACAAGATATTGCAGGAAAAGAACATCGACGCGTTCAACGGGGCGCAGGGCAAGATCCTTTATGTGTTGTGGCAGGGCGGAAAGATGACCGCAACGGAAATTTCCAAAAAGAGCGGACTTGCCAAGACGACGCTCACCGCCATGCTCGCAAGAATGCGTGAACAGGGACTTGTCCGAACGGAAGAAAATTCGGAAGACAAGCGCAGTGCGATCGTCAGTTTAACGCAGAAAGCCGCCGAACTGAAAGAAGAATACGACGCCGTAACACAGGAGATCGAAAGCATTTATTATAAAGGTTTTTCGGATGCCGAAGCAGAACAGTTTGAAAGCTATCTCAGGCGGATCCTTAAAAATCTGGAGGAAGACAATGAGCGATGAAGTCAGGGCGGGGCAATTAAAGGTCAAGACGATACTTACCAGGTCCAACCTTCCCATTGCGGGCTATTCGGTAAATCCGTATGTCGGCTGTACACATGCTTGCAAGTACTGCTATGCATGTTTTATGAAGAGGTTTACGGGACACACCGAGCCGTGGGGGACTTTTCTGGACGTCAAATATTGGGAAAGGATCAAAAACCCGAAAAAATACGACGGACAGACGATGATCGTCGGCTCGGTCACGGACGCATACAATCCGCAGGAGGCGCAGTTTTGCCGTACCCGTGCGTTTCTCGAAGAGATGCAGGGCAGCAAGATCAATCTGATCATAACGACCAAGTCCGATCTCGTCGTGCGCGATCTCGATCTGATCAGGACCTTTCCTTCGCCGCTTATAAGCTGGTCAATAAATACGCTCAACGAAGCGTTCAAGGACGACATGGACAAGGCGGTATCCATAGAGCGCAGGATCGCGGCAATGAAAAGATGTCACGAGGAAGGCATTCGCACGACTTGCTTTATCTCGCCCATCTTTCCCGAGATCACGGAAGTGTTCGGCATAATAGAAAAGATCAAGGACTTTTGCGATTATATCTGGCTTGAAAATCTCAATTTACGCGGCAATTTCAAGGCGGACATCATGAACTATATTGCCGAGAAGTACCCCGATCTTTTGCCGCTCTATCGGCAGATCTACAACAAAAACGACAGGACGTATTGGGAAATTTTAGACCGAAAGGTCTCGGAATATGCTCGGGAAAAGGGCTTTCTGTACGTCGTCGACAAAGAGCCTTTCTTGCGTGATCCGACGGGGAAGCCGATAATCATAAACTATTTTTATCATTCTCAGATCAAGCAGTCTGCGAAAAAGCGATGACTTTTCCCCCAACAATGACATACATTACGATTCTATAAAGCAAAAGAGCGGCGCTGCCTTTCCGCTCTTTTTTTGAGCGATCCATTTTTGTCCTGTTGTCCGAAATTTAGAGTGCCTGCGTCCGCAGAGGGCAAAGTTTCCGCCGCACAGGGGGCGGGCAGTTTTTTTCCGCATAAATTTCCGAAGGGGATTGACAGGAACGCGGGCGGCGGTTATAATTGTTTTACGGACGCCGATCGCACGGAAACGCCCGCGGGCGGCGGATCAGAAAAGGCGGAAAAAAATGAAAAAGATCTTTTATCTGTTTTTAGTTATCTGTTGTCTCTCCCTTGTGGCGGGCATCCTCTGTGCGTGCGGCCCGGAAGAGGAAGCGGAGAGCGTCGCGCGCGTCGACGGGTTTGTCCTTCAACTGAGCGAGGATGAAAAGAGCTATTTTGTCGCGGGATACGAAGGAGCGGGCGGCGATCTGATCGTTCCCTCCGAATACGGCAAAAAGCCCGTCACGACCATCGGCGAGGCGGCGTTCAAGGGGAATTCGTCCATTAATTCCGTGACCCTGCCCGCATCCGTCGTCAGCATCGGAAAAGAGAGCTTCATGGAATGCACGGGCATTATGTCCTTCGCGTTTTCGGAAAATCTCGTTTCGATCGGAGATGCGGCATTCAAAGGTGATACGGGCATTCGCGCCCTGACTCTGCCCGCGTCCGTCGTCAGCATCGGCTCCGAGGCCGTTGCGGGTTGCACCTCGCTCACCTCCGTCCCGCTCCCGAACGGTCTTGCGGACATCGGCGAGCGCGCTTTCCGCGGCTGCGCGGCGCTTACTTCCGTTATCATTCCCGACGGGGTGACGTCAGTCAAGGCGATGACCTTTGCCGATTGCAGCGGGCTCGATTCGGTCACCTTCGGGAGCCGCGTGACGCGGCTGGAAGATATGGCATTTTCGGGCTGTTCCGCGCTGACCTCGCTGGTCATCCCCGACGGTATCACATATATCAGCTTCAGCGTCTTTGAAAACTGTACGGCGCTCACTTCCGTCGCGCTCCCCGACAGCATAGAGCACATGGGCGACGGCGTGTTTAACGGCTGCAACGGCATTCAGAGCGCTACGTTGCCTGCATCCCTTGCCGACAGCATCCCCGGGAGCGCGCTCACGGAGGTGATCATCACGGGCGGGGAGTCGATCGGGAGCAATGCTTTCAAGTACGCGAGCCGTCTGCGCTCGGTCGCGCTTCCCGAAGGCATCACCATGATCGGCCCCTCCGCGTTTTCCGACTGCACCGCGCTGACGGAGATCGCCCTGCCGCAGAGCCTTGAGATCATCTCGGCGGACGCCTTCAACGGCTGTACTTCTCTCGGGACGATCACCATTCCCGAGAACGTCACGCACATAGGCGAGCGCGCGTTTGAAGATTGTAAAGCTCTTACGAACATAAACTGGAATGCCGTTTCGGTAGCGGATTTTACTGTGCTCGGGCACGTTTTCGATTCCGCAGGGACAGCGGGTGCGGGGCTTTCGCTGACGATCGGCGACGGCGTGCAGAGCATTCCCGCATACATGTTTTATGCAGGGGCGGGAATTCTGACCTATCCCGCGAACCTCGTCTCCGTCACCGTCGGAGAGGGCGTGACGGACATAGGCGAGGGCGCGTTCAGAAAATGCGGTAAACTCGCGTCCGTGCAGATGGGGGAAAAGGTGCAACGCATCGGAAACAAAGCCTTCGAGGGATGCGAGGCGCTCTCGTCCCTGACTCTTCCCGCAAGCCTTCTCTCGATCGGGCAGCAGGCGTTTTATGATACGGGGCTGACTTCTGTCTCTTTTGAACAGCCTTTGGGTTGGCAGGTCTCTTCAAGTTCTTCCTTTGAAGAGCCGCAGGCGGTCTCATCCGCACAGCTTTCCGCCCCCGCTTCGGCGGCGGTCTGCCTTACGCGGACATATTCCTCATGGTATTGGAAACAAGCCTGAAAGAAAGGCAACCGAGAAAAAGCGCAGGCAAACGCCTGCGCATTTTGTATATTTTTGTATATTTTGATAGGAGGTCGTCGCGGCCCTTACGCTCAGACGATCGTCTTGTCTGCGACGGATTCGGCCGCGTCTGCGACGGTTTCGACCGTTTCGACGGGTTCGGGCACGACTTCGTCGGGCAACTCGGGTTCGGGCACGACTTCGTCGGTAACGCCGCAATCGGGGCAGAAATCGTCCGCGCCGGCGCCGTTGCAGGCAACATAGGTGTCGCCCACCGTTGCGGTGGCGCCGAACTCGACGGGCACCTCAACACAGATATCCTGGCTTACGGTGAACACGCACTGTCCGTTTTTGATGCCGCTGCAGGTGTTTTCGCCTGCGGTGACCGTGGGTTTGGTGCAGCATTTTGTCGCGGTGGTGCCCGCTTTCGCAAAAGGCGTGACCGTTACGGGAACACAAACCGAAGAGAGCTGATATGCCACGGTGGGGCAGGTCTGATTTTCGTCAATAATATCCGACATCCAATATACTCCTGTAAAAAAGAAATAGAGGATTTAACCTCTGTATATTAATCTGTATATTAATATGTATCCGTAACGCCTTTTGTTCGGTTTTCATACAGTGTAGTGTGGTGGACAGATCGAAAATAATCAAATGGGTCAAAGCATCTCTTTTGCGCGCAATAAAAGCCATGGCACAGACGGCGCTGGCAAGCATCGGAACGGCATCCGTCGGCATGCCGGAATTCAACCGGGCGTTCGTGCTGAGCACGACGGGCATGGCGGGCATCATTTCTCTGCTCATGTCGCTGGAAAAATTCCCCGAAGATACTGACCGAACGGAGTAAAAGACGTGCTCCGTGCGGCGGGCGCGGCGGGCGCGGCGGGAGGCGCGCGCTGTCCGGCCTTTTTCGGCAAGGTATTGGAAAAAGCAAAAAGACGCAGGTCGGCGCCTGCGTCTTTTTGTGCGTTTTAAATTGAAAAGTGTCACTCTCTCGCAAGCAGCGAGTCGAGCGATACTTTAAAATAGAGGGCGAGCTGATAGCAGATCTCCGGGCTGGGGATGCTGTTGTTCTCCTTCCACGAATTGAATTGACTGCGATAGATGCCGATCGCAGAGGCGATGGCGCCGTATTTTTTGCCGCTCTTGTCTTTGAGCTCTTCCAGTCTTCTGTAAAAACAGGCTCCTTCGGCTGTCTTGCGCGGCGCGCTTTCGTCCGAAAATCCCAGCAGATAGTCCAGTGACTCCTCCAGATAATCCGCGATCTTTATCAGCGTGCGCATGCTCGGGACAAGCCCTGCCTTCCACGCGCGGATAAAGACGTCTTTGCTGATCCCGATGTCCTTTGCGATCTCGGCTTTGCTGCGCTCCTCTCCCGCAAACGCCTGTACAAGCCTCTTTTGAAAGACAGGGGAGACTGAAAAATCGATCGTTTCGTTTTTCGACATGTTCCGACAAATTCTCCCAAAGATCGATGCTCAAATGTTCGATTTTCTATTTACTTGAACATCGATTCAATGATAAAATAAGTATGTATCTAAAACGTACAAAATTATAGAAATAAAAACAATTTTTTGACGGGAGAAATTTATCATGGACGAAAGAGAAGAGCGGGGAAAGGCGGAGCGCGGCGAGCTCTATTTGAGGCTGAAGGGGATGGGGGTCTTTTCTCTGCGGGAATACGCGCGCGCCGAGGGCGTTTTTGCGCCCACGGAGAGAAACAAAGAGGAGCTGATCGCGCGCATTCTGAACGAAATGCGGGTGCTTTGAGCTCCGCAGAAAGGTTGTTCTTTCGCGGGTCGAGGTCGCGGGGAAAGAGGTTTTAAGGTTCCCGAAATGCGCAAAGGGAAAAACAGAATATTTTTATCCGTAAATTGCGCGCGCATTCCGCGCCGCATCCGGCGGGGTATTTTCTGAGAAAAACGAGGTGCGGCAGTTTATTTTTCTTGACAGAAGAGCCCGAAAGGAATATACTATAAGAGTAAACCTTGGTTAATTAAACTGAGAACCGATCGGGTTAGCAAAGCGGGCGGCGTATGGCCGCAAGAGAAAGTGGAGCGGGATTGTATCCCGTGCGTGCGGGGGCGAGAAGGGCAGAGGGATGAGTCCGCATTTTCCCGCAAAAGCCCGAAAGACTTTCGGGCGGAAAAACAGAACACTCCAATGTTATAATAACCTACCGATATGACGAAGGGGGCGCGCCGCATGCGGCGCGCCCCCTTCGTCGCGCGTTGCGTGTTTCATAGGGTGAGGTGCTTGGTCGGGTGGTGTGTGCTTTGCTGTTAGGCGCGTGCCTGGTCGGGTGGTGTGTGCTTCGTTGTTTGGTGTGTGCTTGGTCGGACAGTGCGTGCTTTGCTGTTAGGCGCGTGCCTGGTCGGACGATGCGTGCTTCGTTGTTTGGTGTGCGTCTGATCGGACGGTGCGTGCTTTGCTGTTTGGTGTGGGACTGGTCGGGTGGTGCGTGCTTTGCTGTTTGGTGTGGGACTGGTCGGGTGGTGCGTGCTTTGCTGT
>JAHZBZ010000011.1:0-25424 GCA_019423125.1 Bacillota bacterium | reverse complement strand
TTGCATGATTTGTCGCGCGATGCGTGTTTCGTCGCGCGGTGCGTGTTTCGTCGCGGGGTGCGTGTTTCGTCGCGGGGTGCGTGTTTCGTCGCGCGGAGCATGTTTCGCCGCGCAGTGTGTGATTCGTCGCGGGGTGCGTGTTTCGCCGCGCAGTGTATGTTTTGTTTAAAAAAATTTTTTATTTTGTTGGCGCAAATCCCTTGACATTCCGTCTCTTTCAATATATAATAGCGTTAGCACTTAGATGTTGAGAGTGCTAACATTGTGAAAAAGCAAGTGCCAAACCACATGAGGAGAGTGAAGCGGCATGAAGATGTCCGACCGGAAAAAGAAAATTTTACAGATCGTGGTGGACGAGTACATCAACACCGCCGTTCCCGTGTCGAGCAAGAGCATTGCGGAAAAGCATCTGACGGACGTGAGTTCGGCGACGGTGCGCAACGAACTTGCCTCGCTCGAGGAGCTGGGATATCTCACGCAGTTTCACACTTCGGGCGGAAGGGTGCCTTCGCCGCTCGCCTATCGGTTTTACATCGAAGAGCTGATGGAGCGGGGCA
Source organism: Bacillota bacterium (assembly GCA_019423125.1). Classification (GTDB taxonomy): domain Bacteria; phylum Bacillota; class Clostridia; order Christensenellales; family Borkfalkiaceae; genus Borkfalkia. Next base: position 24,867 of record JAHZBZ010000011.1, on the reverse strand, counting down.
ACCTCTCCGAAAAAGATCTTGACTACATCAACGAGGCATTTGCGGGCAAGTCCTATGACGTGGAGTATCTGATCAAGAACGTCTCCAAAGTCATCAGTGATCTGACCGATTACACCTCCGTTGCGATCGGGCCGCACACGGACGAAGAGCGCATCCGCAGCATGACGCTGTTGCCCTGCGGGGACGGGCGCGCGCTTCTGATCATCGTGACGGGCACGCGCATCTTGCGCGATTCCTTCATCGAGGTGCCCGAGTCCATGTCCGACGACGACCTCGAAAACGCGTCGCGCGTCATCTCCAAGCTGTTCGAGGGCAAGGCGCTCTCCGAAGTGCGGGAGGTGGAAGAGCAGGTCCTCGCCGAGTTCGGGCAATACCGCCAGGTCATGAGCGAGGTCATCGACGCGCTCAAGGCATATTCCCGCCCGCGCGACGAAGACGTCGTGCTCACGGGCGCAGACAAGATCTTCAACCACCCCGAATACGAGGACATCGACAACGTCAAGAACTTCCTCTCGGTCATCTCCAGCAAGGACAAACTCGCGGAGATCATCGGGGACGAGGACGACGAGATCCAGATCAACGTAAAGATCGGCTCCTGTGACGACAAGGAGGTGCCGGAGGACTGTTCGGTCGTCACCGCGACCTATTCCGCGGGCGGCAAGAACCTCGGCACGTACGGCGTCATCGGGCCAATCCGCATGGACTACACCAAGGTGATCACCGTGCTCGAGAACGTCGGCAAGGCGCTCGAAGGGCTGGTCGGGTCGCGCGGCAAGGACAAGAAAAAGAAGGACGAGGACGAAAAAAGATGAGCGAAGAGACGCAGAACAGAGAAGAGATGGAAAAGGAGCAGACGGCGGAAGCCGCCGCACCCGAAGCCGCGGAGTCGGAGCAGGCAGAAGCGGAACAGACGGAGCGCGAAAAACCGCACGGCAAGCACGAAAAGCTCAAAGAGGAGCTGGCGCGTGCGCAGGCAGACGCCGCCGATTTCAAGGACAAGTGGATGCGCAGCGCCGCGGAGTTCGACAACTTCCGCAAGCGCAACGAGCAGACCCGCCGCAACGCCTATCTGGACGGAAAGGCGGAGATCCTGCTCAAGATCCTGCCCGTCGGAGACAACCTCGAACGCGCGCTGACCATGTGCGACGAAAAGACGGCGAAGGGCATCGAGATGGTGCTCCGCTCCTTCCGTCAGGTACTGGAAGCGGAGGGCATCGAGGCGATCGACCCCGTCGGCGAGGAGTTCGACCCCACCTATTGTGAGGCGATCATGAGCGAACCCGCGCAGGAGGGCGTCGAGCCGGGCTACGTCAAGGAGGTCTTCCTCAAGGGATACAAGCGCGGCGACAAGGTACTGCGTTTTGCGCAGGTGAAGGTCACGGGCTGAGAAAACAACGGCGAAAGCCGATGCGATAAAAAAATAAATCGAAATTATCTTTCGGGATAGAAGGAGTATAGATCATGGGAAAAGTAATCGGTATTGACTTAGGAACAACCAACTCTTGCGTCGCCGTCATGGAAGGCGGCGAGGCAGTCGTCATACCCAACCCCGAGGGTGCGCGCACGACGCCTTCCGTCGTCGCGTTCCAGAAGGACGGGCAGAGGATCGTGGGGCAGGTCGCGAAGCGCCAGGCTGTCGCGAACCCCGACCGCACGGTCATTTCCATCAAGCGCCACATGGGCAGCGACTACAAAGTGGAGGTCGACGGGAAGAAGTACTCCCCGCAGGAGATCTCCGCAATGATCCTTTCCAAGCTCAAGGCGGACGCGGAGAGCTATCTGGGCAGCAAAGTGACGGATGCCGTCATCACCTGCCCCGCCTACTTCACGGACAGCCAGCGCCAGGCGACCAAGGACGCGGGCAAGATCGCGGGCCTGAACGTTCTGCGCATCATCAACGAGCCGACGGCGGCGGCGCTCGCCTACGGCCTCGACAAGGACAACAACAACCACAAGGTCATGATCTATGACCTCGGCGGCGGCACCTTCGATGTCTCCATCCTCGAGATCGGCGACGGCGTGTTCGAAGTGCTCGCGACCAACGGCAACAACATGCTCGGCGGCGACGACTTCGACAAGCGCATCATGGACTACCTCGCCGACGAGTTCAAGAGCAAAGAGGGCATCGACCTCAAAAAGGACAAAATGGCGATGCAGCGCCTCAAAGAGGCGGCGGAGAAGGCGAAGATCGAGCTCTCCGGCATGACCACGACCAACGTCAACCTTCCCTTCATCACGGCGACGGCGGACGGGCCCAAACACCTCGACGTCGACATCACCCGCCAGAAGTTCGACGCGCTGACCGCAGACCTCGTCGAGAAGACGAGCGAGCCGATGCGCCTGGCGATGAAGGACGCGGGCCTCTCTTACAGCGACATCGACAAGGTCATCCTCGTCGGCGGTTCCACCCGTATCCCCGCAGTCGTCGAGAAGGTCAAACAGATCACGGGCAAAGAGCCGTTCAAGGGCATCAACCCCGACGAATGCGTCGCGATCGGCGCGGCGATCCAGGGCGGCGTGCTTTCGGGCGAAGTCAAAGACGTTCTGCTTTTGGACGTCATGCCTCTGTCCCTCGGCATCGAGACGCTGGGCGGCGTGTTCACCAAGCTCATCGAGCGCAACACGACCATCCCCGCCAAGAAATCGCAGGTGTTCTCCACGGCTGCCGATAACCAGACGCAGGTGGACATCCACATCCTGCAGGGCGAGCGCGAGTTCGCAAAGGACAACAAGACGCTGGGCAGATTCGAACTGACGGGCATCCCGCCCGCACCCCGCGGCGTGCCGCAGATCGAGGTCACTTTCGACGTCGACGCCAACGGCATCGTGCATGTCACCGCGAAGGACCTCGGCACGCAGAAGAGCACGGACATCACCATCACCTCTTCCACCAACCTCTCCGAAGCGGACATCGACCGCGCCGTCAAAGAGGCGGAGCAGTACGCCGAGGAGGACAAGAAGCGCAAGGAGAAGGTGGACAACAAGAACAAACTGGACGGCATGATCTTCACCGTCGAGAAGTCGATCACCGAGCTGGGCGACAAGCTTAGCGCCGAGGACAAAGCCTCCCTCGAAGAGCTCGTCAAGAGCGCGAAAGAGGAGCTCGCTTCCGACGATGACGACCGCATCAAGGCGGCGACGGAGAAGCTGACCCAAGAGAGCCAGCAGATCTTCGCGAAGATCTACCAGCAGGCGGCGTCGCAGCAGCAGGGCAATCCCGGCGAGAACGGCGACGACACCGAATTCCATCAGTAATTTCGTGCGCAGGATGCCGTGAATTTTTTCACGGCATCGCTGTGCGTTGTAAAGTTGTAAAGCGGTCTTTCCCGCCGTCTTGCGCGGGGCGGGCCGAGCAGGTAGAGAATCATGGCAGAGAAGAATTATTACGAGATCCTGGGCGTTGACAGAAAGGCGACGGACGCGGACATCAAGAGCGCCTACCGCAAACTTGTCAAGATGTATCACCCCGACCTGCACCCGAACGACGCCGCCGCGGCCGCGAAGTTCAAGGAGGTCAACGAGGCGCACGAGGTGCTCTCCGATCCCCAGAAACGCGCGGCATACGACTACGAGCTCGACCATCCCGGCGCGCGCAGCGCGGGCGGGTTCGGCGGCGCGGGCGGATTCGGCGGCTTCGGCGGGTTCGGCGGCTTCGGCGACATATTCAGCGACATCTTCTCCGGCTTCGGCGGGGGCGGCAGTGCGCGCGCGGAGGCGGCGCAGGGCGAGGACATCACCCGCGAGGTGGTGCTCAGCTTCCTCGACGCGGCGAAGGGCTGCACCAAAGAGGTGCGCTATACGCGCAACGAGCCCTGTCCTTCCTGCAAGGGCACGGGCGCGAAGAACGGCACCGCGTTCAAGACCTGCGACAAGTGCGGCGGCACCGGCCAGGTCCGCTACACGCAGGACACCCTCTTCGGCCGCACCATCCGCATGGCGGCATGCCCCGAGTGCGGCGGCACGGGCAAGAAGATCACCGACGCCTGTCCCGACTGCAAGGGCAAGGGCTACACGCGCAAGGAGACGGTCGTCACCCTCAACATCCCCGCGGGCGCGGACACAAACAGCTACATCCGCAAAAAGGGCTACGGTCAGGCCTCGCCGCACGGCGGCGCGCCGGGCGATCTGATCGTCGTCTTCCGTGTCGAGCCGCATAAGATCTTCAAGCGCAAGGACAAGGACCTGTATGTCGAGCTTCCCGTCTCTTTCCGCACGGCGGCGCTGGGCGGAAAGGTCAAGGTGCCCGGCATCGACGAGACCTTTGAATACCTCATCCCCGAGGGCACGCAGAGCGGAACGGTGTTCTGTGTGCGCGGCAGAGGACTTAAGACGCGCACGGGCACGGGCAATATGTATCTGACCGTGCAGGTGGAAGTGCCTTCCAAGCTCACGCGCGAGCAGAAACGCATGCTCGATGAGCTGGATGCCTCCTGCGACCTGCGCCAGACGTCCAAGATGCGCGCCTTCCGCGACAACGTGCAGTCCATGTACGGCGTCGACCCCTATAAAGACTGAGCGCCTTTGCGCGCTTCGCCCCGCTCTTTGCGGGGCTTTTTTTCGGCATCGCGCTTGCTATTGTATTTTGCTCCGCGCGCGGCGATCTCTCTCGCGTGCGATTTTTGCGCCGCGGCGAGGAAAAAACGAAAATTTGCGGACAGCGGGCGAAAAATGTGGTAAAATAGAAAAAAGGGGGACAGATCATGGCAGAATTTCGTTGGTGTTTTATCGGCGCGGGCAAGCTCGCGCGGCAGGTCGCGCAAAAGCTCAGGCATTCGGGGCATCGCATCGTGTCCGTGTATTCCCGCCGCTTCGAACAGGCGCAGGCGTTCGCCGCGCGCACGGGAGCTGCGGCTTATCGCACGGCGGAGGAGACGGTCTCGGACGCGCGCGCGGACGGCGTTTACGTCGTCACTCCGCACGATTCGCACTTTGCCTACGCAAAGCTCGCGCTGGAAAAGGGCATCCCCGTGCTGGTCGAAAAGCCGCTCACCGTCAACCTCGCACAGGCGGAGGAGCTCGTGCGCCTTGCGCGGGAAAAGAAGGTGTACCTCGCCGAGGCGATGTGGACGTGGTTTTTCGACTGTCACCGCGAGGCGCTCGCGCGCGTCCGCGCGGGGAAATTGGGAAAGATCCTCTCCGTGCGCGCAAATTATTGCCACCGTTTTCTGCATTTTGCGCCGCGGCTCGTCGATCCCGCGCGCGCGGGCGGCGCCCTGCTCGACATCGGCGTCTATCCGATCACCTATGTGTGCCGCCTGTTCGGCGCACCCGATTCCGTCGAATGCCGCGGCAAACTGCGCGGCGGCATCGACCTTTGCGAGGACGTGACCCTCTTTTATCCCGACTTTTGCGCGCGCGTCTGTGTCTCGATGACGGACCTGCGCGGCGAATTTATCGACGTGCGCGGCGAAAAGGGAAGGCTGTTTTCCCGCAACTTCCATCATTCTGGCAGGGCGGTCTTTGTCTCGGAGGGCAGGCGCGAACTCCTTCGCGGCGCGCACGGCATGCGCCGCGAGTTCGACATCGTCGCCGCAGAGATCCGTGCGGGCAGGACGGAGAGCCTCTGCGCGCCCCTCGGCGACACCCTTGCCGTCCTCGCCGTCCTCGACGAATGCCGCAGGCAGATGGGGCTGTCCTATCCCTGCGAATGACCCGACCTTTGTAAAAATCGCGTGAAAAAATGCACGCAGGGCAATTTTTTTGTAAAAAGGGGTTGACAAACCGCCCTTCGGGGCGTATAATGCAGGAGCAAAACAGATCCGGTAGGTAAGGCTACCGCAGGGATACGGGCTGTTGCCGCAAAACGATGGAGACATCGTGCGCAGGTCGAACAGGTCGCGTCGGAACCAAGGCGCGACATAACACAGCTTCATTGCCCCGCGAAGTCAAAGCTTGAACGGTCGAAAGGTCGCCTTTTTTTCGCACCCGCACGCCGTTCGGCGCGCGGGTCTTTTCATGCCAAAAAAAATTTGAAAGGAGGTCACGGGAGATGGACGAAAACAGCGGCAGTCGAAGAGCGAAGCGGGCGTATGCTCCGAACGCGGCGCGCGTGCGCGTCCGTCTTTTGCGGCGTCCGCATTGACCCTTCGGCTACCTCGTTCGGCATTTTTCGGAGGAGGTGGCATCATGAAAAACAGGAAAGAAAAGAAGGTATTTTTCCGCACGCGGGAGAGCGAGTCGGCGCGCAGGATGGCGTTCTTCGCGTCGCACACCGAGGAGGAGATCCGCGCCGCGCTCGGCGTCGGCGGGGCGCTCTCGGAGGAGGAAGTGCGCGAGATGCGCGCGCAATACGGCGAAAACGTCCTTCCCGAGCCCAAAAAGCGCGGCGTGCCCGCGCGGCTCGCGGCGGCGTTCGTCAACCCGTTTTCCGTCATTCTGCTCGTGCTCGCGGCGATCTCCTATCTGACGGAGGTCCGTTTTGCCGCGGCGGGGGAGAAAAACCCCGTGACCGTCTGCGTCATTGCGGCGATGGTCGTCGTGTCGGGGGTCTTGCATTTCGTGCAGGAGACGCGAAACGGCAGCGCGGCGGCGAAACTGCGCTCCCTGCTCACGACGACGGCGTGCGTGCAGCGCGAGGACGGGGAGCGGCGGGAGATCCCCGTCGGGGAGCTGGTCGTGGGGGATCGTGTGTTCCTCTCGGCGGGCGACATGGTCCCCGCCGACCTGCGCATCCTCGCGGCGAAGGACCTGTTCATCGCGCAGAGCGCGCTGACGGGCGAGAGCGCGCCCTGCGAAAAGAGCGGCGCGCCCGCACAGGACGGGTCGCTGTCCTCGCCCTGCCTCGCCTTTCTGGGTACGAACGTGCTCAGCGGGAGCGGCGAGTGCATCGTCGCGGCGACGGGAAAGGAGACCTATCTGGGCAGGACGGCGGGCTCGCTCGCGGCAAAACCCGAAAAGAGCGCGTTCGACCGCGGCATCGCGGCCGTTTCCCGCCTGCTCGTGGCGTGCATGCTCTGCATGGTCCCCGTCGTGCTCCTCGTCAACGGATTCACGAAAAACGACTGGTTGGGCGCGGCGCTCTTTGCGATCAGCGTCGCCGTGGGGCTCACGCCCGAAATGCTGCCCATGATCGTGACGGCGTGCCTTGCAAAGGGTAGCGTCGCGATGTCCAAAAAGAAGGTTATCGTCAAACAGATGGGCGCCATCCAGAGCCTCGGCTCGGCGGACGTGCTCTGCACGGACAAGACGGGCACGCTCACCTGCGACGAGATCGTGCTCGAGCGGCACCTCGACGCGGACGGGCGGGAGGACGTGCGCGTCCTTCGGCACGCATTCCTCAACAGCTATTGTCAGACGGGGCTGAAAAACCTGCTCGACGCGGCGATCATCCGCCGCATGCAGGAGGCGGTCGCCGCGGGCGAGGCGGATGCCGAAGTGCTCACGGCTTATACGAAGGTGGACGAGATCCCGTTCGACTTCGAGCGGCGCAGGATGAGCGTCGTGGTGCGCAATGCGTCGGGCAAGACCCAGCTGATCACGAAAGGCGCGCCGCAGGAGATGCTCGCCGCCTGCTCCTTTGTGGACACGGGCGGGCAGGTGTGCCCGCTGGACGATGCGCGGCGTGCGGAGGTGCTTCGCCGCATCGAGGCGCTCGGCGCGCAGGGCATGCGCGTGCTCTGCGTCGCGCACAAGACCAACCCCGCGCCCGCGGGTGCCTTCTGCGCCGCAGACGAGCGGGACATGGTGCTCATCGGCTATCTCGCCTTCCTCGATCCGCCCAAGCCCTCCGCGGCGGCGGCGATCGCGCGGCTGAAAAAGGGCGGCGTGACCGTCAAAGTGCTCACGGGCGACGCCGAAGACGTGGCCGCGTGCGTATGTGCGCAGGTGGGGCTGGACGGCGGAAAGAGGATCACGGGCGCACAGCTCGAAGGGCTGAGCGAGGAGCATCTCGCGCGCGTCGCGGAGGAGAATACGCTCTTTGCGCGCCTCTCGCCCGCGCAGAAAGAGGCGATCGTGCGCGCCCTGCGCGCGAACGGGCACACCGTCGCATTTCTCGGCGACGGCATCAACGACGCGCCCGCGATGCGCGCCGCAGACGTCGGCATCTCCGTGGACACGGCGACGGACATCGCCAAGGAATCCGCCGCGGCGATTTTGCTCGAAAAGGACCTGACCGTGATCGCGGACGGCATGCGGGAGGGGAGAAAGACGTATGCGAACATGATGAAATACATCAAGATCACGGCGTCCTCCAACTTCGGCAACATGTTCTCGGTGCTCGCGGCGAGCGCGTTTTTGCCCTTCTTGCCCATGCTCTCGGTGCAGCTCATCCTGCTCAATCTCGTGTACGATCTCTCCTGCATCGCGCTCCCGTGGGACAACGTGGACGAGGAACTGCTCGCCGCCCCCGCAGTCTGGGAATCGGCGTCCGTCGCGAAGTTCATGGTCTGTTTCGGGCCGATCAGTTCGCTGTTCGACATCGCGACCTATCTGTTCCTCTTCTTCGTGCTCTGCCCCGCCGTGTGCGGCGCGCCCTATGCGCAGCTTTCGCCCGCGCTCGCGGCGCAGTTCGCTTCGCTCTTCCGCACGGGCTGGTTCGTGGAGTCCATCTTCACGCAGAGCCTCGTCCTGCACGCGCTCCGCAGCCGCAAGACGCCCTTCTTCGGAAGCCGCGCCTCCGCGCCCGTGTTCGCGTTCACGCTGGGCGGCGTCGCGCTCCTGACCGCGCTGCCGTACACCCCCGCGGGGCGTGCGCTCGGGCTGTGCGCACTGCCTGCGGGATACTATGCCTTCCTCGCGGCGGCGGTGGCGGGATACCTTATGGCCGTCACGCTCGCAAAGCGGCTGTACGCGCGGAAATTCAAAAACCTGCTTTGAGCAAGCATACAAAACCGTGCCCCGAAAGCATCGCTTTCGGGGCACGGTCTTTGCCGGGGCTGCCTGCGAGGAGGGGCGCATCGCATGAAAAAAGGCGCGGGTCTTTGCTAAGACCCGCGCCCGTATTTTTTTGTCAGACCACGGTCGGCTGTCTGCGCAGGATTAGGTAGCATCCCGAGAAGAGCACCGCCGCCGTAACGAGGCACACGACCGCGAGCACGACGAGCACGCTGCCGTCGGCGCGGTAGAGGAGGTCGGCGTCCACCCTTCCCTCGTAAGTCGCGCCCAGATCGTCGGTGTAGGTGACGCGCACGAGGTTGTCCTTGTCGGGCTCGCCGTACACGCGCACGAGCTCCTCGTCCTCGAGGGTGACGCTTCCGCCATTGGCGGAGTAGAGGGTGATGCTCTCTCCCTTTTTGACGTGGAAGAAAGAGTATTCGCTCGTCGAGGCGGAGGCGTTGTTCGCGCTCTTGACGAGGTAAGCGGCGGGGACGTATCCGTACACGTCGCCGACCTTGACGAAACAGTAATCATAGTCGACGCCAAACCCGCCCGTTTCTTCGTCCACGGGCACGGAGATCGTGCCCAGCACGGTGACCGTCTGTCCCCGCGCGAGCTCGCCCGTCTGCAGGAGCATGGAGTCGATCAGGAAAGAGGGATAGCGGAAGATCTCCACGTCGTTGGTCGCATAGGCGGAGTAACTGTCCGCGGTGTAGCCGCCCGCGGCGGTCACTTCGTCCAGCACGAGGCAGAGGGTGTAAAGCCTGTCTCCCTCGAACGCCTCGGGATCCTCGGCGGGCACGTATTCGTAGAAGGCGACCAGCGTTCCGCCCGCCGTGTCGGCGATGCGGATGCCGATGCGCTCCGTTTGGGTGCGCGCGTAGCCCGTGTAGGTGAGGTAATCGGAAGAGGCGGTCAGCTTCGTCCCGTCGATCGAGAGCACGACGGAGCCCGCCGAAACTTTGACGAGCAGGCTCTTCGGTTCGTCTGCGGAAGCGCTTCCGTGCATCGCCGAATAGCTCGTGCCCGCGTCCAGCTCGAGCAGGGACTTCGGCGCGTTCTCGCCCAGATCCGCCGCGACGACGAACCCGTCGGAGAGGATATACACGGTGTTCTCCTCAAACCCGAAGGCGAAGGAGACGAAGGAAGCGGGGCTCTGCCGATAGAGCAGGCCTTCCAGCTTCTCCGTGTCGAAGAGGGTGGAGTAGCTCGTCTCGTAGAGCAGGCAGACTTCGTCCGCCGTCAGCGCGTAGACGTTGCCGCTGTAATCGGAGAGTATTTTCAGTGTGTTCGCGGGCGCCGTGAAGCTCACGTTTGCCGATTCGCCGCTTGCAAAGCTCTCCGCGGTGTAGGTGTAGACGGAATTCCCGCGCAAGAGATACAGGTTTCCCCGCACGTCCGCGGCGATGGAAGAGCTCTCGATCGCAGGCGTCTGCGTGAGGGAGAAGTCCGTTTCGTCGAGGATATAGTCGAAAGTGCCGATCAGGTAATACTTTCCGTAGGAATAGGCGCAGCCGCGGAAGGTGGTCTGCAATTCGGTCGCGGGATAGGTGCGAAGCGGCGTCCCGTCGTAGTCGTAGAGGTAGAGGTTGGTGCCGTCCGTCACGAGGAAGGAATTTTCGCCCGCGCAGATGTATTTGGGGGAAATGACGGAGACGGGTTCATATCCCGTGCCGTTGCGGATGAGCACGCGGTCGTTTTCCGTGTCCGCGATGATGAGCCTGTCGCCGTAGCGCGAGAGATCGGAAGCTCCCTGCGCGAGGCGGTTGACGCTGTTGGAATACTTTCCGATCTCATAATCGGTAAGCGCGCCGTCGCGGATCTGCTTGACGGAATTGTTGGTCGAGCTGAGAAGATACACGCTGTTTTCGCTGTACGTCACGGAGACAAAGCGCTCGTCCTGCATGATCCTCTCTTCGCTCGTGCCGTTCTTCTGATACAGGGATCCGCCGCTCGTCGTGTAGTAGAAAGAAGAGCTGCTGTAGACGGCGAAGGAGACGATATCGTTGTCCGTATCGCTCAGCGTCTTGGAAAATTCTGCCTGGTTTTCGTTGTAGATAAAAACTTCGTAGTTGATGGCAAGATACACGTTTCCGCCGTAGAGTGCAAAATTCGGCGTGTTGCAGCTCGCAAAAGTGGTGATCTCCTCCGTCGCCGTGATGTCGGCGATGTCGCTCCTGTAGATGGTCGCATCTCCCTGCGTGCGCGCCGAAAAGACGGTGTCGCCCGAGATGATCAGCGAATAGCAGGTGAAGCCCTCCACGAGTTCTCTGCTGTAATCGGAAAGATCGATGCGGTAGACGGAGTTGTCGTTGATGACGTAGTAGAGGAAGGTATTTCCCTCCGCATCCTCGTAAAAGCACAGCGATTTGGGGGACTTGCCCGCGTTCTGCACCGCCTGATAGCGGCCCGCCGCGCGGTCGTAGACGTAGATGACGGAATTGTCGCTCGAAGTGTAGTCTGCGATCGCCGTGTAGTCCGCGCTCACGGCAAAGCTGGAAGGGGAGACGAGCTCGAGGTATTGCTCGTACGTCGCGGGCAGTGCGAGCTTCGCGCTCACCCCTTGCGTCCCTTCGGCCGCGCCCGCAGTGACCGCAGACGCGAATAACATCGCGCAGCACATCGCGAGCATGAGTATTATCGTAAGAAATTTTCTTTTCATTCCTTTCCCCGTCGCCTTTGCAGGCGTCTTTTTCTTATGTCCTGCCCGCTCTGCGGGCCCTTTTTAAACGCGCGCGCGGGCGCGCTTTTCTTTCTTATCAACGATTATAACACATTCCCCCCGATTTGTCGATTGAATTTTTCAAATTTCCCCGCCCTTCCGCTTTTTTCCTCTTTTTGCCATAATTTTCAAAAAATTTTAAAAAGAGGCATACGGTTGCCTCTTTTCTTTGCTATACTTTAAAAAAATACGAACAAATGTTCGTTTTTATGGCAGTCATGCTGTCATATCGGGAAAAAATATGCGATAATGTTTTTGCAGGCGGCAAGAACAAGGAGGCGGTGCATGAAGGATTATCAGAAGGTGATACTGTTGCTCTATCCGAGGATGGGCAGGCTGATCGAGGACATCGGGCAGATCGTGGAGGCGAAGGCGCGGGCGTCGTACAACGGCGCGGAATGCGCGGAGCGGTGTGTGAAAAAGTTGCTCGACTACATCTATGTGCGGGACGAGCTGCTCTTTCTCAAACAGCAGACGGACGAGATCGTAGAGTCGCTGGGGCGGGAGGAGCGGTATCTGCTCGAATACAAGTATTTCCGCAGGAAGCGGGTGCTCGAGGGAGAATTTTCCGATTTCTGCCTGAACACGAGCGAGCGGACGTATTTCCGCAGACAGCAGAGGCTGGCGGCCCGCTTCAACGCGGCGCTTGTGGCGCGCGGGCTGGACGAGGCGTGGTTTTTGCGCACATTCGGAAAGGTGCCGTACATCATGGCGGCGCTGGAAAAGGTGCGCGGCGGCGCGGGGATGTTCCTCGACAAGCGCACGCGCGGCGAGTTGCGCGTGCATCAATAGGCGTCTTCCGCGTCCTCGCCGAATGGGTCGGCGATCTTTTTGGTGTGCACGGGGCGGAACAGAAAATACAGCGCGCCCACGCCCGCGACGGCGAGCGCGCAGATGAGCACGACGCTGACTGCGCCTGCGCCCGCCGATACGGAGGGATTGGGGGCGGGGTCTTCTTCCGTCTCGGTGTGCTCTGTGTTTTCCGGATAGGAGACGACGGAGCAGGCGGAAGCGGGCACATAGCCGCGCTTTCCGTCGATGCCGACGTAATAGCAGAGCGCGGAGCCGTAGGGGAAAGACCCGTAATAGCAGGCTGAGAAGGTGAGTTCGCCGAGCGGGGAGTCGGGCATCAGCCCGCCGTCCGCAGTGTAGGTCACCTCGACTTCGTAGACAAGGAAGGGGGTGACGGGTATGTAATCCACGAGCTCGGCCTCCGACTTTTTGCAGTAGCCGCGCACGGCGTTTGAAGATCCCGAGAGGTATTCCACGGCATAGTAATCGCCCGCGTCTCCCGTGACCCGAACGAAGTAGGTGCGCGGCAGGATAAACAGTCCCGCGCCGTCGGAGGCGCTCTCGTACAGCCAGACATCCTCTTGCAGGATGCGCGCGTAGCTCGCGCTTTCATCTGCGGAGACGGTCGCGGGCGGGGCGATGCTGGTAAACGGGAACAGCGCGGACAGCGCTGACAGGACGAACAGGACAGACAGCGCGGCAACGGCGCGCAGTTTTTTGAACACGGCGGTGTCCTCCTTTTTTACGTGTGGCAATCATTATACCGCGCCGCGGCGCGCGCTTGCGGGGAAATGGAGGGGAAAAGGGGCGGGTTTTGTCATATGCATGAAAGAGATATCATCCGAAAGCTCCTCGCGATCGAGGGGGAGCAATCGCGGCGAAACGCGGAAAACGCGCTCGCGCGGTACAACGCGGGCAAGAAAAAGCACAAAAAACAGCTCGCCTTTCACCGTTGCAAAAAGCGGAACCGCTGGGTATTCGGCGGCAACCGCAGCGGAAAGACGGAGTGCGGCGCGGTGGAATGCGTGTACATGGCGCGCGGCATCCACCCTTACCGCAGGAACAGGAAGGATGTGTTCGGCTGGGTGGTCTCCCTCTCCCAGCAGGTCCAGCGCGACGTCGCGCAGAAGAAGATCCTGCAATACCTCCCGCCCGAGTGGATCGAAGAGATCGTCATGCTCGCGGGGCGGAAGGGTTCGCCTGCGGGCGTCGTCGACCAGATCCGCGTGCGAAACGTGTTCGGCGGCATCTCGGTCATCGGCTTCAAGAGCTGTGACCAGGGCAGGGAAAAATTCCAGGGCGCCTCGCTCGACTTCGTGTGGTTCGACGAGGAGCCGCCCAAGGACGTCTACGACGAGTGCCGCATGCGCGTGATGGACCGCGCGGGCGACATCTTCGGCACCATGACCCCGCTCAAGGGGCTGACCTTTCTCTTCGACGAGATCTACCTCAACAAGGGGAACAACCCCGAGGTGTGGTACGAGTTCATGGAGTGGTCGGACAATCCCTTTCTGAAAAAGAGCGAGATCGAACTGCTCACCGCGAGCATGGACGAGAAAGAGCTGGAGAGCCGACGCTATGGCAGATTCTGCGTCAACGAGGGGCTGGTGTATCCCGAGTTCGACGAGCGCGTGCACGTCATCCCGCCCTTTCCCGTGCCCGCGGAGTGGCAGGACAACATCTCCGTCGACCCCGGGCTCAACAACCCGCTCTCCGCGCACTGGTACTGCGTCGACTACGACGGCAACGTGTACGTCGTCGCCGAGCACTACGAGGCAAAGCGGGACATCGACTACCACGCCGCGCGCATCCGCGAGATCAGCGACCGCCTGGGCTGGCACCGCGATTTTCAGGGCCGCGTGTGCGCGCTCATCGACTCCGCGGCCAACCAGCGCACGCTGGCGGGCAGCAAGAGCGTGAGCGAGCTCTTTTACGAGCGCGGCATCAACGTCAACGCGAACGTCAACAAAGACCTGTTCGCGGGCATCGCGCGGGTCAAGAGCTATCTGAAAGGGGAGAAGGGGGTGCCGCGGCTGTACATTTTCGAGGGGTGCGTCAACCTGATCCGCGAACTCAAGGGATATTTCTGGGGAGACGGAGACGTGCCAAAGAAGCGGGACGACCACGCGCTGGACGAACTGCGCTACTATCTGATGACCAAGCCGCACCGCGACCCGCCTGCGGCGGCGCCGACGGCGGTACAGCGGGACAAGGCGCGCCTTGCGCGGCGGCTGCGCGGCAGACGGGGCGCGCCGTGAGGAGGTGCAAATGTCGGAAGAAGAGATACGCGAAGCGCTGAAAAGACGGGCGCTCGGCTTCGAGTCGGATGAGGTCGTGGAGGAATACGGCTTCAGCGAGGGGGAAGCGGTGCTCGTCAAGCGCAAGGTGACCAAAAAAGTCGTGCCGCCCGACATTCAGGCGGCGAAACTGCTGCTGGAGGAGCGCACGCCCCTTTCCGAGCTGTCGGACGAAGAGCTGGCGGCGGAGAAAGAGCGGCTCTTGCGGCTGCTCGGCGGCGGGGAGGAGGCAAATTGAAAGAGAAAAGCGCCGCCAAAGGCGGCTTTGACAGGAAATTCGAGGAGCGCGTCGTGCGCGAGATCTGCGAGGACTTCGCGGCGCGGCAGAACGAAAGGCGCTTTCTCGAGCGCGGCTGGGAGCTCAACATGAACTTCCTCGCGGGCAACCAGTATTGCGACGTGAACGCCGCGGGCGAGCTCGAGGAGGAACAGCCGCAGTTCTATTGGCAGTATCGCAGGGTGTTCAACCACATCGCGCCCGCCATCGACACGCGCTGTGCAAAGCTGGCGCGCGTCCGACCCGTGATGTGCGTGCGCGCCGCGACGGGCGAGGAGAGCGATCTGTACACCGCACGCCTCTCGGGCAACGTGCTCCGCGCCGTGTGCGAGGAGAACGCGCTGGACGAGGTGATGTCGCGCGCGACGGTCTGGAGCGAGACGTGCGGCACCGCCTTTTATAAAGTGCTCTGGGACGCCCGTTCGGGTGTGAACGGCGGGGGCGGCGTGCGCATCGCGGCGGTCTCGCCCTTCGAGATCTATCCCAAGGAGCTCGGTTGCGAGAGCGTCGAGGAACAAACCAGCATCATCCACGCGCGGGCACTGCCCGTCAGCGAGATCTTCGAGCGGTACGGCGTGCGTCTGGCGGGCAGGGACATCTCCGAGTTTTCGCTCTCGCCCTGCTCCGCGCCCGCGAACTTTGCGGGCGGTGCGGGCGGCGGCGCGCGGTGTGTGCGCCGCGGCGCGGAGCTGGTGCTCGAATACTACGAGCGCCCGACGGAGGCGTTCCCGAACGGCAGGCTGATCGTCGTCGCGGGGGACCGTCTCGCCTATTACGGCGACCTGCCCTATGCGAACGGCGAGCGCGGCGCGCGGGGATATCCCTTCGTCAAACAGTGCGCGATCGAGTTCTCGGCGGCGTTCTTCGGCGGGTCGGTCATTGACCGCATGATCCCCGTCCAGCGCGCGTTCAACGCGGTCAAGAACCGCAAACACGAGTTCCTCAACCGTCTGACGATGGGCGTCGTCGCGGTCGAGGACGGCTCTGTGGACGCGCAGGAGCTGCTCGAAGAGGGACTCTCGCCCGGCAAGGTGATCGTGTACAGGCAGGGCTCGACCCCGCCCAAAATGCTGGGCGCGGACGCGATGCCCTCCGAATTTCAGACGGAGGAGGAGCGACTGCTCGACGAGTTCATCCTCGTCAGCGGCGTGAGCGAGATCAGCTCGACCTCGCAGAACCGCACCAACGTGACCAGCGCGACGGGGCTGCAGCTGCTCATCGACCTGGACGACACCCGCCTCGCGGTCACGACGGAGAGCATCTGCCGCGCCCTGCGCAAGATCGGGAAACAGGTCCTGCGCCTGATGCGGCAGTTTGCGGGCAGCGAGCGCCTGATGCGCATGACGGGGGAGGGCAAAAAGGTGGAGATGTTCTACTTTTCCGCCTCCGACATCACGTCGGACGACGTCGTCTTCGAGACGGACGGCGAAGAGGCGAACAGTCCCTCCAAACGCCGCTCGCTCTTGTATGAGCTGTTCGGCACCGGCCTGCTTGCCGACGAGAACGGGAAAGTTCCCGACGAGACGCGCCGCCGCGTGCTGGACGCGCTCGGATTCGGGTCGCTCGAAGGGGTGCGCGGGCTGAGCGAGATGCACAGGAACAAGGCGGCGGAGGAAAATCTGCGCCTTGCGCAGGAGGAAGTGCCCGTCGACGAGTACGACGACGACGCGATCCACATCGACGAGCACACGCGCTTTCTCCTCTCGGACGAGTTCCGCGGAGGGGATGCGAAGGAGCGCTTTGTGGCGCATCTTCGCGAACACGGCAGGGCGGCGAGGGAAAAAGCGCACGAAAGCGGTGCGCAAAATTCCGCCGCGCCCGTCGCCGAATGATCAAAATAAATCGGGAGGAAAGAAGTTTGGAGAAGGAAAACATGGCGCAGGACGCCGCGGCGGCGCAGGGAGCGGAGGCTCGCACGGAAGCAGGCGCGGCAGGCGCGGGTCTGGGAAAATTCAAGAGCGTGGATGCCCTTCTGAGCGCGTACAATTCGCTGGAGGCTGAGTTTACCCGCCGCAGTCAGCGTCTGCGCGAATTGGAGGGTAGGGAACGGGCGGAGGGCGCGGCGGCGCCCGAACCGTCCGCAGAGGAAAAAGCGGAGGACTTCGACGCGCGCGTGAAACGCGCGGTGGAGGCGTGCCTCTCCGCGCGCCCGCCGTACATCATGGCGGAGGGCGGCGCGGGAACAGTCGCGCCCCCGCCCCGCGTGCGCTCCCTCGAAGAGGCGGGCAGGCTCGCGGAGGACCTCTTCCGCAGAAAATAAAAAATAAGCACAAGGAGTGACTATCTGAAATATGGTGACGATGACAAGCGCGGACAGCGCATTGAAAAGTTTTTATCTGGGCGTGGTCTCCGAGCAGCTCAACACTGCCGTGAACCCGCTCCTGGCGAAGATCAAACAGTCCACCGCCGACGTCTGGGGCAAGGAGATCCGCAGGCTGGCGCAGTACGGCGTCAACGGCGGCGTCGGCGCGGGCACCGAGGAGGGGGCTCTCCCCGCCGCGGCGGGCAACAACTATGAGCAGTTCGTCACGACGCTCAAAAACCTGTACGGCACGCTCGAGATCAGCGATAAGGCGGTGCGCGCCTCCGAAAACAACGCGGGCGCATTCGTCAACCTGCTCAACGCGGAGATGGACGGGCTGATCAAGTCCTCTTCTTTCAACTTCGGCAGGATGCTCTTCGGCGACGGCACGGGCGTGCTGTGCAAGACCGCGGACGCCGCGAGCGGCACCACCGTCGCCGTCGACAGCGTCAAAAACGTGATCGAGGGGATGGTCGTCGACTTCCTGAGCTCGGCGGGCGAGCCCGTCTCGGGCGCGACCGGCCTTCGCATCGCGGCGGTCGACCGCACGGCAAAGACGATCACCCTCGCTTCGGGCACGCTCACGTCCGTCACGGAGGGCTGCCTTGTCTGCGTGCAGGGCTCATACAACCTCGAGCTCACGGGACTGGGCGCCATCTTCAAGGACAGCGGCTCGCTGTACGGCCTGGACCGCGCGACGCATAAATGGATGATCCCGTACATGAAGAGCGGGGTGGGCACGCTCACCGAGACGGCGCTCCAGACGGCGATCGACCACCTCGAGGAGACGGCGGGCAGCCGCGTCAACTTCATCGTGTGCAGCTGGGGCGTCAAGCGCGCGCTGCAGGAGATCCTCTCCGCGGACAAGCGCTTCGTCAACACCACCCAGCTCGAGGGCGGCTACACCGCGATCACCTACAACGGCATCCCCGTCGTCGCGGACCGCTTCTGCCCCGAAGGCACGATGTACCTGCTCAACACCGACGACTTCTGCCTGCACCAGCTGTGCGACTGGAAATGGCTGGAGGGAGACGACGGCAGGGTACTCAGACAGGTGCCCGGCAAGCCGCTCTACACGGCGACGCTCGTCAAATACGCCGACCTCATCTGCACCCGCCCCTGCGGGCAGGCGATGCTCTCGGGTATCACGGAGAAATAATTTTTTCGGGAGCGGGGGCGACGCCCCCGCTCTTTTTTCCTTGCGGCAACGCGGGGACAAAGCAGGAATAAGGGAAAAGGAGGAGACATGAAAGTCAAGGAAATCATGGTCACTGCCGCGGAGCTCTGCGGCAGACAGGATCTGAGCGACTTCCTCACCGGCAAGAACGGCGCGGAGGCGGCGCAGATGCGCAGGGAGGAGGAGACCCTGCTCCGCTGTTACAACCTCGCGGAGAACGAGATCGCGCTCGACTATCTGCCCCTGCGCGCCGAGGAGGAATTTCTCTCGGACGGGACGGTGCTCTACGGCGCCTTCCGCGTCCCTCCGCTCGAGATCGTCGCGGTGTACGCCGAAAACGGCGCGCGTGTGCGGTTCGTCGCGAATGCGGACGGCGTGCGCACGCCCGCGGGGAAGGTACGCATCGCCTATACCTACCGCCCGCGCGTCAAGACGGCGTCGGACGACGCGGAACTGTGCATAAAGGGCGACGGCAGGCTGCTCGCGCTGGGCACGGCGAGTGAATTTGCGCTGATGAGCGGAATGTTCGACGCCGCCTCTCTGCTCGACAGGCGCTACCGCGACGCGCTCGCCTGCGCCTGCCGCGAGCGGGGCGGACGGCTGAAGATGAGGTGCTGGGTATGAGCGCGCGCACGAAGCGGTTGCAGCTTTCGCTCGGCGTCTCGCCGCGCGGCGGGGCGCTGTGTTCGTTCGGGTTCGAGGAAAAGGCGGACGGCATCGCGCGCACGGGCAGGCTCGCGGACGCGGGCATCGTACTGCCGCAGGATTCCGCGCCCGTCGCGGTCTACCCGCTCCGCGTGCCCGCGGGGACGGGTTACGCCTTCTGGTGCGAGAACGGGTATATGTACTTTGTGCCGCCGGGCGGGAGCTTTGCCTCGCAGACGGATGTCAGCTTTTCGCGCCGCCCCGCGTGGATGAGCGCCTACGGCGAGGAGGAGAGCCTCGTCTTTTCGGACGGAAAACAGGTCGCGGTGCTGACCGCCGAGGGCATCGCGTATAAAGGCGGCATCCCGACATTCGACTTTGCCGCCTATTCGTACGAGCGGCTGTGGGTCGGAAAGCGCGCGGAGGAGGGCAAGCTGTATTACAGCGCGCCGCGCGAATGCTACGACTTCGTCATCGGGCGGGTGCGCGGCGGCACGATGGAGTTCCCCGACGAAGGGGGCGCGGTCGTCGCGCTCGTCGCCTACGAAAACGACCTGTACCTCTTTCGCGAGCGCCGCCTGCAGCGGCTCCGCGCGCGCGGTGTGCAGGACGAGTTCGAGCTCGTCGACATCGCGACGCTCGCGCCTGTCGCGGAGGGCACCGTCGCAGAGGCGCTCGGAAAGCTCGTCTGGCTGGGCGCGGACGGCCTGCACTCCTTTGACGGGAGCACCGTGCGCAACTTTTTCCCCGAATATGCCGCCTGTATCGCGGACGCGGCGCAGGCGACGGCGGCGGGGTGTGCGGAGGCGTACGTCCTTCTCGCGCCCGTGCGCACGGGAACGGGCGTGAAAAAAATGCTCGGCGTGTTCGGGGATGAGGAAGCGGTGTTTTTCCGCACGCAGGCGCGGTCGCTCTCTTCGGGCGGCGGAAAGGTCTTCGTCTGCGGCGACGGGGTGCGTACCGTCGGCAAGGGCGACGCGGAAGGCGTCTCGTTTTGGGAAGGGGAGGAGCTGTTCCCCTTCGGCGGCGGGCGCGCCCTCTTGCGCGAGGCAGTCGTGACCGCGGAAGGGGAGTTCCTGCTCCGCGTGCGCGGCGACGGCGTGCGCACGGCGCGCGTACATGGCGGGACGCAGCGATTGCTGCTCAACCTGCCCGGCCGTTCGTTTGTCTTTTCGGCGTGCGGCGAGCGGGGCGAGGGGAGCGTGAAGAGGATCTCGGCGCTGTTTGCGGACGCCGAAGGAGGTGAAACATGACGCAGGAAGAACTCGAAAGCGCGGTCAACCGCCTGATCGAGGAGGCGAACGAGCAAAGCCTGGATGCCTACGACGAGATGGAGGAGGACGTGTACGAGATCAAAGAGGACGCGCTCGGGCGGCGCGCGTTCCGCTCGAGCGCGATGGACCGCGCGATCGAAAAGCGCAGGGAGGAGTACGATTCGACGCTCCTGCGCATCCAGAAAGACCTGGACGAGAGCCTCGCCGCGCTGTATGCGGAAAACGAGGGCGGCGGAACGGAGCCCGGCGAGGGAATCGACCCCGACAGCGCGCCCTACGAGGTGGATTACTCTCTGCCCATGCGCGACCGCTACGTCGCGGTGAAGAATTACTATCTCGCCTACGACGACCTCGCGCTCGCGCTCGAGGATCTGAACAACGATGCGGTCGCGAAGGACTATCTCGGGTCCTATTACGACTATCTCGTGCAGCTGCTGCTGATGATGCAGACTTAAACGCCGCGGCGGACCTCGTGAAGGTCCGCCGTTTTTCGCGCTCTATCGCGCGTATTCCGCGTGCGCGTGCGCGCGCGTCGGCGCCCGCGCACGCGCACGCAGAAAAAATCGCATGAAAATCGGCGAAAGGCTTTACAAGAGGCGCTTTTTATTATATAATGAGTGAAGGGAAAACATCCCGAAATCACGGAAAACACAGAGGAGAGGGAGCTTGAAATACATCGGCGGGGCGTTTGCCTATGTCTTCAAAAATTTCATATTCATCTTCATCTTCGCGCTGTTGCCCTCTTATTTTCTGAGCTCCTCCATGGATTTCAAAAATCTTGAGGTGATCCTTGACAACGTTCTTTCGGCGCGCTCGGACATTGATTTTCGGCAGATCTTCGTCTTTCTTTCGCCCGCCGTTTCGGGGCGCTGGCCGTTTGTGCTCGTGTGCTTCGTCTGTTCGCTCGTCTGCGCGCCGATGTTGCTCGGCTTCATCGAAAAGCACATGCGCATCGGCTCGCGCTCGCTCAAGGGGTTGGGCGGCAGGTTCAATTACAACTTCCTGACCGTTCTCACCGTCATGCTGATCGGCGTGGCGGTCTATGAGATATGGGCGCTGATCGCCGCAGGCCTGCTGTTTGCGGAAGTGCTCTTTTTGGGCGGGGTGGCGCGGTTCATCGTCGTCCTCATCACCTATCTCGCGCTCATCGCGTTGCTGTGCTGGATCGGCATGCTCTGTCTGCTGTGGATCCCTTGCCGTCTCGTCACGGGGTACAACCTCTTCGAGGCGCTCGCCTATTCCAACCGCCTGATCGCGGGAGCAAAGGGCCGCAGTCTGCTGCTCGCCGTCCTTTTGCCCGTGCTCGCGGGGGTAGTGCTCCAGTTCTTCTTTGTCTGGCTGGCAGTGATGACGGGCTTTGTGCTCATCGAATTCATCTCCCTTGAGCTGATCATCCTCGTCCTGTTTCTCTATTTCTTCGCGCTCATGTTCGTCGTCTATTTTGATCTGACGGGCGAAGAGCGCGCCGATCTCGAAAAAAAATACTGAGAGGAGGTGCGGCGTCTTGGTCTTTAAAAACGCTCTGAATCTTCTGATCGACAACTTTGTGCTGAACTTCAAACTTCTGCTGTATAAGATCATCGTCGGCGTCCTTGCGATCGCGCTTTCGGCGGCGTTGCTGTATCCGACGCTCAACATGCTCTTCACCAGCAGTGCGTTCAACGACGTGCTCGATCTCCTTCATCAGTTCTTCAAGGCGCTCGCCTCGGGCGATTCCGCCTTTCTCGCGGGCTTTGCGCCCGAATTGCAGGACAAGATCTCGGCACTGCTCGCCTTCATACGCGAGCGGTCGTCCAACGTCGTCTTTTTCTTTGTCAGCCTCACGGCGATCCTGCTGATCACCCGCTTCTTGGGCGGCATGGGCAATTACGTCTTCGGCAAGGTGCTCGACGATCGCATGTCCAGCTATGCAAAGACGTCCGTCTCGGGCGCGTTTGTCAGCAATCTCGGCAGGGCGGCGCTCTGGCACGTCGTGTATGTGCCCGTCACTTTTGTCTACGACATCCTCGTCGTCGCGCTCTGCTATGTGTTCTTCCTCATTCTGCTCAGCATCATTTCGGTAGGGGTCATCGCCTCCGTCGTCGCACTCATGCTCTCGGTGGCGCTCCTGATTGCCTCGCAGGCGGTCAAGCTCACGCTGTTCAGCGATGCGGTCCCCGCAATGGTCAGCGACGGCATGAGCCTGGGCGCGGCGCTTAAAAAGAGCTTCCGCATCGGCCGCTCGCGCTTTGCCTCGCTGTTCGCGACCTATCTGATCACCGTCTACATCATCCTCCTCGTCAACGTGCTCGGCGCGATCGCGAGTTTCGGCGCGGCGCTTCTGATCACCATTCCCATGACGTACATCATGCTCATCGCCATCCAGTTTGTGAGCTATTACGAGGACAACAAGAAAAAGTACTTCCTCGCGGCGGACAACATCGTCAAGCCCAAAGAGGACAAGAGCGAAGAAAATTTCTACGACGATTTCGAGATCTGAAAAAGACAGTTCCGCCCGCAAGGGCGTTACGGCCTCATGCGGCTTGCCGCACGGGGGGAAACATAAAAAACGTGTAATTGAATCGGAGGTCTAATTTATGGATTATCAGTCTGTTTACAGACAGTGGCTGGAAAATCCCGCACTTTGCGAAGAAGGAAGGGCGGAGCTTGAGTCGATCAAGGGCGACGCGAAGGCGATCGAATACCGCTTCGGCGCCGAGCTCGAGTTCGGCACCGCGGGCATGCGCGGCATCATCGGCTACGGCACGAACATGATGAACGTCTACACCGTCCGCCGTGCGACGCAGGGCCTTGCGGAATACGTCAAGTCGCTCGGCGAAGCCGCCATGAAACGCGGCGTCGTCATCTCCTACGACACCCGCCGCAAATCGGATGTGTTCGCGCGCGCCGCGGCAGGTGTGCTCGCGGCAAACGGCATCGTCGCCTATCTGTTCGGCGACGTGCACCCCGTCCCCATGCTCTCCTATTCGGTGCGCAAGCTCGGCACCGTCGCGGGCATCATGATCACGGCGAGCCACAACCCGAAGGAATACAACGGCTACAAGGTCTACGGCGAGGACGGCGCACAGATGTCCCCCGAAGCGACCGCTGTCGTCGTCGGGTTCATCGAGAAGATCTCCGACTATTTCTCCGTCGCCGAGGCGGACAACGGATTCATCCGAGAAGTGCCCGATTCGGTTGACAAGAGCTATTATAAAAAGATCTCTAAGCTCACCCTCTCCAAAGAGGCAGTCAAAAAGGTGGGCAAAAACCTCAAGCTCGTCTATACGCCCGTGCACGGCAGCGGATACGTTCCCGTCACGACCATCCTCAAAAAACTCAAGATCAACGTCACCGTCGTTCCCGAACAGGTCAAAAAGGACACCGAGTTCTCCACCGTCGAGGTGCCGAACCCCGAGTTCAAAGAGACGCTGTCCATGGGCATCGCGCTCGCGCGCAAGATCGACGCGGACGTCGTGTTCGGCACCGACCCCGATTCCGACCGCCTCGGCGTCGCGATCAAGGACGACAAGGGCGAGTTCGTCGCGCTTTCGGGCAACCAGGTCGGCATCCTCCTGCTCAACTATATTCTGTCCAGGCTCAAAGAGGACAAGAAGCTTCCCGAAAACGGCGTCGTCGTGAAGAGCTTCGTCACGACGGGCATGGCAAAGGCGATCTGCGACGATTTCGGCGTCGAACTGGTCGATGT
The DNA here is from genome assembly GCA_019423125.1 of Bacillota bacterium. GTDB lineage: Bacteria > Bacillota > Clostridia > Christensenellales > Borkfalkiaceae > Borkfalkia. The sequence goes on along the minus strand of JAHZBZ010000011.1, from coordinate 876 downwards.
CCCCGTCGGGTTCAAGTTCATCGGCGAAAAGATCAAGGAATACGAGGCGACCAAGGCAAAGACCTTCCTGTTCGGCTTCGAGGAGAGCTGCGGCTATCTGCGCGGCACCGAGGGCAGCCGCGACAAAGACGCGGTCGTGGCTTCCATGCTCTGCGCCGAGATGGTCTGCTACTATACCTATAAACAGCAGTCGGTGTACGGCATCCTGCAGGACATCTATGCGCGCTATCAGTATGTGCTCGACCGCAACATCAGCATCAAGTTCGACGGGCTCAATGCGATGAAGGAGATGAACGCGCTCGTCGATTCGCTCAAGACCAAAAAGGTGGAGAAGTTCGACATCTACAACGTCGTAGCCGTGCGCGATTATTCCGCGTCGGTGCGCCGCCTCGTCGACGGCACGGAAGAGACGCTCAACATCCCCAAGACCAATGCGGTCTATTATGAGCTGGAAAACGGCAGCTTCATCTGCGTGCGTCCCAGCGGCACCGAACCCAAGCTCAAGATCTACTACTCCGTCCGCGCGAAGGACGAAGAGGCGGCGGAAAAGTCGTTTGAGAAGATGAAGACGAGCTTCGAGGCATTCCTCAAATAAATCAAGGCTTTCGGGAAGCGGGCGCACGTGCGCCCGCTTCTTTCATAATTATAATAATGTAGAGAGAAATCCGTCCGTATCAAAGAGCAGACGTAAACAAAAAACGGGCTTTTCGACAGCAGAAAAGTTTTTTTGCAAAATCGGGAAAAAATACTTGACTTCCTATAGGAAAAGTGTTATCATAACTAAGCTGTCGATTGAGGCAGCCCTTTCTGTCGAAAGGTAGAGAAGATTGACAACTGCATAGTACGAAGAAAGAATAGTACAAGGCAAATCAAAAA
>JAHZBZ010000010.1 GCA_019423125.1 Bacillota bacterium | reverse complement strand
TTGACCATGCCCGCGCCGAGCACCTCGATCCAGCCCGTGCCCTTGCAGATGCGGCAGCCCTTTCCGCCGCACGCGGAACAGGAGAGGTCGACCTCGACGCTCGGCTCCGTGAACGGGAAGTAGGACGGGCGAAGACGGGTCTTGGTCTCAGAGGTGAACATCCTGCGCGCGAACTCGTCCAGAAGACCTTTCAGGTCGTTGAGCGTGATGCCCTTGTCCACGACAAGACCCTCCATCTGGTGGAACATGGGCGAATGAGTCGCATCCGAATCGGAGCGGTACACCCTGCCGGGACTGAGCACCTTGATGGGCGGCTTTTTGTTCTCCATGACGCGGATCTGTCCCGAAGATGTCTGCGAGCGCAGAAGGTATTCGCCCGTGAGGAAGAAGGTATCCTGCATGTCGCGGGCGGGATGGTCGGCGGGGATGTTGAGCGCCTGGAAATTGTAATAATCCTTTTCGATCTCGGGGCCTTCGAACACGTCAAAGCCCATGCCCGCAAAGCACTCGATCAGCTCGTTGCGCACGAGCGAGACGGGATGCACCGAACCGCCCGAAGCAAAGCGCGCGGGCATCGTGACGTCGATCTTTTCGCTCGCATAGCGCGCGGAGAGCTCCTCTTTTTTCAGCTCTTCGTCGCGGGAGGCAAAGAGCGACTCCGCCCATGTGCGCACCTCGTTGATGATCTTGCCCACCTCGGGGCGCTCTTCGGCGGGAACGTCGCGCATGCCTTTGAGCAATGCCGTGATCTCGCCCGTCTTGCCAAGATATTTCATCTTGAGCGCGAACAGCTCTTTGCGGTCCTTCGCCGCCGCCGCTCCTTCGCCGATCGCGGCGCGGATGGCTTCGATCTTTTCTTTCATCTTGAAATCTCCGTTTGTTTTTTGGTTGAAAAAACGCCCTGCGACTTTCGTCACAGGGCGCAGTCTTTGCGCGGTACCACCTATGTTCGCAGACAGAAAGATCCCGCCTGCCTCTTTTCCGCTTAACGCGCGGACATCGTCCGCCCCTACTCTCTCTCGATTTGAAGGCGGAAGCTGGTGGAGTGAATACCGGACAAAGCGCCGCGGAAGCTCTTTCAGCCGCTGAAGCTTCCTCTCTTGGGGGCACGAAGATGTCCGTCTGTCTCCGTCATCGCTTTTTCTCTTTCTGCTTACAATGATAATGCAATTGCAAAAAAAAGTCAACAACTTTGCGCCTTTCCCGCAAAATTTCTCAGTCAAACAGTCCCCAGATGCCGTCGGGGACGTCGCCCGCGAGCACGCTCTCACACAAAAGCACCTGCGTGCTGACCACGATCTCGCGGTTGCCCGAAGGGAGCACGATGCTCACCGTCGCTCCGAGATCGAGATACACCGAATGCAAAGTCTGGTTGATGCCCGCCGTGCGGAAGGAGGAATCGAACGAACAGGCGACGCTCCCTTCCGCAAGCACGCGGAAGGTGATCTCCGGCCCGAAGCCGGAAAACAGCTCCATGCCCGTGAACGCGCCGAGCGGGACCCCGACTCCCTGTTCACACGCGGCACCCAGCTTGGAGATCGCAAGCGCCGTCGTCTCTCTGGCGATCAGGTTGATGTTATAGGCGTCCGCCTCTATGCTCTCCACCTTGCCGTCCTCTCCGCGCGTCACGACGATCAGGTCGTCGTATTCCGTGCCGTTCCAGGACAGCGCCTCCAGCGCCGCGTCGTTGAGCGCCTGCGTCGCATAGGCGCGCACCGTCGCCTCGCTCAGGCCGTATAAGAGGTCTGACATCCTGCCGCGGTAATAGGCAAATATGCCCACGCCGACTGCGAGAAAGAGCACGGCAAACATCCATTTTTTGAGTTTGAAGGGACGCCGATAGCGGCGATAGCGGCGCGTGCCCTCGTAATATTCTGCCATACGGCATAGTATGCGGAAAAAGGTCGGATTATGCAGAAAATCGCCGCCGAAACGCACTCAGTTTTCGCGCTTTGCCGCAAACGGACGGAACAGCCTGTCGGCAAACGGGACCATAAAACGATTGAACTGCTTTGCGATGAGACCTACGAACACCGCCGCGGCAAGCGTTCCCTCGCGCACCCCCGCAAGTTCATGCAAAAAGACAAAGGAGAGCAGGACGGCAATGACGACGAAAGAACAGTCCACGCCGATCTTGACGTAGCCGAAGCGGGCGCGCACAAAAAAACGATAAAAAAGCGTTTCCCGAACAAAGAAGTACGAGAAACGCACAAAAAATTTGCAAGATAAGGACCTGCGATCGAACAGGGCGTCAGTTTTTTACTTTTTTAAAGAAATAGAGTTTTGCCTGGACACCGCCGCTGTAGCGGACATTCTCTTCGAAACAGAAGAGATCGCGCAACGGGCAGTCGGCATACATCAGCACATCGCCCGCGACGCGTTTTGCACCCTCCCTGCCGCGCGCCGTGACATCATAGCACGCCGCAGGATTCAGCCCCTTGAACCGCACGGTCGGAAGATCGCCGGGACTCCACTTTTTGAGAAAAATAACGGCGATCGCCGTGCCCTTATCCGCACTGACATCCATAAAACCGATCGCTTTTCCCTCGCCGAGGCGATACCGTTCGCCGAACTGAAAGAGTTTGCGCGCCGTGCGGTAAAATGCGATCTGCGCCGCGATCTGCTTTCGCTCTTCCTCTGACAGGAGATTCAGTCCGATATCATAGCCGAGCACACTGCCGCAGGCGACGAGAAACCGAACGTCCAAAGAACTGGTGGTCCCGGTATAAAGATCGGGTACCTGCGAGACGGATGAACAGAACGTGCAGGAAGGATAAGCGTGCGTCACACAGTCCAGCAATTCAATGCGGTCACGCGCATCCGTGCAGTCGCGCACGCGGATCTGCGGGAAGAAGCAGAGAAGGCCGAGGTCGCACCTGCCGCCGCCTTCCGCGCAGCCTTCGAAAAGGACGGACGGGAACTTTTTGACGAGCTTTGACAGAACGCGGTAATAACCGAGCATATAGCGGTGAAAGTATTCCCCCGCAGGCACGCCCTTGCCGAAACAATCGGTCATCGTGCGATTGAAATCCCAGCGCACGAAAGACGCACCGCTGCGCGTGATCGCCTCGCTCGCAATGCGCACGGCGTAGTTCTGCACGCGTTCGTCCGCAAAATTCAGCATGAGGCGGTTGCGGATGCGCACGGGCGCGCGGCCGGGGATCTTCATCGCAAAGTTGGGATGCGTGCGCAGAAATTCGTTGTCTTCGCCGATGACTTCGGGCTCGATGCGGATGCCGAACATTAGCCCGCGCTCCCGCACTTCCTTCGCAAGAGAAGCGAGCGCCCCGTCATCTTTTTCTACCCTTTTGTACCAATCGGGAGCATCTTCGTCCGCCTGCGTAAAATCATCGAGCACAAACAGCTCCGCGCCCGTCTCCGCCGCTTTGACCGCCTCGCCGCGAAGGGCGTCCACGTCAGTGAGCGGATATTTCACGCCGACGCTGTTGACGCAAACGGGGCGCTCGCGCGTCTTCCATTTCCCGCGAACGATGTGCGAGGCGACAAATGCGCGCATACGCGCACAGCACTCCTCTTCCGAATCGGCATAGCACATCACCGCTTCGGGCGTGTTGAACTCCTCGCCCGGCGCGAGATTCCAGTCGAACATAAAGTCGTTTAAACCGACGAGAATGCGCGTCATCCCGTGCCCGTCGCACTCGAAGAGCTCCTTGTGATTGCCCGAATAGACGAAGTTGAACGCATATGCACCCTGCGGCGAGACCGCCATCACGAAGGGATTGTGCGCGTGCTGAGAGCATCCGCTCTTGGAATCGTTGACAAAGATCCCCGCGCCCAGCGAACGCGGATAACGCCTCCGTTCAGGCCCCCACATCCCGCCCAACGTGACGACGTCGAAACCGCAGCCCACAAGGTCGAGCTGCAGGCTCATCAGCCTGCGGATGCGCACGGGCTTGCGCGAGCCGTTGACAAGGCGCGCGGAGGCCGCGATCACGTCGCTGTCCGAAAATACAGTGTAGTACAGATACAATGCCACTCGGGTGGAGGCATCCATGTATTTGAGCTCGAGCGTCCTGCCCTCGCCATAGGAAGAAGGAAGCCCCGGGATCTCCCGCTTTTCAACGGTGACCTTTGCCCGCACAAACTTGAAATCGGCGGCAAATCCGCCGTCCGCATTCAGAAGCTGTATGCTGTATTCCGAATAGTCCCCGCCGCCGGGGCTTGAAAAAATGCGGCGCGACGAGCCGCAGATCGATGCAATGCTGCCGCCCGGAGAAAGCCGCCGCCCGTAGTATACGCATTCGGCGGTGTCTGCCTTCAACACAAACGTGCTCGCAGGCGTGCTGAGCTCAAATATCAGGTCCCTCTTTTTTATCATCTTTTTCCCCTGTCGCACATCGCAGAAAACTCGCGCGATTTTATAGAAAAATTTTCTTAATTATAACACATAATTTTATTTTTGTATAGTGAAAATCCGAAAAACGAGAGCGCATTTTTGCGGCAAAAAAGAGAGAAGCGCACAAAACGGAAAGCCGATAACGGCACACGGCCGACGCCGTCAGGCGGCGCGTCGGGAAATAAACACACGCCCGCGCAGGAGAGCCTGCGCGGGCGTGTGTTTGTATTTCCCCATGAAAAGATCGCCCCGCGGCACCGCAAAAAGCGGCGCCGCAGAGCTGTTTCAGGAAGGCTCCTCCTCTTTTTCAATGCCTGAGAGGACCTGTTTTTTTCGCGCGGCAAGGGCGGCGCGCATGGACTTTCTCCCCTCCTCATCGGCGGGAAGGTCGTCCGAACGGATCGCGGAAAACATATCGCATGCCTCGCCCGCGCCGTCTGCGGCGTCGTAAAACAACATCGTGAGCACCTCGCGGTCGCTCTTGTCCAGCGGACAGGCAAAGATCTCCGCATAACAGCGCAACAGCGCACGCTCTGCCTGCATCACGTCCGTGATCGCGTCCGCCTCGGACAGCGAGGTCTCGCGCTTTCTCAGCCCGCCCGTCATATCATCTCCGCCAGCCGCTCGAACCGCTTTGCGTGCGCCGCCGCAAGCGTGCGCATGCGCGACGCCAGCGCGGGGTCCGTAAGCGTGTGCGAATACAATTTTGTCTTTTTGCACAGAAGCTCCTCCCGCTCCGCCACTGCGGCGAGCGCGAGGAGCCCCGATGCCGTGAATTTTCCCTTCATCTATTCCCCTCCTCCATCTATTTTGTGAAGGAGAGGGAATTTGTATGCACTGCGATTCAATTCATTCTCTCGAGCGACAGGACGACCCTGACATCCCCTTCTCCGAGAACGGAGAGAAGACCTTCGCGCGTTGCGCCTTCGATCCTGCCGAGCAGGGTGAGGCTTCAATTGTTTTCCCCGTAATAAATGACAAACTGATTTCCTTGGTACAGCACGAGATCTCCAGCCTTTGTACGGAGAGACTCGTCGTTTCTCGGAAGAGTCTGCCCCAGAGGCCCCACCTTTTCAAAACCCGCATAATCGCGCATTTCGATGGTGAGCGGTCCGCCGCGCAGAAGTTCGGCAAGGGCGCGCGCGGAAGAATTGTCAGAAAGCTGCGCCACGAGCTCTTCGCCGTTTGCATACAGATAAAGATCGGTCGTGTCCGTCACACCGACACCTCCTTCCTCTTCTTCATTTTCCGACACTGCCGGCCCGCAACCGCAGAAGAACAGCAGGACAAGGGTCGCCAAAAAGACCCCGAGCAGGCGCTTCACAGGCTCTCCCGCAGGATGGAGACGATCTCTTCGTGCGTGAGCACCTTATATCCGCCTTCCATGACCAGTGTGCTCTTTGCGATGCCTTCGATCATGTCCTCCGTCACGCCGAGCGTGCGAAGGTCTGTCACGAGCCCGATGGACTTCATCCACTCCTGCATGCGGGAAAGGCCCTCGAGCGCCGTCTCTTCGTCCGTCTTGCCCGCGGGATCCACACCCCAGACATTGACGGCATATCTGACGAATTTCGCCAGCCCGTACGGAAGAATGTGCTTGTAATAGGCGTCGGAGACTGCCGCAAGCGTCATGCCGTGCGTCGCGTCCGTATGCGCGCCGACCGCCTGCCCGAGCATGTGCACCTCCCAGTCGGTGGTCTTGCCCTTCGCGATCAGCGTGTTGAGCGCCCACGTCGCCGTCCACATGATGTTGCTGCGCGCCTCATAGTCGTGCGGATCCTTGACCGCGATGTTCGCGCTGTGGATGAGCGAACGGAGAAGCCCTTCCGCGAGATAGTCGGAAGTGTTGTCGTCCTCGCCCGAGAAGTACTGTTCGAGGATGTGCGACATGATGTCGTAAAAACCTGCAACCATCTGATAGGCGGGAAGGGTGTAAGTATATTCGGGGTCGAGCACGGAGAATTTCGGAAACACCTCTTCGCCGAAGACGTGACCGATCTTGAGCTTTTGCGCATAGTTGGTGATGACCGAGCCGCCGTTCATCTCACTGCCCGTGCCGACCATCGTCAGAACGCAACCGACGGGGATGATCTTGCAGTCGGGCTCTTCCATGCGGAGGAAATATTTGTCCCAAGGATCCTCGTCACAGTATGCGGAGACGGAGACCGCCTTCGCATAGTCGCAGACAGAGCCGCCGCCCACCGCGAGAATGAGGTCTGCCTTGCACTCGCGCGCGAGAGCACAACCCTCGTAAAGCTTTTCGACCGTGGGGTTTGGCATCACGCCCGAAAGCTCGGTGACGTTTTTGCCGCACTCGCCGAGAATGCGCACGACCGCATCGTAGATGCCGTTGCGCTTGATCGAGCCGCCGCCGTACACCAACAGAACGTTCTTCTTATATTTTTTCAGTTCCTCTTTGAGCCCTTCGATCGAGCCCTTGCCAAAATACAATTTTGTGGGATTGCAATAGGTGAAATTGCCGAGCATTTTTTCGCCCTCCTTTTTTGATCGGTTCCATTATAATACATTTTTGCCGAAAATTCAAATACTTGTTTTTTATGCCTGCCATAAAGCAAAGGCATGAAAACGCGCGTTCCATGCCTCTTTGTTCAATCTTCTTTCTCATCTGTCCCGAGAAGATCGCTGCTGAGCGAGAGGATCTCTTCGCCGTATTTTTCCTTTCCGCGCCTGAGAAGAACGCGGTAGACGGGATGCGCGCATGCCGCTGCGGCAGCTCCCGCGACGGCGATGAGGGCACCGAGAAAGTTTATGTCCCATTGCAGGATCATGCTCAGTCCGAGCCCGAAGATGAGCGTGCCAGCAGTGCCGAGGCAGATCGCGACGATGAGCGGAAGCCTGCGCGCGCGACGGTCGAGAGAACGCAGGCGGGAGAGCTTGTCGGTGTGTTCGCTCTTTTGATAGCGGCGGCGGATGCCCTCTATTTCCCGACGTTCCTCCTCGGACGGAGCACTGTATTGATAAAGGAATTTATTCTCTTCGCTCATCGTGAGCCTCCTTATTTTCTGCGATCTCTTTCAGCCGCACATTCGCCCGCACGATCATGACGACGCCCATGCAGATGTTCGCAATGCAGACGACCGCCCCGACCGCGCCGCACAGGATGCGAAGGGAAAAGTCGTTCGGACTGAGCAGAGCGACCATGGAGGTCTGCATCGCGAGCAGGGACACGGTCGCACCCGTGAGATTTATGTTCCGAAGCGCCTGCACGACGGGATCGGAATACCTCTTTGCCTTGAACAGGTTGTAAAAGGCGAGAAAGAGCTTTGTAAAGGAAAATGCCGCGGAAGCGATGACCATGGAAAGCCCGAATGTGTGCACGACACGGCCCGCCACCATCTGCGCCACCGCACCCGCAAGCGCGATCTCCAGAACGAGCAGTGCGGCACCCGCGCCGCGAAAGACAAGAAGGGTGTACCTTTCCCCCTTCGCATGCCGCCGCGCATGGCTGCCCGCCGCGACAACGCCCAAACGGATCACGCCGAGCAGGACATAATATGCGCCCACGGCGATATACCAGAACGCCCCCGACAGCGCGCCTACGACGATGTTGAATACGGCATAGGCAAGGTTTGCGGCGAGAGATAACCCGGAAAAGACGAGGGTGCGGAACCCGAAATCGCCGACGATCGCGCGCGTAAACGGATTTTTGTCCGCGGCTGCGCGCAGCCCGCGGCGCGCAGCCGCGACCCAGCGCACGATCTGCCAGACCGCATAGGCGGTCAGCGCCGCCGCCAACGCGTAGAGCGGGATTTGGACCGTGTCCGGCACCTTTTCCGCAAAGGGAAGAAGAACGCCGACCGCAACGGCGAGAAAGACGGAGGCAACTGAAAAGAAAAGCGGCGGATCGCACAAGAAATTCAACACTTTTTTCATGGCAACACTTCGCGGAAACGGACGGTAAAGGCGCTGCCCTTGCCCGCTTCGCTCTCCACGCTTATCTCACAGCCGAGGATGTCCACCACCCTGCGCACGAGCGCGAGGCCGAGCCCGTTCCCCTCCTGCGCGTGCGATTTGTCGCCCTGGTAAAACTTGTCGAAGATGTGTTTGCCCGTCTCCGCGTCGATGCCCGCGCCCGTATCGCGCACGCAGACGGCCGCGCCCGCGCCTTCCCGCCTGAGCGTGACGGATATGCCCCCCTCGCTCGTGAATTTGACCGCATTGGAGAGAAGATTGTCCCAGATCAGTTCGAGAAGGCTCCCGTCCGAGAGAATGTTCGCCTCCTCGATCTCGCAGGTGAGGGAAAGTCCCTTGTCCTCGATGCGCTCCTCCGCACGGAGAACGGAAAGGCGAAGGGATTCGCTCAGATCCACGCGCGAGAACTGCGGGCGGATGCCGCGGCTCTCCAGCTTGCTCAACCGAAGGATGTCGGACGTGAGTCGGGACAGGCGTCTGGACTCCTGTGCGATCACGCGGGCGTACGCCCTGCCCTCTTCGGTGCAGACCCCTTCCGCCTGCAAAAGCTGCGCGTAGTTGTACAATACGGCAAGCGGCGTGCGCATCTCGTGCGAGACGTTCGCCACGAAATCGCTGCGCAGAAGCTCCGTCGCCGAAAGCTCCGCCGCCATTTTCGAGATGTTTTCAAGGATGACGTCGAACTCGTCGTAATGCCCCCACTCGTGACGCGGTTCCGTGCGGACGGAGAAATCCCCTTCCGCAATGCGCGCCGTCGCCTCGAGAATGGCGCGCACAGGCTGTTCGACCATGTACTTTCGCCGAAAGAAATCGATGATCGCGCACACCGCGGCAAAAAAGAGCGAAGTTGCGAGCACAGAGACCAACACGAGCGGAAAATTCCTGCCCAAAAGGCGCGTCAGCAGTGAATAGAAGAGCACGGAGACGAGGGTGATGAACAGGACGGTGAAGAAAAAGATCAGATAGCCCCAAAGAGAGAAGCGGGTGCGCTGGGTCCTCTTTTTCATCGCAGTACCGCCTTGTATCCGAGCCCGTGCACGGTGACGAGGTCGAATCCGTCACAGCGCGCCGTCTTTTCGCGCAATTTCGCCATATATACATCCACCGTGCGGGAGGTAGCCGAAGAATCGTAGTCCCAGACCGCCTCCATGAGCTGTGAACGGGTGAACGTCTTTTTCGGATAGGAGAGCAGTTTATAGAGAAGATCGAACTCGCGCACCGTCAGCGGCAGTTCTTCCCCGTCGACGTAGGCGGTGTGTTCCTCCGCGTCCAGAACGAGGTTGCCCGCTTCGAGGCGCTTGCCGCGTTCGATGCGCGCGCGGCGAAGAAGCGCCCCCACGCGGAGTTCGAGCTCGGCAAAATCGAAGGGCTTGACGAGATAATCGTCCACGCCCAGGCGGAATCCGCGACGCTTGGACGCGAGATCGTCCAGCGCGGTCAGAAAGAGGATGGGAATGTGCTCGTCGCAGGCGCGCACCGCCTCCGCGAACGCAAAGCCGTCCATTCCCGGCATCATGATGTCGCTGAGGATGATGTCATAGCGCTTATGCTCCATCTTTTCAAGCGCCTCCGACGCATCGCGGCATCCGTCCGCCGCATAGCCGCAGTTGTCCAGACAGGAACAGACCGCCTTGTTGAGTTTTTCGTCGTCTTCCAGTACGAGTATCTCTACCATTTGCGCTTCTCCTTTTGTATATTTTACCGCGCAATTATTAAACAGATGTTAAAAAGAGAGTGTTCTGAAAAAAAAACGGCCTCTCCGCAACGCGGAAAAGCCGTTCTTGTAGCCGTTACTCCTGAGAGAACTCGTCTTTGCCCACGCCGCACAGGGGGCAGGTGAAGTCCTCGGGAATGTCTTCCCACTTGGTTCCCGCCGCGATGCCGTTGTCGGGATCGCCGACCGCTTCGTCGTACTCGTAGCCGCAGACGTTGCAAACGTATTTCGCCATGATCTTTAATCTCCTTTTTTGTTGTCTATTATTATTATAGCAGAATGCCTGCAAAATACAAGGGTTTTTTCAAAAAAAACACAAAAATCACTTTGTGCCCGTGGAACCGAAGCCGCCCGCGCCGCGCGCCGTCTCCGAGAGCTCTTCCGCCTCTTCGAAACGTGCCGTGACATAGGGCATAAGCACCAGCTGTGCGATGCGCTCTTCCGGTTCGATGCTCTGCTCGTATTTGGAATGATTGTGCAGTGCGACGCGGATCTCGCCGCGGTAATCGCTGTCGATCACCCCCACCTTGTTCGCAGGCGCAAGCCCCTTTTTGCTGGCAAGTCCGCTGCGCGCATAGATGAGCCCGACATACCCCGCGGGGATCTCCGCCGCGAGGCCGGTATGCACGATCGCCGTCTCGTTCGGCCCGATGCGCACCGCGTGTTCGCACAGCGCGAAAAGGTCCGCACCCGCCGCAAATTCACTGCCGTAGACGGGCAGTTTTGCGCCCGGCATCAGTTTTTTGATCTTCAGTCCGATCTCTTCCATCTGTGTATCTCCCTTGTCAATATTTTCCGTCCCGCCACAGGATGGTCCTCCCCTCCCGCAGGGTGCGTTTCACGTCGATGATGCGCTGGTTGGACGAGCCGCGGAAGCGCAGTTTCAGATCCTTTTTCGCGAGCTCGAATTCCCCGTCGACCAGCACGTCAATGTGCGAAAGAAGCGCGGCCGTCACTTCGGTATGCGCCCTGCCGCCCGCAGACAGGTCGCGCTCCAGCGTGTAACCCGTGTAGCACCAGCAATCCTTTTGCGGATACAGCGCGTCGAATTTTTCCAAAAGCGGAAGGAGCGCGCGCTGGTTGGCGGGCTCGAAAGGCTCGCCGCCCAACAGCGAGAGACCCGCAATGTACGGCGGCGCAAGCGCGGAGAGCACCTCTTCCTGCGTCTGTTCGGTATACGGTGAGCCGTAAGAAAAATCCCACGCCTCGCGGTTGAAACAGCCCTCACAGCGATGCGTACAACCGCTGACGAACAGCGAGACGCGCACGCCGACGCCGTTGGCAACGTCGTGTTTTTTTATCGTCGCGTAGTTCATGTGTCCTTGTGCGCGCTCACAGGTGAAGGACGCGCGCCTTGATCTCCTTTGTCTTGCCCAGATTCCAGAAGTTCTCGCCCAGATATCCGCAGGTGCGGCGGGTGACGTTCATCTTCTTGTGGTCCTTGTTGTGGCAGTTCGGGCACTCCCACTCGTTGTCGTCGTTGATGATGATCTCCCCGTCCCAGCCGCAGACGTGGCAGTAGTCGCTCTTGGTGTTGAATTCCGCGTACTGGATGTTGTCGTAGATGAAGCGCACCACTTCCTGCATCGCCTCGAGGTTGTTCTGCATGTTCGGGATCTCGACGTAGGAGATGCACCCGCCCGAAGAGATCTTCTGGAACTGCGCCTCGAAGGAGAACTTGGAGAATGCGTCGATCTCCTCGCGGACGTCCACATGATAGGAATTGGTGTAATAGCCCTTGTCGGTGACGTCCTCGATGGTGCCGAAGCGTTCCTTGTCGATGCGCGCAAAGCGGTAGCAGAGCGATTCCGCGGGCGTGCCGTACAGCGCAAAGCCGAGGCCGCTCTCGCGCTTCCATTCGTCTGTCTTGTCGCGCATGTGCTGCATGACGCGGAGCGCGAACTCCTCGCCCGCGGGGTCGGTCTGCGGCACGCCCTTCATGAGCTTTGTGACTTCGTACAGGCCGATGTAGCCGAGCGAAAGGGTGGAATAGCCGTTAAAGAGAAGTTTGTCGATCGTCTCGCCCTTTTCGAGGCGGGCGATCGCGCCGTACTGCCAGTGGATGGGCGAGACGTCCGATTTCGTGCCCAGAAGAGCGCGGTGACGGCACATCAGCGCCTCGCGGCACAGTTCGAGGCGCTCGTCGAACAGGCGCCAGAACGCCCCTTCGTCTCCCTTTGCAAGAATGCCGATCTGCGGCAGGTTGATGGAGACGACGCCCTGGTTGAAGCGGCCTTCGAATTTATAATTTCCGTTTTCGTCCTTCCACGGCGAGAGGAAGGAGCGGCAGCCCATCGGGCTGAACACATTGCCCTCGTACACCTCGCGCATCTTCTTTGCAGAGATATAGTCGGGGTACAGCCTCTTGGAGGAGCACTTGACGGCAAACTCGGTGATGTAGTCGTATTTGCCGCCTTTGAGGCAGTTGATCTCGTCGAGGACGTAAACAAGCTTCGGGAATGCGGGCGTGATGTAAACGCCCTTTTCATTCTTGATGCCCTGGTAACGCTGGCGCAGGATCTCCATGACGATCATCGCGTTTTCTTCAAGATATTCGTCGTCCTTGTCCAGATACAGGAAAAGAGTGACGAAGGGCGACTGTCCGTTGGTCGTCATCAGCGTGTTGATCTGATACTGGATGGTCTGCACGCCGCCGCGAAGTTCCTCCGCCAGGCGGTCCTCCACCAGTTTTGCGATCTCCGCATCGGTGAGCTCGGGGCAGGTCTCGCGGAAATGCTTTTCGAATTTCACGCGGCTCTTGCGCAGATATTTGCCCAGATGACGGATGTCGACAGACTGCCCGCCGTATTGCGAACAGGCGACCGCCGCGATGATCTGCGTGACCACCGTGCAGGCGACCTGAAAGCTCTTGGGGCTCTCGATCAGTTTTCCGTTCATCACCGTGCCGTTGTCCAGCATGTCCCCGATGTTGATGAGACAGCAGTTAAAGATGGGCTGCACGAAATAATCGGCGTCATGGAAATGCAGGATGCCCTCGTCGTGCGCCTTGGAGATCTTCTCGGGCAACAGGATGCGGCGGGTCAGGTCCTTGGAGACTTCGCCCGCGATGAGGTCGCGCTGCGTAGCCGCCGCGAGCGCGTTTTTATTGGAGTTCTCCTCCATCACGTCTTTGTTGGAGTTGGAGATGAGGCTGAGGATCGCCTCGTCCGTCGTGTTCGCCTTGCGGACGAGCGCACGGTTGTAGCGATAGAGAATATACGCCTTCGCGAGCGCATAATGGCCCTGCATCATCAGCCGCTCTTCGATGATGTCCTGGATGTCCTCGACGAGCATCCTCTTTTTCTTCTTCCCCTCGATGTGCGCGAGGATGTCCTCGATCTCCTGCGCGGAGGCGCGCTCGGACGCTTCCATCTCCGCGTTCGCCTTTCCGATCGCGACAGAGATCTTTGTCCTGTCATAATCGACGACAGTGCCGTCTCTCTTGATAACCTGCATTGTTCTTCCCTCTGATTTTTGTTCGAATAATATTATAGCATTTTTGTCAAAAAAAACTGTAGCATTTGCAACATTTTTAAAAAACTACTAGATATAGAATGTCTGACTGATTTTTTAAACTACATATGGACGCCCGCCTTTTTCCGACAAATGCGGAAAAAGGCGGGCGCAAGAGAGGATAAAACGCGGATAATCGGCTGAAAAACGGTTATGCCGCGCGGCAAGCAGGACGAGAGGCGGACGCTGCGGTCCCTCGCGATGCGCGGGGAGGAGCATTCGCCGCACGGCAGGCGGCCCTTTCTTTATTTGATGAGCCCGAAAGGTTTTACCTGCACCGCCTTGGCGCGCACGGTGATGACGATCTTGTCGCCGCGCTCGATCTGCAGGCTGAGCTTGCCCGTCAGGTCAAAATAGCCCGAGAGCGTGCGCTCGAGGTCGCGCGCGACGATGCGCTCGCACTCCGCCGAAAGAGGCGCGCTCTCCCGTTCAAGGATACATTTTGCGCGTTCCGCGCTGTCCGAAAGTCTGCGCATACATTCTCCTGTCGCATAGAACGCCGCGCTCTGCGCAAACCATCCGTATGGACGCGCGCGCAAAACCGTCGATCTGCGATCTGATCGTGTTGTTTTTTCTGCTCTCCGCCATGGGATATCTCGCGGAGACCATGCTCTTTTTCCTGCACTTTCACGCGCTGTGCGAGCGCGGATTTCTCTCCCTCCCCCTTCTGCCCATCTACGGCTCGTCCGCCCTGCTCGTCTATTGCCTGTTCGGACTTCCCGCGCGCGGCGCAAAGGGGTTTGCGCTGTATGCGGCAAAGGCGGGGCTCTCCGTCTCCGCCGTCGAATACGCGGCGGGGCGGGCCGTACACCTTCTCTTCGGCGTTCGGCTCTGGGATTACAGCTACCAGCCCCTCCATCTGGGAGGGTATGTCTCGCTCGGACAGACGGCGCTCTGGGGCGTGCTGTGCGCGCTCTTTTTCCGCTTTGCGTTTGTGCCGCTCTGCGACGCCGTCCGAACCATTCCCCGCTCCCTTCGCCCGTCGATCGCGATCGCGCTGAGCGCGGGCGCCGCCGCGGATTTTCTCCTGCGGCTGTTTACAGGCTTCGTTTGAGGCTGCGGCGGATGGAGCCGAAAAAGCCGTCGTAGCGCCCCGCCGCGTTGTAGAGCTTGCGCGTGCCCTTTATGATGTTGTTCGCGAGCATGCGGAACGCCTTTTGCGCGCCGCCGCCCCGCTCGCCGAGAAAGACACCGTCTTCCTGCGGGATGACGCCGATCAGGGGGATCTTGAGGATCTTGGAGATCTCGGGCGGCGAGAGGATGTCCCCGTCCACGATCATGTCGCCGCGCACCATGTTGATCACGAGGTCGACGCGCGCGAGTTTGTAGCTTTTCAGCACCGAGATCACCTTGTCCGCATCGCGCAGCGAGGAAATGTGCGGCGTCGTGACGACGAGCGCCTCTTCCGCCGCAGCGACCGCGCGGTGAAAGCCGCTCTCGATACCCGCGGGACAGTCGATGAGGATGTAGTCGAAGCGGGGCGCGAGCGAATCGAGCACCAGCCGCACCGCCTGCGGCGAGATGTACTTGTGCGGGTCGGTGTGGTTGGAGGCGAGCACGAAGAGGTTGGAAAAACCAGGATGCGGGACGAGCGCCTGCCGCGCGCGGCACCTGCCCTCGATCGCGTCGACGATGTCATAGGTGATCTTGTCCTCCACGCCGCACACGACGTCGATGTTGTTGAGCCCGAAGTCGGTGTCCGCGAGGATGACCCGCTCCCCCGCCGCGGCGAGCCGCATCCCGAGATGCGCCGCGACCGTCGTCTTTCCCACACCGCCTTTTCCCGAGGTGATTACGATTTTGCGTGCCACGTTTGCCTCCGCTGAAATTTCTCGCACTATATTCTATCACACGCGCACACAAAAAAATAGTCGGCTTTTGCGCGGAAAAGTCGACTATTGTAAAAAACGCATCGCCGCGCGGAGCAAGCCCCGCGCGGCGGCGTACGTCATGCGTTGATGTCGGTGAAGGCGAATTTCGTAACGTCGAACAGCCCCTTGTCCGTCATTTTGATGGCGGGAATGACGGGAAGCGCGAGGAAGGACAGGCTCATGAACGCCTCCACGTCGCGCGAGACGCCCATCCCGTAGGCGATCTCGAGAAGCTCCTCGGAGCGCGCGATATACTCGTCCGCGGAGAGAGAGCTCATGAGTCCCGCGATGTCGAGCGCGAGGGAGTGCACCCCGTCCGCACCCGCGACCGCCATGCCGCCGCCGATGCGGCGAAGCTCCGCCACCGCGCGCGCCATGTCCTCGTTGTTGTCGCCGAGCACGATGATGTTGTGCGAATCGTGGGCGATCGTCAGTGCGATCGCGCCGTTTTTCAGCCCGTACCCTTCCAGAAGCCCGACGGCGATGTTGCCCGTGCCGTGATGGCGCTCGACGACGGCGAGCTTAAGAAGGTCGGTGCCCCCGAGCACGACGTCTCCGTCGCGGCTCTCCACCTCGCGGATGAGCTCTTCGGTGACGACGTTGTCGGGAATGAGACGGATCACGCGCGCACGCTTGCCTTTGAGCGCGAGGCGGAAGGCGGATGCGGGGACCTCGCCGACGTGAACGGTGTTGCGCACCGCGTCGGGAAGATATTTTTCGGAGGAAGCAAAGAGCGGCTTGCCCTCTTGCGCGACGACTTTTCCGCCCTTGAGGACGAGCGCGCAGTTGAAGTCTTTCAGATCGTCAAAGACCGCGATGTCCGCGTCGCGGCCCGGAGCGATCGCGCCCTTGCCCGAAAGCGAGTAGCATTCCGCGGTGTTGAGCGTGGCGGCGATCACCGCATGCACGGGATCCATGCCCGCGCGGACGGCGACGCGCAGCGCGTTGTCGAGGTGGCCCTTGGCGCGGATGTCTGCGGCGTGACGGTCGTCCGTGCAGAACATGAAACGGCGAAGGTTGCGCTCGTTCACCGCCTTGCAGTTGACGGCGACGTTGCGGGTGGCGCTCCCCTCGCGCAGATGGACGTACATGCCCTTGGAGACCTTCTCCTCCGCCTCGGCGGGAGAGGTGCATTCGTGGTCGGTGGAGATGCCCGCCGCGATGTAGGCGTTCAGCCCGAGCCCGCTCGTGTCGGGTGCGTGTCCGTCGACGAGCTTGCCCGCAGACGCCGCCGCCTCGAGCTTTTTCATCGCCTCGGGATCCTTAAAGATGACGCCCGGGTAGTTCATGAACTCGCCCAGACCGTAGAGGAAGGGCTCGCGGATGTATTTTTCGGTGTCCGCACCCGTCAGCTGCGCGCCGCTCGTCTCGAACGCGGTAGCGGGCACGCAGGAAGGAAGCATGACTTTTGCCTCAAGCGGGGTCTTTGCGGCCGCATCGGCGATGTACTTCGCGCCCGCGATGCCGCAGACGTTGGTGATCTCGTGAGGATCGGCGATGACGGTGGTCGTGCCGCGCGGCAGGACAAGGCGCGCGAACTCCTCGGGAGAGAGCTGAGAGCTCTCGATGTGAACGTGTGCGTCGATGAGCCCGGGGACGGCGATCTTGCCCGCGATGTCGATCTCGCGCTCCCCTTCATAGCTGCCGAAACCCGCGATCTTGCCGCCCTCGATCGCGATGTCGCCCTCGCAGATCTCGCCCGTAAACACGTTGACGAATTTTCCGTTTTTGAGAACGACGTCCGCCTTCTTTCTGCCGATGGCGGCGTCGATGAGATTTTCGAGCATTGTCTTTCCTCCTCGTGGTGCGTCTTTCTTTCTCATTATAGCACACATTTCCGAAAAAGAAAAGTCCGCGCCCCGTCTTTTCGACGGAGCGCGGAGAAATTTTTGTTTTCGATCAGTGCGTGAACAGGAAGGTGAACAGGAACACGAGGGACAGGATCGCCGTGACGATGCTGATGTCCTTGACCTTGCCCGTGCAGAGCTTGATCAGCGAATAGGAGATGAAGCCCGCCGCGATACCATAGGAGATGGAATAGGTGAAGCTCATCACCGAGATGGTCAGGAACGCGGGGACAGCCGCTGCAGGATCGCTCCAGTCGATGTCCTTGACGTTGCGCATCATGAGCACGCCGACATACATCAGAGCGCCCGCCGTAGCGCAGGAAGGAACGAGGGCCGCGATCGGGCTGAGGAACATCGCGATCGCAAACAGGATGGCAACGACCAGGGAGGTAAAGCCCGTTCTGCCGCCTTCCGCAACGCCCGCGGAGGACTCGACGAAGGTCGTGACCGTGGAGGTGCCGAGGATGGCGCCGGTGCAGGTCGCGATGGAGTCGCACAGGAGCGCTCTCTGGATGTTCTTGACTTCGCCTTTCTCGTCGAGAAGGCCGCTCTCTTTGCCCGCCGCCTGGCAGGTGCCCATGAGCGTGCCGATCGTGTCGAACATGTCGACCATCGCAAACGCGACCATAGCCGCGATGAAGTTGAAGATGTCGCCCGTCTCAATGCCCTTGAAGCCGCTGATAAACACCTGGCCGAAGGCCTCTTTGCCGAAGTTTGCGAACGCGTCCAAAGGAGAAGACCATACAATGCCGTCAAAGACAGCCTTGCAGGACTCGGAGCCCGCCGCAACACCGATGCCGAGGAATGCATAGTACAGGAGCGCACTGCCGATGATACCGAGCACCATCGCCGCTTTGATCTTCAACTTGGAGAAGATGGCGATCAGGATCAGGGACAGGAACGCCACAGCCGCGGCGATCATTGCCGCACCGCTCGTGGTGAACTTGAGAAGGTTGAAAGAAACAAGGGTGACTTTCGTGCTCGTGTCCAGAGCAACGATGCCCGCGTTCTGCATTCCGACAAACGCAATGAACAGGCCGATACCTGCGGGGATCGCGATGCGGATCGCTTCGGGAACGGAGCGGACGATCGCGGTACGCGCACCGACGACCGTGAGGGTAAGGAACAGCAGACCGGAGCAAAGAACGATCAGGAGCGCTTGGCCGTAAGTAAATCCGAGCGAGCCGCAGATCGTAAAGCAGAAGAAAGCATTCAAGCCCATGCCGGGTGCCTGCGCAAAGGGCAGCTTTGCGAGGAACGCCATGAGAAGCGTACCGACGATCGCCGCGAGCGCGGTAACGATGTACATCGCACCGTATGAAACCCCGAGCACATCGCCTGCTGCGTTAAGCGTACCGCTGAACATACCCGCGTTGACCATGAGGATGTACACCATGGTCATGAACGTCGTCAGACCTGCGAGCATCTCCGTCTTGAAGCTGGACTTCATCTTCGTGATGCCGAAGTAGTTGTCCACTTTTCCGAGGAAGCCCGTGTACGGGGATTCCGCTACCGCTTCCCCTTCCGCCGAAACAGCAGCGACCTGTTCGGTCTGCTCCTCTTCGAGCTTCGGTTCTTCGGTGTTCTGATTTTCAACCATCTGAAACCTCCAACTGTAAAAAATATTCTATCGGCCGCACTGAGAACGGCTAATATCCGCAATTTTTCCCTGTGAAACAGGGAAAAAAGACAAGGGCCCTTGTCTTTTTATTTTTCTCTATTTTATCACAAGTTTTTAACAAAGGCAAACGGTTGAAAGGCTTTCCTTTAATTTTATCTTTAATTTCACAGAAGAAAGCCCCTTCCCGCAGGCGGAAAGAGGCTTTCGGATCATTCTGCCCTGCGAAAGGGAGAAAAAATCACTTTTTTCGCATCGGGAGGCGGGTGCGGAAGGAGTTGACGACCGCGAGCATCATGACGCCCACGTCCGCAAAAACCGCGAGCCAGAGCGGGATCAGGTCGAACAGACCCAGCACCATGACGGCGATTTTGACCGCGATGGAAAACACGATGTTCTGCAACACGACCGCGCGCGTGCGCCGTGCGCTTCGGCGCGCGAACGGCAGAAGGTCGAGGTCGTCGCGCATCAGCACGACGTCCGATGCCTCGATCGCCGCATCGCTCCCGACGCCGCCCATCGAGACGCCGACATCCGCTTCCATGAGCACGGGCGCGTCGTTGATGCCGTCGCCCGCATACAGCAGAGAGCCCTTTTCGCGCAGTTTTTTTGCGATCTCCAATTTGTCGGCGGGCAGAAGATCGGCATACACCGCATCCAGCCCCACCTCGCGCGCGACGCGCTCCGCCCTGCCGCGGTTGTCGCCCGTAAGCATACAGCAGGACGCGATGCCGCCCGCACGGAGCGCCGCGACCGCGCCCGCCGCATTCTCCTTGACGCGGTCTTCGATGACGACACAGCCGAGATATTCCCCGCCCAGCGCGACATAGACGAGCGTGCCGCCCTCCAGCGCGGGCGCCTCGATGCCGTTCTCGGCAAGGAGCGCCGCATTCCCCACCAGCGCGCGGTCCCCGCCGACGGTGCAGACGATTCCGCGGCCCGCGATCTCGGACGCCTCTTCGGCGACAAAGGGAGTCTCCTCCCCCGCAAACGCCGCCGCGAGCGGGTGCGAGGAGTTCTTCTCCGCCGCCGCCGCGACCGCAAGGACACGTTCGCTGTCATTTCCGTAAACATTCGAAATGACGAAATTGCCGTATGTAAGGGTGCCCGTCTTGTCGAACGCCGCGATCTTTGCGGAGGCGAGCGCGTCCAGGCCAGTGGAGCCCTTGATCAGGATGCCGTGCTTTGCCGCAAAGCCGATGCCGCTGAAATAGGAGAGCGGCACGGAGATGACGAGCGCGCACGGACAGGAGATGACGAGAAACACCAGCGCGCGGTAGACCCAATCGCCGAGAGACGCCGCATAATTCCCGCCGAACAGCGGCGCGACGAACGCGACGACGAGCGCCGCGAGGCAGACCACCGGCGTATAGATACGCGCGAACTTCGTGATGAATTTCTCCGTCTTTGCCTTTTTCGCCGCAGAATTTTCGACGAGGTCGAGGATCTTTGCGACGGTGGAATCGGAATAATCGCGCGAGACGCGCACGCGGATGACGCCGCCGCGGTTGATGGAACCGCCGAGCACTTCGTCCCCTTCCGAGACGTCGCGCGGGGCCGCCTCGCCGCTCAGAGAACGCACGTCAAGCGAGGTGCGGCCCTGCTCGATCACGCCGTCCGCCGCGATCTTCTCCCCCGCCTTGACGAGAAGAAGGTCGCCTGCGGCGATCTCCTCGGGCGGGACCACCCGCTCCCCCTCTTCCGTGAGAAGGGTCGCCGTCTCGCTCTTGAGGTCCATCAGCTTTGCGATGGAGCGACGGGAAGATCCGACCGCGATCTCCTGCAAAAGCTCGCCAAAGCAATAGAGCACCATGACCTCCGCCGCCTCCGCGTACTGACCGAGCACGATCGCACCCACCGACGCCAACGTCATGAGAAAATTCTCGTCGAAGATCTTGCCGTGCACGAGGTTCTTGCACGTCTCCCAGAGTATCTTCCAGCCGACGCCGAAATAGGCGAGCGCATAGAGCACATAGGAGATCACCTTCGCCGCGAATATCTCTGCGGCAAATTCCCCGAGCAGAATGCCCGCGACAAGACACACCGCCGCCGCAACAACAGCCACAATGTCCGCTCGATGCTCCTGCCATACGCCGCCGCCCGCCTGTTTTTCCACGACGCGAACATCCTCAAAGGAGTTTGCCGCGTCCACGACGGCACGGTATGCCGCATCCCCCGTGCAGTCGAGAAGGATGCTCTGCCGCACAAAATCCACCGCGACCTCGTTCACACCCTCGATCTTTGCAAGAACGCGCTCGAGTTCCGCCGCACATGCCGCACAATCAAGATTTTTCAATCGTATTTTTGTTTTCATCTCTCCTCCTCACAGCGCGCGTGCGCCCTGCTCATCAGAAGTATGCTCGCGACGTGCTCGTCCGCGATCGAATACAGCACATTCTTCCCGTCCCGCCGCGCGCGGACGATGCGGTTGTCCTTCAAAATACGAAGCTGATGCGAGACATTGCTCTGGTTGCCGTCCACCGCGTGCGTGATGTGATATACGCACATCTCCCCTTCGCTCAGCGCGAGCAGGATCTTCATGCGCGAAGGCTCCCCCAGCGCGCGGAAGGAAGCGCACATCCGCTCCAGCTCCTCCGCACAGGGCATGTTCTTCTTCGCGCGCATTGCGGAAAGTTCGTGTTCACATTGCTCCCCCGCCCTGTCCGCACAGTTCTTTGCCGCCTCTTCGCCGACACGGCTCTCCTCTTCTATCATCTTCTTCTCCTCTTCCGCTTTCGTTCTCTGCGGTTTACCTATGAATTTATGTTCATATAATAATACGTTTTACGAAAAAAGTCAAGAAAAAGCGTGCAAAAAAACCGCCACGGTTTTGTGGCGGTTTCAAGTATGAAAATGCGGGAAAAAGTATTCCCTGCCGCAAGCACTCGCGGCGGTTTAAAATTTGTCAAAACGGGCGCCGATCTTTACATACTGCGAAAAGAAAGGTTGTCCGTATGCAGAGCCGCGCTCTGTGCGAAGAAGGTTGTCCGTATGCGGAGCCGCGCTCTGTGCGAAGAAGGTTGTCCGTATGCAGAGCCGCGCTCTGTGCGAAGAAGGTTGTCCGTATGCGGAGCTGCGCTCTGTGCGAAGAAGGTTGTCCGTATGCGGAGCCTTTTGCGCGCCAAAGGAGCAAAAAAGGCGGCGCGGTCACTTTTTTTCGGAAAGATCGGGCAGGACCGCCTCGAAGCGGGAGCGAAATTCCATGCCGCGAAGATACGAGAGCGCGCCCTTTGCGTCGAAGGAGAGACTCTTTGCCACGAGGATGTGCCTGCGCAGGCGGTATTTCTTGTTGCGGGCGGAATCGCCGTATTTTTCGTCGCCCGCGATCGGGTTGCCGACGTGGGCGAGATGGGCGCGGATCTGGTGCGTCTTGCCGCTGTGCAACAGGACGCGCACGAGGGTGAACTCCCCTTCCGTGCGGAGCACCTCGTATTCGGTGAGGATCTTTTCCGCACCCGCCTGCGATGCATCGGTCACGCGGACGAGCGCGGCGCGCGCGTCCTTTTTGAGATAGGCGGCAAGGAGCGCGTGCGGGCGCGCGAAAGTGCCGAAACAGAGCGCCTCGTACACCTTTAAAACGCGACGCTCGCGGAAGGCGGAGAGCAGTTCGCGCTCAGCGGCGCCGTTCTTTGCGAAGATCATCACGCCCGCCGTGTTGCGGTCGAGGCGGTGGATGAAGCGGGCGCCCCTGCCCGAAAGCGCGGAAAAGAGCGCTTCCGAATTCACGCCCGCGTATTTGTCGCAGACGAGCACGTTCTCGTCCTCATAGACGACGTCGTAAAAGGGTCTGGATTCCTCGCGCGGGGTGGTGAAATAGGTCACCTCGTCTCCCGCATGCAGGAGGATGTTTTCGCCCGTTCGGACGCCGTTGACGCGGATGTCGCGGTCGCGTAGAAGGCGGGAAAAGGCGAAGGAAGCGACGGCGCAGTTTTCGTCCGTGAAATCCCGAAGTTTTTGCGCGGTCTGCGCGGTGTATTTTTTCATGGAAGAACCTCGAAAGCAACGCCGCCGCGGCGAGCGCGGCAACGCCCGCCGCGAGCGCGCGGACGAGCGGGAAAGTGAAGAGCGCAAAGGTGAGATAGCCGAAGGCGAAGGCGAGAAAGGTCTGCGCCGCCGCGGCGAGCAGCGCGAAACGGGCGCCCGCCTCGCGGGCGGAGGCGGCGATCGCACTGCAACAGGGCGCGCAGGTCATCAGAAAGACGAGAAACGCCGCCGCCGAAGCGGGCGTGAACACCGCCGAGAGATCTGGATAGAACAGCGCGAGCGTCCCTGCGACGTTCTCCTTGGCGACGATGCCCGAGAGCGCCGCAAGCGCGACCTGCCAGCTGCCCAGTCCCATCGGATAGAACAGGTATTTCAGCCCCCCGCACAGCCGCGCGAGGATGCTCCCCTCCCCGCCTGTGCCGACATATTCGAAGGGAAACGCGAAGGAGAGCAGCGCCCACATCAGGATGAGGAACGCCGAGACCACCGTCGCGACTTTTATTATAAACTGTTTGAGGGAAAATAGCAACGATTTTGCGACCGTGCGCGCGCACGGCATGCGCACGCGGGCGATCTCGAACACGCTCTCCTCCGTGCCGCCCTTCAGAAGGAGCGCCGCGACGAGCGCGAGAAGGACGCCGCCCGCATAGATCGCGAGCACCGCGGGAAAGGGGTCCTCGAAGAAACAGGCGGTGACGGCGAGAAAGACGGGCATCTTCGCACTGCACGAGAGGTAGGTCAGGATGAGGATGACCCGCCGCTGCAAGGGCTTGTTTTCCAGCGCGCGGGTGGTCAGGATCGCCGCCGCCGTACAGCCGAAGCCCATGAGAAGGGAAAAGACCGCCCTGCCCGTGAGCCCGATGCGCTCAAAAAGCCCGTCCGTCAGAAAGGCGAGCGCGGAGAGCGCGCCGCTCTCTTCGAGCAGAAGCAGGGAGAGATTGAGGATGGCGATCTGCGGCAGAAAGGAGAGCACGCTCCCCACGCCCGAAAAGAGCGCGCGCACGAACTCCGCAGCGGGCAAAACGGGTACCGCCGCAGCGAGCCGCTCGCCCGCAGACGAAAAACAGGACGCGAGAAGGTCCTTCAGAAGGACGCCGGGCATCCCGCCGCCGAAGGCGAGCAGAAAGGTGAGGACAAAACAGCCGAGAAAGAACGCGGGCGCAAAGAAACGGTTGTAGAGCAGGCGCTCGAAGAGGCTTTCGCGCTCCTCTCCGCGATACCAGATGCCCGAGAGCGACTCCACTTTCGCTTCCTCCTGCCTGCCGCAAGGCCGCTCAGCCGCGTCTTTGAGGAAGGTGCGCAGGCGCCGAAGGTCCGCGCGGCTGCGCGCGGAGAGAAAGATCACGGGTACGCCGAGGCGGGAGGAGAGCGCCGATGCGTCGAAATACCCGCCGCGGCGGCGCAGGACGTCCGCCATCGTCACCGCGATCGCGACCCGTCCGCGGCCGCGGACGGCGTTGTACAGCGCGAGAGAAGAAGGAAGATCGGACACGTCCGCGACAAGGAGGATGAGGTCCGCGCCCTCCTCCACCGCGCCGCGCGTGACCTGCTCTTCCATCGACGACGCCACGGGCGCATAGATGCCGGGAAGGTCGACGACGTCCGCGCTCGACCCGTCCAGACGCGCGCGGCGCACGCTGAGCCCGACCGTGACGCCGTGCCAGTTTCCCGTGCGCACATGCCCGCCCGTCAATGCGTTGAAGAGAGTGGATTTGCCGCTGTTCGGGCGGCCGAGCAAAAGTATCTTCACGGCAGCCTCCGAACGAGCAGATGCCTCGCAAGAGAGGGTCGGATCGCGGCGCGCGTCCCCTCCGCTTCCACCATCAGAGAGCCGAGCGGCGCGCGGCGCAGGACGCGGACGACGGCGCCCGCGCGTATGTTCATTGCAGAGAGACGGAGGGCGAGTTTTTCATCGCACAGCACCTGCACGATCTCGGCGCGCTCGCCCGCCCGAAGCTGAAAAAGGTCCATGGCTCATTGTATGCCGCAGACCTTCTTTTTAGGACAGTCCCTCCCTTTCCCCTTTCAAAGAAAGACGGGACTGCGGGCGCCCTGCGCCCGCAGAAAACAAAAAGAGAGAAGGGCGTGCCCTTCTCTCCGTGTTTTTGTCATGCGCTCTTTTTGACGAGCTCGGGCTTTGCGTTGCCGAGCACGCAGTCGCGCGTGATGCGGACCTCGCTGATGTCGCCGTCCGAGGGGATCTCGTACATGACATCAGTCATGAGGTTCTCGATGATGGTGCGCAGCCCGCGCGCGCCCGTCTTGAGCTTGATGGCGGTGTTCGCGATCTCGCTGACCGCCGAATCGTCGAAGGAGAGCTTGACGCCGTCCATCCCGATCAGCTTCTGGTACTGCTTGATCAGCGCGTTCTTGGGTTCGGTGAGGATCTTCACGAGCGCTTTCTCGTCCAGAGGCAGCAGCGACACCACGATGGGCACGCGGCCGACAAACTCGGGAATGAGCCCGAATTTGGTAAGATCCTGCGGCTTGACGTCGTCAAAAAGCTGATAGTCCATCTCGTCCGTGCTCTTGACCTTTCCGCCGAAGCCGAGAGAAGTGTCGTCCTTGCGCGCCTGCACGATCTTGTCCAGGCCGACGAACGCGCCGCCGCAGATGAAGAGGATGTTGGTCGTGTCGATGCGCATGCACTCCTGCTGGGGGTGCTTTCTGCCGCCCTGCGGCGGGACGCTCGCGACCGTGCTCTCGATGATCTTGAGCAGAGCCTGCTGGACCCCTTCGCCCGAGACGTCGCGCGTGATGGAGACGTTTTCGCCCTTGCGCGCGATCTTGTCGATCTCGTCGATGTAGATGATGCCGCGCTGTGCCTTTTCGATGTCGTAATCGGCGTTCTGGATGAGCTTGAGAAGGATGTTCTCCACGTCCTCGCCGACGTATCCCGCCTCGGTGAGGGTGGTCGCGTCGCTGGTCGCGAACGGAACGTTCAGGATCTTCGCGAGCGTGCGCGCGAGAAGGGTCTTGCCGCAACCCGTCGGACCGAGCAGGAGGATGTTGCTCTTTTCGATCTCGACGTCGTCGTCCGACTTTGCCGAGGATTCGCTGTTGATGCGCTTATAGTGGTTGTACACGGCGACGGACAGCACTTTTTTCGCCTTGTCCTGCCCGACGATGTATTTGTCCAGCTCCGCTTTGATCTCGGAGGGCTTTTTCAGCTCCACCGCGCCTGCGGGTTTTTCCTGCGTCGTCTTGATCTCCTCGTTGCAGATCTCCACGCATTCGTCGCAGATGGACAGTCCGTTCGGACCCGTGATCAGAACTTTTGTGCGGTTTTTCGGTTTGCCGCAAAAGGAACAGAACTGTTCTTCGTCTTTCATATTTTTATCTCCCTGCATCGCCTCCCGCGATGCCAAAAAGCGCGCGAAGAAGCCGATCTCTTTCTCCCGGCTCCGCCGCGCGACCTTCCTGCGCGGCTTTGCGCCGCGCCGCTGCCATTCTCTTTCCCCGCGAAGGGTGTCACCTCTTGAAGAAGACTTTGTCGATGAGTCCGTAACGCTGTGCCTCGTCCGCGGAGAGGTAATTGTCGCGGTCGGTATCGCGCTCGATCTCCTGTACGCTCCTGCCCGTGTTCTCGGCGAGGATGCGGTTCATCTTGTCCTTGATCTTGAGGATGTGCTCCGCCTGGATCTTGATGTCGCTCGCCTGACCCTGCGCGCCGCCGAGCGGCTGATGGATCATGATCTCGCTGTTGGGAAGGGCGAAACGCTTGCCGCGCGCGCCGCTCGAGAGCAGGAACGCGCCCATGCTCGCCGCAAGCCCGATACAGATGGTGGATACGTCGCAACGGATGTACTGCATCGTGTCGTAGATCGCAAGTCCCGCCGAGACGCTGCCGCCGGGGCTGTTGATGTAGAGGCTGATGTCCTTGTTCGGATCGCGCGCCTCGAGGTAGATCAGCTGCGCGACCACGGTGTTCGCCATGCCGTCGTTGATCTCGCCCGAGAGAAAGATGATGCGATCTTCCAACAGCCTCGAATAAATATCGTAAGAACGCTCCCCGCGGCTGGACTGCTCCACGACCATCGGGATGAGGTTCATCTTAACGTCCTGCATTTAACTGCCTCCTTTCCGTTGGGGCATTGCCCCGCATCACTCCGCTTTGTCTTCCGCGGGTTTCGCTTTCTTTGCCGTCTTTTTTGCGGCGGGTTTCTTCGCCGCAGGCTTTGCCTCGCCGTCCGCCTTCTTCGCGGCCGTCTTTTTTGCGGGCTTTTTCTCCTCCGCTTCGCCGTCCGCCTTCTTTGCGGCCGTCTTCTTCGCCGCGGGCTTCTTGGCGGGCTTGACCTCTTCGGTCGTCAAATTGTTGTTCTCTTTGAGGAACGCAAACAGCTTGTTGATGACGATGTCGTTGGCGATGTACTCGAGCTGGGAAGCGTCGGTGTCCTTCTTGTACTCCTCCAGCGTCTTGTTCGCCGCCTTCGCGAACTCCTCGAGCTTCGCGTCGATCTCGGCTTCCTCCGCCTTGATGTTCTCCTCGCGGATGATCTTGTCGATGACGAGCTGGCTCTTGACCGTATCCGTCGCTTGCGCGCGGTAGCCCTCGCGGAAGTCCTGCATGTTGGAGCCCATGTACTTGAGGTAGTCTGCGAGCTTGATGCCGCCGTACTGCATGCCGAGGCGATACTCTGCGTTGCGCACCATCAGATCCATCTGGCTCTCGATCATCGCGTCGGGGATCTCCGCCTCCGCGCTCTCGGTGAGCGCGCGGACGATGTTGTTCTCCGTCTCCGCGTCCGCCTTCTCTTTGGCCTGCTTTTCGAGGCGCTCGCGCGTCTCCTTCTTATAAGCTTCCACGCTCTCCGCGCCCGCCGCGTCCTTGATGAACTCGTCGTTCACTTCGGGGAGCTCTTTCTTCTCGAGCTTGTTGAGCTTGACCGCGAAAACCGCGTCCTTGCCCTTGAGTTCCTCTGCCTGGTAGTCCTCGGGGAACTTGACATTGACGTCCTTCTCCTCGCCCACCTTCATGCCGACGACCTGTTCCTCGAATCCCGGGATGAAGGAACCGCTGCCGAGCACGAGCGGATAGTTCTCGGAGGTGCCGCCGTCAAACTTGACGCCGTCCACGCTGCCCGAGAAATCGATGGTCGCGGTGTCGCCGTTCTCCGCCGCGCGGTCGGTCACTTCGACCAGGCGGGAATTGCGCTCCTGCAGGCGTTTGATCTCCGCCTCCACGTCTTTGTCCTCTACATTATACTCCACTTTGCGGATGTTTATACCCTTGTAGGCGCCCAGCTTGACGTCGGGCTTGACAGGGACGACGGCGGAAAGGGTCACGCCCGTCTCGGAGAGATCGTCGACGGACAGTTCGGGCTGGCCGACGACGGTGTAGTTTTCCTTTTCCTTCTCGACGATGTCGTAGTAATGGTCGGAGAACAGATTGTTGAGCGCATCCTCATAGAACACGCCCTTGCCGTAGTTGAGCTCGATGACGTGCTTGGGAGCTTTGCCCTTGCGGAATCCGTTGACGAAGTACCTGCCGCGGGTCTGCTCGTACGCCTTCTGGTTTGCGGCGTCCCACTCTGACTTGTCAAAGGTCATCGTGATCGTGATTGTGCTTTTCTGGGAAGATTTGATCTCGTATTTCATTCTCTTTCTCCTGCCAAATAATTCAAATGTTTTACTCGAGATACCATTTTAGCACAAAGTGCACATTTTGAAAAGCGTTTTTGCTCAACTGATTTACTTTTTTTCTCTTTTCCTGTATACTGTAAAGGAATAATACGGGCGCCGACGGCGCCCGAAGGAGCGCAATCATGCCGCAGGACGCATTCACGCTGCGCCACATCGCCCGCGAACTCGACAGTCTTCTCGCGGGCGGGAAGGTGAACAAGATCATACAGCCCTCGCGGGACGAGGCGGACATCCTCCTCTACGCGGGCGGAAAGACGAGAAAACTCGTGCTCAACACGCACGCATCTTTTGCGCGCGCGATCGTGTCCGACACCGTCCGCGCCGCGCCCGACGTCGCGCCCAACTTCTGCATGCTCTTGCGAAAGCACCTCTCGGGCGCCACGCTGACCTGCGTGCGGCAGGAAGGGTTCGAGCGAATCCTCTCCTTCACCTTCGA
This sequence comes from Bacillota bacterium, assembly GCA_019423125.1. GTDB lineage: Bacteria > Bacillota > Clostridia > Christensenellales > Borkfalkiaceae > Borkfalkia. Next base: position 36,346 of record JAHZBZ010000010.1, on the reverse strand, counting down.
CTGCACGGGAGAATTTTCCCGCGCGCGGCGGGTGCTCTTTGCCGAGATCATGGGCAAATACTCCAACCTCGTGCTCACAGAAGAAGGCGTCATCACGGGCGCGCTCAAGGTGTCCTCTCTGCAGGAGAATTTCAAGCGCGCGCTCTTTCCGGGCGTGCGGTATCTGCCGCCCGAGCCGCAGGACAAGGCGAACCCCGCCGACCGCGCGGCGCTCGAAAAACGGCTCTCCGCCTATAACGGCGGGGACCTCGCGGACTTCCTGTTCGGCAATCTCTCGGGGCTTGCCGCCCCGACCTGCCGCCTGCTCGCAGACCAAGTCGAGGGCGTGCGCGACGGCAGGATCGAGGACCTTTCGGCCGCGGCGGAGAGCATTTGCCGGTTCATCTTCTCCGACGAGGTGCGCCCTGCGATCGAGCGCGTAAACGGCACGGCGAAGGATTTTCACGCCCGCTTCGAGGGCGGAGAGCCGAAAGAGAGCGTGCTCGCCGCCGCCGACGCCTATTACACCGAACGCGAATCGGCGCGCGATCTTTCCGAAAAGAAGAGAAAGCTGGAGGCGGTGCTCCTCTCGCGCAGAAAAAAGGAGGAGAAAAAGCTCGCGCTGCTGCTCGAGCGGGAACTCGGCTGTGCGGACATGGAGAAAAACCGCGTCTTCGGCGAACTGATCACCGCAAACATCTTCGCCCTGCGAAAGGGCATGGAGGGATGCGAGCTCACAGACTACTACGACCCCGAATGCCGCACCGTGCGCATCGCGCTGGACAAGACGCTCACTCCCGCGCAGAACGCGCAGAAATACTACAAGAAATACAACAAACAAAAGCGCACGCTCGCCGCCGTGCTCCCGCAAAAAGAGGAGGCGCAGGCGGAGCTGGACTACACGCTGAGCATGCTCGCCGCGCTCTCGCGCGCGGAAAACATGCTCGATCTGCAGGGCGCCGAAGAGGAACTGCGCGCCGCAGGCGCGCTCCCGCCCGAAAAGAAGGGCAAAAAGACCGCGCCCGCCCTGCCCTTCCGCACCTTCCGTTTCGGGGAATTCTCGGTGTTTTCGGGCAGAAACAACGTGCAGAACGACCGTCTCCTGCGCGAGGCGGCGCCCGCGGACCTCTGGCTGCACACGCAGAAATACCACAGCACGCACGTGCTCATCCGCACCGAGGGGCGAAAGGTGCCCGACGACGTTCTGCTCGCCGCCGCCGAAGTGTGCGCCTGCTTTTCGGACGCGAAGGAGGGAAACAAGGTGCCCGTGGATTACTGCGAGAGGCGGTTCGTCAAAAAGCCGCCCAAGGCGAAGGCGGGGTTTGTCGTCTATACCGACTTTAAGACGGTGCTCGCCGATCCCAAACGGCACAAAGACGCGGAACTCTGCTGAATGTGGCAAAACGATTGCCTCGTTCTGTAAAATGTGTTACAATGGATAAAAACATCAAGAGAGTGGCTTTATGATCTCAATCTGTTACAGCGGGAACCGACGCGTTTTTCCGGGGCTTTTGCTTTCCGTGCTCTCGCTCGTCAAACACACCGAACGGCCGATCGCACTGTATGTGCTCTCGATGGACCTGCACGAACAGGATCCCGCCTTTCTGCCCTTCACCGAGGAGCAGATCGGACTTTTGGAGTGCGTCCTCAAAGAGAAAAACCCGCAAAGTTCTGCGTGCATGATCGACGTAAAAGAAGCGTTCTGCCGCTCGCTCGCCGACGGAAAGAACAGCGAAAACTATTACACCCCCTACGCGCAGTTGCGGCTGTATCTCAACGAGCTGGAGGGTCTGCCCGACAAGCTCGTGTACCTAGACATCGACACCATGTGCGCGGGCGACATTGCCGAGCTGTACGACATCGACATCTCGGAATACGAGTATGGCGCGGTGCTCGATCACATGGGGAAGTTCTGGATCTCCCCCACCTACTGCAATTCGGGAGTGCTCCTTCTCAACCTGCCCATGATACGGAAGACGCGCCTGTTCGAGCGCATCCGCGAATATGTGCGCACGCGGCGCATGATCATGCCCGACCAGACCGCACTGCACCGCCTCGGCACCAAAAAGCTGTTTCTGCCCCGCAGATTCAACGAACAGCGCGGCGTGCGCGCGGACACCGTCGTCAAACATTTCTGCCGCGGCATCCGCTGGGTACCATTTTTCCACATCTACAACATCAAACAGTGGGAGCGCGACAAGGTACATAAGACACTCAAAATTTTCTGCTTCGACGACCTGTACGAAAAGTTTGACCGTCTCGCCGAACAATACGATTTTCTCAGATAAAGGAGGAGGCAAATGGAGCCCGTCTGCGTCTGCTACTGCGGAAACAAAAAGATCTTTCCGGGACTTTTGCTGTCTGTGCTCTCGCTCGCAAAACACACCGACCGCCCCCTGCGCGTGCTCGTGCTCTCCATGGACCTGCACGAGCTCAATCCCGCCTATCTGCCCTTTTCCGAGAATCAGATGCGCGTGCTCGACGAGGTGCTCAAAGAAAAGAATCCCGAAAGCCGCGCCGAACTCGTCGACCTGACCGACCTCTACAAAGAGACTCTCGCGGAAGGGAAAAACGGACGCGGCCCCATCTATACGCCCTATACCCTTTTACGGCTGTACCTGGATGTTTTGCCGGATGTGCCCGAAAAGGTCCTCTATCTCGACATCGACACGATGGCGACGGCAGACATCGCAAAATTATATGACACAGACGTGAGCGGGCATGAATTTGCCGCGGCGCTGGATTACATGGGGCGGTTCTGGATCAACAAACATTACTTCAATGCGGGCGTGCTTTTGCTCAATATTCCGCGCATCCGCGAAACCGATCTGTTTGCACGCGCAAGGAAGCTGCTCAACGAAAAGAGACTCACCATGCTGGACCAGTCCGCGCTCAATCGGCTGGGCAGAGAGGTGCTCTACCTGCCCGACCGCTTCAACGAACAGCGCAAGATCAAGGAGGACACCGTCGTCAAGCACTTCTGCAAGGGAACGGACTTTTATTTCATCATCCCCGTGAGTTTCAACATAAAACAGTGGCAGCGGGACAAGGTGCACAGGAGGCTGAAGATCTTCTGCTTCGACGATCTGTACGAAAAGTACGACCGTCTCGCCGAAAAATACGACCTCTCCGAATAGAACGGCAGGCGCCGCGCGGTCTCGCGCGGCGCCTTTTTTGCAGAGCGTCCGACGCAGATCTGCGTCGGACGCTCTGCAAAAACCGAAACGAAAAAGCGGCGAAGCGCATTGCTCCGCCGCCCTTTACGCCCTTTCGGCGCGTCAGGTGAGGTATTTGAGGGAGTAGAAGGCCTCCGCCTTGCATCCCTTTTTGAGTTTGATGTTCTTGCCCTTCGTCGTGCGGTCCTCGATGGTGATGTTGTCCTCGGTGTCCGCCTGTACAAAGGAGCCGTCGTCCATCTTCACGGCGAACTTGTAAGGCTGGGTGACATAGTCGGAATAGACGACCTTTCTGCCCTTGCCCAGGTCGACGATCTTGACGCCCTTGCGGTAGCGTGCCATCGGGTCGATCTGCGAGGCGATCACCTTTTTGATGGTGTTGCCGTCCGTCGCGACGATGATCTCGCCCTCGCCGTCGATCTGCCCCGCATAGACGACGTAGTCGCCCTCCGAGAGCGCGACGCCGCGCACACCCGCCGAGATGCGGCCCTGCGTCGGGATGTCGTTTTTATATGCGTTCAGGCACATGCCGTTTGCCGTGACAAAGAAGAGCGTGACGGTGGGATCGGGGTCGTCCGTCTCGATGCCGATGATCTCGTCCCCCTCGTTGACCTTGACCGCCTGGAAGGCATATTTGAGGATGTTGTATTCCTTCCAGTCGCTCTTTTTGACATATCCGAGCTTGGAGTAGAAGAGAAGGCTGCCTTTCGGCATCTTTTCGCCCACTTCGTAGAAAGCGACGGGGCGCTCTCCTTCCTGCGCGTCGGGACAGAGCTCGGCGTACGCCATGCCCTTTTCTTTGAGCTTGCCCGGCTCGATACCCTCGAAGTCGATCTTGTAGCAGTTGCCCATGTTCGTGAAGGAATAAACGACCTTGTCCGTCGCCGTGCGGAGAATGAGGCGGAGAATGTCGCCCGCGCCCGATCTCTCCGTGATGTTCTTGTCGGACATGTTGAAGTTCTTTTCCTGCACGACTTTGATCTTGTCGTCCGCGGTGTAGACGAGCACACAGTTGACGGCAGGCTTGACGTCGTCAAACTTCTCCACTTTGATGTCCGCGACGTCGAACACGAGGTTGCTGCGGCGCTCGCCCTTGTACTGCTTTTTGATCTCTTTGAGCTCTTCCTGCACCACCTGCATCTGCAATCTCTTGCTCTCGACGATCGCGGTGAGGCGGGCGATGAGTTTGCGCAGTTCTTCCAGCTCCTGTTCGAGCTTGTAGATCTCCAGCTTGGTCAGGCGCGCGAGGCGCAGATCGAGGATCGCCTGTGCCTGCCGCTCGGAGAGCTCGAAGCGCTCGCGCAGGCGCTGGCGGGCGTTGGGCACGCTCTCGCTCGTCTTGATGATCTTGATGACCTCGTCGATGTTGCGCACCGCGATGATCAGGCCTTCGAGGATGTGACAGCGTTCCTTTGCCTGGTTGAGGTCGTATTTTGTGCGGCGGAGCACCACTTCGCGCTGGTAGACGACGTAGTGTTTGATGATGTCCAGAAGGCCCATCTGCTGCGGCTTGCCGTCCGCAATGGCGACCATGTTGATGCCGAAAGAGCATTCAAGGTCGGTGAATTTGTACAGCGCGGCGAGGATCTTGTCCACGTCCGCATCCTTTTTGACGCGGATGACCGCACGCATGCCGTTGCGGTCGGATTCGTCGGTGATCTCGGAGATGCCGCCGAGAATGTCCTTCTTCTCCTCGCGAAGCTCCGCGATCTTGGTCAGAAGTTTTGCCTTGTTGACCTGGTACGGAAGCTCGGTGATGACGATGTGCTTTTTGTCGTTGTCCCCTTCCTCGACGTTGACCTTTGCGCGCAGGGTGATCTTGCCCTTGCCCGTCTCGTACGCCTGCAGCAGCTCGTTTGCGATGATGTAACCGCCCGTCGGGAAATCGGGCGCCTTGATGTACTTCATCATCTCGAACAGCTTGATGTGCGGCTTGTCGATGTAAGCGACGACGCCGTCGATCACCTCGCCGAGGTTGTGCGGCGGGATGTTGGTCGCAAGCCCGACCGCGATGCCCGACGCGCCGTTGACGAGCAGGTTGGGAAACCTGCCGGGGAGCGTTTCGGGCTCTTTGAGACTGTCGTCAAAGTTGAGCGTAAAGCGGACGGTGTCCTTTTCGATGTCGCGCAGAAGTTCGAGCGCGAGCGGCTCGAGGCGCGCTTCCGTGTAACGCATCGCCGCCGCGGGGTCCCCGTCCACCGAGCCGAAGTTGCCGTGGCCGTTGACCAGCGTCATGCGCATGTTGAAGTCCTGCGCCATGCGCACCATCGCGTCATAGACGGAGAAATCGCCGTGCGGGTGGTATTTGCCCATGCATTCGCCGACGATACGCGCGCTCTTCTTGTGCGGTTTGTCGGGCGTGAGACCCATGTCGTACATGGTGTACAGAATACGGCGCTGGACGGGTTTGAGTCCGTCTTCCACGCGCGGGAGCGCGCGGTCGAGGATGACGTATTCCGCATACGGGAGCATGGAGTTCGGGAGCACCTCTTCGAGCGGAGTCAGAAAGACCTCGCCCGTCGACCCCGGCTGTTCCTGCGGCTCCTCTTTTTTCTCTCTGCGTTTTGCCAAAGTAGTGTCCTCCCGCTCAGATGTTCACGCGGTCGATGAAGCTGTCGACCTTGTTGAAATTCGCGTTCTGCGCAAGGAATTCCTTGCGCGCTTCCACGCGGTCGCCCATCAGCGCCGTCACCATCTGCTCCGCTTCCGCGGCGTCTTCGATGTTGACGCGGATGAGGTTGCGCCGCGCGGGATCCATCGTCGTCTCCCAAAGCTGTTCGGCGCTCATCTCGCCCAGCCCTTTGTAGCGCTGGATCTGATAGCCCTTGCCCACGATCTCTATCTTCTTTTGCAGTTCCTCGTCGTCGTAGGCGTATTCGACGATATCCTTTTTATAGACCTTGTACAGCGGCGGCATGCCGATGTACACGTTGCCGTTGTTGATCAGCTCGCGCATATAGCGGAAGAAGAAGGTCAGGAGGATGCAGCGGATGTGCATGCCGTCCTGGTCCGCATCGGAGAGGATGATGACCTTGTGAAATTTGAGGTCGTCCAGGCAGAAATCGCTGCCGTAGCCCGCGCCCAGCGCGCTGATGATGGTGCGGATCTCCTCGTTGGCGAGCACCTGTTCCAGCCGCTTTTTCTCGACGTTGAGCGGCTTGCCGCGCAGGGGCAGGATCGCCTGCGTCTGGCGGAGGCGCGCCTGCTTTGCGGTGCCGCCCGCGGAATCGCCCTCGACGATGAACAGTTCGTTGAGCTCTGGTTTCTTGCCCGAGCAGGCGGCGAGCTTGCCCACGAGGGTCAGGTTTTCGATGCTGTTCTTGGCGCGAGCGACCTCTTTCGCCTGCCGCGCCGCAAGGCGGACCTTCGCCGCGTTCTGCGCCTTTTTGATGATCTCGTCGAACACCGTCTTGAGCGCGGGGTCGGAACAAAGTTTGTTCAGCCCTTCGATCGTCGCCGTCTCGACGGGCACGCGCGCCTCGGGGTTGCCCAGCTTTGTCTTGGTCTGCCCTTCGAACTGCACGTTCTTCATCTTGATGGAGAGGATGGCGGTCAGTCCCTCGCGGAAATCCTCGCCGAGCAGGTTTGCGTCCTTTTCGCGCAGCGCGCCCGTTGCGCGCGCAATGTCGTTGAGGCATTTGGTCAGCCCCGTGCGGAAGCCCGTCTCGTGATAGCCGCCCTCAGGGGTCGGGATGTTGTTGACAAAGGAGAACAGGCTCTCGGTAAATTCGCTCGTGTGCTGAATGGCAAACTCGATCAGAATGCCGTCCTTTTCCGTCTTGTAGCCGATCGGCTCCTGGTAGAGCGGCGTCTTGCCCTCGTTGAGATAGACGGCAAAGTCGTGCAGGCCGCCGTCGTATTTGTAGTTTACACAGATGGGCTTTTTGTCGTCGGGGACGCGCTCGTCCACGAGGTTGATCTCCAGCCCTTTGTTGAGAAAGGCGAGCTCTTTGAGCCGCTTGGAGACGGTATCGAAGTTGAAATTGACGGTATCGAACACCGTTGCGTCAGGCTTGAAGCGGACGAGCGTGCCGTGTTTTTCCGTCTTTTCGCCGGTGTCGCGAAGATGCTCGTCGGGCACGCCGGACATGTGTTTTTCCTTCTTTTCGTCGTAGAAGGAATGGAAAGACATGCGGAAGATCGTGCCGCGGTACACCTCGACGCGCAGCCATTCGGAAAGTGCGTTGGTCACCGAGGCGCCGACACCGTGCAGGCCGCCCGAAAAGGAATAATTGTGCTCGTCGAACTTGCCGCCCGCGTGCAGCTGCGTGAAGACGACTTCCACGCCCGAGACCCCCGTCTTGGGATGGATGTCCGTCGGGATGCCGCGCCCGTCGTCCTCGACCGAAGCGCTCCCGTCCTTGTACAGGCGCACTTCGATGCGGTGCGCAAAGCCGTTGCTCGCCTCGTCGATCGCGTTGTCAACGATCTCCCAGAGAATGTGATGAAGGCCTTTCACGCCCGTGGAACCGATGTACATGCCCGGACGCAGGCGCACCGCGTCCAGCCCTTCCAGGATCTTTATGTCGCCGGCGTTGTAGCTTGTCCCTGCCATTTTGTCCTCCCTGCGCTGTTTGTAAAAATTGCGGACATACCGCCCTATTATAGGTAACATTATACCATATATTGCGGTTTTTTTCAAGGGAATGGACGCATTTTCTACAAAATCGGACACAAAAAGAGGCGTGAAAAAAGAGAGGGCAAACGCCCTCTCCCCTTCCTCACGCCCGCCCGCGCCGCCGCATCGCGGCGGCGCGAAAGAGCGCGGAAACTCAGTTGTTTTTCTTGAACAGTTTGACCGCAAACGGCGGAAGATAGATGTCGTTGAGATTGCGCACCTCGCCCGTCAGCAGGTCGGTGCCCTCCGCCTCTTCCACGCGGACGGTCACATCGCCGTCCGAGATGTTGAAGGCGCAATAGATGCGCTCGCCGTCCTTCTCGCGCTTGAAGCACATGTACTTGTTGGAGAGCGCGCTTTTCTCGAACGTGCCGTATGCAAGCGCCTTTTCGGAGCGGCGGATCGCGTTCAGCTTTTTGATCAGCGCGGTCAGCTCGGGGCACTTCTCCGCGTCGATCTGATCCGCTGCGGGGCGAAGCTTATAGTCGTTGTCCGACTTGTCCCCTTCCGCACCGCACTCCGAGCCGTAATACACGCAGGGGATGCCCGGCATGGAGTACAGGATCGCGTACATCGCGGGCAGCTTGCGCTTGTCCTGCAATGCGGTGTAAGCGCGGATGACGTCGTGATTGTCCACGAAATTGAAGAGGTTTTTGCCCGTGAACAGGCACCACTGCTGCGCGCCGAACAGGCGCTCGAGGGAATGCTCGATCTCGAAGAGGTTGTCCGAATTGAGCGCGCTCGTGAGACCCTTGTAGCACTCGTAGTTGGTGATGGAATCGAGGCGGTCGGGCGTCACGTTCTTGACGAAGTTCTGGTTGTGGATGACCTCGCCCATCAGGAAGAAGTCGGGGCGTTTCATGCGCACCGTGCGGCGCAAGAACTCGAAAAACCATTCGGGAAGAAGATAGCTCACGTCAAGACGGAGACCGTCGATGCCGAACTCGTCTATCCAGAACTCGACGGCGCGGCGGATGTAGTCGATGACCCCCTCGCAGCCGAGATTGAGTTTGACAAGCTCCTGGTGCCCTTCCCAGCCCTCGTACCAGAACCCGTCGTTGTAACCCGTGTTGCCGCCGAAGTTGATGTTGAACCAGTCGCGCTTGTCGCTCCCCTCGCGCCGCGCGCGGACGTCCTCGAAGGCGAAGAACCTGCGCCCGACGTGGTTGAACACGCCGTCCAGCACGACACGGATGCCCGCGTCATGGAATTTTTTCACCAATGCCTTGAAATCGGCATTGTCGCCGAGACGCCTGTCCACATTGAAGAAATCCACCGTATCGTAGCCGTGACGCTCGCTCTCGAACAGAGGATTAAAAAGGACGGCATTGAACCCGCAGTCGCGGATATAAGGGATGCGCTCCTCTACCGCGCCGAAGCGGTGGCGCACTTCCCCGAAATCGTTTTCACGCTCCGCGCCGCAATAGCCGAGCGGATAGATCTGATAAAAGGTACTTTCGTCAAACCACATTTTTCTTTTCCTGCCTTTCGTATTTTGCTTGCCCCTCACGCGGGCTGACCTTTAAATTATACACCACTTTTTGCCTTGCGTCAATACGTCAAAAACTTCTTCGACAAAAACAACAAAAACGTATAGAAAAAGGAGCTCCCATACGGGAGCTCCTATGCGTCTGATCAGAGGATCTTTTCGGAGAGGAGCTTGATGCCCTTCGCCTCGAGGAGCGCGACGGCGCGGTCGGTGTCCTCCACGCGCATCAAGATCTTCGCGGTGTTGTGGTTGGTGAGGACGAAGGAATAGAGATATTCGATGTTCATGTCCGCCTCTTCCATGAGCGCGACGACCTCCGCGAGCGCGTTGGGACGGTCGCCCACCTCCACGCCGATCAGCTCGGTGATGCCGACGGTGAAGCCCGCATTTTTGAGGATCTCATAGGCGCGCTCGTTGTCGCGCGCGATGAAGCGCACGATGCCGAAGTCCTTGGTGTCGGCGATGGACAGCGTGACGAAGTCCACCCCTTCCTTGCCCAGCGCGTGGGTGAGCTTATACAGCCTGCCCGGGCGGTTTTCCATGAATACGGAAAGCTGTTTGACCAACATATTTTTTTCCTCCTTATCCTGGTTTTATTCTCTTCTGTCGATCACGCGGACCGCTTTGCCTTCACTGCGCTTGATGGAACCGCTCTCGCAGAGCTTGATGCGCGCGCTCAGGCCGATGTACGAATTGACTTCCGTCTCCACCTTCTTCTTGATGGATTCGATGTCGGAGACCCTGTCGGGCGTGATGTTGCCCGCGAGCTCGATGTCGATCTCCATGACGTCGAGGTTGTTGATGCGGTCGACATAGATCATGTAATGCGGCGAGACGCCCGCGACGTTCATGATCGCCGCCTCCACCTGCGACGGGAAGACGTTGACGCCGCGGATGATCAGCATGTCGTCCGAGCGGCCCTTGACCTTGCCCATCTTGACCGTCGTGCGGCCGCAGGCGCACTTTTCGTTCGAGAGGGTGCACAGGTCGCGCGTGCGGTAACGAATGAGCGGCTGGCCCGTCTTGGTGATGGTCGTGAACACGAGTTCGCCCTCGCTTCCGAAAGGCAGAGGTTCGAGCGTCTCGGGGTCGATGATCTCGGGGATGAAGTGGTCCTCCTGCACATGACAGCCGTTTTTCTGCATGCACTCCATGGAGACGCCGGGACCGCTGATCTCAGAGAGGCCGTAGATGTCCAGCGCGTCGATGTCGAGAAGGCGCTCGAGCTCCTCGCGCATCTGATAGGTCCACGGCTCCGCGCCGAACGCGCCGCCGATGAGGCTGAAATCCTTGATATCCATGCCCGCTTTCTGGATCTCGGTGCCGAGGAAGATCGCATACGAGGGCGTGCAGCACAGGTGCGTCGCGCCGAAGTCGCGCAGAAGGGTGAGCTGGCGGATGGTGTTGCCGGCGCTCGCGGGAACGGTGCTCGCGCCGATCTTCTGCGCGCCGTAATGCGCGCCCAGACCGCCCGTGAACAGGCCGTAGCCGTAGGCGACGTGCACGAGCGAATCCTTGGTCACGCCTGCCATCGCGAGCGAACGCGCCGCGATCTCCGACCAGACGTCGATGTCGTTTTTCGTGTAACCGACGACGGTCAGTTTACCCGTCGTGCCGCTGGACGCGTGCACCTCGACGATGTCGGACGCGGGCGCAGAATAAAATCCGAAGGGATACGCCGCGCGCAGATCGTGCTTGACGGTGAACGGAAGTTTGACGAGGTCGGAGACGGAACGGATGTCCGACGGCTTGAGCTTGAACTCGTCCATCTTCGCGCGGTAAGGCGCGCAGTTCTCGTACACCAGTTTGACCGTCTTTTTCAGGCGCTCGCTCTGCAGGTTCTCCATTTCCGAGCGGCTCATGCACTCGTACTCGGGGCGATAGATATAGTCTTTCAGTTTTCCTTTCATGCTTTTTTCTCCGTTATCATCAAAAGCCCTCAGACGGCGGCATAGCCGAGCCCGAACGCCTTTTTGTTCATTTCTATCGTCTTCTGCGGGATGCAGGCGAGAAGCGCCGCCTCGAACGCGTCGCGATCGAGCGCGAGCTTTTTGCACAGCGCGCCCAGCATGACGGAGTTCGCCGCCTTGGAATTGCCGGCTTCCAGCGCGAGCGTGAGCGCGTCCACGCCCGTGCCGCGCAGCTGCGCTTCGATGCCCTGCGGGTATTTCGCCGCGCCCGTCACGACGGGCATGGGCATGATCTCCTGCGTGGAATACAGGATCTCCCCTTCGGGTTTGAGATAATGCGCATAGCGCAGCGCCTCCAGCTTTTCAAAGGCGAGGATGAAGTCCGCACAGCCCTCGTCGATGATGGGAGATGCGATCTTCTCGCCGATGCGCACATACGTCATGACGCTGCCGCCGCGCTGTGCCATGCCGTGCACTTCGCTGAGCTTGACGTCAAAGCCCTTGTCGAGGGCGTATTTTCCGAGAACGCGGCTGGCAAGCAGGGTGCCCTGCCCGCCGACGCCGACGATGAGTATATCCATGTGTGTTTCCTCCTTGCTTCAGCCTTCGATGGCGCCGAACTTGCAGACGCTCTTGCACAGCCCGCACTCGGTGCACAGAGAGACGTCGATGGTGATCCCGTTTTCGCCGTTGACGATCGCGGGGCAGCCGAGCCTGAGGCATGCCTTGCACTTCTTGCACTTGTCGTTGACGAAAAAGCCGTTGTACAGCCGCTTCGTGAGGAGCGCGCAGGGCTTTTTCGCGATGATGACGGAGACCTCTTCTTTGGCGAGCTCCTCGCGGACCGCCTTTTCCATGCCGACAAGGTCGCCCGGGTCGACGGTGCGCACGTTCTGCACGCCGACGGCGCGGCAAACCTCGGCGAGATCCAGCTCGTAGGTGGGCTCGTTCTTGATAGTCTTGCCCGTCGCGGGGTGGTTCTGGTGGCCCGTCATGCCCGTCGTGCGGTTGTCGAGGATGACGACGGTGATCTTCGCCTTGTTATAGACGGCGTCGACGAGCCCCGTGATGCCGCTGTGGATGAAGGTGGAGTCGCCGATGACCGCGACGGAGTTTTTGTGCGCCTCGGGATCCGCCTTGTCGAAGCCGATCGCCATGCCGATGCTCGCGCCCATGCAGACGACGGCGTCCATCGAGCCGAGGGGCGGGACGGCGCCCAGCGTGTAACAGCCGATATCGCCGAGCACGTTGAGTTTGAGCTTGGACAGGACGTAGAAGACGCCGCGGTGCGGGCAACCCGCGCAGAGCACGGGCGGGCGCGCGGGGACCTGCGCGGGAGCGAGGTCTTTGTGCTCGCCGAGAACGCGCTCGCGGATGAGATTTGCGGTAAATTCGCCCGTCAGCGGGAAGACGTTTTTGCCCTCCACCGCGATGCCGTGCGCGCGGACGAGCGTCTCGATGTGCGGCGCGAGCTCCTCGGCGACGATGCAGCGCTTGACGGAAGAAGCGAACTGTTCGATGAGTTTATAAGGGAGCGGGTAGACAATGCCGAGTTTGAGCACGCTCGCCTCGGGCAATGCCTCCTTGACGTACTGATACACGCCGCCCGAGCAGATGATGCCCAGCTCGCTGCTCCCCTTTTCGATGCGGTTGATCGCAAAGGAATTGCTGTCCTCGGACAGCTTTTCGGTGCGCGCCTCGACGACGGTGTGTTTGACGCGCGCGTTGGCGGGCATCATGACGTATTTTTTGATGTCGCGCTCGTAGGGAAGGTTGGGGCGCTCGGTGCGGTCCTCCAGCTCCACGAGGCTCTGCGAATGCGCGACGCGGGTGGTCAGGCGCAGGATGACGGGGGTATCGTATTTCTCGGAGAGCTCGAAGGCATATTTCGTGAATTCCTTTGCCTCCGCGCTGTCCGAAGGTTCGAGCACGGGCACCTTTGCGCTGACAGCCGTCAGGCGGGTGTCCTGTTCGTTCTGCGAGCTGAAAACGGACGGGTCGTCCGCGACCGCGATCACGAGCCCGCCGTTGACGCCCGTATAGGACGCCGTAAAGAGCGGGTCGCACGCGACGTTGAGCCCGACGTGCTTCATCGAGACGATGGTGCGCGCGCCGCGGATGGACGCGCCGATGCCCACTTCGAGCGCCACTTTCTCGTTCGGCGACCACTCGCTGTAAACGTCGTCGTAACACGCGAGCTCCTCCGTGATCTCCGTCGACGGGGTGCCCGGGTACGCCGCCGCGACCTTGACGCCGGCCTCCCACGCGCCGCGCGCGACGGCAAAATCTCCCAATAACAATTTCTTCATAATAACCTCGATCTTCTGTGATGTATTCCTTCCCCGCGGACGGGGCTTTGCTCTATTTGCGCAGGTCTTTCACGCGCTTGACTTTGCCCTCCGCGCGCTTGATGGAGAAGGGCTCCACCAGTTTGACCCTTACGTCGATCTGCAACACGACGCGCAGCTTGTGCTTGATCTTCGCGACCAGCTCTTCCAGCTTGGAATAGTCGGTGAGCAGAGAGGGATCTCCCACCTCGACGCGCACCTCGATGGTGTCCATGTAGTTGACGCGGTCGACGATGATCTCGTATGTCTTGCCCAGCTCCTCCATGCCCATGAGCACGCTCTCGATCTGGGACGGGAAGACGTTGACCCCGCGGATGATCAGCATGTCGTCCGTGCGGCCGACGATGCGCGTCATGCGGGCGAGCGTCCTGCCGCACTTGCACGGCTCGTAGGTGAGCGAAGTGATGTCCTTGGTGCGGTAGCGCAGGATGGGCATGCCCTCCTTGGTCAGCGTGGTGAGGATCATCTCGCCGCGCTCCCCTTCCGCAAGCACCTTGTTGTGCTCGACGTCCACGATCTCGGGATAGAACATGTCCTCGTTGATGTGCATGCCCGCCTTCTCGCGGCATTCGCCCGACACGCCGGGACCGCCCACTTCGGTCAGGCCGTAGTTCTCCGTCGGGAACGCGCCGAAGATCTTTTGCAGGGAATCGTGCATCTCCGCCGTGGACGCCTCCGCACCCATGCAGACGAGGCGCAGTTTGAGGTCTTTGAGCGCCCCCATCGCCTTCGCCGTCTCCGCGAGGTACATCGCATAGCTGGGCGTCGCGATCAGCGCCGTCGCGCCGAAATCTTTGAGAAGCATGATCTGCCGCTCGGTATTGCCCGAAGAGACGGGCACGACCGTCGCGCCGAGTTTTTCGACGCCGTAATGCAGGCCGAACCCGCCCGTGAACAGCCCGTAGCCGAACGCGACGTGGAAGATGTCCTCGTCCGTCGCCCCCGCCATGGTCAGGATGCGCGCGATGCAGGTGGACCAGTTGTCCAAGTCCGCGCGCGTGTAGCCGCCGACGATGGGCTTGCCCGTCGTGCCGCTGGACGCGTGCAGGCGGATGATCTTTTTCATGGGAACGGCGAACAGGCCGAACGGGTAGTTCTCGCGCAGGTCGTCTTTTGTCGTGTAAGGGATGTTTTCGATGTCCTTGAGCGTGCGGATGTGCTCGGGACGAAGTCCGATCGCGTCGAAGCGCTTTTTGTACATCGGTACGTTCTCATAGGCGTATGCGACGATGTGCTTGAGCCGCTCGAGCTGGAGCTCTCTCAGTTTTTTTCTGTCGATCTTTTCGATATCGGGACTGAACATGATTCACACCTCATCCTTCTCTTTGCGAGAATCTGTATGAGATTTATTTTATCATATTTTGTCGGATGTTGCAATCCATTTCCGTAAAAAAGCGGCGCAAAATAAAAAATACGGAGCAAAAAGCTCCGTATCCCGCCCGATCAGTAGTCGAGGCGCACCGTTTCGAGAATGTCGTCGTTTCCGATCGCCGCGCCGCCGCCCAGTACCGCCGCCATCTGCGGCTCCTGCGCCGCCGCGACGTCCATCTGAAGCGCCCGCGCCATGTAGTCGTCCAGCCCGATCAGCCGCGCGCCGCCGCCCGAGAGAAAAATGCCGTTGTGCCATACCGAGGCGGAGACTTCCGCGGGAAGTTTGGCGAGAATGAGACCAGTGTATTCGACGATTTTATCTGCAAAGAGGCGGAGGCTGTCCGCGATGTCGCGCGAAGAGACGGACACCGAGCGCGGACGGCCGGACGTGATATCCCTGCCGTTGACGACGGTGCAGGAGTCGTCCCCTTCGTAGAGACTGCCCACCGTCATTTTCAGCTTTTCGCTGGATTGCAGGCCGATCTTGAGGTTGAAGGATTCCGCGATGCAGTCGATGATCTGGCTGTCGATGTTGCCGCCGCCGAGATTGAGCGAGATGCCCGCGATGATGCCGTCGAGGGAGAACGCCGCGATGTTCGTGCTCCCGCCGCCGATGTCGACGATGAAGACGGGATTGCTCTCGCTGAGCGAGAGGCTCTGCCCGAGCGCCGAGAGGAACGGGACTTCCACGAAGTGCACGACGCCGATGCCGCACGCCTCCGAAAGCCTGTAATACTTGTCGAGAAGCTCGTCCGAAGCGCCGCAGGGAACGGAAAAGACGACTTCGGTGCGCCGCGCCTTTGCGCGCGTGACGCCGATCTTTTCGAGGAAGTAGCCGAGCATGGTCGCCGCCGCCGATTCGTTGACGATGTCCGCCTCGAACACGGGAAAGACGATGGTCGTGAACTCCGCCGTCTTGCCGATCAGCCGTTTTGCTTCCTCCCCGATCGCCTTGACCGAAGAAGTGCCCGACGCCACCGCAACGCAGCTCGCCTCGGCGAGCACGATGCCGCTGCCGATCTTGAAGATCTTTGTCATGGACGACCCGAGGTCGATCGCAAGTTTTATCATTCGAGTATCCCCGCTTCCCGCAATATTTCTCCGACTTCCTCTTCGGGAAGCCCGACGATGTTTGTATAACTGCCTTCGTACCGCGCGACCAGGCGCGCGTCGTCCTGGATGCCGTAACTGCCCGCCTTGTCCAGCGGGGAGCCCGTCGCGACGTATTCGTCGATGAACGCCTCGGAAAGTTCGCGGAAGAACACCTGCGTCCTGCACGCGCCCGTGCGAACCTTTCCGCCCGCGATCAGACAATAGCCCGTGTACACGTCGTGCGCCCTGCCCGAGAGCGCGCGGAGCGTGTGCTTTGCGTCCGCCGCGTCCTTGGGCTTGCCGAGCGCGCGGCCTTCGAACCACACGACGGTGTCCGCGCCGAGCACGGCGGCTTTCGGATGCGACGACGCGACCTCCTCCGCCTTTGCGCGGGCGAGGGAAATGACCAGCGGGACGGGCTGCGTCTCCGCGCTCTTCTCTTCGCCGCGGGCGGGAAGGACGGAAAAATCCTTCACAATCCTGCCGAGGATCTCGCGCCTGCGCGGGGAGGCGCTCGCAAGTATCAGTTCCATTTTCTTCCTGTCAGTCGGTCATCACACAGATAGCCGCAACAAACGTGCGGCTATCCGAGAAATCAGAGTATTTCCAGATTTTTGCGGAAGGACTTGCGGAATTCCGCATTCGCGGTCATCGCGTCGCGGATCTCCAGCGAAGCGTCCCCCTCCACCTCCGTCTTCATGATCACGGAGTCGCCGAGCACGTCGCAGTTGATGCCCTTGATCGCACCGAAGCCGCTGCGGTCCAGGCTCTCCGCAATGCGGAGCATGACGCCCAGCTTGCGCACCGCCTCGAGGTCCTCTTCCAGCACGATGTCTTTGTACTTGACCCAGTCGGCGTTGGAGATGTCCTCCTTCTTGTGACAGCCCGCCACAAACGCCGCAAGCACGATCTCGCGGTGCGTGATGCCGTACAGAGTCGCGTTGAGGATCATGTAACAGCTGTGCTTCTGATGATTGTAGAACTTGATGCGGGTGCCGCAGTCGTGCAGCGTCGCCGCGACTTTGAGTATTTTCAGATACTGGCGCGGGAACTTGTGCAGCACGCGCAGCTGCTTGAACAGCTGCACGGACAGGTTGACCACCTGCTCGACGTGCTTCTCGTTGCACTGATAGTATTTGACGAGCGTCCCCAGGCTGTAGCCGAGGATGTCCGAAATGGGCTTTTCGAGGGTGATCGGCATCGCCTGGTTGAACATGATGCCCTCGCGCAGCCCCGAGCCGCCGATCGTGAAGGTTTCAAACTTCATGTAGCTCGTGAACGCCTTGACCACCGCAAGCGCCGCGGGAAGGATGTCCGCACGCTGGGAGGAAAGCCCCTTGATCTTCTTTTTCTTGTCCAGATCGAGCACGCGTACCATCTCGTAGATGGATTCGAAATCCTCCACGGGAAGGCTGTAATTGTGCACCGTGTCCAGCGGATACTTGCGCACCATCTTGCTGATGCGGAAGATGTTGCGGAAAGAACCGCCCACGCCGATCATCTGCGTGTCGGGATCAACCGTCTGCAGCCAATCGATGCCCGAAAGCTGCTCGGTAAAGAACTCCTCCACCTTCGCGGTCTGCTCCTCGGGCGTAAGCCCGTCGTCCTTGAAAAGGTCGGTCAGCGTCACCGCGCCGAACGGAAGGGTCACGAAATTGAGCATGTTGCGGCGGTTGTAGTAGACGATCTTCGTGCTGCCGCCGCCGATCTCGAGGATGAGCCCCTTCGGGATGTCCATCGAGTTGATCACGCCGCGGTAGACGAGCGTCGCCTCCTCTTCTTCGCTCAGGACTTTGACTTTTATGCCGCAGGTCGCCTGGATCTCGTCCAGAAAACTGCGCTGGTTTTTCGCGCGGCGGACGGCTGCCGTTGCCACCGCGATGATCCTGTCCACCTTGTTTGCGTCCGAGAGCTTTTTGAACATCTTGAGCGTGCGGATGGTCTCCGCAACGCGCTGCGGTTTGAGAAAACCGTCGCGCTCCATGTCCTGCCCGAGACGCACGCTCTCTTTCAGTTCGTCCACCACCATAAAATGTCCGTCGCCGAACAGTTCGACGATGACCAGACGCGCCGAGTTGGAGCCTAAATCGATGATGCCTATTTTTTCCACAATGCCACCTCTGCTGTCAAGATAATAAAACCGAATTACGCGCTTTGCGCATCTTTTCCCGTAATATAACCCAACAATATTTTAATGTCTAAACCAAACCGCTACTATTATAACATCTGCGAGAAGATTTGTACATACTTTTTTTAGAAAATTGTGCAAATTTTTTGTAAAAGTTGCCACCATAAAACAATTTGTTTGTAAATCACATATTTTTTGTTAATTATTGTCTGATTTTATATTTTTATACCCAAAAACAAACGAAAAACAAAAAAATCGGTTTGTGCAAAGTGCACAAACCGAGCGCAAATTTCTTTCGCAGGTTGCTCAATCCGTCAGCGCGCGCAGGACGGCGGAAAAGTCCTTGCAGACGCACAGCGCGCCCGCTTTTTCGTACTCGCCCTCCGCCGCAAAACCGGAGTCGAGCGCGATGCAGGGAATGCCGTTCGCCGCGGCGCCGAGCACGTCGTACTTGCGGTCGCCGACCATGACGCAGTCGGCGGGAGCGGGAGAGCCGAGGCGGGCAAGCGCTTCGGCGACGATCTCCGCTTTGGCGGAATGCGCGTCCGATTCCGCGCCGCACACGACGTCAAAATAGCGGTCGAAACGGAAGCGCGTGAGGATCTGCAAGGCAAAGCGGAGAGGCTTGGAGGTCGCGACGGCGAGCCGTGCGCCCTCCCTTTTCAGCGCACAAAGGCACTCCTCCGCGCCCGCCATGGGCGCGCATTCGTACACGCCCGACTCTTTATAACGCGCGCGATACAGCGCGACGCAGTGCGCCGCCTGCGCGGCGTCCATGCCGCAGAACTCGGACAGCGATTCGAGCAGAGGCGGGCCGACGAAGCGGCGCAGATCGCCGCCGTCGAAGCCGCATTCGGCGAGAGATTCGTAAAGACAGCGCATGATGCCCGGGCTCGTGTCGAACAGCGTCCCGTCCAGATCGAAGAGAACGTATCGCCAGCGCATCTGTCCGCCTCAGTGCTCTTTGATGCACTTGCGCGGGCATTTTTCCACGCATTTGAGACAGCCGACGCACTTGGAATAGTCGATCTCGGGCAATCCGTCGCGCATTGCGATCGCGCCCTCGGGGCAGTTCTTCGCGCAGAGGCCGCAGCCGATACAGCCGTGTTTGCACAGCTCCATGACGTCCTTGCCCTTGCCGTGGTTGGAGCAGGCGATGTACACCTTCGCGCTCTTGGGGATGCGCGAGATGATGCGCTTGGGGCAGTCGGCGATGCAGGCGCCGCAGGAGATGCACTTCTCCTTGTCGACGACCGCGTACCCCTCTTCTGCGACGGAGACCGCGCCGTACGGGCAGGCGTCCACGCACGTCTTTTTGCCGATACAGCCGACGGGGCAGGCCTTGACGCCGCCCGCGACCAGCTCGCAGGAGGCACAGCTGCCGTAGCCCTGATAGTCGTATTTGTTGAAGCAGGCGTCGCCGCCGTTGCAGTGCACGACCGCGACTGTCTCCTCCCCTATGTCGCCGCCGCCGAGGATCTGAGCGATCTTCTCCTTGTTCGCCGCGGGCGTCGCGCGGCAGTCGGAGAGCTTCGCCTCCCCTTTGACCAGCGCCTCGGCGAACTGCGCACAGCCCGCCTTTCCGCACCCGCCGCAATTGGACTTCGCGAGCAGGCTCTCCACTTTGTCGATGCGCTCGTCCCGCCGCACGGCGAGAAAATGAGACGCGACGACGAGGATGACGCCGAACAGGACGGCGATCGCGAGCATGATGCCGCCCGCAAGCAAAACTTTACTTATCTGTTCCCACATACGATCACCCCAGAATGCCCGCAAAGCCCGCAAACGCGAGCGCCATGATCGCCGCCGTCACCAGCGTGATCGGGAAGCCCCTGAAACATGCGGGGATGTCCGACTTGTCCGTCTTGAGCCGCACGCCCGCAAGCAGGCAGATGGCAAGAAGGAAGCCGACCCCCGTCGCGACGGAGACGCCGAAGGTATAGACGAAACCGTACGAGTTGTACACGACCGCGCTGTTCGCCGTGCCGAGGATGGCACAGTTGGTCGTGATGAGCGGAAGGTACACGCCCAGCGCGGTATAAAGCGTGGGCGAAAAGCGCTTGAGGATCATTTCGAGCAGCTGCACCAGCGCCGCGATGACGAGGATGAATGCCATCGTATATAAATAGTCGATGCCCAGCGGCAGAAGGATGCAGTTGTAGACGAACCAGCAGAACACCGAGGCGATCGCCATGACGAAGATGACCGCAAAGCCCATGCCTGCCGCGCTCGACATCTTTTTGGAGACGCCGAGGAAAGGACAGATGCCCTGATACTGCGAGAGGACGATGTTCTGCGAGATGACCGCCGCGAACATGACGCCGAGAAGAGATGCCGTCATTTGCTCACCTCCTGCGCCCCGTCAAGCAAGGGAAGAGAGGCGCTCTTCATCTTTTTCTTGCGCGCTTCCAGCCGTTCGACGGCAAAGTTGAACGCCGCCATCATGCAGCCGAAGGCGATGAAGCCGAACGCGCTCGCGCCGACGCCGTCCATCTTCGGAAAACCGGGGATCGCAAACCCCGCAAACGCGCCCTGCGCGAAGAACTCGCGCACGATGCCGATCAGGCAGAGCGCCATCGTGAAGCCGATGCCCATCGAAAGCCCGTCCAGAACGCTGTACAGCGGGCGGTTGCAGGAGGCAAAGCTCTCCGCGCGCGCGAGGATGATGCAGTTGACCACGATGAGCGCGATGAACGCCTGCATGGTCGAATAGAGATCGGGAAGGAATTTGCGCATGACCATCTGCACGATGATGACGAAGGTGGAGATGATGACGATGTAACAGGGAATGCGCACCTTGTCGGGAATGACGCCGCGCAACAGGCTGACGAAGAGGTTGGAGAAGAGAAGCACGAACGTCGTCGCGATGCCCATCGCAAACGCCTGGAAGAGCGTCGTCGTCATGGCGATCGTCGGGCAGGTACCCAGCACGAGCACAAAGGTCGGATTGTTGCGGATGAGCCCGCCGAGCAGCGTCTCTTTTATTTTAGCCCTGTCCATTGCTCTCACCTCCCGCCGCATTCGCGTTGTAGTAAGCCACCGCCGCGTCGATCGCGCTGCGCACCGCCGTTGAGCTCTTTGTCGCGCCCGAAACGAGGTCCGCGCCCGACACGTTCAGCGACGAGACGTCTTTGTCCAGAAACCAGGCGTAAAAGTTCGCCTCGTCCAGTTTGTACATGTACGTCTCGCTGTTCTCGCCCTCGACGATCTTGTAGATCTTGTTGTCGCGGATGTATACATACATCTGCACCGCGCCGCCGTAGCCGCCCTTCCCCTGCGCGAGGAAGGCGTGCACGCCGTCGGTGGAAACCGCATAATAAAGGACGCTTCCGCTCCCGCTCGCCGTCTCTTCGTCCACGACCATCGTGAACTCGCCCGCGGCGCCGCTGTCCTCTTTAAAGCCGTCCAGAGTCGCCTGCAACGGGTCGACGTAGGTCAGGATATTGAAGAACCCGAGCAACAGCCCGCTCGCCAGCGCGATCGCCGCAAGCACGAGCACCGCCTTTGCCATGGGGAGAATTTTTTGTCTGTCCATGCTCATTTCCCTCCCATCTCGCTGTTGATATAGTCGAACGCCTCGACGAGCATGCCGCGCAGCGCCGTGTTTGTAATGGTCGCCGAGAGCGCGGTGTCCGCCTTGAGATCGTTCCCCGACATGATGAATACCTCGTGGCGGTTCTTGCCGATGAACAGCGAGAGTTCCGCGACATAGCCCATCGTGTTCTCCTTGACCGCAACGATATCGGTGATGCGCCGCGTCTCGCGGTCGATCGTCACCGTATAGGCGCGGACCTGGTCCCAGCCGCCGATGTCGAACGTGCCCTCTATTTCGACGACGTAGTCGCCCGACTCGTTGACTTCCGCGCTCTGCACATAGCTGTATTCGGCGGGACGCAGCGCGACGGCAGGCACCGCGACGATGAGCGAAAGCGCCATCGCGAGGCACAGGCCGCACATCGTCCACTTCATGACCTGCGGGACGGGCCTGCCCTTTGCGGTGCGCTGTCCGAAGCGCACGGGAAGGATGTACTTGTCGAGGACGGGCACGACGAGGTTCATGATGAGGATGGCGAGCGAGGTACCCTCGGGATAGGAGCCGAACCTGCGGATGAGCACGGTGATCACGCCCAGCCCGATCGCATAGAGAATGCGGTTGTATCTCCACTTCGGGGAAGTGGCGTAGTCGGTCGCCATGAACACGGCGCCGAACAGAAGGCCGCCCGAAAGCAGCTGCAACAGGATCTCGGAGGCGCTCTGATAGCAGACGAGCACCATCACCGCCGCCGTAAGAAGATACACGACGGGGATGCACCAGTCGATGACGCGGCGCGCCGTCAGATAGACGCCGCCCGCGAGAATGGCGACCTTGCACGTCTCCCCTATGCAGCCGCCCACACTGCCGAACAGCAGTTGCAGGACATAGCCCCAATAGTCGGAGACGCCCCAAAAAGAGCCCTTGAACGCCGCGATGCCGCCGCCCAGATAGGTGGGCGCGACGACGATGTCCGCGAAGACCGCATTGCCCGCGATGTCCGCGCCGATGTACTGCGTCATAACGGAGCCGTAGGCGAGCAACAGGAACACGCGCGCGGTCGCGGCGGGGTTGGCGAAGTTCCTGCCCAGCCCGCCGAAGAGCATCTTCACGATGACGATCGCAAAGACACCGCCGATCACGGGGATGTACCACGGCGCGCGCGGGGGCAGGTTGAGCCCGAGGATGACGCCCGTGACCACCGCCGAGAGGTCGAATGTAAGCGGCTTTTTGCGCGCGAGGTTGTACAGCTGTTCCGCCGCGAAACAGGTCGCAACGCAGATGGCGACGAGCATGAGCGCATACAGCCCGAAATAGAGCGTGCCGCACACGACGCAGGGAAGGAGCGCGATGAGCACGTCCAGCATGATCTTGCGCGTGGAGGCGGCGTCCGCCTTGTGGGGAGAGGGAGCTACTTTGTAATCTTTGATCTCAGCCATCAGACCTTCCTCTCCTTGATGATTTTTTTGGCGAGCTTGACACTCTGCGCGAGGTCGATGCCCGCGGGACAGACATAAGAACAGCAGCCGCAGGAAATGCAGGCGGGCGCGCCGCAGCGCTTTGCCTCCGCATAGTCCTTGCGGGCGAGCGCCTCGTCGATGAAGGTGGGCAGAAGCCCCATCGGACAAGCCTGCACGCACCTGCCGCAGCCGATGCACGGCGTGCGCTCCTTTTTCGCCCCCTCCTTCTCGTTCAGGAAGAGAAGACAGGAGGAGGTCTTGGTGGTCGCGACCTTGAGCGAGAACACCGCCTCGCCCGTCATGGGCCCGCCGCTGACGATGCGCGCGCAGTTTTCATCACCTTCGCATGCCTGCGCGATCTCGCGCAGCAGGGTGCCGTTTTTGACCCAGAAGTTGCCGGGCTTGGCGCACGCGCCGCCGCTGACCGTCATGACGCGCTCGTAGCACGGGATGCCGCGCGCCGCACGGCAGATCGCAAGCGCGGTGTGCACGTTGACGACGACAACGCCCGCATCGACGGGAAGTTTGCCCTCGGGCACCGTCCTGCCCGTGCAGGCGAGGATGAGCTGTTTCTCCGCGCCCTGCGGGTAGCGGGTGCGCAGGCCCTTCACGGCGATCGTCTTGTCCGCGAGCGCGGAAAGATGCGCGATCGCGTCCGGCTTGTTCTTTTCGATGCCGATGACCGCGCGGGACGCGCCGCAGGCGAGCATGGCAAGGCGGACGCCCTCGAAAAGGTCGTCCGCATATTCGAGCATGATGCGGTGATCGCAGGTGATGTACGGCTCGCACTCGGCGCCGTTGACGACGAGCACGTCCGCCCTGCCCGCGACGTTCAGTTTGGCGGCGGTGGGAAAGCCCGCCCCGCCCATGCCGACGATGCCCGCCTGCTCGATGCGCGCAAGAACGCTCTGCTGCGTGCGCTCCGCAAGAGGCGGGAGCGCGACGCTCTCGTCCGTGCCGTCGCTCTCGATCACGATGTGGTCGCGTTTTTTGCCCGTCTGCGTGATGTGACCCGTGACGCACTTGACGACGCCCGCGATGGGCGAATAGATGTTTGCCGACAGACCTTCCGCCTTCTGCGCGATCAGCTGACCGCGCAGGACGCGCTCCCCTGCCGCGACGATCGGCCGCGCGGGCGCGCCGATGTGCTGGGAAAGGGAGACCCAGACGGTCTGCGGGTCGGGAAACACGCCGATCGGGAGTTCACGCGTCCGCTCTTTGCACCCGTGCGGGTGCACGCCTTTGATAGATGAAAACAAGTTTCGCCTCCGGTATGATTTTGCGGCAGAAACCGCCCTGCGCGGGCGGCGGAAAAATCCGCCCTGACTTTTCCTTATTATTTTATCATAAAATGGGAGCATTGTAAAGAATTTGCAATCAAACTGTGACTTTTTTTGCTTTTTTTCAACCTTTTTCGCGCAAGGCGCGCACGCCGCCCGCGAACTGAAACAGCGAGAGCGCGCACAGAAAGAGCCCGAACCCCACCCTGAGCGCACCGCCCGAGAGATTTTGCACGAACAGCCCGCCCAGCACGGACAGCGCTGTCGCGGGGATCGCCGTCCAGAGGACGTCCTTCGTGTCCAGAAGGCCGTTCCGCGCGTGCACGCGGAGGGAGACGGCGCTCATCGGGAGGAAGGAAAACAGGTTCACCGATTGCGCGAGGTGCTGGGGAACGCCGCAAAAGAGGGTGAGGAGCGGGATGAGAACGGTGCCGCCGCCCATCCCCATGCCGCCGAGAAAGCCGCCCGCGAACCCGACCGCGAGCCAGAGAAGGAAGCGCATTCAGATCACCATCCAGACGCCCGCGGCGAGCATGACTGCGGCAAAGACGAGCGTCGCCGCGGCGGGCGTGATCGCGCCGAGAGATTTTGCGCCCGCAAAGCCGCCCGCAAGCACGCCGAGCGTGACGGAGAGAAAGAGCTCCGTGTCGAATTGTCCGCCGATCAGATAGACGATGCTGCTCGCCAGGCTGACGGGAAGGATGACGAGGATCGCCGTCGCATGCGCGACGAGGGGCGGCTTTTTGCAGACGGAAGTGAGAAGGGGCACGACGATCATCCCCCCGCCCCCGCCGAACGCGCCGTTCACAGCGCCCGCGCATACGCCCGCCGCACACATGCTGAGTTTGTTTTTGATGCTTTTTTCCAATTTATTTTGACCTCCGTTTCTACAAGTTTGCGCTTTCAATCAAAAATAATGAGATTTTCACCTTTTTTTTACCTTTATTGCTTGCTTTTAGAGCGCATTTATATTAAAATAAGATAGTACGATTTTAATGTATCGGAATCTCTACAAAACTTCTACAAAAAGGTGTTCCAATGGCTAAAAGCAAACAATCAAGAAAACTGAGAATCCTGACTCTGGCACTTTCGATCGCCATGATCCTCTCTTTCTGTGCGTTCGGATTTGCCGCCTGTGCGGACAACGACACTTCGGACGACGAAACGACCGAAGAGAGCACGACCAAGAAGACGGATACCCAGACTTTCAAAAACGGAAACTTCGAGTTTTTCGATGACTCCGACGAGACCTATCTCATCGGGACCGCCGAAAACTGGACAGGCTCTGCGGACAGCAACGACAGCGGCGTGACCGCAAGCACTTCCCTCGCAAAGTCGGGCATCGTGGATACGTCCATGGATTGGGCAGGGTTCTCCAAGGCGTTCGATCAGTACACCTACTACGAAGGCCTCGAAGACGACGATCCCAAGCTCGAAGACGCAGAGTATTACAAGGACATCGACAAGAATTACGACATCCCCGGCTGGGACATCGCCAACGCGGCACATGAACCCGACGAGGATGCCGAAGAGGACGACGGGCCCGATTCTGCGACGGTCGAGGCGGCGGCAAAAGCGCTCAACCCCGGCACGCACAACGTCAAGGCGGAAGAGGCGGATGAGGAGAACGGCACGCACGTTCTGATGATCCACAACTACCGCGACGACGGCTACGGCGCCGCGTACACCTATACCTCCTCGAGCATGACCCTCTCCGCGGGGACTGCGGCGCAGATCTCCCTCTGGGTCAAGACCTCCGATCTGACCTTCAACGGGAACACCACCGCATCTTCCAACCGCGGCGCGTTCATCAAGGTCGCCCCCACTGTCGGCGGAACGACGCAGGATCCCATGATCGTGCGCAACATCAACACCGAGGGCGTCGAGGAGAACAACGGCTGGGTGCAGTACACCTTCTACGTCCGCGCCTCCGATTACGCGACCACCACGTTCACCGTGACGCTCGGTCTCGGCAGACAGGTTGAGAGCTCGAGCGAGAACAAGTACGGCTACGTCAGCGGCTATGCGTTCTTCGACGATCTGACCTACGACATCATGACCGCAGGCGATTACGAGACCAAGACCGCAGACGTCGTCTCTTCCCAGAACATCACGCTCGATCTTTCGTCCGCTTCCGACGAGGCGAAGTTCAACGCGAGCAACGTGGACTCCAACTCCTTTGCGTATAACCTCAACGATGTCACCCGCACCTCTCTCACCCTGAGCGGCGTGGTCGCGGCTGATACCGAAGACGAATACGGCAACACCATCGCGGACATCACGGGCGGCTCCAACCTGCAGGTCGCAAGCGATCTGACCAAGTCGGGCCTCGTCGCGGCAAAGGATATCACCGCAGACAACGGCTACACGAGCAAACTCGTCAAGGACTTTGAGAAGTATTCCTCCCTGCCCTTCGCGAGCGACGATCTGATCCTCCTCTACAGCACCAAAGGCGCCCCTTACACCGCCACCACCGATACGGAGTTCACGCTTAAATCGGATGAATACATGCTGATCTCCTTCTGGGCAAAGACCAGCTCGCTCAACGGCGGCACGGGTGCCTCCGTCTCCCTCGTCAATCCCGACAACGAATCTTCCATCGCCGCGTTTGACACGAGCATCCTCGCGGGAACGGACATCAAGGACGACAACGATTCCAACGCGAACAAGGACGAATGGGAAGACATCTACGACGGATGGCAGCGTTGCTTCTTCTTCGTGTCCAACACGACGGACAGCGACATCACCTTCACGATCGAGTTCCACTTCGGCACGACGGCGATCGCCGGCACTTCCCTCTCCTCCTACGTTCCCGGCTATGCCGCTTTCGCGGGATTTGAGACCGCGATGATGAGCGAAGACAGCTTCAACCTCAAATCGACGGGCGACCGTGCGGTCAGCGTCGCGCTCTCCGACGGTTCGAGCGAGCCCACCGCGGCTTTCGACTCCGTCGCCGAACAGGACAGCAAGAAGATCGAGACGGACATCGCTTCCCCTGAGAATTACATCGGCGTCAACGCGAACAGCAGCTACGTCGGCGGCAACGATTCCACCGAGGAAAACGAGGCGGTCAACGCCAACCCCACCGCGGGCCTCGTCAACTATCAATACGCATCCAATTACATCGGCACCGCATGGCAGAGCATCGTCGGCGGTACGAACGCAAATTACTGGAACGACGTGTTCGGTGTCAACAGCATCCAGCCGCTCGTCATCGCGACGCAGACCCAGCAGGCTTACGGCTACATTGCAAACAGCACGAGCACCCTCTCCTCCAACAGCTACACCGCGATCACCTACCGCGTCAAGCTCAGCGCAGGCGCGACCGCTTCGATCTACCTGACCGATACGACCGAGACGGATTTCGATGATCCGATGTACACGAACAGCATCGTCTATTCGAGCGGCGTCTCCTACCGCTATGACAAGAACGGCAACGTCGTCGACCTCGATCCCGAAGATCCCGCTTTCAACACCAAGACGAACACCCTGTTCTACTACAACAAGAACACCGGCCTCTGGACCAAGGAACGCTCCTTCACCAGCGAAGAGTTCTACGCCAACCTGAAGAACTACGAGACGGACAAGGACGGCAACCTGATCGACAAGGACGACAACATCGTCTACTACAAGGGCACGGAAGACGGCGTCTACTACCGTTACAAGGACGAGGACACCGAAGAACTCTCCGTGAAGGTCAAAGACTTCACCGCGGCCTACACCGAAGAACAGCTCTCCAAGGCAGTCTTGCAGAGCGGCGTCGAGGACAAGGCACTGCAGCGCACGATCACGAATGACAGCGACACCACTTCCGACTGGATCTATGTCCGCTTCTTCATCGCGACGGGCAACAAATCCAGGAACTATCGCCTTGAATTCTGGGCAGGCACGCGTGACGGCTCCATCGAGAACCCCGCAAACAGCTTTGCGGCATTTGAGCTCGTCAACTACGGCACCTTCGATTCTTCCAGATATGAATCCCTGCTTGACACCGATCTCGACGAATATGCAAAGATCGCGCTCGGCAGCTCGACCGCAACCGCGAAAGACCTGCTGAATGACTACGAGGCTGACCCCTACAAGTATATCGACGGCGATGAGACGCAGCTCGTGTACTTCTGGTACAGCATGTACGACAACGCGGATTACGCACCGTACAACCCCGACTACAACACGGGTGACAACCCCTACACAAGCTACGATGCATCCAGCTACTCCAATACCGTCGCTTACTTCGATTACAAGCACGAGTACCGCGGCAACGAGTACTTCGACACCTTCGTGAATTACAGCACGAGCGAAGTGAGCGTTCCCGACATCTCCTCCTCTTCCGACGACTCTTCGACGGATTCGGATGACGATGACGAAGATTCCAACGTCTGGCTGCTCGTCACCTCCATCGTGCTCGCGGTCGTTCTGATCTTCACCCTGCTCATCCTTCTCATCCGCAAACTCCTTGCAAACATCAAGAGAAGAGACGTGCGCGGCGCGAGACCTTCCTACGACAGCAAGCGCAAGCGCTATATCCGCAAACTCCGTCTTGAAGAAGCGGAGAAGGACGAAAAGGCGGACGACGTACTCCCGACCGAAGGCGAGATTTCCGAAGAGGACATCTACAAGGTCGAAGCGGACGACGAAGCCGAAAGCGAAGATGTGAAAGACACTGAAGCAACCGAAGAGAGTTCGGACGACAAAAAAGACGAATGATCTTTTGAACAACTGAAAGCCAAGCGCTTTTAAGCAGCGCCCCGAAAGGTCCCCTTTCGGGGCGCTTGTTTTTTCCTCGCGCGGAGGCATAGAAAGAAAATTTTTTGAAGAAGATAGCGAGAATGTCGTGCCGTGCGCGTCGGCGGGGATGTGCGGTGACGCGCGGTGGCGCGCGGGGATGTGCGGTGACGCGCGGTGACGCACGGTGGCGCGCGGTGACGTGCGGTGACGTGCGATAGCGTGCGGTGACGTGCGATAGCGTGCGGTGACGTGCGATAACGTGCGGTGACGCGCGGTGACGCGCGGTGACGCGCGATAACGTGCGGTGACGCGCGGGGCGTTTCCCCGATCGTCTCGTCTGTTTGAAAAACTTTTTCCTGTGCGAAAAAGTTTGCGATGTTCTTGTTTGACTGTCGGCGGTGACGAACGCAATGTTCTCATACTTTTGTAAGCGAGGATGAATGGAACGTCTTGCTTTACATGGAGGCAAAGATGTTTCGTATATTCCGAACCGTACTGCGGCGGGAAAAATTTTCCCCTCTTGTTTGGCCGAGGGTGAGGATGTGGAAGGCGTCTCTGTCTGTTCGGCAGAAAGCGGCGCAATGTCTTCTTTTTTAAACAAGGTTGCGCGATGTTTTGCTATGGATGAAGGTATTTCGGATGTTTTGATTTATTCCGCGGCGGGGAAATTAAGGGTGTTCTTATAGATTTGTCGATGAGAATGCGCGGGGCGTTCCTGTTCAGCTCGTCTATTTGAAAACTTTTTTCTGCGCGACGAGGTTTACGGCGTCCCTGTTTGGCTGTTTGCGGGGATGAATGGAATGTCTTACTTCGGGTAAAATCTTTTCCGGTGTTCCGATCTATACCGAGCGGGGGAGATTCATAGAATCCAAGAATGTCTGTGAGCGAGAGAATATCCTCCTTTGCCCGCAGGCGTAGATGTCTCGGTGGCTTTGATTTGTACCGATGAAAAAAAATCAGCGAACGCCAACGCACACGCAAGAGCCGCGTTTAAGGGTCGAGCACAAAAAGCGAGTGTCTGTTTGGCCGACATCTGCGCGGCGTACGCGCTGCAGATAGTACAAGGCAAACAGACCCAAAAAAACATCGACCAAGCCCACAAAGTTTTGTTTTTCCGACGCGGTACATTCGGAGCATTTTTTGCCTGCTGATTTTTCGGTGCACCGATTTTTTGCTTGACTGCGGAGGGTCGGTCTTTGACATAAAAACGCCCGCCCGCGCAAAATTTGCGCGGGCGGGCGCTTCGGCTCTCCAAATAATATATTCTTCCGTCGAGGCCGCCGCTTTTTGCCGCGGCAACCCTGCCGACACAAATAAATGCAAGGCTTCGATCAAAAAGTCTCAAAGCGCTCGTCCAACGGTTAAAAGTCGTCCTTGAAAAAACCCTGCGA
This sequence comes from Bacillota bacterium, assembly GCA_019423125.1. GTDB lineage: Bacteria > Bacillota > Clostridia > Christensenellales > Borkfalkiaceae > Borkfalkia. The sequence continues at coordinate 5,844 of JAHZBZ010000010.1, read as the reverse complement.
TTTATGTCGGCCTCTTTTATCGTTACGCATTGCCTTCCGCTCCATATTTTGACGCATCGGCTTTTTATGCAGATCGCGCGGAGTTCTTCCGACCCCGCGCGACGGTGATATTATTTGAAAACCAGAAAAGGACGGTTGCTCCACAACGGCCAAGCATTTTTCGCTGATGCCGCGCCGCGTCAGCGGCGGCGAAGCCCCTTCGGATAGTGATTTTTGAGCGCGGAGCTCGCCTTCACGAGCCCGAGCGGCCAGCCGTCCGCCGCCGCAACACCCCAGCCGCTCCCGCCGTCGCAGGGCAATTCCTCGCCGCGCAGATAGCGCAGGGCGTCCTCCTCGCCGAGGGAATAGACGCTTGCGAGGCGGTCGCGCGCAACGCCGAGCGCGAGCGCGTGCGAAGGCTCGAATCTTCCGCCGACGTATTCGCCGAGATGAAGGCCCGCGCGGAGCACCTTGAGCCCGTCGAGGGGGAAGAGCCCCTCGGGCACGAGCGAAAGTGAGTTCCCGAAGCTGACAAACTCCCCTTCCAGCGGCGAAGTGAGAAAATCGCGCTCGAAGGCACGGTATGCCGCGACCGCACGCCTGTCCGCGGCGGGAAGCCGAGATTTCTTTTTCTGGGCGGGAGCGCCCTCCCGCACGAAGAGCGCGGCGTAATGCCCTTCTCCGCGCTCGCGGTGCGGATAGATCTTCTTTTCCGCTTCCGTGCGGAAGGAAGGGTCCTGCCGCACGAACCATTCGGCGTTCTGCTCGTCCTCCTCTTCTGAAAAAGTGCAGGTGGAGTAGACGATGCGCCCTCCCTCCGCGAGCATTTTTCTTGCGGAGTCGAGGATCTTTTTCTGCCGCTCCGCGCACATGGTCACGAGCGCGGGACTCCAATTTTCCACCGCGGCGGGTTCCTTGCGGAACATCCCCTCGCCCGAACAGGGCGCGTCCACGAGAATCTTGTCAAAAAAGCCCGCAAAGCGCTCTGCAAGAAACGCGGGATCGGCGCAGAGCACGACGGCGTTGCAGATTCTCATCCGCTCGACGTTCTGCAAGAGCACGCGGGCGCGGTCGGGCATCTTTTCGTTGAGCACGAGAAGCCCCTTGCCCCGCATCGCCTGCGCTAGCTGCGTGCCCTTCCCGCCCGGAGCACTGCACAGATCGAGCACGCGCTCGCCGGGGCGAACATCCAGCAAGGGCGCTGCGCACATCGCCGAAGGCTCCTGCACATAAAACAAGCCCGCGTCGTGATAAACAGACTTTCCGGGCTTTTCCTCTTCAATGTAAAATCCGCACGGCTCCCACGCGACGGGAGAGAGCGAAAAAGGAGTAATTTTCGCAAACTCCTGCGCTGACAGGCGCAGGGAATTGACGCGCACGCCGCGATACGGCGGCTGAGACAGGCAGGCGACATACGCCTCAAAGTCAACAAGCCGCGCGCGCATCCGCTCCAGATATTCTTTCATTCTTCCTCCGTCACATACCGCTCTTTGAACTCCCCGAGCGAGAGGATCTCGCGGATCTTGCCTTCCTCGTACAGCTTGTAGGCGGCGCCGCGGCGGACGCTGTCGTCCCCCTCGCTCTCCACGAAAACGTTACAGCCGCTCAGCTTGAGCGAATACTTCCCGCCCCGCCGCACGATCTCCTTGACAAGCCCCTTTGCGAGGGCGAGGTCTTCCTCGATACAGCGGGAAAAACTGAACCGCTTGCCGCGCAGTTCCGCGCTCTGCGGCCTGACGCGGTAGCCGTACACGAAGTCGTTGAACTTCGCGCGGCGCTCGCCGCGCTCGCGCTTGAGGCGGTTGCGCTCGTCGATGTACTCGCTGCGCCTGCGCGAAGAACAGTTTGTAAACTGATAGTTATCGATCTTTCCGAAGCGGACGGAATACTTTTCCAGAAGTTCGGGCAAAGTGCACGCGTCGCGCACGCACATCTCCTGCGCGATGCGCATGGTCGCATAGGCATCGTCGGCGGCGCAGTGCGGCGTGTAGTCGATCTCAAAGATCTGCGTCAGCGATTCAAGGCCCGCCTGGCGGTCAAAGGTCTCCGTCATCGCCATGTAAAGAACCTGCGTGTCCGCAAAATTAAAGGAAAAGGACGGAAGTTTGTAGCGCTTTGTCTCGAGATTGAGATATTTGACGTCATTGATCGCCGCATGTCCGAACACGAGCTTGTCCTCGCCCTGCAACAGGTCGCGGATCTTGGGATAAAAGCGCTTGAAATCGGGGTATTTTTTGAAATCGCCGTAGTCATACGGAAGGACGATCCCGTCACCGCCGCGGTCGGTCAGATGGAACTTTCCGTTCGGGTTGATGAGAATGTCCTCCTTTTTGAGGATGTTGAAGTTTTCGTCGGCGACGACATAGCCGAACACGCAGATCTTTGCGACATTCTTGTAGACGCATGCGCATTCGATGTCAAAAAATACATATTGCATGATGTTACCGTTGACCGTCTTTGTTTTCACACAGAATTATAACACAATGCGACATCATTGTAAAGTGGTAAACGAGTTCGGCGTGATTTTTTTGTCTATCCGCCCTCAGCCTGTTGCAAAAAGCGGCGCTTTTTGTTAAAATATTAGGTGAAAACTTTTCACTTCGGAGGCAGGTATGCTCGGAGTCATTGCCGCCATGCAAAATGAGGCAGACGTCGTTCTGAAACACTGCACTGCAGTCCGACGCGCTCAGCTATTCGGCAGAACGGTCTGGCATGCGGAACTTTACAATAAAGATATCCTGCTCGTGCTCTCGGGCGTGGGAAAGACAAACGCCGCCGCAAGCGCCATGCTCGCGCTTTCGCAGGGCGCGGACAAACTTCTCAACGTGGGCGTCGCGGGCGGGCTTGCCCCGCAGGCGAAGATCGGAAGCGTCGTGCGCATCGCGCGCGCCGTGCAGTCGGATTTCGACCTTTCCGTGATCAACGGAACATCCGTCGGCACGCTCAACGAATACGAAACCCCCTACCTTCCCGCGGCAGACGTCAAAGGTGCGCGGTATGCCGCCTGCACGCTCGCGAGCGCAGACCATTTCGGCTGCGGCACGGACAGAGAGATCGAACAGGCGCTCGGGGCGCAGGTGCGCGACATGGAAGGCGCGGCGATCGCACACGTTGCCGACCGCGCGGGCGTACCGTGGGCGATGTACAAGGCGATCTCGGACAACGCGGGAGAGGCCAGCCCGCGCGAATACGCGGAAAATCTCGCGCTCGCGCTGGACGCGCTGAGCGAGGCGCTCGAAAACATCCTCGAGGAGGTTTACAATGGATAAGATCCCATCCTTTGAAAAAGACCACGATAAATTACAGCCCGGATTTCACTTCTGCACGCTGCAAAACGGCGTGGCGACCTTTGATTTGCGCATGAAAAAGCCGAATGCGGGAGACTTTCTCGCGCAGCCCGCCCTGCACAGCATCGAACACATGCTCGCGACCGCACTGCGCAACGGCCGCGCGGCGAAGAACATCGTCTATTTCGGCCCGATGGGCTGCCGCACCGGCTTTTACCTGCTCACGGCGGGGATCTCCTTCGACGAGGCGTATGTCGCGCTGCGCGAGGGAATGGACGCGGCGATGCGCATGGACGAGGTGCCGGGAAGCGCAAAACAGGAGTGCGGAAACTATCTCGAACACGACCTTGCGCTCGCCAAGGCGGTGCTCTCCGCCTATGCCGCCCTGCTCGGAGACGAGGCCGCTCTTGACGCGGACCGCGAGGCATATGCGGAGGCGGCACGAAGATGAAACCACTCGGCGGCGGATGGGACGAGGTGCTCTCGCCCCTGTTCGAAAGCGAAAATTACAAGAAGATCCGCGAATTCCTCAAACAGGAGTACACGCGGCATGTCGTCTATCCCGACATGTACGATATCTACAACTGCTTCCGTTACACCCCCTTTGACAAGGTGAAAGTCGTCATCCTCGGGCAGGACCCCTACCACAACGAAGGGCAGGCGCACGGGCTTTGCTTCTCCGTGCAGAAGGGCGTGGAACCTCCCCCTTCGCTCGTAAACATCTATAAGGAACTGCACGACGACGTGGGATTTCGCGTGCCCGATTCGGGCGATCTCACAAAGTGGGCGAAGGAAGGCGTGCTCCTTCTCAACACCGCGCTCACCGTGCGCGCGCACATGGCGAACTCACACAAAAACTGCGGCTGGACGTGGTTCACGGACAACGTCATCCGCATCGTCAGCGAGAAAAAGGAGCACGTCGTATTCCTGCTCTGGGGCGGCAACGCGCGCTCCAAAAAACCGCTCATCGACTCGGAAAAACACCTCGTGCTCGAATGCGCGCACCCCTCGCCCCTCTCCGCATACAACGGATTTTTCGGGTGCAGGCATTTTTCAAAGACAAATCAATACCTCTCGGCGCACGGCATCGAGCCCGTCGACTGGCAGCTGTAAAACGAAAAAAGCAAAGGAGACAGCATGAAATATATCGTTGTTCTCGGCGACGGAATGGCCGATTACAAGCTCAAAGAACTGGGCGGACGCACGCCACTGCAATGCGCGAAAAAGCCCGCCATCGACGCGCTGGCGGCGCACAGCGAGGTCGGTTTGTGCCGCACCGTACCCGCTGGATTCAAGCCGGGAAGCGACGTCGCGAACCTGTCCGTGATGGGCTACGACCCGCACGACTGTTACACGGGCCGATCGCCCCTGGAGGCGGTCTCCATCGGGATCGCGCTGAAGGACACGGACGTCACCCTGCGCTGCAACCTCGTCACGCTCTCGGACGAAGAGGAGTACGAGAAAAAGACCATGCTCGATTACAGTGCGGGCGAGATCACGACCGCCGAGGCGGTGCAACTCGTGGACGCGCTCAAAAAAGAACTGGACGGCGAGGGATACACGCTGTATGCGGGCGTGAGTTATCGGCACTGCCTCGTCTGCAAAGAGGGAAAGACAGGGCACGACCTGACGCCGCCGCACGACATCACAGACAAGCCGATCGCGCAATACCTGCCCAAGGGACCGCGCTCCGAAGAGTTCCTCGATATGATGAAACGGAGCGAAAAGATCTTGCGCGAACACCCCGTCAACCGCGCGCGCGCCGCCGCGGGAAAGCGCATGGCAAACTCGGTGTGGTTCTGGGGCGAAGGGACCAAGCCGCAGCTGGAAAATTTTGAGGAGAAATTCGGCAAGAAGGGCGGCGTCATCTCCGCCGTCGACCTCGTCAAGGGCATCGGCATCCTCGCGGGGATGAAGATCATCGAGGTGCCGGGCGCAACGGGAAACTACGACACGAATTTTGCAGGCAAGGCGGACGCCGCGCTCGATGCGCTTCGCGGCGGGCTGGACTTCGTATACATCCATATGGAAGCGCCCGACGAGTGCGGGCACCAGGGCGACGTTGCGCACAAGATCTACTCCATCGAACAGATCGACGAGAAGGTCGTCGCGCGCATCTGCAAGGAACTGAAAAGGGAAAACGTCCCCTTCCGCATGCTCGTCTGCCCCGATCACCCCACACCGATCGCGGTGCGCACACACGTCTCCGACCCCGTGCCCTACCTGCTCTACAAGAGCGACCGCTCCCAAAACGGCCCCGCTTCTTACGACGAGGACAGCGCCGCATCGACGGGAATTTTCGTCGAGCAGGGCTTTGATCTGATGAAAAAACTCTTTGAATAAAAGGACTGCGCGCGGAGAAAAATTCTTTTGTTTTCCCCGCGCGTTTTTGTTGCTTTTGCGCGCAAAATCATGTATAATAATAAATGTTCATGCGAGAGTCGCCTAATGGTATGGCGTCAGCTTCCCAAGCTGATTCCCGCGGGTTCGATTCCCGTCTCTCGCTCCACAGAAAAAGGGACACCTTAGGGTGTCTTTCATAGGGATTTTTGAGTAAGGCATAGTCGAAAGGCTATGC
>JAHZBZ010000001.1:450085-472281 GCA_019423125.1 Bacillota bacterium | reverse complement strand
CCCCTTCAGGGGTTTCGGCAGATTCCCGTCTCTCGCTTCTCTTTTTGCGAACCACACGCGATGCATTATTTGGGGAGAACGAACAGCTTTCCCGCGTGTCGCATCGGGCTGAGGGCGAGACCTGCGCCCTGCCGAGGGGTCCCCTTCAAGGGAGGGGGCAAAGTTTCTCGCGCCCCAAAAATATGCCGCAAGCGGCCTGATGCGATTGCGGATATTTCATCAAAGAGAGCGGCCGAGCGCAAAAGCGCACGGCCGCTCTCTTTGTATTTTTCGGTCTGCGCACAGAAACATAAAAGGCGCTCCCCGCAAAAGGGAGCGCCTTGTCTGTCTCGCAATTTTATGCTCAGTCGTCCTGTGCCGCGACGATCTTGCGCAGATCTTCATAACGGCTCTGGTGTTTGACCACGATCTTGTCCGAATTTTCGATGGTCGTGACGATGTCGGAGAGCTGGTCGCTAGCATAGTCGGATGCGACTTCCGTCTTGCTCGCCTGGTAGAACAGATAGGAGAAGGTACCCTCCTCGTGCCTGTTCGCATATACGAAGCCGTCCTGATACACTTCGCCGCCCGTATAGACGTAGGAGACGTAGACGATGTGCAGACCGAATTCAGTACCTACGACGTAATAGGTGCCCGCGCCCTCGAGAATGGCCGCGCGTGCCGCGTAGGTGAACTCTTCGACATAAGAGGAAGATTCCTGCTTGGGCGTGACCGAATAGCCGAGGTAAGTGTTGAGGCAACCGGTATCGGTGGAGTAAGCGAACATCAGCTCGTTGAACGCGGAGAGCGCCTTGTAGGCAACGCTGTCCTCGGTCATGTATTCCTCTTTGCTGACACCGGCAACGCCTGCGACGGAACCCTTGTAGTAGACCATCTTGTCGTAGTCGATCTCTCTGCCGTTTCCGTCCGCTTTGATGAAGTCTTCAGGCTCCACGCCGTAGCCCGCATTGAGAGCGCCGCTCGCGACGTTGCTGCCGACCACAAAGTTGATGTAATCGTTCATCTCTTTGAGGAATTCGTCGATGGAAAGAGGGTTTGCCTTCAGTTCGTACTCGTCTTTCTCCTCATTGTAGGTGACCGTGCCGTTGTAAGGATAGGTGCCCGCATAGCGGTCGATGCCCTCTTTGCCCGTCACATAGCTGTCTTCAAAGAAGAGATAGTCGCTGTTGGAATCCGTCTTATAATAGTCGAGCCCTGAAACCTTGCTCGCGTCGAAGCTGTAATCGGTCGCGCCGTTGAACCAGCTGTCGCGCAGGTCCTTCGCCTCGATCTCGAGGAAGAGCTTGTTGCGCTCCGCATAATATTCTTTGGAAGTTTTACCGTTGGTAGAAGCGGCAAGGTCTTCCAGATCCATCTCCTGCTGTGTACTGAACGGAAGAAGGATGTTGACCACAAAGCCGTACGTCCTGTCGTCGGGAGAATACACGACGAAGGAATCGTCCGCCGCGCTGTCCATCGTAGAGGTGAAGGAAGAAGAGCCGTTCGCCTTCTGCTTGGTGACCAGATCGTCGTACATAGCGATGAGCATCTGCTCTTCGATGGAATCAGTCATGTCGAGCGCGACCGTACCGACAAACTTGTTGACGATCATCGCTTCGAGCTGGGATTTGTACTGAGAGGCATAATAGGCGAGAGAGGTGATGTCGAGGATGTCCTCGTCCGCGCCGATCATGTAGTTGTTTTTGAGAGCGGCGATGTACTTCATGTACGCCCTCGTGCGGGTGATGACGGTGGAGCCGTCCTGCTTCTCATACGTTCCGCACTCGCTCACGAGGTTCATTCCGGTATAGATGTCGTAATCCAGCTCGCCTGCCTCGTTCGTGGGATAGTACTGCGACGAGAGGGTGTTCGCGCCCGTGGGAACGGTGCGGTCGGAAGAGGAAGAAGAACTGTCCGAGCTCTCCTCTTTGATGATCTCCGCCTCGTAACTGTCGATGGCGCTGTTGACAGACTTCATGACGGTGTATTTCGCGTAGTTGATCTCGTCTTCGGTCAGGAAGAAGGAGAATGCCGCGATCGCCGCTTCGTCGCCCGTCTTGGAGCCGATCGCATCGGCGTATGCCGTTTCGCCGATCGTCTTGTCCATCTTCATGCCGTCGGAATCGGGCACTGCGGTGTAGCCTTTGGTGCTCTCGACATACTCGCGGTCAACGACTACTTCGCCCGCGTTCAGATAATACGCGATGGCGATCTGCGCGTCGATCTTGTTGCCGACGAGGATGTCGAGGACGGCGTCGAACGCCTCTGCATAGGAGTAGCCCGCGGAGATGTAGCTGTAGCCGTAGCTGAGGAAGGTGGTGATCAGATCGCGCTTGGTGACGTCGCCCGTGGAGCCGACCTTTTCAAGCGTCGTATCGCTGAGGGCAAGATCTTTCTTGGCGCCGACTTTCTTGACGGCCGCGGAGAGAGACTCCTTGTCCTTCGAGACGTCGACTTCTGCGACGATCTGTTTCATATCCGCTTCGGAATCCGTGGTGATCAGCGCGCAGCCGGAAAGCATTCCGAGCGCGAAGATGACCGAGAGCAAAGCTGTGAGCAATGTGATGAGTTTTTTCTTCATAGAATCCGCTCCGAGTTCTTAGTGTAATCGCAATATAATTTATTATAGACTATTTCCGCGAGAAAAGCAATCGTATTTTTATGAAAAAGTCGTTAAAAATAGAAAATTCGTCCTCTTTTCACGCAATCGCCGAGTTTTCCGCATATTTGAGGAATTTTGTCATGCGCATCATGACTTTCTGCGCGTCCTGATCCCCCGCAAACTCGATGGCCGGCGCCTTCGACATCTCCAGATGCGCGCTCGAGGAATATTTTTCGAGCGCCGCCGCGATGCGTTCGTCCGCGAGCGAAGAGACGGAGGGAAGCTCCAGCCGCCCGCCCTTCGCGCTCACGCCGATCTTGCGGATGTTGAACTTCGCCGCGTACGATTTGAGCACGGCGATGACCAGAAGGTTGAGCACTTCGCGCGGCATCTTGCCGTAGTTCTCTTCCATGGACAGGCAAACCCTGCGGTAATCTTCCACGCTGCGGATCTCCGCGATCTGCTTGTAACAGTCCAGACGCGAGGCGCTCGCCTCGATATAGCTCTCGGGAATATAGGCGTCCGCGCGCACGTCAAGCTCTGCGACCGTCTGTTCCTCCCCTGTCAGCTCCTCTTTGAGCAGTTTCGCGTACAGTTCGTAGCCGACTTTGTCCATGTGCCCGTGCTGTTCGCGGCCGAGCACACTGCCCGCCCCGCGGATCTCGAGGTCGCGCATCGCGATCTTGAACCCGCTGCCCAGCTCGGTAAATTCCATGATCGCCTGCAATCTCTTGCTCGCCGATTCGGTCATGACCTTTTCGGGCTTGAAGGTGAAATAGGCGTGCGCGAGAAGGGAACCGCGCCCCACTCTGCCGCGCAACTGATAAAGCTGGGAGATCCCGAGGCGGTCGGCGTCGATGACGACGAGCGTGTTCGCGCGGGGAAGATCGATGCCGTTCTCGATGATGGTCGTCGAGACGAGGATGTCCGATTCGCCCTTGTAGAAACCGAGGATGGAGTTTTCGAGCACCGCCTTGTCCATCCTGCCGTGCGCCACGCAGATCTTGCCCTCGGGCACGATCTGTTCCAGCTTCGCCGCAAAGGTGTAGATGCTCTCGACGCGGTTGTACAGGACGAACACCTGCCCGCCGCGCGCGAGCTCGCGCACGCAGGCGTCGCGAAGCAGCGTCTCCGTCTCCTCCACGACGTACGTCTGCACGGGCAGGCGGTTGGTGGGAGGCGTGTCGATGGTGCTGATGTCGCGGATGCCCGAAAGGGACATGTGCAGGGTGCGCGGGATGGGCGTCGCGGTCATGGTCAGGCAGTCGACGTCCCGCTTCATGCTCTTGATCTTCTCCTTGTGCTCGACGCCGAAGCGCTGTTCCTCGTCGAGGATGAGAAGCCCGAGGTCCTTGAACCTCACGTCCGAAGAGAGAAGGCGATGAGTGCCGACGATCAGGTCCACTTCCCCCGCGGCGAGGCGGGCGAGCGTCTTGTCCTGCTCGCGCGGGCTTCTGAAACGGTTGAGCACCTCGACGTTGACGCCGAAATCGGCGAAGCGTTTGAGAGCCGTCTCATAATGCTGTTGACACAGAATGGTGTTCGGGCACATGAGCGCCGCCTGCTTGCCGCCGAGAATGCAAAGATACGCGGCGCGGAAGGCGACTTCCGTCTTGCCGTATCCGACGTCGCCGCAGAGAAGGCGGTCCATCACCTTTTCCGAACACATGTCCGCCTTGATCTCCTCGACGGAGGAAGCCTGGTCGGGCGTGTCCTCGTACTCAAACGCCGCCTCGAACTCAGCCATCTCCTCCTCATGCGCGGGGAAGGCAAAGCCCCGCTTTTCGGCGCGCTCGGCGTACAGGCGTTTAAGGTCGATCGCCATCGCTTTGAGCGAGGCCTTGACGCGCGCCTTGACGCGGTCGAACTCCGCGCCGCCGATTTTGGAGAGCGCGGGCGCCTCCTCGCCCATGTAGCGCGAGAGGATGTCCATCTGCTCGACGGGAACGTAAAGCACGTCGCCGCCCCTGTATTCGAGCGCGATGTATTCCTTTGTGCCGTCCGTCGTCTCGATCTTCTTCGTGCCCGTGATGCGGCCGACGCCGTGCGTCTCGTGCACCGCGTAGTCGCCCACCTCGGGCGAGGTGAACATGTCGTTGCGCTTGCGGCGGATGCGCTTTTTGACCGCCGCCTTCGTGTACAAGTCGCCCGTGCCGATCACGGCGAGCTTCTGCTCGTGCAGGAGGATGCCGCGCTCCAGCGTCTCCTCCGTCACCGCGACCCCTTTCAGGTATTCGAGCGCCGCGGGACAGTCGGAGGACGGGATGCCCGCGTCCGCAAAGAATGCGCGCAGTTTTTCCGCGCGCGCAGGCGTGCCGCAGAACACGAGCACGCGGTACTTGTTTTTCAGCCAGGTGCGCACGTCGTCGGCGAGATTCAGAAATCCGTTCAGATACCGCCCCACGGGCGTGGAATGCAGGTTGTAGACTCGCAGAGGCTCGAAAAAGTAGGAACGCGTCGCGAACGTCTGCACCGCGGACACGCGCGCGCGCGAAAAGAGCATGAGGAGACGATCGCGCGGGAGGAGCTGGTCTTTGGAGAAGGAGAACACCTCCCCCCCGCGGCGCAGCAGAGAACAGCGCTCGGCGTGCTCCTTGTAGACGGCGTCCATCTTGTCGAAGATCAGCTTTTCCTCGTCGAACAGGTAGAGCGCATCTCCGAGGAAGGAGAAGAAGTCTCTCGCCGAATCGAGAAGCGGCATCGCATACGCCGCGCCCGCAAAGGCGCCCGACTCCATCCTGTTGCAGAGGTCGGAGGCGATGGTCTGCGCGCGGTCGTACGCCGCCGCGTCCTTGAAGGAGGAGAGCTCCGCATACATCGCGTCCTTGACCTTCTTGACCTCCTCCGCGCCGTAAAACACGTCCGTCGCCGCGACGATGCGCACGCTCTTTGCCTGCGCGAGGCGCTCGCCCGTGAGATAGTTGTACGGCTTGATCTTCTCCACCGTGTCGCCGAAGAAATCCACGCGCACGGGGTTTTCTGCGCCGACGGGGAAGATGTCGAGGATGTCGCCGCGCAGGGCGAAATTCCCCCTGCCGTCCACCGACGTCGTGCGCGTATAGCCCAGCCGCACAAGCTCGGCGGGAAGGGCGGAAAAGTCGATCTCCTCCCCTTCCGTCAGCGTGAGGACGGGGATGTCCGCGGGGAACAGCTGCATGAGGCTCTCCACGTCGCAGACGACGGTGCGCGCGCCGTCGAGGATGCGGCGCAGGGCGCGGATACGGCGGTGCAGGGAATCGCGCGAGACGGCGTCTTTGTAGAGCAAAACGTCGTCCTTGGCGCAAAGAAGCGCCGGCTCTTCGCCCGAAAAGCCCGCGATCTCCTCCGCCGCGCGCGCGGCGGACTGCGCGTTGTCGCAGATGTACACGAGGCGGCCGGGGACGCAGGTCGCCGCGATCAGCGCCTTGTGCGGCGCGGACACGCCGAAAACCGCCGTCGGCGTGCCGAGGCGGAAGTCGTTTTCGAGGTCGAGGTATTCCCCGCCCAGATTGTGCGGGTTGAAAAAGTCACGGGGCATTCCGTTTTCCTCCGCGTGCCCTTGTCAGTTCCTGTTGTAGGCGTTCATCACGTTCTCGATGCCCTCGCCGCGCGCAAAGCGGATGGCGGCGTCCGCCGCGTCCGAACACGCCGAGGCAAAGAGCGGGTAGTCCTCTTTGCGGATCTCGGAGAGAACGTAGTTGATGATCGGGATGTCCGCTTCGCTGTCGCGGATGCCGATGCGGATGCGCGCAAAGTCGCCCGTGCCGATCTCGCCGATGATGCTGCGCATCCCGTTGTGCGTGCCCGCGCTGCCTGCGGCACGGATGCGGATCTTGCCCTTGGGAAGATCGAAGTCGTCGTAGATGACGAGAAGATCGGAAGGCGAAGCCTTGTACTTTGCCATCAGCTGTTTGACCGCCCTGCCGCTCGCGTTCATATAAGTCACGGGGCGGGCGAGGATGATCTTTTCGCCTCCGACGAACGCCTCCGCGACGGAGGCTTCGCATTCCTTCTTCTTGAACTTGACGCCGAGTTTGTCCGCCGCCTCTCCGACGGCGAGAAAGCCCATGTTGTGAAAGGTGGTCTCGTATTTTTTCTCGGGATTGCCGAGCCCTACGATCAGGTACATTTCTGCTCCTTTCCTGCGCAAAACGCGCGAACGCCGCGTTTTGAAAAAAACGCGGCAATTTTCTGCGATGTGTTATTCTTTGAATTGCGTATCTCAGTCGTAGATCTTGGACATCGGCTTGTCGAGATAGACGTTCTCGATCGCCGCGGCAAAGATGTCCGCGACAGAGATGACCGTGATCTTGTCCAGCTTCTTTTCGGGAGGCAGGTCGATGGTGTTGAGGATGGCGAGTTCCTTGATGGGGGCCTTTTCGAGGCGTTCCATCGCGGGACCGCTGAACACCGCGTGCGTGCAGCAGGCGTAAACTTCCTTCGCGCCGTGCTGGATGAGCGCCTCCGCGCCCTGGCAGATCGTGCCCGCCGTGTCGATCATGTCGTCGACCATCAGGCACTTTTTGCCCTCGATGTCGCCGATGATGTTCATGACCTCCATGACGTTCGCCTTCGGGCGGCGCTTGTCGATGATCGCCATCTGGCAGTTCAGCTTCATCGCGACGTTGCGCGCGCGGGTGACCGAACCGATGTCGGGCGAAACGACGACGAAATTCTCGTCGATGATCTTCTTGGAACGGAAGTAGTTATACAGCGTGGGGCCGCCGAGCAGATGATCGAGCGGGATATTGAAAAAGCCCTGGATCTGCGCCGCGTGCAGGTCCATGGTCAGGACCCTGTCCGCCCCTGCCGCCGTGATGAGGTCGGCAACGAGCTTTGCGGTGATGGGATCGCGCGAGCGCGCCTTTCTGTCCTGACGGGCATAGCCGAAATAAGGCATGACCGCCGTGATGCGCCCCGCACTTGCCCTGCGCGCCGCGTCGATGAGGATGAGAAGCTCCATCAGGTTGTCGTTGACGGGAGCGGAGGTGGACTGGATGATGAAAAGGTCCCTGCCGCGGACGGTCTCGTCGAGATGGACTGCCGTCTCGCCGTCGCTGAACCTGCCCACTTCCACACTGCCGAGCTCCGTGTTGAGCTTCTTTGCGATCTCCGCCGCGAGCGGACGGTTGGAGTTGCCCGCGAAGATCTTGATCTCGTTGCCGTGAGTAATCATGTGTACCTCCGAAAAATACTAAACTGTGCGCGGCGAATCGCCGCAGTTCTTTTTTTTTGAAATCAGTACACCGGCTTTTTCTCTTTGAGCGTACAAAAGCCGGGCAAAACTTTTTTGCTTTGCCTTCCCCTTTTTTGCCTTCTTTGCCGAAGGCGCCTGCGCCACGTCGGTTTGCCCCGCACGCGGACGCATACAGCATATATTTATTGTAGTTTTTTTGCACAAAATAGTCAATCGTTTTGCGTGACTATTCAAAAAGAAAAATCAATCCTTCTTCGTCTGCCCCGTGCGCTCGCGCATCGCGCGGAAAAAGCCGGACAAAAGCGCCGAACATTCCTCCTCCAGCACGCCGCCCTCCACTTCGAGCGTGTGATTGAGAAGATTGCTCGCCGCAAGCTCCTGCGTCATCGAGCGGCCCTTCTGTTCATAGGCGCCGAAATACACCTTGCGCACCCGCGCGTTGAGCGCCGCGCCCATGCACATCGGACAGGGTTCGAGCGTGACGTAGAGGTCGCAGTCGGGCAGCCTCCAGCTCTTGAACTTGCGGCAGGCGCGGTCGATGGCGTACATCTCGGCATGCGAACTCGCCATCTGCGTCTTCAGCCTGCGGTTGTATCCCGACGAGACGATCTTTCCGTCGCAGACGAGCACCGCGCCCACGGGCACTTCGCCCTGCGCGAGCCCTTTTTTCGCGCGGGCGATCGCCGCGCGCATGAACTTTATCTTGTCTTCTATCTTGTCTTCCTGCATATGAGCTCCTTTATCAGTGCCGCGGGCACCCCCGCGTTCGCCGCCCAAAGCGACGGCAATGCCGCCTCCGTCAGCGGATGTTCGAGCGCGTCCGAACCCGCCTCCACGGTGAACGACGGGATGTTCAGCGCGGTCAGGCACCAGTCCTTGTACCCGCCGCAGCTGCCCTCCGCCCGCGCGAGCGGGTATCCCGTCTCGGCGGAGAGCGTCTCGGCGAGCGCAGAGTCTCCCCTGCCGCAAAACTCCCAATAGATCTCCTCGCCCTTCGTGTGATAGCTCACCGTCGCGTCGGGCATGAGCGCGCGGGTGAAGGCGCAGAGGGCGCGCGTCTCCCGCGCCGAACAGGGCATCGGCCCCACGTAATTCTCCGCGGCGGGAGAAAAGACGTTGCGCCTGCCTTTGCCCCAGCGCGCGTCGAAATTGACGTTCAGGTCTACGCCGTCCGCATTGCCCTTCCACAGCGGAAAACCGCCCGCCCCGCGCAGAAAACGGGCGCGCAGGGGCGGAAGCGTGCGCACGAAGCGCTCGCCGCGCAGGGCGATGCGCGCGCCATCCGGATTGACGAGCGGGATCACCCACATGCCGCCGCGCGGCACGCCCTGCCGCAGAAATTCCAGACCCAGAAGCGCGGTGACCCATTCGCGGGCGTGCATCGCGCACTGCACGAGGAGCTGCGGGCGGGAATGACTGCCCGCGTGAAAGGCGACGATCGGTGCGCCGAGCGCGCTTGCGCCGATCGCGCGTTTTTCAAGTTTTGTTTTTGCGTAAAGATCGTATACGCGCCGCACTGCATCCATACTGAACATTGTACGGCGCAGGGGCGCGGCGCGTGACTGCGCGCGCGCTATTTGTGGTATTCGCTGCCCGCGTTGATCATGAACGCGCGGTAGATCTGCTCAAACAGGATGACCCGCATCAGCTGGTGCGGGAAGGTCATGTCCGAAAAGGAGAGAAGCATATCGGCGCGCGCTTTGACGGCGGGGTCCAAACCGCAGGACGAGCCGATGACGAAGGTGATCTCCTTGCCCGCGTCGCACAGCGCGCCGATCTTCGCGGCGAGACCCTCGCTGGACAGCTTTTTCCCCTCGACCGCGAGCACGACGCAATAGCCGCGCAGCTCGCGCAGGATGAGCTCCGCCTCCTCGGCGAGCGTGCGCTTTTCGGGGAGCTCGCAGACGCGCACGGCGGCGAAACGGGTCATGCGCTTCGCGTATTCCGCGACCGCGTCCGCGTAAAATTTTTCTTTGAGTTTGCCGACGCAGACGACGTTGAGTTTCTGCATCTCAGCCACCTATCCCCGACGCAAAGGTCAGGATCCAGACCAGCGCCGCGACGAGAAGCCCCGGAAGCGCGGGGAGCAGGAAGGGACGGATCGGGCCCTCTTTTTTGCGCGCGTTCTTCCTGTCGAAGAAGATCAGATAGACGAGCCCCGCGACGAGGCACAGCGCGCTCGTCACATATATCGCGACCGCGCCCGCCATCGGAACGCCGCTCAGGAAGCCGAATTTGCTCTCGAACAGGATGACGGCATTGTTGAGAAAGTGCATCAGCACCGCGGGCAGGAGCGAGTTTGCGCGCAGGGCGACAAGCGTGAAGATACAGCCGCAGACGAACTGATAGACGGTCTGCATCGGGTTCATGTGGAAGAGGGAGAACAGGAGCCCGCCCAGAAGGCATGCCGCGACAGTGCCGATGTCCTTGACCCCTTCGAGGATGACGCCGCGGAAGACGGTCTCCTCGAACACCGCGGGCAGGACGGCAATGACGAACAGCGCGCCGACAAAGCCCGCGCCCGCAAGCGAGGGAAGTTCAGAACTTTCCGCTTCATAGCCGAACAGCGCGAAGAGTTCGCTCGCCCAGACGTTCAGATAGCTGAGCGCGAAAAGCGTGCCGTAGGCGAGAAGGATCGCGACGAGAAAGTATTTCGGGTTCGCCTTGCGCCAGCCGAACGAGGAAGGACGCTCGCGGAACACCGCAACAAAGACTGCAATCGCGAGCAGGTTGACGACCTGCCCCGCTAAATAGCTGACGTATTTGTACCATTCCGAGGCCGCGATCTCCTCCGTCGTCGCCCCCGTGGAGTTGGAGACGAACGCGAGCGTAAAGCCGATGAACAGCGAAAAGAGAAGAATGCCGAGCACCACACCCGAATAGAGCATGCCGCTCGCCGCCTTGCGCGGATGTTCGAAGAGAAGGGAGCCGCGGCCTGCGCCCGGCACGTTTTTCATGTTTTGCGTGTTGTTTCTGTTATCCATATGCCTGTATTATATCGAAAAAAATGAGTTTAGTAAATAAAATTCTTTTCCTTTTTCAAATTTTTTGCTATACTGTAAGCGAACAGTAAAACAAAAGAGACAACACGCGGCGCCCCGACAAGCGGGCGCGGGAGGCAAAATGCGTACCATCACAACAGAAGAGATCGAAGAGGCCGTCTACGGCCTCGCAAAAAAGGCGTGCCTGCGCCTGACACCGTCCTGCACGCGCGCGATCGCGCAGGCGGCGGAGCGGGAAGAGGCGGACAGCGCGGCGCGCTTCGCGCTGGAGACCGTCCTGCAAAACGCGCAGACCGCCGCAGAGGAACAGATGGCGGTCTGCCAGGACACGGGCTATGCCGTCGTGCTCGCGGAGCTGGGACAGGACGTGCACATCGAGGGAAAACTTCTCTCGGACGCCGTTTCCGACGCCGTCGCGCGCGCGTATGCGGACTGCTGTTTCCGCAAGAGCATCTGCGACCCCGTCACCCGCGTCAACACCGCGGACAACACGCCCGCCGCCCTGCACGTGGACATCGTGCCCGGCGATAAACTGCGACTCACCTTCCTGCCCAAGGGATTCGGGAGCGAGAACATGTCGCGGCTGTACATGCTCACCCCCGCCAAGGGCGTGCGGGGAATCGTGGACGCCATCGTCGAGACGGTGCGCCTTGCGGGCAGCAAACCCTGCCCGCCCGTGCTGTGCGGCGTGGGCATCGGCGGCACCTTCGACGGGTGCGCTTTCCTCGCGAAAAAGGCGCTGACCCGCGAGCTCGGCTCGCACAACGCGCGCGAGGACGTCGCCGCGATCGAGCGGGAGGCGCTCGAAAAGATCAACGCGCTGGGCATCGGCGCGCAGGGGTTCGGCGGAAAGGTGACCGCGCTCGGCGTGCATTGCGAGATCGCGCCCACGCACATCGCGGGGCTGCCCGTCGCCGTGAACATCCAGTGCCACTGCGTGCGCTGCGAAAAGACGGAACTTTAAGGAGGTCACGATGAAAAAGATACGGCTTCCCCTCACCCAAAAGGACATCGAAAATCTGCGCGCGGGCGAGAGCGTTCTGCTCTCCGGTTCCATCCTCACGGGACGGGACTGCGCGCACAAGCGCATCTGCGAATACCTCGACGCGGGAAAACCCCTGCCCTTTTCCTTTGTCGGAGAGACCATCTATTACGCGGGGCCCTGCCCCGCGCCCGCGGGAAAAGCGTGCGGGAGCTGCGGCCCCACCACCAGCGCGCGCATGGACAGCTTTGCGCCCCGCCTGCTCGAGCTCGGGCTCGCGGGCATGATCGGCAAGGGCGAACGCAGTGACGAGGTGTGCGAGAGCATCGTCAAAAACTGCTCCGTCTACTTCGCCGCGATCGGCGGCGCGGGCGCGCTGTACGGCAACGCGATCAAAAAGAGCGAGATCGTCGCCTTCCCCGACCTGCTCAGCGAGGCGGTGTACCGATTCGAGATCGAGGATTTCCCCTGCATCGTCGCCATCGACTGCAAGGGCGGTAACATTTACAAGGAGAAAAAAGCATGAATACCTTTGACTGCATGCGCGCCCGCCGTTCGGTGCGCGCCTTCGACAAGACGGAACTCTGCCGCGAGACGGTGCAAAAGATCGCGGACGCGGCGCTGTGCGCGCCCGTCGGCATGAAGCTGTACGACAGTCTGCACCTCTCCGTGCTCTTCGGACATGCGGCGGTGGATAAATTCACCGCGCTCGCGCGCGAAAATTCGGGGGACGCGGCGGCGGATCCCGTACACGGCGCGGCGGCGCTCGTCGTCGTTTCGGGAAAGCGGCCGCAGGCGGTCGTCGAATACGCGAACTGCGCCTGCATGATCGAGAACATGCTGCTCGCCGCGACCGACCTGCACGTCGGGAGCCTGTATGTGCACGGCGCGATCAACGCGATGATCGGGACAAAAGAGGGCGAAGCGCTCAAAAAGCTCCTGCGCCTGCCCGAAGGATTCACCCCCATCGGAAGCGTCGCTCTCGGCAATTGCGAGGCGGACTTTTCGCCGCGGGAGATCCCCAACCGCGTGACGGGCGTGGATTACATCGAATGACAAAAGGGCGCGGCGCCCGCGGGCGCCACGCCCTTTTTGTACGGCAAAGCCCGCGCAGATCTTGCGCGGGCGTCTTTTTTTTCAGGGATGCGGTCTGCCCTCGGGCGGGTCGGAAAGGGTGTTGTCGGGCATGCCCTTCCGCCTGCGGACGTCGGCGACCGTCTTTTCGTATCCCCTGCCCTGCGGGCGGTAGAAGACTTCGTCTTTGAGGGAGTCGGGCAGGTACTGCTGCCGTACCCAGCCGCCGTAGTTGTGCGGGTATTTGTAGCGCGCGCTCGCCGCCTTCGCTTCGCGGTCGCCGAAAGAGCTGTCGCGCAGATACGCGGGGATGTTGTCGTCGCGCACCTCGCGCGCGGCGCGCTTCGCCGCGTCCATCGCGATGATCACGGAGTTGGATTTTTCCGCCTCGCAGACGTAGACGATCGCGTTGGACATCGGGATCAGTCCCTCGGGCGCACCCAGCCGCTCGAAGGCGAGAAGAGCGCTCGTCGCCACCGTCATCGCGTTGGGGTCCGCCATGCCGACGTCCTCCGCCGAGTGCACGACGAGACGGCGCAGGATGACGAGCGGATCGCAGCCCCCTTCGATCAGGCGGAATGCGTAATAGAGCGCGGCGTCGGAGTCGCTTCCGCGCAGGCTCTTGCAAAAGGCGGACAGAAGATCGTAATATGCGTCCGTGTTGTAAGAGAGCGCCTTGCGCTGGATGGACTGCTCGGCGTCCGCAAGGGTGACGCGGATGCTTCCGTCCGACGCGGGCGGCGTGGTGAGCACGGCGAGCTCGAGCGCGTTGTAAGCGGCGCGCAGATCGCCCGCGCTCATGCGCGCGATGTGCGCGATCGCGTCGTCGTCCGCCTGCGCCTTGTATGCGTACAGCCCCTTGCGAGAGGTCAGCGCGGCGCGGAGCGCGCCCGCGATCTCCTCCTCGGAGAGGGGTTTGAACTCGAACACGCGGCAGCGCGAGACGATCGCGGGGGTCATGGAAGCATACGGATTTTCCGTCGTGGAGCCGATGAACACGATGGTGCCCTGCTCGATGGCGGGCAAGAGCGAATCTGACTGCGTCTTGTTGAAGCGGTGGCACTCGTCCAGCAGAAGGTAGGTGCGCTTGTTGTAGAGTTTGAGTGCGTTGCGCGCGTCCTCGACCGCCTTCTTCACGTCTGCGACGCCGCTCTGCACCGCATTGAGCTTGACAAAATTCCCGTGCGTCGTCGCGGCGATGATGTTCGCGAGCGTCGTCTTGCCGCAGCCGGGCGGGCCCCAGAAAATACAGCTGCCCAGGCGGTCCAGCTTGATCGCGCGGCGCAGAAGGCTGCCCTCGGCGACGATGTGGCGCTGGCCGATGAACTCGTCGAGGTTGTTCGCGCGCATCTTGTCCGCGAGCGGCTTTGCGCCGTATTCGTTGTTGTTTAAGTCGAAAAGGTCCATCTTCCGCTCCGTCTTTTCAATCTTCGAGCAGGCGGCGGATCTTCTCCGCGTTCTCCTTGCCCGCTTTATACCCCGCTTCTATCGCCTCTTCGCTGTACTTTATCGTGTACTGGCTCAGATCGCCGATGTCGGGCGTCAGCCACAGATCGAAACAGCGGCGGTTGCGCCTGCGCTCGTCCGAAGTGCGGTGAGAATCCATGATGTCGTAGACGCGCGTGACGAGCGCGATGAGATTGGGGATCTTTTCCGTTTCGGGACAGGGCCCGAGCACGTCCACCGCGACGACGACGTCCGCGCCCATGTGCTTTACCTGCCGCGCGGGGACGCGGCAGAGCACGCCGCCGTCCACGAGCATCATGCCGTCCTTTTCGACGGGACGGAAGACAGTCGGGATGGAGCTGGAGGCGAGGATGGCGTCCACCACGCTCCCCTCCTTGAAGACGTGCAGTTTCCCCTTGCAGATGTCCACCGCGACACAGCAGAACGGGATCTTGAGATCGGAAAAATCACACTCGGAGAGATGTTTCGTGATCAGGCGGCGCGCCTTCGTCCAGCGCATGAGTCCGAGCATCCCGAGGGTGGGGAAGCCGATGTCCATGATGTCGCCCGCGCGCAGACGGCTGAGCACCTCCTGCATCTCGTCGGGCGTCAAACCCTTGGCATAGCTCGCGCCGACGACGGCGCCCATCGAAGAGCCTGCAATGAAGTCCGGGCGGATGCCCTCCTCTTCCAGCGCGCGCAAAAATCCTACATGCGCGACGCCGCGCGATCCGCCCGCGCCCAGCGCGAGCCCCAAAGTCTTGCTCATAAATTGCCTGCTCCTCTCATAAATTTTTAATATGAACAGAAAGACCATCGCCGCATCCCTTGCCGCGGCGGCCCTCCTCGTGCTGTCGCTGTGCTTCCCCGCCGTCGGCGCAAAGGCCTGCGCGGAGGGGGTCGCGCTCTGGGCGAACGCCGTATTGCCGACGCTCTTCCCTTTCCTCGTCCTGACCGCGCTCCTCACCCGACTGGGCGCCGCGGAATGCGCGGGGCGGCTGTTTGCGCCGCTCACAAAAAAACTGCGCCTGCCCGACTGCGCCGCCGTCTGCATGCTGCTCGGCGTGCTGTCGGGCTATCCCGTTGGATGCCGCGCCCTGTCCGAATTTCAGGGGCGCATGCGCGAAGGACAGGCCCTGCGCGCCGCCGCGCTCTGTTCGGTGTCCGGGCCGATGTTCGTGATCGGGACGGTGGGCGGCGCTATGTTTCAAAGCGCCCGCGCGGGCGCTCTGCTCTTTTGCTCACACCTGCTCGGGGTCGTGCTCGTCTTTTTGTGCACACTGCCCTTTGCGCGCCGCGCCGAAGAAGAGCGCACCCTGCCCGCAGGAAGGAGCGCGGACGCCGTGCTCGCCGAGAGCGTACAGGGCGCGGTCGTGTCCATCCTGTGTGTGGGCGGGTTCATCGCGTTTTTCGGCGCCGCCGCGGCGCTTTTGCAGGCGGCGGGCATCCTCGCGCCGCTGCAAAAGCTGATCGCACTCCCGCTCTCCGCCGCGGGGGCGGAAAACTGCGCGGAAGGCGCGCTTGCGGGATTGCTCGAAGCGACGCGCGGCTGTGCCCTGCTCGCAGGCGCGGGCGGGACGCTCGCACTGCCGCTCGCCGCGTTCACCGTTACGTTCGGCGGGGCGAGCATCCTCGCACAACAACTCGCATTTCTCAAAAAGCTGAAGGTGCGCGCGGGCGCGTTCGTCGCGCTGAAGTTTGCGCAGGGCGCCGCCGCGTTCGGAATCTGTCTGCTTCTGTGCGTATTGTTTCAGTAGACGCCGAGAAGTTTGAAGTTCATGGTAAATTCTGCAAGGCGGTCGAGCGCGGAACGAACGTTTTTCGCCGCGACGTCCCCCTCGAATTCCACGAAAAAGCAATAGGCGCCCGGACTGTTCTTGATGGGGCGCGATTCGATCTTTGTCATGTTCAGATCGTACACCGAGAGGATCTGAAGCATTTTGAGAAGAGAGCCCGGCTCGTGCGGACAAGTCGCCGCAAAGTATACGCGGTCACCGTGCGCGGGCAGGTGCTCTTTTCCCTTTTTGACGAGAAGAAAGTGCGTGAAGTTCTTGCTCTCGTCGGCGATGTTCCCGCCGATAAAACAAAAGCCCTTGCGCACGATGTGCGAGCCGACGATGCCCGCATCCCCCTTGCCCGCGATGTGCAAGAGGCTCGCCGCGGTGGAGTCGGTGCACACGATGTCCGCTTCGGGAAGCTCGCGCGCGAGGAAACCGCCGCATTGCAGGATCGCCTGCTGATGCGAATAGACGGTGCGCACGTCCGAAAGCGAAGTGCCCTCGGGAACGATGAGCCTGTGCTCGATGGGGAGAAGATACTCCCGCACCGCGTACAGGTCGGGATTCGCATAGAGAAGGTCGAGGTTCTGCGTCACGGCGCCCTGCAGGGTGTTTTCCACAGGGAGCACCGCCGCATCCGCCTCGCCGGAGAGAAGGGCGTTCACGGCGAGCGCAAAGCTGTGGCAGGGAATGCCCTGCCTGTCGGGGCAGAGCTTTTGCGCCGCGAGATGGGAATAACTGCCCTCGGGGCCGAGATAGGCGACTCCCTTTTTTTCGGTTGCCTGCATGCGTCCCCTCCTTTCAGATCTTGTCCGCGATGTCGAGCACCAGCCGCTCCGTGTCCGCCCAGCCGAGGCAGGGATCGGTGATGGACTTGCCGTACACGACGTCCTCTTTCTGACAGCCTTCTTCGAGAAAGCTCTCGATCATGAAGCCCTTGACGTATTTTTTGAAGTCGGCGTCGTAGAGGCGGTTGTTGAGCACCTCTTCGACGATGCGGATCTGCTGGCGGAACTGCTTGCCCGAGTTGGAGTGATTGGCGTCTATCACGATGGCGGGATGCTTGAGCCCCGTCTTGGAATATCCCTCGATGACCTTCATCACCGTCTCGTAATGGAAATTCGGGATGTCGTTGCCGTAGCCGTCCACCGCGCCGCGCAGGACGGCGTGGGCGAGCTCGTTGCCCGTCGTGCGGACCTGATAATTCTGGTATTTGAATACCTGTCCGCCGCTCTGCGCCGCATAGATGGAGTTGAGCAGGACGGGAATGGAACCGCTCATCGGGTTTTTGATGCCGACGGGCAGGTCGATGCCGCTGGAGACGAGCCTGTGCATCTGGTTCTCGCTCGAGCGCGCGCCGATCGCGATATAAGTGAGCAGGTCCTCGACATAGGCATAGTTTTCGGGATAGAGCATCTCGTCCGCCGCCGAAAGTCCGCTCGCACCGATCGCGTCGATGTGCAGCTGACGGATGGTCAGGATGCCCTTTAAAATGTCCTCCTTGCTCTTGGGATCGGGCTGGGTGAACATCCCCTTGTATCCCACGCCCTTGGTGCGCGGCTTGTTCGTGTAGATGCGCGGCACGACGACGATCTTGTCGCTGACCTTTTCGCTGAGCCTTCCCAGCCGCTCCACATAGTCGAGCACGGGCTTGCTCTCGTGCGCCGAACAGGGCCCGATGATGAGCAGGATCTTGTCCGTTTCGCCGCGGATGACCTGCGACGCGAGTCGGTCGCGCTCCGCCTTGATCTTTTTCAGTTCGGGCGGAAGCGGGAGACTTTCGAGGATCTCCTCCGCCGAAGGAATGCGTTCTTCTCTTTTAAACATCTTTTTTTGCCTCTTTTTTTGCCTCTTGCATGTATTGTTTCAGATCCTCCCGTATCTCCTCGGGAATGTATTTGTCCACGTTTTTGTCAAAGCGCAGCGCGTCCTTGACCAGCCCCGAGCTGATGTGCAGAAACTCCTGGCGGGTGGGGAAAAACAGCGTGATCATGTCCTTGTACATGTCGACGTTGATGAAATTGAGCTGCGCCTCGTAATCGTAATCGGTGCCGTTGCGGATGCCGCGCACGTAAAAACGGACGTTCTCCTTGCGAAGAAGGTCGACGGTCAGGCCGTCGTAGGAGAGGACGCGCACGTTCGGATAGGCGGCAAACACCTTTTTGAGCATGCACAGACGCTCCTCCACCTTAAAGAGCGGGCGCTTGTTCGGGTTGATCAGGATGGCGACGATCACCTCGTCGAACAGTTCAAGACATTTGAGCACGATGTCCTTGTGACCGAGCGTCGGCGGGTCGAACGTACCCGCGAACAGACATTTTTTCATGGCGTCTCCTTTGCCTCAGTCGGGCGAGAAAAATGTGAGGTATGTGATACCGTATTTGCGCTCGTCGTAGCGCACCAGTCCGTGCGCGCTCCCCTCGAAGGGTCTGTCGCTCTCGAGCACCGCGACGCCGCCCGTGTTGAGAAGCCCGCGCCGCGCGATGATCTCCAGCGCCTGTTCGCCCGCGTCGCTCTTGTACGGCGGGTCGAGAAAGATGATGTCGAAGGTGATATCGATGCTCTCGAGCAGAGCGCGGAAATCCATGTTGTAAACCTTCGCCTTGACGCGGAGAAGGTCGAGATTTTTCTGCAATACGGCAAGGCTCTCCCGCGACGCGTCGTTGAACACGACATAGTCCGCTCCGCGCGAGAGCGCTTCCAGCCCGACGCTCCCGCTCCCGCAGAACAGATCGAGAAGGTTCGCCCCGTGGATCTCGGGCGCGAGTATGTTGAACAGGGATTCCTTGACACGGTCCGCCGTCGGGCGGATGTCCTTCCCCTTGAAGCCCGCGAGCACCCTGCCGCGGTATTTTCCTGCTATGATCCTCACTTTTCCATGACTCCTTTGCCGCGCCCCGCTCCTGCGGCGCGCGCACGCCGACCGCCCAGGACGTACGCGGCGGCACAGACTGCCGCAAACGCCGCCATCGGGACGAGACTCAGATACTGCCCCGACGCGGACGCCGATGCGAGCGAATAAACGCCCGTCCCGCCGAAACCGTTTGAAAGGGCGAGTGCGGGAAGATACGCCCAGCCCGCCGCGAGCAACAGCACAAGGCGGGAGGTGAAATCCCCTGCCGCCGGCGCGAGCGCCGCGGGCAGAAGACAGGCGAGTATGCCTATGACCGCGCCTTTATACGGGCGGTATTCCCTGCAGATGTGATATCTTCCGTCGCGCGCGTCTGCGCACTCGGGCTTGTCCGCGCGGCGAAGTTCCCCGCGCCGCTTCATGCGCATCGCGCGCCCGCCCTCCGAATACAGCGCGAGAAACGCCGCTGCATACGTCGCACAAAGCCCGACGGAAAGCAGGACGACGCGGGAGGCCGCGCTCCCGCAAAGAGACACCGAGAGCATCGCAAAGCCGCAGAGCATCGAAAGAAGAAAGGGCGTCGCCGCCCTGCGGACGTATTCGAGCGCGGCGCGAAGGAGCAAAGACGCAAGGCCGTTCACCGCTCGCCTCCGCGCACCAGCACGCGGCGGTCGGTGACGATCGCGTCCAGCAAGACGTCGTGCGCTTCGCTCACGATGTGCGGAAGGAGCTGAAAGTCGTAGCACAGCCCCACGCGGAACATCCCCTCGGTTTCGGGACGGGAGAGATACCGATCGTAAAACCCGCCGCCGTAGCCGAGGCGGTGAAACTGCTCGTCCGCCGCAAGGAGGGGCAGAACGCAGAGCTCCGCTTCCTCTTCCGCCCGCTCGCCGAGCGGTTCTTCTATGCCGAAGGCGCCCTTCCGCCAGCCGCCGCCGTAGGGAACGGCGACCATGTCCCGCCCGTCCACGCGCGGGAACAGGACGCGCTTGCCCTCGGCAAGAAGGCGCAAAAGGATGCGCGACGTGTCCGCTTCCGTACCGAAGGAATTGTATAAAAAGACGCTCTTTGCCGCGCGCACCTGCGCGAGCGCGAACAGGTTTTCCGCGAGCAGGACATCCCGTGAAGGCCTGTCCTCTGCCTGTGCGCGCAGCGCCTTCATCTGCGCGCGCAGGGCGTTTTTATCCGTCTGCATAGACCCTCTCCGCCCGCCTGCCGACCGCGGCGAGCACTTCGTAACTGATGGTGGACGCCGCGCGCGCCGCCGCGTCCGCGTCCGAGAGGAGGCATACCTCCCCGTATTTTCTGCCCGTGCCGCAAAGAAGGGTGGCGTCCATACAGCACGCGCCCGCACTGCCCGCGCGGAAAAAGCCGTCCGCATAGCCTGCGCGGAGCGCGACGATGCGCGACTCCCCCTGCCGCACGCGGTAGCCGAAGCCGCCGCCCTGCGCACGGCGGGCGCAGACGATCTGCGCGTACACCTCCATCGCGGGAGAAAGCGAAGGAAGAGAAAAGCCGTCGGGAAGATACCCGTACAGCCCGATGCCCGGACGCACGAGGTCCAGCCCGTACCGCGCGTCCGCGAGAATGCCGCCCGTGGCGGCGATGTGCCTGCACAGCTTTCCGAAGGTGCGCTCGGCGCGGACGGACATCCGCCCGAACAGCTCGAACTGCGCGCGCGTGCGCGCGGGATCGGCAGGCGCATAAAAATGAGAATACACGCCTTCGACGAAGACGTTGTCCGAAAACTTCCCCGAGAGGAAGCGCGAAAATGCGGCGGGCGAAAAACCGTAGCGGTTCATGCCCGTGTTGAGCTTGAGATGACAGCGCACGCACAGCCCCTCGCGCAGGCAGACGCGGCGAAGAAGCGCATAATCCGCACCGTCCCCGACCGTGAAGATCAGGCGGTGCCATGCGCCGCGCAACACTTCTTCCTCGCTGAGCGCGGGCGTGAGAACGAGGATGTCCTCGCCGATACCCGCATGGCGCAGGCGCGCGCCCTCTTCCACGAGAGAGACGGCAAAACTCGACGCCGTGCCCGAAAGGGCGCGGGCGACTTCCGCCCCGCCGTGCCCGTAACCGTCCGCCTTCACGACCGCACACAGCGGCGCGTCCGTGCGCGCGGCGAGAGCGCGCGCGTTGGAACGGATCCTGTCCAGATGAATGACGACCCTGTTCGCCTGCATTTTTCTTTCCCTCCGCTTTTTTCAATATATGCGGGGAAAGAAAAAACGGGAACGAATTTTAAATATTATACCATAAATGCGTGGTCTTTGCAACCGTGCGCCCTTTATTGCCCTCTGTTTTTTTGCGTGCGAAGCAGGAACCAGAACACCGCGAGCGCCTCGAGCGGCACCGCGACGGGAAAGACGATCCACGCGTTCGCGAGCGGAAGGGTGAGCCAGAGCGCGAGGGCAAGCGTCCAGATGAGCCCCGACACCGCGCCCGTGCGCAACCGGCGGCCGCCCCACAGCCCCGCGAAAACGACGCAGACGACAAAGGTGACGGGCAGCGCCCAGACGAAGGCCAGCCACAGCGGCCCCTCCGTGTCCAGAAGAAAGAGCACGGCAAAACAGCAGACGGCGACAAGCCAAACGAGCAGGACGCTCATCGCACAGACCAGGATGCGGCGCTTTCCGCCTGCGGGACGGGGCGGCTGTGCGTGTTCGTGCACGAAATAGTCGAGCGTCACCCCGTAAAGGCGCGCGAGCTCGCAAAGCACGAGCAGATCGGGCAGACCTTCGCCGCGCTCCCACTTGCTGATCGCCTTGTCAGAATAATTTAGTTTTTCCGCCACCTGCAACTGCGTCAGTCCCGCCGCCTTGCGGCACTGCGTCAGATTGCGCGCGACGAGTGCGCGTACGTCTTCCATGCATCCATTATATCACACTTCGCTTCCGTTGCAAACTGTTGCCGCACATTTTTTTGCGCGAACTTTTTCACCCCACTGCCCCCGCGCACCGAAAAAAGCACACAAAACGGGCATACGTATCGCTCAAAACCCACGCTCTACTCTCCGTAGAGTCGAAAAATAAAACTCTACCGAAGGAAAAAATTGCGTGTAGTCCGCGCTCGCAGGAGTAGGTTGCAAAAAGCCGCGCCGCCGAGGTATACTGTTTGCAGAAATGGCAAACAATATACGCGGTGTCCGCGCGGCACATTCCGTCCGACGAGAACACAGGTGGCACGCCGACCGATGAAAGCGGCGACGCGGCGCTTGCGGAAGGCAGGACGGTGCGGCAGACAACAGGTCGCGCAGAAGGCACGCCGACCGATGAAAGCGGCGACGCGGCGTTTGCGGAAGGC
>JAHZBZ010000001.1:312750-449985 GCA_019423125.1 Bacillota bacterium | reverse complement strand
TCGCGCAGAAGGCACGCCGACCGATGAAAGCGGCGACGCGGCGTTTGCGGAAGGCGGGACGGTGCGGCAGACAACAGGTCGCGCAGAAGGCATGCCGACCGACGAAAGCGGCGCCGCGGCGCTTGCGGAAGGCAGGACGGCGGTGCGGCAGACAACAGGTCGCGCAGAAGGCACGTCGACCGATGAAAGCGGCGACGC
Source organism: Bacillota bacterium (assembly GCA_019423125.1). Taxonomy (GTDB): domain Bacteria; phylum Bacillota; class Clostridia; order Christensenellales; family Borkfalkiaceae; genus Borkfalkia. The sequence goes on along the minus strand of JAHZBZ010000001.1, from coordinate 449,787 downwards.
GGCGTTTGCGGAAGGCAGGACGGAGGTGCGGCAGACAACAGGTCGCGCAGAAGACGGAGACAAAACACGCCCGAACAGGGCGACAGACATATGTACTGCGGACGCAAGGACGCCGCGCGCAAAACGACGGAAGTGCGCCCGCAAAAAGCTAAAAAAGGAGGCCGGAAGATGAGAACGAGAAAAGGCATTACCGTGATCGGCGACTCGGTGTCAAAGGGGCTGTATCTGGAAGACAGGCACATCCGCCGCATCGAAAAGAGCGCCATTGACATCCTGTCCGAGGATCTCGGCGTGGAAATAGAGAATTTTTCGCAGTTCGGGCAAACGCTCAAAAAGAGCTGGGAGAAGGGACATTTCGAGAGGTTCTTCGACCCCGCCATGCGCGGGAGCACGCTCGTCGTCGCGCTCGGCGGCAACGACTGCGACTACGATTGGCCGACGGTCGCGGCGGACCCGTTCGCGCCGCACCGCCCGCACACGACGCCCGAGGAGTTTGCGCGCATCCTGCGCACGCTCGCTTCTCGCCTGCGCGCGAACAAGGTGCGCGCCGCATTTGCCTCGCTGCCGCCCATCAATGCGGAGCGCTATTTCAAAAACGTGATCTGCGCACGCGCGGACGGGGAAAGCGTGATGAAGTTCTTCTGCGGCGACCTGAGCAACATCGAGCGGCACCAGGAATGCTACAACGCCGCCGTGCTCAAAGCGGCGCTGGAAAACGGCTGCGATTTTATCGACTTCCGCTCTCCCCTGCTTTTGATGCGCGATTATCTCGACTGCCTGTCCGACGACGGCATCCACCCCTCCGCAGAGGGACACCGCCGCATCGCGGCGATCGTCGAACAGCACCTGCAACTGCGCACGCGCATGGTCGTCTCCTGAACGACAAGGCGCCGCGGAACGCCCCCGTTCCGCGACGCCTTTTTTCAAACGCCGCAGGGCGCAGAAAAATTCTGCGCCCTGCGGCGTTTTCTCAACGGCTCGCGCCCGCTCAACAGAAAAAAGACGGGAACATCGCTCCCGCCCTTCCCTCTATTTGTGTTTTTTTCCTTTCGTGAACACGAATTCGCAATAATCGTGACCGTCTGCAAGGCTCCCGTTGCATTCCGCCCCGATCTTCGGGTTCAGCCCTGCAAAAGCCACCCGCTCGTAGTCGCAAAAAACAGTGGAAAGCTCTTCACAGCCGAACTTTGCCGCGATCTGACAATACAGACACCGCTCGACGCGGAAAGTGAGCTTCCAACCGCCCTTGCGCAGGTTTGTGACCTTCCACTCCGCCGACGGAAACTTGAACTCGATGAAATTGGAGAAATTGCGGCGGAAAGCGAGAAAGGGGAAGAACTTGCGCATCTGCGCCGCGTGCCGCTCCGCGCTGAACTGCGCCGCCTTCTCCGTCTCGTACCGCACAAGTCCCAACGCCGCGCTCTGGCGATAGCCGTACGCAAGAAGGGTCTTGTAATACGCGATCACAGGATAGACCAGCTTCTTCAACTGCTTCTCCAGCGTCGGGCTCCCCTTGTAATCGGTCGTGACGACGAGCTCGGCATAGAGCTTCATCGACCTGTTGAAGATCCGCCGTCCCTCCTCTTCTCCGAAACGCAGAATGAGATCATGCTCCAAAAAATGCAACTCGCTGTCCTTAAATTCCATATGGCGTCTGCGCCCCCCTCTTTGTCAATATTATAGAGCAAGTAAAAAGATTTGTCAACAGCTGAGAAAAAATCCGAAAATTTTCTTGACAAACACGAAATTTTATGTATAATATTTATTAGGAATAATTACTAATAGGAAATGAATATGGTGACCAGAAGAAATACATTACAGCGGCAGTTGATTCTGGATGCGATCCGTGAACTGGACCACCCCGCCGCCGAAGAGATCTTTGCGCATGTGCAGAAGACGCATCCGCACATCTCAAAGGCGACCGTCTATCGGAATCTGAACTTGCTGTATGAGGAGAAAGTGATCGGAAAAGTGAAGACGGGGAGCGGCGCATCCGATCGGTTTGACAGGTGTGCAAAGCGGCATCCGCACCTTTTATGCAGGGGGTGCGGGCGCGCATTCGACGCGGACATGCCGCCCTGCGATCCCACAAAAGAGCTGAACGCGCACGGCTTTTGCGTGGAGGATTTTCATATTGAATTCGTCGGGGTTTGCCCCGATTGTATTGACAAACAAAAAGGAGAATAAAAAAATGAACGAGAAACAGCTCAAAGGCACCAAGACGGAAGCAAATCTGCAGGCGGCGTTCGCAGGCGAATCGCAGGCGCGCAACAAATACACCTACTACGCGAGCAAGGCGAAGAAAGAGGGTTTTGTTCAGATCGCAAACCTGTTCGAAGAGACGGCGAACAACGAAAAAGAGCATGCAAAGATCTGGTTCAAACTGCTGCACGGCGGCGACGTCCCCTCCACCGAGGCAAACCTTGCGGACGCGGCGGCGGGCGAGAACTACGAGTGGACGGACATGTACGCGACCTTTGCCAAAGAGGCGAAGGAAGAGGGATTCGACCACATCGCGTTCCTCTTTGAGAAGGTCGGCGAGATCGAGCGCGAGCACGAGAAGAGATACCTCGCCCTGCTCAAAAACGTGAAGGAAGGCATCGTCTTCTCCCGCGACGAAGAGTGCATCTGGCAGTGCTCCAACTGCGGACACATCGTCGTCGGCAAAAAAGCGCCCGATATCTGCCCCGTCTGCTCGCACCCGAAGGCTTACTTCCAGCTCAGAGCGGAGAACTATTGATCTTTTTCGGGAAAACATCGCCGCAGGCGCAAGCGCTCTGCGGCTCTTTTCCCCTGCCGCGCCCGCGCGGAAAATCAAAGACGACTGAGGTAAAACAAAAATGGATCCGAAAGCATTTCACTCCCTGTCTTACGGCGTGTATGTCGTGTCCACCTGGGACAAAGGCAGGCCGACAGGCTGCATCGCAAACTGCGCGGCGCAGATCACTTCCTCCCCCGCCACCGTCATGGTGAGCATCAACAGGGACAACTACACCAATTCCTGCATCCGCGACTGCGGACATTTTGCGATCAGCATCCTTGCCGAGAACAGCGACCCTGCCATCATCGGGACGTTCGGGTTCCGCTCGGGAAAGGACTTCGACAAGTTCTCGCAGGCGGATTATGAGGTCAAAGACGCCCTGCCCGTCCTCTCGGACAGCTGCGCCTACATCGCCTGCCGCGTCGTCGACAAGATGGAGACCGCCACGCACACCGTCTTTCTCGGCGAGGTGATCGGCGCCGAACGCACGAGCGACGGCACCCCCATGACCTATGCCTACTACCACGGCGTGATCAAGGGCAAGACGGCGAAAAACGCGCCCACCTACATTGAGGAGAGCGCGCCTGCGGGCAAGTATGTCTGCTCGGTCTGCGGCTACGAGTACAGCGGGAACATTCCCTTTGAAAAGCTCCCCGACGACTGGACCTGCCCCGTCTGCGGACAGCCCAAAAAGGTATTCAAAAAGATCTGAAAAAAGCGGAGGCCTCCTTCGCTTTTTCTTTTGCGGCAAATCCGCGCACGCATGTTTTTGCGCGGCGGACAAGCCGGAACATAGTTTTTTTTTGCACTGAAAATGAAACGCGCCCCTGCGCAAAAATTTTGCGCAGGGGCGCGCGTTTTTCTGCCGCGGCTCCCTTTTTAAGGGGCTGTCTTTTTTTCGCGCCTGCATATCAAAAGGCGGGCGGAATCTGCCGCGGCGCGAAAAAACGGGGCGGAAAACCGCCCCGTACGTATTTTATCGAATTGCTCAGACGTCCATCTTTTCGAGGAGTTTGAGGTCGATGCCCTTTTCGCCGATCTTGATGATCTCCACCTTGACGGTGTCGCCGATGTTGAGCACGTCCTCCACCTGCGCGATGCGCTTATCGCTCATCTTGGAGATGTGGATCATGCCGTCCTTGCCGGGCGCGAGCTCGACGAAGGCGCCGACCTTGGAGAGGATGCGAACGACGGAGCCGATGAACATGTCGCCCACTTCGGGATCGCGCGCGATGGAGAGAATGATCGCCTTTGCGCGCTCCGCGTTCTCGGTGTTCTCGCCGTATGTCGCGATGCAGACCTTTCCGTCGTCATCGATGTCGATCTTGACGTTGGTCTCCTCGATGATCTTGTTGATGACCTTGCCGCCGCTGCCGATGACCTCGCGGATCTTGTCGGGATCGATGTTGAAGGAGATGATCTTGGGCGCGTACTTGGAGAGCTCCGCTCTGGGTGCGGGAAGCACTTCGAGCATCTTGTGCAGGATGAACTGCCTGCCCTCGTTCGCCTGCTTGATCGCGCGGCGCAGGATGTCCTCGGAGATGCCCTTGATCTTGATGTCCATCTGAATGGCTGTGATGCCCTTTTCGGTACCCGCGACCTTGAAGTCCATGTCGCCGAGGAAGTCCTCAAGGCCCTGGATGTCGGTCAGGATGGCGATGCGGTCGCTCCGGGTGTCCTTGATCAGACCCATCGCGCAGCCCGCGACAGGCGCTTTGATGGGAACGCCCGCGTCCATGAGCGCAAGCGTGGAGCCGCAAACACTCGCCTGCGAGGTGGAGCCGTTGGAGCTGAGCACCTCGGAGACCATGCGGATCGCATACGGGAACTCCGATTCATTGGGCACGACAGGCTCGAGCGCGCGCTCCGCGAGGGCGCCGTGGCCGATCTCGCGGCGGCCGGGGCTCTTGAGGCCCTTTGCCTCGCCCGTGGAATAGCCGGGGAAGTTGTACTGGTGCATATATCTCTTGGACACTTCGTCGTCCAGGCCGTCCAGCTTCTGCACTTCGCTGAGCGTGCCGAGGGTGCAGGAGGTGAGCACCTGCGTCTGTCCTCTCGTGAACACGCCCGAACCGTGCACGCGGGGAAGCACCCCCACTTCGCACCAGATGGGACGGATCTCCGTCAAAGACCTGCCGTCGGGACGGATGCCCTTGTCGAGGATCTTTGCACGGACCTTCTCTTTGGTCAGATAATAGAGGCTGTCCTTCATCTCGCGCGCCTTGTCGGGATACACGTCCGCAAAATGCGCGAGCACATCCTTTTCGACTTCGTCCTGTTTCTCTTCGCGCGCCTGGCGATCAAACTCCTCGAGCGCCGCGTCCAGCTTCGCGGAGGCGTAGGCGCGGACCGCCGCGTCGATGTCCTCGGGGATGTGATAGAGCTCCATTTCGCGCTTGGGTTTGCCGATCTCCTTGCGGATGTTCTCGATGAACGCGCACTGTTTTTTGATCGCCTCGTGGCCGAACAGGATGGCGCCGACCATTTCCTCGTCGGAGATCTCCTTTGCGCCCGCCTCGACCATCATGATCGCGTCGGCGGTGCCGGAGAGACCGAGCAGAAGGCGGCTCTTCTCACGCTGTGCGTTGTCGGGGTTGATGACGTACTCGCCGTCCACCAGACCGACCTGCACGGAACCCGTGGGGCCTGCCCAGGGGATGTCGGAGATGCTCAGCGCGATGGAACTGCCGAGCATTGCGAAGGGTTCGGGGGGGATGTTCGTGTCGACGGAGAGCGCGGTCGCGATGACCACGACGTCGTTGTACAGTCCCTTGGGGAAGAGCGGGCGGATGGGCCTGTCGATCAGGCGGGAGGTCAGGATCGCCTTGTCGCTCGCCCTGCCCTCGCGCTTCTTGAAGCCGCCGGGGATCTTGCCGACGGCGTACATCTTCTCTTCGTAGTCCACCTGCAGGGGGAAGAAGTCCATTCCCTCTCTGGGCGTCTCGGACATGGTGACGTTCACCATGACGACGGTGTCACCGCAGCGCACGACGCAGGAACCGTTCGCCTGCTCGGCGTATTTCCCCGTCTCGATGATGACCTTTCTGCCGCCGATTTCCGTCTCGAATTGTCTGAAATTTTTTGTCATTCTGCACTCCTTACTCTTTGTTCCGCAGGGAAGCCCTTGCCGCCCTGCAATTTATAAAAGGGCCGAACACCTGTTCCGCCCTTAAATAATCGATTATTTACGCAGATCCAAGCGGGCAACGATCTCTCTGTACTTCTCGATGTCCTTGGATTTGATATAGTCGAGCAGGCCGCGGCGCTGACCGACCATCTTTAAAAGACCGCGGCGGCTGTGGTTGTCGTGCGGGTGCTCCTGCAGATGTGCGTTGAGGTGATTGATGCGCTCGGTGAGAAGGGCGATCTGGACTTCGGAAGAACCCGTGTCGCCGTCATGTCTCTTGTACTCGTTGATGATCTCTGTCTTTCTTTCCTTTTCCATTGTTTTACTCCTTGGAAATAATTATTCACGAGATCAAAGATCGGCGAGGAGAACCGCACGCCCTTGATCACGCATGGTATTAGTTTACCACATATGTGCGCAAAAGTAAACTGTTTGAAGGCATATTGCGCATTTTTTCCGCTTTCTTTGCCTATTTGCCCGAGAACAGCGCGCGCTTTTGTGCGATCAGCTCCTCCGTCTTCGCGATGTAGGTGGGGATGTCCTTGGGCGAGCCGATGCGCTCGATCCTGTTCTCGGCAAGGAACAGCTTTTTGCCCACCGCGTTCGCGCCGCAGGCGATGTTGTCGGAGATCTCCTCCATCACGTCGACGTTGTACACGCAAGCCTTGCCGGGCTTGGTCCAGCCCGTGTTCTCGCAGTTGCCCGCCATGTATTTCTGGCGGTACATATAATACGGGACGTACCCCGCCTCGTACAGTCTGCGCCGCGAATAGGCGATCATCTCGGAAATGCCGCCGCCCGCGAGGAAACAGGTCTCCTCGCGCAGTTTCGCGCCCTTTTTGAGACAGAGTGTGTGCACCGTGATGTTCTCGGGCGAAAGCGCGACCGCGCGGTCGACGCTGTCGCAGAACTCCTCTGCGCTCTCCCCCGTCAGCCCCGCGATCAGGTCGAAGTTTACGGAAAAATCGAACTTGCGGGACATCTCATAGGCGCGCAGGATGTCGTCCGCCGTATGATTCCTGCCGATGCGCGCGAGCGTCGCGTCGCAAAAGCTCTGCGGGTTCACGCAGATGCGCGTGACGCCGAACTCGCGCAGAAGGGCGAGTTTTTCCTCCGTGAACACGTCCGGCCGCCCCGCCTCCACCGTGTATTCGATGCCCTCCCTGTAATAAGGCGCGACGGCGCGCAGCACGCGCGCGAGCGAAGCGGTGTCCAGCACGAGCGGCGTGCCGCCGCCCACGTACAGGCTGCGCAGGTTTTTGTACAGTCCCTCGCAAGCCGCGATCTCACGCTCCAGCGCGTCGAGGTAGGCGGGCAGAAGGGGCGCCGTGCGGCGGATGTCCGCCGTGATGAAGGAGCAGTAATTGCACTTGGAGGGGCAGAACGGAATGCCGACGTACAGGTCGGCGTTGCCCTCCCGCTTTTCGTAGATGCCGCGCTGTGCGGCGAGCACGTCCGCGACGAGGGAGATGTTCTCCGCGCACACGCCGAACTTTTCAAAGAGCGGCTCGAACCGTCTGCCCGCCTCTTCCTCGGCGTAGGCGAGCTTGGTCGGGCGGATGCCCGTCAGCGCGCCCCAGGGCATGGAGCGCCCCGTGTGCGCGCGGAGCGCCTCGTAGAGGGCGAGCTTTGCGAAGCGCTTTGCGTACCGCTTGTACTCGAGCGCACCCGCGCATTCCTGCCGCTCGCGAAACTCGTAGCGCTTTCCGCCGATCTCGACGGCGTTGAAAAATTCCCCGTCCGCGTGGGAAAAGACGTGCACGGCGTCGGGGACGTCCTCCCCGTACAGCCGCATCACGTCCATCAGCTCTGCCTGTAAAAATTCGGTGTTCGTGCTAAGCATTTCTTTTCTTCATCCCCGCAAAAGCGGTCTCCTTCAGCGGAAGGGGTTGTATTTGCGCTCGTGCCCGAGCGTGGTGGGGTCGTCGTGCCCCGGCCAGACCTTGCAGTCCCCTTCCAGCGCAAAAAGCCTGCGCACGCTGTTTCGGAGCTGTGCGCCGCTCCCGCCCGGAAAGACCGTCCTGCCGACGCTTTCCAAAAACAGCGTGTCGCCCGTGAACAGATCGTTCCCGCACAGAAAGCACACCCCGCCGGGCGTGTGACCGGGCGTCGCGATCACGTGAAGGCACAGCCCGTCCAGCGACAGCGCGTCGCCGTCCGAAAAGGTGAAATCGGGCTCGAACCGCCCGACGTCGGCGCCGAACATCGCCGCGAGATTGCCGCTCCCGCAGAGAGTGGCGCGCTCCGCCTCCGCACAGCCGACGGGGATGCCGAGCGCGCGCGCACGCGCACAGCCCGCGATGTGGTCGTAATGCCCGTGCGTGAGCAGGACATGCCCGATCTTCAGCCCCTTCTTCTCCGCGAAGGCAAAGGGCTCGTTTCCGCCGCAGTCGATGAGCACCGCGTTCTTTGCGTCCGCGGTGAGAAGATAGCAGTTCGCCCGCAGAATGCCTGCGGGAACGGTGTAGACGGTCATGTCCCCTCCTTATTTGCTCGCCGCGGTGCGGTACACCTCGTCGATGCGGTCGTCCGAACGGATCTTGCGGATGAGCAGATCGATGTCTTCCTTGCCGTTGAGGCGGATGTTCGCCTCGATCACCGCGTCTTTGTTCTTGTCGAAGCGCGAATTGACGCCCGTGATCATCAGCCGCATGTCGCTGACGACGCCCGTGAGCACGGACAGCGCGACGCCCTGGTCCTTCGCCTTGATGACGATGCCCGCGACGAATCTGCCCGCGATGGTGTCCGCCCATTCCGCGGGGAGGATCCTGCCCTCCTCGTCCTGCAGGGAGAGGATGTTGGTGCAGTCGGCGCGATGGATGACGACGCCCCTGCCGCGCGTGACATAGCCGACGATCTCGTCGCCCGGGACGGGGTTGCAGCAGCCCGCGAAGCGGGTCAGAAGCCCGCTCATGCCCTTGACGATGACGCCGCCCGAGTCCGCCGTCTCGCCGCCGCGCGCGACGGGCTGTTTGGGGACCTCTTTTTTGTAAAAATCGATGAGTTTGAACAGGACCTGGTTGACGGTGATCGCGCCGTAGCCTACGGACGCAAACATCTCGTCCTGCGAGAAGAAGGAGAACTTTTCCGAGACCTTGGCAAAGCTCTCTTCCGTGAGGATGTCCGAGAGGTTGTAGCCGCGGTGTTTTGCCTCCGCTTCGAGCATGCTCTTGCCGATCTTGACGTTCTCCTCCTTCATCTCGCGCTTGAAGAACTGCTTGATCTTCGCGCGCGCGGAGGAGGATTTTACGATCTTGAGCCAGTCCCACGACGGGCCCTTGGAGTTGCCCGAGGTAATGATCTCGACGACGTCGCCCGTCTGCAGCGTGGAGTTGAGCGGGACCATCTTGGAATTGACGCGCGCGCCCGTGCAGCGGTTGCCGATCTCGCTGTGGATGGCATACGCAAAGTCGATGGGCGTCGCGTCCTTGGGCAGGGAGATGACCTTGCCCTTGGGCGTGAAGACGAGGAGCTCGTTGGAATACAGCTCCGTCTTGAGTGACTGCATGAAGTCCTTGGAGTCCTTGAGCCCGCCCTCCCAGTCGAGCACCTCGCGTATCCACGAGAGGCGTTCGGTGAAGGTGGAGTCCTCCGTCTTCTTTTCCTTGTATTTCCAGTGCGCCGCGATACCGAATTCGGCGGTACGGTGCATCTCGAACGTGCGTATCTGGATCTCGAACGGCTGGCCGAAGTTGGTCACGACCGTCGTGTGCAGGGACTGGTACATGTTCGCCTTCGGGGTCGCAATGTAGTCCTTGATGCGGCCCGGGATGGGCTTCCAGCGCTTGTGGATCTTGCCGAACACCTCGTAGCACTCGTCCACCGTGCCGACGATGACGCGCACCGCCGTCAAATCGTAGATCTGGTCCAGCGTCTTGTTCTGCGTCTTCATCTTCTTGTAGATGGAATAGAAGTGCTTGGGCCTGCCGAACACCTCCCCTTCGATCTTGCTCTCGACGAGGATGTTCTTGATCTCCTTGACGACGAAGTCGACGAAGTTGTGCCGCTCGTACAGTTTCTGGTGGATGTTCTCGACGAGGAACTCATACGCCTCGGGTTCGAGGTATTTGAGGCAGAGATCCTCCAGCTCGCACTTGATCTGCGAGATACCCAGCCTGCCCGCCAGCGGCGTGTAGATGTCCAGCGTCTCCTGCGCCATCTTGATCTGCCGCTCCTTGGAGAGGAAGTTCAGCGAACGCATGTTGTGCAGGCGGTCGGCGAGCTTGATGATGATGACGCGGATGTCCTTCGCCATCGCGACGAAGATCTTGCGGAAATTTTCCGCCTCTTCCTCTTCGCGCGACTTGAAGACGATCTTGTCCAGCTTGGTGACGCCCGAGACGAGCGCGAGGATCTCGTCGCCGAAGGTGCGGCTGATGTCCTCTTCCGTGACGGGCGTGTCCTCGATCACGTCGTGCAAAAAGGCGGCCGCGACCGTCGCGCTGTCCAGCCCCAGCTCGATGAGGATCTGCGCCACGGCGCACGGGTGGATGAAGTACGCCTCGCCCGAGGCGCGCTTTTGCCCGCTGTGCGCCTGTTCGGCGTAGTGGTAGGCACGGACCAGACATTCCCTGTCCGCTCCCGTGTAGTTGTCGTAGATCGTCTGCAAAACGGTATTCATGCTCTTTCCTTCAAAGCGCAGACCGCGCGGTAGATCGCCGAACGGCCGAGCTCCGTCTTTTTTCGCGCGGGGAAGACGAGCCTGCCCCCTTCGAAGCGGGCAAACCCGAGCTCGAGGAACACCTCGATCGCGAACACCGCCTGTTCGTGCGAACAGGGCAGGTCCGCGCCCAGAGCCGCCGCGACGCTGTCCTCGCCGCGCAGTCCGCTGCGCAGACAGCGGTACAGTTCGCCGAGGAACTCGCGCGAGGTCTCCAGCCCCGCAATACTATTATAACCGCAAATCTCGCGATTGACAAGAACTTTTTTTCCGTCGAAGGAGGCGACGTTCAGATCGGCGGGAGAATCCAGCCAGACGATGTCGCGGTACATGGAAAAGTCGGCGTCCGCCGCGGGCGAGACAAGGAGCGCATTTCCGACGTTGGAGGAACCGAGGCGGAAAAATTCGGTGTCCAGCCCGCGCACACATTCCGAGAACTCCGCAGGCACGCGCTCGCTGCACAAAAGAAGCAGGCCGTAATCGCACGCCGCGCGCGCCATGCGCACGCTCTCGCACACTTCCGCGGCGCCCGCACGGATGACCGAGACGGCGGGACGGGGCGAGAGAAGGCGGAGAAGGTTGTTGCGGAAGACGTAAAGCGCCGTCTTTTCCCCCGAAACGCCCTCGCAGACCATGTCGCGCACAATGCCGCGCACGCTCTCTTCGCCGCGGAAACGGGAGATGCCGCATTCAAAAACCACCCGCTTCGGAATATCGGAAGCGAGAAGAGGCAGCGCCTTTTCCCCGCCGAACCACACGAGCTCCGCCGTGTCCGTGCGCAGGGAGATGTGCGGAGAGCCGTCTTTGAGCCTGCGCGCGGGCACAGACGCCAGCTCGAGCGCAAAGAGAGGCTTTTTGTTGCCGACGCCGCAAGGCTCGAGAAGTTCCAGCTCCTTTGCGAGCGCGAGGTCGAAGCGCTCCCCTTCCGCATCGCAGACACTCAGCGAGGGGAGGAAATCCTCGCGCACATAAGCGGAGGCGAGGTAATCGTCCAGCGCGTCGCGCAAAGCCGCGAAATCCTCCTCGCGGACGTTGACGCCCGCCGCCTGCGCGTGGCCGCCGAATTCGGCGATGTACTGCGAGCACGCCTTGAGCGCCTCGTAGATGTTGACGTTTTCGATGGTGCGCGCGCTGCCCTTGAGCACGTCGCCGCGCTTGACGAACAGGATCGCGGGGCGGTTGAATTCCTCCGCGATGCGCGCCGCGACGATGCCGACGAGCCCCGTGCTCCAGCTCTCGTCATAGAGCATGATGATGTTGCCGAAAGCGCCTTCGCGCGCGATCTTCGCCTTTGCCGAGCGATAGACCTCGTCGCAGACCTGCTGGCGCTCCAGATTGTACGAATTGAGGCGGGCGGCGAGATCGTAGATCTCCGCTTTGTCCTGCGACGTGAACAGGCGGAGCGCGCAGTTCGCGTCCCCCATCCTGCCCGCGGCGTTGATGCGCGGCGCGATGGTGAAGGCGAGAGACTGCGCCGTCGCCTCGTCCTTCTTGCCCGCCAGAAGCTGGCGGAACGCCTCGCGCGGACGGCGGTTGATCAGGCGCAGACCCTCGCTGACGATGTCGCGGTTCTCGCCGACGAGAGGCACCGAATCGGCGACCGTCGAGACGGCGGCGAGGTCGAGAAGGTCGTACGCCTTCTCGCCGAGAAGGGCGCACGCGATCTTGAACGCGACGCCCGCGCCGCAGAGGTTGTCGTAAGGGTATTCGTCCGCAAGTTTCGGGTTGATGACCACGCAGTCGGGAAGCGTGTCGGGCAGTTCGTGGTGATCGGTGACGATCACGCGGACACCGCGCGACTTGATGTACTCAACCTCTTCGCGGTTGCTGACGCCGCAGTCGACGGTGACGATGAGCGAGGGCGCGTGTTCGTCGATCATCTCGCGCAGCGCTTCGACGCTCATCCCGTACCCCTCGCTGCGTTCGGGGACGTGCACGACGACGTCGGCGATGCCGTAGCGGCGGAGCGCGTTGCAGAGGATGGACGCGGCGCCGATGCCGTCCGCGTCGTAGTCGCCGAACACCCCTACCGTGCCGCCCTGCGCGCGGATGTCCGCGAGTGCGTCGACGAGTTCACGCATCCCGCGCATGAGAAAGGGCGAGAGAAAATGCCTGCGCGAAGGGTGCAGAAAACGGTCCGCCTTTTCGGGCGTGTCGATGCCGCGCGAAAAGAGGATGGACGCGGTAAGCCTGTGCAGGCCGCACGCGGCGGCAAGCGAATCTACCGCTTCGCGCTGCGCGGGGGTAAAGCTGTATTCGGATGTGATCTTTTTCATACCTCACCTCGCTGCGCGCGCCGAAGACGCCGCGCCGTACGCGCCGCACCCGCCCGAACAGGGGCAAAAAAAGTACGGCTCAAAAAAATGCGAACCATAAACAAAGGCGGGAGAAGTGACCCCCGCCTTTCCGTTCCGTATAAGATCAAGCGTTTTCGGCAGGTGCGTTCTCTGCCTGTTTGCGCTCTTTCTCTCTCTTCTTTTCCTGCTCGTAGTTGTATTTGGATCTCTCCGCGCGGCGCGCGTCCCATTTCATGCGGATGCCCGCATAGAAGGAAGGCGCGAACAGAAGAGCGGTATAGCTCGTGACCGCGACGGCGATGAGCGCCGAAAGCATGAAGAAGAGCAGGTCGGTCGCGATGAACACGCCGACGACGCCGAGAACGACGATGACCGCGGCGACCATTGCGGCAATCGAGATGACCGTCTTGCGGCAATTCGCGACCGAGGCCGCGATCGCCCCGCGCAGGTCGGGATATTTCGCGACAAAGAACTCGTTGCGCAGATCGCGGCGGACGTTGCCCGTCACGAGCATGTTGAACAGCGCGGACAGGAGCATCGCAAGGAATGCGACGCCGATCAGACCGACCCCCGAAGGGATGCGGAAGAGCGCGACGAGCGCAAGAGTGAGCGCGAGATCGTGGATGCCCGCGAGAAGAGAGGTCACGCCCGAGCCGACGCCGTAGCGGATCGCCGCACAGATGAACACCAGAACGAGCAGGACGGCTGCGCCGATCGCGGTGCGCCAGATGTACTCATAGGCAGGCTGGTTGACGATCTCGTGGCCCGCGACCGCGACGTATGCACGGTCAAGCCCCTCGATGGAAGAGGCGTCGATCGAGGCTTTGAGCTGATCGGCGAGCTCCCCTGCCTTTTCCGCGGTCGCATCGATCTCAAAAGTGAGGATGCCGCCCGCAGAGGTGGATTCGCTGTATTTCTCGCTGACGACGGTGTAACCCGCGTCTTCGATCTCGCCGCGGCAGAACTCGGTGAGCTCTGCGCGGAATTCGTCATTGAGGGACATGTAACCGGTGTCGGAGACCTCGATGACGGTGTAGTCTTTCATGGTGGAATCGACGCTGAAGCCGAACACACCGAACAGGACCGCGCCCGCCGCGATGAGCACGAGGCTGACGACGAGGCATGCGATCAGATTGCTTTTGGAGAGGAGCTTACTCATTTTCCGTCTGTACCCCCTTCAGATTGCAGAATGCGATTTTGTTCTTGGGCTGTGCCAGGAACATATAGAGATAGAAACGGGTAATGCCCAGCGTGACCGCAGCCGACAGAACGGTGCCGATGATCAGGACCATTGCCATGAAGTGGACGGTGCCCGTGGCGATGAAGTACATCGCGATCGCGGCGAGAAGAAGCACGGCGTGGACCTCGATGGTGAGCGCCAGGCTCTTGTTGTAGCCGTTGCGGATGGACATGGTAAGCGTCTTTCCGTCGTAGAACTCCCTGCGGATGTTGCCGAACGCATAGAAGTTGAGCCCGACGCACATCGCCGCACAGAAGACCGCCGCAAGAAGGCCTACCGCATTCAGGCTGACCAGGTCGACCAGCGCGAGCGCCGCGATGTAAAGGAGCGCAAAGGTCAAAAATCCGTAGACGTGCGCAAGTCCCATGCCCTTGTAGCGGATGAGCGAATAGACGATCATCGCAAGCGCGAGGACGCCGATGACGATCGCCGCGATGAGCGCGACGTTCTCGCCCATCGTGGGTTCAAACGTGTAGATCTGCGGGGCGCTGAGCTCGATGTCGAACAGCATGTCCTCATGCAGAGAAGAATTGATGATGCTCGCGACCGTCTCCGCACTGCCGCGCGTGGAGAAGGAGCCGCTGATGTAGATGGCGCTCTGCGTCATTGCACTCTCCACTTCCGCCTGCATGAGCGTCTCGTCGCCCAGCTTGATGTAGAGCGTGCCGTTGTTGGCGGTCGTGAGCGAGCCCGAAGAGGATTCCTCCTGATCGGCGTTCGCCGTATCGAAGATGGCGGAAGTGAGGCTGTAGAACTCCTCCGCGCCCGCTTCGGTGAAGCGCACTTCGACGGCATAGCCCGCATCCCCTGCCGAGATCACGCTCGCCTTGGAGATGTATTCGGGTTCACCGTACATGTCGTTGCCTTCATCGTCGGTGAACAGGAGGGTGCCCCGGTAAGAACACATCGTGAAGAGATCGTCCACGCTCTCGTCGGTATAAGGGACCTGCACGAGAACGGTGTAATCGTCCTGGAGCTTGACGGAATAGCCCGAAAGATTCTTGTGCTCGAAGCGGTAAGAGAGCGCATTGTACGCCTTTTCGAACTCGGCGGCAAAGGTCTCGTCCACATTCCCCTGCGCGTCGATGACGTCGTTGGAGAGATAGATGCCCTTGTGCTTCGTGTAGTCCTCAGGGTTCACATAGTCGGACGCGTTGCCCTCCTCCTGTGCCTGCTTGTACTGCGACTCGATGAGCTGATACTCGTCCTGCGTGATGACGCCCTCGGGGTAGTAGACGGTGTAATAGCCGCCGCCCAGGTCGGTGCCGAGCTCCACGGTGTTGAGAAGCGAATTAAAAATATTTACGGTGGACGGGATCGCGAACGTGGCTACGCTGATGAATGCGAGCGCTGCGATCAAAATCGTCACGAGGACGATCAGTACCACCGACTTCTTCTTGCCCATTGCTTCCTCCTGCAACTGAATTGTTTGAAATGCGCGCCGCGGTGCTTGCCGCGGCAAATAATATCACGCCGTCCTTCCTGCGGAAAAACGGAAATATACTCATTTATTATAATAAAGTTCTCTCTTTTAGTCAAGTGTAAATGATTTGTTTTTGCAAATTTTACCCGATTATCATAAAAAACAGGCATCCCCTTCCGCAGAAGGGGATGCCCCGCCGCGCGCGAATGCGCGCGGCGGGCGGATGGGACAATTTTTTGTCCGTTCTATTCTTTTTTCTGCGTTTGGCGCGCCAGCAGGACGTAGTCGCGCGCATTCGCGCGGATGCCCTCCTTCTCCTCTTCGCTGAGCGCGCGCACGATGCGGAAGGGATTTCCGAACACAAGGCTGCCCGCGGGGATGCGCTTGTTCTGCGGGATCAGCGTGCCCGCGCCGACGATGCAGTCGTCTCCGATCACCGCTCCGTCGAGGATGACCGAACCCATCCCGACCAGCACGTTGTTGCCCACCGTGCAGCCGTGCACGACCGCGTTGTGCCCCACCGTCACGCCATCACCGATCACCGCGGGAACACCCCTGCCGACGTGGACGGTCGCATTGTCCTGGATGTTTGTGCCCCTGCCGATGAACACGGGCGCAAAGTCGCCGCGGATGCAGGCGCCGCACCAGACGTTCGCATCCTCGCCCAGCGTCACTTCGCCCGAGATCCACGCGCGCTCGTGCACGAAACTGCCCGCGCCGCGCACCGGTTTGTCGCCGAGCAGGTTCACAGTTCCCCCTTGCGGCGCTTGCGCTCCGCGAGGATGTGCATCGCGTCCTCGATGCGCTTTTTCATCATCGTGCAGGTGATCTCGTACGGCTCGTCGATGTCGCCGTTGAAATGGTAGTTGTTCGCACTGCACCCGCCGCTGCAGATGAACTTCGCAAAGCAGTCGCCGCACTTCTTGCGGGTGAACAGACAGGAGTTCTTGAACTTTGCACGGATGTCCGCGTCGATCTCGCCCGTGAACACGCTGCCCATGCGGAAATCCCTGTCTCCCGCGAACTGGTGGCAGGGATAGATGTCGCCGTTGGGCAGAACGGAGAAGTACTCGTTGCCCGCTCCGCACGCGCTGACACGCTTGGAGAGGCAGGGCCCGCCCTCGAGGTCCACGTTGAAGTGGAAGAAGTTGAAGCCCTTGCCCTTTGCCTCGCGCTCGAGATAGCGGTCGCAGAGCTTGTCGTACTCCGCGCAGATCGCGGAGAGATGCTCTTTCGTGATCGCGAGGTCGGGGATGTCGGTGACGACGGGTTCGAGCGAGAGCGAGTCGAAGCCGTTGTCCGCGAGGAAGAGCACGTCCTTTGAAAAATCGAGGTTCTTCGCCGTGAAGGTGCCGCGGACGTAATAATGCCTATCCCCGCGCACCGCGACAAATTTTTTGATGTTTTCGATGACGAGGTCGAAGCTGCCCTTTCCGTTCGCCGTCTTGCGGACGGCGTCGTGCACTTCTTTGCGGCCGTCCAGACTGAGCACGACGTTCTCCATCTCCGCGTTGAGAAAGTCGACGACGTCGTCTTTGAGCAAAAGCCCGTTCGTGGTCAGCGTGAACAGAAATTTTTTGCCACGCTTTTTCGCCTGTTCCTTGGCGTAATACACCGTCTCTTTGACGACGTCAAAGTTCATCAGCGGCTCGCCGCCGAAAAAGTCGGTCTCGAGCACTTTGCGGCCGCCCGAATTTTCGATGAGAAAATCGATGGCGCGCTTTGCCGTTTCCAGGCTCATGAACTCGCGACGAGAGTGGTAGGCGCCCTCGTCCGCAAAACAATAGCGGCAGCGGAGGTTGCAGTCGTGACAGATGTGCAGGCAGAGCGCCTTGACCTCGTCCGATTTGACGGGCGCGGCCTTGACCTCCTCCGCAAAGAGAAGCCCCGCGCGCTCGAGTTCGGCAAAGTCCGCCTCGTATTCCCTGCGCTCGGCGTCCGTCACCGAGGAGGTGTCCACCGCCTCGCCGAGGCGCTCGCGCAGAAGAAGCGCCGCCTTTTCGTCGCATTCGTGCAGCGAAGAACTGCCCGTGTCGAATATGTAATAATGTTCTTTGTAGTTAAAAACGTGTACCATGGAACTCCCTGCGCCCGCGCTCGGGCGCTTTTTGGCAAATTTTAAGGAGCAGTGACGACTGCCCCTTAAAAAAGTTTGATTCAGTTATTCTTTTCGGGGTCGTTTTCCCTTCCCATCCTCTCGCAGGACTGGTTGCCGACCGTGCAGCTGGTCTTGCACGCAGACTGGCAGGTGCTTCTGCATTCGCCGCAGCCCGTGACCTTTTTCTGCGCGGGGCGGGCGACCGTTTTGATCTTATTCATAGTCGAGTCTCCTTTGTCGCTTTTTTATCATTATAATATACCCCGCCGAAAATTGCAAGCATTTTTTGAAAGAAAGAGCGCAAATCAGCTCCTGCCGCGCGCGACGGTGACGATCACGCCGCTCAGCGCGCCCGCGACGGCGCCGAACAGAACGTCGAGCAGAAGTCCGAGCCCGAAGGAAAATTCGCCCGCGATCGCGGAAAACAGGATCCAGGTGACGAGAGCGGTGAGCGCGCCGCAACCCGCGCCCTTGAACGCCGCCCTGCGCGGGCGCAGACAGAGAAAACAGCCCGCAAACACACAGGCATGGCGGATGACCTGGTTGACGGGCGAGATCACCTCCCCGCCCAGAGAAAACAGCTTGATCACGAGCGCGAACAGCAATACCGCCGCGAGCGTGAACAGCGATGCGGCGCATACCCCCTTTGCGATCTCGATAACCGCCTTGCGGCCTTCGCTTTCCATATAAAAATACCTCCGCATGGATCTGTTTTATCTCTATGCGGAGGCATACTCTCTTATGCGGTTTTTAAAAAATTACTTGTCCTCTTTGTCGGAAGCGGGCTTCTCCTCTTCCGCCTTCTGCTCTTCGAAGGGCTCCGCGGGAGCTTCTTCCGCCGTATCCGCAGTCGCTTCGGGCGCGGACACTTCGACGGGTTCGGGCTTCGCGTCCGTCTGGTAGATCGCCTGCTTGTCAAAGCGCATATAGCTGTAATTGCCTTCAACACCCGTCTTGAGGACAAAGCTGTCTTCGTCCACTTCGACAACTTCGCCGACGACGCCGCCGATGGTCTTGACCTTGCAACCGGGTTTCACGGCGTTGACCGTCTCGGCAAATGCCTTCTGCTTCTTTCTCTGGGAAATGAAGGACCAGACAAAGAAAGCGACGAGCAGGACGACGATGATGATGATGGGGATATAGCTCGTAAAGCCGGGCGTGGTCGCCTCTTCTTCCGCCAATAAGTTAAAGATCATAGATCAGACTCCTTTTCGATTCGATTTTTGCTTTGACAATATAATAGCGTGTTTGCCCGTTTTTTGCAACTGTTTTGTCCGCCAAATTTGTTTAAAAAATGTAAATTTGCCCGAATTTCGCAAAACAGACACAATCCGCCAAAATCAGACCTGCCCGTAGCGCGCGTAGAAATCGCGCACGAAGTCGCGCACGCCCCCCTCGAGGATGGCGGCGCGCAGGCCGCGCATCAGGCGGTTGAGGAAGGTGATGTTGTGCAGGGAAAGGAGCATCGAGGAGAGCATCTCCCCCGCGTTGACCAGATGGCGAAGGTACGCCTTGCTGTAATTTTTGCAGCAATAACAGTCGCACGCCTCGTCCAGCGGCGAAAAGTCCTCTTTATACACGGCGTTGCGCACGACGACCTTTCCCCTGCTCGTGAGCGCGGTGCCGTTGCGCGCGATGCGCGTCGCGAGCACGCAGTCGAACATGTCGACGCCGCGCAGGACGCCTTCGATCAGGCAATCGGGACTGCCCACGCCCATCAGGTAGCGCGGGACGTTTTCGGGGAGGACGGGGCGGATGGCGTCCAGCATCTCGTACATGAGCGGCTTCGGCTCGCCGACGGAGAGCCCGCCGATGCCGATGCCGTATTTCGCGTACGGCTTTGCCGCCTCCACGCTCGCGATGCGGAGATCCTTGAAGAAATTCCCCTGCACGATGGGAAAGAGCGCCTGCGCCTCGTTTTTGTGCGCCTTGTCGCAGCGCTCCAGCCAGCGCACCGTGCGGTCGAGCGCACGCTCCGCGTACTTTCTCTCCACTCCGTACTCGCTGCACTCGTCGAACTGCATGATGATGTCCGCGCCCAGCGCGTTTTCGATCTCCATCACCTTTTCGGGCGTAAAGAAATGCTTGCTCCCGTCGATATGCGAACTGAACCACACGCCCTCGTCGCGGATGTCGTTGAGCTTGGCGAGCGAAAAGACCTGAAAGCCGCCGCTGTCGGTGAGGATGGGGCGGTCCCAGTTCATGAATTTGTGCAGCCCGCCCGCACGCCTGACGAGGTCGTGCCCGGGGCGCATGTACAGGTGATAGGTGTTCGCGAGGATGATCTGCGAGCCCGCCGCTTTGAGGTCGCGCGGGAGCATCCCCTTCACCGTCGCCTGCGTGCCGACGGACATATAGACGGGCGTTTCGATGTCGCCGTGCGGCGTGTGGAAGATGCCCGCACGCGCCCCCGTCTCGGGATCCGTTTTTATCAGTTCAAAGGAAAATTTTTCTGCCAATGTCGTTCCTGCCTTCCGAAAAAATCAAAAAAATCCGCAGACGCATCCACCCCTTTTGCCGCGCCTTCCGAAGATGCGGAAATAGAAACCTGCGCCCTGTTTATAAGATGAGCATCGCGTCGCCGAAGCTGAAAAAGCGATACTTCTTCTCCACCGCCTGCCTGTACACGGAGAGGCACTGCTCCCTGCCCATCAGCGCGGAGACAAGCATGATGAGCGTGCTCTCGGGGAGATGGAAGTTGGTGATCAGCGCGTCCACGCACTTGAACTTGTACGGCGGGTAGATGAAGATGGAGGTGTCGCCGCTGCAGGGACGGAGCATCCCCTTTTCATCCGCGACCGTCTCGAGCGTGCGCACGGAGGTGGTGCCCACCGCGATGACGCGGCGCCCCTCCCGCTTTGCGGCGTTGACGATCTGTGCCGCACGCTCGTCCACTTTATAGTATTCGCTGTGCATGACGTGATGCGTGAGGTCTTCTTCCTTGACGGGACGGAAGGTGCCGAGCCCGACGTGGAGCAAAACCTCCGCGATTTCGACGCCCATTTCCCTGATCTTCCGCATCAGCTCCTCGGTGAAGTGCAGGCCCGCCGTGGGCGCCGCCGCCGAGCCGTCCGTCTTGCAGTACACCGTCTGGTAGCGCGACTGGTCCTTGAGCTTTTCGTGGATGTACGGCGGGAGCGGCATCGTGCCGACGCGCGAGAGGATGTCCTCGAACACGCCGTCGAAGCGGAATTTCACGATGCGCTCGCCCGTCGGCGTGCGGTCCTCCACCGTGAGCGAGAGCTCCTCCGAGACGACGAGGTCGGCGCCGGGGCGCGCCTTTTTACCCGGCTTTACGAGCACCTCCCAGCGGTCGATGTCCAGGCGGCGCAAGAGGAGCACCTCCACCTTTCCGCCGTTTTCGGTATAGGCGAACATGCGCGCGGGGAGCACTTTCGTGTTGTTGACGACGAGGACGTCGCCCGCGCGCAGAAACTGCGTGACGTCGCGGAAAATGCGGTCCTGCGTCTCGCCCGTCGCCCTGTCATAGACGAGCAGCCGCGAAGAATCGCGCGGCTGAGCAGGCGTCTGCGCGATCAGCTCTTCGGGCAGATCGTAGTAATAATCGGATTTTAATAACATTTGCCTCTCCTGCCTGCCTTGCCCGCCGTTCATTCGTCGTCGAACAGGGAGGTCTGCATCCTCTGTTTTTCGCTCATCTTCATGCCCATGTGCTCATATGCGCCCTTCAGGCACACCCTGCCGCGCGGCGTGCGCGCGATGAAGCCCAGCTGCATCAGATAGGGTTCATAGACGTCCTCGATGGTGTTGGCGTCCTCGTTGATGGTCGCGGCGAGCGTCTCCAGCCCCGCGGGGCCGCCGCCGAATTTTTCGATCAGCGCGCGCAAAAGCCCGCGGTCGGTGTCGTCAAGTCCCAGCTCGTCGATGTCCATGCGGGCGAGCGCATAGCGGGCGTCTTCATAGTCCACTTTGCCGTTGCCCTTGACCGCCGAAAAGTCGCGCACCCGCTTCAAAAGGCGGTTGGCGATGCGCGGCGTGCCGCGCGAGCGGCGCGCGATCTCGTCCGCGGCGCTCTTTTCGATGGAGATGCCCAGAGTCTTTGCCGAACGGGTAACGATCTGCGAGAGCTCGTCGGGCGTGTACATCTCGAGGCGGCACATCACGCCGAAGCGGTCGCGAAGGGGCGAGGCGAGCATGCCCGCCTTGGTCGTCGCGCCGATGAGCGTGAATTTTTTCAGACTGAAGCGGATGTTGCGCGCCGTAGGGCCCTTGCCGACGATGATGTCCAGCGCGTAGTCCTCCATCGCCGAATACAGGATCTCCTCCACCGCGTGGTTGAGGCGGTGGATCTCGTCGATGAAGAGCACGTCCCCCTCGCCCAGATTGGTGAGAATGGCGGCGAGGTCGCCGCCCCGCTCGATTGCGGGACCGCTCGTGAGCTTGATCTGCACGCCCAGCTCCGCCGCGATGATGTGCGCAAGCGTCGTCTTGCCCAGCCCCGGAGGGCCGTAGAGCAGGACGTGGTCGAGCGCCTCGCCGCGCATCTTCGCCGAGGAGATGTACACGGAGAGGTTGTCCTTGACCTTTTTCTGTCCGACGTAGTCCGCCATGGTCTTGGGGCGAAGGATGTTTTCCTCCGCGTCGAACTCCCCTTTCGTGCTCATGACCAGGCGGTCGTTTTCAAAATCGTCTGCAAAACTCATCCCGTCTCCCCCTTACATTCCCTTGAGCGCGGTGAGGATGATCTCCTCCATCGTCGAGGCACCGTGCTCCACCGCCGCGCGCACCGCGCGCACGCTCTCGCCGCGCGTGTAGCCCAGAGACATCAGTCCCACGACGGCATCCTCTTCAAAGTCGGACATCTTTTCCGCCTGCGGCTCGGCGCGCTTTGCGCCCGCCTCCGAAGCGAGTTCCGCCGCCGAGACCTTTTCGCGAAGCTCGAGAATGATGCGCTCCGCCGTCTTTTTGCCCAGGCCCTTTGCCGCGCTCAGCGCCTTGACGTCGCTGGTCGCGATCGCGAGCGCGATCTCGCCGAGGTTCATCGAAGAGAGAATGCTGATGCCGACTTTGGGGCCCACCCCCGAGACGGAGATCAGCTTCAAAAACATGTTCTTTTCCTCGGGCGAGACAAAGCCGAACAGAGAGACCCCGTCCTCGCGTACCTGCAGATAGGTGTACGCCTCGCCCTGCCCGTCCGTGACGAGCTTTGCGAACGCCGCGCCCGAACAGACGAGCTCGTAGCCGACGCCGTTCACCTCGAGCAATACGGCGCCCGAATCCGAATGAAGGACCCTGCCTTTGATGTAACCGATCATATCTACTCTCCTGCGCCTTGCGCGCCTGTGTTTTTCAGATTTTATAGAGGGACGAAAGCCTGGACGCGAAGGAATGGCAGAGCGCCACCGCGAGTGCGTCCGCCGCGTCGTCCGGGCGGGGAATGCCCTTGAGTTTGAGAAGATGCGCCGTCATCAGCTGCATCTGCCGCTTTTCCGCCTTTCCGTAGCCCGTGAGCGCCTGTTTGATCTGCATGGGCGTGTATTCGTACAGCCTGCCGCAGCGCTTGATGCAGGTCAGAAGCGCGACGCCGCGCGCGTGCGCGACCTGGATGCCCGTCGTGATGTTCTTGGAGAAGAACAGCTCCTCGACCGCGACCTCGTCGGGAGAGCACTTGTCGAGAAGGCGGCTCATTCCCTCTTCGAGAATGGCGAGCCGCGTGGGCAGCGCCTCTTCTTTTGGCGTGACGATGACGCCGTAGTCCTCCGCGGTCACGTTGCCGCGGGAATCTTTTTGCAAAACGCCGTATCCGAGCGTGGCAAGCCCGGGATCGATCCCCAAAATAATCAAAATTATCTCTCTTTTCACAAAAATAACTTGAATTTTTGTGCAAAATATATTAGAATAATAACAGGCGGCAGACCGATGTGCGCGGACTGCGTTCCGCAAGCCGCAACGCCTGCCGTCAAAAGCGCCCTATTCTTTAATATTGTAAAGTTTTCAAGGCAAGAAGTCAAACAAAATCAAGTTAAAATCAGTTACGGAGAATGAAATTATGAAATTGTGGGAAGGACGTTTTACACAGCCGAGCGCGAAGAGCGCAGACGATTTCAACCAGTCGCTGTCTTTCGATTATAAACTCTATTGGCACGACATCCTCGCAAGCATCGCGCACGTCAAAATGCTGGGCGAAACGCAGATCATCCCCAAAGAAGATGCGGAAAAGATCGGCGACACCCTCATCAACATGCTCGCCGACATCGAAAAGGGCAACCTTCCCATCGAAGGTGCGGAGGACATCCACACCTTTGTCGAGGACGAGCTGACCAAACGCATCGGCGTGATGGGCAAAAAACTGCACACCGCGCGCTCGCGCAACGATCAGGTCGCGACCGATCTGCGCCTCTATACGAAGGACAGCATCGTGAGCGTGTGCAACCGCCTGCGCGACATCATCAATACGTTGCTCGGCATTGCAAACAACAACGTGCAGTTCATCATGCCCGGCTATACACACATG
Organism: Bacillota bacterium; assembly: GCA_019423125.1. Lineage (GTDB taxonomy): Bacteria > Bacillota > Clostridia > Christensenellales > Borkfalkiaceae > Borkfalkia. The sequence continues at coordinate 425,706 of JAHZBZ010000001.1, read as the reverse complement.
CGCCGCGCACAGCCCATCTCCGTCGCACAGTATTTCAACGCATACAGCGAGATGTTCCTGCGCGACCTCGAGCGCTTCACCGACTGCTACAAGCGCACCGACGTCATGCCGCTCGGAAGCTGCGCGATGGCGGGCACCGATTTCCCCATCGACCGCAGGATGACCGCGAGCCTGCTCTCCTTCTCGGAGATCTCGCAGAACTCCATCGACGCCGTCTCCGACCGCGATTTCGTAGCAGAATATATCTTCTGCGCTTCGCTGGTCATGACGCACCTGTCCCGCTTGTGCGAGGACCTCATCATCTACACTACCGATGAGTTCGGATTCATTGAGATCGCGGACGAATACTCCACCGGCTCTTCCATCATGCCGCAGAAGAAAAACCCCGACATCCCCGAACTCGTCCGCGGAAAGACGGGCAGAGTGTACGGCGATCTGACCGCCATTCTGACCGTGCTCAAGGGCATCCCCCTCTCCTACGACAAAGACCTGCAGGAAGACAAGGAAGCGCTCTTCGACGCCGAAGACACCGTGACGAATTGCCTGGGCATCTTCAACGAGATGCTCCAGCACCTCTCCTTCGACACGAAGAAGATGCGCGCCGCCGCCGCGGGCGGTTTCTCCACCGCGACGGACATCGCAGACTATCTCGTACAGAAAGGAATGGCGTTCCGCGACGCGCACGCCGTCACGGGACAGATCGTCCGCTACTGCATCGAAAACAACAAAAAGCTCGAGACGCTTGACCTGTTCGTGTACCAGAGCTTCTCCTCCCTCTTCGACGAGGAGATCCTCCAGCGCGTGCGCGTCGGGAAATCGGTGGAAGCGAGAAAGGTTATCGGCGGCAGCGCGAGGAGCGCCGTTCGCGAGAACATTCGCTCTATCACCCGCAGGCTCAATCGTCTGTTCAAGGAGTAAAAAAAGACCTCACGCCGCGCGCCTTGAAAAAGGCGCGCGGTTTTTTGGGAAGCGGCGTTTTTTGGGCGAGCGTTTTTTGCGAGCGTTTCTTACGAACGTTTTTTGCGAGCGTTTCTTGCGAGCGTTTCTTGCGAGCGTTTTTTGCGAGCGTTTTTTGCGAGCGTTTTTTGCGAGCGTTTCTTACGAACGTTTTTTGCGAGCGTTTCTTGCGAGCGTTTCTTGCGAGCGTTTTTTGCGAGCGTTTTTTGCGAGCGTATTTTGCGAGCGTTTTCTGCGAGTGTTTTCTGCGAGTGTTTTCTGCGAGCGTATTTTGCGAGCGTTTTCTGCGAGTGTTTTCTGCGAGCGGCGGAAATTTCCTCTTGCAACGCTTCCCCCTCTTCTCCCGCACACGGGAAAGACTGTCTTTGGATAAAAGCCGAACGCGCTCCCGCGCAAAACCGTCTGCGCGGACCGCGTATCGCTTGAAGAACAGTGCGAAGGCGGCACGGCATGTTTTAATATCGGAGACTGTGAAAAAATTTTGGAAATGCGCGCAAAAACAGTTGCTTTTTTGGGTGACTTCATGTAAAATAATTAAGTGCTTATGCAGAGATGGCTGAGCGGCCTAAGGCGCACGATTGGAAATCGTGTGTACCTCGTAAGGGTACCGAGGGTTCAAATCCCTCTCTCTGCGCCACATCGTCGGCACAAGACGAATTTTGCAAGAAGTCGGATTTTTCCGACTTCTTTGCTTTTACGTCTGTGCCTCCTCTTCCCAAAAATCTCGGGCTTCGCCCTGCGATTTTCGGGAGCCCCTGAAACGTAGCCCGTCGCCAGATATGGCAGACGGGCTTTTTTGTGCGCGGCGAGAGCGCGCACTGTAAAACCCCGTCCGCTTTCGGCGGCGGGCTTATCTTGCTCCGAGAGCGGGATCTTCGAAATGACGTGACGCGATCGGCGCAATGCGCAGCGATCGCTGTTCCGTCGCGGCTCTGCCGCTCCTTACAAATCCCTCTCTCTGCGCCACATCGTCGCCGCAAGGCGGATTTAGCAACGGGTCAGGTGAAAATCTGACCCGCTTGCTCTACCGCCTGCGGCTCCTCTTCCCAAAGATCTCGGGCTTCGCCCTGCGATTTTCGGGAGCCCCTGAAACGTAGCCCGTCGCCGGATATGGCAGACGGGCTTTTTTCGTGCGCGGCGAGAGCGCGCACTGTAAAACCCCGTCCGCTTTCGGCGGCGGGCTTTTTATGCGAAGGACGCAGACGGCATTTTTGCCGTCTGCGTCCTTTTCTTATTTTTCCTGCCGCTTCCTTTTCAACAAAAAGCCGAAACACGCGGATCAGAGTTCCACGCTTTCAAACAGGATCTTTTCCCCTACGGTCATCTTTATCGCATACTCTTCGTCTATTCTCCGATCAAATATGCCCCCGATCATATGGGGCATGGTGACCGATTGCTCCTCGTCGTCAAAGGTGATGTACTCCCTGCCGAGAGAGGCATAAAACTGCTTGCACGCCGCATAGTCGAGCGCAATATCCGCCTCGTATCCAAAAGCAAAGCGGTAAAACCTTCCCCACTCCTGCCCAGCCACCAAATCCTGCCATTCGTCTAGGCACAGATGATAGGGAAACAGGATGTCCCCGCAGGACGTATTCGCGGTCATGTCGTTCAAACAATATCGCGGCGGCGCATCCTCGACGTCCCGCCTCGCCGTCTCGCAAAGCATGAAACAGCTCAGCGTGTCCTCGTCGAAACGGACAAAAAACAGCATAATGTCCCCGACCGACTGTGTCTCGCAGGTCGCGCCTTCGGGCAAGGATGCAATAACCGCATCGCGGACGTCGGACACATCCTTTCCGTCGGGAAGCTCAAAGTGACAGTTCACTCCCCCGCCCTCGCTCGCCTTGCGCACATCCAAAGACACTTCAAAGGTGTACTGCGAGTCGTAAAAATCCCGAAGCGTCAGATGATCGGCATCCGCAAGTCCGTCGCAGGCGGTGAAAAGAAGAAGCGACAGAGACACACACGCCAAAATCACACACAAAAAAGCCTTTTTCATGAGAGTCCTCCCTATTTTCTATCTGGATATATTTATCCTTCTGGATTCATATTATACATACTCCCAATCGGGTTTGTAAATACATTGTCCAAAAGCTGAACCATTCCATAGCCTTCCCAACCAAAATGTACATAATAATAGCGGGTATTAAACCACAATTCTGTATGCTGCCGATATCCATATGCTACAACAGCATGATTTCCACTTCCTCCTGTAGGCAGTTGAAAGTTCCCAAACAAAATTACCGGTTTATTGTCCGCAAAGCACAGATCAATATTTAATGACGTTGATAATGCCATATAGTAATGTGTGGCTTCGGGAACGCGATTCTCCGTGTACTCTTCCATTACCGCCGCAATATCTGCTGCCCATGTCGAATTACCAATACCTAAACTCTGACCGATTGAACGGAGTTCTTGATGTAACGAATCTTTTATTCCTCCTTCTGGACAAAGATGTTCCGAATCAATAAAACGAGTATCAAATTGCATATAATTATAGTATAATACAATTGCAGCGGCAATATATCCGCAAGTTCCTTCAATGTTTTCTCCGAAATTTTCCAGCTGGCTTATATATTGGTAATTTTCAATATACGCCTCCAAAACCGATCTTGGAGAAGGTGTTATAGAAACTGTTTCTTCCTCATAAATTTCTGTTGTTTTTTCAAAAATTGCATCATTATATGTTTGAAATTCATTAAATTGGTCTACGTCAAGTGAAATTGACTCATCCGCCATCAAATCATACAAATTAAATATATTTGAAGTATTCAAAAATGTTGACACTTCTTTATAATAATAAGTGGGACCTCCGTATATAAGTTCTCCTTCAAAATTTTTATATGGAGAAACAGCATCAACAGCCATCTCTAGTATAATACCATATTGATAATTTACTATTGCATAACCAGTGGGAGAGCATTCAATATCAATATATAGCTCACCATTAAAATCCTCGAGAACTTTTACCTCATCAACCGTTTTATTTTCAAAACCGCTGATCTCATTGATAAACTGCTCATACATTTCTATATTAGATTCAATATTTGTGGAGAATTCTTCTTTTACATCTGCATTTTCATTGCTAATTGCTAAAGCATCGACATTTGTTGAACGAAAAACAATCAAACCAAAGACAAGATACACCGCTGTTAAAAAAAGTGAAACGATACATTTGCTTAAATCTGTAGAAACGCGCATACAAAAAAATCCTCCTATAAAATATTAACACAGATAACAATAAATTGTTATCTTTGCTTAACTCCATTCTACACTATAACTCTTACACTGTCAATAGGAAACTATGAAATTTTTTTGCAAAAAAAAATGAAAACGTAGTATGAAAGATCTCAAGATACGCCCGCGCAAAATATTTTGCGCGGGCGTAGGTTTGCTCTTACTTGGGAAAAAGCCCCGAAAAGCATGCTTTTCGGGGCTTTTGTCTGTCTGTTTTTTAAGCCTCTTTCTTTTTCCTGCGGAAGAAGAGGAAATACGTCCATGTGCCGAGACCTGCCACAGCGACGACGTCGATGCCGACCAGGATAAAGATCCAGACGGGGAACACGTCCTCCGTGATCTTGATGCCCATTCCGTCGCCGTACGTCTGCGCCTGGTAATAGGTGTTGCAGTAGGTGTAGAGAATGTTCTTCGCGGCGCGCTGCATATCGCTGACGCCCTCTTTCGAGTTCTTGTCGTCATGCCCGAACACGAGCGAATTCGCGCCGTTGAGCCAGGCGTCGGTGCCCGTCGCGAGGCCCTGGTCGAGGTTCATATAGCTGCCGCCGCTCGACCAGTCGGTGAGCATGGTGCCGCAAAAGCCCCATTCGCCGCGCACGAGGTCTTCAAGCAACGCCTTGTTGCCGCCCGCCCAGATCGCGCCGATGCGGTTGAACGAGGTCATAATGGCGTTGGCGTTCCCCTCCTTGACTGCGATCTCGAAGGGACGCAGATAGATCTCGCGCAGCGCCTGTTCGCTCAGCCAGGTGTAAAGCCCCGAACGCTGTTCTTCCGTCTCGTTGACCGCAAAGTGCTTCATGTACGGGTACAGTCCCTTGCTCAGACAGCCCGAGACGACGTTTGCGCACATCTTGCCCGAGAGCAGGGCATCTTCCGAATAATACTCGAAGTTCCTGCCGCCGAAGGGCGAGCGATGCAGGTTCACCGCGGGCGCATACCAGCCGTTGATGCCGTAGGCGTTCGCCTCGTTGCCCAAAGCGTAGCCCATGTCATAGGCGAGCGCCTCGCTCCACGTCTGCGCGACGACCACCTCGCAGGGATAGGCGACTGCGTGCTCGGTCGAGGTGCCGATCTTGGTGTTGGATTCGTTGATGCCCGCAGGTCCGTCCAGATCGATTGTCTTTTTCTTCTCGATGGACGCGATGCGGACGGTGCTGTAACCCGCCTGGCTGACGAGCTTGACCATGTCGGAGACGGTCAGCTGGTCGAGCAAGAGCTCCCACTTCTCGTCGTCATAAGCACAACCGCTCAGGTCGTCGAGCACAAGGCCGTTCTCGGCGCCCGTCACGGGCATCTCGTCGTTCTCATCGTTGACCACGTTATAAGAGAGCGAATCGACGACAGCTTGCGTCATGTTGCGGGAGACGGATTTTTCCGGCCACGTCCCCTCCCAGTCGCTGCGCGAAAGATAGGTGACCGTCTGCGATTCGCGGCTCCCGTCGATGGGAATGCCGTTCTCCGCCTCGTCGCCCGTAAAGAGATTGTGAACATCCGTCAGATCGTGCGAGCGCTTTGTCAGATTGATCGTCGAGCCGATGTTGTAATCGATGACAAATTCGGAAGCCGCGCCGCATAAATCGTGCGAATTTTTCATGATGCGGACGTTGTAAATGCCCTCGTCGAGGGTGTAGCCCGTGTGATCGTCCCCGTTGAGATTGTAGCAGTCGTAAGACGCCATGTCCTCCACGTCAAACTCGAGGGTGACCGTCTCGGAGTCGCCGGGCTGTATCAGATCGGTCTTTGCGAACGCGCAGAGCACGACATAGGATTTTTCGATGCCGCCCGGCGTATAGGGTGCGGTGTAATAGCACTGCACGACTTCTTTGCCCGCGACGTCGCCCGTGTTGGTGACTTTGACGCGGATGCTGACGGTGTCCGTTTCGTCCACCGAGGAACCTGCGGCGGGAGAAGCGGAGACCACCTCCCAGGAAAATTCCGTGTAGGAAAGCCCGTATCCGAAGGGATACTGCACGACTTCGTCGTAGTCCTTCGAAGGATCTTTGGAAGAAGATCCGTCCGCATAGCGGGTCTCGTAGTAGCGGTAACCGAGATAGATGCCCTCGTTATAGTCGACGTAGTAATAGCCGCCGCGGTTGCTGTACTTATACACGCCCGTCGTGCAGTTGTCCACGTTCGTCTCCGCATAGGAAGGCGCGGAGGTGGAGTCATATGCATAGGTGTCGGACAGTCTGCCCGAGGGTGAAACGGTGCCCTTGATGACGTTTGCAAGCCCGATCAGGCCGTGCGAACCGGGGAAGCCGATGTTGAACACGAGCGTGTTCCCCTCCACGGAGAAGCTGCCGACCGAATGCCCGTTGCTCGCGGTGGAGCTCGCGTCGATGGTCGCGCCGTAGCCGGAAGTGATGCCGCTCATGTCCGCGTATTCCGCTTCGTAGACATAGACGAGCTCTCCGCAGACTTCGCATTTTCCGTCTTCGCCGACGGTGTGCCCGTTGGCGGGAGCGCCCGCGACGTCGTAAGAATATTTGCAGGAAGAGCAGGTCGTGTGCGTCACGCCCTCTTCCACGTAGCCGCCCGTCGGGTGGTCGTCCATTTATGGGAATGCGCCGTGATCGCGTCGCTGTACATCACGATGCAGTCCACGTTGGGTGCGGCGACCGTGCCGCCTGCGCCCGCGCTGTTCTGCTTGACAGTGAGTTTTACAAAGTTATAACCTTCCTGAATGTTGTCTGCCCTGACTTTGACGTCCGTCCAGCCCTCCGCACCCTTTGCGGCGAGCTTGGCGGAGACGGTCTTGTCCTCGCCGTTGACGCTCACGCCGATGCAGCTTGCGAGGTCCATTTCACCCGTCAGAGGGTTCGCGAGCTTGAACGTGATGTCGAAAGACGTCGCCTCTTCGCTCTCAAATACCCATGTGACGCTGTTGCCCGCATTCGCGAGGTTGCCCACATACTCCCAGCCGGAGGTGCCTTCCTCGTCTTCGGACCCCACGACAAAATCGCCGCCCTGCGGCGTTCCCTCGAGGATCGCCTTTTCCGCCTCGAGCTTGAGCTCTTTTCCGCTCGGACCGCCGCACGCCGAAAGGGACAAAAGACCTCCCAGCGCCAGGCAGAGCGCGAGCACGGATGTCACGGCAAACGTGCCGATCCTGCGGTTTTTGCTCTCTTTTTTCATCATTGACTCCTTTTTGCCTTGAATTGACATGAGATTTGCAAATCTGTTTTCTTTTTTATCTGCCAAAATTCTCTGTATTTGTCTTCTTTTTTCTGAAAAAGCAAAAAGAGAAGAAGGCGCCGCCGCCCTCCTCTCTATTGCGCGCGCACCGCGCGCGCACGATGTCTTTCCGCAAAAAAATTTTCCGAACGGACGTTCCGCGCTTCTTTTGCATGGGCGCTCAGCCGCCCGACGCGCACTTTGCACATTTGCTTCGCACCGCGAACACCGACAAGGCGATCCCAGCGACAAGAACCGCCGCCGCAGCCCCCGCAATGACATATACGAGTTTGTTCTGCGTATGTGCGCGCCGCTGTGAAAACAGCCAGCCGTCCAGTGCGGGGAGTCCTTCCGCACCCGCAAAGACGATCGCCTGCTCCCAGATGTCGTGCGCGCCGTCCTCGAACGCGACAAAATTCAGCTTTCCCTTGCCGCACGCCTCGATCGCCTCGCAGAGCGCGGGCGTCGCGTTCTCATAGGGAATGATCGGGTCCTCTTTGCCGTGGAAAGCGTAGATCGGGATGTCGGCGTAGCGTTCCGCCTCGGACACGTCCCCCACGCCCGCAATGGGCACCGTCGCCGCAAACAGTTCTCCGTGCCGCGCGAGCAGGTCCCAGACCGCGACAGCGCCCTGCGAAAGCCCGATCAGATAGATGCGGTCGCGGTCGATCGGATGGGTACGGCACATCTTTTCGATGAGCGCGACGAGCGCCTTGCGCTCCGCGGACTCGGGCGTTTTGTCCACAGAGTAGTTTGTATAGGTGAACCATCCGCCCTCGCTCGCCAGATCCACCCAGCCGTTGTTGTATTGTTTGACGGGGCACTGCGGCGCGAGCACCATCGCGCCGTAAAAGGGGCTCTGCGCGTCTTCGAGGAATGGGCGCAGGATGGCGTTGTCCAGCTGACGGTCGTTGTCCGTGCCGCGCTCGCCGCTCCCGTGCAGAAACACGATGAGCGGAAGGTCCTCCCCCTGTTCGGGGAGATAGTACCGATAAGGCAGGAGCGTCCCCGCCTCGTCCGCAAAGCGCGCAGAAAGGAAGAGCTCTTTCTTGCAGGTCTCTTTTTCGGAATAGGTCAGGGTGCGCACCTCGGGCAACGGCGCAGAGACGCTCGCCGCCTGCGCGCAAAGCGGCTGTGCAAAGACAAAGATCAGTGCCAGAAAGCACGCCGCAAGGCACGCCGCTCTCTTTTTGATACCGCTCATGATTTCCTCCCCTTGCGTTTTCCGACCGCGCGCAGTCTCGCCCCGCACAATAATCTGTGCGGCGGAATTTGCGCATATAGCGCCGCCATCCCGACAGAGAACGGGAACGGTCCGCGCTTTTGATCTTTTCCCTTCGGATTATACCACATCTGCGCAAAAAACGCAAGAGCACGGACGCGTTCCTCCTGCACGGCAAGCGGAACAAGCGCCTGCGCAGGACTCTCTGCGCAGGCGCTTGTATTTATCTGTCGAGTTCGTCGTATTCCTCGTCCGTGACCGCGTCCAGCCATTCGGTCGAGGTGTTTTTCCCGGGGAGCTCGACGGCGATGTGCGAAAACCAGCTTTCCTTTTTCGCGCCATGCCAATGACGGACCCCTGCGGGGATCAAAACCACGTCTCCCGAGCGCAAGCTCCGCGCTGGTTTTCCCCATTCTCGGTACCAGCCTTCGCCCGCGATGCACAAAAGAAGCTGTCCGCCGCCCTCTTCGGCATGGTGGATGTGCCAATTGTTGCGGCAAGCAGGCTCGAACGTGACATTTGCAAAGAACGGCTTTCCCTCGGGCGAAGTCAGCGGATTCAGGTAAGAATTTCCCGCAAAGTACTTCGCATAAGCGGTGTTTTCCGCGCCTTTGCCGAATATGTTCTGTCTTTCAAATTCTTTTTCGGTCATCTTTGTTCTCCTTTTGCCAAGACGTCTTTGGAACAGTTCAGCGCGTTGAACAGGCGCGGCATCCCCATGTACGGCATGGCGTGACAGAGCGCGCATACGATCTCTTCGGGCGTGTTTCCGACCTTGAGCGCACCGATAACGTGCGAGCGAACCTGTACTTCCGCGCCGCCCATCGCCGCGAGAAGCACGACGATGAGAAGTTCGCGCTTCTTTTCGTCAAGGCCCTTTCGCGTGGTGAAATCCGCAAAGCAGATCTCGGTCAGCCATTTGGGAAGCTCCTCGGAAAAATCACCGGGGAGCCACGCGTATCTGTCTGCGATCTCATTGCCGTAGACGGGCGCCTGGAGGGCAAGTCCCTCTTCGTACCGCGTCTCTTCTTTTGCCGTGCCCGCGCTTTCGAGCGGAAGGGAGATGCCCCTCTGAGCAAAGACTTCGTTCATGGCGGCGATCGCGTTCAGCGTCTTCGGAAAGCCGATAAAAGGCGCGCATTGGTAGAACGTCTCGCGTATTTCGAGCGGGGAAAGCCCGACGTTCAGGCAGGCGCCCGTGTGCGCCTTGAGCTGAGGGAGCGCCTGCTCTGCGGCGAGCACCGTGATCGTGACAAGCTCGCGCGTCCGAATGTCCAGTGATCCGACATAGCAGACTTCGCCGAAGATGAAGCGCTGCAAGATGCGCATGAACTCGGGATCCGTCCCCTCGTTTTCCGTCGGCTTTCCGCCGAAAAGCTCTTTGAATTTTTGCTGCGTCCTTTGTATCCTGTCCATGGCAAATCCTCCTCTTTGATCGTTTCTTGCCGCTATTTTACCACCAAAGTCTCTCTCTGTCCAATACTTATCTTTTATGGCCGCCATGCGCAAAAGGCATATTCTTGCACATGGCGAAAAAAACCGATCCGAAGCGAACAAAAAAGCGCAAGGCGATCCCTGCGCTTTCTGTTTATCGTCATTTTTTCTCCGCATCGGAAGGCTCTTTTCCGCCGCCCTTTGCCTGCGAGAAATTTTCCCGCGCGGTGGCGAGCATGAGCTTGATGCGGTTTTCCTGGTTGACCTTCGTCGCGGAGGGGTCATAGTCCACTGCGACGATGTTCTCGTGCTCGTACATCTGTTTGAGGGTGCGGATGGTGCCCTTGCCCGCGATGTGGTTGGGCAGACAGCCGAACGGCTGTGCGCAGACGATGTTGTCCGTGCCCGTCTCCGCAAGCGCCGCCATCTCGGCGGGGATGAGCCAGCCCTCGCCCATCTTGACGCCCTGGTTGATCACCTTGTCCGCACAGCGGCGCAGGTGCTCAAAATCGTGCAGCGGCTCGAATCCGCATTTTTCGGTGATGCGGATGATGCGCTTCTGGACGTGGTGCAGGTATTTGTACGCAAGGCGGAAAAGGGGCGTCGCCGCGTTCTTTTTATTGTACAGTTTTGCGTCGTTGAGGTTGTTGACCGCGCAGTAGAGAACGAAGTCCATCAGCGCGGGGACGACGGGTTCGCAGCCCTCCGAGAGCAAAAATTCTTCGAGATGAGAATTTCCCAGCGGCGAGTATTTGACGTAGATCTCGCCGACGATTCCGACTTTGATCTTCTCTTCGCCGCTTCGCTCCACCTTTGCGAAGCGCTCGCACATGCGGCGGGTGATCTTGCCGTACCTGCGGTAGCCGCCCTTTGCGAACGCAGCGTCGATCATGCGCACGCAGTCCTGCCGCGCGCGCTCCGCTTCCCCTTCCTTCACCTCGTACGGCTTGCACTGGTTGAAGAGGGACATCAGCGTGTCGCCGTAGAAGATCGCGTAGGCGAGCTTGAGGATGAGCGACAGGCCGAGCGGGAATCCGCTGTCTTTTTCCAGCCCCGAAAAGTTGAGGGATATGACGGGAACTTTGGGGAATTCCGCCTTGATCGCCTTTCGGATGAGCGGGATGTAGTTGGAAGCGCGGCATCCGCCGCCCGACTGCGTGATCAGAAGCGCGGTGTGCTCGACGTCGTATTTTCCGCTCTTGAGCGCGTCGATGAACTGCCCCGTCACGCAGAGCGCGGGGTAACAGGTGTCGTTGTGGACGTGTTTGAGCCCCTCGTCGATGACCGCGCGGGTGTCGTTGTGCAGCACTTCGATGTCCCAGCCGTCCTTTCGGAGAATGTTCATGATGATCTCAAAATGAACGGGGAGCATGTCGGGCACAAGGATCTTGTGCGTGTGCTTCATCTCGCGCGTAAAGCGGGGGTAATCGTCGCGGAAATCGACGACGTCTGCCTTATTCTGCTTTTTCATCCTTTTGCCTCTTTTGTTCCTCGATCGCGGCGAGCATGCTGCGCAGGCGGATCCTGACCACGCCGAGGTTGTTGATTTCGTCTATCTTGATCTGTGTATAGAGCTTGCCGCGGCTCTCGAGAATGGCGCGCACTTCGTCCGTCGTGATCGCGTCGATGCCGCACCCGAAGGAGACGAGCTGGACGAGGTTGACGTCCTCGTTCTCCGTCGCAAATTCCGCCGCGCGGTACAGCCGCGCGTGGTACGTCCACTGGTTGAGCACGTTGACGAGCACCTGTTTTCCGTGCTCGAACACGCTGTCCTCCGAGAGCACCGCAAAGCCGAGCGAGGTGAGAAGTTTTCCGATGCCGTGGTTGATCTCGGGGTCGATGTGGTAAGGCCTTCCCGCGAGGATGACGATCGGGTTGCCCTGCGCACGCGCCTTTGCGAGCACCTCGTCGCCGCGCGCACGCACGTCGGCATAGTATGCGTTCAGCCGCGAAAAGCCCTCCGCGAGCCCCTTGCGGATCTCCTTCGCCGACAACCTGTACCTCGCAAACGCCTTGGAAAGGGCGCGCACCGTGCTCTTTTCGTCGTTGAGGTCGAGATACGGCATGATAAAGTTCTTGTCGCTGAGCCGCTCGTTGTTCGCCTTGAGAAGTTCGGGATAGTACGCGACGACTGGGCAGTTGTAGTGATTGACCGAGTCGTGCTCGTCGAGGTTGTAGCTCTCGCAGGGGAAGAACACAAAGTCGACGCCCGCGTCGAGCAGGCTCTCGATGTGCCCGTGCGTGAGCTTTGCGGGATAACATACGGTGTCGCTCGCGACGGTGTGCTGGCCCTTGAAATACAGCTGGCGGGAGGATTTTTCGCTGAGCACGACTTCAAAACCGCACGCCTCGAAGAACCCCGCCCAGAGCGGGAGCTGTTCGTAATATCCGAGCGCGAGCGGGAGCCCTACCCTGCCGCGGGTGCCCTTTTTACCCTTCGTGCCCTGCACGCTCTGCAGGATGCGCTCGTATTTATAGTTGTAGAGATCGAGCTCGTCCGAGTGCGGTTTGAGCCCCGCGCCTTTCTCGCACTTGTTGCCCGAGATGAATTTTCTGCCGTCCGAAAAGCCGATGACGTTGACGTTGCAGTGGGAAGTACAGCCCTTGCAGATGTGGCTCTTCGAGGTATAGGTGAAGTTTTCAAGCTCCGAAGCCGTGATCACTTCGCTCTCGCCGCGCACGTTCTCCTTCGCGTACAGCGCCGCGCCGAACGCGCCCATCAGCCCCGCGATGCCCGGACGGACGACCTGTTTGCCCGTCTCGATCTCGAAGGAGCGGAGCACCGCGTCGTTGAGGAAGGTGCCGCCCTGCACGAGGATGTTGTTGCCGAGCTCGTCGGGCGTCTTTGCGCGGATGACCTTATAGATCGCGTTTTTGACGATGGAAGAAGAGAGTCCCGCGGAGATGTCCTCCACGCTCGCGCCCTCTTTCTGCGCCTGCTTGACCGAGCTGTTCATGAACACGGTACAGCGCGAACCCAGCTCGACGGGGTGCTTTGCGAACAGGCCGAGCTTTGCGAACTCGTCGATCTCCATGCCCATCGCCTTGGCAAAGGTCTGGATGAAGGAACCGCAGCCCGAAGAGCACGCCTCGTTGAGCATGATGGAGTCGATGGCGCCGTTTTTGATCTTGAAACACTTGATGTCCTGCCCGCCGATGTCGATGATGAAGTCCACCTTCGGGTTGAAGTACACCGCCGCTTTGAAATGCGCGACCGTCTCGACGATGCCGAAGTCCGCCTTGAGCGCCGCCTTGAGCATGTCCTCGCCGTAGCCCGTGACCGCCGCCCCCGCGATGCGGATCCTGCCGCCCGCGAGCGCGTAGATCTCTTTGAGCCGCTCGATGACGATGTCCAGCGGCTGGCCGTTGTTGGATTGGTAGTGATTGTACAGGAGTTTGCAATCGGGCGTGATCAGCACGAGCTTCGTGGTGGTCGAACCGCTGTCTATGCCGAGATAGGCGTCACCGCGATAGATCCTGATGTCCTCAAAGGAGAGATCGCTGCGCTTGTGCCGCGCGACGAACGCCTCGTATTCCGCCTGGCTCTCAAAGAGCGGCGCGCCCGTGACGATGTCGTCGCTCTCGCGCACGCTGCGGATGCGCGCGATGACCTCGCCGAGGGGCATCGCCTCCGCGTTCGCGGCGTACAGCGCCGCACCGACGGACATGAAGCAGGGCGCGTTGTCGGGGAAGATCGCATGCGCATCGTCCAGCCCGAGCGTCGTCTGAAACGCCCTGCGCAGACCGCGGATGAAGTAGAGCGGACCGCCGAGGAAGAGCACCTTGCCCTTGATGCGCCTGCCCTGCGCCAGCCCCGATACAGTCTGGTCCACGACTGCCTGGAAGATGCTCGCCGAGATGTCCTCTTTGCGCGCGCCTTGGTTGAGAAGGGGCTGAATGTCCGACTTCGCGAACACGCCGCAGCGCGAGGCGATCGGATAGACTTTTTCCGCCGCGAGGGAGAGCTTGTCCATCTCGTCGACGGTGATGTTGAGCAGAGTCGCCATCTGGTCGATGAATGCGCCCGTGCCGCCCGCACAGCTGCCGTTCATGCGCTGTTCGGTCCCGCCCGTGATGAAGATGATCTTCGCGTCCTCGCCGCCCAGCTCCACCGCCGCGTCGGCGTCGGGGTAGTATCTGCGGATGGCGGTGAACGCCGCCTGCACTTCCTGCACGAAGGAGATGCCGCTCCGCTCCGCAAGCCCGAGGCCCGCGGAACCCGTGATGCTCACGCAGAAATCGCCGCCGAATTTCTCTTCGACGATAGAGAGCTGGCCCAGCACGCATTCCTTCACGCGCGCAAAATGCCGCTCGTAACTCGTGTATAAAATTTCGAGGGATTCGGACAGAACGCAGACTTTGACTGTCGTGGAACCTACGTCTATCCCCATGAGTTTCGCCATATGGCACCCTCCCTTTTCTTCCTGCGCGGAAAGATCCGCGCCGTGATGTTTCTCTGATTTGATTTATTTTAGCACAAAACGTCGGAAATTTCAAGAATTCGCCGAAGGAAAATTCTTGCACGCGCGCAAAAAGAAGGAAAACTTTTTTCCGTTTGCTTCTCTGCGCGAAAAAAAAGGAGGGGTCCCCTCCTCTTTCCTCTCCTTTGCACTACCTGCGCGCGCGCAGCGCGCTGTATTTGCGCTGTGTCGCCGCGCCGCCGCGAAGATGGCGCTCGGCGAGGTTCTTTTCAAGCACCCCGCGCACCGCTTCCCAGAGCGACACGTCGATCTCTTCCAGCCGCTCGGCGACGTCTTTGTAGACCGTCGACTTGCTGACCTGAAAGTGCCGCGCACACTCGCGCACCGTCGCGCCCGTCGAGAGAATGTACTCCGCACTGCGACGTGCGCGCTCACGCATATATTCCCACATACTTTATCATCCCCCACTAGATTGGCGATGGTAATGTATATGTCGGTTTTTGGGGAAATAGTACTTTTTTCAGGTCACGGGACGAGCAATCTGTCGATATTTTTTGCTCCGTATTCCCGGATATGCCCGCGGACGAACGCCGCAATCTGCGCCCGCTCCCCCGCATCGGCGCCGCGCCAGCCTTGAAAATACACCTCGAAGGCAAGGAGCCAGCGGTACAGGAGCATGTATTGCGGGGTGTTCAGCTTTGCATATACAGCGCGGCGCATAGGCTCGGAAACGCCGTAATACGCCTCCGCCACGCTCCCCGCGATCGCCGCGATCGTGTCGCTGTCGCCGCCGATGCTGACCGCCGTGCGCACGACGTCTTCAAAATCCCTGCCCGCAAAGAAGGCGCAGAATGCCTGCGGGACGGTGTTCTGACAGCTCTCGTCGAAGGAATACCTGCCGCGCAGGTCCTCGGGCGTGAAGCCGATCTCGTAGTAGTTGTCCTCTATGAAGGCGCGGATGCGGTCTTTTTCCCACCTCTGCCGCGCAAGGAAGATCGCCACGGCAACGCTCTCCGCGCCCTTGAGCCCTTCGGGATGGTCATGCGTGACGCAGGTCACCTTGTGCGCGAGAAGGCGCGCCTCTTCCTGCGAACGAGCGGCAAACCCCGCCGCACTCACGCGCATCGCCGCCCCGTTGCCGAAGCTGTGATAGGCGGGCGCGCGGTCGTTGTACATCCATTTGCGGAAACGTTCGCCGTAACCCGCATCGGGATAACGCTTGCCGAACTGCCGCAAAAAGAGAGAGGCATTGCCCTCCAGCTCTTCCCACTTCCCGTCGCTCTCCCAGATCGCCCTGCCCACCGCGACGGTGAGCACGCTGTCGTCGGTGGGCCTGCAATCCTCCGCAAAGAGGTCGAAGTCCTTAGAGAGATGATTATCGAATTCAAAGCGGCTTCCCGCGATGTCGCCGATGATCGCGCCGACCATATACCCTTTCCTCCCGTTTGTCTTGCATATTTTATGATACCACGGAGGCGGGGGCATTGTCAATCCCCGTTTCGGAACGGGAGGCGCAAAAAAAATTTCCGTGCAAAAAAAGGGGCGCCGTGCGCCCCTCCCTTTGTTTACTCCGCCGTGATGTAGACGACGCTGCAGGACAACTTTGTGCCAGTGGCGAGCGCGGCGACGGGAGAAGTCACGGTAAACGCGCCTTCCGCATCGATTCGTGCCGTCACGGGATAGGTAGGTTTGTTAATGCTCGCACAGCCGAAGACGGGGACGACGGGCTTGGGAAGACCTGTCAGGATCTGCGTCTCCGTGTTGAGCGGGATATTGGAATCGAGAATGCCTTCGAACGAGACCGTGACGACGTTCGCAGAGCGCGAAATGTGCACGGCGGCGGTCGTGCGGCTGAAGATTTCCGGATTCTCGCGGCGGACCTGATAGCCCTTGCCGCGATAGGTCAGCGTGACATAGCCCGATTCCTCCCAGATGGTCCCGCTGTGCAGGGAAACGGCGACGAGAAAATTTGTCGTTGCGATCTTGTTGGAATCGTCGCCCGTCTCGGGAGACTCGGCAAACTGCGCGTTGACGGCGTCCGTCGCCGAAGCCGCAACGGATGCATTCGTCGCCGTATCCGCGACTTCGGCGCGATAACAGGTGCCTGCCGTCGTTGCGTAATCTGCCGTCGAAGCCGTCTGCGCGCTCTCCGCGCTTGTCGCCTTTGTCGCGTTTCCGACGGAAAGGCCCTCATACGTCCCGCTCTTGCGGGCAAATACGGCGTCCAGAAGATTCCCCTCGCCGTCGCCCGCTTCGCTCACGCCCGAAACGCCCGAAGGGTGCGCGCTCCCGAAATAGGAGACGGAGATCATAAAGATGTTGCCGCTCGTGCCCGCAAAGCTCTCGTCGAGGAAGGTGAAGCCGCGGCGCACGCCCGAAGCGCACTTGCAATACAGGTCAAAGGAAGACGAGGCCGTCGACACGCAGAAATCCGCGGCGGCGATGCTGCCCGCGAGCACACTGACTTTCATCTGCGAGAAGACGCCGCCCGACACCTCGCCCGCAACGCGCAGGATCCCCGCCGCGCCCTCGGAAGTGCGCGACGTGAGAATGCATTCGTAGCGCCCGTCGCCCTCGCTCACCTGTGCGAGCATGGCGGGCGTCACGGTGCCGACGCGGTACCAGCCCTCCTGCTCCCCGCCGACCTCAAAACAGCGCGAGAGAACGTTCGCGCGGAGGGCAAAACTTGCGCTCTGCGCGCTTCCGACCGACATATCTTTGTATTCGCCCGTTGTCTTTGCGTAGCCGCTCAGATCGACGCCCGTCGTGCCGACAAACTCATACGTACCCGCCGAAGGGACCCAGATGTATTCGCTGTAACGGTTGAACTCCTCGCCCCCTTCCTCGGGGATCAGATAGAGAAATTTGGTGCTTCCCTCGGCAGGGAGCTCCGCCACCGAGGTATAGTCGAGGTTGGGCGCGATGCCCTCCTGTGCGTATTGGGCGGCGAGATCTTTGTATTCCTCCGCCTTTTTGGCATAAGTCTCCGCTTGCGTGCAATAAATGCCCGAATACGTCTTGTTGCTCAGCGACTGTTCCGCATAAGCCTGCGCGGAAGCGTTTGCCGCCTGCGCCTCTCCCGCCGCCGCCTGCGCCGCGGAAAGGGACGCGGCAAGAGACTGTTCTACCTGTTCCGCCGCGGCAACCGCCGCCGAACCCGCCGCGCTCTGCGCCGCCTGCGCCGATGCCTGCGCCTCCTCCGCCGCGCCCTGCGCCGCGGACGCCGCCGAGCCTGCCGCGCTTTCGGCGCTCTCCGCGCGCACGGCGAGCGCCGAAAGTTCTTCGCGGAACTGCGCCGCAACGTTGCCGAAGTGAAGCACTTCCTCCCAGTGCGCGGTGTCCGCAACGCCGTCCGTATAGGGCGGGTTACCCAGATTGTTCGCGGCCTTGGAGCGCACCAACGCGCCGCATTCGCCCGCGTCGGGCACAAATACGACCTCGTTCGCGCCGTACGAATAGGACGAGTTCCAGCCGTAAAGGGCGCGCGCGGCGTAGTAGCCGTTGTTCACGTCCGAAGAGAGCGCGTCCACCGCCTGCACGATCTGCGCGTACACGTCCTCCGCGGGGCTTTCGGGCAGTTCGGACGCAACGCCGCGCTCGACGGTGAACACCGCCGCGCCGCCCGCGATCTCCTTGTCGCCCTGCGAATAATAAAACTGCACCGTCACGTCGCCGTACTGCGCGCTCACGCTGACGGGAAGGGACAGGCTCCATCCGTTCACCGCGTTTCCGGCCTCGTCGCAGAGCCCCGCAAAGGCGCCCTCGTACGAAAGGCGGAAACGCTGTGTCACCGTGCCGTCGGGCAGAGAAAACGCCGCCCAGACCGAACCGCCCGCCGCAAACGGCGCGATCAGCAGGAGCTTGTTCCCCTCTGCGCCGCCCTGGTGCACGCGCTCGGGCACACAGCGCACCGTACTGCCCGCCGCATCTGCATAATAGATCATCTTGTTCCATCTCCTTTTCAGAAAAATAAAAAGGAGGAGATCTCTCTCCTCCCTTCCATTATACCGCACTTTCCGCCCCGTTCAAAGCCTGCCCGCCACCTTTCTCCCGCGCCGAAAAAGCGCGGGACGTCCTGCGCAAAACAGAGAACCGTGAGACAAAAAGCGCGAAACGGTGTAAAAAATATGCGCCGCGAGCGAACAAAGCTCCTTCGGAAAGACAAGCGCCGCGGCGGCTTTTCCGCAAACAAAAAAGACCGCGGAGGCGGTCTCTTTTTTCGTGCGGGGCACGGTCATTTTCGCTTGAAGAGGAACCTGCGGCAGCTGTCGCATTCGATGACGTTGCCGCCCGTGAGCTTGGAGATCTCGGCGATGGACAGCTCCATGCCGCACTGCGGGCAGCGGTTGCCCGTGACCTCGCTGACGACGGGAAAGAGCTTTTCCTTGCGCTTGGCGTTGTATTTAGCGAGGGTGTCGGCGGGCACCTTTTTGGCGAGCGCCGTTAGCTGTGCCTCCACCTCCGCGATGCGGGATGCGTACTGCTCTTTGATCTGCGCGTCCTTCGCCTTGTACTCCTTGTACTGTTTCTGCATCGCGATGGTCTGCTTTTTCGCCGCGACGTACTCGGCGGAGACCGCCTCGATCTGCGAGGCGAGCTTGCCGATCTCGGCGCGGAGCGCGCGAAGGTTGTCGGCAATCTGCGCCGCGTTTTTCTTGTAGAAGGAGATCTCGCCCCCCTGTTCGTCCACCATCTCGTCGAGGTTGTCGTAGTCGTGGATGGTGTCCGCGATCGCCGCGTATTTCTTGGAAAGACGCTCAAAGATCAGGCGGAGCTCCGCCGCCTTGGCATCCAGCGCCTCCAGCTTTTCGGGCGCCTTTTTGAGGAATTTGAGCGCGGTCATGTATTTCTTGTGCTCTTCCGTCGCGCCGATCTCCTGTTCGATGGCGCGGAGCTTTCCGTCCGCTTCCTGGTATTGCAGCAATTCGTCCAACATGATTCGATACCTCCGTTCTCAGAGCATGAACGCGTCCTCGTGGAACGCACAGGGAACGCCGAGCCTGTCTCTGAGTTTTTCATATATTTTTTTAAATCCGAAATTCTCGCTCGCGTAGTGCGTGAGCTGAACGGCTTTCAGCCCCAGCTCCTGCGCGTCGCAGAGAAAATTGTGTTTCCAATCCGCGGAGACGACGACGTCCGCGCCGCCCGCCTTTGCGCGGCGGAGCGCCCCGCCGTCCACGCCCGCCCCGCAAAAGGACGCCGCACGGCGGACGGGATCGCTCCCCTCTCCGTACAGGAAGGCGCGCGACGTGCCGAGCGCCGCCATGGCATTTTGCGAAAACTGCGAAAAGGTCTGTTCGGGCACGTCGAAGATCCTGCCGTATCCGCCCCCTTCCACTTTCTCCTCGGGAGCAAGGTCGCCCTTGCCGCCCAGCGCGCGGGCGAGGCTCTCGTCGATGCCGCCCTCCGCGCAGTCGAGATTCAGGTGCATGGAGACGATGCCGATGCCCGCCTCCGCACAGCCGAGGATGCGCGCGCCGAGCGCGTCGTCATAGCGCAGGGAAGAGACGGGAAAGAAGATGGCAGGATGGTGCGTGACGATCAGGTTGAAGCCCTTTGCCTTCGCCGCCGCGATCGCGCCCTGCGAAAGGTCGAGCGAGAACAGCGCGCCCGCGATCTCATGGCCGCCGTCCAAAAGGATGCCGCTGTTGTCGTGCCCGCCGTATGTTGCGACGTAGTCGTCGCTGATCTTCTTGGGATAGAGCGCGTCGATGCGCTCATACACCTCTCTCAATTTCATGCAGCACCTCCGAAAGCTGCGTCTGCCGCGCGCGGAGCGCGGGGATGTCCCCGCCTTCGAGACGGCGCGCGCACTTTTCCAGCTCCGCGCGAAGGTAGCGGACAAAGTCCTGCGTCGGCGCGCGAAGGTTGTCGTAGCCGAACGCGACGTCGCGCTCGGAATACTGCCTGCCCGCACCGCGCCGCGCGCGGAGAAGATGGTAAAATTTTGAATCGTAAAAGGTGACGTCGAGGTCGGGCGCGTACCCGTTTTCCAGAAGAAAGGCGCGCACCTTCTCGGCGTTTTTCATGGGTTGAAGCACGAGCACGGGCGGCAGGAATCCCTCGCGCAGGATGGCGAGCATCTCTTCCCCGCCCATCCCCGCGATGAGCACCTGCTCCGTCTCGCGCGGCACGAGCGCAAGCCCCGCACAGCATACCGACGTCACCCTGCCCTCTTGTATGTAGCGAAGAAGGAGCTTCTCCGCCTTCGCGAGGCTGGGGGCGCTGATGTCCGAGATGCATGCGGTGCGGCACAGCCCGTTCTCGAGCATATACAGCGTGCAGTAACCATGATCGCACCCCACGTCCGCAAAGCTGTCGCAGGGCGTGAGAGCGCCGCAGATGGTCGAAAGACGCAGGGAACGCTTCATGTCAGTCCAAAAAATCCTTGAGCTTTTTGCTGCGCGAAGGATGGCGCAGTTTGCGCAGCGCCTTCGCCTCGATCTGACGGATGCGCTCGCGGGTGACGTTGAACTCCTTGCCCACCTCTTCGAGGGTGCGCGGCTTGCCGTCGTCGATGCCGTAGCGCAGGCGGAGCACCTTCTCCTCGCGCGGGGTCAGCGTGTCCAGAACGCCGAGGAGCTGTTCTTTGAGCATGGTGAACGCCACCGAATCGGAAGGAGTGGTCGCGCGGTCGTCCTCGATGAAGTCGCCCAGGTGCGAGTCCTCCTCTTCGCCGATCGGCGTCTCGAGCGAGACGGGGTCCTGCGCGATCTTCTGGATCTCGCGGACGCGGTCGACGGGCATGTTGAGTTCCTTCGCGATCTCGTCGGGCGTAGGCTCCCTGCCCAGCTGTTGCAGGAGGATGCGCGAGGCGCGGGTGAGGCGGTTGATGGTCTCGACCATGTGCACGGGGATGCGGATGGTGCGCGCCTGGTCGGCGATCGCGCGGGTGATCGCCTGGCGGATCCACCACGTCGCGTAGGTGGAGAATTTAAAGCCCTTTTGGTAGTCGAACTTCTCCACCGCCTTCATCAGACCGAGGTTGCCTTCCTGAATGAGGTCGAGGAAGAGCATCCCGCGCCCGACGTACCGCTTTGCGATGGAGACGACGAGGCGAAGGTTCGCCTCGGAAAGCCTCTTTTTGGCCGCCTCATCCCCTTCCTGCATCTTGCGCGCGAGCTCGATCTCTTCGTCCACCGAGAGAAGGGGCACGCGGCCGATGTCCTTGAGATACATCTTGACGGGGTCGTCCAGACCGATGTCGCGGAGCGCCTGTTCAAACAGCTCGCGGTCGCGCTCGTCCTCGTCCACGATCTGGATGCCCGCCTCGCCGATGGACTTGTAGATGTAGTCGATCTGGTCGGGGCTGGTGTCGATCTTTTCGAGGATGTCGCAGAGAACATCGGTGGAGATGCTCCCCTTCTGGCGGTATTCGCTGATGATCTGTTTGAGGATCTCGCTGAGTTTCTGTTCGGAAACGCTCATATTGTCTTTGTGTTCCTCCGCTTATGTTAAAAATTTTTGAGTTTTATCGTGAGTTCGAGTATCTTTCGGGTGATCTCCCGTTTGCGGGCAAGATCGGTCTCCGCGTCGCACAGCGCGCTCAGCCTGTCCAGTTCCGCCGCAATGCGCTCGCGCTCGAGCGTGCGCACGCAGTCCTGAAAATACTTCTCCGCGCGCTCCCCTTCCAGACTCTCGCCGAGGCTCAGATCGAGGATCTCGGAGAGCTCGGGCGTGCCCTCGTCGAAGATGTCGAAGAGCGCGCTCGCGCGAACGGGTTCGCCCGCCGCCTGCTTTTTGAGGATGAATTGTGCGATAGTATTATGCACGGAATTGTCGAATCTGACACCTGAAAGGTCGAAATTTTTTGCATATCTGGCGCCGAAAAGCACGGAAGCGAGCACAAACCTGCACGCGCGCACCCGTCTGTCCGCGCCGTCCTCGCGCGGAGCGGGCGCGGGCTCGTTTTCCGACTTCTTCGGGAGAGGATTGTTGTCAAGGTCGCGCTTGAGCGACTCGAAGGTCATGCCCGTGCGGTCGCGCAGCTGTTTGAGAAGGTCTTCCTTGACGCTCTCGCTCTCCGCCTCGGCGATGATGCGCAGCGCCTCGGCGATGTAATTGCGCTTGTCCTCCGTCTTTGTAAGGTCGTATTTGCGCCGCGCGATCTCCAGCTTGAAATCGATGAGCGGCATCGCGCTGTCCAGGCATTGCGCGTAACCGTCGTGTCCCGCCGTCTTGATGACGTCGTCGGGGTCCTGCCCGTCGGGAAGGGGCACCACGCGCACGTTGATCTGCTCGTCGCGCAGGATCTCCAGCCCGCGCACCGCGCCTTTCTGCCCCGCAAAGTCGCCGTCGTAGCTGATGTACACGTTGTCCGCGTACCGCTTGGCGAGCCGCGCCTGATCCTTGGTGAGCGACGTGCCCATGCTCGCGACCACGTTGGGAAAACCCGCCTGCACGAGCGAGAGGGTGTCCATGTAT
Organism: Bacillota bacterium; assembly: GCA_019423125.1. Classification (GTDB taxonomy): domain Bacteria; phylum Bacillota; class Clostridia; order Christensenellales; family Borkfalkiaceae; genus Borkfalkia. The sequence goes on along the minus strand of JAHZBZ010000001.1, from coordinate 402,837 downwards.
CCCTCGACGACGATCAGGTCTTTGAGGCCTGCGCCCTGTTTGAGCTTTTTGATCTGGTTGATGTTGTAGAGCGTCTTGCTCTTGTTGAACACCATCGTCTCGCGGGTGTTCTTGTATTTGGCAAAATCCGTCTTTTCGAGCACCCTGCCGCCGAAGGCGATCACGTCCCCCATCGCGTTGATGACGGGAAAGATCAGCCTGCCCGCCTGCGCGTCCGTCAGCCTTCCCGTCTTTTCGGAGAGGGTGACCGCGCCGCTGTCGAGGATGTCCTCGCGCGAAAAGCCCTTGTCGAGCAGGAACTGCGGGAGAGAGCGGAAGTCGAGAGAGGCACCCAGCCCGAACCTGCGCACGACCGAAGAGGAAATTTTTCGGTCGAGGATGTACTGCACGTGCGCGTCCGCGTTGCCCGAATTGAGGTTATCGAAGTAAAAGCGCGCGCTGGCGCGGAGAATGGCGAGGACGGCGTCCCGCTTGCGCTTGAGCTGCGCCGTCTTTTCGGTGTCGAAGTTCATCTCGGGCATGGGCATCTTCGCGCGCTCCGCAAGGAGCTTGACCGCGTCGACGAAGTCCAGAGACTCGATCTCGCGGATGAAGGTGATCACGTCGCCCGAGACGCCGCAGCCGAAACAGTGGTAGAACTGCCCGTCCGCGTTGACGGAAAAGGAGGGCGTCTTTTCGTGGTGAAAGGGACAGCGTCCCCACCAGTTTCCGCCCTTTCGCTCGAGGGGAACGTACCCGCTGACCACCTCGACCAGATCGTTTTTCGCCTTGAGTTGTTCGAGAAATTGCGGGTCCAGCCCCTTTGCCATTTTGCCTCCTTCCCTGCGCTCAGATCTCCTCGATGTCCTTCTCCGTCAGCGCCCAGCTGTGCGGCACAAAGATGTAGTCAAACACCGCCACGGCGAACTTGTCCGTCATGGAGGAGAGATAGTCGCAGATGACCTGCCCGAGCGGCCAGCGCTCGGAGAGCTCCCTGTAAAACGCGGGCAGCTTGTCCACATGCCCGTAAAAGTAGTCGTACATCGCCGAGAGCATGCGCTTTGCGCGCTCTTCCTCCCGCATCGAAATGGGGGTTATGTACACGCGCTCGAACATGAACGAGCGCAGATGTTCCAGCGCGCGCGCCTCCGCCTCGCCCATCCTGACGAAGTTCTTCCCCTCGCTGTTCTCGTAGATGGAGGTGATCATGCGGTTGATGCGGTCGCGCGAGGTGGAGCCGAGCAGCTCGACGTCCTCCTTCGGCAGTTCCTCCGCGCGCAAAAGCCCCGCGCGGATGGCGTCCTCGATGTCGTGGTTGACGTAGGCGATGCGGTCGGCGAGCGAGACAGCCATGCCCTCGAGTGTGGCGGGCTTTCCGCTCTTTTTGTGGTTGAGGATGCCGTCCCGCACCTCAAAGGTGAGGTTGAGCCCGCGCCCCTCCTTTTCGAGCACGTCCACGACGCGCAGCGACTGCACGTTGTGCGAAAACCCGTCCGGCGCGAGTGTGGCGAGCACCCGTTCGCCCGCATGACCGAAGGGCGTGTGACCGAGGTCGTGCCCCAGCGCGATCGCCTCGGCGAGGTCTTCGTTGAGCGCGAGCGAGCGCGCGATCGAGCGCGCGATCTGCGAGACGTCGATGGTGTGCGTCATGCGCGTGCGAAAATGGTCGCCTTCGGGAGAGAAAAAGACCTGCGTCTTGTTTTTCAGCCGCAAAAACGCCTTGCTGTAGATGATGCGGTCGCGGTCGCGCTGGAAGTCCGTGCGCATGTTGCACGGAGTCTCCTCGCGCTCCCTTCCGCGCGTGTTCTCCGAGAGCGTGGCGTATGCGGAGAAGAACTGCCTCTCCTTTTCGTAGGTGCGCCGTTTGACTGCATCGTCGAAACTCATTCGTTTTTCCCCTTTTCGGCAAGCCGTGTGGCATGCCCATAATAATATATTCTGCAAAAAAGGGCAAAACCCTTTTTTCTCAGACAAAAATTTGCGCTTTGTTCAGAGCAGGGCGCCGCCGTCCACGCGGAGCACCTCGCCCGTGACGTAGCGGCTTCTGACGAGGAATAGCACCGCCGCGGCGACCTCCTCGGGCGTGCCCTCCCGCGCGATCGGCTGTTTCGCGCAGAACTGCGCGCGCGCCTCGTCGGAGAGCCGTGCGTTCATCTGCGTGTCGATCATGCCGCAGGAGACGCAGTTGACGCGGATGCCCGCAGGCGCGAGCTCCTTTGCCGCCGCCTTGCTCAGCCCGATGAGCGCCGCCTTGCTCGCCGAATACGCCGCCTCGCAGGAAGCACCCGCCTCGCCCCAGACGGAGGAGACGTTGACGATGCAGCCGCCGCCCCGCCGCAAGAGCTTCGGGATCGCCTCCCGCATGCACAGGAAGGCGCCCTCTGTATTTACGGAAAAGACGCGCCGCCACTCCGAGAGAGAGGTGTCCTGCAAAAGACCGAAGGAGCTGACGCCCGCGTTGTTGACGAGCACCTCCAGCCCGGGCGCCGCCGCAAAGAGCGCGCGCACCTGCGCTTCGTCCGAGACGTCGCAGCGCACCGCGGTGCCGCCCGCGCCCGCCTCTTCGATCAGGCGGAGCGTCTGCTTTGCGCCCTCTTCGTCCTTTGAATAGGAAAAGAGAACGTCGTAGCCCGCCGCGGCGAGCGCGGCGCAGACCGCCCTGCCGATGCCGCGCGAGCCGCCCGTGACGAGGGCGGTGCTCATGCCCTGCCCCGCTCGGGCAGGGAAAAGACGCGCGCGATCTCCGCCGCGACCTCTTCCGCGCTCTTGCCGTCCGTCTCCACCGTGTAGTCGGCACAGCTCTGATAGATGGGCGTGCGGTAGTCGAGCAGCGCCTTCATCTTCTCGAAGGTCGTGTTTTTGAGAAGGGGGCGGTCGTCGCCCGTATGCCCCGTGCGCTCGAAGAGGGTGGCGATGTCCACTTTCAGAAAGACGATCTTCCCGCCGCCCGCCTTGAACGCCGCGCTGTTTTCGGGACGGAGCACGCACCCGCCGCCCGTGGAGATGACGCAGTTGTCGCTGTTCGCGATCGAGTGAACGACCTCCGATTCCAGCTGGCGGAAGTGCTCTTCGCCGTAAAACTCGAACAGGCTCGGGATGTTCCCGTGGCGCTCGGTGATCAGGTCGTCCGTGTCATACCAGCGCATGCCCGTGCGCTCGGCGAGCAGGATGCCGACCGTCGTCTTGCCCGCGCCCATCATTCCGCAGAGTACGATGTTCATAACAGAAAGCTCTCCGCCGCGAGGATGTAACTGTTCTTGCCGAAGCCGAGAACGGTGCCGCGGCACACTTCGCTGATGACCGAAGTGTGGCGGAAGGGCTCGCGCGCGTGCACGTTGGACATGTGCACCTCGACGACGGGCGTGGAGACGGACGCGATCGCGTCGCGGATGGCGTAGCTGTAATGGGTGAACGCGCCCGCGTTGAGCACGATCCCGTCCGCATCGGAATTCTGGATCGCCGTGCAGATCTCCCCTTCCAGATTGCTCTGGAAGAACTCGCACTCCGCGCCGCGCGCCGCACAGAAGGCGCGGATCTGCTCGTTGATCGACTCCAGCGTCTCCGTGCCGTAAACTCCCTTTTCGCGCCGACCCGTCATGTTCAGGTTGACGCCGTTGAGAAACAACAATTTCATCTTCTTCTCCTTTCGTGTGTCTTTCCGTTCAGTCCGCATATTCTTTCAGATACGCCTCGAACAGTTCCTTCGCCTCGGCGGCGGAAGGCTGTCTGCCGAGGATGATGCAGTCGCCGTAATACGCCTGATAAAAGAGCATTCCCAGCCCGTTGAAGGCGGGTTTTCCCAGCGACTCGGCGATGCGCAGAAATTCGCTCTTTCTCGGGTAGTAGATCAGATCGCAGGCGCACGCCGCGCGGGCGAGGAACTCCGCTCCGACGGGCGAGACGCCCTCCGTCTTGTGCATGCCGATGCCCGTCGCGTTTACGATCAGGTCGTAATCGCCCGGGACAAGTTCAAAAAGGGGCGTGAATCCGCCGATGTCGCGGTGCGCCTCTTCGAGGTTTTCGCGGCGCACGTCGTATACGAAGACCTGCGCGCCCGCCTCCGCGAGCTTGCGGATGACCGAACGGCCCGCGCCGCCCGCGCCGAGCAAGAGCACGCGCTTTCCCGCAGGACGGAAACCGTTGTTCTCGAGCATGAGCAGAAACCCGACGCCGTCCGTGTTGTAGCCGACGCCGTCCTTGACGAGGTTGACCGCGCCGAACGCGCGCGCGTCGCCCCTGAGCTCTTTCAGATAAGGGATGACGTCCAGTTTATAGGGAATGGTGACGTTGAACGCGTCGTATTCCGCGAGCAATTTTCTGACCGTCGCGTCGAGATCCTCCTTTGCGACGGAAATAAGCTCGTAGGTGCATTCGCTGCCCAGCCCTTTGAAATCGAAGGTATGCATCTTCGCGCTGTCCGATTTGGAGACGTCCTTCCCGATGACTGCAAGTTTGTACATGTTCTATCTCCTCGCCCCGCAGGGCTTATTTTACTCTTCAGATCTTCAGCCCGAGCAGATCGAAAAAGCCCGGGAAAGAGATGTCCGCACACGCGGGATCGTCGATGCTCCCGCCCTTTTCGCTCGCGAGAAGCCCGACTGCGCCGCTCATCGCGATGCGGTGGTCCTTGTATGTCCTGACGTCGCCGCCGCGCAGCGTCCTCTTGCCGCGGATGATCAGCCCGTCCGCCGTCGGTGTGCAGTCCCCGCCCAGCGCGCACAGCATCTCCGCCGTCGTGCGGATGCGGTCGCTCTCCTTGACTTTGAGCTCCTCCGCGCCCGTGATGACGCTCTCCCCCTCGGCAAACGCGAGCAGGACGGCGATCACGGGGATCTCGTCGATCAGCGCGGGCATGTCCTCCCGCGAAAGGCGGATGGCGCGGAGCGGAGACTTGCGCACGCGGATGTCCGCGACGGGTTCTCCGCACACCTCCCGCTCGTTTTCCAGCGAATAGTCCGCGCCCATCCTGTCGAATGCGGCGAGGATGCCCGTGCGGGTGGGGTTGACGCCGACGTTGCGGCAGACCGTCTCGCCGCACAGCGCGCCCAACGCCATGAAATAGGCGGCGCCCGAGATGTCCGCGGGCACCTCCACGTCCCGCGCGCGCAGACTGCCGCCGCGGACGGTGATCTCGTTCCCGCAGACGCGGATGTCCGCACCCATCGCGGCGAGCATGCGCTCGGTGTGATCGCGCGTGCGCAGGGGTTCGCGCACCGTCGTCTCGCCCTCGGCACCCAGCGCCGCGAGCAGAAGCGCGCTCTTGACCTGCGCGCTCGCGACCTGCGTGTCCACCGCGCACCCGACGAGGGAAGCAGGCTCCACGAAGACGGGCGCCCTGCCCTGCGTCGTGCGCACCTTCGCGCCGAGAAGGCGGAGGGGCGCCGCGACCCGCTCCATCGGGCGGGAGGAAAGGGAAGGATCGCCGAACAGGCGGACGTTTATTCCCCTGCCCGCGACCAGCCCCGTGAGCAGGCGCATGGTCGTGCCGCTGTTGCCGCAGTCGCACTCGGCGTCGCGAAAGCGCCCGACGCCGCGCACGCGGACGACGTCCCCATCGACGCGCACGTCCGCGCCCAGCGCGCGCATGCACGCCGCCGAGGAGAGGCAGTCCTCGCCCAAAAGGGCGTTGGTGACCGTCGCCTCACCCTCCGCCGCGCCGTTGAAGAGGATGGCGCGGTGGGTGACGGATTTGTCGCCGGGGATCTGATACTCCCCGCAGATCTCGTGACAGGGCTTTACGTTCATCTTGCGCCTCCTTCGAGCAGGGAGAGATACGCCGCGTATTTTTCGGCGGAGAGGGTGCATTCGGCGTATTCGCCGCGCGCCTTGGAGAGGATGAGCGAGACGCTGTCCTTTGCCGCGTTCTTCTTGTCGAGAAGGGCAAATTTCAGCGCGCGCGAAGGCTGTTCGACGGCGGGGATGCGCGGGAGCACCGAGCGGACGAGCGCGCGCACTTCCTCCGCGTGCGCGCTCGTGCATATCCCCTCGCGCTCGGCGATGAAGCTCTCCAGCCAGATGCCGATGAGCACATATTCGCCGTGCGAACGCCTGCCGAGCAACAGTTCGAGCGCGTGGCCCGTCGTGTGGCCGAGGTTGAGACACTTGCGCAGGCCGCTGCGCTCCGTCTCGTCCTGCCCGACCACTTCCGCCTTGAAGCGGATGCAGTCGGCGGTCAGATCGTGCAAAAATGCGAGATCGCGCGCTCTGTCCGCGTTCGCGCGCAGTTTCGCGCCCACCCGCTCGTCGAGGAGCGCCGTCTTGACGATCTCGCCGAGGCCGCAGCGGATCTCGCGCGGCGGCAACGTGTTTAAAAAGAGCGGGTCGCAGAACACGCGCTCGGGCTGATAAAAGGCGCCGATCACGTTTTTGACCTGTCTGTAGTCGATCGCCGTCTTTCCGCCCACCGAACTGTCCACCTGCGCGAGCAGGGTGGTCGGGATCTGCACGAGGCGGGTGCCGCGCATATACAGCGCCGCGGCGAGCCCCGCCATGTCCCCCACCACGCCGCCGCCCAATGCGACGACGAAGGAGTTGCGGTGCAGGTGCGCCGCGAGCATGCCGTCGAGGACGGAAAAGAGGGTGGTCCTGTTTTTGTGCCGCTCGCCCGCGGGGACGACGCAGACGGGCGCGCCCGCAAAGGCGGACGCGATCGCGTCCGAATACAGGCGGGCAACGTTGGAATCGGTGACGACGAAGACGTCCTGCCCCGCGAGGAAACGGGACGCCTCTTCAAACGCCCCCGCGCCGCACAGGACGGCGGAGGGGCGGGATTTCGTGTTTACGGGAATGGTCTGCATGAAAAACCTCCTGACTCAAGGCAAGAGCTCGTAGCGCGCGCGGATCTCGCGCATGTTGTCGCCGCCCAGCCGCTCGAGCACCTTCTGCGCGAGCGCGAAGCAGACGACGCTCTCGACGACGATCTCGCAGGCGCAGATCGCGCAGACGTCGCTGCGCTCCGTCGCCGCGCGGCACGCCTCGCCGCTCTCGAGATCGACGGTGGCAAGCCCGCGCATGAGGGTGGGGATGGGCTTCATCGCGGCGCGGAGCACGATCTCCTCGCCGTTGGACATGCCGCCCTCGATGCCGCCCGCGTTGTTGCTCCTGCGCACGAAGCGGTCGCCCTCGCGGAAGATCTCGTCGTGCACGGCGCTGCCCCTGCGGCGCGCCGCCTCGAAGCCGAGGCCGATCTCGACCCCCTTGATCGCCTGGATGCCCATGACCGCGCCCGCGAGGTGCCCGTCCAGCTTTTCGCCGTAGCTCATGCAGCTGCCGAAGCCGCTCTTGAGCCCCGCGACGCGGATCTCGACGATGCCGCCCGCCGTGTCTTTCGCCTCGCGGATCTCGTCGATCGCCGCCATCGCCCTTTCACAGAGCGCGGCGTCGGGCATGAAGAGCGGGCTCTCCTTGACGGATGCGAGCTGTGCCGCAGTGTATTCGCGCGTATCCTCCACACCCGCGACCGAGCGGACGTAGCCGCAGACCTCGATTCCGAGTTCGCGCAGGAACATTCTCGCGACGGTGCCCGCCGCGACGCGCACCGCCGTCTCGCGCGCGCTCGCGCGTTCGAGGATGTTGCGCGCGTCCGTCTGGTCGTACTTGCGCACGCCCGAAAGGTCGGCGTGTCCCGGGCGGACGCGGGTCAGCCTGCGCGCGGAGGTGTCCGCGCCGTAGGGGGACATGTACGCCTCCCAGTTCGCATAGTCGCGGTTCTCCACCACCAGGCAGACGGGACTGCCCAGCGTCTTTTTATCGCGCACGCCCGCAAGGATCTGCACGCGGTCGGTCTCGATCTTCTGGCGGGCGCCCCTGCCGTAGCCGCCCTGCCTGAGGGCGAGATAGCGGTCGATCTCCTCCGTCTCGACGGTGAGATTGGAGGGAAGCCCCTCTATGATGGCGGTCAGCGCACGCCCGTGCGACTCGCCGCTCGTGGTCAGTTTCAGCATAGTTCAAGTCTCCGTTGATTTCAGTCGATCTGCGCGACGCTCCTCTCTGCGGTAAGCGTGCACGCGCCCTCCCGCGTCACGCGCAGGAGGATGTTCCCCAGCTCGTCCGTGCGGAAAAATCCGACGTCGGGCGAATATTTGAGAAGGCGGTCCGCCGTCTCGGGCGAGGGGTGCCCGTAAGAATTTCCCGCGCCCGAGCTGAACACACAGGCGGCGGGCGACGTCAGCGCGCAGAGCGCTTCGCCCGTGCTGTACGCCGAGCCGTGATGCCCCGCGCGGAGCACGTCTATGTCCGAAAGGTCGGGCGAGACGTCCAGCGTACCGAAGGGCGCGCGGAGGGTGCATTCAAATACAGCCCCTTCCGTCTCCTCCCATGCACCGACGAGTGCGTCTTCAGCCGCAGTCCCGCCCTCGCCCGCCAGCAGGATGCGCCTGCCCGCGTATTCGAGGTAAAGGAAGGGAGAAGCCTCATTCCCCTCCGCCTCAGCGAGCGGCGAGAGGAAGAGCAGCACGCAGGGCTGTTCCCGCGTGCCCGAGACGACGCTCTCGAAGATGCGCGGCGTGCGCACCTGTGCCTCCGAGGATTTCGCATACTCGGAAAGCGCGAGCGCCGCGTCCGAATGCAGATCGCTCGGAAGCCAGAGCGTCTGCGCGCCGAACAGCTCCGCCGCCTCCGCGAGCCCGCCCGCATGGTCGAGATCGTCGTGCGTGAGCAAGAGATAGTCCAGCTCGTCCACGCCCGCCGCAAACAGCGCCGAGAGAAGGGACTGCCGCGCGGCATACGAGCCGTCGCCGCCGTCGATGAGCATGGTCTCGCCGCCCGGGAAGCGCACAAATGTCGCGTCGCCCTGTCCGACGTCCAAAAACCAGACGCACAGTTCCCCTTCCTCCCATTTAGGCGAGGCGGGATACGCCGCGAGCACCCAGAGATAGCGGAGGGGAAACACGAACGCGTTGACGAGCAGGAGCGCCGCGAGCAAGATCGCCGCCGCCGCAAGATACGCGCCGCGGCGCAACAGCGCGCGGCGTCTTTTCCGCCGCGCCGCCCCTTCGGGAAGGGCAAGCGACGCCCTCATCGCTCGGGGAAAAGCTGTGCGCAACAGCCGTACAGCTCCGCATCCGCGCCGAGCGCCGCGCGGTTGAAGGCAAGCGGGACGCGGCCGCTGTCCACGAACAGACGCTCGCTGACGTATTTTCTCAGAGGAGCGAGCAGGTAGTCGCTGTCGTCGGGCGCGCCCGCAAGGACAAACACCTGCGGACGGAAAAGCCCGATCAGGTTGGCGATGCCTTCGCCGAGATAGAAGATGTAGTTTTTCACCACCTTCTGCGCCGCCTCGTCCCCCGCCTTCGCGCAGGCAAAGGCGGTCACGGGCGTCACGTTTTCGGGGTCCCCTTCCGCGCTCGACCAGAGCGCGCTGGAACGGTTCTCGAACATCGCGCGCTTTGTGTCGCGGACCAGCGCCGCATCAGAGACGTACTGCGTAAAACAGCCCCTGCGCCCGCAGGAACAAGGGATACCGCCCGCCTCGACGACCATGTGGCCCGCGACGCACGCCGCGTCGCCGAAGCGCTCGCCGCCGAACAGCGCCGCGCAGTCCACGCGCGCGCCGAGGCGCAGGCAGACGACGTCGTCGTATTTTTTCGCCGCGCCGAACGCCGCTTCGCCCGCCGCACAGGCGGTCGCCGCGTCCGAAAACAGCACGCGCGAGCCCAGCTTTTCGGAGAGCTCGCGGGAGAAGGGCCTGCCGACAAGGGCGGGAAGATCGCTGTCGAGCACCTCCCCCGAGCGGGAGACGATGCCCTCGGCGCACGCCGCGACGGCGACGGGCGCGTCCCCGCCGCACAGTTCGCGAACGAGCTGTGCCGTCTTGGCGAGAAGGGTCACATAGCTGTCCTCCGCGGAGAGCGCCGCGCTCTTGCGGCCGAGGAAGGACTTGTCCGCGCCGAACAGCGCGGCACGCAGCCGCTCGGCGGTCATGTGTATCGCGACGTATCCTTTCATGTCTTTCACCTCAATTTGCGGGATCGTTTTTATCAAAGAAGCCGAGCACCGCCGCAGGCCCCTGCTCTTCGACCGCGCGGGAAAGTTCGCGCGCCTGCGCCTCCTCTTCCTCCGTGCGCGCTGCCTCTGCGACGCGAGAACGCGAAGCGCTCAGGTCCGCCGCAGGGAACACCCCCGCAGCAAGGGCGCGCTCGGTAAAGCGCAGGACGAGGTTCGCCGCGGGCAAAAGCTCTTCGCCCACCTCCGCGTCGATGTCCGTTCCGTCCGTGCGCGAGACGGCGAGCATTGTCAGAGAACCCGCGCCCTCCAGCTTGCGGGCACTCGAAAAATACCGCTTGACCGCCTGAAGCGCGACAAGGTCCAGCCCGCCGCGCGTCGACCTGCCGCTGTACACCGTCGAATCCGCGATGCCGCGCGCGAGAACGCCGAGGTTGTCCAACAGCAGGAGCGCCTTGCCGCCGCTCTCCGCCGTGCGCTTTGCGCATTCGAGGCCGAGCCGCGCCATCTGCGCATGGCGGGCGGGCGCGTCGTCAAAACAGGTCGCCGCGACCACCGCCTGCGGAAATCGACGGCGCAGGCGCGTCACCTCTTCGGGACGCTGTGCGAGCAGGACGAGCACCACGCGCACCGCGGGATCGGTGCGCACGAGCACATCGGCGACGCGCTCGAAAAAGGAAGTGACGCCCAGCCCCGCGGAGGAAAACAGAAGGCCCCTCTGTCCCAGCCCCAGCGGGAGAAGAAGGTCTACGGCGCGCAGGACGGGGTCCTCTCCGCCGAGGCGGAGCCTGCCGTAGGGATAGACGGCGGGAAATTCCTCGAACAGCCCGCGCGACTGCATGCGCGGCGGGTGCCCGTCGAGGGCGGCGAGCTGCACGCCTTCGGGCGCCTTGCCCTCTTCCTGCGCCACGAAGCAGCTGACATAGTCGCCCGCACGCAGTTTGTTGTCGCGTATGAATTTTTCGCCGAGCACCGCGTCCGTCGGGCGCTCTTCGAGGTCGTAATCGCGCAGATGTCCCACGCCCGAGCGGTCAATGTCCAGAAACCCCGTGCAGTGCGGGTCGCCATAGTCGTATATGCGCTCGCCGCCCTCCACGTCGCGCAGAGGAAGCCGCACCGACTGTGCGCGGGCATCCTCATAGATGAGCTTTGCGTTGCACTTTGCGACGAGGTCGCGCACTTCGGCGATGCGCAGTTCGGACGCAGGCTCCGCCTTGACGCGGGCGCCGCGGTTGTTGCGCGGGCCGGGCAGCGAAAACCCCGCCGCGACGCGGATGATGCTCGCGATCAGCCCGCGCTTCTTGATGGTCGTCGGCGCGTTGATCCCGAAGGCGCGCGCGATGTTGCGCATCTCGTAGATGTTGCCGCGATCCAGGCTCTCCGCGACGGGCGCATAGATCTCGAACAGCTTTTCGTCGTCGATCTTTCCCTCTTCTTGGTCCTGCAAGAAGTCAGGCATACCGTTCGTCTGTTCTTCGATTCTCTCTTCACTCATTCTCTCGTCCTCTCAAGTGTTACCGCTTTGCCCGCAAGGAGCTTCAGATCCGTCGCCTCCAGCGACGCCCGCGCGAGCCTCTCCCCGCCGACTGCGCGCAAAAATCCGCTTTCGTCCGAGATGTCCAACGTCCCGTCCGCGGGGCGGAAATGCATCCCGACAGCGACACGAGGCGAGAGCGCACGCACCCATTTTGCCGCGCCCTCCGCGTCCACCGTGTACGTCCCGCCGCAGGGCACGAGCAGAACATCGCAAGCTCCGATCTCCCGCACGAGCGCGGGTTCGGGAAGCGTTCCGATGTCGCCCATGTGGCAGACGCGCACGCCGTCGCATTCGATGCAGTACACCGTGTTCAAGCCGCGTTTCGCGCCTTCGACCTCGTCGTGGAAGGATGCGATGCCGCGCAGGCGGAAAGCCCCGCACGCAAATTCGCCCGTACCGCGCACGATCTTCTGCGCGCCGCGCACGCCGCGCACGAAGTCGTGGTCAAAATGACCGTGACTGCAACACACATATTCCGCCGACACGGGCGGCATCTCGTACCCTACGCCCGTGTACGGATCGGTCACGAGACGGGTCCCGTCCTCCGCTTCCAAAAGAAAACAGGAATGTCCGAGATAGGTCAGTTTCATGATCCCCCCTCCTTCGCCTCCGAGAGCGCCGTAAAGCGCACGGAGTGCTTTTGTATAAATCCGGAAAAATCCAGCGAATACTCCGCGCGGAGGGCGAACAGCCCTTCCCGCTCGCGGACGGAGAGCGATGCCACGCGCACGAGCACTTCCAGCTCGCCGAACTCCGTGCACACGCGCGCACGCGTCGGGCGCTCCGCGTCCAGCTCCAGCCGATACCCGAGCCCGCCGCGGCGCTCGAAAAGGACGCTCCCGCCCGTGCGGATGCGATAACTCGCGCCCTGCATCTCGAAGCGGTATTCACGCACGCCCCCGCGCACGTATTCTTTCGCACGCGCGCGCGCGTGCGTTTTTTCTCCGTCACATTCGCAGGACAGCGTCACGATCCTCTCGCGCATTTTCTTCCTCGCCGAAAAAATTACATTTTTCCGATAATATTATACCACAATCGCCGCTCTTTGTAAAACGATGGCGAAAAACAATTTTTACAAAATTGTAGTCTTTCCGCACGCTTATTGCAAAAAAAGCTGTTTTACACCCCGCGCGCGCTCCTGCACGCGCGGCAAAAAGAGAGGAGGGTCGCCCCTCCTCCGCTCATTCGATCTTGCGTTCGGCGTCCAGCTCCGCCTTGCGCAGCCTGCCCGCGCGAAGCAACGCGCGAAGCCCCTCCCTATCGCCGTTTTTCAGCGCCGCAAGGTATTCTTCCAGCCGCGCGATCAGCCCGGAGAGCTCTTCCGTCACTGCGTCGCGGTTGAGGAAGTAAAGGTCCGTCCAGACCGACTCGTCCACACCCGCGATGCGCGTCATGTCCTGAAAACTTCCGCCCGTAAAGCCGGGAAAGCCGTTCGCCGTCTCGCTCTTGACATAGGCATTGCTGACGATGTGCGCGAGCTGGGAGGTGTAGGCGATCTTCCTGTCGTGATAGCGCGCGTCACAGCGTCGGATACAGCCGAAACCCATCTTTAAAAAGAGCGCCTCAAGCGTCTCGCGCGCCGCTTTGTCCGTCTTCTCGTTTTCTGTCACGATCATGCTCGCGCCGTCAAAGAGCGTCTCGCAGGAGTTTTCAAAACCCGAGACTTCCTTGCCCGCCATCGGATGACAGCCGACGTAGCGGTAATTGCGCGGCTTGGAGAAGACGAGCTTTTCGATCTCCTCTTTGATGCCGCAGATGTCCGCGACGATCGCGCCGTCCGCAAAGCCGCCCTCGTCCAGCATGCGCATCGCCGCCGCGGGCGGAAGCGCGATCAGCACGACGTCGTAAGCGGAAAGATCGCGCGCGACGCCGCAGACGGCGCCCTCCGCGAGCGCGCGGGCGCAGACCTCTTCGCGGTCGGTTCCGTCCGCGGCAATGCCCGCGCGGCGCAATGCCTTTGCCATGGAGCCGCCGATCAGGCCCAGCCCCGCGATCATGATCTTCATAAAAGTCCTCCTCTGTCCGCGCCTTGCGCGAAAAGCAGGGCGCGCCGCATTGGGCGCGCCCCGTTTGTCAGTTGTTCTCAGCAGGAGCGGGCTCGATGCCGAACTCCTTCTGCGTCTCCTCGATCAGGGAATCGCTCTCGCGGTGCCCCGTCACGAGCTGCGGGCTCAAGTTCTTGTAATCGCGCACACCCGTGCCCGCGGGGATGAGCTTGCCGATGATGACGTTCTCTTTGAGGCCGATCAGCGGGTCGACCTTGCTCTTGATCGCGGCTTCCGTCAGCACACGCGCCGTCTCCTGGAAGGATGCCGCCGACAGGAAAGAGTCGGTGGAAAGCGCCGCCTTCGTGATACCGAGCAGGACGCGCTTCGCCGTCGCGGGGCAACCGCCGCGCTCGATGGTGCGCTCGTTCTCGTCCTCGAAGGTGAACATATCCACGAGCTCGCCGGGGAGCAGGTCGGTGTCGCCGCAGTTCTCGATGCGGACTTTGCGCATCATCTGACGGACGATGATCTCGACGTGTTTGTCGTTGATGTCGACGCCCTGCGAGCGGTAGACGGACTGCACTTCGTGCAGGATGTAGTCCTGAACGCCCTTGACGCCCTGAATGCGCAGGATGTCCTGCGGGTTGACCGAACCGCCGTTGAGCTGGGTGCCCGGCTCGACGCGGTCGCCGTGTTTGATCTTGAGTTCCGCATTGAACGGGAGCAGGTATTCCTTCTTCTCCGCGCCCGTGATCTCGTCGCGGATGACGATGTGCTTCTGGTTGTCCTGCTCGTTGATGTAGGCGATGCCCGCCACTTCGCAGAGCGTGGCGACGCCCTTCGGCTTTCTCGCCTCGAACAGCTCCTCGACGCGCGGGAGACCCTGTGTGATGTCGCCCGTCGCCGCGATGCCGCCCGTGTGGAAGGTACGCATCGTCAGCTGCGTGCCCGGCTCGCCGATGGACTGCGCCGCGATCGTGCCGACCGCTTCGCCGACCTGGATGGGAAGGCCCGTCGCCATGTTCTTGCCGTAGCACTTCGCGCACACGCCGTGGCGGGAGGTGCAGGTAAAGACGCTGCGGATGGAGACCTCTTTGATGCCCGCCTTTACGATCGCCTGCGCCGTCTCTTCGGTGATCATCTCGTTGACGCGGACCATGACTTCGCCCGTTGCGGGGTTCACGACGTCTTCGGAGACGAAGCGGCCCGCGAGGCGGTCTGCAAGGCTCTCGATCTCGCCGTTGGGGCCCGTGATCGCGGAGATCTTCATGCCGCGCGGCTTTTTGCCCGCACAGCAGTCGTCCTCACGCACGATGACGTCCTGCGAGACGTCGACCAGACGGCGGGTCAGATAGCCAGAGTCTGCCGTCTTGAGCGCGGTGTCCGCAAGACCTTTGCGGCCGCCGTGCGAGGAAATGAAGTATTCGAGAACGGTCAGACCCTCGCGGAAGCAGGATTTGACGGGGATCTCGATCATCTTGCCCTGCGGGTTGACCATGAGGCCGCGCATGCCCGCGAGCTGTTTGATCTGGTCGATGGAACCGCGCGCGCCCGAATTCGCCATCATCCAGATGGGGTTGAAGTCGTCCGCGTCCTTGCGCAGTTCCGCCGTGACGGCGTCCGTCGTCTCTTTCCAGACGTTGACGACCGCGTTGTAGCGCTCTTCCTCTTTCAAAAGTCCGCGCGCGAACTGTTTTTCGATCTTCTCGACCTTCTTCTCCGCGTCCGCGATCATGCCCCTCTTGGAATCGGGGATGTGCATGTCGAACACGGAAGTGGTCAGCGCGCCGATGGTGGAATATTTGAAGCCCAGCGCCTTGATCTTGTCCAGCACTTCCGCCGCCTTGGGCGCACCGCCCGTCTTGAAGCAGCGGTCGACGATCTTGGAGATCATCTTCTTGTCGACGGGGACGCTCTTTTCCCTGCCGTCCACCGTCTTGTAGCCGGAGATCTCGTACCGGAGGTAGTCCTCTTTGGTCTCCCTTCTGACAAAGCCCAGATCCTGCGGGATCGCCTCGTTGTAGATGATGCGGCCCACCGTGGTCTTGACCCTGCCCGTGACCTCTTCGCCGTCGTAAGGGCTCTTCGCGTCCGCGATGGTCACCGTGCGGCGGACAAAGATCTCGTCCTGCAGGGTGATGTTGCCCGTCTGGTACGCCATGATCGCCTCGTCTTCGGAGGTGTAGATGCCCGCGCGGTACAGCTCGGCACCCTCGGTGCCCTCTGCGACTTCGTTGTGGTCCTTGTCGTACCATCTGCCGTCGTAGCGGCGGACGATGGTCAGGTAGTAGGCGCCGAGGATCATGTCCTGCGTCGGCGTCATGACGGGCTTGCCGTCGGAGAGTTTGAGGATGTTGTTGGAGGAGAGCATCAGGAAGCGCGCTTCCGCCTGCGCCTCGATGGACAGGGGCACGTGCACCGCCATCTGGTCGCCGTCGAAGTCGGCGTTGAACGCGCCGCAGACGAGCGGGTGGATCTTGATCGCCCTGCCCTCGATGAGCACGGGTTCAAACGCCTGGATGGACAGACGGTGCAGCGTGGGCGCGCGGTTGAGCAGGACGGGGTGCTCTTTGATGACCCCTTCCAGCACGTCCCAGACGGCGGGTTTCGCCTTCTCGACGGCGCGCTTTGCGCTCTTTATGTTGTGGCACTGGCCGCTCTCGACCAGCTTTTTCATGATGAACGGCTTGAACAGCTCGATCGCCATCTCCTTGGGCAGACCGCACTGATACAGCTTGAGTTCAGGGCCGACGACGATGACCGAACGGCCGGAGTAGTCGACGCGCTTGCCCAGCAGGTTCTGACGGAAGCGGCCCTGTTTGCCGCGCAGCAGTCCGGAGAGGGATTTGAGTTCGCGGTTGGAAGGACCGGAGATCGCCTTGCCGCGGCGGCCGTTGTCGATGAGCGCGTCCACAGCTTCCTGAAGCATGCGCTTCTCGTTCTTGACGATCATGTCCGGCGCGCCCAGCTCCATCAGCCTTTTCAGGCGGTTGTTGCGGTTGATGACGCGGCGGTACAGGTCGTTGAGGTCGCTCGTCGCGAATCTGCCGCCGTCCAGCTGCACCATCGGGCGCAGTTCGGGCGGGATGACGGGAAGGACGGTCAGGATCATCCACTCGGGCTTGTTGCCGCTCTTGCGGAACGCCTCGATGATCTCGATGCGCTTGACCGCACGGATGCGCTTGGAGCCGCTCGGGTTGTTCTCGATGATCTCCTTGGTCTCTTTGCTCTCCTTTTCGAGGTCGACCGCCATGAGAAGCTCGCGGATCGCCTCCGCGCCCATGCCGACTTTGAGCCCGGTGACGGACTCGTCGCCGTACTGCTCTTCGATCTCGCGCAGCTCCTTGTCGTTGATGACCTGTTTATAGGTCAACGTGGGGACCTTGCCGGGATCCAGCACGACGTAAGCCGCGAAATAGATGACCTGCTCGAGCTGCTTGGGGCCCATGTCCAGCAGCAGGCCGATGCGGGAAGGCACCCCGCGGAAATACCAGATGTGCGAGACGGGCGCGGCGAGCTCGATGTGCCCCATGCGCTCGCGGCGGACCTTTGCGCGCGTCACTTCGACGCCGCACTTCTCGCAGATGATGCCCTTGTAACGGATGCGCTTGTACTTGCCGCAGTGGCATTCCCAGTCCTTGGTCGGCCCGAAGATCTTTTCGCAGAACAGGCCGTCCTTTTCGGGTTTTTGCGTGCGGTAGTTGATGGTCTCGGGCTTGGTGACCTCGCCGTACGACCACTCTCTTATCTTTTCGGGAGACGCAACTCCGATCTGTATTGAGTCAAAATCGTTTAATTCGTACATACTGTTCCTCCCGATTTATTATTCTTCGTCCTTGTCCGCCTGTTCGTCCTCGTCGTCGAAGTCGTCCAGGTCGTCCAGATCGTCCAGATCGTCGTCGTCAAAGAGCTCGGAAGAACTGAAGTCCTCGTCCGTGACTTCCTCCTCGTCGTCCTCGAAGATGGAGTCGACGTCGTCTTCTTCGTCCTCGTCGTCCTCGTCGTCGAAGCCGAAATCCAGCTCCTCGACGTCCTCGTCGCGGCGCTCTTCCCTCTCGTCCGCTTCCAGCTCCGCGTCCGAGAAGTCCTTGAGCTGGAGCTCGTCCTTGTTCTCGGTGAGGACCTTGACGTCCAGCGCGAGGGACTGAAGCTCTTTGAGCAGGACTTTGAACGCCTCGGGGATGCCGGGCTCGGAGATGTTGTTGCCCTTGACGATGGATTCGTACGTCTTGACACGGCCGATGATATCGTCCGACTTGACGGTCAGGATCTCCTGCAGGATGTGCGCGGCGCCGTATGCCTCGAGCGCCCAGACTTCCATTTCGCCGAAGCGCTGGCCGCCGAACTGCGCCTTGCCGCCGAGCGGCTGCTGCGTGACCAGCGAGTAAGGACCGATGGAACGCGCGTGGATCTTGTCGTCGACGAGGTGGATGAGCTTGATCATGTACATCTGACCGACCGTCGTGCGGTTCTCGAAAGGCTCGCCCGTGCGTCCGTCGTACAGCTGGATCTTTCCGTCCACTTCGCCGTTGGGATTGACGATGTTGTTCTCGGCAAACAGATCGCGGATGTCCTTCTCCGTCGCGCCGTCAAAGACGGGCGTGGCGATCTTCCAGCCGAGCTGTTTGCAGACGTGGCCGAGGTGCACTTCGAGCACCTGACCGATGTTCATTCGCGAAGGGACGCCCAGAGGGTTGAGCACGATCTGCATGGGCGTGCCGTCCGCCATGAAGGGCATGTCGCTCTCGGGCAGGATCCTCGAGATGACGCCCTTGTTGCCGTGACGTCCCGCCATCTTGTCGCCGACGGAGATCTTGCGCTTCTGCGCGATGTACACGCGCACCAGCTTGTTGACGCCGGGGGACAGTTCGTCCTTGTTCTCGCGCGTGAAGATCTTGACGTCCACGACGATGCCGCCCTCGCCGTGCGGGACGCGCAGGGAGGTGTCGCGCACCTCTCTCGCCTTCTCGCCGAAGATGGCGCGGAGCAGGCGCTCCTCGGGCGTGAGCTCGGTCTCGCCCTTCGGCGTGACCTTGCCGACCAGGATGTCGCCGCTGCCGACTTCCGCGCCGATGCGGATGATGCCGTCCTCGTCGAGATCTTTGAGCGCGTCGTCGCCGACGTTCGGGATGTCGCGCGTGATCTCCTCTTCGCCCAGCTTGGTGTCGCGCGCCTCCGTCTCGTGCTCTTCGATATGCACGGACGTGAACACGTCTTCGCGGACCAGCTTCTCGGAGATGAGGATCGCGTCCTCGTAGTTGTAGCCCTCCCACTCCATGAAGCCGATGAGGATGTTCTTGCCCAGCGAGAGCTCGCCGTTGTTGGTGGAGGGACCGTCTGCGATGATCTCCCCTTCCGCGACGCGGTCGCCGGTGTTGATGATCGGGCGCTGGTTCAGGCAGGTGCCCTGGTTGGAGCGCTCGAATTTTTTGAGTTTGTATTCATCCACCTGGCCGTTGTCCCTGCGGATGCGGATGAGGTCGGACGCGACGCCGATCGCCGTGCCCGCCGCCTTCGCGCGGATCATGACGCCCGCATCGCGCGCGATCGCCGCCTCGATGCCCGTCGCCACGATCGGGCTCTCCGTCTTGAGCAGAGGGACCGCCTGGCGCTGCATGTTCGAGCCCATCAGGGCGCGGTTGGTATCGTCGTTTTCCAGGAAGGGAATGAGCGCCGTCGCGACGGAGACCAGCTGTTTGGGCGAGACGTCCATGTAATCGATCATCTCTTTCGGGAGCTGGGTGATCTCCGCCTGTCTGCGGCAGGAGACGCGCTCGTGCACGAAGGAACCGTCCTCGTTGAGCGGTTCGTTCGCCTGCGCGACGATGTATTTGTCCTCTTCGTCCGCGGTGAGGTAGTCCACCTCGTCGGTGACGCGGACGACGTGCGCGTGGCCGTGCTCGTCGAACTGTTCGCGGAGCACCCTTCTGTACGGGGACATGATGAAGCCGTACTCGTTGACCTTCGCGAAGGTCGCGAGCGAGGAGATGAGGCCGATGTTCTGGCCTTCAGGCGTCTCGATCGGGCACATGCGGCCGTAATGGCTGTGGTGAACGTCGCGGACATCGAAGGTCGCGCGGTCGCGGTTGAGACCGCCGGGGCCGAGAGCGGAGAGCTTGCGCTTGTGCGTGAGCGCCGCGATCGGGTTGGTCTGGTCCATGAACTGCGACAGCTGCGAGGAGCCGAAGAACTCGCGGATGACCGCGGAGACGGGACGGACGTTGATCAGGCCCGAAGGCGTGACCTCGTTGGGGTCCTGCGTCGCCATGCGCTCTTTGATCAGCCTCTCGAGGCGCGCGATGCCGACGCGAAGCTGGTTCTGCAGCAGCTCGCCGACGCTGCGCACCCTGCGGTTGCCGAGGTGGTCGATATTGTCGATGGTGCCGATGCCGTAGCGCAGGTCGAGGTTGGTCGAGACTGCGGCGATGACGTCGTCCACCGTGATGTGCCTGTGGTTGAGCTTGTCGACGAGCGGGCGGATGGTCTTTTTCTCCTCGGCGGAGACGGAGACCTCTTCCCTTGCGAGGATCTCGTGGAACTTCTTGCAGGCGAGCACGAACTTGATGCGGTTCTCGTGCCTCTTTTCGCGGTTCTTGCGCTCCTCCGCCTTCTCGTCGTCGGAAGGCTTGGTCTCGACGGTGAAGTACACCTCATTGATCTTGTCGAGATAGTGCTCGGCGACCGTCTCGGGGTCTGCGTTGTCGCAGGCCGCGGCGATCTCCTGGGAGAAGCGGAAGTTGGGATAATAGACGGTGGGAAGGAGTCCGAGGCTCTTCGGATTGCGGTCGGAGAGCGCGGAGAAATCCACCGTGTTGTTGCCGATGACGCGGTGTTTGGTGCGGCCCGCCTTTTCGTCGGAGACGAGCACCTCTACCGTGTTGATGCCCGCGTTTTGGATGGCGCGCGCCTCTTCCTCGGTGATCTTGTGCTCCTTTTCGACGAGGATCTCACCCGTCTGGGGATCGAAGATGTCCTCCGCGGCGATGCAGCCGGGCAGACGGTAGGCGATGTTGAGCTTTTTGTTGAATTTATACCTTCCGACTTTGACCACGTCGTAACGGCGGGGGTCAAAGAAGAGGTTGTGCAGGTGCTGACGGACGGAGTCGTCGGTGGGGACTTCGCCGGGACGCAGGCGGCGGTACAGCTCGATCAGGCCGTCCTGCTCGCTCTTGGCGGTGTCCTTCTCGATGGTCGCATTGATCATGCGCTCGTCTTCGCCGAAGATGTCGCGGATGGCGGAATCGGAGCCGAAACCGAGCGCGCGGAGAAGGACGGTCGCACAGATCTTTCTCTTGCGGTCGACGTGCACCCACATGACGCCCTGCGAATCCTGTTCGAATTCCAGCCAGGCGCCGCGGTTGGGGATGACCGTCGTCTTGAACATCTCCCTGCCGGACTTGTCCTTTTCAGACTCGTTGTACGCGCCGGGTGAGCGGACGAGCTGAGAGACGATGACGCGTTCCGCGCCGTTGATGATAAAGGAGCCGTCTTCCGTCATCAGAGGGAAATCGCCCATGAACACTTCCTGGTCGATGACTTCCTCCTTGACCTTGTTGACGAGGCGGACTTTTACGCGCAGCGGAAGCGCATACGTCGCGTCGCGGTTGCGGCACTCCTTCTCGTCGTACTTGGGCTTGGTTCCGAACTCGTGATCCAGGAAATACAGCTCAAAGTGATCGGAATAGTCGGTGATGGGCGAGAAATCCTCGAAAACTTCGCCGATGCCTTCCTCGATGAAGTTGCGATAGGACTCCTTCTGGATCTCTACGAGGTCGGGTATGTCGATGACCTCGTTGATCTTTCCGAATTTCCGTCTCTCTGTCTTGCCGTACTTTTGAATAGGTAAATTCATCAATCACACGCTCCTTAAAAAATTTCGTTCCATGGTTGCGAAACACCGCGGTAGCCCCGGCAGACGCGGAAAAAAAATTTTTCCGCTCATTTATCCTCCGCCTCTTTACAACTTCGGAATTTTGCTGTATAATGTTATCCGAGCAAAAACGGGCGCGTTCCCTTTCTTAAATATAGAGATCGGGCGGCCGCGCGGCGCTTTTTCGGGCGTTTTTCCCCTTCGCAAAAGGTCGAAAAGGGCAAAAACCACATTATACTCCATAATGATACAGTTTGATATTATATAAAATTTTCAAAAAATTGTCAACTGCTTTTCCACACTGCGCCGCACAAATTTTTCAAAAAAATAAAAAAAGTCAAAACTCGGCAAAAAAAGACGGATCCCGCGCGGAGGCGACGCTCTCCGCGCTCTTTTTGACAGGTCCGCCTTGAAGTGAGGTTTTCATGCGAATCGACAAATTTCTCAAAGTATCGCGCCTTTTAAAGCGCCGCACCGTCGCGGGAGAGGCGTGCCGCGCAGGCAAAGTCTGGGTGAACGGCAAGGAGGTCAAACCTGCCTATTCGCTCAAGGTCGGCGACGTCGCGGAGATCCGCTACGCCGCGGGCACCCTGCGCTTCCGCGTGCTCGAACTCAGAGAGACGGTCAAAAAGGACGAGGCATCCTCGATGTACGAGATCCTCTCCGACGCGCAGGACGAATGAGCGGGAGGCGCGCAAGGTGAACGGGATGATCTGCGCCGCCGTGCCCGCCGCAGGCGCGGGCACGCGCGCGCGTTTCGACAAAAATAAGGTATTCTGCCCCGTCGGCGGCGTGCCCGTGCTCGCGCGCACCGTCGCAAGGCTCGCCGACTGCCCGCGCATTCAAAAGATCGCGGTCGCGGTCGCGGATGCCGAGCGCGGCGCGGCAAAGGAGATGCTCGCGGCCTATGCGGACAAGCTCGTCTTCGCCCGCGGCGGCGCCACGCGCGCGCTGTCCGTAAAGAGCGCGCTCGAAGCGCTCGAGCCGTTCGCCCCCGACGTCGTGCTCGTGCACGACGCCGCGCGGCCCTTCGTGACGCGGCGCATCCTCGACGAGTGCATCGACACCGCGCTCGCCTGCGGCAGCGCCGTCTGCGCCCTCCCCTGCACCGACACCCTCGTCCGCGCGCAGGAGGGACACATCGCCGCCGCATACGACCGCGCGACCGCGTACACCCTGCAGACGCCGCAGGGATTTTCCTTCCCCGCGCTGCTCGGCGCTTACCGCAGGATGACGGACGGCGACGCCTTCACGGACGATTCGGGCGTGTACGCAAAGTACGTCGCGCCGCCCCGCCTGTTCCGCGGCGATCCCTGCAACCGCAAACTGACTTTTTCGGAGGATTTTTCGGTGAGAGAATTTCGGACAGGCATAGGCATCGACACGCACGCATTCGCAAAAGAGGGCGATCGCATCGTGCTCGGCGGCGTGCGCATCCCCTGCGCGGCGCGTCTTCTCGCGCACAGCGACGGAGACGTGCTCGCCCACGCGGTCATGGACGCCCTGCTCTCGGCGGCGGGACTTGCGGACATCGGGCATCTCTTTCCCGACACCGACCCCGCCTATGCGGGCGCGGACAGTCTTCTCCTCTTAAAAGAGGTCGTCGCGCGCGTGCGCGGTGAGGGGTTTGCCGTGCAGAACGTGTCCGCGGCGATCGTCGCCCAAAGACCGAAGCTCGCGCCGCACGTTCCCGCGATGAAACAAAACCTCGCGCGCGCGCTGGGCGTGAGCGAAAACTGCGTCGGGATCACCGCGGGGACGAACGAAGGGCTGGGCGCGCTCGGGCGTGGCGAGGGCATCACCGTCACGGCGACCGCCCTGCTCGGCACGCAGGTGCAGGGATGAACGCCTCCCGCAGCCCGCGCTCCGACCTTCTGCTCTGGTCAGACCTGCCCGACGGCGAGATCGTGCGCGCATTTTTCGACGAGGACCGCACGCGGCGGGTGCTCATATACCGCCGCAAGGACGGGACGTTTTCTTATGCCGATCAGACGATGCTCTTCGACAGATACGAGCAGGAATATCGGTGGCGGGGAACGGACAACGAATGCAGCTTTTATGAAAGCGAAGAGAGCGTGCTTGCCGACGTCGCCCCGCTGACCGCGGGGATGTTCGGGTTCGTGCCCGTGTTTGCCCCAGAGGCGATCCTTTTCCGCGCGCCCGCGCAAAAGCCGTCGGGCCGAAAAAAGGCGGTGCTCTTCCTGCTCGCCGCCGCGCTGTGCGCGGCCGTGTTCGCGCTCCTGTTTTTCACGGACGTACTTTCCGACCTCCTGCTTTGCTGTGTGCTCTTCGCGCTCTGCGAGGGGGCGCTCCTCGCCCTCTTTTGCCTGCTCGCGAGGAAGCACGCGCCCGCGGACCTTCCCGTCCTCCCCGACATACCTGCCGAGGCGATCGCCTTTCTGTATCGGAAGGTCGGCCTGCCCGAGAACGGGCGCACTTTTTTCGGCGTGGACGGTACCGAGCGGCTCACGGTGTTCCGTCGTGAGGACGGATGTTATTCCGTCCTTCGGGAAGTGCTTTGCTTGGAACGGGACGAAGAAGATATCTTCTGTTTTCCGTTTTATGCGTTCTGGGCTGAGGATTCGCAAAGCCTCAGCCTGTACGACAGCGAGGAGGGCGCCCTTTCCGACCTTGCCCCGCAACTCAGCAAGATGAAAGAATACCGCGAAAAGGAGGAATGACCTTGGCAAAATCCAGATCGGTCTACGTCTGCTCCGAATGCGGA
This sequence comes from Bacillota bacterium, assembly GCA_019423125.1. Classification (GTDB taxonomy): domain Bacteria; phylum Bacillota; class Clostridia; order Christensenellales; family Borkfalkiaceae; genus Borkfalkia. The sequence continues at coordinate 378,796 of JAHZBZ010000001.1, read as the reverse complement.
GCGCAGAGCCCGCAGTGGCTGGGCAGATGCCCCGCCTGCGGAAAGTTCGGCACCCTCGTCGAGGAGATCGCCGAACCCGCACCCGAAAAGAAGGCGGCAAAGCGCGAGCGTTCCGCCGCCGCACACCGCCCCGTTCCCCTGTCGCAGGTGCACGAGGAAAAGTACATGCGCGTCTCTTCGGGCATCGCCGAGCTCGACACCGTGCTGGGCGGCGGCATCGTGCCTGGCTCGCTCGTGCTCATCGGCGGCGATCCCGGCATCGGCAAGAGCACGCTGCTCACCGAGGTCTCGGCGCACCTGTCCAAAGAGCGCAGAGTGCTGTACGTCTCCGCCGAGGAGAGCGCTTCGCAGGTCAAGATGCGCTGTGCGCGCCTCGGGCTGGACTCGGACAACCTGCTCCTGCTCAACGAGACCTGCCTCGAGGACATCGAAGAGGCGATCGAGGACGAGAAATTCGTCGTCATAGATTCCATCCAGGCGGTGTACACGAGCGAGCTCTCCTCCGCGGCGGGCTCGGTCGGACAGGTGCGCGAATGCGCGGGCAAGCTCCAGCGCATCGCAAAGAGCCGCGGCATCACCTTCTTCATCGTCGGGCACGTCACGAAGGAGGGCGCGCTCGCGGGACCGAAGGTGCTCGAACACATCATGGACACCGTGCTCTACTTCGAGGGAGAACGGGAGGAGAACTTTAAGATCCTGCGCGCGTACAAAAACCGATTCGGCTCGGTGCAGGAGGTCGGCGTGTTCGAAATGACGGGCGAAGGCATCTTCGGCGTCACCGACTATTCGGGGCTCTTCCTCAGCGAAAACCGCGGCGAGGCGGCGGGAAGCTGCGTCACCCCGTCCGAGACGGGAAACCGCTGCATGATGGTCGAGATCCAGACGCTGATGGCAAAGACCGCCTACGGGCTCCCCCGCCGCATGCCGCTGGGCATAGACTACAACAAGCTCGTCCTGCTCATCGCAGTGCTCGAAAAGCGGTGCGGGCTCCCCTTCTTCAACCAGGACGTCTACCTCAACGCGATGGGCGGCATCCGCCTGGCGGAACCCGCCGTCGACCTCGCGATCTGCGCCGCGCTCGCGAGCGCCTATCGCAACGAACCCGTCGACAAGGGCACCGCCGTGTTCGGAGAGGTCGGGCTTACGGGCGAAGTGCGCGGCGTGACCTTCGCGGAAAAGCGGGTCAACGAATGCATCAAGATGGGATTTTCGCGCGTGTTCCTGCCCGCAAAGAATTACAAGAGCGTCAAAAAATTTGCCGACAAGATCGAGATCGTGCCCGTGCAGTACGTCTCGAAGATGATCAGGGCGCTGTTCCCCGAAAAGAAACGGAATACGGACGCATGAAAAAAAGAACTGCCGACGCAGTTCTTTTTTTCATGCGGGACCCCCCCCGTTTTTTTCGATGAGCAGAAAGAAAGAGCGACCCTTCGGACGCCCCAAAAAACAAAGCCGCGGCGCGGGTCCTCACCCGCGCCGCCTGTAGATTCTCGTCACATTTTTATGTACGCTTCGCGCTCCGCGCCGACGGAGACGTAGCCGATCTTGCATTCGCAGGACTCTTCGAGGAAGCGGATGTAGTTGAGCGCCTCCTTGGGCAGGTCCTCTTTTTTGCGGCACTTGGAGATGTCGCAGTTCCAGCCCTTCACCTTTTTGAACACGGGCTTGCACTCGTCGAGCACGTCGGTGAACGGGAATTCGGTGAGCGTCTTTCCGTTCAGCTCATAGGCGACGCACACCTCGATCTCGTCGTGGCCCGAAAGGATGTCGAGCTTTGTCAGCGCGATCTCGTCCGCACCCTGGCAGCGGATGCCGTATTTGGATGCGACCACGTCGAAGGGTCCGACCCTTCTCGGCCTGCCCGTCGCCGCGCCGTATTCGCCGCCCGCGCTGCGCAGTTTTTCCGCCTTCTCGCCGAAATATTCCGCCGTGAACGGGCCCTCGCCCACGCAGGAGGAATACGCCTTCATGATGCCGATCGTCTTGTCCAGCTTGAGATTGGGCACGCCCGCGCCGATGGGAGCGTATGCCGCAATGGTGGAAGAAGAGGAAGTATAGGGATAGATGCCGAAGTCGATGTCGCGCAGGGCGCCGAGCTGCGCCTCGAACATGATCTTCTTGCCCGCCTTGTTCGCCTCGTTCAGGTACAGGCCCGTGTCGACAATGTAGTCGCGCAGGGGCGCGCCGTACTCTTCGAAATAGGCGATCATGTCCTCCGCCTTGATCGGCTGTGCGCCGTAGGCGTTGACGATGGTCAGGTTTTTCCATTCGACGATGTCGGGCACGCGCTTTTTGAGCAGTTCCATGTTCAGAAGCTCGCCCATGCGGAATGCCTTTTTGAGGTATTTGTCCGCATAAATAGGCGCGATCCCGCGCTTGGTGGAACCGAATTTTTTATCGGCAAGGCGCTCCTCTTCGAGGCAGTCCTGTTGCACGTTGTAAGGCATGGTGATGACCGCGCGGTCGGAGATCTTGAGGTTTTCGGGACCGACGGAGATGCCGGCTTCGCGCAGGCGCGCGACCTCGCCTGTAAGGTGTTTGATGTCGACGACCATGCCGGGGCCCATCACGCAGACCACTCCTTCGCGCAAAATGCCCGAAGGCAGGAGATTGAGGATGAACTTGCCCCGCTCGTTGATGACGGTGTGCCCCGCATTGTTGCCGCCCTGGTAGCGGCAGACGATGTCGAAATCCTTGGACAGAAGGTCGACCATGCGGCCCTTGCCCTCGTCTCCCCAGTTGATGCCGACGATAGAAGTTAACATAAACATTTCCTCACAATAATTGTTTTCACGGAATGCGCGCGGCGGCGCCGCGCAAAAGTTCTCACGTATACTATTATAGCGCATTTTTTCAAAACTGAAAAGCAAAATCGGGCCCGTGGCGCAATTTTCTTGCGCGGCGCGCGCCCCTTTTTCGCTTTGCCGCTGGACAACGGGCGAAAAATATGTTAAACTGTGCCAAAAGGAAAAGGAGAGACCATGGCACACATCTTTATCGGCAATTTCAGTCTCTACGAGATCGCGGTCTATTTCTTCGTGTATGCCTTTTTCGGCTGGTGCGCAGAGGTGATCTACGCCGCGCTCAAGACGGGAAAATTCATCAACCGCGGCTTTCTCAACGGGCCCGTCTGCCCCATCTACGGAGCGGGCGTCGTGCTCGTCCTGCTCGCACTCACGCCCGTTTCGGACAATTTTCTCCTGCTCTTCCTGTGCGGCGCCCTGCTCTGCTCCGCGCTGGAATTTGTGACGGGATTTGTGCTCGAAAAGCTCTTTCACCGCAAATGGTGGGATTACTCCGACAAGCATTTCAACCTGCTCGGCTATATCTGCCTTTCCATGTCGCTGATCTGGGGCATTGCGTGCTTGCTCGTCGTCGACGTGCTGCACCCCGCGATCGCCTCGCTCATCGGGAAACTGCCTCTGACGGCGGGATACGTTCTCCTCGGCATCGCGGCGGCGGGATTCGCCGTCGACCTCGTGTTCACCGTCCTGCAGATCACAAAGCTCGGCAGGCGCATCCGCGAGCTCAAGGACATCAACCGCGCCCTGCGGCTGGGCTCCGACACGCTCGGGAAGGCGATCGCGGGCGTCACGGTCGCAGGCAGCGACGCCGTCGGGAAACTGCGCGAGAAGAGCAACGAGTTTTCCGAAAAGATGCGCCAAAAGCGCATCGAACACGCCCTGCGCCTGCGCGCGGACAGAGCGGCGCTCGCCGAAAAGATCAGAAAGAGCCGTCTTGGCCGCGCATTCCCCGCCCTCGGTCAGGACAAAAAAGAGCGGCACGGCGATCTGCCCGAAACGCCGAACACAGAGAACGGCACCGACGAACAGTAAAAAACGCACGCCTGCGCAAACAATTTTGCGCAGGCGTGCCTGATTTTTAGCACCGTATGACGCGCGGCGGAGCCGACCGGCTCCGCCGCGTAATTTTTTAGGACACGCTGAACAGGATGTCGCCGTAGGTCGGGAAAGGCCACAGGTCTTTCGCCGTGTTGAGCTCCATGTCGTCCGAAAAGGCGCGCATCTCCTGCATGACGGGGATGATGTTGTCCGCAAAGAAACGTGCGGTGCGCTCGGCATCGCCGATGCCTTTCGCCTCCGCGAGGAGGTTTTCGATCTCCTTCGCCTTCTTGTACATCGCATCGTTGTCCGCGCTCAGGCGGGAGAGAAGGTCGCGCTCGGTCTCGTCCGAAAGCCCCGCTTCCTTCTTGCTCTTTGCCGCCGCGCACAGCTCCACGATGTAGCGCTCGACGGCGGGATAGATGTCCTTCCTGCTCATCTCGATCATGGTCAGGCATTCGATGGTGAGCACCTTGCAGTAGTTCTCGAGCATGATCTCCATGCGCGAGCGCACCTCGCGTTCGGTGAATACTTTGTTGCGTTCAAAGAGCTCTATGTTCTTTTTTGCCGCAAAATACGGCAGAGCGTCCGCACAGCTGCGGAGGTTGAGCAGCCCCCTCTTCTTCGCCTCGCGCGTCCATTCCTCCGAATAGTTGTTCCCGTTGAACAGGATGCGCTTGTGCTCGCGGAAGGTGCGCACGACCAACTCGTGCATCGCGGCGTTGAAATCGGACGCCTTTTCCAATTCGTCCGCGAACTGTCTGAGTTCGTCCGCGACGATGGTGTTGATCATGATGTTCGGTCCCGCGATGGAGAAGGTGGAGCCGAGCATGCGGAACTCAAATTTATTGCCCGTGAACGCAAACGGCGAAGTGCGGTTGCGGTCGGTGGTGTCTTTGGGAAGTTCGGGGAAGGTGTCCACGCCCAGGCGCATCAGCGTCTTGCCTCTGCCGCTGTACGGCTTGTTGTTGACGAGCGCGTCGATGACCGCTTCCAGCTCGTCTCCCAGATACACGGAGACGATGGCGGGCGGCGCCTCGTTGCCGCCGAGGCGGTGGTCGTTGCCCGCGCTCGCGACGGAAAGCCGCAGAAGATCCTGGTATTCGTCCACGCCCTTGATCACCGCGGCGAGGAAGAGCATGAACTGTCCGTTTTCGGAAGGCGTGGAGCCGGGATCGAAGAGGTTCTGCCCCTTGTCCGTGCTCAGCGACCAGTTGTTGTGCTTGCCCGAGCCGTTGACGCCCGCAAACGGCTTTTCGTGCAGCAGGCAGTAAAGCCCGTGCTTGCCCGCGACCTTTTTCATCGTCTCCATCATGAGCTGGTTCTGGTCGGAGGCGACGTTTGTGATCGTGAAGATGGGCGCGAGCTCGTGCTGCGAAGGCGCGACCTCGTTGTGCTTGGTCTTGGCGAGGATGCCCAGTTTCCACAGTTCCACGTCCAGATCCTTCATGAATTCGCTGACGCGGCGCTTGATGGGTCCGAAGTAGTGATCCTCCATCTCCTGCCCCTTGGGCGGCTTTGCGCCGAACAGCGTCCTGCCCGTGAACACGAGGTCTTTGCGCGCGTCGTACATCTTGCGGTCGATGAGAAAATACTCCTGTTCCGCGCCGACGGTGGGATACACGCGCTTGGCGCTCGTGTTTCCGAACAGGCGCAGAATGCGGAGCGCCTCGCGGTTGAGCGCGGACATGCTTTTCAGAAGCGGGGTCTTTTTGTCCAAAACCTCCCCGCCGTAAGAGAAAAACGCCGTCGGGATGCAGAGCGTTCCGTCCTTGATGAAGGCGAAGGAGGTGGGATCCCACGCCGTGTAACCGCGCGCCTCGAAGGTCGCGCGCATGCCGCCGCTGGGGAAGCTGGAAGCGTCCGATTCGCCGACGACCAGCTCTTTACCCGAAAAGTCCATGATGACCTTTCCGTCCTTGACGGGGGTGATGAAGGAGTCGTGCTTCTCGGCGGTGACGCCGGTCATGGGCTGGAACCAGTGCGTGTAATGGGTGGCGCCCTTTTCCACCGCCCAGTCCTTCATCGCGTTGGCGATGACGCCCGCGATGCCCGTGTCGAGGGGCAACCCCTCGTCGATCGTCTTTTTCAGCGAACGGTACACCTCTTTGGGAAGCTTGTCCTGCATCACCTGCAGGTTAAAGACGCTCTCGCCGAATATTTCGGGGACATTCATAAAATTTACTCGTGACCTCCTCTCTCATTGTGCGCGCCCGCGGGCGCGAAAATCCGAAAAACGCCGCGAGTAAAATAAGCAATTTACTCGCAGCGTTTTGCTGTCTTTTACAATTTTCATTATATGCCATTCGGGCGGCTTTGTCAAATATTTTTTTCCGCTTGCCGAGATTTTGCGCGCGGCTCAGATGTTTTTGAGAAAGCTCGCCTGCGCATCCACGGCGTCGCCCAACGTCTCCACCCTGCGGTATTTGCCGTCCGCGCACAGCTTGCGCGCCTTGACGTTGTCCGCGAGCATGGTGCGGAGGATGGCGAGGATCTTCTCCTCGATGGACTTGTCGAGGACGGGCGCCGCGATCTCCACCCGCTTGTCGGTGTTGCGCGTCATCAGGTCGGCGCTCGAGATGTACGTCACGCGGTCTTCTTCCCCGCCGAAGCTGTACACGCGCGAATGTTCGAGGAAACGCCCGACGATGGAGATCACGCGGATGTTTTCCGTCTTCCCCGCGACCCCGGGAAGCAGACAGCAGATGCCGCGCACGATCAGGTCGATGCGCACCCCCGCGCAGCTCGCCTCGACGAATTTGTCTATGATTTCCTTGTCCGTGAGGCTGTTCATCTTTGCGAGGATCCTGCCCTCGCCGCCCGCCTGCGCCTTTGCGATCTCGCGGTCGATGAGGCGCACGAGCCCGGGCTTGAGCGTCTCGGGCGCGACGAGCAGGCGCTTGTATTCGTACTCGGTGTTGCAGATGGCGATGTTGCGGAAAAAGGCGACCGCATCCTCGCCGATCTCGCGGTCGGATGTGATGATGTTCAGGTCGGTGTACTGGCGGGAAGTGGATTCGTTGTAGTTGCCCGTGCCCAGATGGGTGATGTAGCTGAGTTCCTCCCCCTCTTTGAGCACGACGGAGACGATCTTGGAATGGACCTTGTAGTCCTCCATCCCGTAGATGATCGTACAGCCCGCCTCCTGCAATTTCCCCGCAAAGTGCAGGTTGTTTTCCTCGTCGAAGCGCGCACACAGCTCGATGACGACGGTCACCTGTTTTCCGTTCTCGCAGGCGCGGCAGAGCGCGTCCACGATGCGCGAATGGTTCGCAAGGCGGTAGATGGTGATCTTGATGGATAGCACCCGCTTGTCGCGCGCGCACTCGTCGAGAAGATCGACGAGCGGATTCATGCTGTCGTAGGGATAGGACAGGAAGATGTCACGCTCGCGCGCACAGGCGATCAGCGAGGGCGCCTCGGAAAGTTCGGGATCGACCGCGCCGCGGAAAGGCGGATAGCGCAGCGCCGCCGCCGTGTCCGCGGGCAGGTAGTTGCCGATGGAGAACAGGAATTTATAATCGAAGCAGTACGGCTCCTCGAAACAGTACGCCCCGTCGATGCCGAGCAGGCGAAGCACGAAGTCGCGAAGCGGCGAAGCGGCATCGTCCACTTCCAGGCGCACGACGCCCAGGCGGGCGCGCGTCTCGATCTTCTTTTTCATCACGACGGAGAAGTCGTGTTCCATGTCCGCATCCACCACGCGGGTGTCGATGTCCGCATTGCGCGTGACGCGGAGCATGAGCTTGCTGCGCATGGTATACCCGACGAACGCGAGGTGCCCGAAGGCGCGCAGCATCTCCTCGAGCGGCACCACCTTCGCCTTGTTCCCGTAGCCGATGCGGTAAAGTCTGTCCGCCGCGGGGTTGGCGCAGAGCACGCCGATCATGCGCCTGCCGTCACGCTCGAGGTCATAGAGCATGTAGTTGCGGCGGTTCTCGAACTGCATCAGAGGATGTTTCGCGTCCAGCACCATGATGGTCAGAAGAGGCTGGACGTGCGTGAGGAAATACCCCTTGCACTCCTCCCTCTGGCGCGGCGTGAGCTCTTCCGCGCGCAGGATGCGCACGCCCTCCTTGGAGAGCGCCTTGCGCAGAGATATGTATGCCGCAATGCGGCTCTTGTACAGCTTTTCCACCACCGCCATGATGCCCGAAAGCTGTTTGGCGGGCGTGAGTTTTGTCTTGTTTTCGGTCACGTCGGGCGTCGCCGCCGCCTCGTTGCACAGACTTCCGACGCGCACCATGAAAAATTCGTCGAGGTTGGAACAAAAGATGGACAAAAACTTACAGCGCTCCAACAGCGGATTGGTCAGGTCGTTTGCCTGGTCGAGCACCCGCTTGTTGAACAGCAGCCACGAATATTCGCGGTTGACGTAGATCCCCTTTATAAACCTCTTTTTTGCCTTTTCGAGCGAGTTTTGCACTTTCACGATAATTTCTCCTCAGCCTGCTTTGCCTTGGGCGGCCTTCCGCGCTTTTTGGGCGCGGCGCCCTGCGCGCTTTCTTTTGCGGGTCTGCCGCGTTTCTTGGACGCGGCGTCCTGCGCGCTCTCTTTTGCGGGCCTGCCGCGTTTCTTAGGCGCGGCGTCCTGCGCGGTCTCTTTTGCGGGCCTGCCGCGTTTTTTGGGCGCGGCGTCCTGCGCGGGTTCCGCCGCGGCGGAAACAGACGGCTCCTCTGCGGGAGGCGTTGCCGAGAAGGAGAACCACTCCCCTGCGATGCCGCCCTCGAGCAGGAGCTGCAGATACCCTTCCTTGACGCCGCGGTCGCTCACGAGGATGACCTGCGCGTCGAAGCGCTTGACGAGCGCGCGTGCGACGAGCGCGGCGAGCCCGACAGAATGCAGGCGTTCGGGCGCCGCGTCGAGCAGGAGCCTGGAACGCCCCGCGCCTCCGACGAGGTGTTTGACGAGCTTTTTGAATTTTTTATATTGCATGGCGCGCACCCCCTCTTCGGGCGCCGCCTTGCAGAATTCGGCATAGACGTCGTAAAGAGCGAGCGTGGTCGCGCCTGCCATGACCACCGTCTTATAGGCGCCTTCGCGCGGGAGCGCGGCGCGGTCGAAGCGACGGACAAGGAATTTTTTGATCGCCTTTGCCTCCGCTTCGGAGGGCTGGATGCCCTTGACGAACTTGTTGTGCAGGGTCAGAAGGCCGAAATCGAGACAGCGCCGCCCCTCTTCCTTGTCGCAGGAGAGATCGCACACCTCGATGCTCGCGCCGCCGATGTCGATGAGGACAGCCGAATCATAGGAAGAAAAGACGCGGTTGGAGATGTAATCGCAGTACGCCTCCGTGACGCCGTCGATGACGTTGACGGGCAGGGCGCAAGCGGAAAAGATCGCTTCGCGCACTTCGTCCATGTTCCCGACGGCGCGCAGAGCGCCCGTGGAGATCAGATAGATGCGGTCGACTCCCAGACTCGCGCACTTGTCCTTCATCACGCACAGCGCCTCGGTCAGCTTTTCGATGCCGCGCCGCGTGAGATCGGTGTCTTCCAGGTAATGCAACAGCGTGAGACTGGTGCGGTCTTTGAATACGATCTCGCTCAGCCCCGCCCCGATGTCTGCGGCGATCATCGAGACGCCGCTCGAACTGATGTCTATGACTGAATATTTCATGTTGTCTCCTTTTTATCGCCCCATGCAGACGCCGATGTCTTCCGCCGCGCGGACGATCTCGGACGAGGGGTCGACGAGCTTATATTTGCCCGCGATGTCCGCGAGCGCATTGAAGGTGATCGAAGCGCCGCTCACCGCCGCCGTGACGCCGAAGCGGCCTTCCTTTGCGAGATACGCCGCATAGCTTCCCAGGCGGGTAGAGAGCGCACGGTCGTAGGCGGACGGATTGCCTCCGCGCTGGATATACCCGAGCACCGTCTCGCGCGTCTCGATGCCCGTCTGTTCGCCGAGCACCTCGGCAAGGTGGCGCGTGACCGTACTCTCGCCGCGCTCGGTGCGCACAAAGGCGCGCTCCTTCTTCTTATAAGGGGCCTCGCTGTCGAGGACGGCGCCCTCAGCGACGGCGATGATGGTGCAGCTCTTGCCCTCCTTCCTGTTGGCGATGATCTTTTCGCGGATCTTGTCGATGCTGAACGGGATCTCGGGCAGGACGATGACGTCCGCGCCCGACGCGATGCCCGCATAGAGCGTCAGCCAGCCCGCCTTGTTGCCCATCACCTCGACGAGCATGGTCCTGCCGTGGCTCGCCGCAGTCGTGCGGACGCGGTCGATCGCCTCCGTCGCGACGTCCACCGCCGTAAAAAAGCCGAAAGTGACGTCTGTGCCGTAGATGTCGTTGTCGATGGTCTTGGGCAGACCGATGACGTTACACCCTTCCGCGCAGAGCAAAGCCGCCGTCCTGTGCGTGCCCGCGCCGCCCAGCGTGAAAAGACAGTCGAGCCCCATCTTCTTGTAATTTGCGAGCATGCGCTCAAGGCGCGTGCTTCCGTTCCCCTCTTCCGCCGTCATCATCTTGAACGGCGTGCGCCTGGTGCCGAGCACCGTGCCGCCGACGTTGAGCAGGCCTTCGAATGCCGACTGTTTCATCGGGGCACTCTCGCCGCGAATGAGTCCGCCATAGCCGTCGGGAATGCCGACGATCTCGCAGTTTTTGATGTTTCTGTATGCGTTCAGCCCGATCGCGCGCATGACCGCGTTGAGCCCCGCGCAATCTCCGCCGCTCGTGAGAATACCGATCTTCATTTCACAAAATCCTCCTGAGATATTTTACCACGGTTGGCAAACTCCGTCAACATTCTTTTTAATTTTCCATGTAAAATTTATGTATAAAATGCGCGAGAAAAGAAGAAGAGGCGGCAAAACGCCGTCTCTTCTTTTGCCCGACTCACAGATCGTCTGCATCCTGCACGGGCATTTCGCCATGTTCGGGCGTTCCCGTGTAACTGCCGCCGACGTCATAGGGCGAGCGCATGGGGGCACACCGCTTTAATTGCAGGACTGTGCGCCCCTGCCCGACTTTCCCGAGCAACTCTTCTCCTGCGAAGCCTTGGACTGCGCCTGCTTGGACTGTGCCTGCTTGGACTGCGTCGCCTTGGACTGCGTCTTGGACTGCGTCTTGGACTGCGTCGCCTTGGACTGCGCCTGCTTGTTCTGCGCGTTTGTCGTTTTACTGTTTTTCATCTTTTTCTCCTTTTGATTTCTCCTTCGGCAAAGGAATTTCGACATAGCCCTGTTTGGATTTGCAGAGCGGGCATACCTTCCACGCTTCTTTTGTCATGGCGCGCCAGCCGCATTCGCCGCATACCCACAGCGTGGGTTTGTCGCGCTTGTAAAGCGTGCCGTCACGCACCGCACCGGCAAGGAAAGCGAACACGCGCTCGTGTTCCTTTTCCACTGCCGCAACGCGATTGAACAGCGCGGCGATCTCGGGATACCCTTCCTCCTCAGCCGTCTGCGCGAACGCGGGATAGACGTCCGAGTTTTCGGTGTGTTCGTCTTCCGCCGCAAAGCTCAGGCTCTCCGCAAGGGTGCCGAAATGAAAGGGATACCCCGCTTTCAGATCGATGTTGTCGCAACTGCCTGCATTCTGCAAGATCGTGTCGAAAAATGTCTTTGCGTGATAGGTCTCGTTCTTGGCGATGCCGCGGATCATGTCCGCAAGCACGGGATATTCCTCCGCGACGGCGAGCTTTGCCGCCAGCTGATAGCGCATCCCCGCCTGACATTCGCCTGCAAACGCGCGGGCAAGATTGGTAAACGTACGGCTCTTTTGAAACTGCATGAGTGTCCCTCCTCCTTTACGCTGTTAGTATATCCCCGCGCCCCGAACTTTATACGCGGGAAAAGCGCATTTTTCACGCAGGCGAAAAATACCTCCAGCAACATTTTTTGACAAACACACCGCGCGCCCTGACAGGCGCGCGGTGTGTTTGTCAAAAAAAGCTCCCCGCCCGAAGGCGGAGAGCCGTTTTGCTTTTGACTATTTTGTCTATGCGGTGAATTTTTGTATCCATTCCCCGAGCGGGAAATTGGTGAGCGTCCACTCGCCGAACGGGTTTTCCCCGAAGATGTAGCGGAACAGATACGTCTCTTTACAGACGTCGAACGCCTTTGCGACGGGCTCGAAAGTCGTCAGCGTCGTCGCGAGGGCGCCGAGGACGAGCAGGAAGGTCGCGGAAATGATGACCCCGTACAGCCCGCCGAGCAGTTTGTCGACAAAGCCGAACACCTTGACCTTGACCACCTTGCGCAGGATCAGTTTGAGGATCGCCATCACGATGATGATGAGGATGCCGAGCACCACCCATGCGATGATGTTCATGCACGTCCTCGCCGCCTCCGCGGGATCCATGTTGAGGAAGCTCGCCTGTGCGAGCCCGCTCGCGATCGCATCCTCCAGCTTTTGCATAAAGCTCATCTCTTCGAGGATGGTGACCAGCGTCGGCGCAAAGTAAATGCCCGCGAGCACGATCAGCGCAACGTCGAGCAGCCACCACGCCTTGGTCAGGAAGCCCTTCCGAAAGCTCAGGAAAAACATGAGCACGAGAAAGAGCACAAAAATTACGTCGATTGCAATTGCCATATTTCTTCTCCCTTCGTTAAAAGTTCAAATTCCGCGCGCCAATGCGGCGCGCGGACAGATCTGCACGATCTTTTTCAGTTCGAAAGCCCGCCCTCATGCACCTTATCCTTTTTATATACGATGAGGAAAAGACAGCGTGCCGCATTGGCGCAGAGTCCGATGAGGAAATAGAGCGTGACGCTGTCAAACTTGCTGACAAGCACGAACACGCCGAGGATCGCCGCGTTCACGAGAAGCGCGAGCCATGCGACGAAGCGGTGCCATCCGCGGAAGCAGATCCTGCCGCCGAGGCTGAACAACAGCGGGAAGGAAAGCACCAGCAACCCGCCGTAGACGGGGATGCCGTAGCGGATCACATATTCGCAGACGGGTTTGAGAATTTTTGTCAGCGTTTCGCTCCCGCCGACGGAGAGCGCCTCGACCAGTGCGAGATAGGCATTGAGCCGCACCGCACCCTCCGATTCCTTGGAGAGAAGCCCTGCGACAGCGTCAAATCCCGCCATGCCGTCCTTGATCCAGGAGAGGAAGAACATCCCGATCGCCGCGGCGAGCGCAAGAAGACAGAGGATCGCGATCGTGATCCTGTTCGAACTGCGGTGTTTTTTCAGGCTTTTAGCATCCTGCCCCGCCTTTACAGCCGCCGGCTGTGCCCCAAACGCAGGCTGCGCATACGGATAAGGCGCCATATAGATATACGGCTGCGCGGCATACGCAGGCTGTACGGGCTGAGCGGTCTGAGCGGTCTGAGCGAGCTGCGCCGCCCCTGTCTGAGACAAAGGCTGCGTGCCTTGCTGCGCGAAAGATGCACCCTGCGCGGATGCGCCCTGGGCGGCAGGCTGCGCCGGCTGAGGCGCATACGGATACACCTGACCTGCGCGCATGCGGTCGATCTCGCTGTGCAGAGATTTCAGCTCGCCTTTGAGCTGTGCGACCTCGGTGAGAAGTTCAAAGCGCTCCTGTTCGCCTGCCGCGGGAGCGGCGGGCGCCTGCGCTGCGGACGCCTGCTGTGCGGGCGCCGCGGGAAGAGCGGATATCTCCTGTTTGTACGTATTCAGATTTGTGCGCATCTGCCGCAGGACATTGTCCATGTCCTCCTCGAACAGATAGCCGCAGCTGGGACAGCGGATCTTGTCCTCCCCTGCCTGGTAGCCGCAATTTTTACAGATCTTCACTTCTGATCACCCTTATACAGTCGATTTTGCGGATCTTTTCCCCTGAAAAAGAAACTATCCACATTCCTATTATACAATGACGTCGTAAAAATGTCAATCGCACAAGAGAAAATTTCAGCCATTTCCTTTCTTGTTGAAATTGTCCTTGAGCGAGACGATCTCGGAAAGAACGAGCATGCCGTCCTCCGTGCACTTCTTATAATAGCCCGTGCGCAGGAGCTGGAAGGGTGTTCCCTCCTCCGACTGCGCGAGATAGGGTTCCGCCTTCGCCGAGAGGATCTTTTCGCTTCCGCGGTTCATGCGCTCGGAGAAGTCCTGCCCGGGATATTCCGCGTCGAGAAGAAGGCTCTCGTACTGGCGCACCTGCGCGTCCACCGCGGTGTCCGCGTTGACCCAATGCAGCACGCCCTTGACCTTGATCCCGCTCGTGTCGCTGCCGCTGTGACTGCCGGGGACATAGGAACAGAGCACCTCGCACACCTCACCGTTCTCGTCGCGCACGACGTCGTCGCAACGCACGATGTACGCACTTTTCAGGCGGACGTATCCCCCTATTTTGAGGCGGAAGTACTTGGGCGGCGGGTCGAGAGAGAAGTCGGAGCGCTCGATGAAAAGATGCTTTCCGAACTTCACGCCGCGCGTGCCGGCGTTTTCGTCCGTCTGGTTGACGTCAAAGGCAAGCTCCTCCTCACCTTCGTAGTTCGTGATGGTCAGGCGGAGGGGCGAGAGCACCGCCATTGCGCGCTCCGCATGCGCGTTGAGATACTCGCGGACGCACGCCTCGAAGTAGCTGTATTCGCACTCCGAATTCGCCTTTGCCACACCGATGCGCGAGCAGAAATCGCGCACCGCCGCCGCGGGGATGCCGCGGTTGCGCAGACCGGAAAGGGTGGGCATGCGCGGGTCGTCCCAGCCGTGCACAAACCCCTCTTCCACCAGCTTTTTCAGATAGCGCTTGCTCATGACCGTGTTGGTCATGTTCAGCCGCGCGAACTCGATCTGGCGGGGCTTGGGATCGAAGCCGAGGGAGATGCCGACCCAGTCGTACAGCGGGCGGTGGTCCTCAAACTCGAGCGTGCAAAGCGAATGCGTGACCCCCTGCAGGTAGTCGCAGATGGGATGCGCGTAGTCATACATCGGGTAGATGCACCACTTGTCGCCCGTGCGGTGGTGCGTCGCGTGCAGGATGCGGTAGATGACGGGGTCGCGCATGTTGACGTTGGGCGACGCCATGTCGATCTTGGCGCGCAGACACTTTTCCCCGTCCGCATATTTCCCGTCGCGCATTTCGAGGAAGAGCTTTTCGTTCTCCTCGGGCGTGCGGTTGCGGTACGGGCTCTCCGTGCCCGGCTCGGTCAGCGTGCCGCGCGTGTTTTTGATCTCCTCCGCCGAGAGGTCGCAGACGAACGCCTTGCCCTCGCGGATGAGGCGGAGCGCATACTCGAAGATGGTGTCGAAAAAGTCGGACGCATAGCACTCGCGCGCCCACTCATAACCCAGCCAGCGGATGTCCTCGCGGATAGCGTCTACGAACTCCGTCTTTTCCTTGGACGGGTTGGTGTCGTCAAAGAAGAGGTTGCACTTGCCGCCGTAGCGCAGCGCCGTGCCGAAATTGACGAACATGCTCTTTGCATGCCCGACGTGCAGGTAGCCGTTGGGCTCGGGCGGGAAACGCGTCTGCACCGCGCTCACCTTTCCGCTCTCGAGGTCCTCGTTTACAAACTGTTCTATAAAATTTGTCGCTTCGGGCAGTTTGCCGTTTTCCATTTTGTTTTCTCCGTTTGTCCGTATTGCTTCTTAACTTCTTATTCGTTGCGCCCTGCTCAGGACAGGCCGACCGTCTCTCCGTTTTCGTCCACGTCGATGTGTTCCGCGGCGGGGTGCTTGCCCAGCCCCGGCATCAGCATGATGCTGCCCGCGACCGCGACGACGAACTCCGCGCCGCCCTTGACGATGATGTCGCGCACATGTACTTTGAATCCCGTCGGCCGCGCGAGAAGTTTCGCGTCGTCGGAGAGGGAATATTGCGTCTTTGCGATGATGACGGGGAGCTTTCCGTACCCGCGCGCCTCCGCGTCCGCGATCTTCTCCTCCGCGACGGGCGAGAATGTGACGCCGTCGCCGCCGTAGACGTTGCGGACGATGTCTCCGATCTTCTTTTTGATCGGGTCGTTCAGATCATAGGAATAATGCAGTTCGCTCTTCTTCTGCGCCGCGGCGCACACCGCTTCGGCGAGCCCTTCGCCGCCCGCGCCGCCTTTGAGGAAGACGTCGGTGAACACCGCCTGCGCGCCCGCGCGCTCCACGCCGCCGATGACCGCCTCGATCTCCGCGGGCGTGTCCGTCGCAAAGCGGTTCATCGCGACGACGACGGGTTTGTTGTACACCTTCTGCATGTTTTCGATGTGTTTGAAGAGGTTGGGCATCCCTCTCTCCAGCGCCGCGAGGTCCTCCTTCGCGAGGTCCGCCTTGTCCGCGCCGCCGTGCAGTTTGAGCGCCTTGACCGTCGCAACGACGACCACGCAGTCGGGCTGGATGCCCGCCACGCGGCACTTGGTGTCGAGAAATTTCTCCGCGCCGAGGTCGGCGCCGAAGCCCGCCTCCGTCACCGTCCAGTCGGCGAGGGAGAGCGCCGCATAGGTCGCGAGGATGCTGTTGCAGCCGTGCGCGATGTTCGCGAACGGGCCGCCGTGCACGATCGCGGGCGTGCCCTCGAGCGTCTGCACGAGGTTGGGCTTGACGGCGTCCTTGAGCAGCACGGTCATCGCGCCTTCCGCCTTCAAATCGCGCGCATAGACGTACGTTCCGTCATACGTCTCGCCGACGATGATGTTGCCGATCCTGCGCCTGAGGTCTTCGAGCGAGGAGGAAAGGCAGAGGATCGCCATGATCTCGCTCGCCGCGGTGATCTCGAAGTGCTCTTCGCGCTCGCACCCTTCGCCGCCCTGCCCCACGGTGACGTTGCGAAGCGAGCGGTCGTTCATGTCCAGACAGCGGCGGAAATAGATGCGTTTCGGGTCGATGTTCAGCTCGTTGCCGCGGAAGATGTGGTTGTCCAGCATCGCGCACAGCAGGTTGTTCGCCGCCGTGATCGCGTGCAGGTCGCCCGTGAAGTGCAGGTTGATGTCCTCCATCGGCACGACCTGCGCATACCCGCCGCCCGCGGCGCCGCCCTTGATGCCGAACACGGGGCCGAGCGAGGGCTCGCGCAGCGCGAGGCAGACCTTTTTGCCCAGCCGCGCCATGCCGTCCGCAAGCCCGATGGAGACGGTCGTCTTCCCCTCGCCCGAAGCGGTCGGGTTGATCGCCGTCACGAGGACGAGCTTGCCGCGCTTGCCGCCCGCGGGCACGCAGATCTTCGCCTTGTATTTGCCGTACCGCTCGAGCTGCTCTTCTTTGAGTCCGAGCTTTTCCGCGATCTCGGCGATGTCGCGCATCTTGCACTGTTTTGCGATCTCGATGTCTGTCAGCATTTTATTCCCTCCGGGCTTTTCTTTTGCTATTCTTTGTCACCGCAGTCGTGCGGAAGGCGCATCTGCTCCCACGACGCGCGGAAAACGTCCCCTTCCCGTCCGAATCCGAAGCGCGCGAGGTCTACCCCCCAATCCTGCGAGGTATGCGCCTCGGGGACAAAGTCGTTCCTGCACTTGAACAGGAGCGTGCGGAGCATCAGTTCGCGATAGGGACAGCCCGCGTCGCACACGAGCTCCCCGTCGGCGCGCAGGCCGCCGCTCCAGCTCTTTGCCCCGTCACGGAGCAGATAAGCGAAGCGATAGCCCTCTTTTTCGGTGAGTACGACGGATAACATAAAGGTATTATAACATAAAATTGCGGCAAACGCAAAAAAAGTTGTATGCGCTTGCAAATTTATGGTATAATTTTTTGCGGAATCCATCACACGGAGGAATTTTTTATGGACGCCGCCATCTTACAGGCGCTCGAAAAGATACGCTGTCCCTTCCTGGACGTCTTCTTCGCGATCTTCACCGCGCTGGGCGAGGAACTCGTCATCGCCGCGATCATCGCGATCGTCTATATCTGTTTCAGCAAGCACACGGGGGAACAGGCGCTTCTGACCGTCATGACCGCCTCCTGCGTCACCACCTGCGCAAAGAGCGCCGTGCGCCGCCTTCGCCCCTATGCGAACGGGGTCGTCTCCCGCGTGGAGATCGACAACGCCGTCGTTTCCACCCTCGACCTCGATGCGGACATGTCCTTCCCCAGCGGGCACTCCACGGCGACGAGCGCGTTCTTTTCGACGCTCTCCCTGCGCCTGCGCAGGCTCCTGCCCGTCCTGCTCTTTTCCGCGTTCACCCTGCTCGTCATGCTCTCGCGGCTGTATCTGGGCGTGCATTACCCCATCGACGTGCTCACGGGGCTTGCGATCGGCGTCGCCTGCGCCTTTTTGTGGCAGCTGATCTATGCAAAGGCATATAAGGCGCGGCTGTACGTCTATCTCGGCGTCGCGCTCGCGACGGTGCCCTTTCTGTTCTTCGCGCGCACCGCGACGCATTCGATGTTTCAGATCTCCGCGATCACACTCGCGACCGCCGCGGGGCTTCTGATCGAAGAGCGGTTCATCCGCTTCGCCGACACGAAGAACAACCTGCACAGGCTTCTGCGGCTGCTCGTGCTCGCCGCCGTCGCCGCCGTGCCCTTCCTGCCCATGGAGTTTCTTCTGCCCGAGGGAGAATGGTTTTCCTTCCTCAAATACTTCGTCACGCTGTTTGCGGCGATGACGGCGGCGCCTTTCCTGTTCGTAAAGCTAAAAATATAGGCATTGCGGCGCGCAAATCATTGACTTTGCGGCGAGAAAAAAGTAAAATAATAGAGAATTTCGCAATTTGAGGTACATTATGTCTGACAAACACGCAGTGACGATGGAGAAGATCGTCAACCTTTGCAAGACGCGCGGGATCATCTTCCCCGGCAGCGAGATCTACGGCGGCATGGGAAACACCTGGGACTACGGCCCCGTCGGCGTCGAGATCAAGAACAACATCAAGCGCGCTTGGTGGAGAAAGTTCGTGCAGGAGAGCGACAACTCCTACGGCGTGGACGCGGCGATCCTCATGAACTCCCGCGTCTGGGAAGCGAGCGGTCACACCGCCTCTTTCACCGACCCCAAAATGGACTGCAAGGAGTGCAAGGCGCGCTTCCGCGCAGACAACCTGATCGAGGCGCATTCCAAGGGCAAGATCAACCCCGACACGATGACCAACGAGGAGATGGAGGCGTACATCGCCGAGCATAAAGTCGCCTGCCCCAACTGCGGCAAGCACAACTGGACGCCCATCCGTACCTTCAACCTGATGTTCGAGACCTCGCGCGGCGTCACCGACGAGAGCCAGAACAAGATCTACCTGCGCCCCGAGACCGCGCAGGGCGAGTTCGTCAACTTCCTCAACGTACAGCGCACCACCCGCGCAAAGGTGCCCTTCGGCATCGCGCAGATCGGCAAGGCGTTCCGCAACGAGATCACGCCCGGAAACTTCATCTTCCGCACCATCGAATTCGAACAGATGGAGCACCAGTGGTTCTGCAAAGAGGGCACCGACCTGCAGTATTACGAGGAATACAAGCAGAAGGCGAGAAACTTCCTGCTCGGGCTCGGGTTCAAGGAAGAGCACCTGCGCTTCAAGGACCACGACAAGCTCGCGCACTATGCAAAGTCCGCCTGCGACATCCAGTACCTGTTCCCCATCGGCTGGTCCGAGCTCAACGGCATCCACGACCGCACCGATTACGACCTCTCCCGCCACCAGGAATATTCGGGCAAGAACATGAACTACCTCGACCCGACCACGGGCGAAAAGTTCATCCCCTACGTCGTCGAGTACTCCATCGGCGCCGACCGACTCATGCTCGCCGTGCTGTGCGAGGCATATGAGGAAGAGGAGCTCGAGGGCGGCGACGTGCGCACGGTCATGCACTTCCACCCCGCGCTCGCGGCGTACAAGGCGGCCGTTCTGCCTCTGCAGAAAAATCTCTCCGAGAAGGCGCGCGAGGTGTACAAGAAACTCGCCAAGAAGTTCATGGTCACCTACGACGAAGCGGGCTCCATCGGCAAGCGCTACCGCCGTCAGGACGAGATCGGCACCCCCTACTGCATCACCATCGACTTCGACACGCTGGAAAACAACACGGTCACCGTCCGTGATCGCGACACGATGGCGCAGATCCGTCTCGACATCGACGAGGTGGCTGCTTACATCGAAAAATCGCTCGAACACTGAATCTCAAAGCGGCGCCCGCGGGCGCCGCTTTTTTGCATTTTTGCAGGAGAACGCGCGGCAGACTTTTGCGCGGGCTCTTTTTTCATGACAAAATGGAAGCGCGCTCTGCAGAGCGCGCTTCCATTTTGTCTTATTTGTCCAGATCGTCCGAATAGCCGTTCGCTCGCAATTCCTCACACAACTTTTCCTCGATCCTGAAAATCTTGCGCCAAAGACATCCCAACCCCGACAAAAGCAGAGAAGGCAGGACAAGCGCGAAGACATATGCGCCGACCACCCCTGCCGCGATGTAATAGCCCGTCTGAGAATCCTGAATGCCCGCCGCAGGACCGAGAATGCCGACCAGAAGGCACAACGCCGTGAGGGGGATGACGACATAGCGCACGATGTTCCGAACGAAAAAGAATATTTTGCCGATCAGTTCCGTAAGGTTGAACAGAACATTGTATGTATAGGGAGAGACCCTGTTGAACTCCAAATATTTTTTTCGGTTCGTCTCCGTGCGGACCGTCGTCGTCGCATACGTTTCGTGAAACCGCGTCTCTTTGACGTCCCGCGCTTCCTCCTCTACCTCATCGCCCTGATAGTGCCAGCCGAACCCCTTCATAGTCAGCTTGACAAGCCATCCGTCGAACAGAAACGACCGCATCGATCGCGTAAGCACTGTAAATTTCTTTCTAGCCACTTTTATCTTCTCCTTTGTGTTTGGATTTTACGGCTTCCTCCGTAATTTTTATCCTCTTTATTATAGTTAGGTATCACCTAATTGTCAAGTATTTTTTAGGTAAAACCTAATATAATAAAGGCATGAGCGAGCTCGAACAAAGAATAAAAGAAAACCTGAAAAGAGAAATTCTGCTCAGCGGAAAGACGAAAAGCAGCATTGCAAAGGAGCTTGGCATATCCAAGCCCACCCTTTCGCAATACCTTTCGGGCAGGATCATGCCCTCGCTGACGACGTTCGCAAAGTTATGCGAAGTGATCGACTGTTCGGCAGACGACATTCTGGAGCTGAAAAAATAAAGTAAAAAGGCGCGCGCCCTTGCAAACGAAAAGGTTTGCAAGGGCGCGCGCGGCATTTTTTGCAAATAAATATCCACCGGCTTAGCCGGTGGTTTTTCAGTTTCGGGCTATTAGCCCTAATAATACCAGCGGCGCGCAAGCCGCGCCTATGACGACCTGGCAGTCATGCGATTGTTACTTGCTACCCGTAAACGGGCTTTTCCTTTGCTTAATTTTTTCCCCATGACTTCGCTCTTCTTTCATTATTGTGCATTATTTTTTAATTTTCTGCTTGTTTTTCTATCCTTGCTTTCCCTCCTCTTTTTTGCCTTATTGTTATTGCCTTCTCTTCTGCTCTTTTTTGTTCATCGGCAAAGCCTTTCTTGAACCCGCGGACTATCCGCGGGTTTTCTTTATACAAAAAAGCCCGTCTGCCATATCCGGCGACGGGCTCTTCAGGGCTCCCGAAAATCGCAGGGCAAAGCCCGAGATTTTTGGGAAGAGGAGGCACAGACGTAAAAGCAAAGAAGTCGGAAAAATCCGACTTCTTGCAAATTTCGTCTTGTGCCGACGACGTGGCGCAGAGAAAGGGATTTGAACCCTTGGTGCTCTTTTGTGAGCACACACGATTTCGAGTCGTGCGCGTTCGACCACTCCGCCATCTCTGCATTCCGTTTATTTATTATAAACTCTTATTTGATTTTTGTCAATCTTTCAGGCAGGTATTTTACCGAGAAAGTGGTCAAAACTCCCACAATAATGCCCGCCGCCGTGCTGAAGATCGCGACAAACGGCACCTGCACGAACAGAGACGGCGCCTCGAGCACCGCCGCGGCGACTGCCGTGCGCGCGATGTTGCTCACGATCGCGCCCAGGACGCTGACCGAAACGAGACTGATCTTCGGAAAAAACAGGCAATACGTTCCCGCCATCGCAAGATACGCGCAGACGCTCCCCGCGATGTTGAACGGGAAAGCGTACCACCCCGCAAACAGTGCGGTGAGAAGATTTTTTGCAAGCACGAACAAAAACGCGTCCGCAGGCCCGAAGACGATGATGACAAAGAGCACAAACACATTCGCAAGCCCGATCTTGACATACGGCGCGAGCGGAAACAGAGGCGGGATCAGCGATTCGATCAGAAAGACGATGCTTGCCGCGGCGAGCAGGACCGCCAGCATCGAAAGGCGTTTTGCCGTCCTCTTCATACGTCGCTCCCCCCTTCACTCCCAACGCTGATCTTGAATCCGTGCGGCAGGCACACGATCTCTCCCGCAGAGACCGCGCCGCGAAGGCGGCAGATGCCGTCCGGACAATCGGAATGCGAGACACAAACCTTGCCGTCCTTCACCTCGATCACGTTGTAGTTCTCCGTCTCCTGCCCCGCGTACAGCGTGACCGTACCCCTGCCGTCTCTCTCCTCGAACAGATACACGGCGTCCTCGCTGAGCGGCGCCGTGAAGATCACTTCGTTGTCATAGTAGACGGAAAAGGTGTCCCCTTCCCGCCCTTCATAGGCAAAGGCGATGAGAAAAGAAAGCGCGATCAAAACAGCCGCAAGCGCGAAAACCGCCGCGTCCCACGGTACAAACAATTTCTGTTTTCTGATCGCGTCTATCTTCTCTTCCCTGTTCATCTTGCCGTGTATTCTTCCACCTTTCGGATGTATTCGAGTTCCTGTTCACAATCGATCACGTCGTCGGAGGCGTCTTCGATCTCTGCGCGCACAAAGACTTCGCCCGTCTGACCGAACTCCTCGCGGCCGAGGATATCCGCTCCGCCCGTCACATAATATTTGAAATCCGCGCAGATCACGACGGCGGAGACGCCCTCCTCCGCGAGAGAGGAATACAGATCCAGCGCCTGCGTAAGCGGCATGCAATATCCCGCCGTGGAAAGCGCATCGGCCGCAGCGCCCGCATTCGTAACAGAGAGCGGCACAAAGACGCAGATACAGATTATCCCGTTAGAAGAGGGTTTTCCCGTGCTCCCGTCGATGATGTGCGAATAGATGCGCCCGTCGTAGACGTAAAAGCGATAGGTATCCGCGCTGCAGCTGATCGCGACGTCCGAAAGGTCCTTCGCGTACAGCGCCTCGGTCACGCCCGTCGTGAGCACGCGCGGGTTCTCCACCGAGCTTGTCCAGCCCCTGCCCTTGTCGGCATTTTCGCCGAACAGAACGGTGTTTGACATCACTTTGAGATAGCCGTCCAGCGCACTTCCCTCGTATTTTGCGCGGATGAGCTCTGCCGCCGCGTCGCTCATGTAGCCCTTTGCAATGCCGCCGAGGTCTATGCGCGTGTCCGCATTGCGCTTTACGACGACGTTGCCCTCGCGAAGAACTATGTCATCAAAATCGCTCGCGGAGAGCGCCGCAGAGATCTCTTCTTCCGAAGGCTCGGGCCGCGGAAGGGTGTAACGCCCCTCAAATTCGGGCGTAAAGCCCCACAGTTCGCTCAGACCGTACAGCGCGGCGGAAAACGCGCCGCCCGTGCGCGAGAAATACTGTTTTGCGAGCGTGAGCAATTCAAACGTGCAGTCGGAGACGACGACTTCCTCGCCCGCCGCCGCGGCGTTGATGCGCGAGACGTCGCTGTCTCCGCGCTCGACGCTGACGGCGTCCTCGATCTCATTCAAAAGCCCGCCGATCTCCCGCTCGAGCGCCGTATGTGCGCGCGAGGAGAGCGGCTCTCCGTCCACATAGAAATTTTCAGAGAGGGAAAACTCGACGAAATACCGTTCCTGTTCCCCCGTACAACCCGCAAAGCCCGCAAAGCCTGCAAAGAGCGCAAACAACGAAATAAGGACGAGGAGGGTGCTCAGGACGCGCTTCAATTTGTCCCCCGCAACGCTCACTTGTCGCCGTAGAAGATGAGGCCGAGCGTGCCCGGGCCGCAGTGCGCGGCAATGACGGGGCCGACGATCTGCACGTTGGCATCGACCTCTTCGCCAAACTCCTCTTTGATCGCCTGTTTCAGCCCTTCGCCCGTCTCGGGGCAGTCCGCCTGCAGGATCTCGACGCGGTAATTTTTGACGTCGCAGTTGTGCTCGTGCATGATGCGGATGAACTCCGCAAAGATGCGCTTGCTCCCTCTGACCTTTCCGACGCTCTTGAGCGAACCGTCGGGGACGATGGAGATCATCGGTTTGATGCCGAGCATGGTGCCGAGCGCCGCCGTGACGGCGGAGATCCTGCCGCCGCGCTTGAGATAGACGAGATCGTCGACGATGAAATAGATGACTGTATGATCGCGCAGGGAGGTCAGATACTCGTCCAGCTCGTCCATCGTGGCGCCCGCCTTGTATTTTTCGGCGGCATAGCGCACCTGAAAGCCTGCGCCGAGGCTGATGGACTTGGTGTCGAAGGTGCGGATCTCGCGCTCGGGATATTGCTCTTTGAGAGCCGCGATGGCGCGGTCCATGCTGTTGAAAGTCGCCGAAAGCTTGTGGGAGAAGGTGATGTAATAGATGTCCTTCCCCTCTTTGAGCACGGGCTCGAAATAGTCGATGTAGTTCTGTTCGTTGATCGCCGATGTGGTCGGCACGGAGCCCGCACGCATGCGGTCATAGAAATGGGCGAAATCCGTCTTTTCGCCGAGGTCGTAATAGTACTCCTGCCCGTCCAGCACATACGGCATGGAGATGACCTTCAGACCGTATTCCTTTGCGGCGGTATGCCAGAGTTCGCAGTTGGAATCGCAGAAGAGCTGATACATATTTTCACCTTTTTCGTATAGCGTATCGGCTGTGCCGATCTATTTTATTATACAACAAACACGCGCGCCATGCAACCAAATTAGAACTTTTTATGGACAATACGGCTTTTTTTGTCCTGTTCCAGCAGATGACAGTTGAAGATGACGCCGATGACAAAACATGTCATGAGTACATACAGCCACAGGAGAAACAGGATGAAAAAGACGGCGGCGCCGTAGAGCTTCTGTGCCGAGCCGAAGGATGTGTACAGCGTAAACCCAAAGGAGGCGAGCCCGCCGAGCAAAAGGGTGAGCAGGCTCCCCCATATCACATTGCCCACGCCGACGCGGTAGGGACAGATGTAGAGGTTGAGGATGAGAAGAAGCGCGAACATCACGACGCCGAGAAGGGCGTATACGGCGAGCTGCGCGACGAAGGAGGGAAACAGCCGCGCGAGAAAGGCGTTGCCTGCGAGAAAAAGAAGCACGCCGCCCACGAGCAGGAGCATGACGACGAAGATGAACACGAGCGCGGAGAGGCGCAGAACGATGCTCCCCTTTCGTCGGCGGCATTCGTAAATGATCTCGCCGCTGCGGCGCATGTGGTAAAACAGGTTTGTCGAGGAATACAGCGTGGTCACGAGCAGAATGACGGAGGCACTGCCCGTCGCGCTCTGCGCCGCGTCGCGAAAGTACAGGATGAGGTCTTTGACGTCGCGGAAGATCTCGAGTTCGAGGATCTGCGTGTAGTCGATATTGAGTCTTCCGAAGAGAAGAGAGAGCCAGAAAAAAAACGGCACGAAAGAAAGGACGAGGAAAAATGCCATCGTCCCCGCCAGAGTGGTGTATTTTTTTGCCGTGAGATAGGCAAAAGCCGCGCGCACTTTCCGGTATGCCTCGCGCATGTGTCCGACCGCTCCCGTCATACCGCTATTGTATGCAAAACGCACAAAAAAATTTATCGGAAAGGTACAGAAAAAATATAATTTTACATATTCATGCGCTTGAAATTATTGGAAAAATGTGGTATACTGTTTGCGTCACACAAGGAGAGAAGTTCCGGACGGGATACGAAACGGCAAGTCGTATCTCTTTATACCCGTCCGGGCAAATGTGTGACAACAAAGAGGGATACACTGCAGGGGCTTGTCTTCGACGAAGGCAGGCCTTTCTTTGGTTAAAACAAATGATAAGATACAGACAGAAGCGATCGGCGCTTGCCGACCGCTTCTGCCCTTTTTATGCTGCTTGGGTTATTTTATTTCTTTTTGGGGATGATCAGGCCGACGTCGCCGCTCTCGCGCAGATACACGACGCGCACCTCGCGGGTGTCCGCATCCTGGAAGATGTAGAAGCTGTGGCCGAGCAGGTCGAGCTGTTCGACCGCCTCTTCCGTGGTCATGGGCGTGAGTTCAAACGTCTTTGTGCGCACGAGCTTGCTCTCGGAAAGCGTATCGTCCGTGAAGAAGAGCTGTTTGCCGAGGAAGGCATCCTTGCGCAGTTTGTCCTCCAGCCGCGTCTTGTGCTTGTAGATCTGCCTCTCCAGCTTGGGCAGGACGGCGTCGATGTTGTCGTAGAAGTTGTCGCCGCTCACCTCGGCGCGGACCATGTTCCCGCGATAATAGACGGTGACCTCCGTCTTGCAGAATTTGCCGTCCTGTTTGAGATAGACGGAGCACACGGCGTCTTCGTCAAAATATTTGCTCAGGCGCGCCGCCTTTTTCTCGACGACGGACACAAGTTTTTCGCTCGCCTTACAATTTTTTTCGCTGATCTCGATACGCATGAATTTTCCCTCCTGATGTTATTTTTCTATGCGGACCCCGCGTTGCGCGGGGCACAGCGGATCCCTTGATCTTTTCAGCGCGTCTGGCGGAACACCACCGCGCCGTTTTTCGCATCCACGGCGATGTGTTTGCCCGGCGTCACCTCGCCTGCGAGGATCGCCTCGCTGAGCGCGTCTTCGACGCGGCGCTGGATCACGCGCTTGAGCGGGCGCGCGCCGTACACGTCGTCATATCCCTCCGCGAGAAGAAGCTGTTTGGCTTCGTCCGTCACCGCGATGTCGATGTCGCGTTTTTTCAGCCGCTCGCAGAGCACGCGCAGGAAGAGGTCGCAGATCTTGCCCGCGTCCTCGCGCGAGAGTTTGTGGAAGATGATGATCTCGTCCACGCGGTTAAGAAATTCGGGCTTGAACTGCGATTTGAGCTCTTCGGAGATCTTCTCCTTCATCGACTCGTATTCGCCCGCGTCGGTGCTCTCCCCCGCGAAACCCAGCCGCGGCATATCCTTTGCCTTGGCCGCGCCCACGTTGGAGGTCATGATCACGATGGTGTTCTTGAAATCGACCACCCTGCCGCGGCTGTCCGTCAGCCGCCCGTCGTCCAACAGCTGCAAAAGGACGTTGAATACGTCGGGATGCGCCTTTTCGATCTCGTCGAAGAGGATGACGGAATAGGGCTTTCTGCGCACCTTTTCGGTGAGCTGGCCGCCCGCGTCCTCGAATCCGACATATCCCGGCGGCGCGCCGATGATCTTGCTGACCGAATGCTTTTCCATGTATTCGCTCATGTCCAGGCGGATCATGAGCCGCTCGTCGCCGAACATCGCCGCCGCGAGCGCCTTGCAAAGCTCCGTCTTGCCCACGCCCGTGGGACCGACGAACAGGAAAGAGCCGATGGGCTTGTTCGGGTCTTTGAGCCCCGCACGGGCGCGGCGGATCGCCTTGGAGACGGCCGCGACCGCTTCCTCCTGCCCGATCACGCGCTTGTGCAGTTCCTCTTCGAGATGCAGAAGGCGGGTGCTCTCCTCTTCGGTCAGACGCACGACGGGGATACCCGTCCAGCTCGCCACGATGCGGGCGACCTCCTCCGAGCCGATGGTCGCGTGGCTGTTTCCGCGCGTCTTTTCCCATTCGGCGCGGATGCGCTCGATGTCCGCCTCCGCCTGTTTGATCTGATTGTAGATGCGCTGTGCGCCCGCGAAGTCGTCGCGGCGCACCGCCTTGTTTTTCTCGGCATTGAGCCGTTCGATCTCCTGCTCCTTCTCCTTGACGCCTGCGGGACCGTTGTAGCTGTCCAGCCGCGCGCGGCTCGCCGCCTCGTCGATCAGATCGATCGCCTTATCGGGAAGGAAACGGTCGGTGATGTAGCGGTCGGAAAGGCTCGCCGCTGCGACGATCGCCTCGTCGCTGATGGTGACCTTATGGTGCGCCTCGTATTTGTCGCGCAGGCCGCGCAGGATCGCGATGGTATCCTCCACGCTCGGCTGTTCCACGATCACGGGGGTGAAGCGGCGCTCGAGCGCGGGATCCTTTTCGATGTATTTTCTGTATTCGTCCACCGTAGTCGCGCCGATGGTCTGCAATTCGCCGCGCGCGAGCATGGGCTTTAAGATGTTCGCCGCGTCCAGGCTGTTGTCCGAGCTCGCCCCCGCGCCGACGATGGAATGGATCTCGTCGATGAACAGGATGACGTTGCCGCTCTTGCGGATGCCGTCCAGCATCTCTTTGAGCCGTTCCTCGAAATCGCCGCGGTAGCGTGCGCCCGCGAGCATCCCCGGAAGGTCGAGCGAAAAGACGACCTTGTCTAAAAGCAGGTCGGGCACCTCGCCGCGGACGATCGCCTGCGCGAGCCCCTCCACCACGGCGCTCTTGCCGACGCCCGGCTCGCCGATGAGCACGGGGTTGTTCTTGGTCCTGCGCGAGAGCACCTGGATGATCTTGTCGATCTCCTTTTTCCTGCCGATGACGGGATCGATCTTTCCCTCCCGCGCGCGCTGTGTGAGGTCGATGCCGAAGCGGAGCTGCACTTCGCCCCCCTGCTTCGCGCGCTCCCCTTCGCGCGCCTTCGCGTGCGAGCGGAAGAACTGGTCGAGAAGCTCCTCCTCCTCGTCCGGCTGCGGCTCGCCGATCTCGTCGTTGATGGAAGAGAGAAGCTCGTCGATGTCCGCGCCGAGCATGCGCAGGATGCGCACCGCGACCGACTCGTCGTCGACGAGGATGGCGAGAAGCATGTATTCGCTGCTCACGCTCGCGCCCGCGCCGTCGTGACTGATCGCAAACTCGTACGCCTTGTCGAACATGCTCTTGGTGCGCGGGGTGAAGCCGCTGATCTTGACCCGCTTGTCGAGGGTGCGCACGAACACGTCGCGGTATTCCTTTTCGCGCACGCCCGCCGCTTCGAGAAGTTTCGCCGCGTGGCACTCGCGCACGTTCAGGATGCCGAACAGGATGTGCTCGCTGCCGACATAACTGCTCCCGTAATATTTTGCGGCGTCCAGCGAGAGCTTGATCGCCTTTTGCAGATTGATGGAAAATTTATTGAAGTCGTTCATCGTGTCTCCGAAATGATCGCATCAGATGCGACGGCAGTCCGCGAGCGCCTTGCGGCACATGGAAGCGCGGAGCTTGTCGCGCTCGCGCGCGCTGAGCACGCCGTCACAGGTGAGTTCTATGTTTGCGGGGCGCGCGGACGCGATCAGCGCGTCCAGCGCGGAAAAGTCGGGAAGTTCCAAAAAGTTGAGCGCGACGCCCAGTTTCACTTCGGACATCAGCCGCAGAAATTCGTCATAGCAGATGCAGTTGCAGTTGGCGAGGGTACCGTACGCCCGCCAGCAGCCGTCGCGCACGCCGTCCTCGTCCTCCTCGCGCAGCGTCTTGCGCGCCTGCGATTCGAGGGTGACGATCTCGAGCACCGCGCGCTGGACTTCGGAGAGGATGTACTCCTCGTCCACGCCGAGCGTGACCTCGTTGCTGATCTGGTACATATACCCGTCCGCCGCGCTCCCTTCGCCGTACACCCCGCGCACCGTGTGCCCGAGGCGGGAGATCTCGCGGATGAGGCGGTTCATCTTCTTTCTGCGCGTGAGCCCGGGCAGAAAGAGCATCACGGACGCGCGCAGTCCCGTGCCGAGGTTGGTCGGGCAGGACGTCAGATATCCAAGCCTTCCGTCAAAGGCAAAGCGCAACTCGCGCGAGAGCCCGTCGTCCACCTCCGAGATCCTGCGGTAGGCGAGCGGAAGATTGAGCCCGCCGATGATGTACTGTTCGCGGAGGTGATCCTCCTCGTTGATCATGATGGAAAACTTGCCGCCGCCCTCTTCCTCTTCCGTCGTCTCGTCGATGAGCGCCGCGCCGAAGCTCTTGTTCGCCGCGAGCACGGGGCTGATCAGGTGATCGTCGCAGATCGCCTGCGCGACCGAATCGGTGATGACGTCCATCTCGTAGAGCGTGAACGGACGCAGACGGCTCGCCGCGTCGTTGACGGCGCGCACGATCTCTTTGCCCTGCGCCGCGTCGCGGATCTTGTTGGGAAAGGGGTAGTCGGCGAGGTTTCGCGCCAGCCGCACGCGGGAAGAAATGACGGTGCTCTCGATGTTGTTAACCATCCTGCCCTCCCGTCTCGCCGATCATGCGGCGTATGTCGCGGATGTCGCGGTTGATGCGCTGTGCGTCCTGCATGCGCTTTTCGCGCAGGGCTTTTTCCAGTTCGCCGCGCAGGCGCTTCTGTTCGACCAGCAGTTCGTACAGCTTGCCGTTGCCGAGCGGGTGCTTGCCGCGGTGCTCCAGCCTGCCGTGGATGCGCCGTATGGCGGGTTCGAGCTGGCGCGCAAAGGTCTTGTAACACGCCGCACAGCCCAAAAGCCCCGTGTGCGAATACTCTTCGAGCGTCGTGCCGCAGACGGGACAGCTCGCGCCCTCCTCCTGTTCGGGCGGAAAGAGGGAGACGAAGAAGTCAGGCTCCGCGACGTGTTCGGCCGCCGCCGCCCAGCGGGCGTAGCATTCCTCGCAGAGGAAGGTCTCGCCCTCCTCGCCCTGTACCGTGTACGCCGCGGGATTTTTTTTGCAGTTGGAGCAAAGACGTTCAGCCTTCATCCTCTTCTTTCACCATCTCCAGCAGAATATTTTTCAGGATGCGCGCGCGCAGCTTGTCCTTGACGGGCGAACAGGAGAGCGCCGCGTCCGACAGCGCCGCGAGCAGGAAGCGCGTCTCGCGCAGGGTGAGCGTGTTCTTTTCCTGCAACGCGTCTAAAATCCCGCGCGCGCGGTTATACGGGAGCTCCTCTCCCAGCCCGCCGCGCAGGAGCGCGCCGACGTCGCCCGCGCCGTCCGCACGGACGATCTCGATGTATCCGCCGCCGCCGCGGCGGCTGGTCGTGAGAAAGCCGCGCTCGGGCGTGAAACGGGTGGAAAGCACATAGTTGATCTGGCTGGGCGCGCAGTCGAAATGCGCCGCCAGACTGTTGCGGGAGAGCAGAACGCTGTGCTCCTCCCCCAGCGATTCGAGCAGGAAACGCTCGATCGCGTCGCAGATGTTCAATGCCACCGCCCCCTTTGCCGCCGCCGCGGTTTGACTTTCTTTGACCTTTCATCTACATTATACCACGGCGGCGCGCCGTTGTAAATACTTTTTTGAATTTGTAACCTCACATTTTTCGGGGACGGTCACAG
This sequence comes from Bacillota bacterium, assembly GCA_019423125.1. Lineage (GTDB taxonomy): Bacteria > Bacillota > Clostridia > Christensenellales > Borkfalkiaceae > Borkfalkia. The sequence goes on along the minus strand of JAHZBZ010000001.1, from coordinate 347,856 downwards.
GTAATCGGAGCGGTCGATGCAGGCGCGCACCCGCTCGATGGCGCGCTTTTCGATGCGCGAGATGTACGAACGGGAGATCTTCAGAAAGGCGGCGACCTCTCTCTGCGGCATGGGCGCGCCCCCTTTGAGCCCGTAGCGCAGGCAGAGGACGGTGTATTCGCGTTCGGTGAGCACCTCTTCGAGCACGCGCAGGAATTTTTCGCGGACCATGCGGCTCTCCACCGCCTTGAACACCCCTTCCTCCTTTTCAAACAGAAGGTCCATCAGCGTGAGCTCGTTCCCCTCTTTGTCCACGCCGACGGGGTCGGACAGATACACGTCCCCGCGGCGCTTTTTGTTGCTGCGGATGAGCATGAGGATCTCGTTTTCGATACAGCGGGCGGTATAAGTCGCGAGCTGTGTGCCCTTGCCCTCGCGGTAGGTCTCGATCGCCTTGATCAGCCCGATGCTTCCGACGGAGATCAGATCGTCTGTCTCCGCCGCGCCGTTGTATTTTTTTACGATGTGCGCGACCAGACGCATATTGTGGCGCACGAGCGTGTCTTTCGCCTGCTTGTCGCCTTCGCGCGCGAGGCGGAGACAGCGCGCCTCCTCTTCGGGCGGGAGCGGCTTGGGAAAGGAGCCCTTCCCGCCGATCGCGCCCGTAAAGAAAAACAGTTTGCCCAGAATTGCCCAAAGAAACTCAAACAAGACCGCGTCCCCCTTTTTTTACCGGATGTCTCTAATCTATGTCGGAGGCGGCTTGTTCAATGCAAAAAATCAAAGAGCGGACAAGCGTCCGCACCGAAAAAGATACCGCGCCGAAGCCCGCACCCTTTCCGCAAAGCGACCCGTCGCGCGCCCCTCGCGGCGAAAATTGCCCGCGCGATCGAGTCTTTGCAGGCATCTGTTTGTAAAAATCAGGCGCGCGGATCTCTCCGCGCGCCTTTTTTGTCGATGCAGGATTCAGTTCATGAATTTTCGGATGGCGTCGTACGTCTCCTCGCTGATCAGATGCTCCATGCGGCAGGCGTCCTGCTCGGCGACAGAAGCGCCCACGCCCAGACGCATCAGAAAGGCGGTCAGCGTGCGGTGCTTTTCGTACACCGCGCGCGCATATTCCTGCCCGCGCTGCGTCAAGTGGATGTGATTGTCCACGATGTTGACGTATCCCTTCTGCGTGAGGATGCGCATCGCCTTGGTGACGGCGGGTTTGGAGACGTCGAGCTCGCGCGCGACGTCCACCGAATGCACGTCCTGTTTTCTGTCCGAGAGGAGCAGGATCGCCTCCAGATAATCTTCGCCCGATTCGTTGTCGATCATTGCGCGCATCCCTCCTCTTTCTCTTTTTTGAGCAGACGTTCGCTGTCCGCCGTCTTTTTGAGCAGACGGGTCAGCTCGACCGTGTCCTCTTCGCCCAACACTTCGATGTAGAGATCGAAGTAACGGCTGAGCGCGTCGTGCTTTTCGTCCAGAAATTTCCTGCCTGCCGCCGTGAGCCGGACGTCCATCTTCCGACGGTCGTCTGCCGCGATGTCCATGTCGACGTATCCCTTGCTCCGCAGCGCGCGCAGGATGTTCGCCGTGCGCGCGCGGCTGATGCGCAGGCTGTCGCTGATCTGCGAGGGCGTGACCGTCTCGTCCGCCGAGCGCAGAAACCAAAGCGTAGCCGTCTCGCCCTCGATAAACTCGCGGAGCGTCAGCATTAAGTTCATCTTGTTCATGCGCCAGAGCTGTTGCATCAGCTGTTCGCGCAATCGATCTTTTTCCACAGTGTCTCTCCTTCGCCCCGTCACTCGTTCGACTTGAGCGATTCCGCCATATTGATCTTATTGAGTTTTATGAGCATGAAAGCATACACGATCGCCGCGAACGCGATGGTGATCAGGAATGCCCAGAGGAAGCTCCAGCCCGCGATCGTGCGGCCGAACATCATGGACACGCTGTTGACGCGCGAGGCGATGAACATATGCAGAAGAACGCCCAGCCCAAGCCCGAGCAAGGTGCCCGTGACCGTGAGGATGGCACTCTCGCGGTAGATGTAGCCCGCCACCTCCGAACGCCGATATCCGAGCACGCGAAGGGTCGCGATCTCGCGCCGCCGTTCCTCGATGTTGATGTTGGTCAGGTTGTAAAGGACGATCGCCGCAAGCGCGCCCGCACTGACGACGAGCACGGCAATGACCAGCCCCATCGTCGAACTCAGGCTGTCGAATGTGTTTGCGGAGTCCTTGACGAACTCGACGGAAGTGACGTTCGATTCCTTGAGAAGGTCGCGCGAGATCTGTTCTTCGTCGCCGTCGGGAATGTCCTTCTGAATGAGCCAGACATTGTCCTCCACTTCGCCGAACAGCGCCTCGTAAGAGGAGCGGCTCATGTACGCATAGCTGCCCGTGTAGTTTTCGCAGACGGCATAGACGGTGAACTCCACTCTCTCCCCGCCTGCGGCGCGGTAGCCGATCGTGTCGCCCGCCTCCAGCCCGTAGACGATGGCGATGTTCTCGGGAATGACGATGGAATTCTGCTTCTCGCTCTTCGTGATATCTATTATAGCAGATTTTTTGCGCGTATGCAAGTTGATGAAAGAATTGAATTGCTCCGTGTCCTCGACGAGATAGAGATCGACGGACTCGGTGCCGTCCTCCATCAGGAGCTGTCCGCTCTCGCTGTACACGGAGAGCGCCGCATCCGCTGACTGCACAAAGCTGTCGAGCACTTCCGACTCACCGCCGTCAAATTCCACCTGAACGTCGTACAGGATGACCTTGCTGTATTGCAGGTCGGTCACCGCGGAAACAGAGTCGTTGAGCCCGAACCCCGTCAGAATGAGCGCCGTACACCCCATGACGGAGATGATGGTGAGGATCATATTCTTCTTATAGCGGAAGATGTTGCGGATGGTCGCCTTCCACTTGAATTTGAGATGGTTCCAGAAAAAGCCCACCCGTTCGAGCAGGACGCGCTTGCCCGCCTTGGGCGCCTTGGGCTGCATGAGCGTTGCGGGGCGTTCGCGCAGAGAGGACCGGCAGGCGAACCATGTGACCAGCGCCGTGCCCGCGAGCGAGATCCCGAACACTGCCAGCGCGAGCCACCAGCTGAACCCGTAATGCAGCGCAGGGAGAGTGTACATGGTCGCATACGCCTTCCAGAAGATGGACGGCAACAGCGCAAACCCGCACAGGATGCCCGCGACACAGCCGATGATGCTCGCGAGACAGCAGTAGATCAGGTACTTGGACATGATGCGCGCCTTCCCGAAGCCCAGTGCCTTGAAGGTGCCGATCTGCATGCGGTCCTCTTCGACCATGCGCGTCATCGAGGTCAGCGCGACCAGCGCCGCAACGAGGATGAAGAAGATGGGGAACACGCCCGCGATCTCCTCCACTTTCTCGCAGTTCAGATCGTAGCTCACATAGCTCACGTTGGTGCTCGCGCGGTCGAGGACGTACCAGCTCGCCGACGAGGGAACCATACTGCTCATCCCTCCGGGCAAATTCCGCAGCTTTTCCAGCGCCGCGTCGAACTGCTTGCACTGTTCGGTGCCCAGCGTCTCGATCTTCGCGCAGGCGTCGAGGACATAATTTTTGTAGTCGTCCTCGAAGCGCGTGTAGTCTTCCGCTCCCTCAAAGCGCAGATAGCAGTCGGTGCAGACGACCTCGACGGTGTCGTCTTGCACAAAGAAGGAGTTTGAAAGAATGGAAAAGAGACCCATAGGCTCTTTTTTGAGGTCGTACACGTCCGCATTTGCGTAGACGATGCACCCGATCACGCCCGTGCCGATGGTGGTCACTTCGCGCGCGTCGCGGTAATAATAATCGGGGGAATCGACGATACCGACCACCTTGAAGGCGTAGTAAACATACACGTCGCCGTAGGTGCCGCTCGCCGCGTCGAGGACGATCTCGTCGCCGACATTGACCTTTTCGGTGCTCCCCGCCGCCCGCGCGACGACGACCTCGTTTGTGCCCGCGGCGGGCCACGCCCCTTCGAGCAGCGTGAGCTTGTTGATCGCGTCTTCCTTGCCGAGCGTCTCCAGCCCGATCACCCTGCCTGCGACCTCGAGGTCGCCAAGGTGCACGAGAAGGTCGGTCGAGATCACCTTTTCGATGCTCTCCACCCCTTCCGCCGCCGCAAGCGCGTCGAGGTCCGACTGCGTCAGGCCGAGACTGCCTTTTACATAGGCGTCGTAGGCGTTGACGCTCTCATAATAGCGGTCCATGGAGTTCTTCATGTCGGGCGTCGCCTGCATGACGCCGATCAGAAAGCCGACGCCGAGCGCGATGATCGCCATGATGGCGATGAACCTGCCGAAACCCGTCTTGAACTCCTGGACGATGTTTTTGTTGAATTTTTTCATGGTCCGACCTCCGCAAGCCGTCCTTTACCACTCGATGACGGAGACGTCCGCAGGGTTTTCGATGCACTCCTGCGAGAAAACCTGTCCGTTTTTGATGTGGATGACGCGGTCCGCCATCTGCGTGATCGCCGAGTTGTGCGTGATGACGATGACCGTCTTTTTGTTTTTGCGGCAGACATCGTGCAGGAGCTTGAGAATGCTCTTGCCCGTCTCGTAGTCCAGCGCGCCCGTCGGCTCGTCGCACAAAAGAAGTTTCGGGTTTTTCGCGATCGCGCGCGCGATGGACACGCGCTGTTGTTCGCCGCCCGAGAGCTGTGCGGGAAAATTGTTCATGCGGTCGGCAAGTCCCACGCTTTCGAGCACCTCGCCCGCGTCCAGCGGATTTTTGCAGATCTCCGCCGCGATCTCCACGTTCTCCTTTGCCGTGAGGTTCTGGATAAGGTTGTAAAACTGAAAGACGAATCCCACGTCATAGCGTCGGTAATCTGTCAGCGCCCGCTCCCTCATTTGATCGACGCGCGTACCGTCCACGAGGATCTGCCCCTCGCTCGCGACGTCCATGCCGCCGAGGATGTTGAGCACCGTCGTCTTGCCCGCGCCGCTCGGCCCCACGATGACACAGAACTCCCCTTCTTCGATGGTGAAGTTGACTTTGTCCGCCGCGCGGATGACGTTCGTGCCCATCTTGTAAAATCTGCTCACGTCCTTGAATTCCACGAAACTCATTTTGCCTTGCCTCCTGTCATGTCTGTCATGTTTTTCTGCATTTGTAATTTGAAAATATGACAATGGTGCAAATAGTTTCTACTGCAAACTATCTACGCTTTTATTATATGCCAAAACGCCGCGATTGTCAAGGGGGCGCTCCTTAAAAGTGTGTGAAAAACGGTGAAAATCTAATTAAAGCGACGCACGCCGTTCGGGCGGCGGCAAGGCACGGCGAAGAGCACAAAAAATTGATAAAAAGTGCAGAAAGGACGCGGTGCGGGGCGGCGGGAGCGGCGGCAAGGCGGAGACGCGGCAAGGAGAGGCGAGAGCGGCGGCAAAAACGGCGAAAAGCGGGAGCGGCGGCACAAAAAAGCGACGCCGCATGAAAAGACCGCCCGCCTGCGCAAATTATTTGCGCAGGCGGGCAAAAAACAATGCGCGCGTCTGAAAACGGGCGCGCGCATTGTTTTAAGCGTGATGGTCGCGATGACCGCCGCCGTGCAGGCGCAAAATGCCACCCGCAAAGACGGTGTAGATGATCAGCCAGACCGCCGCCGCGGCGATCAGGCAATAGACGATGATCGCACCGACGCTGCGCTCCCCCATGAAGATCGCGGAGACGAGGTTGAAATTGAAAATTCCGACAAGTCCCCAGTTCACCGCGCCGAGAAGCACAAGGATATAAGAGATCACGTTTGCGATATACATAGCAGATACCTCCGCCGTTAGTTTGCGCTCTTTTGAAAAAAATATCGCGCGCGGAGTGTTTTTTTTCGGAAAAGAGTCAATACTCCGAAAAAAACGGAGGAGAAAACTATGGAAATTTCCGTGATCATGCCCGTCTGCAACGCCGAACGCACGCTGAGAAGGGCGATCGACAGCGCGCTCTTGCAGGCAACTTCTCTGGAGGTGCTGTGCGTGGACGACGGTTCGACGGACAACAGCGCGGACATCCTGCGCGAATATGCCCTTCGGGAGCCGCGCGTCCGCGCGATCTTCACGCGGCGCCGCGGGCCGGGCGCCGCGCGCAACACCGCGCTCGAACGGGCGCGCGGGGAATACATCGCCTTTCTCGATGCAGACGACTACTACGCGCCGGGCGCGCTCGCAAAGATGATCGCGCGGATGAAGGAGACGCGCGCACAGGTCTGCATGGCAAATCCCTGCATCGCCGACGAGCGGGACGGGAGTCTGCGGCCCTATCGGGACATGCTCTTTTTCCGCAGGGCGGAGCTTTTGGGCGGGTTCCCCGTGCGGACGCATCCGCTGATGCTCGCCTGCATCGGGTGCTGGGACAAGGTCTACACGCGCGAATTGCTCTTGCGCGGAAACATCCTTTTCCCCGAAGGGCGAGTGTATGAGGACGCACCCTTCGGGATCCGCGCCTGCATCCTCGCCGACAAGATCTGTGCGATCAAGGAATGTGTGTATTTTTACCGCAAGAACGCGGGCGGCTCCATCACCGACGGCGAGATCGGGAGCGCGCGCTGCCGCGCCGATTTCCTCGCTGGCGCGGAGGAGATCCTGCTCTTTGCGCGGGCGCGCGAAGAGTACGCGCAGCTTCGCCCCGGCATTCTGACCTACCTTTTGCGCGACGGGCTGTTCCATCTCTCGAACACGCTGTCGGGAAGGGCTTTTTTCGCCTTTTTCAGAAGACTCGCGCATCTTCTCGCCGCCGACCTGCCCCACAGCGAGGGCCTGCCCGCGCCGCTTGCGGAGTTTGCCGTGCTGCTGCAGACGGGCCGCGCCCGCCTGTGCAGGCGCGCGATGCCGCGGCTGTGCGCCTGAAAACGGACAAAGCCGCGGGGCGCAGGAAAATTCCTGCGCCCCGCGGCTTTTTTATTTTTCTTCTGCTCAGAACTGCGCGAGCGCCTCGTCGCCGAGGGGCACCGCCGTGCGCCGTCTGCGGCGCAGAAGGTGATACAGCTTCTTGACGACCGCCCTGCGTCGGGTACCCTTCGGCAACACGGCAAGGACGAACGCGTCGAAAGCGCGGCGCGCCCTGCCCGCTTTTTCGGGCGCGGGGCGCAGGAGAAAGCCCTCGTAGTAAGGCGTCAGGCGGAAATTCTCCCAGAAGAACTCCGCATACTGCGCGGAGGGCGTGCGCCACGGCTTTTCGTTGCCCGCATAGTGGCAGATGCAGATGTCCGACGCCGCGCGCATCCAGCCGCGCGAATATTCCGCGGGCGCGAACGAGCGCGCCTCGGCGCGGTAACTGCCTTCGGGGTCTGCGGTAAAGTTCCAGCCCACGTCCAGAAAGACGATGCGTCCCTCGCAGAGCAGGTTGAGCACGTCCTGGTCCTGGAAGAGGAAGTTCCCCTGCCGCGCAAAGTCGAGAAGATAGGCACAGGAAAAATCTCTGCGCAGCGCCGCCGTGTTCATCACCAGCACGCCAGCGTTGATCAGCTTCATCACGTCCGCATACCCGAACTTTGCAAAGTACTGTGCAAGGGAGGGATCGAATCCGTTGACGTTGCCCGCATGGCAGACGTCCGGCGCGCCTGCGAGGTAGTTGTCGCCCAGCTCCGTGTCGAACAGCTCCCCCGCGTCCCGACGCACGATCAGGTCGCTGTCCAGATAGAGCACCTTGTCGTAGCAGGGAAAAAGCTCGGGGATCGCGAGGCGGAAATAGGTCTCGCGGGAGATGTTCTCCTTTTCGCGCAGCGCATACCCCTCCATCGCGCCGCAGGGATCGAAAAAGCGGAGGGAGAAGTTCTTTCGGTGCGCGGTGAGCGAAAGGAGCTTTTCGCGGTCCGCCTGCGCGAGATCGCCCGAAAGCACGACGACGTCGTAATTGCGCGCGGGCGAAGAGGTGCGCACGAGCGAGACGAGCGCCGCCGCCGTGAAGGGCGCAAAACGCGCGTTCGTCGCAAAGAACACGGGCACGTTGTCGCGCGGGAAGGCGGGAGAGAACGACGCGGGCGCGGGCGTATGTTCAAAGTACAGGATGCGCCGATGCGCGACCTTGCCCCCGTGCGCGAGGTAATGGGTCAGCCATACGCCGAAAAGCCGTTCGCCCAGATGCCCGGGCGTGCGCAGCGCCTCCGCGCTGTAACGGCGCATGTCGCGGCGGCGGCAGAACTCGAACAAGACGGAAAACAACCACGCAGAGTACTTTGCAAACAGGCCGCGGCGCATGAAAAACATGTTACAGGTGTACATCCGCCGCCCCGAAAGGTAGCGCCGCGCCGCGGGCAGGTATTGCGGGTGAAGTTCCGCGATGATCTCCTCCGCGAGCGCGAGGTCCTCCGCGTGCAGGTGCTCGGCGCGCGCGTACTGACTGCGCACCGAGCGCGCGAGGCATTCGTACGGCTGCGGCGCGATCACCTCCGCTTCCGTCGCCGCCGCGCGCACCGCCTCTTCGTCCGAGAGCGCGTACCGCGCCGCCGAGGCGGGCGTGAGATAGCCCGCGCGCACGACGTTGTAGCCGTCCGCGCGGCCCGTGCCCGAAAAATCGAAATAGCGGCGGTAATGCCCGAAGCCGACCACCTCCGCATCGTCGTATTTCCATGCCCAATACTGCGTCACGAGCTCGCAGAAGCTGTCCGCGTGCGCCGCGACGAAGGCGTCCTGCGCGTCCCCGCGCGCAAGCTGCGCCGCCAGCGCCTGTTGGCTGACAGGACGGACGACCTCGTTCTCCACCGTCGCGCAAGGCTTGTGACAAGTGATGTAAAAGCGTATCTTCTCCATCCTTCTCCTCCTTTTTTTCAGAGGAGTTTTGACACTTTTGCGAAAAAATATACGCCCCGCAAAAGCGGGGCGCAAATCTGTTCAGAACTGTGCGAGCAGACGCAGGTAAAACTCCACCGTCTGCACCGCTTTTTCAAGCGGGATGCGCTCGTCGTTACCGTGGATGCTCGCGCGCTCCTCTTTGGAGAGCGCCATCGCGGAGAAGCGGTACACATGATCGGAGATCTCGCCGTAGTGCCGCGAATCGCTGCACGCGAGCATCAGATAGGGCGAGACCAGCGCGCCGCGCCACGTCTGCGAGACCGCGCGCTTCATCATCTCCCATGCCTCCCCTTGCGTTTCGGAGACGTTGGACGGATCTGTACCGTAGATCACTTCTATCCTCACATCGTCATTGCCGATGACTTTTTTCAGATACGCAACGCTCTCTTCCACCGTCTCCCCGCTCATGATGCGCAGGTTGGCGACCATCTCCGCGCGCGGCGGAATGACATTCATGCCCTTGCTCCCGCTCATCTGGGTGAAAGCGACCGTCGTGCGCATCAGCGCGTTGAGCTCGCCGCCGCTCTTTTTACAGATGGAGTCGAGCACGCCGCGGAAGATGCCGAGATTGGCAAAGATCAGGCGGTACAAAAAGGTGGAACGTCGGCCGAGCGTGTCGAACATCTCCGCCGCAGGTTTTGCGACCTTGCCGGGAAACGGATGGTCCTCCACTGCCGCACAGGCCCGGCTCAGGACGCCGACTGCGGTATGCGGCGGCGGCGCGCTCGCATGGCCGCCCTTGCCCTCCACCGAAAAGCGGACGTTGCAGATCCCCTTTTCGGCGATGCCGATCAGCGCGCAGGGCGCCGCGACGCCCGGGAATACGTTTTCCACCACCGCGCCGCCCTCGTCGCACACGAGCGCGGGGCGGATGCCCTTTTCCTTGAAATACTTTACGATGGTCGGCGCGCCGTAACCGTTGGTCTCCTCGTTGCCGGAGAAGGCGAAGTACACGTCGTTGCGCGGCACAAAGCCCTGTCCGATCAGGCTCTCCGCCGCCTGCATCACGCCGTTGAGAGTGCCCTTCGTATCCAGCGTCCCCCTGCCCCAGAGCACGCCGTCCTCGATGATGCCCTCAAATGCGGGCTTTTGCCAGAGCGACTGCTCGACGGAGACGACGTCGTAATGCGCCATCAGGACGCGGCTGACGGAAGAGTCCTTCCCCTTCCAGCGGAACAAAAGCGAGCGCTTGCCGAGCTTGGTAAATTCGCACGCCTTATACACATTCGGGAACAGGCGCGGCAGAAGTTTCTCGAATTTTTCGAACTCCGCCTCGTCATCGCGGCTCTCGTCCGTGTCCGAGACTGTCCTGCATCGAACCATCTCCGCGAGATCGGCCACCGCCTTCTCTTTGTCGCATGAGACGGGAAAGTCGGGATAGCCTTCCTCCTTTTCGGGACGGAAGCGCGCCGCGCGCACAAACGGCACCGCAAGCAGGACGAGGACAGCCGCGCCGCAGACGATGCAGACGACGAGAACGGCGATCGCGGCGGGGCTCATTTGTCCTCCTCCTTGTCTGCGGCGTTCTTTTCCGCGTCGGCGGGCGTATCGGCGGCTTCTTCCGCGGTCTCGGAAGGGATGCCCTTCTCGCCCAGCCAGCCCTTGTTGTACATGATGCGCGCGGAGCCCACGGTCACCACGACGCCGACGGGGACCATGACGCCGATCAGCGTGCCCGCGAGGTCGCCGCTGCCCGTCGCGTACGACGCGACGATGAACACGAGCAGCATGAGAACGCAGGGAAGGATCGCGATCTTCCAGTTTTTGGAGATATAGACGACCGCCATGCCGCCGAACAGTGCGGGGAGCACCTGGTCGAAGGCGGGACGGAGCACTTCGTTTTCGAGGACGGGCGTGAGGAAACTGATCAGCACGACGCCGAGGACGAGGATGATCATCGTCACGATGGATGAGATCGCGATGGAGATGGTCGAGACGATCTCCGCCTCTTCCGTGCCCTTCTCCACCCCGGCCTGTTCCATGCAGTTGAGCGCGCAGGGCACTTTGAGGTTGGAGAGGTTGCCCGTGACAAAGCCGAGATAGGTGCCGCCCGAGCCGAGCATGGGCGTGTAGGTGAAGGTCTCCACCGCGCCGACGGCGCAGTACATCACGATGATGGAGATGCCCGAGGCAAAGATCTTCCAGTCCACCGCCGCGCCGAAGATCGCCATGCAGACGAAGGGATAGGCGATGATGAGCAGTGCCGCGACCACGCCCCAGATCCTGCCGTAAAAATGTGTGCTGTCGTCAAAAGAACGCATCGGTCTTGTTTGTTTCATGTCTTTCATATGTTACCTCCTTTCAGCCCAGGAGCATGGTGATGGGAATGGCGGAAGCCATGCCCGCGACGATGCAGAACGGGAGAGCGTAGTCGTTGATCCAGCGCCATTTCGTGACTTTGAGCAGCAGGCCGCACAGCGCCATCACGATGGCGGAGACGACGAACACGAGCACGGGGATCCAGCCCGAAGCGCCCTCCCCCACGTCGCCGAACACATAGCCGAGGAAGGCGGAGATCATGCCCAGAAAGAGCGCAGTCATGAAGATGTCGCCCCATTTCTTGTCGTGTTTGCGGATCTTCATCAGCCCGCGCTGGATCTTCTTGCCCGTGATGAGGGGCAGGAACATGGACACGAGCATGCCGCTCGTCATGACCAGCGCCACGGTGACGTAGACGGTCGCCGACTCGACGTTGCCTTCGAAGATGTTCGCCGCGATGGTCTCATAGCTGAAACTGCCGATGACCGAGAGGCGCAGCCAGGGAAGCGGGATACCCAGCTTCTGCGAGAGCGCGACGATGCCGACGAGGATGGCGACCGCGGGGGCGACGGTAAAGACGCCCGCGCGGAGCATGGTCTTGTTGAGCACCGCCTTCGACATTCCGATCTTCACGCCCCTGCGATAGGCGCGGACGAGAAAGAACACCGCCTGTGCGATCACGACGGCGAGAATGATGCCGACGATCAGGTACAGATAGGGCGCGTTCTTGTCGAACGACGCCGCATTGAGTTGATTCAACATAGCAAAACTCCGGAAGTAGATTTGCGCTTTTGCGCTTTCTTCACAATTATAACACATCTTGCGCGCCATTTCAAGGGCGTTTTGCTTTTTTCCGACAAAAAAAGGACTTCCGTCGGGAAGCCCTTTCGCGTTTTTGTGTCAGAGAGTCATGAACAGACCGCTGATCAAGATCGCCGCCATGCACACGGGCGCGACGTAGCGGATCATGATCTTGTAATACATGCGGTATCCTTTGCCGCGCAGTCCGATCTCGTCCATCAGCCCCTCCGTGTCGCAGAAAAAGCCCGCAATGATGCAGGTGACGATCGCGACCAGCGGCATCAGGATGCTGTTGGAGGCAAAGTCGAACATGTCGAGGAAGGTCTTTCCGCCGATCTGGACCATGCTCAAAGGCCCGAAACCGAGCGAAGAGAGCGCGCCGAGCACGAGCATGATGCCGAACACGATCAGGCAGGAGACCCACCGCTTGAGGTGGCAGTTCTCGCGGAGCACCGCGACGATCGCCTCGACCAGCGAAATGGAAGAGGTCAGCGCCGCGAACAGCACGAGCACGAAGAAGATGACGCCGATCACCCTGCCGCCGAACATCCCGTTGAAGATGCGCGGGAGCACTTCGAACATCAGGGAAGGCCCGGATTTGCTCATCGCTTCCGCCGCCGCCTCGCCGCTGCCCGCGACGGAGTAGATGGACGGGATGATGATGAGCGCCGCAAAGATCGCAAACAGCGTGTCGCAGATAGAGATCTGCCTGCCCGAGCTCTGCACGGAGGCGTTTTTCTTCATGTACGAGCCGTATGTGATCATTATGCACATCGCGAGCGACATCGAATAGAACAGCTGGCCGAGTGCCGCGAGCAATGTCTGCGGGCGGAAGTCGGCAAAGTCGGGGACAAACAGCTTTTTGACCCCTTCGAGCGCGCCGGGCTGACACATCGCATAGATCGCGAGGAAGACAGCGAGCACGGCGAGAATGGGCATGAGGATCTTGCTGACGCGCTCGATCCCCTTCTGCACGCCGAACACGACGACGAGAATGGTGCCTGCCGCAAAGATCAGAAAGAACACGAGCGGCTGCCATGCGTTCGAGATGAAGGAGCTGAAGTATGCGCTCGTGTCCGCACCCGGGCCGACCAGCGCGGAATCGCCGACGAGGAAGGCAAAGAAATACTTGAGCACCCAGCCGCCGATGACGCTGTAATACGGGACGATGATGATGGGCACGACCAGACAGATAAAGCCGAACCACTTGAATTTTTTGTTCAGCGCGGCAAACGCGCCGATGACGCCCTTGCCCGTCTTTCTGCCGATCGCGATCTCAAGCACCAGCAGACAAAAGCCGAACGTGACAGCGAGAAGAATGTAGCAAAGCAAAAACATTCCCCCGCCGTACTGTGCCACGAGATAGGGAAAGCGCCAAAGATTCCCAAGTCCGACCGCCGAACCCGCTGCCGCGAGCACAAAGCCGAGTCCGGAAGAAAATCCCGCGCGCTTTTTGGGCTCCGCGCCCTCTTCCGTTTGGATCGGGCCCGCGTCCTGCGCAAAGTCGCCGATCAGAGGTTCCTGTTCTTCGTTCATGTTTTTTAATCTCCCATAGAAAAGGGCGAATCCGCCTCTTTTTCCATTTTATTACATTCTATGGCTTTTGTCAAGAGCGATCGCCGTTCAATTCGCGTTCTCCGACTTTTCCGTCTCTTCTGCGGGCATGTCCTCCCCTTCTTCGGGCTTTTCTCCGTCGAACAGGCAGGCGCCTGCGCCCTCCTCTTCCGGCGAGGCCTCTTCGTCCGTGTCGCGGTACTTGGGATAGCGGCGGAAGTAATCGCGCGTCTCGCGCACCACCACGCCCGAGAGCAGGACGAGAGCGATCAGGTTGGGGATCGCCATCAGTCCGTTGAAGATGTCCGCGATGTTCCACACCGCCGCGATGGTCATGTACGGCCCGATGAACACGGCGAGGATGTACAGAATACGGTAGACATAAAACGCCGCTTTTTTCCGCCCCGCGATGTATTCGAGACAGCGCTCGCCGTAGAAATTCCAGCCGAGCGTCGTCGTGAACGCGAAGAAGATCAGGCAGACGGTGAGGATGACGGGACCCGCCGTGCCGAGAACGCCCGGAAGTCCGTCCGCAAACGCCCGGATCGTGATGTTGCCGCCTTCCAGGCCCGTATTCCACGCGCCCGTGATGACGATGGCAAGCCCCGTCATCGTGCAGACGACGATGGTGTCGAGAAAGGTGCCCGTCATGGAGACGAGGCCCTGGCGCACGGGCTCTTTTGTCTTTGCCGCCGCCGCGGCGATGGGCGCGCTGCCCAGTCCCGCTTCGTTGGAGAAGATGCCGCGCGCAATGCCGTTCTGCATCGCGACGAAGAAACTGCCCGCAATGCCGCCCGCGACCGCGCGGGGCGCGAATGCGCCGACAAAGATCTGCGCGAACGCCTCGGGAACGCGGGTGATGTTCGCGCCGAGGATGATCAGGCAGACGAGCACGTAGAGCACGACCATGAACGGGACGATCGCCTCGGAGACCTTCGCGATGCGCTTGACTCCGCCGAGCAGGACGAGCGCGACCGCCAATGTCAGCACGAGCCCCGCAATGACGACGGCGATGTTGTACTCCGCGCCGAAAAGGGTCACCGACGGCGCGAAGGAAAAGACGTTGCCCACCGCAGTCGTGATGCTGTTGACCTGCGAAAAGGTGCCGATGCCGAACAGTCCGACACACATCCCGAGTACAGCAAAGATGACAGCGAGGAATTTCCAGCGCCTGCCGAGGCCCGATTCGATGTAATGGAAGGGCCCGCCCAGCGTGTGGCCGTCGGGATAGATCTTGCGGTACTTGACCGCGAGAAGTCCCTCGGCGTATTTGGTCGCCATGCCGAAGAAGGCGGCGAGCCACATCCAAAACAGCGCGCCCGGCCCGCCTGCGGCGATCGCCGTCGCAACGCCGACGATGTTGCCCGTGCCGATGGTCGCCGAAAGCGCCGTGCACAGCGCGCCGAAGCTGGAAACTTCGCCCGCGCCCTCTTCCTTGCGGAACATATAGCGGAAGGCGCGCCCGAGCTTGCGCGTGGGCAGAAACAGCAGCCGCACCGTCAGCCAGATGCCGACGCCGAGGATGAGAACGATCAGGGGGATGTTCCAGACGTAATAGTCGATCAGCGAAACGATCTTGTCAAACACTTTCTTCTTTTGCCAAAAAAATAAAGCCGCCAAAAGCGACTGCGGAAAAATGCCGCTCTGTCCTTTTGCCTGAGAGATAGCCGCACTGCGTGCGGTTTACACCTTCGGCGCCGAAATTTTTGGTCTCTCCAGAGTTATTTTTTGCCCGCGGACGCGCCGTCCATGCGCGCCGCGCGAAAATTTTTCCCGCCTTTTTCACAAGACGGCCTTTTCAGTATAATAAATAGTCGGAAAATTGTCAAACAAAAAGGCGGCGGCAACGCAAAAAAGCGCGCCGTCGGCGCGCCTCTTTTCCGTCTTTCCGTCTTTTTCTTATCCGAGCGATTTTTTCATCTCCGCGACCACGCGGCTCTCGATGCGCGAGATCTGCACCTGCGAGACCCCGACCACCTTCGCAACCTCGCTCTGCGTCATGTCGCGGAAATAGCGGAGCATGATGATCTTTTTCTCGCGCGCAGGCAGCTTTTCGATCGCACTGCGCAGCTGCATGCGCTCGATCATCTCCTCCTGGTTGTCCACGGCGGGCAGACGTTCCGCGAGCGTCTGCGAGCGCTCGTCGCGGTATTCGCCCTGCTCGTAGATGGAGACGGGCATGCGCGAAGAGCCGAGAACAAACACCGCCTCCCCCACTTCCATGTGAAAGTGTTCCGCCAGCTGTGCGGGCGTGGGCGGCGTGCCCTGCGCCGTCTGCTCCTCGATATAGCGGTTCATCTCGCGCGCGGTCGCTTTCATCGCGCGGGAGACCTTGACTGACCCGTCGTCGCGCATGAAACGCTTGATCTCGCCCGCGATCATCGGCACCGCATAGGTTGAAAAGCGCACGCCGTACGACTCGTCAAAGCCATAGACCGCCTTCAAAAGCCCGATGCCCGCGAGCTGAAAAAGATCGTCGAACTCCACCCCTTTGCCCAGATAACGGCGCACGATGCTCTTTAAAAGGGATACGTTCCCCTCGAGCAGCGCCTCCTTTGCCGAGGCATCCCCCGCCTTTGCGAGGCGGATGTACTGCGAAGTCTGTTCCTCACTGAGCATGGGCGAGCTCCTCGCGCGCGCCCGAGAATTTTTTGGACATGGTGACGACGGTGCCCGCGCCGAGGGCGGACTGAACGCGGAACGTCGTCATAAAAGTCTGCATGATGGTGAATCCCATTCCCGAACGCTCCTCATCCTCCAGCGTCGTGAAAAAGGGCTGGATCGCCTGCGCGACGTCGCCGATCCCCCTGCCGCTGTCGGAAATACGAATATGTAGCGTGTCCTCATCCGCCTCGCATTCGATGCGGATGCTGCCCCGCGGGTCCGACCCGTAGGCGTGCACGATGCAGTTGGTCACCGCCTCGCTGACCGCCGTCTTCACGTCGGAGAGCTCGTCCAGCGTCGGGTTGAGCCGAAGACTGAACGCCGCGACCACGTCGCGCGCAAAGGGCTCGTTTTCGGAGCGGGCGGGAATTTCAAGTTTCATGGTGTCGTTCATGGCGATCTCCTTACAGTTTGGGGATGAGCGAATAGATGCCGCTCACCGAGAGTACTTTGTCCGCCGCAAAATCGGGGGACTGAATGTAGACGGGCGTGGAACTTTTCCGAAGTTTTTTGTATCTTCCGATGAGGAACCCGATGCCCGTGGAGTCCATGAAGCGGACGCCCGAAAGATCGAGCACCACCCTGTTGCAGGAGGGATTCGCATCGATGAGCGCATCCGCCTGCGCACGCGCCGCGGGCGCGGAATATTCGTCCAGTTCACCGCTCAAGAATATGTACAGGCTTTCGCCGGATACCCTTCCGTCTACCTTCATATTGCCTCCTCTGCCCCACACGGGAGCACCCTGCGTTTGTTGTCCGCTCAAATAAGATACCATCTCCGCGGGCGCGTATTTTGAAAAAATGCGCAGAAGATAAAAATGTTTTGTCGAAAAAAAAATGGAAAAAAAACAAAAAGTCAAGACAAAACAGTTGACTTTTTTTTGCGGATATATTAAAATAATCAAGCGTTGTGATTGAGACAGACGCAACCCGAACTCGGGGGCCTTTAGCTCAGTTGGTTAGAGCAGTCGGCTCATAACCGATCGGTCCGCGGTTCGAGTCCGTGAAGGCCCACCATACAATTTATTTGGCCCGGTAGTTCAGTTGGTTAGAACGCCAGCCTGTCACGCTGGAGGTCGACGGTTCGAGACCGTTCCGGGTCGCCACTCTTAGGAGAAAGCCTGTTTGATAGCATATGTGGGCTGCCAAGCAGGCTTTACAATGCCTCGGTAGCTCAGTCGGTAGAGCAAGGGACTGAAAATCCCTGTGTCGGTGGTTCGATTCCGCCCCGAGGCACCAACCATGCTGGTGTAGCTCAACTGGCAGAGCAGCTGATTTGTAATCAGCAGGTTGTGGGTTCGATTCCAATCACCAGCTCCAACGCAACCAAAAAGGAAACCCCTTTCGGCTTAAAATTTTATATGGGAAGATTCCAGAGCGGCCAAATGGATCAGACTGTAAATCTGACGTCTACGACTTCGGTAGTTCGAATCTACCTCTTCCCACCACGACAAAGAGTGGTAAAAACCGCGCAAAAAGTGCTGTTTTTCCGCTCTTTGTTTGTTTTTTATCAAAATTTTACATCAATTTTATTTTCGCAATTTTCCCAACTTTTTAGGGGCACTTGCAAATTTCCCAAGTTTTCCCAACCTCTATCGCCGAATTTTTTTGTTTTTTTCCCAACGCTCCGTCTCGCTTTGAGACAGAGCGTTTTGATTTTAAAACATTTCCGCTCGGGTGGAAAAAGGGCGCACTGTTCCATTGACGCCGAGGTAACGGCTTCGACCGGGGCCGCCCTGTCGCGCAGGCTCGTTTACCGTCCGATTTACCCGCCTTTCTGTTGATCCGATCCATATCTGTTGTCCATGCCACGCGAAGATTGATAGACAGGCTGCGCCTGTATGGCATATTCATGCCTTATTTCCCGCGCCCTTCGGGCGCGAGGCTCCCTCCGAAAGGAAATCAAAAAAAATTTTCGACGCCGCCCAGCGAAAACCCCGCTCCCCCTGATTTCCGATTGCCCGGGCGGCGTTGTGCTGCCCCTGCCGCGACAGCACAGCGCCCTCCTGCTATTTTTAATACCGGGAATAGCACAAACCCGTTTGATGTGCTTGGCTGCACTCGCCTTCCAGTGCAGGTTCGTCAACGTCGTTTTTCACCTTGCTCGAACGGCAGACAAGACCACGGTTTTTTTAGCGGAACCGCAAAGGCAAGGACGAAAACCGCATACTATAATGTTGTAGGCATGCCATCGGCACAAGGCCGGATCATCCCGATCCGGTCGCCTCCGAATAGATATCCTCTTTGACCGACAGCTTTCCGCCCCTCTTTGCTATGAGGCCCGCATCGATCAGCTTTTCAACATTGTATTTTACGGTGTTCCGCGAAAGCCCTAAATCTTCCGCAAGCTCTTTATAATCAAGCCGTTTTTCTTCCGCTCCGAGGCGATCCACGAGCATGACGAGAATATTGATCTCTGCAACGTGCAATTTTTCGATGGCTTCCATACGGATCGCTCTCATACCCTTTTGACCTCCTCTTTTTACTCTCAAAATTTTTTTGCAAGCTCCGGGCGAAAATCGCCCGTTCAAAAATTTGCGACAAGCGCAAATTTTTGAAAATCATGCGGTCGTATTATTTTAAAATACGGTCGCACACGTTAATACCGACGTTGTCGGTTCAGTCACTCCGCTATTCCCGCAGGCGGTGCGGCGGCAATACAACCGCCCAAAAACGCGCGCACGCGCGCATTTTTCTATCGGTCGGTTGTCTATCCGCTCGCACCTTTTGCCCTGCGGGAATGGCTAATAAATGAGTGATAGACGCCGCCCCGGCGCCAGCGGGTTATTTTTTGCCCCGTTTCCCGTATTCGTGCGTCGCTTTCCGCTTTGTCTGCGTGATTGCGAGGATCTCGCCCGTCTTTTTGCGGCGTTCCTCTGCATACGCGATTGCTTCCCCTGTCGTCGCAAACGTCTTTCCCCGCTTACTGTCCCAAACCGTGTACGTCGGTGTCGATGTAGGCTTTTTCGGCGCCGTTTTACGGGGTTTCTCCGATCTTTCGGAGCTTGTATCGCCGCGGTATTTACGGTCATATTCCGCACGAAGACGGTCGTGTTCCGCCTTATATTTCGCGTACTGCTTTTTGTTCGTCCGCTCCCATTCGGTCTTGGTACAACTCTTCGTTTTTCCCATCAGATTGCTCAACGCGAGCATCTCTTTTGCCATCTGTTTTCTTGTCATCCGTTTGACCTCCGTCTTTGATTTGTTTGCAGTTTCATAGGTATTTCGAGTAGTTCTCCTCGATGCCCTTGACGAACTTTTCGTCATACTTATCCACGGGGACGCTCCACGCATTTTCCATGTCGTTCCAATGCCAACCGCGCTTTTTCAGTGCCCATATCATCTGCGGCTTGGGCGGCACGGGAAAATTGATAAATACCCGCTCACCCGCTTTTATGTTCTTGCGGTATACGTTATAACTGTCGCTTTCGTATAGCTTTTTCGGCCCTTTCAGCCCCGTATATTCGCCCGTTTTGACCTTCTCGTATAGCTTCGCGGCGTTTGTATTTTTGCGAAAATGCAACTGTTTGTCATACTTTTCATACAACACAGCAAACCGCTTCGGATTATACAGAGCGATTTCCGCAAGCCCGTTCGCGACTTGCGTGGGATCAGGCTTCCCGTTTCGGTTATACCACCCCGATTGCAAAGCACGATTGAACCATTCTTCACTCTGCCTTGCTTTTGCCCCGCGGTCATCCGTGTTTTGATTGCTCCGCTTTACATTCTCCCGAACTTTATCGAACCAATCGGATATTTCGGCGCTTGTGCGCATAGCACGATCCGCAAGGCCGTTCATTTTCTTTGCGTTATACCCTGCAGGTCCCGACACCGTCCAAGGAACATAACGCGCATCAACGGACAGCCGCTCGTCGAACTTCTTTTTAAGCTACGCAATGAGCTTTTCCTTTTGCTTTAAGCTGATGTCCCATCCGTTGATCTCGTCCGCATAGGCTTTATACGAATTTACCGTGCCATCCCCGCGATTAAACATACTGTTGTTATTTGCCATCTCCCGATCGCGAGCGGAAAGCTCGGGGACAGCCGCCTTTTGCTTGTTCTTCGGCAGCGGCGGCGCGAGACGCTGCGGAGGCGCAGGCAATACCTTTTGCGGCTCTTTTGCTTTCGGCTTATTCACGGCGCGGGCGGGCTTGATTTTCGCCTGTTTCGGTCGCTTTTTCGCCTCCTTTTCCTGCCGCTGCGCGGCTGCCTCCGCCCGCCGTAGCTCGTTGACCGCGTTCCATGCGTCCCGAGGGCGCATTCCTGCCGTCGATATGCCCGCCTTTGCCAACAGCCCGTACGGCCGCCTGTACGTTTCGCATGGATCTTTCAGCTCGATGTATGTACCCTTTTTCGGCGCCTGTTGTTCCCGCTCCTTCTCTTCTTCCGTGAGATCCGTCCTCTGTTTGTTCATGGTTCACCTCGCTTTGATAATTTACCCGCGCACGACGGATATTTTGCCCCTGTTTTTTCCACTCGAGTGGAATTTTTTTCCTATATGTCCGCCCGTCGTTTTCGCCGCCGTTTTCTCACAGAATCGGCTGCTTTTCCCTCGGGAGTTTCCTTGATTTTGTTCTTCTATTCTGCCTGAAACCGCCTAAACGGTTTTTTTGTTTTGTCCCCGTTTGGACATTTCCCGCACGACCGACACGTTGCGCGAATCGTCCTCGGGAAGTAGCGTCAGACGATCCCAGCCTTCCAATTCCAAAGGCAAATCCTTTGCCTTGTAGGTGAAGCGGTAGGCCCTGTCGTCGTAGTCATAGATGAGCCGCGAGGGCAAATACATTTTCCCTCCCGTGCCCTTCATCTCCCCGTCCTCATGCTCAATGTTCCCGAGATTTTTATAGGTGATCTGACGGTAGCCTATCGTGCGTATGATTTTCCCGAAATAATACACGAAAGCGTTATACCGCGGGCGGTAGCGTCCCTGCTCTTCGGTTCGAATCAGGCGCACTTTCATCTTGTTGAAAAAACGCAGCAGCACACCCGGTCGCAGGATCCATTTTTGACCCTTGCAATAGATCGTGTTGTCCAAACACTTGCGGATATACTTCCCTGTTCCGTCATCGCCCTGTTCTGTCATGATGAGATTAAAATCACCGTAGTGCCGCACATACCGATAGAAATCCGCCACATTGTCCTCGACCGTGGAGGAGGTGTTCGCCCCCTTCGAGCTGCCTGCCTCGTCGTCGAAGATCACGCAGTACTCGGGGATACGCTGCATCTGCGTGAAAAAATTATTGTTTGCCTTATATGTATACCGCCCGTCCACCCGCATGCCGAACGTCGTCGCAAGGCAGGGAACGCACCACCGCTCCCGTTGCTTGAAAAATAAATACGCATCTTTCAAGGCTCGGAACTTTTCCAGTTCCTCCGTCATGCCGAAACGGATCCAATTCATCACCTGCCGCTTTTGCGTGTGGTAATCGTATTGCAAGTCGAGCCAGCGCCGCCGAGCCACATTCACCGCCATATCACCGCCCAAAGACGTCTTCCCTGCTCCTGGCGCACCCGTCATACAAACCGAGTGCTGATTCTCCATATATCCGCCCGCCTGCGAAAAGTAGATCATTTCAAAGCCTTTTGCCACACAGGGCCGCACGATATGATAAACCGAAAAACCAACCGCAACAAGCATAACGAGCTGCAACAACAGCTTGCCGATCTGCCACAAGAGCGTCGAGTTCCATCGCATCTGAGCAAAAATTGAGACATCGAAAAAGGAACACAGCACGCCGTACCAGCCATGGTAATAGTCGCGTGTGACAAAATATCCGATAAGATACGCAAGCCCCAACAGCCCCCAAAAGCGGAGATACCGCCGCGTGTTCTTGAAGCTCTCCCGCGACGTCTCCTCCGCCCACGCGCACAGCCGCGAAAACCTGTCGCGATGTCGGCAGCCGCGTTTCAACTCCCTGCGATAGCGCTTATATTCCTTTGTTTGTAATACGCCTTCCTTCATTCTCATTGCCTTTTTCCGTCATTTGGGGTTGACATTTTTGCTCAAATAGCATATAATAGAATTACCCGAAAGGGTTTTCTCGATCTTACAGGAGCAGGCAGACGCAGCCATCGCAATCTTGTATGTATCGGGTTGGTTATGGGCGCATAGCCTTAATAAGTGCGGGCGGAGTGATCTGCCCGCGCGTTTTTTATTTTCTGCCTTTTAGTTTTTTCAGACATTCTCTGTTCTTACTGCCTGTTTTCGGATCGGTAATGCAATCTTTCTTGATTTCATTTACTTGTTTTTTTGTCAAAGCTTTACCCCGTCTGTCCGGAATAAATTTTCCGCTTATACGGATTGCTTTTCCGTTATCATCTTTGGTCTCTACATACGCCCTAAAGCCCGATTTCCCCTCAATCCTTTTTGCCTTTGCAGATGTCGTCAATTTTACTACGGCTAATTCATTTTTCCGGTTAGATTCAATGACTGCCGTCTTCCGATAATGCCCCGCTTTTTCATAACCGGGCTTTCTGTATTTTTTTGAACCATAGAAATACTCGTCGCGTGTGTGAAGAATAGTTCCGTCCGCAACTTTTTTCGAAACATTTTTGCTTTTTTTATTGCTCATATAAAATTTTAGGGGCTACCGCCTACATCGGCGGCAGCCCCGCCTTTTCCTCCGTTTTTAAATGTTTGTATAACGGTTTCCGTTTTTTCCCATTCGAAGCTTGCCCCCTTTTGTCTTTCGGGCGATCGCGCGGTTTTCATCGTTTTTCTTGTAATACTTTGTCTCGCGGCGCCCTACGACGGCAATGTAATTTGCCGTTACATACACATCTTTCGCGTTGGAAAAAATTTTTTCCCTGTTCCTAACAGCTTTTTGCTTTTCCGACAGCTTGTCCGTTTCCGGTTTCACATATCGTTTTACCAAGAACGTTCCCGCCTGTTTTGTCTTATTTTTTTCTCGTGTCTGCACTTCTTCTTTCTCCTTTTACCTATCAAATTTGCGTTTTACTCAGATAAAAAATCACAGCAGCCATTTTGACAAGATCCCGTACAGCCACGTCGCGAACGGATCGAACCACCACACTGCCGTAAACAGGACCGCAACGACGATGAGCAGGAACACCCACGAGGGCAGCCCGCAGATCGTCACGAGCAGCAGACGCAGCGCGAGAAGAACGACGACGGCCGCCAGGCCTGCCGCCGCGTACGCCCACCACGGCAAGGAATCCTCTGTCGTGATCAGCGGCGGCGTCGCGTCGGGGATCACGTCCACGGGAGAAGATACAACGGGAAGGACGACCGATTTTTCGCCGTTTGAAAAAGTGACGTCGATGACGTCAAAATCTAAATTGACTGTTTCCTGGAAAAAATAGGCGTTTGTATCCACCTCTTTCCAGCCGTACAGCCCGCCCTTTTCAAAGAGCGTTGCCTCTTGCGCTATGTAGTCGCTGACCTGGTATCGGAATAGATACACGGTACAATCTTCTTTGTTCGCATTATAAAACTCGACAAAATCGTCATAGTCTGCCGTTGCGATGTACAGTCTTTCGCAATCCGCCGTAACGTCGCCCGTGATGTCCGAATCTGTAACTGCCTGGATCGCCTGTACATCGTTGAAAGCCGCAGAGACGATGTCCTGTTCCATCCCGAACAGCTCTTTCCACCAATTTTCCGAAATAGTAGCTTCCGCCAAAGAAAAGGTGTCGCTGCTGTGTATATTCACTTCTGTGAATGCCTCGTCTACGTCGGAAAAGAGCGCACGGCTGTATTTTCCGTTTACAAGCTCGCCGCCGTGCTCCTGCGTGAAGCGCAGCATCTCTTCCGTGATCCTCTCTGAAGAAACGACCGCCCCGTCCGCGCTGTTTGCTCCGCCCGCGGCGTAAAATAGAAGTTGCAAAGACGAGACGTCTGACCCGAAATATTCGTGTACCGTCGTGTTGTTCAACCACGTTCCCGGGTTGTTGTAACTGTAACCGTAGCTGTGCCCGGTCATATTGATCCCGCCGACCGAGTACGATCTGTGTGCGCCGAGGTAAAAATAGTCCAAGTCCGAACCGGAGGAGACATCGACGCCGATGTATTCCGAGATCGCGGCATACGCGTCCGCATTTCCCGTCACGAGCGCAGGCGCAAGTACCGCATTCAGCCAGGTCGCGTGCACGGCAGAGATCTCGCCGTAGGCGGAGATAAACTCATTCGGGACCGCAAAGTAGACGCTGTGCAAGCTGTCCTCCGTGTACAGGTTTTCCCCGTTGGAAACGCCCGTGCGGTACACTGTGGAATGCACGTCCAGCGTCAGGGCGTCCGCCTTCTCCTGCGTGCAGGTCAACGTGCTTGCCGCGTCGACGTCGCTCCCGTATCCCTTCGCAAAGCCGCTGAACGTATAGACCGTGCTCACTGCCGATGCCGTCGCATTCGTCGCGCCTTCCGTGAGCAGTTCGATCTCTCCGATGCTGTACACGCGCTCATCGCTCTTAAGGCTTTCAAGGATCTTCTCTTTTTCTTCGTCCGAAAGCATGACTTTGAATTTGAGAAACAGTCCTTCGTAATTCGTTTGATCGCATTGATCGAGGTATAAAAGCGTGTACTTTGTGTAACCGAGGCTCTCGTCCTTTCCGGTCCGCAGGCTGATCTTGTTGCGCGTCGAATCGAGCGTAAATCTGAGCCCCTGCGGGTTCCAGACGTAAACATACAGCCCGTAATTTTCTTGCCTGTTTGCATAAAAGCTGTAACAGTATTCCGCAAACATAATCACCTGCGTCTGTTCGCTCTCGTCAAAGGCATAGTCGGAGATGTCAAACGGCTTGCCGTCTATCGTCGAACTTTCCAGATCTTCCATGACGTCGGAGCAGTCCATCTGCACGTCGCCGATCACGGTGTCGGCATAGACCACGGGGGAGGTCAAAAGACCTCCCAAAGCCATAGCCAAGCACAGCATGCAGAGGACCAAAACCGTGACCGAATGCAAGAGAGCTTTTCTTAATGTTTTTTGCATAGTATCACCTCTCAGAACACGATCTGCGGCGGGTCGATCGTCACGCTCGACACGCGCTCGCCGAAAGAAAACGGAATGCGGATATCGCTTTCGCCCGACGTGACAGACAGCACGAAGAAGCAACGCCCGCTTGCGACATCGTCGAGCAGGACGACCTCTTCGCCGTACTTAAGTTCGAGAGCTTTTTCCACAGTCATGCCTTGTGGAATAGTAATGCTGAACCCGTCTGCTTCTGTCTCCAAACAAAAAACTGCCGAGTAATCGTCCATGTCATCATCGCCGCTATAAAAAACATAAAGCTCATCCCCGATAACAAAATAGAAATTGTATGATCCGTTCGAAATTACCTTGACAGAATAATCAACATCGCCGCCCGTCAACGACTTAACAGAGAATGTATACGTTTGCCCGTTGAAAAGCTCAAGACTTTTGTCGTATGTGCCGCTTATATATCTTTGTCCGTTGTACTCAACGTAAAAAGTATTCTCTAGAATGCGCATGACGAAAAAAGCAATGAGCCCTGCAATGCCGAGGATAAGTATGATTATCATGAGGGCGGTGATTGTCTTTGTCACGACATTGGCGACTTTGCCGCCCGTATTACCTTTCATCGCCATGTATTACACCTCTCAGAAAAGAAAAGAATCGTTGTCCAAACTGATACTATTTACTGCCAATTTGACAGTCTCCGCGCTGAAATAGAGAGGATAGCTTATCCTGTACGTGCTGTTGGTTCCCGATGCTGTCACAGCAAAAGAATACACAGCCTGCGTAAGGTTTTCACTGAAAAAATTCAAAAAATCATTCAAACCTGTCATACCATTTCTGTAAACAAACGCATAACTCACAGAATTGCGACCAAGATTAATCGTATCCCCGATTTCCAGTCCATTGTGTGAGCCTGAAGTGTAACCTT
The DNA here is from genome assembly GCA_019423125.1 of Bacillota bacterium. Taxonomy (GTDB): domain Bacteria; phylum Bacillota; class Clostridia; order Christensenellales; family Borkfalkiaceae; genus Borkfalkia. Next base: position 321,941 of record JAHZBZ010000001.1, on the reverse strand, counting down.
TCCCCGACAGGTCTGTTCCTATTAACACACCGCCGTTACCGTTTGCATTTATACTGACCGTGAAGGTATCATCCACTGTGTAGTCGCTGTAAACACAGGATATGCTCGCGATTTCAGCAAAATTGTCGCCTTCCTGGAACGTATAAGACGTACTGTCCGCGGACAGGGTGAAATCGTGCGAAGTGCTGTCGCCTTTCTCGAATTCGATCACTACACTCTCGACCTTCTTCGAATAATCGCAGGTACAAGTCGCGGAGGCGTCCGGGTTGTCGCGGGATGTGACGACGATCTCGATCTGCTCTCCGAAGTCCTGCAAGCACTCAACGGTCGCCACAAGTGCTCCATCGCTCTCAGGCGTAACCGTAATGTAATCGCTCACTTTCTTGCCTTGCGCCCACGTCGAGCTCGAATTGACAAACTGCACTTCGTAGTCAACGGACGTATCGCCCGCCCCCGAAGGCAGAACCGTGACCGTCAACGTATATGCGGATTCCGCAAGCGCGCTCACGCCATAATCGCTGAACTCTTCAGCTCGAATTTGTGTACTCTTCACTGAAATGCCGTTCCCCGTGCCGTCACTGATGGTCGCCCCGCCGGTAGCTTCTTCCGACTCCTGAACTTCTTCCTGTCCGATCGGATGGAACTCGATGTTGCCTTTCTGCCAGAACACGATCCCCGTGACCGTCCCCGCGACCAGCACGAGAGCCAGGAACAGGGCGAGGATCTTCCAAGCCATTGAAGAATTGCTGCTGTAGTATTTTTTTGCCATGTAAATTACTCCTTTTGTTTTTTCTTGCTCTTTCTGAAGGTATCCCCCCTGCGGGGAAAGAGCGGATCCCGCAGGGGAGCTTTTGCCGCGTTTCAGAGGATAGTTGAAACGCTTGTGTGGGCTAATTTAGGGAGGCCGCGCCTCCTGTTTCATTACACTCATGACTTCCCCGCGGGCGTTCACGATCCGCACTTGCAGATCGCCGTCTTCCAGCAGGTTGCCGTATACCCAAAGAGCTTTGCCCCCGATCGCATACGCCTCCGCGACAGAAAGCCCCGTGCGCCGCTTCGTCATTCCCTTGTATTCGACTTCTACCGTCATGTCTTTGCCTTTTTCCCTCCTTATTCTTCATCCGCCCCGCCGTTCATTTCCAAACGCAGACGGCAAACCTGCTCGCCGTCCTCCGTATCGATAAGCTGCCGATTTTGACAGAGCATACACGCATATGATTGCGGACTTTCCAAGATCAAAAGGTTAATGTCGTGATAATACATAAACACGTTCAAATCGTCGCGATGTTTTTTGACTTCCTTCGCCGCTCTGCGCATTCGTCGCTTAGATCGCCACGTTAACTCCCCCGTCTTGCGTTTTCGTTTTAGCCGCGCGATCAGTTCATCGTATTCCACCGTAGAAGCCTGCAAAGCGGATACAAGGCTTTCAAACTCGATGTCGCCCTGCAATACCGCTCCGACCTTTTCCGATAGCACAGCGCAAAGCGCGTTCAGCTCGCGGCACTCCCGCCGTGCTTTTTCTTCCGCCGTTTCTGCCGGTTCTTCCTCGGCCGCCTGTTCCGCTGCAGGCGGTTCCGCTTTTGCCTTGCCATTTTTGCGGGCGGGCTTTTTCGGCTGTTCCGCGGGCGGGGCTTCCTCATGCTCGGTCGGTACCTCGGCGGGCGCGGGATCTGATTCCTTCCCGGCGGGATCGTCCAAGAGATCCGCCGCACTTTCCGTCATGTCGCTGTCTTGCATCGCCTGACCTCCGCCGCATAAGCGCGGATCGCTTCTTCATTCGCCGCCACACAGCTGCATTGCCGACCGTCCGCAAGATACCCCGTATCCCCGCACCTGGAACAAAAGACGCGCTTCTTTTCATCGCCCGGGTTCAAGCCTAACCGCATTACCGCCAAACGGCGTTTTTCTTTCGCTTCGTCCAGCTGCTTTTTCAGCCGCAAGATCTCGAACGCGTCCGCACGTATGTATTCTGCTTTAGCCAGCTTCATCGAAAGCGCTGATACCTCCTGCGCCGCCGAGCGGTACTCTGCCGATCCTTCAAGCCGTGCCGCTATACGCTCGGCGCGGGACTCTTCCGCGGTACATATATGCGCATAATAAGCCCGCACCTCCGATTCACTCAACCCGCATTCATATTTGCGGTATTTCCCGCATTTCAGCTTTTTGAACATATAGCGATGCAAGAGAAAATGCAGCCTGTTTTTCGTGAGATCACGAATTTCGCCGTTTCCTGTCTCTACCGTGTAGATCTCTTTCCCGTCTGTCGGACGATACTTACAATCCTTGACCGTATAAACTGTTTTTTCGCCGCCTAATTCCAGAAGCCATGAATCCCCGACCGCATATTCAAACGTTTTTTTCATTGCCTGCCGCCTCCGAAACTATCTTTCGGAACATATCTTCCTGCAAGATATGCAGTTTTTCCTGCCCGAGCATCTCATATAATTTTTTTGCGAGGATCTCTATCGCCACCGTGAAAAAAATAGCCTGCGAGGTCACGTCGTTTTTATAAAAAAATCCTTTTCCGCCACGATAAATTGCGTTTATTTGCACTCCGTCTGTCGTGAACACAAACGCCGCAGCGCCCGAAAAAGGTTCGGATTCCGTTGCTTCGTTTAACAGATCATCCGTTTGCAATACTGCACCGTGTATCATTGCTTTCTATCCTCCGTTGTCATTTGCTCTTTTGCCCACCGTTTATTTACGGATACGCAATGCCTTGATCTTCTCACACCTACCGTCGCATAAACTCGGGTCTGTTTGACAAGTCGTGCAGATCTCGATCTCCGCAAGCTGCCGTGCCGTATACCGCTTGATCGGCTCTCTGCGCTCATAATACGCCGAACGCCCCACACGCATTATGTTCGGTTTCATGCTGCTCTCCCCGCCATTTTCTTGGCTTCCCGCTTTATCCCCTTTTCCTGTATGAATGAAAGCCACTTACCGCAAAATTCTTTTGCTGCGGGATCGGATTCTTCCGTTGTGCGGTTTTTATATCCTCGGCACTGAACGATGCGAAAACTCTGCAAGTCGTACTCAAGCATAAAATACGGCTCTTTCGGTTTATGCACGTTCACGATAACGCACATGATCGACCGTCCTTCCGCCACGCTACCTGCTCTGCCCGCCGCACAATTTGAAAACCTTTGTGCCCACATTTTCAACTCCGCCGGAGTTCGGATCACCCGAAGCGAGAGCTCCCCCTGGCGAAAACAGATGAAACGAAACCTTTGTGCATGTGCGGCGTACCGCCTCCGAAGCTCTGCCGTGGATTCGTATTCAATGATTTTGGAATATCTACTATGCGCTGCGGAAAAATTTTTCGGAAAAACAATGGATCTGTCTGTCGCATCCAGCCTCAGTTTTTTGATCTGTCCGACGTAGTCCATATAATCAGACAGATCAATTTTTTGTCTGCAAAGATATTTCAGGACCTCCCGGAGTTCTTTCCCTTCGTACAGCCTGCACAAATCTTCAAACCTATAATTGCGGCTTAACTCAAGCATTTCGCTTGTGACCGCAACGCCATTCTTGACAAGCAATTTAAGGTTACCAATGTCGCGGCAAGTCAGTTTTTCTTTTTCGTTTTTGCTCAGCCTGTTCAGTTTCGACAATTCAAACCCGAAAAACTTTTTTATCCCCTTTGCTCCGCCGCGCACGGAGTTCCCGATCCTCGGCTGTCCCGACGCAAACGAAAACGTATAATCATGGACGATACCGCCGTATCCGGCGTTGATGGCGTCTTTCAGAGCAGGCGTTTTGAACATCGCAAGCAGTAAAACCGCGCGCTGCACTTCGCCGTCTATATACTGTTCCGTTCGGGCAAAGTATTTTGCAAATCCTTCTAAAAGCGTTCCGCTCAGATCTTCGCCGTACAGCTTGAATGTTGCATACGACTGATAAAATTTCTTTTTCTTCCATTCCGGACCTATGTAAGAAAAATTACCGATGTGCGGGTTGTATTGCGTCCCAAGGCGCGACCATATCTCCGTCGTCCTGTCCGCATTGTAAAATATCCGCATCCACTCTTTGAATTCCCCTACTCCATAGCGCCGCAAGTCGTACTTTTCGCCTTCGTAACGCAATGTATAGGAAAATGCCCTCAGAACCATTCCTCTGTTTGTCCGCTGGTAAAAGGCAAAATCATCCGTGTTGTTTACTCTTTCGTGCCTGTACACCGCGTTCAAAAGCTTGCAGACACGGCCGCAGTATCGCTCGCGCGGACAAACGGGATCAAGGCGCATCCGCTCCCCCGCGCAACACATACACACGCTGCCACCCGTGCCGAACAATTCTTTTTCCGACTCCTCGAATGTTTCTTCGTGACGCGGGCAGAATATATACACTTTATCGTCGTTTTCGGGCTGTTCAAACAAACCCGTTTCATCCGTCACATATTTTCCGCGAAGGTAAAAAGCATATCCATAGTTGACCTGTTCCATCGCATATTCCTCAAACCCATCCGGACGGAAAGCCCCGTCAAACTCATAGCCCTGCCACTTCATAAAAAGTCCTCCAGGCGTTTGACCGCAGGCTTATTCACATACCGAACACTCGCGCGCTCATACTTTGCGCCCAGCCGTTCTGCGATCAGTTCCGCCGCGCGGATCGGAGAACAGCAATGAACCGCGCTCGCTTTCCCCGCCGCTTGGATCATCTTCCAAAACTCCGCAAGGCCTGCGCTCGTATCCTTGATCTCAAAGCTTTCGGGCATTTGCGAAAGCGCTATGTCGACGCAGTCGATGATCGCTGCGTTCATCTCCTTTTGCGGCTCGGCTGTCGTCGCATTGTCCTCTATGAGCATACGGATATATTCGGCTTTTCTCATAACCCGCGCTCCTTTATCACGCTTTCCAATGCGGCCTTGCATTTACTCTTGTTCGGCTCGTTCATCCCGTCCAGGATCCCGAACAGACTTTCCAACAGGATCTGAAAGTCCTCGAATTTGACTTTGAACGCCGTCATCGCCGCATCGCCCGCAACCGCCAGGCTCTTGCGAAGCTCTTCGATCTCCGTTTCTTTTGCCGCAAGCTCCGCACGCGCCTTATCCCGCTCCGCTGCTGTTTCGGGGTTTTCGACCGTTTCCGTCGGGCGTTCCCGCAACCGCTTTTCCATCTCCGTTTTTTCCGCGGTCAGCTTTTCGAGCTTTCGCTCCATTGTAAGAAGTTTTCCCGCAACCTCATTTGCGCGGGCTTCCATCTTCCGCCCGTATTCCTGCGATTCCCGTGCCTGTCGCTCCGCTTCGGCGATTTTCTCCGCCGTATCGTCGGTGACGTCGCTCACGACCTGCTCCGCCGCAGCATTCCAATCCGTCTCATTGATCTGACGATCTTTTTCGTCCAGCTCGCCGCGCAACTGCGCGATCTTCTCTTTCAGATCCCGAACCGTGGCGCTCTCGACGTCCGCTTTTTCCTGCAACGCCGCGCGCTCATCCTCCGTGAGCCCCGCAAGCAGATTGATCTTCGTGATCCCGATTTTTCCACTCGAGTGGAAAAACTCCTCGCCCATCGTCTCATACGCGGATATGTACTTGTACGCCTGACTCTTCTTCAACCCGACCGCTTGCTCTGTGTAATCCTCGAAGCTCGCATATCCGCCGGCAAGGTACAGCTTTTCCTCGTTCATGCGCTTTAAACCCTGCGCCATTTGTAAAATGCTTTCACAGGCATTGCGACCATGGGCCATGATATTGTTGTGCAGAGCCTGATACTCCTGAACCTGCCAACTCTCCAACGGCGTCGCCTGTTCTGCCCTGGGAACGGTCATATTCCCGCCGATCGCCGACGTAAGCTCTTCCGCCGACTTCACTTTCGATAGATCTACCGTCATTGCTCTTTCTATCCTCCTGGTCTATTATTTTTTCGAGGGTTTTGCCCTCGGCTCTTACTTGTCTTCATTTGTTCGTTCCCGCCAACAAATTATTTCCGTTGCTTCTAAAAAAATTTTGTGGTAAAATGAATACGAAAATATTTATTAAGGGGATTTAATTTATGCAAAAATTTCGTCCAAAAAACAATCGGCAAAAGGTTTCGGCAAATACCGTCTTACGTGAACAAAAAGGTGTCTGTCAATTTATTCGTTTAAAAATTTATAGCTATCTATCTTATAACCAACGTTCTGTACGAGGAGGATACAAAGAACGGACCGGCTTACAGATAGAAAACAAATTTTTTTATATGGAAGGAGATGCCATTTTTTCTGTTTCACTAAACGGGAAGCATGAAACCTACATTATGGATATTTACGACATAATTCCCAAAAACACTCATCAAAAGCTTTTAGAAAAAAGAGAACAATATTTACAAGCAAAAAAACTATCGACCCCCAATCATAACAAGAAATGATTTATGACAGGGAAAATTTTTTTGCATTTTTCAATGTAAGAAACAAATTCCTCCTCAGTGGTTTCTGAAAGCGGTGCATCGATCGGGCGCCCGTTGTTTCTCTCATGCTCTGCTCGATATTTCTCTATCAAGGCATCAAAATCGATTCCCTCTTTTTCGCAATAAAAATTCAACACCTCTGAAAAAATGTCATGTGTCGCGCCGCATATATCCCGCAAGAATATAAAACCGCTTAAAAACTCCTTTGATACTACTGAAAGTCTCGGCTCTGCCGAGATTTTTTCTTTGCTCTTCTCTGCCATGCTCTTTCTAATCCTCCAAGCAGTACTTCTCTGCCACATTATACACGCAACTATACGGCACACTGCTATTTCTCAAATAGCCCGCCAAGTAAGCGAGGATATCGCTAAGACGATAATACCCGGTGTCTATCTTTTCTGTCGGGTAATATTTTTTTACAGACTCCATTGCTTCCGCAAGCTTCTCAGCCTGCTTCTTCGTCATGCGAACGCCGTCTATTTCGGTGCGAAACATACCCTCAAATTCGGCTTTCGCTTTTGCAACTGAGCGTTTCTCTGCCATGCCCTTTCTATCCTCCTGGTCTGTTATTTTTTACGAGGGGTTTGCCCTCGGCTCTTACTTGATATTTAGACATATATGTCTATTTAATACAAATTATATCAGACAATTTTGTCTGTGTCAAGACTTTTAGACAAAAATGTTTATAATAGTATTTATGAATAGAATAAAAGAACTTCGCGAGGAGCTCGGGTTAACTCAATCCGAACTTGCCTTAAAAACCAACACAAGTCAAAGAAATATCAGCCGTTGGGAAAAAAACGAAATTGAAATGGGAGCCAATTTCGCAATAACCTTGGCGAGATATTTTAATGTTTCCGTTGAATATCTATTAGGCATGTCTGATGAATCTGCTGAAAATGATTTTTCTGTCCTTCATAATCGGAAAACGACGGATATAAATATACCATCGGAGATTCTCCAAAACCCTCTATTGCCTCTTTCCGATAAGGAAATAAATTTGCTCAAAGAATTTCGCCGCATGCTGCCCGAAATGCAGGATTTGGTGATCACGATGATGAAGAGCATTCACTCTGACAAGGTGGACTCTTAAACTCATCTTCTTTTTCCGTTACGTTCGCTTTTATATCTTTGTGCGGATCTATACTTCCATTAATTTTATTTAGGGAGGTTTTCCGATGCCATTCATTTTGGAAGAAGATCTGCAAAAAATCAAAGATGCGCTCACGTCACTTTTTGGAGTCGTAAGTAATATTGCGATCGATAAAGACGAAACGCGACGCGCAAAGGAGGTGTCCGCAAGCAATCCTTATTTCTCCGGGAATATACAAAAAAATTCGGCATCATTCAACTTCAAGGAGTTACAAAAAATGCCGAAAGAATTTCGTCGATTGTTTAAAACAGGAAAAGTAGTAGCCCGCATCCGAAAGAAGGAGAACGGCACCTATGAGATCCGCTGCACTGTAAATAAAATCCCGATATCGGGAAGCGGAAAAACACTTGCTCTTGCAAAAGAGCGGTTCATCTCAAAGCTGAACGATGCCATAGCACATGAGGGAACTGTTTACACATCGAGGTATACCTATTTTAATGATTTTGCAGAATATTGGTTTGAGACAGTAAAAAAGCCTACAGTCAAACCGAATACCTACAAATCACAGCTTTCAACCTATAACGTACATATCAAACCCTACTTTGCAGGCATCAAACTAAAAGATATTACCCCTCTCACGATACAGCCATTGTTCAATTCCCTGGATCAGCGGGGGATCACGCGTGGATCCGCGTTGACAAAGTTATTGCTTGTCCAAATATTTGACGCGGCAGCCGGCGAACGTTTGATCGCCGCAAACCCTATGAGCTCGGTACACGTGCTGCAATACGAAACGAATAAGGGAACAGCTTTATCCTACAAAGAAGAATCCGAGTTTTTAGAAAAACTGAACGGCAATCCATATCGCCTTGCTATGGTCATACTTCTCTATACCGGGGTCAGGCGCAGCGAATTGCCGACGCTTCAAATCAAAGACGGCTTCGCAATGGTGCAAAATTCAAAACGGAAGATCACGCAAAAAGCGACCTTCCGCAAAATTCCTGTAACGCCGATGCTTCTCCCCTACCTGGCAGACGCGACCAAGGAAGAGATACTTGACGCAATCAGTCCGGCGCGAGACATCCTATCTCGGCACTTTAAACAGCTTTGCCCAAATCATCATCTGCACGAACTGCGCCATACGTTTATTACTCGATGTCAGGAGTGCGGCGTTGCCCGTGAGATCGTATCCGTTTGGGCCGGGCACGCACCGGATCGCACCATGACCTCAACCGTATACACGCACTTTTCGGACGATTTTATGCTCGAACAGGGGGCAAAAGTAGATTATTCTGAGAGGCTTTCTTGAGTTGGGAAAAAATGGTTTTCCCAAGATTTTCCCAACTCTGTGTCAATCTTTATAAAAAACAGCTCAATTTTACGCGACATATTTAAAGAATATGTCTATTAAATAGCAATTTTTTGCGCTAAAATCGGTCGGGGCGCCCTGTAAATCTGACGTCTACGACTTCGGTAGTTCGCGCGAGCCTTGCGGCATTGTTTTTCGGCGCCATATTCCCATGCCCGTCCGCAAGGCGACGCTTTGCCGAGGGGACCCCTTTAGGGGTTTCGGCAATATCTACCTCTTCCCACCACCAAAACGGCACCCATTCGGGTGCCGTTTTGGCTGGTTGGGAAGAGGTAGTAGAAAGAAATGCCGTATTCGCGGTAGTTCGCGCGAGCCTTGCGGCATTGTTTTTCGGCGCCATATTCCC
>JAHZBZ010000001.1:22405-312650 GCA_019423125.1 Bacillota bacterium | reverse complement strand
GAGCCTTGCGGCATTGTTTTTCGGCGCCATATTCCCATGCCCGTCCGCAAGGCGAAGCTTTGCCGAGGGGACCCCTTTAGGGGTTTCGGCAATATCAACCTCTTCCCACCACCAAACGGCACCCATTCAGGTGCCGTTTTGGCTGGTCGAAAAGAGGTAGTAGAAAGAAATGCCTTATTCGCGGTAGTTCGCGCGAGCCTTGCGGCATTGTTTTTCGGCGCCATATTCCCATGCCCGTCCGCAAGGCGACGCTTTGCCGAGGGGACCCCTTTAGGGGTTTCGGCAATATCTACCTCTTCCCACCACCAAAACGGCACCCATTCGGGTGCCGTTTTGGCTGGTTGGGAAGAGGTAGTAGAAAGAAATGCCGTATTCGCGGTAGTTCGCGCGAGCCTTGCGGCGTTGATATTTTGGAATGCGTCCCCTACTCTTCCCACAAGGCGATGCCTTGCCTCGTCGCGGCAAACTTCGCCCCATGCAATGCGCCTGCCGCCGTATTGCGACACAGCTTCGTTCGAGGCGCGGCGGCCGGATGTCTTTGTAAATTTTTGCAACGGGGCATCGGAAGATTGGGATGAAAAAGGCGGAAAAAAATCCAATTACATCTGTTTTGCGGGGAAGAAACAGGGAGGTATCAGTTATTCCGAAAAAGAAAAATATGACAGACAACTCAAAAAATATATTGACCTGAAAGAAAAATACAAAACGATCGACTACATTCCGACTCCGACACAGAAAACCGAAAGTCTTGCGGATATGTGGCGAAGCGATTCGGAAAACGGCGCAGACATTCATTCCGCGGAAGAAATAGACGAGATAGACAAAATCTTAAAAAATTATGTAAATCTCATGACGAACAGCATCTCAAAAAGTCAGGCGAAGAATATTTTGCGGGATACATTGAAAAAGCTCGAACGCTTCAATGAAAAGACGGGTTTTATCGAAACGGAAGAAAGAGAACAGATATACGATTATCTTTCCTCCTGTTTTAAAGACAAATGGTATGACGGGCTCGAAGAGATCTTATCCGAAGCCGATTTTTAAAGAGAAATGACCCGAAAAGAATCATCCCCTTTCTACGCCATAACAAAAGATCTGCCGATCACATTCGGCAGATCTTTTCTGTTTTTTCCGCGTTCGTCGGGAGCGTGCAAAGAGCGCACAAGACAAAGCGCTCTTCTTACCGCCGCGGCGCAATCAACGCGATATCTGTATATTCACACATACGTTTCTCGACCTCGCCCGCCGATACAGAGAAAAATTTCCCCGCATAAACCGCTTCGGGAGAAAGAAACTCAGTAAGTTTTCGGCGCATGACGGAACACCCGCAGCTCTCGAAAAAGGCGCGAAAATCCTCATAATCGACAAAACGCTCATTCGGATCTTTATCCGACGAATCGGAAATGATCTTCCGATAAGGCGCGTGTATTTTCTTCGCTACGGGACAATCTGCCGTCAGCCAGACCCAATGTTGCCCCTTCCACTTTTCGGAAAAAAAAGAGACCAGGCCGCTAAGATGCACCCGCCTTAGATACCAGAACAACCCTTCCGACAGGACAACGATCTTCGCGTATTTCCTCTGCTCCAGATGTCTCGAAAACTCTTCGACGGCCTGCAGATCTGTCAGATCGACGTCGAAAACGTCATCCGCCCGTTGTGCCTGTCCCATCTTCTCATAGATCCTTCGCTTCATGTCGGCGATGGGCGGGTAATCGAGCTCGCAATACGCCGTGTCCGTGAACTCCAGCCTGCGCGGAGAAAGCCCCGCCCCCAGCTCCACGACAAGGGTGTCCGCATCGATCTGTTCTCTCAGCGCCGCGTTGAGCGCCTTGTGCCGCGCCTCGATCTCGAGCGACATCTTTTCGACAAACAACGACGGCTCGAAGGAAAAGCCGTATTCGACGGCAAGCCGAATCGCATGGAAAAACAACTGCGGCGCATACGGAATATCGGTAAACAATTTCGGATATGCGGTCAAAATCGCCGTCCGCATGGTGTTCCAATTCTCTTTTTTTTCCCAATCACTCATAAGGATCCCCCCACTTGCGTTTTGGCGAGCGCGCGCAAAAACACCCTGCGCTCCGTGAATGTCACTTCGCCGTTTTGTATGAGCTCTTTAAGAACGCCCTCGTCCGCTTTCTCGTCAAAGCCGCGTATGGTGGGCGTCAGAGCCAACAATTCTAAAAATCCCTGTTCGGAAAGTGTCGTTTTCTGCTCAAAAAAAGATATGTCCTCGATCGAAAAAAACGCGCGGACGGATTTTTCCAGGTACATCATTCTCTCCTCGACGGTCTGCCCGTAGAGATATCCGCGCGCGCCGAGCGCGTCCTCGCCGAACGCGCGTTTGATCTCTCCCTTGTCGTCGGGAAGAAGCGCCTCGATAAAAAAACGTCCCTGCGGCTTCAGCAGCCGATGCGCCTCCGCCGCGGACCATGCAGAGAGCGATACCGTGCAAACGTCGTAGGAATGCGAAGGGAAGGGCGTATTCAGATTATCGCCCTGAAAAAGACGGACATTTTCAATGCCGTGCTGTTCGAGCGACTGCGCCGCGCGATGCAACATGCGCTCGCTGCGGTCGACGGCGTCTACGCTCCCCACCAGAGGCGCATACTGCATGACTTTTCGGCAGGTCCCGCATCCGAAATCCGCCATCTGCATGCCCGCGCTCAAAAACGGGCGGACGTATCCGATAAACGCTGACTTTCCGCCGCGTATTTTTCCGTCATCGTATCGCTCGTCGTACATGTCAATCCCCTTTGATAAAACGCAATACGCCGTCCGTGTTCGCGGTTTTGAATTCCGAGGTCATGGAAAGAATGCTGCCGTCGCCCGCATATTGCGGCGTCAACACCAGTTGAAACTGCATACTGCTGTTGCGCATTTTTTTAACCGTTGTTCTTGCAATGATATTGCAGGTCACGACGAGCTGTTCCTCGCCCGCGGCAGATCTGCCGAGCACGGAGCCGCCCTCGCAGATCGCCGTGACGGAAGAATCCTGAAACGCGCGCGAAACGCTGTAACAATACAGCGCTTTATACATGTTGTTGCGCCACATCAGCACCAAACGCCCCGCGCTCGTGTGCGGCACGTTCGCGCCTTGAAAGCGCGTAAAATTCCCCGACAAGACCCAAATTCCTTCATACGGGTGTTTGGCTTGGCGCGCCATCGGGAGAGGCCGCGAAACTTCAGGCGATGCAGACGGTGCGGAAGAAACCGCATTGCCCGCGATCGCGGACTGCACCCAATGCACGAGATCCTGCTCGCTCCGATCGCTTTCCTCCTCGGAAAAATGCGCCGCACCGCGGAATACGAGGTGAAATTTCTCAGCGTCCACGGATGTGAGACCGTCATAGGCGTATACCCTTGCCGATCCGCCTGCCGTATCGCTGAAATTTGCCTGATAAAAGCCGTCCACTTCTTTGAGAAGTCCTGTCGATGCGAGCTCCTGCTTTCGGTTGACCGCGACAGAGGGATTGGCAACGAGCAAAAACAACTTTGAATGGCTCGCTACCTTCGGCGTGTCCGAAAACCGCCCCGTCGGATCGGTCACGGGTTTAAAAAAACACTTGGCATATTTCGAAAGCAGATGATAAATTTCTCTCGCTTTTTCCATAGACCCGTCTTCATCGTTTGTTCCGTGATATGCGATGAACAAATCAAAGTCTTCTTCCAGCAAATTGCGCTCCTGTCTCTCCGTCGATTGTTCCATGCGTATCACCTGCCTTCGTTAAAAATCCCGTCCGCCGACGCGGACTGACTCTTGGTCGATTCTCTGCAGTTTCAGTATATCACACTATCAAAAATATTTCAAGCGGAATTATCAAAACCCCCTTTTCGTTCGGCAACTGTAGTCCGCATTCTCTTCTAAACGCTTACGAGCAGTGTTTACGCCGTCGTAAGCGACCGCATCCCCGCAACAGTGGATCCGCCGCCCCGTTCTCATTGCCCGACACGATCTCCAAAAAAACAAGATCGTGCATATATCATGCAAAATTTGTAACATATCTGTGAACAATATGAACAAGATTTGAGAAAATTGTCGAAAATTGTTGAAATAAATCCGCTTTTATGGTATAATACAGAGGCCAAAAGGCCGTTAATCTATTTTCTTTTATACAGGAGGATCCAATCTTGGCAAAAAAACTTTTGAACTGCCGGTACATTGCCCTCGCCCTCGTGGCGGCGCTTTTACTGACAGCGCTCCTTCCCGTTCTGAGCGCCTGCAACCAGAATTCGGATACAGGCTATACGCTCAACGAGTACATCTCGAAATTCCCCGCGACATGGAATACTCACAACGGCACGACGGACGCGGACGAGTACGTGCAAGGCTATACCGAAATAGGATTGTATGACTTCACGCTCAGCGAAGACCGCACGACCTATGCATTCATCGACGAGATGGCGGTCGGCGACCCCAAAGACGTGACGGCTACCACCACCGGATACGGCATCGCCGAGGGCGATACGGGCAAGGCGTGGGAGATCACACTCAACCCCGACGCGACGTGGGAAAACGGCACGAAGATCACCGCGGAAGATTACGTTTGGTCTATGGAGCGCGTACTCTCCCCCGAAATGAAGAACAGCGCCGCTTCCACCTACATCACGGGGAACTATGCCCTTTATAATGCCAACAATTATTATAACAGCGGCTCGGACGGCAATTATCAGATGATATCCGAGGCGCTCACCGAAGCCGAAGTGACGACGCGCATCCAGGAAAAGTCGCTCTACTTCTCGCTGGACAAAGGTACCCCTATTGCGGGCGCTCTTGCACTGCGCGCTTACCACGACATGTTTACAAACAACGCGCTCATGTTCTGCAAAGACAAAAACGGCGAAAACCGCGATTGGTTTGAATACCTTGACGAGACATACGGTTCGACCGCCAACGAATACGGATACATCCTCGTGACCGATGCAAACGTGGCGGACATCCGCGAAGGCATGTCTATCCTCGCGGAAAACGTCGGCACCAAATTCCTCGCCGACTGGACGCTTACGCTGAGCGAAGTGAGCACGACCTATCCCTTATATACAAAGATCCACAAAGATACGACATACACAGATGCGCAGCTCAATCAGCTCATCGAAGAAGGTTCGCTGTACTTCTCCTTTACGAAGTCGCTCGCATACGACACGGAAGGTTCCCCCACGCTGGAGGCGTTGCACAACAGTATCAACGCTACCGTTGCAGGAGCATTCCTCGATCCGGAGTCGGGCGAGAACGTCTTCGATGTGCTGAATGAAAAGTACGCAACGGCCGCCAACGCCGACGGATATGTAAAAATCACGTCGGAAAACGTTCAGGATTTCAAGGACAACTTTTCCGTTCTGAGCTCCTCTGCATTGGGAGCATTGATCCCCAACTGGTACGATCTTCTTTCCGTGCTTACCTATGAAGAATACGAGAGCGTTCCCTTCTCGCAGGTCGGCATCTTCAAAAAGGACGATACGCACTTTGTGCTCGTGTTCAAAAATTCTCTGTCCGCATGGCAGGTGAAGTACCTGTTGACGGACAACTGGATCGTATATCAGCCCTACTACACCGAGGGATATTCCGAGCAGGGCTCGCTGACACTGACCAGCTACGGCACGACCAGCGGCAACTACATGGGATACGGGCCCTATAAACTCGCAAGCTATACCAAGGACAAAGAGCTCGTATTCGAGCGCAACGAAAACTGGTACGGCTATAAAGAAGGCGCGACCAACTACCACGAAGGCCAGTTCCAGACGGACAAAATCGTCTGCCAGATCATCACCAACCAGGCGACGGCTCTGCTCGAATTTGAAAAGGGCAATCTCGATTCCGTCAAACTGACCGCGAACGATATGGACAAGTATAAGTTCAGCGATTATCTGCTCAAACGTTCGGCAAGCAACACCTGGTCCATCACCTTCAATTCGGACAAAGAGTCCCTGCAGAAGATCGAAGCGGACGGACAGGGCAACCGCAGGATCCTTGCCTATACCGAATTCCGCAAGGCGCTCTCTCTGTGCCTCGACCGCTCTTACATCGGGCAGAACATACTCGTCGGTTCGGCGGCGGCGTTCTCCTTCATCAACAGCAACTACTACTATGACCTGGAAAACGATCCGGACAGCATCTACCGCAATACCGACCAGGCAAAGCAGGCGATCGTCGACCTGTACGGCGTAAAATACGGCGAAAACGAGACGTATAAGACGCTGGACGACGCTTATAAGGCGATCACGGGATACGACATCGACAGCGCGAAGGCAAACTTCGTCGAAGCGTATAACCAGGCTGTCGCCGCGGGCGATTACACCAAGGGCGATACCGTCAAGATCAACATCTACAACAACGCGCTCTCCGCGCAGCTGACCTCCCTGCAGCAGTACATGCAGACGCAGGTCGATGCGGCGACCAAGGGCACCGATCTCGAAGGCAAGATCAAGATAGAGTTCAAAGCGCAGCAGAGCGGACGCCTCGAATCGATCGCACAGGGCGGCCTTGAGGCGGTTTACTACTCCTTCTCGGGAGAATACAGCGACCCGAACGGAATGCTCGGCAACTTTACCGACGAAGAACAGCAGACGATCATCGAATTCGGCTTCGATCCGAAGACCGAACAGATCTCCGTCACCGCAAACTTTGACGGCAAGGGCGTAAAGACGATCGAAGACACCTATTACAACTGGCAGAAATCGCTGACGGCGGGCCAGAAATACGCGAACGCCGACGAGGACGTGAAACTCGCGATCATGTCCGCGATCGAATCCAACCTGCTCAGCGGGTTCCGTACCCTGCCGCTTTGCGTCGGCACCGACCTCACGCTCCGTTCCAAGAAAGTGAACTATGCGACGGAGAATTCGAACATCTTCGCGATGTACGGCGGCGTGCGCCTTCTGACCTACAACTTTAATAACTCCGAATGGAGCGATTACTGCAAGAGCAGCGCCAATCTGAATTACGCATCCTAATCCGTATTTTCAACTGAGGCAACCGAAAGGGGGAACGCCCGTGTAGGCATTCCCCTCTTTCTATACTTTTAAGGAGACCGTATGGTTAAATACGTCATCAAACGAATCCTGCTGTTGTTCTTCACGCTGTTTGTGATCATGACCGTGTGTTTCGTGCTCGTCAAACTGCTGGAACCCAACGAGATACTCGACGTGACGCAGGCGGAACGCGAAGAGGCGATCCGCGAGGCGCTCGGCTACAACAAGCCCATCCTCGTGCAATACCTCATCTACTGGAAAAACATCCTGACCGCGTTCGACTTCGGCGTTTCGTTCAAGATCGAATACCTCGCTTCCGTAAACTCGGTCATCAGCGACCGACTGCTGCCCACCATCCTCATCAACGTCTATGCGCTCGTCTTTTCGGTGCCCGTCGGAATCCTGCTCGGCATTGCGGCGGCGCTCAAAAAGAACCGCTGGCAAGACCATACCATCTCGACGATGGTCATGCTGTTCGTTTCTGTGCCCAGCTTCGTCTATGCGTTCGTTTTGCAGTACTTTCTGGGCGCAAAACTGGGCTGGCTGCCCATTCAGATGGCGTCGGTATCCAGCACGGGCGGGTATTTTACGTGGAGCATGTTCGTGAGCATGATCATGCCGGTGCTCGCGCTGAGCTTCGGCTCCATCGCGTCGCTGGCACGCTTCACGCGCGCGGAACTGGCGGAAAGCCTGACCAGTGACTATATGCTGCTCGCACGCGCGAAGGGTCTGACCGGACGGCAGGCGACCATGCGGCACGCGCTAAAAAACGCGATGGTGCCCATCCTCCCCACCATCATCGCCATGTTCGCGAACATCCTGACAGGCTCGCTCGTCATCGAAAAGATCTTTTCGGTGCCGGGGATCGGCGGGCTGTATATTCAGTCCATTCAGGAGCTCGATTACAACGTTTTCATGGCGGTGACCGTGTTTTACACGTTCATCGGGCTTGCGGCGAACATCATCGTAGATTTGAGTTACGGATTTTTGGATCCGCGTATCCGCATGGGGGCGAAGAAATAATATGAGCGACATCGATCTCAACAACCTGAAAGCGGAGGATTTCCGCTTTGCGGAGCGCGGCGAACACATCCGCGACAAGAAACCTGAGACCAAACCCGTCGGATATTTCCGCGACGCCTGGAGGCGGTTCAAAAAGAACAAGGCATCCATCGTTGCGGTATGCATCATCGCGCTTTTGTTGCTCTTTTCGCTGTTTGCGCCCGTATTCTCTTCCTACGACATGTCCTTCAGCGATCCCGTCTACCGCAACAAGATCCCGAAAAACGAAGTGCTCGCGCACATCGGCATCGCGACGGGCGTATACAACAAGGACCTCAACACCCGCGCATACGACTATTATGCGGGGATCGGCATCGGCGCGACGTATGACCGCGAAACGGACACAGAGGACAACAGCGCCGCGGTCGGCAGTGAATATGCCGCCATCCGCAGGATCGTTTCCGAAGAGACAGGCGCAGAAATGCGCACGAAAGTTTCTATGGACGCCTATCTTGAAGTGGGGTTCTATTACCTGTCCATTACGGAAGCCGAATATGCGGATATCCTTGCCTATGAAGAGGAGACGGGCGAACAGGTGCTCTACCCCATGGTCGACACATACAATGCAGGCGTAGCGGATCCCGCCGACGCAAATTACTGGTTCCTGACCGAAAACGGGCGCGCCGTCAAAGACGCGGACGGGAATTATCAGGACCTTTACCTGCGCGACGAAAACGGACAGGTAGTCTACTGCGTCAACCGCGACGTGAGCGGTCTGACCGTGCGCGTCCTCTACCACAATTACTTCGTCTATAAAAACGGGCACACGCCGCAATTCCTCTTCGGCACCAACACCATCGGACAGGACATCGTCGTGCGCCTCGCATCGGGCATACGGCTCTCGCTTTTGCTGGCGATAGGCGTTTCGGTGATCAATCTGGTCATCGGCGCGATCTTCGGCGCGATCGAAGGCTATTACGGCGGAACGACCGATCTGATCATGGAGCGGTTCGTGGATATCCTCGCGGGGCTTCCGTTCATCGTCGTGGCGACGCTGTTCCAGATGCATCTCGCCAACACGGCGGGGATATTGCCATCGCTCCTGTTCGCGTTCGTGCTCATCGGCTGGATCGGCACTTCGCGCAGGGTGCGAACGCAGTTCTACCGATTCAAAAACCAGGAATACGTCCTTGCGGCGCGAACGCTGGGCGCGGGCAATTTCCGCCTGATGTTCAAGCACATCTTCCCCAATACGCTAGGCACGATCATCACTTCGTCGGTATTGGTCATCCCCAGCGTCATTTTCAGCGAATCCATGCTCACCTATCTGGGCATTGTAAACCTCAACGGGACGACGATGACGAGCATCGGCGCGATGCTCTCGGACGGGCAGACGGTCATTTCCTCTTTCCCGCACGTCATCTTCTTCCCCGCCGTCGTCATCTCGCTGCTGATGATCTCGTTCAACCTGTTCGGCAACGGCTTGCGTGACGCGTTTAATCCTTCTTTGCGCGGGGTGGACGAATGAACAAGAAACTCGAAGTAAAAAACCTGCGCGTCTCTTTCCGCACGGCAAACGGAAAGGTCCAGGCGGTGCGCGATATCAGTTTCGACCTTTACGAAAACGAAACGCTTGCCATTGTCGGCGAATCCGGCTCGGGCAAATCGGTCACTACGCGCGCGATCATGGGCATCTCCGCGTTTAACGCCGTCCTCGAAGGCGGCGAGATCCTCTATGAGGGGAGCGACCTGCTCAAATATACGGAAGAAGATTTTCAACAGCTGCGAGGCAATAAGATCGCGATGATCTTTCAGGACCCGATGTCCAGCCTCAACCCCATCGTCAAGGTGGGCAAACAGCTGACCGAGGCAATGCTCCTGAAAAACCGCATCGAACGCAAAAGCGCCGCCAAAGCGTTCGACAGGCTGCTCAAAAAGCTCACGGAATTTGCGGGAGAAGAACGGAGCGAATTCCTGCGGCTTTCGGGCGATTTCCGCCGCGCTTCCGCCGCGGGCACGCGCCTGGAAGCAAAGCACACACAGGCGCGCAAAAACGCCGAAGAGGCAAAGGAACGCATCGGCGAACTTCTCGTCGCGTTCGACAAAAAAGACGAAAAGCTCGTCCGTTCCAAGTGCGCGGGCATCGCACGCTATGCGAAGCGGTGTCATGACAAGTATCTGCCCCCGTTTGAAAAGGAAGAATACGCACAGGCGCTCGAAGGGCTGAAAGTTCCCGCGGGACGCGAAACGGCTCTGCGCACATTGGAACGTCTGCTCGGCGAGGCGCTTTCCCTTCCCCTGCCCGATTTTTTTGCCATCGGATATTTTGAAACGTTTGCCAAGGAAGATGCCGGAAACGAGACGGACTCCGCAAATGCAAAGGCGCGCGGATATTGCGCCGCTTTCGAGAAGGAGTTTCTCAGTCTCACACAGCGCTGCATCCGCCGCGCGACCGAACAGACTCTGCAAAAACGCGAACAAGCGATCCCGCGCATACGGGAAGCGGAAAAAGATGCGGCATTCTTTGCAGACAAACAATCGGCAAAACGCCGCGCGGCGGCGCTTGCCGCAGAGGTCAAAGCCTGCCGCAACCCCGTCGCCATACGCGCAGACAGCCGCGAAACGACTTTCCCTCTGAGCATCGTCGCGTGCGTAACAGAGTATTTTGCGGCGGCGGCCAAAAACGAAAATGAGCGCAAACGCTTTGCGCGCCAAAACGGGAAACGCGAAGCTCGGCTCGCCGCGGGCAAACGCGTGGACTGGAAAGTCCCGCCCGCCGCGATCACCGACCTCTCCCTGCTCGAACAAAAAGCGCGTGCGGCAATGCGCGAATTGCTCGCTTCGTACGATGAGCAAAAGGCCGCGGGAGAAGTCAGCGCAGACGCGCTTGTCCGTTATCTCAAAGAGCAGGCTTCGCGCACGGCGGCGCACGTCACGCACATGTCAGCAAAACGGCGTGCCATCCGCCTTCTGAACGAGGTCGGCATTCCCGACCCCGAAAAACGATACGATCAGTATCCCTTCCAGCTCTCGGGCGGACAGCGGCAGCGCATCGTCATTGCGATCGCGCTCTCCGCCGACCCCGACATCCTCATTTGCGACGAGCCGACGACGGCGCTGGACGTGACCATTCAGGCGCAGATCCTCGACCTTATCAAAAAGATCAAGCGCGAACGTAAGCTGTCCGTCATCTTCATCACGCACGACCTTGGCGTTGTGGCGAACGTCGCCGACCGCATCGCTGTGATGTACGCAGGCAAGATCGTGGAATACGGCACGAGCGAAGAGGTCTTCTACTCACCCGCTCACCCCTATACTTGGGCGCTTCTCTCTTCCGTCCCCGACCTGGAGAGCAGCGGCAGGCTGGACGCCATTCCCGGCACGCCGCCGAATATGATCTATCCCCCCGAAGGAGACGCGTTCGCCGAACGCAATCGTCTGGCGCTGGAGATCGACTTCAAGGCACAGCCGCCCATGTTCCGCATCACCGACACACATTATGCCGCGACCTGGCTGCTGCATCCGCTCGCACCCAAAGTGGAGATGCCCGCCGCCGTGACCGAACGCATCCGCCGCATGAAAAAGGAGGCAGACCATGAACAATGACACACCGCTTCTGCGCGTGGAAAATCTTTGCCAGTATTTCAAGTCCGGAGGGAACGAACTCAAAGCGGTGGACGGCATAAGCTTTGACGTCCGCAAGGGCGAAGTGTTCGGGCTTGTCGGCGAGAGCGGATGCGGCAAGACGACTACGGGCCGTTCCGTCATCAAACTGTATAAGATCACTTCGGGAAACATATGGTTCGAAGGGACGCGCATCGGCGCGGGGACCCGCGCCGCCGAAGAAGAAATGCGCCGCGCCCGCCGCGAATGCGCGGAAACCTGCCGCCGCCTGAAAAAGGAAAAAGACGCCGAAGGGATACGCAGGGAACGCGAAAAGCTCGAGGCGTTCCTGCGCGAAAAGAAGCGGGAGATCGCGCAGGCAAAAGAGGACGACGCACACTGCAACAAGCGGTTTGCCGCCGCCAAGGTGCAGGCTCTGCGGGAAGAATATGAACCCAAGTTTGCGGCGTGCGCGCCCGAAGAGCGCGAAGCACTGGAAAAAGAATTCCGCGCAAAACTGCGCGTCGCCAAAAAGGAGCGCATCACCAATAAGATCCAGATGATCTTTCAGGACCCCGTCGCATCGCTCAATCCGCGCATGACCGTGCGCGACACCATCGCCGAAGGGCTCATCATCAAGGGCATCCGCAACAAGAAATACATCGATGAGCAGGTGTACAAGATGCTCGACCTCGTGGGGCTCGTGTCCGAACACGCGGGCAGGTATCCGCACGAATTTTCCGGCGGACAACGCCAGCGCATCGGCATTGCGCGCGCCATCATCATGGAACCCGAGCTCATCATCGCGGACGAGCCGATCAGCGCGCTGGACGTCTCGATCCAGGCGCAGGTGATCAACCTGCTCAACGATCTGCGAAAGAGCCTGGGACTGACCGTGCTGTTCATCGCGCACGATCTGTCCGTGGTCAAATATTTCTCCGACCGCATCGCGGTCATGTACTACGGCAAGATCGTGGAACTTGCCGACGCGGACGAACTGTTCGCACATCCCCTGCACCCCTACACGAAATCTCTGCTTTCGGCGATCCCCCTGCCGGACCCCGTCTATGAGCGCAAGCGCAAGCGCGTTTCCTATTCCCCGCTGCTTGCGCACGATTATTCCAAAGAAGCGCCGCAGTTCCGCGAGGTCAGCCCCGGGCACTTCGTGCTGTGCGATCAAAAGGAGTATCGCTCCTATCTGGACGCGCTGAAACAAAAAACATGAAGACCTTTTTTCGCTATGCCGCCGCCGTCCTTGCGGGCGCGGCGGTCTGCGGCGCCGTCCTGCTCGCCAAGGGGGTCTCGGGCCTGCAAGCGCAGGCGCTCATGCGCGTGCTGAGCGATGCGTTCACCGCGGCGGCGGTACTGCTTCTGCTCGCCTGCGCCCTCGTATGGATCACCCGCCAGGGCACCTTTCGCGGCATGGGATACACCGTGCGCCGCATTTTTGTCGCGTTGCACTCGCAGGAATACCGCGACGCGCACAAAGAGACTTATTCCGAATACTGCGATCGCAAAGGCCTGCGCAGGACGCCCTGCCTGTTCCTTCTGATCAGCGGGTGCGTCTATCTTGTGCCGGCGATCGTGTTTACCGTTCTCTATTTTTACATCTGAATCACGGAGACTGTCATGGACGAAAAACTGACCGAACAATTCTTTGCTATTCTGCATGAAGAACTCGTGCCCGCGCTCGGCTGTACCGAGCCGATCGCCATCGCCCTCGCTGGCGCAAAGGCGCGCGACGTTCTCGGCAAGATCCCCGAACATATCGTCGCCAAATGCAGCGGCAACCTCATCAAAAACGTGAAATGCGTCATCGTGCCGAACACCGAAAACCTCGTCGGCATCGAAGCAAGTGCGATCGTAGGCGCGGTCGGCGGCGATTTTTCCAAGGGCATGGAAGTGCTCGAAGGAGTCACCAAAGAAAAACTCGAACAGGCAAAGGAGCTCTTTGCCAAAAACATCTGTGACGTGGAGCTTTTGGAAACGCCCCTCAACCTGCACCTGATCGTGTGCGCGAGCGCGGGCAACGACACGGTGGAGGTCGAGATCCGAAATCTTCACGACAACATCACCCGCATCACCAAAAACGGAGAGATCATTTACGATGCCAAGGAAAACGAGGGGCTGTATTACGGCGTCCTGACCGACCGAAGCGTGCTCTCTTTTGACCGCGTATATGAGTTTGCGGAGTCCACCCCTATCGAACGTCTGCGCGAAGTGTTTTCGCCGCAGGTTGAAAACAACATGCGCATCGCCGAGGAAGGTCTGACGGGAAAATACGGCGTGGGCATCGGCACGAGCATCATTGCAAACGACCACAGCGTCGCCGCCAAGATCAAAGCCTATGCGGCGGCCGCAAGCGAAGCGCGCATGAGCGGATGCACCCTGCCCGTCATCACCAACTCGGGGAGCGGCAACCAGGGCATCGCCGCGTCCATCCCCGTCATCGTCTATGCGCGCGAACACGGCATCGGCGAAGAACGGATGTTCCGCGCGCTGGCGCTGTCCAACCTCCTGACCATCTATCAAAAGACGTTTATCGGCAGGCTTTCGGCGTTCTGCGGCGCGGTGAGCGCGGCGGCGGGAAGCGGCGGCGCCATCACCTACCTTGCGGGAGGCACGCCCGACCAGATCAAAATGACGCTCATCAACGCCCTCGCGAACGTGAGCGGCATCGTCTGCGACGGCGCAAAGGCATCCTGCGGGGCAAAGATCTCCGCAGGGCTGGATGCCGCCATCACGGGGCACTACCTCGCCATGGACAACAAATTTTATCAGCCGCACACGGGCATTCTGCAATCGGATATCGACCAGACGATCACCGCCGTCGGGCGCATGGCCATGGAAGGCATGCGCGACACAGACAAGGTGATCCTCAAAATCATGCTCGGAGAGTAACTCTCCCTTCTTTGCCATGAAAAATCAGACCAAGACGATCATTTTACACGAGTGTATCCGCTTCACGGCCATGACGGTCGGTTGCTGCCTGTATGCGCTGGGCGTCGACTGTTTTCTTGTCCAGAACGAAATCGTCGGCGGAGGTGCGTCGGGGCTTGCGACGCTCATCTATCTGGTCACGGACGGCCGCGTCGGCATCGGCATCATGACGATCGCGATCAACATCCCCATCCTCCTGCTCGGATTGAAACAACTCGGCTGGAAATTCATGCTCCGATGCCTGATCACGATCGGAGTGCTCGCGCTCTTCAACGAACTGTTCATCGGCCTGCCCATCCTCACCGACAACCGCATCCTCGCTTCGGTATACGGCGGGATCCTGCAAGGCATCGGGATCGGCCTGTTTGTAAAATTCAAGGTGTCCAGCGGCGGGACCGAACTCCTCGGACGTGAGATCCGTCATTGGTTCAAATTCTTCAGCATCCCCGTCTGGACGGCAATTCTGGACGCCGTCATCATTCTGTCGGGCGCGATCGTTCTGCGCGACATAGAAAATGTGCTCTATGCGCTCATTCTCATCTTTGTCAGCGCCAAGACAAGCGATATCCTGATCATGGGCATCAATCGCTCCAAATTGTGCTACATCATCACCGACCGCGGAGGAGAGATCTCCGAGTTCTTGCTCAGCCACAGCCCGAGGGGCATCACGATGCTCGAAGGAAAAGGAATGTATACTGGCCAGGAGCATCAGGTGCTTCTGACCTGCGTCAAACCCCATCAGATCGACCAGCTCAAAGCCGCTGTCCGCCAGATCGACGAGCATGCGTTCGTCATCGTCGGCGACGCCGCCGAGGTGATCGGCAAGGGTTTTCGGGACATGCAGGACAAAGACTGACCCTTTCCGCTTCGCGCAGACGGCGGAGAACTGAAACCGCATGAAAAGTCCGCCTTTTTCTGACGGGCGCTTTCTATAACGCGGGGTCCGAACGCATTCAGCCGATTTCAGGGCGAAAAGCGGCATTCTCTGCCGAGGCGGGCCGACGGATGCGGCGCTTTAAGAAGTCTCTTCTTTGCCGCTCCTTTCAACATTTTTCTGCCCCGCCGACCTCGGCGTCTGTTTGAACAGTCAAGGCCACCCCTAAAACGGGTGGCCTTATCGAAGCCATAAAAGGAATCGATACTTACCGAACTCACGCCATCAAAAATTTCGTCTTCTGCAACTTTTCTCCAACAGCCGCCTTTCAGAGGCTGTTGTCATTTGTTGTTTGTTCTTTCCTGCCGGATCGCCCGCCGTAAGGCGTTCGCCGCAAAAAATTTAATGATACCCGCCACCGTCGACTGCGAGAGCTGTATATGCTCTTTTATTTCACTTGCCGTGATCCCGGGATGACGCAGAATATCGATCAGCACGTCACTCTGTACAGATGTAAGATCCAGATCTTCCATCTTTTTGTTCCTGTAGTAGGTAACGGCATTCCCTATCTTTACCAATAGCGATGCTGTTTTGAACTGTTCGGATTCGACCATCTGATTCTTCTCCTTTTATTTATATTATAATAAATCGCAAGCGATGTATCGCAAACGATATACTTATATCACTTTCTCCTTTTTTGTCAATCAAATGAAGAGCGATTCAAATAATAATCCGTCGCGAGCGCCCCTGTACAGAGCCGATGCTATTTCCCCTGTTGCGTCGGAAGTCGTTTGCGGACGGAGCGACCGATGCGCTTTTCCCGTTGGAGAAACGCGAGCGCACGAGCGTTTCGAACGGCGGAGAGCATGTGAGGGGGCGCAAAAAACAAAAATACGCCCTCCATAAGCTTGTCCGTAGCCTTCCCGATGCGTTTTCCCGCAAGCGTTCGGTGTTTCTACAAAAAAGATAGCGTTTTCTACAGATCGAAGAGCGTTCCCGCCGCCAAACAGATTGCGCAAAACGGATGACGGCGCTATAATTAAAAGAAAAAAGGAGCGCATTCCATGAAAGATATCATCAGCCGCAAAAGAAAAGAGCTCGGTCTTACACAGCAACAACTTGCCGAAAAGCTCGGCATTTCCGATAAAGTCGTTTCAAAATGGGAGACGGGCAGATGTCTGCCCGACACCTCCATCCTCGTACCGCTTGCAGACGCTTTGGGCATCGGCGTCGGGGAACTTCTGACGAGCACAGACGAAGCGAGAAGCGAAACGGAACAAGTCTCCCGCCTTGAAATCAATTCCGCATTCAAAAACACATTTATCGTCACGATGGCGCTTCAGGCGATTGCGGCCGTTCTGATGATCGCAGGAGTCTTACTGCGCGACAAGGGCTATCACAGCGATCTGTTCGCCCTGACCTCTTACGTCTTCACGGTCCTTTCCGTCTTTGTAGAAGTGGCGGCGATCGCGTTTTTTCTCATCGCGCGGAACAAGCTGTCGGATAAATACTGCGCGAGCAACGCGGCCGACAAAAAATATATAAATCTGCTCTTGCTCTGCACTTATCCCCTTTTCGTCATCGTGGCGGCGGTCTTTCTCTTCTTTCACGGCCTCACGGCGGCGGAATGGCTCATTACCCTTCTCATCGCGGCATTCGCCCTCCTGCTGCCGTTTGCGGCGTGCTTCCTTTGGAACCTCAGGCGCAGATGATAACACGCATACGACGAAAGCGGCGCCCGAACGGGCGCCGCTTTCGAAAGAGCGAAGGTGCGAACGAAACGCATCCGCGTTTCGTTCGCACCTTTCTTTTTAACCGTTTTCGCGCAGAGAGCGCCTTATGTCCAGCCAGGAGACGATGGACGCCGCGAGCAGATAGAGCGCGCACACACCCAGTACCGCAAACGTGAAGCCCGCAAGCTGCAACGCCGCCTGCCGCACGGGGACGTCGAAGCCGTAATGGTCGTACATCACGGAAATGATGGAAAAGAGCGGCACGTTGATGCATACGGGGATAAAAAAGGGCAGACAGCAGAAGAACAGCAACTGCGCGAGCATGGAGCGAAACAGCTGTGCCCTCGTCGCGCCGAGCTTCCATAAGATCTTGTATTTTTGCTTGTCCTCCGAGACCATGGACAGCATTTTCAGCGACAGGATCGCGAGCGTCAGCAACAAAAACACGACGGAGGCGTACAGATCGCCCAAAAGGAACAGCCCGCCCTGCCCGAGCATGTCCAGGCGCTTGTATTCCTTGACCCACACATAATTCGACCTGCCGCCGCTGCTGTCTCTCGGGTTGACTTCGTCGTCCTCCGCAATCAGAATGCGTTTCATTTCAAGCCCTCTTTTTTGTTTACCCTATACTGCAACGAAAGGGTACGGATCCGCTTTCGGCGGCATCTCTTTTCCCCCCTGCTTTCATCGGATCCGTATTATTCTCTTACAGTATAATAATAGCAGATGGCGCCCGCCCTGTCAACGGGTTGAAAAAATCGGCCGCACACATTGCGTTTTATCGGCGGATTTTGCGCGGCCGCATTGCAAAAGTCGCGGTGCGCACAAATGCGCACCGCGGCTTTTGCGTTCCCCCACTCCCCAAAAACCGCCTTTTCCCGCATGCAAAAAGGGCGCGGCAGAGCCGCGCCCCCTTTTGCCGATATTGGCAACGTCCTTTTTTAAATCAGTTGGACGCCTCAACGTACTCGTAGCCAGCAGCCTGAAGCTCTGCGACCGACCAGTAGTCGCCGGTCAGGTCGATGGGAACTTCCTGATCTGCCTTGACGGTGAAGGTCTTTGCGGTGGTGTCAACGGTGATGTAGCACTCGCGGTCTGCCTCCGTCGTGCCCTTGTTGTCCGCATACGCCTGGTTGAGCAGGTTGTACAGAAGATCTTCGGGATCGTCCTGAGGCGCGCCCTCCCCTTCATAGTACGCATCGGAGAGGAACACGGGCATGACAGCCATGTCTTTTCCGTCGATGTGGTGCAGAGGCCCCATGTACAGCTTGTTGACGGTGTAGGTGCCGACCGTCTTGGTCATGACCATCGAATAGTCGTTGTTCTGATCGATGGTCAGCTTGTAGACGACGCCGTTTGCATCCGTCATCGTGTAATCGCCGACGATGCTGCCGTCGTCATCCGTGGGTTCCTCGGTACCCGGATTTTCGGGTTCTTTCGGATCGTCCGCTTCGCCGCATGCGGCGAACATACCGATGCTCAGAACGAACACCAAGCCCAGAAGAAGGGAGAGCCAGATTTTTGCCTGCTTTTTCATAATTATATTTTCCTTTATAATTTTTTCCTGATTTTCAGTTATCGGACATGAGTCTTTCCTGCGGGAAGTAGGACGCAACCGCACCGGTCAGCGCCGCGAGCAGGTAGAACACAAGGCCTGCGACAAAGCTCGGCATGATGCCGTCGCCGATGTTGGTATGCGTGATCGCATAGCCGATGTTTTCCGCCTGCGTCGCCAGAAAGAGCAGCCCGCAGAGAAGGTACAGCGCGACGCAGAGGATGCCTGTCAGACGGAGGTAATCCCTGAGTGCGCACACGACGACGCTCGCGGCGAGTGCCGCAACGGAGAGGATCACGATCCATACCATCATGTTTTCCTGCGCACGCATCGTCAGAAGGAAGAGCACAAACCCGACGACGCCGAAAACGAAGGCGGCGGCCATCAGATAAAAGCCGATGCTTTTTCTCTTGAAAAACATAGCAAATTTACTCACTCAACACGTCCTCCTTGCGATATTTTTGCAGAAGAAAGAGATAGGCCGCGACACTGCCGGCGAGCAACACGCCGCACACGATGTCGGCTACGATGACGAGCGTCTGGTAGAACGGCATCACGGTGACGATCTCCATGCCGCTGATGTAGCCGTTCATCGCGTTGGAGTTTGCAAACGCATACAGGTTGTATTTGCACGCCTGACGCATCGCCTCGAACAGCACGGGATCGGATGTGATCGCGGTTTCGTTGAGCGAACCGCTGCTTCCGCAATAGGTGTTTTCTACGTTCGTGCAGAACATGGTCAACCCTGCCGTGACCGAAGCGGGACCGTCCGCAAATTTTGCGAGGGTGCGGCTGCCGACCGCGTCGGAGATCGCATAGCCCTTGAAGCCCCATTCGCCGCGGAGGATGTTTGTCATCAGCCCGACGTGCGCGCTGCTGTATGTGCAGCCGACGCGGTTATAGGCAGACATCATTCCGAGCCCTATCGTCAACGAGCCCTCAAACGCACGCAGATAGATCTCGCGCGCCGCCTGTTCGTTGAGGAAGGTGGAAAGCCCGTTGCGGTGCGTTTCCTGATCGTTGAACGCAAAGTGCTTGCTGCCCATGATCAGGCCGTACTCATACGCCCCCGCGACCTGCGAACGCGCCATGAACGAGGCGAGAACGCTGTCCTCCGAATAGTACTCGGCATTGCGCCCGCTCATCGGAGTCCTGTGGATGTTGCATCCGGGCGCGTACATCGCGTTCGTGTTGAGGAACAGGCTGTCGTTGCCCATCATCCTGCCCTCTGCCGCCGCCATCTCCGTGTTGAAGGTAGACGCGAGCACGACTTCGGACTGGAACATGACTGCGCTCTCGTTTTTGTATTTGCCTTCGGTGTAGTTCGCCTTTGTGCCGGCAGGACCGTCGCGCAGGACGCCGCCTTCAAAGGTGACGCTGTCGATGGTCGTGAGCGTGACGCCGCCGACAAGACGGCTGATCTCATAAAGAGTCAGCTGATCGAGAATGGAATCCCAATACTTGCTGTCAAAGCTCTCGCCGCGCATCATGATGATCTGATAGGAGGTCTCTTCCGAGCCGTACACCATCTGTGCCTTGTCCTCTTCCGTCGCTTCCGTCGCCGTGTAGCTCGCACCGTCCGCAAGGTCCGCAAGCATCTCGTCCGTCGCGGTCAGAGAATCCTGCGACTCGGGCCAGGTCGCTTCCCAGTCGGAGCGGGAAAGATAGGTGATCATGTCGCCGTAATAGTTGAGATCCGCCGATTCGAGACGGTTGGTGATCTCATAATCCTCCGCGTACGCGGAGACGGAATACACCTCATCGTCCCCGGTGAAAGAGACAATCTTTGCCTTGTCCGCATCCCCGTCATAGTCCATGCCGTCTTCCGTCGTCTTGCCCTTTGCGGCGAGGATGTTGTTGAGCGCGTCGTGCGCGCCGTTGCCGATCGCGAAGAAATAGTTCCCCTGCTCCATGATGTACGTCTTTGCCGTCGTATAATCGTAGGATGCGAGGTAGTTGAGATCGAGCTCGATCGTCAGCTCTTCGGAAGCGCCGCCCTTGAGCTCTTCTGTCTTGCCGTAGCCGAGCAGCTGAACGGCGGCTTTCTCCACCTTGTTGTCGATGTCGTACTGCGTGTACGGGCTCTGCGCATAGACCTGCACGACGTGTTTTGCCGCGACTTCGCCCGTGTTGGTGACGTTCACCGTGACGGTGCCCTTCCTGTTCGCAAAGTCGATGTCGATCGCGGTGATCTCTTCGTCAAAGGTCGTGTAGGAAAGGCCGTAGCCGAAGGAATAGCTGACCTCATCCTCGTACACCCATTTGTCCGCATTGGCATATGCCCCTGCTGCGCTCGACGCGTTGTAGCGGCCGAGCACGGCATCTTCGTAGCGGGTCTCGTAATACTTGTACCCTATGTAGATGCCCTCCTGGTAGACGATGTAATTGGACTGGATGTCCGTCGTCACGTTGGTGTACTCATAATTGCCGAAGTTCTGTGCCGCGGGCGAAGAAGCCACGCTCGCCGCATAGGTGTCCGCCATCGCGCCCGAGGGCGAGACGTTGCCGACGATGATATCCGCGACGCCGTAGATGCCGTTGTAACCCGTGCCGCCGATCCACAGAATGGCGTCGATCTCGTCGTCGTGTTTGAGTTCGTCGATCTCCATCGCATAATCACTGTTGACAAGGACGATCACCTTATCCGAGCAGGACTTCGCCTGTTCGATCATGTCGCGCTCGTTGTTCTGAAGCTGGAGCGCGTAGTGGACGCCGTCCCCGTCGGTGACGGAAGCGGGATCGAGCGTCAGATCGTTGCCCTCGGACTTACTGCGCGAGAGCACGACGAACGCCGCGTCGTCGTATTGCGCATACGACTCTTTGGCCTCGGACGTGTATTCCGCGACAGGCACTTCGCCGATCGTGATGCTTGCACCCGACCAGGAAGAAGAATAACCCGTCTTGCCCTTGTAGAAGTTGTACAGCGTCGGATTGACTTCGAGCCCCACCGAACCGAACACATCGGGGATCTCGTCGCTCCGTCCGGGCGTGATCTGCGACGCTCCGCCGCCGATGCCCTGTACCATGGAAACGCTGTTTCTTCCGAACACGCTGACCTTGCTTTCCGTCTTCACGTCGAGCGGAAGCGCATCGTTCTCGTTTTTGAGAAGAACGGCGCCCTCTTCCACGATTTCGCGGATGAGCGCAACTTTCGCCTCGTAAAGTTCGTCCTGCGATTCATAATCGGACTTATAATACTCCGTGTCCGCATTCGCGTCGCCCGTCACGACTTTACTGGTCTCCAGCTGCCACAGGTCGTTCAGAAAGCCGTCGTAGGTGAAGGCGGCATACGTCGCCGCGATCGCCACGGCAAGGAGAACGCACAGAACGAGCGTGCGGTCCTGGTGAGCAACAACATTGAATCTCTTTTTGCCATTGTACCCTCCTTTCGTTGTGTTTCGGAACCGCCCATAGGCTGTACTCCAAACCGCGTACATTATAGCAAAACAGCGCGCCATGGCGCGCTTTCTACCTACTTTGCCCTGTTTTTGACCATAAATTGCAAGATCGGCGCCGCAAAATGCGGCGCCGATCTTGCAATTTTATTCCTTTGAGGAGTTTTCCTGTTTTTTCACAAAGAAAAGAATATCCATGCAGAAAAGCTTGTCCTGACAGTACATCACGACGTTTCCGCCGTATTTTTTTGCAATGTGTACAATGCTCTTCACCCCGAATCCGTGCATCGACTTGTCCGTCTTGCTCGTCTGCGGAAATCCGTCTTTGAACACGATCTCCTCTTCGCAATAATTTTCGATGCGGACTTTGAGGAGTTCGTCGTTTGCAAACATCTGAAGCGAAATAAAGCGGCAGGCGGGATCAGAATATTTCTGTACGCACTCGATGGCATTGTCCAGCGCGTTGCCGAACAGGACATACACGTCAAGCGGCTCCATGAACGTGAGCCGTGCCCCGTCCAACATATAGACGAGCTCAATCTGCTTGTGTTCGCACACCCATTCTTTTTCGCTGAGGGTGTTATCCAGCGCTATGTTGCCCGTCTTTGCCGCGCGCGCATAAATGCTCAGATCGCTTTCCAGCTTATCTAAAATATCGTCGTTTCCGCTCTCCCGCAGGGCGCTGAGCTGGTATTTCAGGTCATGGTACTTGCGGTTGACGGATTCTATACTGAGAGAAAGGCTCTCGTAATGTGCCTGCGATTCGCTGAGCATCTGTCCGAGCACCGCCTGCTCCAGCCGCGCCTTGTCCATGCCGTCCGACATGAAAAGCACGTTCAGGAGCGCAAAACAGCAGATGGCGGCGGTCATTCTGTAAACAAGCAACATGGAATATCCCGCGTCTATGGCGTATTCCCAGACAAAATATATGATGATCCATACGACAGAGATGAGAAGGATAAGCGTAGTTTACAGTAACCCTATAAGAGCATGGTCCCGACAGCGCTATTCACGCAGCGGAACAGCTGTCGATCGCATTCTTTTTAAGGAGCTCTTTTCTACCTGCATCCTGCAGCTAAAACCTGTGTCGATTTCCTTTTTTCCAGCGGCATCGCCGACGGATATCTGGTATATAACAAAATACCTCCGCGGAAAATTCCGCGGAGGTATGCCGACCGTTGAACGGCCGATCATTTTTTTTCAAACGATCGTCACTGCTGGTTTTTGACCGTCTGTACTGCCTGTTCCCTCTTTACCTGTTTGACGACGCTCCAGATCACGAAGAAGCCCCAAACAGCCAAGACGAGTATGATGCCCAATCCGCCGAAGAAGAGCGTGACTTCCCACCAAGCGTAATAGGTGATGTAGTAAGCTCCTTCACCGTGACCGTTCATTGCATTGGAACGCGTGATCGTATAGAGAATGTTCTTGACATTGTTGCGCAAAACGGTGTAGTCGGCTGCGGTAGTCGGCTCCCAAGGTTTCGGCATGTTCGCGAGGTTCAGATCGCCTCCCGCATATGCCATCTGCTTCGTATCCATGAAAGGCTCGGTGTTGAAGTCGGTTATGACCATTCCCTTGAAGCCCCATTCGTTGCGCAGGATCTCCGTGAGCAGGCGATAATCGCCGCCCGTCCAGAGAGAGCCGATACGGTTGAACGAGCTCATGATGCCCATCGTTCCGCCTTCTTTGACCGCCATCTCGAAGGGTTTGAGGTAGATCTCGCGCAGAGACTGCTCTGTCAGCCATGTGCAGACGCCCGAACGGTTGGTCTCCTGTTCGTTGACCGCAAAGTGCTTGACCTGGCAATAAACGCCCCTGCTGCGCGCGCCCAAGATGACCTGAGCCGCGAGCTTGCCCGACAGCAACGGGTCTTCGCTGTAATACTCGAAGTTACGTCCGCCGAACGGGCTGCGGTGGATGTTGATCGCCGGAGCATACCAGCCGGAATACGGCCTGCCGCCGCCGCGCTGGTTACCGATGATCGCCTCGTTGCCGACGGAAAGTCCCATCTCGTAAGCGAGTTCGGTATTCCAGGTCGCCGCGATCACGCATTCGCTCGCGTACGAGCAAACCTGATAGACGGGGTTCTGGCTTTCGATCTGTGCCATGAAGTAGACGAATCCGACAGGGCCGTCTGCCGCCAGCGACGACATGAGACCGATGCTCTCGAGCGCCTGCGTCTGGAATGCGCCGTTCATGGTGAAGGACATCATTTCATCCTTTGTCAGGATCGAGAGGTATTCCTCCCAGCGCTCGTCGTTGTAATCGACGATCGTGGTGCCCGCTTCGTCTCTGAGATAATCCTCGACGCCGGGGGTCTCGTTCTCTAAATTCGCCTCGTCCTTGAGCTGAACGAGATCATAGATCTGCATCGATCCCGGCGTGCCGCTGGCCTCCGCGACCTCGGGCATCTGCACGGTCTCATCGTTGACGATGGGGTTGTTCGTCTCCGTGCTCTTGATCTTGTTCATGAATTCGCTCGTGACCGTGCGGCCCGAATTATCCCCTGCGAGGACTTCGTTCACGGGATAGGTGCCTTCCCAATCGTTGCGCGAAAGCACGCTGTCCAAGCCGTAA
This sequence comes from Bacillota bacterium, assembly GCA_019423125.1. Taxonomy (GTDB): domain Bacteria; phylum Bacillota; class Clostridia; order Christensenellales; family Borkfalkiaceae; genus Borkfalkia. The sequence continues at coordinate 287,999 of JAHZBZ010000001.1, read as the reverse complement.
TTCTCTTCGAAGCTCACGTCGTCATAGCGGTTGACGACATCGTATTTCGTCACGGGATCCTTCGCGTACTGCACGCCTTCGGTGAGCGTGAAGCTGCGGGAATCCACCACGTCGTGCGAATTGCGCATGACCTTCACTTCATATTTGCCGAGATCGAGTTCATATCCGCGGGAGTCGTTTTTGTTTGCATTGCTGTAATCGTAGGACGCGAAGTCGTAGCCTTTGAACGTCACCGTGACTTCGTCGCTTGCACCGGGCTCGATCAGATCCGTCTTGGCAAAGCCGACGAGCACGACGTGCGCCTTCTCGATCCCGCCCGGGATATACGGAGCGGTCATATAGACTTCGACGACGTCCTTGCCCGCCACGTCACCTGTATTGGTGACTTTGACGGTAACAGTAAACTCTTCGTCCTTTTCGGACGTCCAGGAGAGCTTTTCGCCCTCAGTGAAAGACATGTCCGTCACGCTCCAATCAAAGGTCGTATAGGAAAGTCCGTAGCCGTACGGGAAGACAACATTGTCTTTGTACCACTCTTCTCCGTCGGTAAATCCGCGGGTCTCGTAGTAGCGGTATCCGACATAGACACCTTCTTCGTAGTCCACATAGTGCTCCGCTACGGCCGGCGCACTGCCTTCGGCCATGAGATACACGTTGCCTCTCGACACGAGATAGTCGGAGAAGTTTTCATACGTCGGATCCTTCGTGAAGTCGCGGCGATAGGTGTCCACCGTTCTGCCGGAAGGATTGACCGTGCCGTTGAGCACCCTGCCGAGTGCGTTGATGCCGGAGTATCCGGGGCCGCCGATCCATACGCATGCGTCGATCTTGTCGGCAATGTCTTTCATCCCGTCGACGATCGAATCGTCATGGTCGTCCGCCGCATCCAGGAATCCGAGTTCCATGGAGGTAGACGAGTTGATGATGACGATGACCTTGTCGAAATTGTTGCATGCCTCCACGAGCATATCCTGCTCGTTCTTGTCCAGCTCGAGGTAATGATCGTTTCCGTCATATGCGCCTTTGATCGGAGTGCCGTCTTTGTTCTGCATCGTGCGGGGAAGGTCGAAGGACTCGCCGCCGATACGGGTGAACACGACGAGCGCGGCGTCGTTGTAGTCTTTATAGCTGTCTTTGACCGCCTGCGTGTAGCTCGTGAGCGGCGTCTCGCCCGTGCCGAAGCCGGGATAGGTATCGCGCGAGTTATCCATTTCGGGAGATTTGTCTCTGCCCGAACCGGACTGGCTGTTGTTCTTGTAGAAGGCGTGCATAACGGGGTTGAAATCAAAGCCCGCAGCTTCCAGGCTCTGATACAGCGTGGGCGTATCTTCCGTCACGGTAAACGCACCCGAACCCGAACCGCCGTAAGCGAGGTTGACAGAGTTTTTGCCGAACACGGACACCTTTGCGCCTTTGGCGAGCGGAAGAGCGTTGGATTCGTTCTTCATGAGGGTGATACCCTCTTCGTTGATGCGTTCGTTCACGAGGTTGGATTTTTCAAAGGAATCTTCCTTATTCTCGTAATCGGACACGTAGAACTGCCCGCCGCCAAACATTTCGACGTTACGATCGCCGAGCGCCATTCGGAACACTTCAAACAGCATCGTCTCGGATAACACGCCCGCCACTGTAATGACCGCAACCAACAAAACGGTCACGATGAACCACACCAAAGTTCGCGCGTGTGTGAAAATCGCTTTAATATATTTCATATAAGTCTCCTGTTAAATTTGACTTCGGATCACGCAGCCGACAGATTGCGGCGGCTGCGCATCCGCATGTCGTCATTTACTGACCGATCTCGTTATCGACGATAGGATCCCAGCTGAGATTTGCCGACGTCGTGATCTTGATGCAGTCGACAACAGGCGCGGTGCCCGCCATCGTTCCGCCCATGCCGTGAGCGTTCGTGGTGGTCAATTTGATGACGTTGTGGCCTTCCTTGAGCGACACGTTGATCGCGAGCGTGAAGTCCTTGAACGGCTGCCATCCGCCTTCGACCTCGATCGTAGGATACTGGATCGGCACGTCGTTCAGCATGATCGTATACTGCGAATAAATGGTGCCTTTGTCCGTCGTCCCGTCGTTCAGGTTCGGGTCAAGGGCGTAACCCACTGTCTCGGCGGTCACGCGGATGACGATCGTTGCGTCGGACACAGCGCGGTCGGAAACGATATCGAAGCTGATCTCGAGTCCGGGAGCATAGAGATACGTCACATAATAACCGTTGCTCGGGTTGAGGTTCGGATGATCCAGCGGCGTGGAATCGACCATGTTCGGGCCGGTGGAACCGCCGGAAGCGCCCATGCCCGGCAGGCCGGTGCCGTCAGGTCCGCTCAGATCGACGTGCTCGGCCTCGAAGATATACTCGCCCGTCCACTTCGCATACAGCGTCATATCGGACGTGACCGACGTCGAGAAGTCAAATGCGGTGGTGCAAGCTTCATCGGTATACCAGCCGCCGAACTTGAACCCGGACGCCTGATGTCCCTTCTCGGTGACGTTTGCTCTCTCGGGCGTTGCAGGCGCCGTGACGGTGCTGCCCTCGGGGACTTCGACCTCCGCGCTGTCCGGCGTTTCATCGTTGCCGTCGTCGTAATTGTAATCGAACGTCACGGTGTACATCTCCGTCGAGAGGGCGACCCAACGCGCATACAGCGTGATATCCGCGGTGAGCACAGTATTCGGATCGAAAGCCGTCGTGCACTGGGCATCGACATACCAGCCGGCAAAGATGTGATCCTCGCGGGCATCGGGACGGAAGCTGGTATCCACTCTTCCGTTCACGGTATCCTTGGTATAAGTCTTGCCGCCTTCATAGTTATCGTCGAACGTGACTTTGTAATTCTGCGTCCAACCCGCATACAGCGTCAGATCTCCCGTGATAGGAGTGAGCTTGAAGTCAAAGCGCTGCGTTGCGGCTTCGTCCGTGAACCAGCCGAGGAAGCTGTACCCTTCCCGAACGGGAGCGGTCGGTTCTTCCGCGTAATTGCTCTGGACAACAAACTGATCGGGGATCTGCGCGGCGCCGTTATATCCGAGCACGAAGGACACGGTATATCTCGTGTCGCCCACTTCGATCAAAAAGGTAGCGGAATGTCCGCCGTATTTTACTTCTACCCGTTTTTTTCCGTTGACGCCCATACCGGGTTTGTTCACGGTAACGTCTTCGTCCGTCATCGGAATTTCTTCCGCCGCCTTGCCGTCGTTATATGTAACGGTGATCACACCGCCGGTAACATCCAGCTCTTCGTTGCGGCCGTAATATGTTTTATCCGGATCTTTCGTAACTTCTATTTTTTCGATGTCTGCCCTCGGGACCTCCATCGCGATGCCGCAATGATCGCATTTGCCGTTTCGGTCGCTGTCAATATGGCTGATACAGCTCAGGCTCATCACGCAGCCGGACAGGCCGATCGCAAGAGTCAGCAGTAACGCGATGATCGGCAAAAAAAGCTTTTTGCGCTTCTTCATTGTTTTCCGATTTCCTCCATTAACTAATTTCTTGCCGCGGACGCATTCCGCCAAAGGGTCCGACAACCCGCGACACGGGCCGTCCGCTCACAGATCAAACATCCGAGCGGACCGTTTCTCTTTTCATCCTTTGTTTTAGCGGCAGACCGCCTGCTCCGCGCCTTAGGCGGAGCGCATAAGAGCGCGCTCGCTTAGCTTACATGTGGGGGAAGACAAGCTTCCCCCACACCTTCACTCTCTGTCATCCGGATCCGAGCGGATCCGAAATCTTTCCTATTGCCTTATCTCTTCTTGGAGGCCTTTTTCACGACAACGAGGCTGACGCATGCAAGGCCGAGGACCACGCTGAACAGAACAGCGGCATTCATGCCGATGCTGGAGCCGCAGCCGCCTTCAGCGTCCTTGCCGTCCTCACCGTCCTCGCCGTCTTTGCCGTCTTCACCTGCGGGGCCTGCAGGACCTGCGGGGCCCTGCTCGCCGGCAGGACCGGTGATGTCGTCAAGCGCGACCACGTCGACCCATTCGCCGCCGTTGATGCTCGCCTGGATCATGCCCGTCTCTTCGTTCACGCGGAACTGGATGGAATCGGGGATGTCCTCGAACTTAGCGGTGAGCTCGATATTTTCCGTAATGGGCTTCGAGAAGTCGAACTTGGTATCGCCGTTGTACCAGCCGACAAACTGCTGTCCTGCGGGCGCCTGAGGCGCTTCGGGAGCGGTCATCGTCTTACCCTTTTCAACCTTGTATTCGACGCCGTCCGCCGTAACGGTGACGAGCTCGCCGACCGTCAGGGTCACGGTGCCGCCGGCATACTTCGTCGTAGTGTCGCGCCAGCTGCCCCACTGACCCCAGCCGCTCCAAGCACGTTGGGTGACTTCGACCTGGAAGGTGACGTCATACTCGCCGGCAGTTGTCGGAGTACCGCTGATCGTGCCTTTCGCCGCGTCGAAGTTGAGACCTTCGGGCAGGCCGCTCACGTTGATCTTTGCGGACACGACGCCCGCTTCCTCTTTACCGAGGTCAGGATCCGGAACCCAAAAATCCTGCGATACGGTCGCCGAATATGCCTCGTTCGGGGTAAGCACAGTTTTGCCTTCATACTTGACGGGGCTGACGACCTTGACAGTGAAGGTCTCTTCTTTGTTTGCCCAGCCGTCATAATACGCCTTGATCTTGATCGTGCCGGACTCGCCCAGCGTCGCGTTGTTCGCAGTAAAGGTATTGTTGCTTGCGTTGAAGGAGACCTGTGCGGGCAGCTTGTTCTCGGTGACGACATACGTCACATCGTCTTCCGCCGTGAATCCGACAGGCAAAGGCACTCTGAAGTTGCGCGCGCCTGCGGGGACCTCGATCGTCTGCGCTACAAAGTTCTTCTGGAAGTCAGCGCCGTTGTCGATCGCGTTGGAACGAACGTGCGTATAGAGCAGCTCGGTCGCGCGCAGTCTGACATAGTAATACATTCTCTCGGTGTAGCCTTTCGCGAAGCCCTTAGCGGTCTCGTTGGTCTCGTCGATGATGCCCTTTTCTTCGCCGCCGTCCACTTGGACGCCGCCCTTACCGCCACGCAGGGAATCTTTCCACGTGCCGGAGCCGCGCGCGTTCGCAGCACGGTCGCCCAGAGGGATGTTCGTGCCTGCATAGTGCATGACTTCGAGGTTGTTGTTCTTGTCGCCGACGGTACCGACCTGGTAGTCCGTGACGACGGTGCCGTTAAAGCCCCACTCACCGCGGAGGACCTGGGTCATGCCGGGATAGTTCTCGACGTTGTTGACGACACCGATGCAGTTGAAGCCGGTCATGATGCCGCAGGCACCGCCCTCGACCACTGCATACTCGAAGGGCTTCATGTAGATCTCACGCATGGTCTGCTCGTCAGCCCACGTCGTGACGTTGTTGCGGTTGGTTTCCTGATCGTTCAGGAAGTAATGTTTGCAGTACGCATAGACGCCTCTCGAGGAAACGCCGGACAGCACTGCGCCGGTGGTGCGGCCCGCAAGCACGCCGTCCTGGCTGTAGTACTCGAAGTTACGTCCGGAGAACGGGCTGCGGTGCGTGTTCATCGAAGGAGCGTACCAGCCGTTGTAGCCGTTCCACATACCCTCTTCACCGATGAGGAGGCCCTGCTCATGCGCGAGCTCCTTGTTCCAGGTGGCCGTGACCATCTGCGCCGAGCACCAGTAACGGGTACCGGAGGATCCGCGCGCGGAGATGTAACCATCCTTCGTCTGACCGCCGATCGTGCAAGGACCGTCTGCGTCGACAGCTTCTTCCTTACCGACGCGGTCGATGCCTTGCGTCTTAAAGAAACCAATGGAGTTGAGCGCCTTGAGCTCTTCGTACGTAAGCTGGTTCACGAACAGCGTCCACGCCTCTGCAGCGGTCTTGCCGTTGATCGTCGCGTTGTCGCTCTTTACTTTCGTTGTCGTGTCATAAGGGCTGTAACCCATGAGTTCGGGGAGACGGATGGTGACATCGCCGGACTCATCCTTTGCCTGCGTCCAGTCATCGGGAACCTTCCACAATCCTTCAGCAGCCCACAGCTCGTTGGCATCGTCGTCCTTGCCGAACACGAAGCCCCAATTGAGCTTGGCGTCGATCTCCTTCTTGGTGATCTTGAAGTCGCTTCCGTTCGTGATGCCGTCCAACATCGGGTTGGTCTTGTCGGCATCGACGGTGAGATCGCGCTCAGCAGCCGTAGGAGCCTTCGGATAGGTGGCGATCATGTCGTTGCGCGACATGATGGTCATCGTCGGGCTGATCGAAGAATAGTTGTACTTCGCCTTGTCGTTGTCAGGATCGACGAACACGTTGTCCATCGTTGCACCGGTGTGCGGGGACTCTGTGATTTTGAGCTCCTTCAGATTGACGGTGTCGGAGATCGCGCGATCGTGCGAGTTCTTCGCCGCGTAGAAGATATAATCGCCTGCATCCAGCTCATAGCCGGTATGCTTGTTCCCGTTCGCATCCTTCCAGTCCCAGGACGCCATGTCATACGCATCCCACGTGCTGGTGATGGTCTGCGATTCGCCGGGCGCCAGAAGCTTGGTCTTCTCGTAGTTCAGGAGGCTGACCTTGGACTTCTCGATACCGCCCTTCGTATACGGAGCTTCCACATAGAACTCCACGACGTCCTTGCCGGCAACTTTGCCCGTGTTCTTGACGGTGACGGTAGCCGTGAACTGCGTGTCGGCCGTGAGGGGCCCCTCTTCCATCGTTACGGAGAAGTCGGTCCACTCAAACGTGGTGTAGGACAGACCGTAGCCGAAAGGATAGACGACGTTCCTGTTGTACCAGTCGTCGGCGCCCGTATAAGCCTTGTAGTTGTCGCCTTTGCCGTTAAGGTCTTCCGATTCGAGAGCCGCTTTCGCCTCTTTGCTGGTAAGATCCACATTTTCAGCAGCGATCTCGGCGTGCATCGTCTCATAGTACTTGTAGCCGAGGTAGATGCCTTCCTCGTACTCGATCGTAGCGCGGCCCGCGCCCGTTTTGCCACGGGTCAGCATCGTGTTCGCGACGTTGTCGTAATTGTCGTCATACTGCGCGCCGTTGCCGAAGTTCTGCATGACGGGATCCGCCATGAAGTCGCGCGTATAGATGTCGACCGTGCGGCCGGAAGGATTGACTTCGCCCTTGAGCACTTTGAGCACGCCGCGGAAACCGTAGTCACCCGTCTGACCGATATGGACGATCGCGTCGACCTTCGGGTCGTCCTGCAGCTCGCCGAACTCGATGATGTTGCCCGAGTTGAAGAGGACGACGACCTTTTCAAAACGCTCTTCGACGTATTTGATCAGCTGTTCCTCTCTGTAGGTAAGCTCGAGGTAATGATCCTGCGGAGCATCCTCGAGAGCGCCGTTTTCGCCGGTCGGGCGCACGTGCTGATCGATGTTTTCGACAGCAAGGTCCGCGCCTTCGCCGCCGAGACGACCGATGACGATGAACGCCGCGTCGTTGTAACGGCTGTACGTAGCCTCGATGGCCTCCGTATAATAAGTGAGGTCAAGCTCCTTATCCTCGTATGTAGGGGTAGACCACTTAGAAGTAGCACTCATGGAGCCGCCGGAATACTTCTGATACAGAGCTTTGAGTTTGGGGTTGATGTTCAGCCCTTCCGCCTCAAAGGACGTATAGATATCCGCACCTTCTTCGAGCTGACCGGAGCCGGAACCCGTGCCGCCGTAGCCGAACGCGTCGGAGTTGATACCGAATACGCTGATATTCTTCATATCCGTATACGGCAGCTTGTCCTCGTCTCCGTCCTCGCCGCCACCGTTCTTCAGGAGAATCGTACCCTCTCCTGCGATCTCGATGTTTTTGGCTTTGGTTTCCTCCTTCAGCTCTTCATTGCTTGAAAACGAAGAGTAGTAATGGCCCATGCCGTCATCGCCATAGCCCATTGCGTCTTCCTTCGCGATCTTGGACATCGCAAAGGCCGACATCGACGAACACAGCATCGCGACGCAAAGTACGATCATAAGTAACTTTGCCCCGAGACGTCCGCCGATGCGCTTGAAACTTTTTGCCTTCATCTTTTTACCTCCCTTTTTTTGACGAAACGGGTTGGCATCCCCGAATCGTCCGGTATGCGAAAAGGCCGCCGGAAGAAAACGCATCCATGGATAACCGCGGCCTGCAAACGGCTTAAAATCCGCCTTTTTTGCCGCTGCTTCTCCGAGCGATCCCTTTCTCTCCCACATTATATCATCAAAAAATCATAATTCAATACCCCCGACCCGCTGCGCACATAAAACGCCCCCTTTGGTAAACGGAGCGCTTGCGCGGGCTTCGCCGCCCGCTTTGTCGCAAAAAATCTTATTTCGGCGACAAAAAATGCCGCGAGCTGAGCTCGCGGCATTTTTGTCGGTCTGCAGGCAGAACAAAACCCCGAAAACATACCGAAGAAAAACCGAACAATCAAAAAAGCCCGGAAACATCTTCCTTCGGATGTTTCCGGGCGCGGTCACTACGCATCGGGTCCGCCTGCTTCCGACGCAGGTATGACGACGACGAGCCCAAACGTATGGTTGTCCGTGCTGATATACATCATGCCGCCATATTCCTCTGCTATGTTCCTTATGCTCTTGATCCCGAAACCGTGATTCTCATTGTCTCGTTTGGTCGTAACGGGGATGCCGTCCGCCATTTTCGGTTTGTTCGCGATGTAATTCGTGACGCGGATGACCGACATTTTCCCCTTTCCGAAGATGTCCAAACGGATGACCTTTTTCTCTTCGTCCGTGACCGTACGCAGCGCTTCGATCGCGTTGTCGATCGCGTTGCCGAGCAGCGAATAGATCTGATAGGACTTGATCCTGTTCAGACGGCTGCCGTCCACGGAACAGATGAACTGTATGCCGGCTTCCGCGCACTGCGAGGCCTTTTCCGCGAGCGTGATATCCACGACTTCGTTCCCGGAATAATACAGCTTTTTGAAATTTTTGATCTCCTCGTCCAATTTTTGCGCCTCTTCGGGATCCATCGCCATTCCGCGGCGTTTTTTGATGTCGTGGTAATGAATGTTGATGCGCTCCATGTTTTGTTTGGCGGCTTCATACTGCTGCCTGTCTTTTTTCAGGAGCTGTTCGAGCATCCGCTTCTCTCGGATGAGAATCTCGTCCCGACAATTTGCAAAATTCACCGTGAGCACGATCCATGCAAACAGCACGCACAGCCCGTTCAGGCTGATGTAGCCTATCAGATAAAACCGCGAACCGAAGGCAAGCGCGCGCTCGGTATAAAAGCTGAGAAAGACCGCGCAAAGCAGAAAAGCTGCGGTATAGATCAATATCTTGAAGTTGTCGAAATTCAGTTCCTGATTGCGGATGACGCGCCGTGTCCAAATAAGATAAATGGGGATGCAAACGAGCGCATTGACCAGCAGAAGAACACCCAGGCTGAGCAACGGGTAGTTGTACCTGACATAAACAAAATCGAAGTGCATCCAAACCACCATCAGAATGTATGTGATTTTGCTCGTTATGTGCTGGATGCAATAAGCACAGGTAGCGGAAAACAGAACCTGCTTAATTTTACATCTGAAACAGATCCAAACGACAAGCGCGATCGCGATAAAATACACGAGCAGGCTGAACGGAAGAGGGATCGGAACAAATTCAAACAAACAGAGAGCGGCCGCCGCAGAACAGACCGCGCGAAGGGCGAAAAACCTCCGCCGCTTGCGAAACGACACGAACAGGAGAAGCGAGAGCAACATCCCGATCATGATCTGATTCCGCATGATAAAATAGATCACGATCATCGTACGACAGCTCCGTCCTCCGCGATCGAGCGCATGAACGCTTCGATAAACGATTTTTTATAATTGCGGCTCATGAACAAAACGGCATCGGGCAAGTATACCTCTCTCCCCTGGATCTCCGTAATGTAAGCGAGGTTTACCAAATAACTGATACTGCTCAGGACGAATCCGAACGGGGCGAGCTGGGCTTTCGCATCTTGCATCGAACCGCGCGCCTGGATCACGCCTGCCGGCGTTCCGTTTTTATAGATATGGTAATACAGCTTGTGCCGCTCCACCTCTACATAGCCGATATCGCGCGCGCAGACACACCGACGACCGTCGACCGCTTTTATGTAGATTTTATCCCCGCCCTCGCGCCAGAGCCGCTTGAGCGCTTTGTCCATATAGAAGTCGAACGAATACTTGCATATCGGCTTGACCATATACCCGCTCGCATCCACTTCGTATCCGTTGATCGCGAACTGCTCCAAATTGGTGCAGAACATCAGGATCACGTTCGGCCTCGTCTTGCGGATCTCTTTCGCAAGCTCCATTCCGTTGATCCCGGGCATATCGATATCCAGAAATATGATATCGCTGTCTTCGTCGTGCGCCTCTTTAAATGCCTCGCTGCCGATATAGCGGTTGACGGAGAACAAGACTCCGCGTTCCGTGCCGTAATCAGACAGCAATTTGCCAAGTGCTTCGCACGCCGATATCTCATCATCCACAATGCTTACTTTATAATACATAGATTTTCCCCACTCCTATGTAGCCTACGCACGGCTATTGCCTACAGACCTTTGCACGAAAAAACCAAATCAATTCAGTGCCGTACCCACCACGCGCGAAAGCGGAACATCGCCGAACGTCCTTGAGTCCACCGAACCGTTTCGGTTGTCGCCGATCACGAAAACGCTGTCCTCGCCGACGACATAAGGATCCCAGCGCGTCGCGTCGAAAAGCACGCCCGCGGTGTCAGGCTTGAGCGTGATCGGCGCCAGTTCCACACGATTGCCGTCGGCATCGAAATACTCTTCTCCGATCACTTGTCCCGTATCCGCACAGCTGATACGCAGCACATATTCTCCGGGCTCGGTCTCCTCGATCCACAGCTTGTCCCCTTCTGTTGCGACCACGCGTTTGATGAGAAGCTGCGCATCTCCGGAGAACCACCCGAACGCAGAAGCAAGCTGCGGGGATAAGACGTCCGAATCATAAAAGACGATCACTGTCCCGCGCGACATGCCGCCGAATCTGTTCACAAACACGGTCTCTCCGTCGTCGTATGTAGGATACATAGACGTCTGCCGCACTTGCACCCAGGTAATAAAAAAGATTTTCAGCACAACAAAACACAGCAATAACGCAAGGATTGCTGTGAGAATAATATGGATGACGCGCAGACCGATTTTTCTCTTGCCTGCATTTTTATCATTCGAAATGCTTATGATTTTCCCCTCCTCCGACAGCCGATTGCTTCACAACCACCGACGCCCTTTCTTCGGTGAACCGCGGACAAGCTCATTTTAAGCAAATATTTGACGAAACAGCGTAAGTTTTCATCATTGTATCACAACAATATTCTTCTGTCAACATCTGAACTTCAAATTTATCTGTCAATTATTTAAGTATCGCCGCTCCGTATCGGCGTATGCAGCGCACCAGCGCATCCGCCTGCTCCGATTCATCCTCTACGATCGCCACATTGATCATTTTTTTCTCTTCCCCGCGCGCCGGCGTCTTTTCATTCATTTTCCTCCCCTATTATAGCCGCTTTCCTTCCGTTTGTCAACACCGACAAAGACGGACGCGCGCAGACGGGGCGCCGTCTCACGACGGCGCCCCGTTCAATTTTTTGCTATTTTTTGCTCTTTTCGGTCTCTTCAAACGTCTCGTCTTCGGAAGGAACGGGGCGCACAGCATGCACTTCGGCGGGACGGTCTTCCAGATAGGGATCCGCCGCCTGCTCCACCGCTTCGCTGAGTCCCGCAAACGGGCGGAACAGCGTTTCCAGCCGCTCGTCCGGCCCGGAAGGCTTTTTGCCCAGCAACGACACGACAGGGACGATCACAAACCCCGCGAGCATCGTCCAGGTACCTACATAGATGGAGGATTTAAAGAGATACTCATACCATACCGACTGCAGGAAGGAATCGGAGAGCACGCCGTACGTTCCGCACAGCGAGACGATCAGCGCGGCAATCGCCGTGGCAACGCCAAAGGCAAAACAGACCCAGCAGCTGAGCTTGCTCGTGCGCTTCCAATAAAGGCTGAACAGGTACGGCGCGAGGAACGCCCCCGCGAGCGCGCCCCAGCTCACGCCCATCATCTGCGCGATGAAGGAGAGCTTGAACTCCTCGTAAACGATCGCGATGACCGCGCTGATCACGACGAAGAGCGCGATGAAAAAGCGGATGAGGAACATCTGCCCCTTGTGCCCGAGGTCCTTTTTGATGCCGCCCTTGATGAGATCCAGCGTGATCGTCGAACTCGAACTCATGACGAGCGAGGAGAGCGTGCTCATGGACGCGGAGACGACCAGGACGAGCACGAGCGCGATCAGCACCGCAGACAGGCTTTGCTGCAACATTGCGGGGATGATGGAGTCATAGCCCGCGGACACGTCCTCGACGAACAGCCGCCCGAAACCGCCGAGGAAATAGCATCCGCCCGCGACGATGAGCGCGAAACAGGTGCTGATGATCATGCCCTTGCGGATGGAGGACTCGCTCTTGATCGCATAGAATTTCTGCACCATCTGCGGCAGGCCCCACGTTCCGAGGCTGGTCAGGATGACGACCATGATCAGCCCGTAAAGATCGGGCCCGAAAAAGGAGGTATACGCACCCTGCAGATCCCCCTCCGCCGTCTGAGACAGCTTCGCGATCGCCTCGGCGAGCCCGCCCTGGTTCGCAAGAACCGCCGCGATCACGATCACGATGCCGAAGAGCATGACGATGCCCTGGATGAAGTCGTTCCACGCCGTCGCCATATAGCCGCCGACCAACACATACACCGCAGTTACCGCCGCCATGATGACGATGCAGACCCAGTAATCGATGTTGAACGCCATTCCGAACAAACTCCCCAACCCTTTATAGAGGGAAGCCGTATACGGAATCAAAAAGATAAAGACAATGACGGACGCCGCGATCTTGAGCTTGTCGTCCGAAAAGCGCTTTCCGAAATAGTCGGGCATGGTCGCGGAATCCAGCTGCTGCGTCATCACGCGCGTGCGGCGCCCGAGCACCGCCCACGCGAGCAGTGAGCCGAGCACCGCGTTTCCGATGCCGATCCATGTCGCCGCGAGCCCGAAGTTCCACCCGAACTGCCCCGCGTACCCGATAAAAATGACCGCCGAAAAATAGGACGTGCCGTAGGCAAATGCGGAAAGCCAAGGCCCCACCGAACGGCTCCCCAGCACAAACCCCTGCACCGAACGCGCGCTGCGGCGGGTGCGCACGCCGATCAGGATCATCACGGCAAAAAAGACGATCAGAACGGCGACATACAACAATGTCTTCATCTCTTGTTTTCCTCCGAATAGAGTGAAAAAGTATATTTATTCAAATATAGGAATAATTATACATCATCTCCTCTCCTTTGTCAACGGGAAACGAAAGAAAAAAGGCACAAAGGCGGGAAAAATTTTGTGCGGCGGTAAAGGCGGTCGGCGAGCGGGACAGGCGGGCGGAAGCGCAGGCCGCGCGGGACAGGCAGACGGCGGGCGCATCGGGGAGCGGGCAGAAGCGCAGGGGGCGCGGGACAGGCAGACGGCGGGCGGCGAGCGGGACAGGCAGACGGCGGGCGCATCGGGGAGCGGGCAGAAAAATCGGGAAACCTCTTGCAAAATACGGGGATTTGTTCTATAATAGAACAGAGAATCATCAGAGGGAAAAGGCATGTTACAGAGCAAATTTGCGAAGAAAAACCTTCGGTTCAAGGCACAGAAGATCTTTACCGACCGCACGCAGCCGCGGACGGTGTTCCGCGAGAGCATCGAGGCGATCGCGCAGAAGCCGCGCGGGATCGTCAACTACTACGGCAAGGGCGGGATCGGAAAGACCTCGCTTCTGCGAAACATCCTCTCAGGCTCGGGCGAGCTGTACGCACGGAAAAAGGCGCCCGCATTTTACAACATCTTTCTGAGCCTGGACGCATTCGAATACGGCAACCCCGTAAACATCCTCACGGGCATAAGGAACGGCGTGCAGGGAGACTGCGGTCTGTTCGACTACGCGATGACGCAGTACTACGCAAAGGCGCGCATGACCATCGAGGAGATCAAAAACAAGAACAACCTGCTCTCCTCCTCCGTCATGGGGATCCTCAACGAGGCGATCTCGCTCGCCACCTCGTCGGCGTGCATCCCCGTATCCATACTCGGAAAATGCGCGTCGCTGATCAAGGACGTACAGCTTCGCATCAAATACCGCGACGAGATCGCGCAGATCGCCACGCTCAACGAGTTCGAGATCTTCGAGCGTCTGCCCTATTACCTCGGCATCTGCATCAACAACGCCTATGAAAAGGGAAAATACCACGTCCTCTTTCTGGACTCGTACGAGAGCCTGCTCAACCGCACGGTTGGCGGCACTCCTTCCACCGACCCCGAAGAATGGCTTCGGGAGTTCTTCCTCTCCTGCGAACACATCCGCATCGTCATCGCCTCGCGCGACAAACTGCGCTGGGACAGGCTGGACCCCGAATGGAGCGACCTGATCGACGCGCACCTTCTCCGCGATCTGTCCGAGGAGGATAGCCTGTGGTTCCTCGGGCAGGTTCCGATCGCCGAAGAGGAGACGGCGAAAAAGATCGCAAAGCACGCCGCGGGGGTCCCGCTCTATCTGGACATGTGCGTCGACCTGTACGAGGCGGCGAAAAACCGCGGCGAACCCTTCGACGCGGACGCGCTGGGCGAAAAGGGGCTCATCACCGACCGCTACATACGGCATCTGTCCGACAAGGACAGCTATGCGCTCAAGGTGCTCTCCGTGCCGCGCATGTTCCGCCTGCAGTTTGCAAAACAACTGCTCGCCAAACAAAACCTCGCCTACACCGCCGACGAACTGCGCGTCCTCTGCGAAAAGTCCGTCGTGCTCCCGCTCAACGAGTCGCGGCAACTGTACAAGGTGGACGAGAGCGTGCGCAGCCACCTGCTCGAACACATGCGGGAGGAGGAAAAAGCGGACATCCTCGAGGACATCTTCGACTGCATCTCCGCCGAAAAGGGCGCATGCGTGTTCCCCTATTTCGCCTCCGCGCTGGACACGCTGATCGCCGACCCGCCCTGTTTTGAAAAGCTGTATAAAAAGGTGTTTGCCATCGCGGAGTTCTATGCGGGCGCGGGGTATTGGCGGGAACTGCACGTTTTCCTGCGCAAATATCTGCGTGCCGAAAACGAAAAACTGCGCGCGCTCGCAGTCATCGCCGAGATCCTCTACCTGCGGCGGAGCGGGAGCCTGCAGGAAGCGGAAAAATTCATCGAAAACAACCCCGTCACGAAGGAACAGGCGGGCGTGTGGCACTACTATTACCGCTTTTTGTGCATCCACGTGCGGCATCTGCTCGGGCATTACGACGAGAGCCTCGCCGCCTACCGCGCTCTGCTCGACGAGATGGAGCTGGTGCGGCACGCGCTCCCCGCGCATCTGTACGCGCTCGTCGCGATCAAATACGCGGATCTGCTCTTCCTCAAGGGAAACTTCGAAGAGTCGCTCGCGCGGACGGAGGAATTGCTCAAAAGCGGCGACCTGTCCATGGACGACCGCCTGGAGCTCATACGGCTCAAGGGGCACAACTACCGCTTCCGCAGGCAGAACAGGCAGGCGGAACTCGTCTACTCCTCTGCCCTGCAATTTGCGAAAGAGTACAACATGCGCAGTGCCAACGGAAAGCTGTACACCAACCTGACCGAGACGCTGTGCACCGAAAAGCCGATGCAGGCGCTCGTGTGGTACAAACGCTCGATCGCCGAGAACAAAAAGCTGGAAAATTACATCGAACTGGGCAAGGCGTATGCGGCGGGCGCCGTCGCCTATGCAAAGGTGCGCGACACAAAGACCGCCCTGAGCCTTGCAATGCTCGCCCTCGAGACGGCAAAACAGACAAACTACCGCTCGGGACAGGCGTTCGCGCTCGCCGCGCTCGCCTACGTCTGCAAAGAGGCGGGAGACGCCGAAAAGAGCGCCGCGTATCTTGCGCAGCTGAAAACACTGCTGGAAGAGCTCAACGTCTATCGCTATATACTCGGGTGGTTCGCAAATGAACAGAATTAAGATCGCGATCCTGGGGCTCGGCACCATCGCAAAAGTCCATCAGGAAGCGCTCGCAGGTCTCCCCGAATTTGACTATGTCGCCGCTTGCGATGCGGACGAAAACAAGCGGGACGCCTGCCGAGCGCCCGCCTTTTACGCCGACGTGAACGAATTTTTAAGCAACTGTGCGGCGGAGGCGGTACTCCTGTCCACGCCGCCCGCGACGCACTTTCCGCTCGCCCTGCAATGCCTGCGGGCGGGAAAAAGCGTGCTGACCGAAAAGCCCGCCGCGCTCTCCCTCGAAGAGATCGCAGCGCTCTACCGCGAAGCGGAAGCAACGGGCGTGCTCTTTCGCACCGCCTACCACGCCGCGCACGGCGAGGACATCGAAAAAGTCCTGCAAAACGCGGAGACACTTCTTCCGAAGGGGAAGCCGCGCGCGATCCGCTGTACCTTCTGCGACCCCTATCTTCAAGACGGAAAGCTCGAAAGAAGCCGCGCGCCGCTGGACGGGAGCTGGTCGGACAGCGGCATCAACGCGCTGAGCGTGTGTGCGCGGTTTGCCGATCTTGCCGCGCTCTCGCTCTGCGAAAAAGCGGAGCGGCGGGACCCCGAAACGGGGATCATCGTGCACGCAACGCATACATTTTGCGGCGGCGGGCTGTCCGTGCGCATAGAGACGGCGTGGGACGACGGCCGCAACTACAAGGCGACCGAACTCGTGTTCGAAGGCGGAGAAAGCGTGTTCTTCGAGCATACCGCCCAGCGGGTGACGAAAAACGCGGCGGAAAAGAGCGGACTGCTCTTCGAGGGATGCCCGCAAGAGCGGATGCTCAGGCAATACCGCACCGTTCTTCGCTCGTTTGCCGGCGCCCTGCAAGAGGGAGAGTCGGACGAAAAAAAGACGATGCTCCTGCACCGCCTGTTGTTTGCCTGAAAACAGATCACCGCCCCGCGGCGCATCCTGCGCCGCGGGGCGGCTTTTCTGAAAAGGAGATCGGGCGGCCTTGTAAAAGGCCGCCCGCAACAAAGAGGGGAAACATCTTTGGGGTATATCGTTTAAGCCTCGGTTCCTGCGCGCGCCGCACGGCACGCCTCGAGGTATTCGCGCGCGGCCTGTTCCGCGTCCGCGATCGCCTTTTCCATCTTTTCCTTTGCGCTCTCGAGCGTCGACTGCACCTTTTCGATGCTCTTCTCCACCGCCGCGAGGTCCTCTTCGGACAGATCTTCGCGCATGGTCTTCATGACCTCTTCGGAACGCGCCGTGAACACTTCCTGCGCCGCGACAAGCGCCTCGCGTCCCTGCTTGCCCTCCGAAGCCTCGCGCAGATCGCCGATCAACGCATCCAGCTCCTGAATGTAGGCGTTCGCGACGTCCTTGATCGCGTCGGGGATCAGATCGGAGATGTCCTCGCACAGCTTGGCGAGAGCCGCCTTGTATTCGTCCGCGATGCTCGCGTCCACTTCGATCGCGAACTCGGTCACCGCTTCGAGGATGTCGTTCATCTCCTCGCGCACCGCCGCGCGCTCCTCTTCGGTCATCTCCTTGAAATGCCTGTCGAGCCAGTCTTCCAGCGACGCGAGAGTGATCTTTCCGTCCTCCGCGGCTTCCGCGAGGAACGCCGCCTTTTCTTCCTCGGTCATGCCGAGCACGCGCGCCGCCTCATCCGTCACGGACTCGGGCACTTCGATGCGTGCCGCGATCTCCGCCGCCGCATCCGCCGCCGCAAGCCCTGTCGCCAACACGCGGGCGGAGTTGCGATAGACGTTATAGATGAGCCCGTAGTTTACGGGATAATCCACGAAATTGATGTACGGAACGACCCAGATCGCATCCAGCACGACATCCGTCGCCTCTGCATAGGCGATCTCCGCCGCCGCGACCGCCGCGTTGTATGCAGCGGTGGCATACGGGCGGATCTTCTGCGCGCCCTCTTCGATCTTCGCGATCAGCTCGGAGGCGTCCATTTCCGCCGCCGCGGTCAGGGTAAGCGACCCGTCCACGCGCTGCGCTTCGAGCACGAGACGGAATTTCACGAGATCCATGCCCTGCACTGCGGCGCTGGAAGTATATTCCGCCTTTGCCGCGCGCAGCTGACGCTCGAGAGAGAAGGTCGCATCGGAGGAGACGTACACTTCATGCTCCCCCGCCGCGGCTTCAAACGCCGCCTGCGCGGAGGCAACGATCTCCTCTTCGTCCGCCTTGCCCGCGACAGTGACGCTGACGCCCGCGTTCGCCTCGTTCAGAAAATCATATTCGACGCAGAGTTCGGCGATCTTTTCGAGCGCGTCTTCCGCGCTCATGCCGACCAGGTCTTCTTCATACAAAAGGACCTGCGCGTCTTCGTTGTCCGCAACGACGGAGAGGACTTCTCCCCTCTTGTCGAGCGTGAGGGAGATCTCGGGGTTCACGTCGACGGAGACATAGGACACCGCGTCCGCCTCCCCCGTCCACGAACAGCCTGCACCCACGCCCGCCAACATCGCGAGGGAGAGCACCGCCGCACCCACTTTCATAGCCTGTTTCTTCATCATTGATTTTCACCTTCCTTTTGGTTTGGTCGCTTATTAAACGGCCCCCGAAGGCGTTTTATTGGAAAAACAGGAAAAAATTTTTAAGCCTCTCCGATCAGCGCACGCCGATGCGGACGAGGAAGTCCGCATACGCCGCGGAGGAGATCGCCTCGCGCGCCTGCGAAAATGCCGCGGAAAACTGCTTTTGCAGTGCCTCCGCACGCGATGCAAGCAGGGAAACAACGCCCGACAACAGCCCGTCGATGGTCTCCGTACTGCCCGAGAAAATGTCTTCCACGAGGTCGATGAGAATATCCGCGGAGACAAAGGCGAGGTAGTCGAGGCGCAGCTGTCTGTTTTCGTCGCCCAGAATAGTGGACGCAGAGATGCCTGCCTGCGCCAGGGCGCGAAGTTCGTCGGTGTAGCCGCTCATGCAGGTGTCTGCCGCGGAACGGAACGCCGCGGCATTCAGCACCCCGCGCGCCGAAAAATCCAGCCCGAAATAGATGTCGAGATCTTTCAGCGCCGCCGCCATTTCGGCGTCCGGCGCCGCGGGGATCTCGGAGAGCTCCGACCAGTACCCGAGCGGATTTCCCGTCTCTTCTATGATGCGGGAATTGATCTCGTCCGCAGCGACAAACAGATCGTATTTGAAGAGCGCCTGCTCGAGCAGATCCTGCGCAAACGCGAAGGCGGACCCCCGCGCATAATCGAGAAGCGCATCCTCCCCTTCGATGCGCTCGCACAGCAGGTCTTCGCCCTCAAAATCTAGCTCTTTGAGAGATGCGTCCGAGCGCGCGGAAGCGGTGACATAGACGTAAATGCCCTCCGAACAGAAATAGTCGGTCAGCTCCTGTCCGAGCTCGCGCGCATACACGGTGGGCGCGTTGCCCGAAGAGGTCAGCGTAACCGAGAGCGCGTTGTATCGCTCCGCCGTTCCCTCGCCGCGCACGTCGATGTATCCAAGCTGTGCCATGCGGTCGGAGAGCTGTTTTGCCGCCTCCGCCGCGGGTTTTCCCACAAGATCCGCCGCGAATTCCTCGTCCGACAAGAGAATATCCCCGTCCGCATTCGCGCTGAACACGCGTTCGACCTTGCGGTCGTCGTCGAGCACGAGCTGCACGGACGGATTGACGTCCAGCGCGAGCACATACACGTTTTCCCTTCCCGCACCGAGAAGCACGACGAGCGCGATGGTGCTCACGAGCACGAACGCCGCCGCGAGGCTCGCGATGCGCAAAAGGCGGCTGCGGCCGAAGGGCCGGCGCGCGCGCGCGTTGCGCTTTTCAGGCTTTTCGGGCTTTTCGGGCTTTTCGCGCTTTTCAGGCTCTACCGCGGACGGCGCCGCGGGCAGAGGCGCGTTTTTGAGCTCCTCGGAGAGGGGCGGGGTGAGCGCTTCCAGTTCTTTATCCAGTTTTTTGAAAAAATCCGAACTTCTCATACTTCCGCCTCAAAATCTCTCAGTTTTCTGATCGCAGTGTTGTAACGCCAGGTGACCGTTCCCAGCGGCACGCCCAAAAGGTCTGCGATCTCGCGGTGCTTATAGCCCCAGAACACATGGAGAAGGACGACCTCGCGCTCCTCCGCGGAGAGGGTGCGCATCATGTATTCCAGCGCGACGTTTCCCTCGTTTGCAGCGACGGACGACGAAGTGCGTTCCCGCTCTGCCGCCGCCGCGCGGCGCTTGCGTCGGCGCAATTCGTCCAGCGCCATGTTCTTGACGATCTGGAACATCCACGCCCGCGCGTTGGTGCCTGCACGATAGGTGTGCGCCTTCTGTTTTATCTGCAGATACGCCGACTGCATGACGTCCTCCGCGTCCGCCCTGTTCCCGAGATAGGAATAGGCAAACGCAAAGACGCCCTTCGCGGTCTCCGCGTACAGCCGCTCGAAAGCGCGGTTGTCCCCTGCGGCGACGCGCGCCAGCAGCGCGTCCAGCTCCTTTTTATCCATAAAAATGTTTCCTCTCGTTCCCTCTGCATAATAAACGCGCGTATGCGCCCTTTTATTGGGGAAAATCCTCTTTTGCTCTGAAAAAAGAGGCGCCCGCAGGGCTCCCCCTTTTTTGACCGCGTGCCGCTATTCGAGCGAAGAAAAGACTTCGCCGATCTTGCCGTCGACGAAGAGCGCGCCCTGCACCGACCGCGCGGGCGTGCCGCGGTTGACGACGACGAGATGCTCGCCGCCGAAAAAGTCGATCAGCCCCGAGGCGGGATAGACGTTGAGCGAAGTGCCGCCGATGATCAGCACGTCCGCTTGCGCGATGTGCGCGATCGAGCGATCCACGACCGAATCGTTAAGCGCCTCGCCGTAGAGCACCACGTCGGGCTTGACCACTCCGCCGCAGGGACAGCGCGGAACGCCCTTCCCCGCGAGGATGTCTTGAAAGGGATATTCCCTGCCGCAGAGGGTGCAGCGGTTGCGATAGACGCTCCCGTGCAGTTCGAGCACGTTGCGGCTGCCCGCCTTTTGGTGCAGGCCGTCGATGTTCTGCGTGATGACCGCGCGAAGCCTGCCCTCCCGCTCCCATTCCGCGAGCCGTATGTGCGCCGCGTTCGGCTTTGCGTCGGGATAGAGCATCTTGTCGCGGTAAAAGCGGTAAAACTCCTCCGTATGCGAGAAGAAAAAGCCGTGCGAGAGGATCTCCTCGGGCGGATAGGCGTACTTTTGGCTGTACAGCCCATCCTGCGAGCGGAAATCGGGTATGCCGCTCTCCGTGCTCACCCCCGCGCCGCCGAAAAACACCATGCGCTTTGCCGCCTTTACGATCTGCTTCAACTGCATGAGCTCGTCCATCCTGCGCCCCTCCTTTTTAAACATTATACTGTCTGGGAATAATAAGGACCCGATGAAAAGGCGCTCAAGCGCCGAAAGCGGGTCCGCATCGTTCCCTTACAGTATAACACAAGGCGCGCCGTTTTTCAAGGCGCGGGCGAAATTTTTATTCGTACTCCGAGTAATCGCGCCGCGCGCCGTTCTCTGCCGCGGGCGGACGGCGCATTTTGAGGTCGACGAGCACGGTGTCCACACCGATCTTGACCACCTCTTTGAGCGGAATGAACAGATCGTTCTTCTTGAAGAGATGAAGCCCGCGCTTCCCCGGCACGACGATGCCGAGCACGCGCGCCTCGGGATAGCAGAACACGATGTCGCACGTCCTGCCCAGGTTTTTTCCGTCCGTGACATTGATCACGTCTTTGCATCTGAGTTCGCCGAATGATGTTTCCATTCTCAGCCTCCCGCAAAGTTCTCCCTCTCAGTATATGCCGCACGCGAAAAAAATGTGCTCCTTCCCTTGCGCGCGCGTGCGACCTCTGTTATAATAATAAGAAAAGAAACAAGGAGAAGGCGATGCGATCTTCTGTGATTTGCGATCTGAAAAAACCGATCGGGCGGCTGATCTTCGGCTGTTCCAACGCGCGCATGAACCGCGGGGAGGATTGCTCCGCGCTTTTGGACGCGGCAATGGAGGCGGGCATCAACGCCTTCGACACGGCGCGCGTATACAACAAGAGCGAGGCCTCGCTCGGA
Source organism: Bacillota bacterium (assembly GCA_019423125.1). Classification (GTDB taxonomy): domain Bacteria; phylum Bacillota; class Clostridia; order Christensenellales; family Borkfalkiaceae; genus Borkfalkia. The sequence goes on along the minus strand of JAHZBZ010000001.1, from coordinate 265,979 downwards.
CATTGGCTCAGACGGCAGGAGCGAAGCAAAGTCGTCGTCGTGACGAAATGCTGTCATCCGGGGCCGCTCGGGAACGCTCGGGTGCGCGAAAAGTGCGCGCGTGCGGACATCTCCCGCTCGCTGGACGCGCTCGGCACCGATCACACGGACATTTTGCTTCTGCACCGCGACGACCCCGCCCTGCCCGCCGAAGAGATCGTCGAGATGATGAACGCGCTCGTGCGCGAGGGACTGACGCGCGCGATCGGCGTGTCGAACTGGACCTGCGCGCGCATCGCGCGCGCGAACGCACACGCCGAAAAGAAGGGGCTTGTCCCCTTCTCGGTGACTTCGCCGCATTTCAGCCTCGGCGAACAGGTGCGCCCGCCCTGGCGGGGATGCCTCTCGCTGACCGGCGAAAAGGGAAAGGAGGACCTGCTCTTCTGCGAGCGGACGCGCCTGCCCGTGTTTGCCTATTCCTCGCTGTGCGGCGGGCTGTTTTCGGGGAAGTTGCGCGCGGACGAGCCCGATCTTTTCCGACGTCTCCCCGCCCCCGCGCGGAAGGGTTACCTTTGCGAGGACAACCTCGAGCGACTGCGCCGCGCGGAAAAGCTCGCAAAGGAAAAGGGCGCGACCGTCGCGCAGATCGTGACGGCGTGGATGTTTTCTCAGCCGCTCGAGCTGTTTGCCGTCATCTCCTGCACAAATCCCGCGCGCATCGCCGAAAATGCCGCGGCGCTCGAGTTGTCGCTGACAAAAGAGGAATGCGACCATCTTGCTCTGCGGGCGCCTTCCGAAAGATGAACGCAAGCCGCCCTGCGGCGCAAATCTTTGCGCCGCAGGGCGGCTTTTTCCGAACCGAAGAAAATTGAGAGCCGCCCGCTTACGTGGGCGGCTCCTTTGGGGGAAAACAAGGTCCCTGTGTGTCAGGCTTCCGCCTTCTTCTCTACGCCCAGGAAACCGCTGACGCAGTTGCACAGAATGGCGAGAAGCGTAAACACGACGGCGGCGATGAACGCTGCGGGGATCTCCTCTTCGACGACGCCGTTGAAAATGAGGCCCAGCATGTTGAGCCTGCCGACGACGAGCATCATCAGCCCTGCCGCCGCGCAGACGCACCCGCCGAGAAGTCCGGCGCCGTAGAAATCTTTGATGAGCGCCGACGCGAGGAAGAGCATCGCGAGGATGAACAGAACGATCATTCCCGCGGACAGATCGCCCTTGTCGCTGCCCGTGACCGCGACGAAGATCAGCGCAAGGAGCGTGAACACGATCGCGGCTGCCGTGAGATAGAAACCGATCCCTTTTTTACTGAGAAATTCCCTGATATCAAACATTGACTTCTCCTCCTTTGCGTCTCTGCGAGAGCACCGTGACGGTCACATACGCGCCGAGCGACGCGACGGTGAGCACGCCGATCACGATGTCTGCGGCATAGATCGCCTTCTCCCACCAAGGAAGTACCTTGACGGATGTGCCCTGCACTGCATTGCTGTTCACATATGCATACAAAACTCTTCTGTTTGCCTCGCGCAGAGCCGCCTGTGCGACGACGTCGTCGCCCTTCTTGACGTTTTCGAGAATGACCGAGCTGTAGGTGTCCGCCGTGGTGTCGAACATATCCGTGCCCGCTTTGAGGCATTCGACCGCGTGCATGAAATCCCATGCCGCATAGTCGGTGATCGTGTAGCCCTTAAAGCCCCACTCGTCGCGCAGGACGCCCGTGAGCAGTGCGTGCGATGCGCCCGCATAGGTGCAGCCGATACGCGAGAAAGAGGTCATCGTGCCCATCGCGCCGCCTTCGGTGAAGGAGCCCTGGAAAGAGCGGAGCTGAAGCTCGCGCGCTTCCTGTTCGTTGAAGAAGTTGATCAGCGAGCAGCGGTTCTTTTCCTGATCGTTGAACGCAAAGTGTTTCGGGCAGGCGATGCATCCCTTGTCCTGCAGACCCTTGCACTGTCTTGCGCCCATATAGTAAGCGAGCATGGAGTCTTCGGAATAGTACTCGAAGTTACGCGCCGAGTACGGGGTGCGGTGCAGGTTCGCGCCGGGCGCCCAGATGGACGTCTTGCCCAGGTACAGGCCGTCTTCGCCCATGAACGAACCCTGCGAATAGGCGAGCTCTTTGTTCCAGGTGGAAGCGAGCGTGCACTGCGACTGATAGACGCGCGCGCTCAGGTTTTCGGGGTTGCTCTCCGCGTCGCCGAATGTGCCCGAGAAGCCCGCAGGGCCGTCGCCGTCGACGGAGCCTTCATAGCCGATGGATTCGATGGGTCTGGTCAGCGAGTTGCCCTGCGTGAACGTGCACATCTCTTCCCAGCTCATCTGTTTGAGGAGCATATCCCATGCCGTGTCGTTCGGATCGTCCGAACCGTAGAGCATGGACAGCTGATAGTCGGTATCCTCGTCCGTGATCACGACGGAAACGTCGTCGTAATCCCCTTCCGAATAATCGTGGTTATCCCACTTGTCCGCCTGGCCGGAGAGTTCTTTCATCATCTCCGCCGTCGCGGTGAGCGCATCTTCCGTCGTCGGGAAGGTGGACCAATCCTGACGGGTCAGATACTTGTACTGCCGAGTGTCGTAGAAGTAGTTGTAGTCGGCGCGGTCGAACAGATTGGTGATCTCGTTGCCCGTGATGGAAGAGACCGCGTACGTCGTGTCGTCAAAGTTCTTCTGCTCATACGTCTTGACGTTGTCCGCGTTGCCGAGAGAGGCGTTCGCGGAGGACTTCTTCGCGATCACGTTGTTGAGCGCGTCGTGCGCGTCGTCGCCGATCGCAAAGTAATAGGTGCCCGCGTCGAGGATGTACGTCTTTGCGTTGGTGTAGTCATAGCTCGCGAGGAACTCCATGTCCGCCTTGACGGTGACCGTGACGGGATCGCTGTTCGGCTGCAAAAGCTCTGTCTTTTCAAACGCCATCAGCTGGATCGCCGATTTCTCTACGAGGTTTCGCTTGTCGTATTCGGTATAGGGAGACTGCGCATACAGCTGCACGACCGCCTTGCCCGCGACGTCGCCCGTGTTCTGCACGGTGACCGTTGCGGTGATGGTGCCGTCTGCCGCCACTTCCACGCTCTGCAGTTTCTGCTCGAAGGTGGTGTAAGAGAGGCCGTGACCGAAGGCGTAGCACACTTCCTCGTCATAGCTCCACTTTGTGCCTTCGCCGTAGAAGATGCCGTAGTTGCCGTCCGCGTTGCCCTGGCCGAGCACGCAGTCTTCGTATCTGGTCTCATAGTAACGGTAACCGACGTAGATGCCCTCTTTCATCGCGATGTAGCTGGTCGCATACTCGTTGGAGCCGCCGACGTACGCCTCGACCTCCGCCTTGTTGGTGAGGGTATGATCGTACATGTTCTGCGCCGCCGCCGAAGAGAGCGAGGACGCCGCATAGGTGTCGACGAGGTGACCCGAAGGGTTGACCTTGCCCGTCAGCACGTCGACGAGCGCCGTCGTGCCGTTGAGGCCGAAGCCGCCCGCGTGGACGATCGCCTCGATGCGGTCGTCGTTTGCGAGATCGCCGATGCCGCTCGTGTTGTCCTCGTTGAGGACGACGATGATGTGCTCGATGTAGCTGAGCCCCTTGACATATTCGATGAGCGCCTTTTCCGCCTCATCTCTCTCCATGAAGCCGGGCTCAGGATCGGTGCCTTCGCCGATGCAGCGCGCCAGCCAGATGATCGCCGTGTCGCCGTACTCGTCCAGCGAATCGACGACCGCCTGCGTGAACTGCGAGGGATTCACTTCGCCGGTGGTGTACTCGTTGGAGAGTCTGCCGCCGACCTTTCTCTTTTCACAGCCGCTGTAGTAGTTGTACAGCGTGTCGTTGATCTGGATGCCCGCCTCGTTGAAGGCCGTCTTGACGTCAATGACGTTGGGGTCGCTCACGACGCCCGCGCCGCCGCCGCCGCCATAGACGGGGTCTGCGGAGTTGCGGCCGAACAGGTTGATCTTGGTCACGCCCTCCATCGGAAGCACGCCGTTGTTTTTGAGCAGGACAATGCCCTCGCTCATCGTCGTGTAGATGCCCTCCGCCTTCGCGTCGACCATTTCCTGCCAGCTGTCGTAGTCGCTCAGATAGGTCCCTTCCTCATCCTGAATGACGACGCGGTTGGACGTGCCGAGATAAGAGTTGATATCCGACTCGTTCAGCTTCGCGCCAATGGTCATGCCGATCCCGAGCGTCATTACCGACGCCATGACGATAGTCAAGCCACGGAAAAGGCCTTTGAGAATTGTGCCGTCTTTCATCATGTAACCTCCTTGATTTTGTAAAACAGCGAACTGTTTTCCCCTTGCGGGAACGGCTCTTCCCGCAGATCGCGCTCATCATAGCACAAAAAAATTTTTTGTGCGCATTTCTGGCAAGATGCGCAGATTTTTGACAAGATATGCAAAAAAAGAGGCCCTTGCGGGTCTCTTTTTCCTTTTTCGGATGTATTTTCAGACGGGAAGCATGACATTGAGGCGGAACAGCTCGTCGGACGCGTCAAAGCGCGCGTGCCCGCCGTACTTTTCGGCGATGTAGCGGATGCTCCGCACCCCGATGCCGTGGTTCTGCGCATCCTGTTTGGTGGTGCGGGGAAGCCCGTCCTCGAAGACGGGCGGACGGGAACAATAGTTCTCGACGTGGATGCTGATCATCCCGCCCTTTTGCCCCACGCGCAGGAAGATAAAGCGCTTTTCGGGGTCCTCCTCGCGCATGACGCCCTCGATCGCGTTGTCCAGCGCGTTGCCGAAGAGGGAATACACGTCGGAGGGCTTGACCGCGGACAGCGCGCTGCCGTCCGCCATATAGCTGAAGGAGATGTTCCGCTTCTCACACATGAGCACCTTTTGCGTCAGGACGCTGTCCAGCGCGTCGTTGCCCGTCTTGGCGACGTTCTCATAAAAGAGCACCGCCTCTTCGACGTCCTGCCACAGTTCCGCCTCTTCCTCTCCGCCCCTGCCCGAACGGATGCGCGCGAGGCGGTGTTTGAGGTCGTGGCACTTCATGTTGACGAGGTCGATGGTCTCGCGGGACATCTTGTACTGTTCCTGCTCGGCGAGCAGGAGCATCTCCATCTTGGCATTTTCCGTCTCCAGCTTTCCGACGCGGAAAGTGCTGAACTGCAAGAACAGCGCGAGAAGATCGGTGCATGCCATGCAGAGGCGCAGGACGACGTTGCCGCTCACCCCCTGGGCGCTTGCGACCTTGACCATGAGGTCCACGAGCACGATGACCGCGACGGTCAGGATCATGAGCCGCACGTGCGTGATGTTGATCTCCTCTTCGCGGCTGTTTTTCCTCGCAAAGAGCAAATACGCCCCCGCAAACACTGCTACCGCACAGCACAGCTCGACGACGATCCTGTAACTTTCGGAAATGGCGAAAGTGCCCATGATACAGATGCGAAGATTGACGATGAAGTTCTGCACCGCATACGCCGCGATGCAGTTGAAGGCGACTTTTTTGAAGGAATACCCCGAACAGAGGGCATGCAGAGCGACGGAGCAGACAAAGACGAGAATGGTGACATACGACCCCATATGCAGCGCCGCCTCGGGGAAGAAATAGGCGATCGCAACGTACAGCAGAAAGGACGCCGCCGCGCGGACGCCGAACAGGCGGCTGCGCTTATACGGCCACATGAACAGGATCTCGGCCAAAAGAAGCTCGGTCGCAAAGGTCAGGCGCGAATAGGGCTGACCGCTGATGTAAGTCAGATACCACTTTGCAAATTCAGCCAATGAAATCACCCCCGAGATAGGCGGTGATCGCGTCCATAAAACTCTTTTTCTTGGTGCGGCTGACGGGGATAAACGCGCCGCCGATCTCGACGAGGTCGCGGTGCACGCTCTGCACATGGCGAAGGTTGATCAGATAAGAGGTGTTGCAGCGGGAAAAGCCCTTGCCCGCGAGCAGATTCTCCGCTTCCGTCATCGTCATGCGCATGGTGTAGTCCCCCGACCTCGTGTGTAAGGTCAGGTAGTGCTTTTCGCTCTCGACGTAGAGGATATCGCTGATGCGCAGGCGGAGCTGTCCCTCCTGCGTCTTGACGCAGATGCCGTCGTCACGCCGCCGCCCCGTATATCGGAGCGCCTTTTTGAGCTTGACGGAAAAGGTGACATAGTTGACGGGCTTGACCATGAAATCGCTCGCGTCCACTTCGTAGCCGTTGACCGCATACTGCGCCATGTTGGTGATGAAGATGAGGACGACCGCCTCGTCCTGCTGACGGAGCTTTCTCGCCGCGCTCATGCCGTCGAGGTTGGGCATCTCGATGTCCATGAACACGATGTCCGCACTGCGGTCGTAGTCGCTGATGAAGGTCAGCCCGTCCCCGTAACGCTTTACGCCGAACGCACATTTTTCCTCGCGCGCAAAGCGCTCGAGAAAGGCCGCGATGCACTCTGCGCTCTCCTTGTCATCCTCCACGATCGCAATATTGTAAGTCTCCATCTCTCTCTTTCCTCCGTGAAATCGAGACAAGTATAACATTGAAATGCACGCTTGTCAAGGGCAAAAATCTTTTCCTGCGCAAAAGCCGCACAAAAAAGCGCGCCCGAAGGCACGCCTGTCTGCATTATTTTTCACTTTTTTCTCTTAATCTTTCGCGAAGAAGGGGCAAAAAAGGCGCGTCCGCGGGCGCCCATTCTTCCTCTTTGAGAAGGTCGCGGGAGAGCCAAGAAAGGCTCTCGTGTTCGCGGCAGACGATCTCCCCTTCCGCCTCGCATTCGTAGACGGTCAGCGTCAGCGAAAAGTCGGGATACTCGTAGCTCGTTCTGCCGAACACGCCCAAAACGCGCGCCTTTACGCCCAGCTCCTCGAAGAGCTCGCGCACGATCGCCGCTTCGCCGCTCTCGCCTTCTTCGATCTTTCCGCCCGCAAATTCGTATTTGTGCGCGACGTATGCAAAGCGGCTCTCGCCCCGCTTTGCCGCAAGTACCTTTCCGCCGCGGAAGATCGCCGCGCCGACCACGTTCAGATGTTTCATCGCCCCGTCCTTTTGTTCTTTCAAGTATGCTTTGAAAAATGATAAGGGCCCGCTTTCGGCGCTTGTGCGCCCTGCCTTTCATCGCCTTTGCAATGCGTCTGTATTGCAAAATCCTCTCGGCAAGGCATCCAAAGATCTGCGCGCCTTTTCGTCCGTCCTTGTTATTCCGTTACAGTATAGCAGAGCGGCAGAAAAAAGGCAAGCGCTCAGAGGGAGAGAAGCCAGTAGATCACGCCCACCGCCGAGCCCGCGAGCACGCCGAACACGATGATGGGCCCCGCGACGACGAACATCTTTGCCGCCATGCCCGTGATCATCCCCTCCGCCTTGAATTCGAGCGCGGGCGAGCAGACGGAATTCGCAAAGCCCGTGATGGGGACGATGGAACCCGCGCCCGCGACTTTGCCGATGCGGTCGTATACCCCGAAACCCGTCAGAAGGCATCCCAAAAAGATGAGCGACATGGAAACCGCGCCCGCGAGCTCGTCCCCCGAAAGGCCGAGCAACACTTCGAACTCGGTGCGCAGGAACTGCCCCACACAACAGATGAGCCCGCCCACGATGAACGCGCGCAGGCAGTTGTGAAAGTGCTGCGTCGGCGGCGCCAGCGAATGGACGTAGTCGAGATAATTCTGATTTTTGCGTACCCTGTCCGTCATCGGCGCACCCCCTCCTGTCCGAAGGGGCGCACGCGCACCTCGCGCTCGTCGCGCGTGCGGAGTTCGTCCGCGGCAGATGTTCTCTTCTTCATGACACTTATTGTGCCACTTTTTGCCCCGCTCTATTCACCGCGCGCGCCGATCAGCGCGACAAGGGCGTTCACCGTCTCCCCGTAACTGCGCGTGCCCGACGCGACACCGTTCGCCTTGAGGAACAGGTCGTTGAAAAAGGAAGAGAGCGCGTCGATCGGGCCTTCGTACGCCGCATAATGCGCCGCGGCGCGGGAATACTCCTGCCGCACCGCCTCGTCCAGCCGCGCGTACAGTTCCTCCGCGCGCTCGCGCGGTAAGCTGTTCAAAAGGACGGTCGCCGCGTCCAGCAGTGCGCAGTAGTTGAGGTAGTCGTCGTCCGCGTTCAGACACAGCGCGTAGGCGACGATGTTCGCCTCGTCCTCCCTGCCGACCCCCTTCGCGTGCGACATCTCGTGCGCCATTGTCACGGGCAGGTCGCAGGCGGGGATGTTGACGTTGACGTTTGCCTCCGCGACGAAGGGAAAGTAGATGCCCGTGATGCCGAGATAGCTCATCGGCACGGACAGCGCGACCGCCTTCGCGCGCACGCGATAGGGCGAAAAATATCCGCCGCATGAGGAAAACTCCCCTTCAATCAGGGCGTTGAGCTCGGAAAAGGTGTACGGGCAGAGCACGTCCCCGTTGCCGTCCCGCTCTATTCGCGCGGAGAGCGCATTGAGAGCCTCCACGCACGAAGAGGCGGCGGCGTCCACCTGCTCCTGCATCGCCTCCGTCACGTCCAGCCCGAGCGCTTCCGCCGCGGAACTGCGCGCATAGAGCGGCGCATACAGCACCGCAAATGCGGCGAGAACGCCGAGGAGCACCGCGCAGACGCGCACGAAGAGGCGGCGCAGGGCGTCGGTGCGGCGCCCTGCGGCATACAGGACGGCAAAGGCCGCGAGCGCCGCAAAGCACGCGATCAGCCCCACGGCGATCAGCTCGTACAGGGAAAAGGGAAAGAGCGCGCTCACAAGGGAGAGCGCGCCGCTCAGCGCGCGGGTGATGCCGCGCGCAAACAGGTACTCGGCGAGAACGGGCACGTCCGCGAGCACAAAGAGCACGCAGACGCCGAGCGCCGCAAGGATGAGTTTTTGCGCGGACGAAAGCCCGCCGCGCCAAAGTCGTACATTCATGGCAGAAGAATACCGCACAAAGGTGTCGCCGCCGCGTGCGGCGGGAAAAATTCAGCGGAAAAGATCGGCATACAGGGCAAGATTTTCCGCCGTGATCGCGCGCTCGCCCCGCTCGATCGCGTGCACGATCTGTACGGTGCGCGCGTTGAAGGGCGTGGGCACGCCGAACTTTTGCCCGTACTCGCAGACGACGCCGTTGATGAAGTCGATCTCGCACTCTTTGCCCGCGCGCAGGTCCTGCAGCATCGAGGAGATGAGAAGGGCGTGCTTTTTCATCGCGACGGGCAAAAGCATCCAGGCGAGCGCGCGGGAGAAAGGCCCCCTGCCGCTGAACATCTTGTCGATGCGGTGCCCCTGCACGGGACAGACGGCGATGCCCGCCGCCGCGGCGACGTCCACGCATTCGCGGATGATCGCGAGTGCGACTTTTCTCGAAGCGTGCGCGCGGGAGACGGAGCCGAAGGTCTCGCCCGTCACCGTCGAAAGCCCCGAAAAGGCGCTGTTGATCAGAAGTTTCGACCAGCGCGCGCCGAGGAAGTTTTGTTCCACCTCCACAGTGCCCATGCACTCGAGCAGTTTTCTGACCTCGTCGAGGCGGTTCCCGCCGCCCAGGGCGCCGAGAGAAAAGGTGAGCGCGGAGGGCTCGGAAGTGAGCTGAGAGACCCCTTCCCCGTGAAAGGTCGCGCCCCACGCGATCGCACAGCCGAGCGTGCGGTCGGCGCCGACGATCTCGGCGATCTTCGGCTCGGGCAGGCCGTTCTGACAGGTGCACAGCGCGCCGTCCTCGGCGAGGTGCTCTTTGAGGAAGGGCACGATCTCCCCGTTGTGCCGCTGTTTTGTCATCAGCAGGATGACGTCGTATTTTCCCTCCATCTCTTCGGGAAGGAGCGCCGTGACCTTCTGCGTGAAGTCGACGGTGCCGACGATGTGCGCGCCGCGCTCGCGCAGCGCCTGTACGTGCGCGCGGTTGCGGTTGATGAGGTCGATGTCAACGCCCGCCCGCGCGATGTATGCGCCGAGGACGGTACCCATCGCCCCCGCGCCGTAGATCGCATATCTCATAAAAACGCCTCCTCTCTTTTCGTCCTTTCTTTGCCGCAGGAGCGGCGCGCCGTTCACTTTTTCGGCGGGTGCTTGCTCTTCCATTCGAGGATCTGTTCGAGGCGCGCCTTGAATTTCGCCTCGGTGCCCTCCTCGGTCGGCCTGTAATAGCGCTTGCCCGCAAGCGAATCGGGCAGGCACTGCATGTCCGTGAGTTTGTCCTCCGCATCGTGCGCGTACTGATACCCCTTGCCGTAGTCCAGCTCTTTCATCAGGCGGGTGGGCGCGTTGCGGAGCGCAAGCGGAACGGGCTCGGCGAGCATGGTCTGCGCGTCCTTTTTCGCCCTTTCATAGGCGACGTACAGCGCGTTGGACTTGGGTGCGAGCGAGAGATAGACGACCGCCTCGGTCAGGTGCACGGTGCACTCGGGCATCCCGATGTAATGACAGGCGCGGTACGCCGCGAGCGCGACGTCCAGCGCGCGCGGGTCGGCGAGCCCGACGTCCTCCGCCGCAAAACGCGTGACGCGGCGGGCGACATACAGCGGATCCTCCCCCGCCTCGAGCATGCGCGCGAGCCAATAGACGGCGGCGTCCGCGTCCGAATTGCGCATGGACTTGTGGAGCGCCGAGATGAGGTTGTAGTGCTCCTCTCCCGTCTTGTCGTAAAGCAGGGATTTTTTGGAGGTGCACTGCGCGATCGTCTCCGCGGTGACGCGCACCCCCTCTTCGCTCCGCTCGCCGTTGAGCACCGCCATCTCCAGCGTGGAGAGCGCGGTGCGCGCGTCGCCGTTGGAGAAATTCGCGATGAGTTCGAGCGAAGAATCCTCGATCTGCACGCGTTCCTTTCCGAACCCGCGCTCGTCTTTGACTGCGCGCACAAGAAGCTGTTTGAGCTCGGGAACCGAGAGCGACTGCAACACGAACACCTTACAGCGGGACAGGAGCGCCCCGTTGACTTCAAAAGAGGGATTTTCGGTGGTCGCGCCGATGAGCAGGATGCTCCCCTTTTCGACGAAGGGGAGAAAGGCGTCCTGCTGCGCCTTGTTGAAGCGATGGATCTCGTCCACGAACAGGATGGTGCGCTCGCCGAACAGGCGGTTCTTTTCCGCCTGCTCCATCACCTGGCGTATCTCGCGGATGCCGCTGGTGACGGCGGAGAAGTCGATGAACCGCGCGCGCGTGCGGCCTGCGATGATGCGAGCGAGCGTGGTCTTGCCGACGCCCGGCGGGCCCCAGAAGATCATGGAGCCGATGCGGTCCTCTTCGATCAGGCGGCGGAGCACCTTGCCCTCGCCGAGCAGGTGCGTCTGCCCCACAAATTCGTCCAGCGTGCGCGGACGAAGGCGCGCAGCGAGGGGAAGATCCTCCTCGCTGCCGAAAAAAGTGTATTGTTCCATTTTTTGCTCCCCCGCTCTCACGACATGTAGCGGAACAGGAAGTACAATCCGACGATGATCGCCGCGCCGAGCAGGACGAGCGCCCCGACCTTGAGCGGCGAGACGGGCGCCTTGCCCGTGACCTTGCCGTTGACGCCGTTGACGAAGAAGTTGTACAGCTTCTGCCGCCAGGTGCAGTGCCCGACGTACAGCGGCAGCAGCACGTATTTGTAAGTGATGTTGCTGTACGAGGTGTTGATGTTGAAGGAGGAGACGACGTCGTATGTATAGCGGCTCAAGATCTGGCTGCGCAGTCGGTCCGCCATGATCTGTTTTGCCTCCGCCCAGCACACCGCGCCGTCGCGCGAGTACTGGCTCGCCGTGTAACCGCTCAGGTATTCGCGGGTGTACTCCTTGCTGTCGTTGGTGCCGAAGGGCTGAAGTTTGTCCAGCGAAGCCTGCCCCACCGCGTCGCTCGCGCGCACGAGCACGTCGTCGAAGCGGCCGTTGTAGTGCCCCGACACATTGAAATAGCGGATCTTGCGCTCGCTGACCGTGCGGCCGTTGACGCGGCGGGTGACGTAATAGTACTCGCCGAGCACCGCGGAATAATCGGAAGAGGTCGCCGCGTCGAAGGTGAACGCGGGAGAATAGACGCCGCGCAGGTCCTCGGGCTTTGCGCTCTTGCGGAATTTTTGCGGCGCGAAAATGCGCTTGCGTATCCACTTTTTGACGCTCTTGCCCGCCTCTTTGTCCGTCAGGCGGAAGGGCAGCACCGCGTTCGGCCGAAGTCCCGGAAGCTCCTCCGTCTCCACGATGTTGGACGCACCGCAAAACGAACAGGTCTTTGCGATCTCGCGCCTGTCGAGCACCTCGCGCGCGCCGCAACGCTCACAGCGGAAGACGTGCGATTCCTCCGCCCAGCCGTTGTCCGCGCGCAGGAGCTTTTCAAAGCCGAGTTCCTCCGCCTGTGCCGCTTCGATCTCCTGCTCACAGCCGCAATAGGGACAGACTAGTTTCCCCTTCTCCGCGTCGAACTCCATCCCCCCGCCGCAGGAGGGGCATTTGGTGACGCCCGTCGCGTTTTCTATCTCGTTTGCGTAGGGATCCGCCGAAACCTCCGCGGCGGCGGCTTCTTGCTCTTCTCTCTTCACAATGTCACCTCACTGTTTTTTTAACAAAACGCCGCGCACGCCGTCTGCGGCACGCGCGCGAATCATTTGAAAGCATTGAAATCGGCAAAGTTCTTGCGGTCGCGCTCCCGCTCCTCGTAGCCCTTCAGCCGCGCATGTGCGCGGTCGGCATACGCCTTTGCCTCTTCTTCCGTGATCTCGCCCTCCGCGAGAAGCCAATCGACGTACCCCGTCTGCGCGCAGACGCCGTACTTTTGCCCCTCTTCGCCGCGGAAATGCGCGCACAGCCCCGCAAAGAAGCAGGCGACGTCGCCGAACAGCGTGAAGTGCGCGGCGTATTCCGCATCCTCTTCGAACAGGTCGGGATAGGTCAGGCTCTTTCCGCCGAAGCGCTCCAGCGAACTGAACAGCCCCGGGCGCACCGAAAAGCGGACAAAAGCGTCTTCGCCTGTCGCCGCACTGTCGGGAAGGGTGAACGGCTTGGGACCGATAAAGCTGAACCGCCCGAGAAATACGGCGGCGAGCGCGGGATAATAGCGCATCCCGCTCACGGCAAGAATACGGTCGAGCACGTCGTCCGCGTCCGAAAGCGCGAACAGCGAAAGCGAAACGGGCTTTGCGTTCTTGCCCGCATATGTCTTTTGTTCAAACACGGCGCCGCCCTGCCTGCGCGCGCGCAATGCCTGTGCGATCGCAAACCCTGCAAAGAAGGGGGAAAAGAGCACGAGCATCGCCGCCGAGAACAGGATGTCGAGCAGGCGCTTGGCAAAAAACCGATAGTTGAGCGCAAGGATCGCGAGCAGAAGCGCGATGTCCGCGACGACAAACAGCAGCATCCCCCACCACGTCTGCAAAAAAGCGGGCGCAGATGCAAGCAGATCAAACATTTTTCATTCTCCTCTCAGGGGCGCTCACTTAGCGTCCGCTTCTTTCTCCTCTTCCGTCTCTTCGCCCTCTTCATGCAGGGCGCACACCCGTTCGAGGAGACCCAGCACCGCTTCCTTGCCGAAGCGGGTCTCGGACGAGACGGCAATCACGTTTCCCTCGCCCGTGCGGAAGCCCGCCGCGACGCGGCGCACCGCTTCGCGCACGCGCGTCTTTGCGAGTTTGTCCGACTTGGTCGCAATGACGGTGAAGGGCGTCTGCGTGTAGTACAGGTAATCCGCCATCGTCTTGTCGTCCGCCGTCGGGTCGTGGCGGATGTCCGCGAGGAGCAGGACGTGCGACAGACCGCCGACCGCGAAGAAATCGTCGAGCAGGCGCGACCACTTGTCCTTTTCCGCCTTGGACACGCGCGCAAAGCCGTAACCGGGCAGGTCGGCGAGCACGAAGGCGCCGAAGTCGAAATAATTCACCAGCCGCGTGCGCCCCGGTTCTGCCGAGGTGCGCGCGAGTTTTTTTCGGTTGGCGAGCATGTTGATGAACGAGCTCTTGCCGACGTTGGATTTTCCGCAGACCGCGATCATCGGCTTGTCGGGATGCAGAAGCCCCCTGCGGTCGGCGGCGGAGGTGACGAAGGTCGCTTCTTTTACGATCATCTCTCGCCTCACAGTCCCACGATCGCGTTGCGGAACACTTCGTCCACCTCGCCCGCGGGCAGGAAGTTGAGTTCGCCGCGCACGTTGACGGGGATCTCCTCCACGTCCTTCTCGTTTTCGACGGGGATGATGATGTTGCGGATGCCCGCGCGGTGCGCCGCAAGCGCCTTCTCTTTGAGGCCGCCGATGGGAAGCACTTTTCCGCGCAGCGTGATCTCGCCCGTCATCGCGATGTCCTTGCGCACCGGCTTTTTGGAGAACGCCGAGAGGATCGCCGTCGCCATCGTGATGCCCGCGCTCGGGCCGTCCTTGGGCGTCGCGCCTTCGGGGACGTGGATGTGGATGTCCGTCTCCGCGAAGGTCTCGGCGGGGATGCCGTAGCGGTCGGCGTGCGCGCGGATGTAGCTGATGGCGGCGCGCGCCGATTCCTTCATCACGTCGCCCAGCTTGCCCGTGAGCAGGATCTCGCCCTTTCCGGGCATCGCGGAGACCTCGATGGTCAGCGTGGTTCCGCCCACGCTCGTCCATGCGAGCCCCGTCGCCGCGCCCACTTCGTTGCCGTCGAGGTGCGCGTAGTCCTTGTTGTATTTGCGGATGCCGAGGATGCCGTCGAGATTGGATGCGGTGACGACCTGTTTTTCCAGCGAAGCGTTCTCCGCGTAGCGCACCGCGATCTTGCGGCAGACGGAGCCGATCTGGCGCTCGAGATTGCGGACGCCCGCCTCCATCGTGTAACCCTCGATGATCGCGACGATCGCGTCGTCCTCGATCTCCAACAGCCCTTCTTTGAGCCCGTTCTCCTTCGCCTTTTTGGGGATGAGATAGCGCTTTGCGATCTCCTTTTTCTCGTCCAGCGTGTAGCCGTTGAGCTCGATGAGCTCCATGCGGTCGAGCAACGGCTGCGGGATGGTCTCCACCGTGTTCGCCGTCGTGATGAAAAGCACCTTGGAGAGATCGTAAGGCACTTCGAGGAATCTGTCGCGGAAGGTGGAGTTCTGCTCGGGGTCGAGCACCTCGAGCAATGCGCTCGCGGGGTCGCCGCGCATGTCCGAAGAGACCTTGTCGATCTCGTCGAGCAGGAAGACGGGGTTGATGCTGCCCGCCTGTTTCATCGCGTAGATGATGCGGCCGGGGATCGCGCCGACGTAGGTGCGGCGGTGACCGCGGATCTCCGCCTCGTCCTTGACGCCGCCCAGGCTCATGCGCACGAACTTTCTGCCCAGCGCGCGGGCGACCGATTTGGCGATGGAGGTCTTGCCGACGCCCGGAGGCCCGACAAAACAGAGGATGGGCGCGTTCATGCTCTTGGTGAGCTGAAGCACGGCGAGGTATTCGGTGATGCGCGTCTTGACCTTTTCGAGGCCGTAATGGTCCTCGTCCAGCATCTTCTGCGCTTCGGACAGATTCTCGGTGTCCTGCGTCTCCTCCGACCACGGCAGGTCGATCAGCCAGTCAAGGTAGTTGCGGATGACGGTGTATTCGGGGGAGGAAGGCGGCATCTTGTCCGTGCGCGCGATCTCCTTGAGCGCCTTCGCCTCGATGTCGGCGGGCATGTGCTTTTCCTTGATCTGCTTGGTCAATGTCTCGCGCTCTTCCTCGTCGTCGCCCAGTTCGCTGTGGATCGCCTTGAGCTGTTCGCGCAGGAAGTATTCTTTCTGGTTCTTGTCGATGCTCTGGCGCACCGTCTGGCTGATCTTGCGCTCGAGCTTTGCGATCTCCAGCTCGTCGTTGAGACAGCGCTCGAAGATCTTGAGCTGGTCGACGACGTACGCCGCCTCGAGGATCTTCTGCTTCGCGTCCTCGCGGATGTGCAAAAAGCTCAGCGCGTTGGCGATGTACTCAAAGGGATCGGTGAACTTTTCCAGCTTTGCCATCGCGTCCTTGGGAAAGCGCGGGTCAAAGCCCTGGATGTCGGCGAGGATGTCCTGCGCGGTGCGGAAATACGCCTCTTCGAGCACGGGATCGGCGTGCATGGGCGCAAGTTCCGCGACGTTGGCGTAAAAACACCCCTCCTCTTCGTAGATCTCCTCCGCGCGGGCGCGGTAAAGCCCCTCCACCGTCAGGCGGAGGTTGTTGGAGGGAAGTTTCCCGATCTGCAGGATGCGCACGACGGTGCCTACCTCGAACACGTCGGCGGGCGCGATCTCGTCCTTGTCCGCCTCTTTCTGGAGGCTGACGAACAGCTTCATATCGCGCTCGGAGGCATGCGAGACGGCATTGAGCGAGGGAAGCCTGCCCACATCGAACAGGCTTGTCGTATAGGGAAACGCCACTTTGCCGCGAAGCGCGACATAGGGCAGGTTGACGATTTTCTTTGTCTTGGGCATAAATCAGGTCCTTTGCCCGCTCTGCGGGCATTTGTTCATCTTCAAGTATATCACAATTGCGCGCATTTTACAAGCCTTTTCTTCAAATGACTGTTCCGCACGAAAAAAGCGCGCCGACCGAAGCCGACGCGCACGCATCATTTTGCCGAATTTTTGTTTTGGATATATTCGTCGATCGCCTCGGCGGCGGTCTTGCCCGCGCCCATCGCAAGGATGACGGTCGCGGCGCCCGTCACGGCGTCGCCGCCCGCGTACACCGCTTCGCGCGAAGTAAGCCCCTTCTCGTCCGCGATGATGCCGCCCCACTTCTGCGTGTCCAGCCCCGCGGTCGTGTTCTTGATCAGCGGGTTGGGCGAGGTGCCGATCGCCATGATCACGCAGTCGCAGTCGAGGGTGAAGGCGCTGTCCGGCTTTTCGACGGGGCGGCGCCTGCCGGATGCGTCCGGCTCGCCCAGCTCCATCTGCACGCAGGTCATGCCCGCGACCATGCCGTTCTCCCCTTCCAGGATCGCGGTCGGGTTGGTCAGCAGGCGGAAGACGATGCCCTCCTCCTTCGCGTGCTCCACTTCCTCCGCACGTGCGGGAAGTTCCGCCTCCGAACGGCGGTAGACGATGGAGACCTCCTCCGCGCCCAGGCGCTTCGCACAGCGCGCCGCGTCCATCGCGACGTTGCCGCCGCCCACGACCGCGACCTTCTTCGCGTGCAGGACGGGGGTGCGGGAGTCCTCTTTGTACGCCTTCATCAAATTTACGCGGGTCAGGAACTCGTTGGCGCTGTACACGCTCTTGAGGTTCTCGCCCGGGATGTTCATGAAACGGGGAAGCCCCGCGCCGCTGCCGACGAACACCGCCTCGAAGCCGTATTCGCCGAGGAGCTCGTCGATGGAGAGCACGCGGCCGATGACCATGTTGGTCTCAATGCGCACGCCCAGCCTGCGCAGGTTGTCCACCTCTTTCTGCACGATGGACTTGGGCAGACGGAATTCGGGGATGCCGTACACGAGCACGCCGCCCGCGAGGTGGAGCGCCTCGAAGACGTGCACCTCATAGCCGCGCTTGGCGAGATCGCCCGCGCAGGTCAGTCCCGCGGGGCCGCTGCCGACGACGGCGACTTTGTGTCCGTTCGGCTGTGCCTTTACGGGCAGATCGCAGCTGTTCGCGTTGTGCCAGTCGGCGACAAAGCGCTCGAGCCTTCCGATCGCGACGGGCTCGCCCTTGATGCCGCGCACGCACTTGCTCTCACACTGCGTCTCCTGCGGGCACACCCTGCCGCACACCGCGGGCAGAGAGCTGGTCTGCTGGATGATCTGATAGGCCGCTTCGAATTCCCCTTCCGCGACCTTTGCGATGAAATCGGGGATGTGGATCTTGACGGGGCAACCGCCGATGCAGGGCTTGTTCTTGCAGTTGAGGCAGCGCTTCGCCTCGTCGATCGCCGTCTCGGCGGAATAGCCGAGCGCGACTTCGGAGAAGTTTTTGTTGCGCACGTCGGGCGCCTGCGAGGGCATCTCGTGCTTTTTCAAGGACATGTTTGCCATTTCACCTGACCTCCTTTTTAAAGAGGTTGCACGCCTCTTCGCGCTCTCTCTTTTCAAAATCCCTGTACGTGGAAGCGCGCTTCATGATCTCGTCGTAGTCCACTTCGTGCCCGTCGAAATCGGGGCCGTCCACGCAGGCGAACTTCGTCTTGCCCGCGACGGTCAGGCGGCAGCAGCCGCACATGCCCGTGCCGTCGATCATGATCGGGTTCATGCTCACCATCGTCTTGATGTTATACTGTTTGGTCAGAAGGGAGACGAACTTCATCATGACGACGGGTCCGATCGCGATCACCTCGTCGTATTTTTCACCGCTCTCGATGAGCGCTTTCAGCTCGTCGGTGACAAGCCCCTTCTCGCCGTAGCTCCCGTCGTCGGTGCGGATCTTGTACACGTCGGAAACCGCGCGGAACTCCTCTTCGAGGATGACGAGGTCTTTCGAGCGGAAGCCAACCACGCTGTGCACCTCTGCGCCCAGCGCGTGCAGCTTTTTCGCGACGGGATAGGCGATCGCACAGCCGACGCCGCCGCCGATGACGGCGACCTTTTTCAGCCCTTCGACGTGCGAGGGCTCGCCGAGGGGACCCACGAAGTCGCAGATGCTGTTCCCTTCCTGAAGGTGGTTGAGCCGCTCGGTCGTGCCGCCCACGATCTGGAAGATGATGGTCACGGTGCCCCTTTCGCGGTCAAAATCCGCGACGGTGAGCGGGATGCGCTCCCCCTCCTCATCCACGCGCAGGATGATGAACTGCCCCGGCTCCGCCTTCTTTGCGACAAAAGGCGCCTCCACCTCCATCAGCGTGACGGTGGGATTGAGCTCTCTCTTTTTCAAAATCTTGTACATAACCTGTTTGTCCTTTCCGTAACTTGAATGTGTTGTCAGATACCCATATAGTATAATAAAATGCGCGATTTTTTTCAAGCGTTTTGCGCCTCTGCGCGGAAAATCGGGGCATTAAAAAAACTTATGCCCGCGCCGCCCTTCCCGCGCACGAAAAAAGGGACGGGATCGCCCCGCCCCTTTCGGCTCTTTGCGTTATTTCTCTTCCGCGCCGTCCGCATCCTGCGCGGGCGCCGCTTCGCCGTTTTCCGCTTCGGCGTCGGCATCGATTTCCTCCTCGATGTCCGCCGTGGACGGGGTCAGGCTGGTAATCGCCTTGTCCGCCGCCTCTTCCTCCTCTTTGCTCGGCTCCTTGGTGTTGGGGATGACGAGGTTGAGAAGGATGGCGACGACCGTCGCGATCGCGAGCGGGGAGATCTCCACGTCGCCGATCATGACTTTGTATGCCGTGTTGCCCGTGACGTCGCCGACCAGGCTCATCGCGCCCATGCCCAGACCGATCGCGAGGGTGACGGAGACGACGATGAGGTTCTTGGTGTTGTTGAAGTCGACTTTGGAATCGACGAGGGTGCGCAGACCGGAAGCGGAGATCATGCCGTACAGGATGATGGACGCGCCGCCGATGACCGCGGAGGGAATGGTCGCGAGGAAATCCGCGAACACAGTGAACATGCCGAAGATCACCGCGAGGATGGCCGCAAAGAAGATGTTGCGGGGATTGTAGTTCTTGGTGATCGCAAGCACCGCGGTATTCTCACCATAGGTGGTGTTGGCGGGGCCGCCCAGAAGGCCGCTGACCGCCGTCGCGATGCCGTCGCCCATGACCGTGCGGTGCAGGCCGGGATCGACCATGAAGTCCTTGCCGCAGACGGTGGAGTTGGCGTTGATGTCGCCGAGGTGCTCCATAAAGGTGACGATGGAGAGGGGCACGATCATGAGGATCGCGGAGACGAGCGTCGTGCCGAAGGTGGACGACGCAAAGCCTTTATAGAAGGAGAATTCTTCGCCCAGGTGCTGGAAGATGATGATGCGGGAGACGGAGAACGCCTGCGAGAAGTCGAAGTGGCTGAACACGCCGTTCTCCTGTATGATGTACTTGAGCAGGCTGCCGCCGGGCGCAAAGCTGATGCAGAAGGCGTAGACGTAGCCGACGCCGAACCCGAGCAGGATGGGGATGACCTTGAGGAAGGACTTGGGCTTCGCATAGGCGTTGACGAGAACCATGGTCAGGGCGGTGACGATCGCCGTCGTCCACTCCTTCCACAGCGCGATGCTGTCGCCCGCCGCGCCAATGATGTTGCTTTGGAACGCCTTGGGCGCGAGGATCATGCCGATGATGAGAACGACGGGTCCGACCACGATCGCGGGGAAGAGCTTTTTGATCTTCTGCACGCCGACATACTTGATGACGATCGCGAAGATCACGTACACGAGGCCCGCGAGCACGAGGGAGACCGCGACCGCCGCGACCGCTTCCTGCCATTCCGCGCTGTATATATTTTTTTCTTTGCCGACAACCGCGATGAGCGCGGGAAGGAACGCGAAGCTGGAGCCGAGGAACACGGGCACCTTTTTCTGTGCAATGAAATAGAAGATGATGGTGCCGACGCCCGCGGCGATCAACGCCATCGCGATGCTCATGTTCGCGAGCAGCGGAACGGTGATGGTTGCACCGAGCATCGCAAACATGTGCTGGAAGCTCAACGCGGCGTCTTTCGCCGTGAGGGGCAATTGCCTGCTCTTTTCCATGGTAGTGAAGAATTCCTCCTAAGCATTTTTTCCATTGTACTATAACCGCGAAAAGAATGCAATTGTTTGCCGCACGTTTTTCACGTTTTCTTCACATTTTTTGCACGCGGCAGCAACAGCGCATAGCTGTGCAGGAGCAGTTTTTCCACCTCTTCGTCGGGCACGTCCGCATGCAGGCGCACGGTGATCCAGTGCGTCTTGTTCATGTGGTACGCGGGAAGGATCCCATTATACGTCTCCCGCAGAAGGCGGGAGAGCACGGGATCGCATTTGAGGTCGAGGCAACGCTCCGTCCCCTCCCCTTCGCCGAAATAACGGCGGGGCACGGAGAGGAGGATGCCGAACCATTTCCCGCCTGCGCCGAGGCGGAACACCGCCGTCTCGAAGTCCTGCGCAAACGGGTAGTCGCACACCGCGCCGCCGAAAGAGGCGGCGATCTCTTTTACTCTCTTTTCGTCCATGTCTTCATTTTACCGCATTTTACCGATTTTTTCAATACCTTTGTGCGATCGGCGTTTTATTCGACAGATGCGGCGTTTTAGTCGAAGATGAATTATTTGACGCGCAAGCGTTGCAAAACGGACGGATTTGTGATACAATGGAAACAGATCCAAGCCATAGATAAGGAGGAACAAAATGGCAAAAAAGAAAAAAAGTCTCAACTACATCGTAGTGGGCGCCCTTGCGCTCCTGTTCGGCATCGCGGCGTTCTGCATGATCTTTCTGCCTGCTGTGACCTACACGGGCAAACTCGGGCTGACCGAATTCACGCTGAAAGGTACCCAGCTCGCATTCGGCGACAAGCTGGAAAATTTTGATGTCGAAACGCTGACCTTCAACATCATGACGCTGCTTGCGTTCGTTCTTCCCCTCGCGGGCGGCGTGGTCGCGCTGATCACAAAAAACGGACTGATCTCTAAGATCGTCTCCGTTGCCCTTTTCGTCGTCGGCGCAGCTTTCCTGTTCAGCACAACGGGTTTTACCGCGATCAGTATGACGCAGGAGACCAAAGACGCGCTCCTGGTCATCTACAACGAGTCGCTTGCCATCGGACCCATCCTCGGCGGCGTGTTTGCGATCATTGGCGCGGCGATCTGCTTCTTCAAGGGCACCATCGCAAAATTCTGCGCACGTTTCGTCTGATACGAAAAGAAAAAATCTCGGACCGCCGCAAAGGCGGTCCGATTTTTTGCGCAAAAAGCGCCGCCCTGCAGGTCTGCAAGAAAACGCCTGCGCTGGGCAGAGATCTTTTAAAAATGCGCGGGGGCGCGGCGAATATCGCCGCGCCCCCGCGCATTTTTCCTTCGCAAGCAGGATCGCAAGCCGTTCGTCAGACGATCACGCCGCCGCCGATACAGCGCTCCCCCTCGTAGAAGACTGCGTACTGCCCCGGCGTGACGGCGCGCTGCGGGCGATCGAACAGGACCTGCGCGCGCTCCCCTTCCAGCCGGACGCGCACGCCTTGCTCGCTCTGGCGGTAGCGGAATTTCGCCGTGCAGGAAAACTCCTCCTGCGCGGGCCGTTCGGGGATCCAGTTGAGCCCCTCGACGAGGCATTCCTCGGTATAGAGCGGGCTCTCGTCTCCGTGCGAGACCCAGAGCACGTTTTCGGAAAGGTCCTTGCGGACGACGAACCAGCGTCCGTCCGTCTCGTCCCCCTTCTGTCCGCCGATGCCGAGCCCCTTGCGCTGGCCGAGGGTGTAGTACATCAGTCCCATGTGTTCGCCGAGGTCGCGCCCGTCCAGCGCGCGGATGCGGCCGGGTCTTGCGGGAAGATAGCCGCGCAGGAAATTGCGGAAATTGCGCTCGCCGATGAAACAGATGCCCGTGCTGTCCTTTTTCTTCGCCGTGGAAAGGCCGTATTTTTCGGCGATCTCGCGGACCTGCGGTTTTTTCAGCTTTCCGAGCGGGAACAGCACCCCCTCGAACTGCGGCTGGGTGACCTGGTTGAGAAAATAGGTCTGATCCTTGCCCGCGTCCGCCGCTTTGAGAAGATAGTGCCTTCCGCCCTCGTGCAGGATGTCGCAGTAGTGCCCCGTCGCGATGAAATCCGCGCCCAGCGCGAGCGCATGGTCGCGGAAGGGGCCGAACTTGATCTCGCGGTTGCACAGCACGTCGGGATTGGGCGTGCGCCCCGCCTCGTATTCGCGCAGGAAATGCGCAAAAACGCGCTCGTAGTACTCCTTGGAAAAGTTGACGGTGTAATACGGGATGCCGATGCGGTTGCAGACGCGGCGCACGTCTTCATAGTCCGCCTCCGCCGTGCAACAGCCGTTTTCGCCTTCCTCTTCCCAGTTGACCATATACAGTCCGATGACGTCGTATCCCTGTTCTTTGAGCAGGAGCGCGGCGACCGAACTGTCTACGCCGCCGCTCATGCCCACCACAACCGTCTTTCCCATGGCTGCTCCCCGAAACGTTTTTTCTTACACCCTATTATACAGTCGCGCGCGGAAGATGTCAAACGAAAGCGCCTTTATCGCGCAGAAAGGGGCGCGCCTCCCGCGGGAGGCGCGCCCCTTTTGTACCGTCATAGATTCAGTCTTTGAGATGAGACAGGAAGTTGAGCGCGCATTCCACGCACCCGTCCACGCCGACGAGCGAGCTGTCCATGCACAGGTGATGGTTCTCCGCCATGCCCCATTTCTGGTCGGTGTAGTACTCGTAGTATTTCTTGCGCTTGCGGTCGGTCGCCTTGACGTGGTCCTCCATCTTCTCGGGGGGAACGCCCGTCTCCATCGCGTTCTTGCGCGCGACGCGCGCGGCGAGCGGCGCATGGACGTAGATCTTGACGCTGTCCTCCACGATGACGTCCGAACACCTGCCGATGATCACGCACGGCCCGTCGGATGCGAGCCGTTTGATCAGATTGGACTGCGCGATGTAGATCTGGTCGGTCATCGGCATCTGATAATAGGAATACAACGTGCGGGAGAAAAGCCCGGGCGCGCTCTCCTCATAGTGGCGCATGAAGTCGGCGGAAAGGTTGCTGTCCTCCGCCGCCATCGAGATGAGATCCTTGTCGTAAAACGGGATGTTGAGCGCGTGCGCGAGCTTGATGCCGAACTCCCTGCCGCCGCTGCCGAACTGCCTGCTGACCGTGATGACTTTGTTCATTTTCCCCTCCTCGCCGCGACGGTGCGCGGACCTTTCTTTCCTTCTTCTATTTTACAAAACCGCCGCGCGTTTGTCAATACTTGCAAAAAAATTCGCCCGAAATTCGCCCGAAAAAACAAACGGCGGCGCCCCGAAAAGAGCGCCGCGCGTCGTTCGTGCAGTTTATTTTGCGTCCACGAAGCGGAGCACCTCTTCGTAGAGCTTGTCCTTGTCTGCGACCGCGGTGAAGCGCACCGCCTTGTCGCGCAGCTTGGAAAGGCTCGCGGGGACCTTCATCGCCGTCGCGATGTTCAGGTGCTTGATCGCCTTGAAGCTGTCTTTGATGTCGTTGCCCGTGATCGCGTACATGACGTCCTGCGGGAACTTGTACGGGCTCGCCGTGGAGACGACCACCATCGGCGCGTCGTCCTTCTTGTTCTCCGCCATGTAGTTGCTCGCCGCGTACATCGCGCATGCGGTGTGCGTGTCCATCGGGTACTGGTATTCCTCGAAAAATTCGTAGATGGTCTCCACAGTCTCGTCCTCGCCGCAGAAGTCGGCATAGAACAGGTCGCGGATCGCCTCTTTCTCCTCGTCGTAGATCTCGTACACCCCTTCGTTCGCGAGCTTTTCCATGCGGATCTTCACGCGGACGGCGTTGCGGTCGGCAAGCTCGAACAGGAGCCGCTCGAGGTTGCTCGAGATGAGGATGTCCATCGAGGGAGACATCGTCTTGAAAAACTCACGGCGCTTGTCGTAGACGCCCGTGCGGATGAAATCGGTGAGGATGTTGTTTTTGTTGGAGGCGCAGACCAGCTTTCCGACGGGAAGCCCCATCCGCTTTGCGTAATACGCCGCGAGGATGTTGCCGAAGTTGCCCGTCGGCACCGCGAAGTTGACCTTGTCCCCCATCTTGATCTGATCGGAAGAGACGAGATCGAGATACGCCGAAAAATAATAGGCGATCTGCGGCGCGAGGCGGCCGAAGTTGATGGAGTTCGCCGAGCTGAGGATGATCCCGCGGGAGAGAAGCTCCTCTTTATAGCGGTCGCCCGTGAAGATGGTCTTGACCGCGGACTGGCAGTCGTCGAAGTTGGAGCGGACGGCAACGACGTTGACGTTGTTCCCCTCCTGCGTCGACATCTGCAGTTTCTGCATCTTGGAGACGCCTTCGTTGGGATAGAACACCATGATCTTGATGCCCTTCGCGTCCTTGAAGCCCTCCAGCGCCGCCTTGCCCGTGTCGCCGCTGGTCGCGACGAGGATGAGAACCTCTTCCTTGATCCCGCACAGATCGCAGCCCTCGCGGAGCAGGAAGGGAAGAAGGGTCAGCGCCATGTCCTTGAAGGCGCACGTCGGGCCGTGGAAGAGCTCGAGCATGTAAAGGGAAGAATCGATCTTGACCAGCGGCGCGGCATCCCCGCCCTCGAACTGGGCATATGCCTTTTCGCACGCCGCCTTGAGCCTGTCATAGTCGTATTCGTCGAGATATTTGTGAAGGACTGCCGCGGCGCGTTCCGCGTAGCTCATCCCGAGCATCTCTTCAAGTTCCTGTTCGGAGACCTGCGGAAAACTCTCGGGAACGAAAAGCCCGCCGTCCCCCGCGATGCCGTGTGCGATCGCCTGTGCGCCCGTGGCGCTCTCTCCCCCTCGCGTGCTGATAAATTTCATAAGACTCACCTATTTTTGCTGTCGATTTTTTGCTGTCGATATTGCGCCCGCAGAACGGGCAAACGCCGCGGATCGCTCCACGGCAAAATAAGGCGCGCCCGCCGCGGGGCGGGGTGCGCCTTGTTTGCTTTGTCCGCCGTCCCTGCGGACGGCTCCGCCTGTTACAGGTATTTTGCGATGAAGTCGGGAAGATCCTCTTTCGCGCTGCTGACGGTGACGTAGACGGTCAGGTTGTTCTCTTCGGACAGACGCTCGAGCATGTAATAGAACGCCGCCATGTCCTTGAGCTCCTTGCCCGCGATGCGCGCCGCGCCGTCGATGAACAGGAACTCGTTGTCGTTATTCGCCGCGACGACGCCCTTCACAAAGCCGCAGAACGCCTCTTCGCCTGCGACCTTATAATCGGTGGTGTCGATCACGCGGATGTCTCGGTGAAGGTCGTACATATAGCGCTTCGTGTTGGTAAGAAAGATCAGGTGCCCTTTGGCGCAGGGAACTTTGCTGTTTGCCTCGTCGATGATGATCTTCGTCTTGCCTGTGCCTTTGGGTCCGCAGATAATTTTGATCATTATAACCTCCATCAAAAAGATCTTATTTGGTTAGTTCTATTTTAAACCATTTCCGCGTCACTTTCAATACCTTTTTGAAAAAAGATTGAAAAAATTTTGCGTACGTTCCGCGTTTTGCTCACTTGAGCCTGCCGAACGCGACAAATTCGCGGTGTTTGTCCCTGTCGATCTGGCGGATCATGTTGTCCAGCTCGTCGTCGCCCCAGATGCTGTTCCTGCCCGCCGCATACTCCGCATCGATGATCTCCTTCATCTTCACGACCAGCCCGTCGCGCTTGTCGATCTTGTGGTCGTCGGGGAGGAAATAGTAATCGTTGATCCAATAGGCGATGCCCGCCAGCCCGCTCGCATTGTTTATCGAGACGCGCGCGGGACGGTTGAGGATCTTCGCGGTGTCGAAGATGTTGTAGATCTCGGGATCTTTGAGCATGCCGTCCGCGTGGATGCCCGCGCGGGTCGCGTTGAACGCGCGCCCGACAAAGGGAGTGGTCGGCGGGATTATGTAGCCGAGCTCCTCTTCAAAGTAACGCGCGATGTCGGTGATCGCGGTGAAATCCATGCCGTCGTCGGTGCCGCGCAGGGAGGCGTACTCGACCGCCATCGCCTCGAGCGGGCAATTGCCCGTGCGCTCGCCGATGCCGAGCAGCGAGCAGTTGACAGAGCTCGCGCCGTACAGCCACGCCGTCGTCGCGTTGGTGACGACCTTGTAGAAGTCATTGTGACCGTGCCATTCGAGCATGGAACTGGGGACCTCCGCATGGTGGTGCAGGCCGTAGACGATGCCCTGCACGCTGCGGGGAACGCTGGTGCCGGGGTAGTTGACGCCGAAGCCCATCGTGTCGCACATGCGCACCTTGATGGGAATGCCGCTCTCGCGCGAGAGCTTCATCAGCTCGTTGGCAAAGGGCACGACAAATCCGTAAAAGTCCGCGCGGGTGATGTCCTCAAAATGGCAGCGCGGCTTGATGCCGTAAGAGAGCGCGCTCTTGACGATGCCGAGGTATTTGTCCATCGCCTGCGAGCGGGTCAGGTTCATCTTTTTGAAGATGTGGTAGTCCGAACAGCTGACGAGGATGCCCGTCTCGGCGACGCCCGCCTGTTTGACCAGCTCGAAGTCCTTTTCGTTCGCGCGGATCCAGGTCGTGATCTCGGGGAAAGGCAGGCCGAGGTTCTGGCACTCCTCGAGCGCCTTGCGGTCCTTTTCGCTGTACAGGAAGAACTCGCTTTGGCGGATGATGCCCTTTTTGCCGCCCAATCGCGCCATCAGTTTGTAGATGTCTACGATCTGCTTGACGGTGAAGGGCGAGGTGGACTGCTGTCCGTCGCGGAAGGTCGTGTCCGTGATCCAGATCTCGCTCGGCATGTCCATGGGAACATGGCGGTAGTTGAACACGACTTTGGGGATCTCGTCATAAGGATACAGGTCGCGGAAGAGCTCGGGCTCCTTCACGTCCTGCAACTCATAATGATATTTATCTTCTTCGAGAAGATTTCTGCTCTTGTCGAAATAGATCACTCTTAAAAGACCTCCTTGACGAACTCCTCGATGCGGTCAAGTCCGAGGGCGATGTCCTCTTTGGAAATGGCGTAAGACAGGCGCACGCACTCGTCGTCGCCGAACGCGACGCCGGGGACGACCGCGACGCCCTTTTCGAGGAGCATGTCCGCGACATCGAGAGAGCCCGTGATCTTGCGGCCTTTGAAGCGCTTGCCGTACAGTTTGTCGACGACGAGCATGATGTAGAAAGCGCCGTCCGGCTCGATGCAGTCAAGCCCGTCGATGGAGCGGATGCGCTCGATCATGAACTTTCTGCGGTCGTTGAAGATCTCGCGCATCTTGTCGAGTTCCTCTTCGCTGCCTTCGAGCGCCGCGAGCGCCGCGTACTGCGAGACGCTTGCGGGGTTGGAGGTCGCGTGGCTCTGGAAAGAGTCGATCGCCTTGGCGACTTCCTTGGGCGCCGCCAGCCAGCCGATGCGCCAGCCCGTCATTGCGTAGGTCTTGGAGACACCGTTGATGATGACGGTCTTTTCCTTGAGCTTGTCGCTGACCTGCGCCATCGAAAAATGCTTTACGCCGTCGTAGATGAGCTTGGAATAGATCTCGTCGGAGAGCACCCAGATGCCCGCCTCCTCGACCACCGCGGCGAGCGCGCGGATCTCCTCTTCGGTGTAGACCGCGCCCGTGGGGTTGGAAGGCGAGTTGAAGACAAGCAGTTTCGTGCGCGGGGTGATCGCCTTTCTGAGATCTTCCGCGTTGATCTTGAAATGGTTTTCTTTATGTCCTTCGACAAAAACGCTCTTGCCGCCGCAGACCTTGACCACTTCGGGATAGGTCAGCCAGTACGGCGCCGGGATGATGACCTCGTCCCCTTCCTCCACGAGCACGAACATCGCGTTGAAGATGGAGTGCTTTGCGCCCGAAGAGACGATGATCTGCGAGGGATCGTAGTCCAGACCCTGCTCCTCTTTGAACTTCTCGGCGATCTTCTTGCGCAGGGCGGGAATGCCGGACGAGGGCGTGTACTTGGTGCAACCGTTGTCGAGCGCTTCCTTCGCCGCCTCGATGATGTGGCGGGGCGTGTTGAAGTCGGGCTCGCCCGCGCCGAAGCCGATGACGGATTTGCCCTCCGCCTTCATCGCCTTCGCCTTTGCGGTGATGGCAAGCGTGAGAGAGGGTGAAATGGAAGAGATCCTGTTCGTGATGCTCATATTCTTCTACCTCGTAAAAAAATTCTTTCGGTTGGATTGGGTCATTCCGCCTCTTCGGAGGAAAGCTGTGCTTCTCTGTCCGCTATGGCGAGGCTCTCGAGCATGCCGCCGATGTCCCCGAGCATGAAGCTGTCCAGAGAGTAGAGCGTCAGTCCGATGCGATGATCGGTGACGCGGTTTTGCGGGAAGTTATAGGTACGGATGCGCTCGCTGCGGTCGCCCGTGCCGATCTGGCTCTTGCGGTTCTGCGCGTAGTCGCTCTGATACTTGCTGTTGTAAAAGTCATACAGTCTGCTGCGCAGGACCTTCATCGCCTTTTCGCGGTTCTTGATCTGCGAGCGCTCGTCCTGACAGGTGACGACGATGCCCGTGGGAAGATGCGTGATGCGGATACAGCTCTCCGTCTTGTTGATGTGCTGTCCGCCCGCCCCGCCCGAGCGGTAAGTGTCGATCTTCAGGTCCTTTTCGTTGATCTGCACGTCCACGTCCTCGGGTTCGGGCAGCACCGCGACGGTCACCGTCGAGGTGTGTACCCTGCCCTGCGACTCCGTTTCGGGCACGCGCTGGACGCGGTGCACGCCGCTCTCGTACTTGAGCTTGCTGTACACTCCCTTCCCCGATACGGTAAAGACGACCTCTTTCATGCCGCCAAGCTCGGTCTCGTTCGCGTCGATGATCTCCGTCTTCCAGCGCATCGATTCGGCGTAGTGGCAGTACATCCTGTACAGGTCTGCGGCAAACAGGTTGGCTTCGTCGCCGCCCGCGCCGCCGCGGATCTCCATGACGACGCTGCGGTCGTCGTTTTTATCCTTTGGCAGAAGCAGGATGCGCAGATCGGTGACGATCGCGGCCAGCCGCTCCTTGCAGGCATAGCCTTCGTCGGCGAGAAGCTGCTTCATCTCGCGGTCTTCTTCCGTCTCTGCGGCGGCGAACACCTCGTTCATCTCCCGCTCCGTCTTTTTGTATTCGAGATATTTTTCCGCGGTCTCGGCGAGGTCCGCATGCTCCTTTGCGCACTGTGTCCAGCGCTCGGGCTGCGCGATCACGTCGGGATCCGCCATCTCCCCGCTCAGCCGTTCATAGCGCGCGAGGATGTCATCCAGTTTTTTGAACATGTCCTTCTCCCCTTTTGCGCCCGCAGGCCGCGATCACAGGACGGCGCGCACGAAGCGCTCCACGTCATTGTAATCGCGCGAGATGATGGTGTAGTCGAATTTGGAGAACAGCCGCACGATCTCCTGCGCCTGTCCTTCTCCGCACTCCATGAGCAGGGTGCCTCCGCGCACGAGGTGCTTGGGCGCCTCTTTTGCGAGCCGCCTGTAAAAGTCCAGCCCGTCCTCGCCGCCGTCCAGCGCGCCCACAGGCTCAAAGTCGCGCACTTCGCGCGCGAGCCCCGCGATGTCGCCGCGGCGGATATAAGGCGGATTGCAGACGATGAGGTTGAACTTGCCGCGCACGTTCAGGAGCAGGTCGCTCTTCACGAACTTGATTTCCGCCCCGTTCGCGCGCGCGTTTTCCGCGGCGAGCGCGAGCGCGTCCTCGCTGATGTCCGCCGCCGTGACGGTGACGTTCTTTGCCGCCGCGCCCTTGCTCACGGCGACGGCAATGCAGCCGCTGCCCGTGCACAGGTCGAGGATCTTGTCCCCTTCCTCCGCGCTGCGGATCGCGGCCTCCGCGAGCAGCTCGGTCTCGGGGCGGGGGATGAGCACGCGCTCGTCCACCTTTATCTCATAGCCGTAGAAGTTCGTGTTTCCGAAGATGTACCACAGCGGCCTGCCCGTGAGGCGTTCCGCCGCGATCGCGTCCAGCGCGCGCACCTTCCCGGGCGCGAGCATGACTTCCGATCCGTCCAGCTCGCTGCGCGCGATGCCCGTGCCGACGGAGACCAGCCACTCGGCGTCGCTCTCGTCGATGCCGTTCTCCGCAAACAGCGTCCGAAGCTCCTGCGTGTAGCGGTGCACCGTTTTCGATACGACGAAATCCGTCTCGGGGACGGATTCGTCCGCGTCCATCTCCTGCACCTTTTTGAACGCCGCGATGGCGACCTCGAGCATGTCGTCGGTCGGCTCGCGCGTGGTCAGCCTCTGCAGGGCGAAGCCGGGCGCCTTGATCGGGAGCAGGATCTTGCTCTGCGACTTGGCGAGAAGTTTGAGCACTTCATAGGAAAACCCCGCGACGACGGGGAAGAACAGGATCTTCACCGTGAACTGGATGAAGAAGTTGGCGACGTCGTTGTAGCGGAAGATATTGAGGTATTCGTCGCACACCCAGTTGACGACGGAAAAGACGAGGATGCTGACCGCCATCACGAGAAACAAAAAAGTCGTGCCGCAGCGGTCGTGGATGCGCGAACAGGTCTTTGCGTTTTCGGGGGTGAGTTCCAGCCCCTTCTCATAACAGGTGATGGTCTTGTGCTCGGCGCCGTGGTACATGAACACGCGGCGGATGTCGCGCATCGCGGTGATCGCGACGATGTAGAGCAGGAACACGGCGAGGCGGAACCCGCCCTGCGCCAGGTTGTAGCCGATGGAGTATTTCAGATCGCCGGGGAAGATCCAGTCGCAGAGGAACATGGGAAGCGCGACGAACAGCGCGACCGCAAGCGCGATGCCGAGGATGGTCGCGAGCACGGTGACGACGCCCGTGAGGTTGAGGTGCAGTTTCTTTTCGCACCACTTCTCGAAGCGGGAGGGTTCGCCCGCGTCGCCGTAGACTTCCGCACTGCGCATGAGGATCTTGGAGCCCGTGACGAGCGAAGCGACAAAGCTGACCACGCCGCGCACGATGGGGATGTGCGTGGCGATGCGCATGCCGAGCGACGGATGAAGGCGGCGGCTCTCTACCTGGATGTTGCCCTCGGGGTCGCGCACCGCCGTCGCGTAACACGTCTTTCCGCGCATCATCACCCCTTCGAGCACCGCCTGCCCGCCGATGGAACAGCGGCCCGCCTTTTTCTGTTTTTTCTCTTTTTTCTCGTTTTTGCTCATATTCTGAGAGTTTCCCGTTGCGGCGATGCCGCCGCTCAATAAAGAAAAATCAGCCCCAAGCAACACTTAGAGCTGAAACAATACTTAAATACCGTATCTTTTTTTGAACTTGTCGACTCTGCCGCCTGTATCTACGAGTTTTTGTCTTCCGGTGAAAAAGGGATGGCACTTGCTGCAGATATCCACTTTGAGCGTATCTCCTTTTTTAGTCGTACCGGTTTTGAAGGTCGCACCGCACGCGCAGGTGACAGTGACCTCGTGATAATCGGGATGTATATCGGGTTTCATCGTTTCACCTCTCTGCTCAGATTTCTTTCATTAAGATGCTGACTTATTATATATTATTTTCTTTCGCAAGTCAAACAGAATTGACCCGCTTTTCAAAATTTTTTCTTTTTGCCGCGATCGGACAAAAAAATTTTGCTTTTTTGCGCCCGCCGCGCCCGCAAGGGCGGATTTTTGTCCGTTTTTGCTTGCAAATTCGCAAACATTGCTTTATAATGAAAGCCGATCAAATCATCAAGAGGGAACTATGAAATTCTGGAAGATCCTCTCCCCCAAGGTCCTTTCGACGGAGGAGAGACCCGACAAACTCACGAGCGAGACGCAGGCAAAAGTCAAGGTCACGCAGGTGCTCTTCACCGACGAAGAAGTGCGCGCCTACCTCGGCACGCTCAAGCCGAAGTACCCCGTCATTCCCGGGCGGTTTGCCGTCGGCATCGTCAGCGAGGCGGGCGCGGACTGTGTAAAAGTCAGCAAAAACGACCGCGTGTACCTGCATGACGTGATCACCTGCGGCAAGTGCGAGGCTTGCGCGAACGGAAAGGAGGACCTCTGCACGGACAGCACCGTCGCGGGCGTCAACGGCGAAGGCTTTTTGCGCGACTTTGTCGTCGCGAAGGAAGCGCAGCTCTCTCCCCTTCCCGCATCCGTCTCCGACGACGAGGCGCTATTCATCGGCGCGATCGCCCTCTGCGAGGAGATCATCGAGCGGCTGAACGTGCACAAGGGACTGCATGTCGCCGTCTTCGGCGCGAACATCGTCGGGAACATCCTCAGCCAGCTCCTCATCTACCACAAGGCGGTGCCCATCCTCATCGACGAGGACGAAAGCCTGCTTTCCACTGCGGCGGCGTGCGGGATCTATTACACCGTCAAAGCGGATTCCTCTCTCACCGAAAACATCACCCGCATCACGGGCGGACGCATGGCATCGGGAAGCGCATACCTCTCGTTCAGCGGCATGCCCGCCGATCTGCCCTTCGCGATCACAAAGGCGGGCGGGTGCGTCGTCTATGCGGGGCTTTCCTTCCCCGAAACGAGCGCACAGCTCAAACTCGCGATGGACAAACGACTTTTACTGACCGCCGTCACCAACGACTACTCCAACATCTCCGCGGCGATCAACCTTCTCGTCAACAAGGCGATCAACTTTGCACCATTTGCTTTCAAAAAATATCCCGTCTCTGAAATCGAAAAGCTGTTTGCGCTGGCCGCGTCCGATGCGGAAAAGAACGCGCGCACGCGGATCGGTATTATAAACCTGCTCTGACGCACATAAGGAGAACACATTGCGAAAGATCAAACGACTGCTGACGAGCAAATTTTTGCTCGTTTGCTTTTTACTCCTTCTGGAGCTTTCCATTTTTCCCACGGGGATCATCCTGCTCTATGTGTATGTCCCGAAAGCGAGCTACTTCATCGGGCTTATTTTCTCCGCCATAAACGTCATCCTCGTCCTGCACGTCATCAATTCGGAGATGAATGCGGACTACAAGATCGCGTGGCTCGTGCCCATCCTGTTGCTCCCGCCCTTCGGGTGCCTGCTCTACGTCGCGCTGCGCAGGAGGCCCTCCCCTCGCCGAAAGCTGAAAAAACTTCTCAGCCGCTTCAAGGGGATGAACTGCCTCTACACGCAGGATCTGTCCGCGTTCGAAAAGTACCGCGCGCGGAGCGCCTTTGCGGAGCAATGCGCCAAACACCTCAGCGCGGAGGGGCTCATGGCCGCTTCCGACTGCGTCGAATGCACCTATTTGCCCACGGGGGAGGCTTACCGCGACAAACTGTGCGAGGAGCTCGAACGCGCAGAGAAATTTATCTTCCTCGAATACTTCATCATTCAGCCCGGCACCTTCTGGGACGGCGTCCTCGAGATCTTAAAACGCAAGGTGAAAGAGGGCGTGGACGTGCGCGTCATCTATGACGACATCGGCTCCATGTTCAAAGTGCCGGACGATTACGAACAGCAGCTTGAAAAGGAAGGCATCGCCTGCCTCTGCTTCAACAAGTTCCGCGCCGTACTCGATATCGCGCAGAACAACCGCACCCACCGCAAGATCGCCGTCATCGACGGGGAAGTCGCCTTCACGGGCGGCGTGAACCTCGCCGACGAATACATCAACGAGACGCATCCGTTCGGGCATTGGAAGGACACGGGCGTCTATATCCGCGGGCGCGCGGCACAGAATTTTACCGCGCTCTTTTTACAGCTGTGGGCGATCAAGTGCGGTGACGACGACTACGATAAATTTCTCTCGGACAGCCCTGCAGGCGACACCCTCTGCATCCCATTCGGGGATTCCCCCTTCGACGGCGACCGCAATATCTGCGAGGACCTGTACCTGCGCATCATCTACAACGCAAAGAAATACGTCTACATCAACACCCCCTATCTCATCCCCGACGGCGAGATGCAGCGTGCGCTCATCACCGCCGCGCGCTCGGGCGTGGATGTGCGCATCGCCATCCCCGCCGTGCCGGACAAACGGTACGTCTATGCGGTCACCAAGGCGTTCAGCTCTCAGCTCGTGCGCAAGGGCATCAAAGTTTACCGCTACAAACCCGGATTTCTGCACGCAAAGAGCATTGTCAGCGACGGCGAGCAATGCATAATCGGCACCACGAACATGGATTTCCGCAGTTTCTATCTGCATTACGAGTGCAATGCCCTCTTCTTCGACGAGAAGATGTGCACCGCGCTCGAAAAGGATTTCCTCGAGACGTGTGAAGAGAGCGAACTCATCCGCAAAGAAGACATCCGCACCTCCCTGTTCAGCCTGCTCTACCGCTCGGTGCTGCGATTCTTCGCGCCCATGATGTGATACGACCCATACAAAAGGGAAACAGACCATGATAAAACTCGTCGCAAGCGACCTCGACGGCACGCTCCTCGCGCCCGACGGCTCGCTTCCCGAAGGGATCTTTCAAGCGATCCGCAAACTGCATACGAAAGGGATCGCCTTCGTCCCCGCGAGCGGCAGACAGCTCGCCGCGCTCGAGCAGATGTTCGGGCCTGTGCTCGACGACATCCTCCTGCTTGCCGAAAACGGCGCGATCGTCTCGCACGGCAGACAGCTCCTCTACTGCGAAGGCATTCCGCGGGAGGACGTCTTTACCGCCCTGCGCGCGGCAGAAAAGATCCCTAGCACCTATCCCCTGCTTTGCACCCCCGAATGCGCCTATTACGAGCGCGGAGACGAGACCTTCCTCTCCTATGTGAAGGCGTCTTACGTCTGCAACGCGCAGGCCTCGCTCGATCGCATCGCACAGAGCGAAACGGTGTGCAAGATCGCCGTTTTTGACGCGCTCGGACCGGAGAACAACGCGATGAAGAAACTGCCGCAGGCGCTTACGCACCTGCGCGTCATTCAGTCGGGCGGGGATTGGCTGGACATCTCCGCAAAGACGACGGACAAGGGCCGCGCCATGCGATTCATCCAAAAGCGGCTAAGCCTTGCTCCCGAAGAGTGCGCGGCGTTCGGCGATCACATGAACGACTACGAAATGCTGCTCGCCTGCGGACATTCGTATGTGACGGAAAACGGATATCCGCCCCTGCGCAGCGCCATCGGCCGCACCATCCCCTCCAATGCGGAAAACGGCGTCCTGCAGGCGATGCACGCCATCGCGGACGGACGTCTGCCGTAAAAAAACAAAGCCGCGGCGCAAAACTTTGCGCCGCGGCTTTTCCGCACAAAAGCGCCCTCCCGCAGTCCCGCGGGAAGGCGCTTTTTTCTGTTGTGCGATATTTACTGGTTGTTGCGGCGGCGGACTTCCGCGTTTTCCGCGAGCGTGCGCATCTAGTTCATGTCGGAGACGAGCGCCGCGCTCGTCGCGTTCGCCTTGGCCTGCAAGGCGTTCTGCACGTTGATGGACGACGCAAGGCCCGCCATGGAGGAATTGATCTGCCTGGACATCCCGTCGATGGAAGAGGACAGTTCGCCAATCCTGCGCGACTGCTCCTCTGCGGTCTGAGCCTTTGGGAAAACGATCGGACAAGAAGGATGCGCGCCGTAAAGATCGGTGCGCGTATTGAAAATTTTGCATGATCATCGATCGGATTTTTGGGGATAATGCAACCCAAAATGTACCATCCGGCACCGATCGAAGAGTTTGGTCGCACAAGAAAACTTCCAATGCTTATTGCCGCACCCGAATCGCTTTCCTCGCCTTTCGTCGCCTTTCGCTTCCTGCCTTCGCGGATCGCCTGCAATGCTTTGCGGCAGGTCGGAACGACCTGCCGCAATTTTGTCATCTGCAATAAGCTGTTAAGATTTTCTAATGACAGGAGACTTACTTTTTCCGAAAAAATTGTCCTGTCCGTTCGGGTAAAAGGCACTTCCTTTCGGCGAAATTTACTCCTTTTCGCCCGATTTCTTTCTGCGCAATGCGACGGCGATGACTGCAACGCCCCAAGCGACGATTCCCGC
Source organism: Bacillota bacterium (assembly GCA_019423125.1). Taxonomy (GTDB): domain Bacteria; phylum Bacillota; class Clostridia; order Christensenellales; family Borkfalkiaceae; genus Borkfalkia. The sequence continues at coordinate 229,876 of JAHZBZ010000001.1, read as the reverse complement.
CCCAACGACGCAGTCGGCAATGATAAGCCCTATTTTCCAGTATGCCATCGCATAGCGATAGTTAAAGCTGTTGATCATGTTGCTGTTTACCGTCGTGTAGAGCACGTTTTTCGCCGCTTTGCGCAGCACCGTGACGTCCGCAGCCGAGCCGCTGTCGTAGTCGCTCCACATACGCGCGCGGTTGGAACAAAGATTGAGGTCTCCGCCCGCATAGATCATCTGTTTCGGGTCCATGTAGGAGCTGTTTTCGTTGTAATCGGAAATCACCGTTCCCACGAACCCCCACTCGCCGCGAAGGATCTCCGTCAGCAGGCGATAGTCTCCGCCCGTCCAGCGCGTGCCGATGCGGTTGAACGAACTCATCATTGCACGCGTTTTGCCGATCTTCACTGTCATTTCAAAGGGACGCAGGTACAGTTCCCGCATTGTCTGCTCTGTCACCCAGGAACATCCGCCGTTTCGGTGTGTTTCCTGTTCGTTGACGGCAAAATGCTTTACATAGCAGTTGACGCCCTTGCTCTGACAGCCCTGCACCTCCGCGGAAGCGATCATGCCCGTGAGGAAAGGATCTTCCGAAAAATACTCGAAATTTCTGCCGCCGAAGGGGCTGCGGTGCAGGTTTACGCCGGGAGAATACCAACCGGAATAGGAAAGCCCGTCATCCCCTGCCGTGCGCTTTGCGCCCCAAAGGCCTTCTTCCCCCACACATTCGCCCATCTCGCGGATCAGCTCGACATTCCAGGTCGCGCTCATCACCACCTGCGAAGTGTAGACGTTATTCCCTTTCCAGGTATTGTCCGTAAGGGAAATAAAATTGCACCAGCCCACTGGGCCGTCTGATTCCAGAGTCTGCGGCTTGTTGATGCGTTCGAGCCGCACCGTCTGAAAGGCGCCGTTGTTGAACAGCTCGGCAAGATCGTTCACGCTCAGGGCGTTCAGGACCTGCTCCCACGTCTCGTTCTTATGATCCGCATAATACCTGCCCGTATTTTCGTCGTACCTTATCACGCTTGCCAGCGGGACCGCCGCGCCGCCCTGGGTCGGCATCGTGTATGTCTCAACATCCGGGTTGTTGTGCGTGCGGTCTGCGATCTGCCCGAGAAGTTCCGCGCTCGCATCCCGATCGGAGTCCTGCGGCGCGTCGGGAAGAATACTCAGGTCGCTCCGCGACATCAGAAACTTCAGCTGCGCATCCGAATCGAAGGCGCTGTCCTCGCAGTCGGTAAATCTGTTTACGACCTCATTTTCCGTGACGGGATCCTGACGATATGTGATGTCGGAATCTGCGCGGAAAGGGATCTCCTCCATGACCGTATGCGCATCGCTGTTTATCAGAAGGGAATACGCCCCGCTCTCGATCACATACCCTGTAAAGCCGCTCTTGCCCGTGTAATCGTAGGAAGCAAAATAATAGGGATCGACTGCCACCGTAACTTCGCAGCTGTTCGGCTTATCCGTTCCGTTTGCTTCGCCCGCGGGCCAGAGCAGCGGCGTCTTGGCAAATCCGACGAGCACTTGGTACGGCTTTTCCACGCCTCCCTGCTCATAATGAAGTTTTGCGTACACCTGCACGACGTCTTTGCCTTTATAAGCGCCCGTATTCGTCACTTTTACCGTCACTTCGTATTTTCCGTCCGCAGAGACAGAGACATCGCGGATGCTCTCCGCATCCGTCACTTCCCACGAAAATGAGGTATAACTCAGCCCGTAGCCAAAGGGAAAAACAACGTTCTCGGCATACCACGCATCGTCACCGCTTTTTGCGCGCTCCTGCGCCGCGCGCGTCTCATAATAGCGATAGCCCATATAGATGTTCTCTTCGTAGTTGACAAAGTGTTCCGTCGTATTCTTTCCCGTACTCGCGTTGCGATAGGTATCGCCGTTCGCCACGGCGCGCGCCGAAAAGTTATGGAAAGCCGGATCTTTTGTAAAATCCGCCGCCCAGGTGTCCGTCGTATGCCCCGAAGGCGTCACCGTGCCGTTGAGGATGTCGCCAAGCGCCAAGATCCCCGTAAGCCCGGGGCCGCCGATCCAGAGGCAGGCATCCACCCCGTAGTCCTCCAAAAATCCCGCCTCCACGATGTTGAGGGTATTGAGGATGACGATCACTTTGTCAAAATGCTGATTTACGTGATCGAGCAGGTCCTGTTCATCCGTGTCCAGCGCGAGATAATGACGCGTTCCCGCGCTTCCCGCGCTCTCCTGCACCTCGGTCATCGGGAGATCGCTGCCCTCTCCGCCGATGCGGGAAAAGACGACCAGCGCCGCATCGTCAAACGAAGAATAAGTGGAAACGATGTCCTGCGTGTACCTGCCGACATCCGTCTCGCCCGTGTCGATGGAAGCCTGGGTATCGCCGCTGTTCAGATCGTTCGAGTTTTCCGGACGCGGAGGACCTGAGCGGCTGTCATCCTCGTAAAACTCCTTCAATGCGGAGTTGTATTCGAAATCTGCCGCCTCCAATGCATCGTACAGCGTCTTTTTGGTGAATGTATTGTCTCCGCCGCCCGAGCCCGAACCGCCGTAGACGAGAGAAACGCTGTTTTTGCCGAACACGGACACCTTTGCTCCCGCCGCCAGAGGAAGAGCATTTTCCTCATTTCTGAGAAGAATGATCCCCTCCTCCGCCACGCGGCGCGTCACATCCGCCGCCCGTTCGTTTGCCTCCTCTTTGGAGGATGTCTCCGTCTCATAATAGACGACGGCATTTTCTTTGTCGACTTCATACGGCCTGTCGCCGCCCAGTGCGATGCTGATGATGCTGCTGAAATAGTTTGCGACAAGATTGACCGCGAGAAGCAGCGCCACGAGAAGCGCCCCGACGATCATCCAGATCCGCACGCTTTTGGCTCCTAAGATCTTATTCATAGCAGACCTCTTTCTTATTTTCCTTTAATGTTGTCAGGGAAACACTTGCCTTCCGCCCAGTCAAGCTGCGTATCGGTGTAGAGATAGAGACAATCTATCATGGGAGCGGTCGCATACATGGTGCCCAATGCGTTGCCTGCGGAACCTGTCATCGGCGTATTGTTGCTGGTGATGAGCCTGATCACATTGTTTCCTTTTTCCAGGCGGACGCTCATGGAAATCGTGAATTTTTCAAAAGGGATCGCCTTGTTCGGCGCCGTTTCCGCCCCGAGAAGAGAAATGGTGCTGAAAGACAGTTTTGTCTCGTTCACCTGAACGGTGTAATTGGAAGAAGAAAGCACGACGTCCGCCTGCTCCGCCGCGAGAGAAAGTTCGAGAACGGCATCCTGTACCGCTTCTTCCGCCTCTATCTCGAAGACGAGCTCGATCCCGCTTCCGTAGAGATAGGTGACATAAAACCCGTTGCCGGCGCCGAGCGCGCCTTCCGCATCGCGCAGGATGATGTCCGTTCCCGAAGGCTCGCCCGAATAACCGTGCCCTTCGATGCCCGAAACATCCGTATATTCCGCCTCAAACGCCCACTCCTTGAGCCAGTAGGCATAGACTCTCGTCTGCTCGGTAACGGACGTCGAGGTGAAATTGAAGCGTGTCGTGCATTCCGCGTCCGCGTACCACCCGATAAAGCCATATCCGTCGCGGACAGGATCAGAAGGCTGTCCGACAAGCCTGCCCTTTTTCACGCGCGTCGAATAGTAGACGCCGCCGTTGGGCGCACCGTCAAAATTATACGAAAAGGTCACGAGCACCGTGTCGCTCAGGTCTGCCTCTTCCCAGCCCGCATACAGCGTGAGCGCTTCCGTGACGGGAGCGGTAAAGTCATATCTTACGGAGCAATCCTCATCCGTAAACCATCCAGTGAACAGATGTGCATCGTCCCACACGGGATCCTGCGGCTGTGCGACCGCACTGCCGATCGTGACGGGGACCGCGGTCGGTTCGCCCCCTTCGCGGTTGGGGTCGAAGGTGACGGTGACCGTCGTCTGCCGCCAGCCCGCATAAAAAGTCTTGCTCTCAGTGATCCCGTAACCGAAATCCGCTTTGACGGACGCATCCTCGTCCGTAAACCATCCCGTAAATGCATAACCGTCGCGCACGGGATCTGCGGGCGGGGTGACCATAGTCCCCTTTTCCACTTCCTGTACATATGCCGCGGGCGCGCCCTCGTAGTTGTAATCGAAGGTGACGCTCAGAAGCGTATCGCCGCCGCATCCGACCGCCGCAAACAAAAACGACAACACGAGCGCAACACAGCCGATCATTGTCATAAATTTGGATCTTGTTTTCATTTTTTCTCCTTGAATCAAAATTATTTGCGACGAGCCGCCGCATGAAGCGAAAGGCGAAGCGGATCGCCTGTAACTCTCCGCCTCGCCCCGTTCTCTCATTTTTTGTGCGGGAGAAAGAGCCTGCGCTCCTTACTTCTCCGCCCTCCTGCGAAGCAGAACGGCGGATACCGCAACACACGAAAGCACCGTCAGCGCGATCGCAAGGCTGCCTGCCGTGAGGCTGCCGCCGCAACCGTTTTTCCCGTCCTGACCATTCTGACCGTCCTGACCGTCACGGCCTTCGGCCACAATGCCCGTGTCCGTCCCGTTGATGATCCAGTGCTTGGTCTCTTCGTCGATGGAGATGGTCGGCGTTGCGCCGTCCTCCGCTTCCGCCTTGATGTCTGTCTTTACGCCGTCGATCACCCAGTATCCGTCCTCGCTGATCGCGACGGGAGCGCTCGCTTCGCCCGTGACGTTGAAGGTGAGCGTTACATCCAGATCTTTATCCGTGCGGGTGACCGTGGGATTGCCCCAGCGATCGGTGCCTTCCACTTCGACAACGCCGTGGATGCGGATGACCGCTTCATAGATCCCCGGAACTTTTGCGATGCCCTCGATCTCGCCCGTGGCGCTGTTCAGCGTGTAGCCTTCGGGAAGCGCGCCGCCGATGAGCGTATAAGACATCTCCGTCGCATTTTCAAAGGTCTCCGCCTGGATCCTGCCGTAATACTCGCTTCCCGCCACCATCTCGGCAGAAGAGAGTGAAACGGTGGGCGCAACCACGATCTTGAAAGTCTGGTCGTTTTTGATCCAGAAATCCGAACGCATGCGTACAGTGAATTCAAACTCGCCTGTCTGTGCCGTAGAACCTGTCAGCGCGCCCGTCGCCTCGTCGAGCACGATCCCTTCGGGAAGCGCGCCCTTGATCAATTTGTAGGAGACGTTCTGCGTCCCGTAATAATCTGCCGCCGCAGGGTCGGAGATGTTCACGCCGACGGACACATCAAGCGAAACATCCTGCTCCGCCTCGATGGTCCTGCCCGCAAACTGCGCAAGATCGAGCTTGTTCTTCTGGTTGTTGCTGTTTGCCGTTGTCCACAGCAGCTGCTTTGCGCTCTCGCGCATCGCCGCCCAATGCGTCACACTTGCAACGGCGTCTTCCGTGGCCGCACCTCTCTCGTCGAGACAATAGTAGACCATATTTTCGGCGGGATCGTAATAATCCTGATCGGCGTAGCGATCGTATGTCGCACCGTTGCCGCCCATGCCGTTTCCGACGCGGCGGGTAAGCGCGGGCGTGCAGATGGTCGATGTGTAACTTTCGGGACCGTAGTCGTGATTGATGACGCCCTCGAAGCCCCACTGATTGCGCACATATTCGGTGAGGATCGCGTAGTTGTGCATGATGGAGACGCCGCCGACATAGGAGTAATAGGTCATCAGGCCGTGAGCGCCGCCCTCTTCCACTGCGATCTCAAAGGTATACATGTACAGCTCGCGCATCGCCTGTTCGTTTACGACGATGGAGATGGAGCCGCGCCCCGTATCCTGGTTGTTGAGGCAGAAATGTTTGAGGAACGCATAGACGCCTTTGCTCTGCACGCCCCTTGTGACCTCTGCGGCGATCTTGCCGCCGTGCACGGGATCGGACGAATAGTACTCGAAAATTCGGCCGCCGTACTGATTGCGGTGCAAATTCATTGCGGGAGCAAACCAACCGCTGATGCCGAGATACAGGCATTCGTTGCCGAGCATGACGCCCTGACGCTCCGCAAGCTCTTTATTCCAGGTCGCGGAGACGAGCACGGCGCACGGCCATCCCGTTCCCGTGAAGTCATCGTTCGTGCCCTCCATAGGGCTCTGGTCGAGCTTGACCTGCATCGGGCCGTCATCGTCGATCGCCATGGGCTTTTCGATGTAATCGACCTTTGCATTGGTAAAGCCCGCAACGTAGACGATGTCCTTCAATTCCTTCCACGAAAGAGAATTGAGCACTTCGTCCCATCTCTCGTCGTCATAATCCCAGCCCGCCATATCGGCAAAGGTATACGGAGCCGCAGGGCGGGTGCCCTTGCTGTCGTCCCACTGCGTCCAGGCATCCTTGCCGTTTTTCTGCGGGACGTCCTCCACATACCAGGGCGCGTGCTCCTCGCCTTCAAACGCATAGTGATCGCCCGCATCGTCGCCGATCTCAAAGAGATGGGACGTCTTGCCGATCTGCGCCCAGGCTTTGTCGCTGAAGATCGCCTCATCCAGCGTATTCTCACGGATGATGTTTTCGTCTGCGGGAGCGTCCGCAAATGAGCTGCGCTGCAGCTTGTTTTCGTCGGACATCAGGTTGGTGTTATAGATGTCGTCGTTGGAGAACAGCACCTTGATCTCGTTGCCCGTATTGGAGTCGGTCGTATAGGTGTACCCGTTGGACCCGTTTGCCGCCGCATTTTTAAAGTTTGCATCCTGCGCATCCGCGGCAACCGCGGCGGTGACCGAAAGCGCCTTCTCGTCCGCCCAGCAGTGCGCATCCCTTCCGACGATGAAAGAATAATTCCCCGCTTCCAGCTCGTAGCCGCAAAAGCCGTTGCCGTTGGCGTCGTTCCAGTCAAAAGATGCCATGTCCTGCACCTTCATGGTGAGGGTGACCGTCTCGCTCCCGCCCGGCGCAAGTATGTCGGTCTTCGCATAGGCGCCCAGGTTGACGACGGATTTTTCAATGCCTTCCTCGAAATAAGGAGCGGAATAATAGAGCTGCACGACCTCCTTGCCCGCGACGTCGCCCGTGTTGGTGACTTTGACTTTCAGCGTCACGGAGCCGTCTTTGGTAAGCTCCACATCCGGAGTTTCCGCCCATTCCTGACTGAACGTGGTATAGCTCTCGCCGTGACCGAAAGTGAAATCCACAAGTCCGTCGTACCACGCGGCGCCCTGATCGCCCATTTCATAGGCGCGGGTCTCGTAGTAGCGGTAACCGACGTAGATACCCTCTTCGTACTCGGTATAGGTGCCGCCCTTTTCGTAGATCTGCGTGCCTGCGGGGATGGCGGTGCCGTCCGAAAGTTTCTGCGAGCCGTCGGCGACTTCCGCCTTATGCAAGGCGTTGTACTTCACCGTTTCTTTCGCATAGACGAGTTTTCCGTTCCTGTCCGTGCTCTTGGTGTACACTTCGACGCCCTTGTTCTGGCTGTTATTTCCGAAGTTTGCCCAGGTGGGATCCATCGTCAGATCGCTGACATAGACATCCGCGAGCCTGCCCGAGGGATTGACCTCCCCGTTGAGGATGCGGCCGACCGCGTTGAAACCGCGCTCGCCGGGGTTGCCCACCCAAAGAATGCTGTCTACATCGTCTTTGATGTCGCCAAGCTCGACGGTGTTGCTGGAGTTGACGAGCACGATCACCTTGTCGAAATACTCGTTGACATGTCCGATGAGATCCTTTTCATCCTGCGTGATCGAGAGATAACGCGCCCCTTCGTCGTAAGCCGCATTGCCTGTGCGCGGAAGATCGCTGCCCTCTGCACCCGTGCGCGTGATCACGACGATCGCAGCGTCACCGTAGGCGCTGTACGAAGACGTGATGCCCGCCGTGTAGGCGGAGACAGGCGTCTCGTTGACATAGGTCTTATCCGAACGGCCGCTCCCCGAAAGCAGATCGTTGTTGTAGAATGCTTCAAGCACACCATTGGTCTTGAATCCCGCATTCTGCAGGCCTTCATACAGAGAGACGGGCGTCACGCCGATCAGCGCGCCCGATCCGCCGCCGCCATAGGCAGGGTTCACGGACGATTTGCCGAATACGGAAACGCGCATTCCTTTCTGCAAAGGCAGAGCGTTGTCCTTGTTCTGCATGAGGACCATTCCCTCTTCGCTGATCTCCTCCGCCAGCTCTTTGGCGGCATCCATCAGATCGTCAGGGGTCGCATAGTCGGTATAAAATATACCGCCCTTGCTCTGCGACGCGTCGTTCACAGCCGAATGGTTGACATCCGTCGCCGCAAATGCCGTCACAGTCGTACCTGCCAAAAGCGCGCCGCTGAGCAATACGCTTGCCAAAACGGTGGGGAGCTTTTTCAGGCCCTTCTTTCGGAAAATCTGCATTTTCCCTCCTCCTATAAAAAAGATTCACCTGCGTTTGTTCACAGGTGAATCCATGGTATAACGGAATTTTTCTTTTGTGAATAGGATTGTCGTGCTTAGACATCTTTCGCGCCGCAGTTTGCACTTTGCGCACCGTTCCCCTCTCCGAGATCGGGAAAGAGCATTTCCACAATAAACACATCGCCTTTTGTATAGACGCGCAGCATCCCGCCGTATTTTTCCACGATGTAGCGCATGCTTTTCACCCCGAATCCGTGAAAACGGGGGTCCTCTCTCGTCTGCGGAAGGCTGTCGACAAAATGAATGTCCCCGGAAAAATAGTTTTCGATCTGGATATTGACGAAATCACCCTTCCCCGTATCGACGACGCTGATCACACGCATCTCTTCGGGAAGGCCCTTCACGGCAGCGATCGCATTGTCCAACGCGTTGCCGAAGAGCGAATACAGCTCGTGCTTCGGGATAAAATCCAGCTTTCTCCCGTCGACAAGACAGGAAAGACTGATCCCCTCCCGTTCGCATTGTCTCATCTTTTTATAGAGAACGACATTGAGCGCATCGTTGCCCGTGTCCACATACGAATCCAGGATCGCGATGTTCTCTTTCAGCTCCGTCAGCATTTCACCATCCAGCCCGTTCGTCCCGTCTGCCAACCGATGTCGCAGGTCATGACAGCGCATGCCCAAAAGCTCGAAATTTTCCTTTTCTACTTTATATCTCTCTCGCTCCTCCTGCAAAATGCGCTCGACGATCGCAAGTTCCTTTTCGTTGTTCTTGTTTTCCGCTATGCCGCACTCGAGCACGATGCCCATAAATGAGAGGGCCAGCGACATTATATTGATGTACAAAATGGCGAGAATGTTTCCGAACGATTCGGCGATCGCCAGCGAATTGACATAGACGAGTATCGCGACAACGATCACGGAGGTGACCGTCTGCAGCTTATTGTCCACCATGATATTACAGCGCAAATACCTGCTGCGGCGTATGAGAAACAGATAGACGGCCGCAACCGCAGCCGCAAACAAGACGGTTCGGATCAGATATTTGAGCACAGGATCCATCCCGTGAAGAAAAGGACGATTGACGATCTCATACAGGCGCTCCCCGAAATGTTCAAGGCAATACCCCACCGTCGCGCAGAACAACGCCGCCCAAAAATTACAGTCAAAACATACGCACACGAACAATACGGCAAGCAGGTAGTAAACTATGTATTTGGAGAGCCCGAGCGGCGTAAATCCTCCCGAGCCCAACAGAAACAATATTCTCTGCAGGGCCGCCATCACCCCGAAAAAAACAAGCGCCCCTATGCAAACCCGAAGCCAAAAAAGGGGGCGTTTTGGCATTCTGAAAGCAACAAGCAGGACGCAGAGCAGCATGGAGATCTCATAATACAGCGACGAAACAAACCATGAAAAAGTAAACATGTTTACTTCTCTCCCCCCGACAAAAACACAGACAATTCCCGCAAAAACTGCTTCTTCTTGCCCCGCGTGATGCGAAGTTGATACGGCCCGATGAGCAAAACATTTCCCTTTAACCCGCGGAAGTGGTTGAGATTCACAAGACAACTGACGCTGCACCTGGCAAACCCTGCGGGAATGAGCGTCTTTTCCGCCTCCCGCAGCGTTCCCCGCCCCGAATATTCTTCTTCCTTGGTGTGGAAGACAAGGGTATGGTCAAGCACCTCCACATAATAGATCTCGGAGGCAGGGATACGCTTTCGGTTGCCGTCGAGAAGAACGGCGACGCTCGCAAACTGGTCCGCTTTCGTGCGGCATAATCTGTCCATGCGCATCTTTACTTTATAATATTCGACAGGCTTGATGAGGTAATCGAGCGCATCCACTTCATAGCCTTTGACGGCATATCGCGCCATGCTCGTCGTAAAAATCAGCGCGACATTTGCGTCGAATTTTCTCATTCGCTTTGCTGCCGCAATGCCGTTTATTCCCCCTTCCCCAAGCCTGATATCCATAAAGATAAGGTCATAAACAGGACGATAGCGCGTCAGAAACGCTTCCGCATCGCGAAATCTGTGTATCTGCAGCAATTCTCCCGTTTCATCCTGATATCTTGCAAGCACCGCCGAAAGGTTTTCCGCGTCGCGTTCGTCATCTTCAATGATTGCTATATTAATCATATCTCTCCCTCACTTCTTCACTTTCCTCTTATAAAAGCATTATAACCCAACCTCCCGTCAAACGCAATAAAAACCACCTTTTTTTGTCGCAGTTTGCACGCTGTATGCCGCACTTTGCACCTGCAACGCGGTCAATTTCCCTGTCATGATCGTAAGATGCGGGGTCATAGCGACCGAAAGGCGCTTCCGCAACCGACTCTTCCTGCGCACGCAGTTCTACGCCTTGCAAAAATCGACAAGGACAAAGCATTTTTTCGGGCGGGAAACCTGAAAAAAGAAAACGCGCGTTCATTCTATGCACACGAAAGCGTTCAGATTTTGAACATGCATATCATGATCACGGACGTTGTCCCTGTTTATGATCTTTTCGGCAGACAGCAAAATACAGACGTATCGGTTTGCTCATGTTGCAACGCAAAGCGCGATCGAGTCATATTTTGGCGCGCACCCGACAAAACCTGTTTCAAAACGGCCGAAGGCTGTTTTTCCCCATCCTCCACAGGCAACGTCTGTGACCTTTCGGGCATAGGACATGTCACCGCAAGGAAATATTCAGTCAGTCGACAAACCGAAAAGCACAAAATTCAGATCATGAGATCGGGGCTATTTATGCAGGCTGTTGTTTTTTTAAAAAGACTGTGATATAATGTTATCTAGCTTCACGGGAGGGAAAAACGTGAAAAAAAAGATCCTGCTGACATTGCTGACTATTTGTATGATCGCGACGTGCGCGATCGGACTTTCCGCCTGCGGCGAAAAACCTTCGGGAGGAGATTCCGTAACGCAGGACGGGCTCACTTATGTTTTGAATGAAGATAATGCGAGCTATGCGCTCGTACAATACGACAACGTTGAAGACACCGACTTGGTGATACCCGCAGAAATAAACGGAAAACCCGTAACGCGCATCGGCGTTACCGCATTCGGCAATTATAATAATCTTACAACCATAACCATACCCGACAGCGTGACTTGGATAGGCAACTTTGCATTCAGCGGCTGCAACGCGCTCATGAAAGTGACCCTCGGCAAAGGCGTCACCTATATCGGAGACGGCGCATTCGGCGCATGTTACAGGCTTGCGGAAGTTTGCAACCTGTCTTCGCTCGATATCGTAAAAGGTTCGGAAGAGAACGGCCTTGTCGCCTATTTTGCCCTGAACGTCTATTCGGATACGCAGGGAGAAAGCAAACTCACGAACACAGGCGACGGGTACGTATTCTGCGAAGACGAAGAGGCCGCATATCTTGTCGGATACCGCGGGACAGCAACCGAACTTGTTTTGCCCGATAAATTCAACAACAAAAATTATGATCTGTACAAATACGTATTCGAGATAAACACTTCGCTCGAAAGCGTCACGATCCCCGAAGGCGTGACGGATATCGGAGAAAATGCTTTCGCCGGATGCAGTTCGCTTGAGAAAATAACCATACCCGACAGCGTGACGGATATCGGACTCAGTGCGTTTTCCGGCTGTGCCGCGCTCAAATACAACGAATGCGAAAACGCTTACTATCTCGGCAACGAGACCAACCCTTATGCAGTCCTGTGCATGGCAAAGAACACAGAAATAACGGAATGCACCATCGCCGAAAACACCAGGGCGATTTGTCCTGACGCTTTCTACGAATGTACTGAACTTAAAGACATAACCATTCCCGACGGCATCCCCTCTATACCAAAAGACTTATTTGCCGCCTGCGCGGCGATCGAAAACGCGACCCTCCCCGCGCACGCAATAAGTTCTGTTCCGCAGACAAACCTGAAAACGGTCGTCATTACGAGCGGAGAGAGTATCGGGGAAAAGGCGTTCTATAACTGCAGTTCGCTTACCGACATCACCGTTGCCGACAGCGTGACCGATTTCGGAGATATGGCATTCTTCGGTTGTGACGCAATAGAAAACGCCACGATCCCCGCCGCGGCGATCCCGCATATCCCGAAGACCTCCCTGAAAACGGTCGTCATCACCAGCGGCGACAGCCTCGTTTACGCCGCATTCTCACACTGCACTTCCCTCACAAGCGCTACGATCGCCGACAGCGTGGAGGAAATAGGCGACCTTGCATTCTATGAATGCACCTCGCTCAAAGATCTGACGATCGGCAGCGGCGTGAAAAAAATCGGTTCGTATGCTCTTTTCAACTGCACCTCGTTAAACTACAACGAATACGGGAATGCCCTTTATCTCGGCAATGAAACAAACCCCTATGTCGTGCTGGTCAAAGCAAAAGACGTCGGGATCAAAGATTGCGCTATATACGAAAAAGCAAAGATCGTCTACCAGGGCGCGTTCAAAGATTGCACTTCTCTTACACAGATCTCGATCCACGACGGCATTACGGATATCGGTGCTTACGCTTTCCAAAACTGTACGGCACTCACCGAAGCGGTGATCGGAAAGAGCGCAACGCGCATCGGCGAGGAGGCTTTCAAAAATTGCACCGCCCTGAAAAGCCTGACCCTGGGCAACGATCTGGCGATCGTCGAAAACCAGGCGTTCCGCGATTGCAACTCCCTGAAAAACGTATACATATCGGATATTGCGGCATGGTGCGCGATCTCTTTCCAAAGTTTCGAGGCCAATCCGCTCTATTATGCCGATAAATTGTTTTTGAACGGAGAACTTGTGACGAAGCTCGTCATCCCCGACGGCGTGACAAGCATCGGCGACTTTGCGTTCAACGGTTACCGTTCATTGAAGAGCGTTGCCCTTCCCGACGGCTTGACCTCGATCGGCCGCTATTCGTTCGACGGATGCGGATCTCTGATCGCCGTCACCATCCCCGAGAGCGTGACCTCTATCGGAGAGTTTGCGTTTTACGACTGCAGCCAGCTGACAAGCGTAACCGTTCCGAAGGGGGTGACCTCTATCGGAAACCAGGCCTTCTGCGGTTGCATCAAATTGGTGGAGGTATGCGACCAGTCCTCGCTTGCCATTGCAAAGGGATCCGAAAGCAACGGATATGTAGGATATTACGCACTGAACGTGTATACCCCGACAGAGGGACAGAGCAGACTTACGACGGACGACAACGGATACATCTTCTATGAGGACGGAGGCCTTGTCAGCCTTATCGGATATACGGGAACGGCAACCGAGCTCGTCCTGCCCGACGGTTTCAACGGCAAAGCTTATTCCGTCTATCAGTATGCGTTTATCGGTCACAGTCAAATCAAAAGCATAATCATCCCCGACTGCGTGACGAGCATCGGAGACGAAGCGTTCGATGACTGCACTGCGATCGAAAGCGTGTCCATGCCCGCATCGGCGATCGCATTTATCCCCCAAACCTCGTTGAAAACGGTCGTCATCACGAGCGGAGACAGCATCGGCGAAAATGCGTTCCGTTACTGCATTTCGCTCACGAGCATAACCCTCGCCGACAGCGTCACCTCTATCGGAAACCTCGCATTCTACAACTGCAACTTCCTGACAGATGTGACCCTGCCCGAAAATCTTACCTCCATCGGAGATTCGGCGTTTTATAATTGCTTTCCGCTTACAAGCCTGACCATTCCGAAAAACGTGACCTATATCGGCGATCAGGCGTTTTACGGATGTTATAAACTGACAGAAATATACAATCTGTCTTCATTGGACATTGAAAAAGATTCGTACTCCAACGGTTATGTCGCCGCGTATGCCCTGAATGTATACACCCCCACAGAGGGAGAGAGCAAGCTTGTGACCACCGACGAGGGTTACATCTTCTACGAAGACGGAGACCTCGTCTGCCTCCTCGGCTATGCGGGGACAAAATCCGAGCTCACGCTGCCCGACGGTTTCAACGGCAAGGATTACTCCGTCTACAAGTATGCGTTCATCGGTTGCGCTCAAATCACAAGCATGACCATTCCGGGCGGCGTGACGAGCCTCGGGATCAATGCCTTCCTCTATTGTAACAATCTCACGGAGATGACGATCGGGAACGGCGTACAGGAGCTTGACAGCCAGACATTCTTAGGCTGCGGATCGCTTGAAAGCCTGTCTTTCGGCGACGGGATCAGAAACCTCGCAGGCTACATTTTCGAATCCTGTTCTTCCCTTAAAGAAATAGAGATCAGCGAGGGAAATCCGTTCTTTTGCAGTGAAAACAGCGTATTGTTCAATAAAAATAAAACAGCTCTCGTCTATTATCCTGCAGGAAGAACGGAAGTTTCCTACATCGTCCCCGATGGCGTGAGGAGCATTGAAAGCAATGCGTTCTGTCAGTGCATTTCTCTCACGGAAATCACGCTGTCGGAAAGCGTGACGAGCATCGGAAGCGAAGCCTTCTATCAATGCACGTCTCTCACGAAAGTCACCCTCCCCGAAGGCCTGACGAGCATCGGAAGCGATGCGTTCTATCGATGCATTTCGCTTACGGACATCACCATCCCGAACAGTATGACAGACATCGGAAGCAATGCTTTTGCCGGATGCGAAAAGATCATACAGGTCGAAAACGGCGTCAGTTACGTCGACAAATGGGTCATCGATTGCGAGACTTCCGTCACCGACGTATCTTTGAGAAATGATACGAAAGGCATCGGAAATTCCGCGTTCGGAAATTGCAGCGCGCTCACGGGCATCAGCATCCCCGACGGGGTGACCTTTGTCGGAAACAATGCGTTTTCCGGCTGCAACGCCCTGACTTACAACCAACACGAAAACGCCTATTATCTGGGCAATGACGGCAATCCCTTTGTTGTTTTGGTCCAATCGATCGACACGTCGATCACGATCTGCAACGTGTATCATCTTACCAAAGTGATCTGCAATTCCGCGTTTGAAGGCTGCGGCTCACTTGAGAGCGTCATCCTTCAAAACGGATTGACGTACATCGGAGATTCCGCCTTTGAAGACTGCAGGGCGCTTACGGAAATAAACATCCCGAACAGCGTGACATACATCGGCGATTCCGCCTTCAGCGGTTGCAGAAAACTTACGGCCATGACCATTCCGGGCGGCGTGAAGAGCCTCGGCGATTGGGCGTTTTACTGCTGTTACGCACTCGAAGAAATAACCGTTCAGGAAGGTGTGACAGATATCGGGGTTTCCGCGTTCAATTTTTGCACTGCTCTCAAAACCATCACGCTCCCGCGCAGCCTGACATATATAAAAAGTCCTACGTTCTTTTCGTGTGGGGCACTCACAACGATCAACTATGCGGGAACAATGGCCGAATGGAATGCGATAATAAAGGAAAGCGGTTGGGACGACGAGACCGGCAATTACACCATTTACTGTACAGACGGCGAGATTTCAAAAAATTGATCTTGCAATAAAATTTTTATCGCTGCGCCAAAAAAAACGGGCTAAATTAAGCATTTTTTGCCTAATTTTGCCCGTAGGTGGCTGGGGTAGCTGGATTCGAACCAACGAATGACGGAGTCAGAGGAAGCAGGTTTTATTCATGCATTGCATAAATATACTATTTTGAGCCTGTTTTAGGCTCTTTTTTTATATTTATGCAGTTTTTTATACCGTTACCCCACAATCTTCCCCACAATTACCCCACAATTTATCCGTAAATTGCAATGCCTATTTTTACTTGTTTGGTTTCATTAATTATCCATAAATATTTATTTACGATAATTTTACGGCTTGCAATAAATCTAATTTAATAATTTTTTGCCTTTCGTATAATTCCCCAGCAACCCGATATGTTCGCTCCATATCCCACCGCATGAGCGCCGCAACAATTCGGATAAAACGCTTACTGTGAATATCCATCCCTTCCTTTGAATCATTCAGCGGAAACGGCACTCGAAACGATGAGAAAGTGATTCTGTCATAAGGTTCTATAATCATAGTTCCCTCTGTTTCGTGGATACGCAATCTTATAAATTTAGGAGTACCCATTGCACGTATTGTACTTTTAAAAATCCGAATAGTATTGCTCCTCATATAAAACGAAACATACGCTACATCGTTTCGCATCGTCTATACCCTTTTCAAGCCTTCATATACTACCGGATCTGTAAAATCAAATAATATCAGCAATTTTCTATCCGCCTGCACTGTTTTGCCAAAAGCCCGATAATGACAATTTTTATCCAATCCCCATCGCTCGTAAATATTGCGCGTTAATTGCGGACATTCGATCTTTGTATATTTGGGTTCGGCGCGTTTTTTCCACAAGACCGCATCGGGCGTATTCGATGCTACCGAACGTATCACAATACTTCTGCCACGATTACTGAGCAGCACATGGATCGCTTCGCAATTATTCAATGCCTGAAAAGCACCCTGCCCGAAAGCAATAGCAGTCTGAAATAAAGTAAGCACCGGCTCCGATTGCTTTTGAAAATATTGACCTCTGACAATTTGATATCCTTCTAATTAAATAATTTAGACCCAAGCAAGTTCATCCTCACCCGGGTCTGATTCTATTATTATATAATATAGTTCGGTCAAAACAAACAACCTAAACAGCTTTCAACCGTTTGATTTTAACTGTGAAACAAGCATCTCCGCAATCTCTCGGCTGTCGAACCGCAAACTGCTGTCCGTATCGCCCGCATACCCCAGCGGACTGATACTCCCGTACCACACGAGCGAACCGTCGATTACTGCGCACCGCAAATGCAAGTCATCGTGTATTTGTATTGCAATCCCCGTCCGCTTTAATCTTTCGAGCTGCTGCATTGTTTTTTCGTCGTCCGTCGCCCGTGTCACGACCGTTACGTTCGGTTTATCCAGCAATGTACTATAAACCCGTAAAAATTTTGTCACGCGCCCGGCGATAAGCGACGGGCTGACAATAAGAATTTCCTTATGAGCCGATGTTATATCCTCGTTGAATATACGCTTGAAATCTGTCTTATTGAATAGTATGCCGCGTTTGCCTGTCTTTGCATCGACGCGGATCTCATAGCCGATGTCCTTATACCCTTTGATCCGTTTATGATACATGTTTTCCAGCATGGCAACATTCAGATCTACATAATCGTAGATAACGACTTCCCTTTTGCCGACATAATCGCGGTGCAGCCTTCCCGCATATTGCGTAAGTTTTCCTTTCCACGAAATGGGCATCGCCAAAAACAACGTATCCAGCCGCGCGAAATCAAATCCTTCCCCCACATACCGCCCGACGGCAACGATCACAAAACGTTCCGCTTGCCCCGCGGCTGCAATCGCCGCCAGTTTTTCCCGTTTCAGTTTTGCCGCTTCCTTCCCAATCAAAAGAAAGGTCTTTACCCCGCGGTGTTGGATGGCGTCCGTCAGAAGTTTTGCGTGTTCCGTCCTCTCTGTCAGAACAATGGGCATTCTCCCCGCATTGACCGCTTTTACGATGTCTTCCACGATCATCGCGTTGCGGTTTTTACTCAAACAAAGTTCCGCAAATATCTGATTGAGCGTTTTGAACCCGCTGTCCGCCACAAGCGGCATGCGGAAATCGGTAAACCGCGGAACAGCGATATGGTCGAACAACTGCCGCTGCGCCTGCTCGATGGCGTTCACCCTGTACGCTATCTCCCCGCACTGCATAAAGATGCTTTCTTGCCTGCCATCGGCGCGGACGGGTGTAGCCGTAAGCCCGTAAACGTATTTGGCGTTCACGGACTTTAAAACCTGTTCGAACATGAGGGCGGGAACATGGTGGCACTCGTCCACCAAAACCATTCCGTAATTTCTGACGACGTCCTTGACGCCGTTCTTTCCGCCGAGCGACTGAATGATAGCGATATCGAGTTTGCCGTTCAGGGTATTCTTGGTTGCCCCGAGCTGCCCGATATAGGACAGTTCTTTTTTTCTTCCCCGCCTTTTCGGCTGTTCGGGCAAGGCATAGCCGAAAGATAAAAATTTTGTTAGCGCCGACGCCTTCATAAGGAACATAAAGAAATACCTCGAAGCGCCCGAGCTTACCCGTGAAATGTGCTATAAACTGATAGATTGTGTAGTCGTAGGTGGCTCGCCAAATATGACAGGAAAAGACCGCGTGATAGATATTGTCTATAAAGTCGATATAGCATATTTTGACCGCTATTAAGAGTTACTGATTTAGAAGTATTGTAAGTTAAAGTTCCGCCAGATGAATAAGTACCCCCCCCCATAAAACAATAAAGTACAATGAAAACTATTTCATTGTACTTTACTATAAATTATTTGATTTTAGTATGGCTTGTTCTCACATCTCTTTTTCTGCTTTTATATTATCACTAAATTATAATAAGCTTATAAACCGAATTTTTAATCAACAAACAATGCTGCTATTTTTTTTGTTCCGAATCATCGGATATTTCCTTTTTATTCTCTTGAGCAGGTTTATTCTTTTTTTCATCATCAATAAATAATCCTATAAACATCATAATTATACTTGATGGTATAGCTATATACGTTATAATTAAACCTTGTCCACCACCGACTATTCCAACAACTGCTAATAACATGGTAGTTAATGCAGCTAATAACATCCGAATACCTTTCATAAATAAACTTTAATAATAAAAATTTAACGTCCTACTTAAAGAATCATTAAACACGGGAGCATTAATTGTTACTCCTACCCCTGCAACAGAGAAACTAATAGAACCAAATATTGGCGTTTTGTCATGGACATAATTCACATTGATAGATGTTACATGTGTACTTGTTGAACTAGTTTTTTCATAGATATTTGATGTAGGAATAATATAGAAGGAAGCAGTGCCTCTTGCCCACCCTGCAGACATGAAAGGGCCAACATACATTCCAATTTCTGCGCTATAGCCAATACCTCCTTGTTGAGCTAAATCTGGAGCCGTACACTCGTTAACTCTCTTTCGATATTCTCCGTCCACAAGAATTTCATCGTATGAATAGAATGAATCGCCTAAATATGCAAACACCGAATTATCCCAGTTTACTGTTATTCCATCCGTTTTTGTATTCATTGGATTTTTTACCCATTCGTAGTTAACAACCAAATTTACTTTTCGCACCAAATTATTGCTTTCCTTAATCGTTGTTTTGCTGATTTTTAATTTGAACATCGTTTCATCAATATGTCCATAAGGTACAATCCCCGGATTTGTATCATCTGCCTCTTCGTCGAATTCTGACAGATACGCAGTCTCTTCCTCATATTCTAAAATATACTGACACCCATCTTCATAAAGACTTTTAATATGTGTGTCCGACAATTTTTGCAAATACTCTTCCGGCAAACCTTTTTCAACAAGATTTTCTTTCATATCTTCAACAGTTAATTCTAAAGCAGACGCATTTATCAAAGGCATCGCCATAAAAAGACAAACAAATAATAAAACTATAAAAGTTTTCGCTCGTGTTTTCATAATTTCTCCTAAATTCAATTTTTATTTTCGTTTAATTATAACAAATTTTCTTTATGCCTAATTCCACCTTTATTTAAACAATCATTAAGCATCCCCCCTCTTATCTTACTTTAATTATTTAGTTGAACTTATCGATTAACAGAATCCATTACCAAAAGTACAATGAAAACTATTTAATTGTACTTTACCGTAAATTATTTGATTTTAGTATGGCTTGTTCTCACATTGCTTTTTCGCTTTTATATTATCACTAAACCATCGCAATGTCAACAAAAAAAAGAATATCATTATTAACTTATCTATCGCAGAAACAGCACTGCCGTTACTATAATACTTGAATTGGAAAAATATCGTCAGTTCAAAACCTGTTTTTTCTAAAAGAGCAAATCTGCAGTCATAAAATTCTATCGTTTAGTCAATTTCAGAATGCCTATGTTTTACCACCTAAAACAGCAAAAACCCCGAAAAACGATGAGTTTTTCGGGGTTTTTTGCTGCTGTAGTCTTTTCGTTCAGCAATCATGGCTGGGGTAGCTGGATTCGAACCAACGAATGACGGAGTCAGAGTCCGTTGCCTTACCGCTTTGCGTAAACATCTTCCCGTCCGCGGAACAGCGAACGAAAAAGTTTGATCTTTTCTTCCGACGTGCTTTGATTCGTTACAAGGACGACATTACTTGACGGCGCGGGAACTTTATTTTCAGCAGACAGCGCCCCGATTTCTTCTCCCTTATCCGGCTCGGAAAGTTCGCCGTATTTAGCACGATATCGGGCAAGATCTTTATTCAGCCGTTGATTTTCTGCACGCAGACATTCGCACTCCTCTTGCAGAGCCGCATATTCTTTTGTGTCACTCATTTTTTTATTCGCCTAACAGCCAATCGACCGCATTCTGAACCTCTATCCCTTCATAATTGCCGAGCGTGAATCTGTCCAATGTCAAAATCTTTTTCGGATAATTGTCATTGATTTTTTTCAACGGTCTTATTTCGCGCTCGAACGTCGTCTGTTCCGTCAACGATGCCGTGACCTGATAGTAACTGACCACGTCGTCCTTTTTGGCGACAAAATCAACCTCCGCCTGTCCCATCTTTCCGACATTTACTTCATAGCCCCGCCGCAAAAGCTCTAAATAGATCACATTTTCCAGAGAATACCCTAAATCATATTCGCGTTTCGGCAACAAATATCTGCGCAAACCTAAATCTACGATATAGAATTTTCCGTTTTGCTTTAAAAGTTGTTTCCCCTCTACGTCATATCGTTCGGCTTGATAAAAAACATACGCCTGTACCAGAGCTTCAATATAATCGTCTATCGTATTTTGTGAAACTTTCCTGCCCGAGGACGTTATATAATCGGCAATACGTTTGACTGAAACAGGGCTGCCGATACTACTTGCGAGGAATTTGGAAATATTTTTCAGCAAAGAAATATCCGATACTTTTCTCTTGTTCGGATCTTTTTCCTTTCTGTTTTGCCTCTCCTCTATATCTTTGACGATAACGGTATTGTAGAGGCCCTCCAAATACATATCGATTTTTTCTTTTGTCCTGTCCATCGTCGCAATATAAGGGAAAGAACCGTTTGCCATATAGTCCGCAAACAGTCTGTCTGCATCTCCGCCGCCCCTGCTCTCGTAAAATTCCGCAAAAGAAAACGGCAGCATCTTGATTTCGATATACCGCCCGGACAAAAGCGTGGCAAGCTCACCCGAAAGCAGCCACGAATTGGAGCCGGTCATATATACATCGACGTTTTCTTTTATATATAAACTGTCTACTACCTTTTCAAAGCCCTCTACCTTTTGTATCTCATCCAAAAATATATACGTCATTTTACCGTGGCACAGTCTGTCCGACAAATACGCATACAACGCTTTATAGTCTTGCAACGCCTCGTTTTCAAGATCTTCAAAATTGACTGCAACGATCTGCCCGTCTCCTACCCCGTTCTTTTTCAGATACTCTTTATATAAATCTAACAAGGTAGATTTTCCGCAACGTCGTATCCCCGTTACGACTTTGATAACCTGTTCATCTTTCCAAGCAATCAACTTTTCTAAATAATCCTTTCTTTCGATCATTGCCATACCTCCGACACGTTCAGTATAGCATACCACTCTCCAAATGTCAATATATTTTCCGAAATCGGAATATTTTATTAAAAACGATGTTGAATTTTCCGAAATTTAGTATTCCTCCTACTATCAATACATAATCACCCCCAAATCCTCATCAACTGTTTCATTGACAATAATCGCTATTATGAGAAGGTTGGCTCAGAAGTCAAAGATATTACCGATGATTTGCCATTTGAAATACCTGATAATCGCTTTCCTTCCGTCCGGACATAGACGCTTCCACGACCGCCGACGGATTCTTCCGATTATATTCAAACCGCGTGACAACCTCCCAACCGACGGAGGTGAGCTGCTCATCGATTTTTACTCTTGCTTTTTCTTCAGGTAACATATTCGCTGCTCCTTGCTTACCTCTCATAATTTTTTATTATCGGAAGTTGATTGTTGTAACAATCTTACAATACTTTTTAATACGCTTTTACATTAGTTAGTGCTGCTATGATTAAATCTTAAAGTACCTTTGGTTTCGGTTTGTCGGTGTATCGGGATCTGTCATAGCGATAAGCCCTGCTTCCAACGCCGGCTGTATATAATTTTTTCGGAACGTCACGCGCGATTTCAGACCGAGCTTTTCCATCAACTCCACCGCAGACATGGGATAAGTTTCAATGACGGACATCAACGCCCTGATCTGATTGCTGATATGGCTCTGATGGTTGTGCGTATCCCTTGCAAGTTCGGCGACTGCCTTTTTGATAACGCCGAGCATGAACAGGATAAAGCGGTTTGATTTGCCTTCCGCCGTCGAAAGTCCGATTGCACGGTAATACTCTTCCTGATTATCTTTGATGATGCTTTCGATAGGAATCCATTCAAATATCGGCTTCCAGCTTGCAAGCAATGCCGTCTGCCATAATCTGCCAGTTCTGCCGTTTCCGTCCATAAATGGGTGAATGAACTCAAATTCATAATGGAATATACTCGAACGAATGAGCATTTGCGTCTTGCTCATTTTCAACCAATCAAACAGTTGCTCCATCAAGTCCTTTACCATGCCGTGCGGCGGAGCAACATGAATGACTTTTCCCTGTTCATTTATTACGCCGACAGAACTTGTACGCAGTTCACCCACCCCCTCGACAAGTCCGTTCATCATCACGCCGTGCGCCTTCTTCAAATCTTCCAAAGAAAACGGATTGAGCTCTGGCAATATCTTATAGACAGCAAATGCATTTTTTACAGCAACGATATCGTCCTGCGGTCCTAAAACACGCTTCCCGTTAAGAACATCTGTCACCTGCTCTAAGGACAATGTATTGTTTTCAATGGCAAGCGACGATTGAATAGACTTGATACGGTTTACCCTGCGCAGACGCGGCAGCCTTTCCAAATCGTTTACATTGCTTAATTTTCCCAATTCTTCCGTTATTTCTGAAGTCAATTCCAGCATCTCTTCGGTAATACCGTAGGGCGGAACATATTTATCCATAAGGAACCTCAAAATCTTACTTATGTCTATTATAGCACAGATTTTCAATGCCGTCAATGCTTATATGCTTTCTTGATTATTTTGATAAATATAATTGTTTTATTTTAATTATATTATTTTATTAAGCTATTGAATCAATGGCTTAATAAAAACTTGCGAAAGTCAATAGTCACAAGTTTTTAGTACTTAAATCACCCATAAACAGGTGCTCTGCGATAAATAAAATTTTACCTATCACCTGTCTGAATTGACACATCCTTGTACTATTTTTCGCTATACGTATACAGTAATTTTGTCACTTAACATACAAAATATTGCTACAGAAGACTCTATGTGTCTTATCTCTGCCAAAGTACAGCCCCATAATCTCTATGACAAATCAAAACCGACTTTTGATAAACAACTGTTATCAAATCACATACTTTTTGAAAATCAATCGCCAAATTTATTCGGCGACCCCCCTCCCTCTGCAATATCAAGTGCGCTCTTCACAAAAAATCCACGACACCTTATCCGAACACCCGAAATTCTTTCTCTTGTGCCCCTTCCTGCCACAAAAACTTCTTTCTCGATAAACTTAACCAATGAACATTTGTTTTCATTTTAAGAGCCTTTTACGGGGCTATTTGACTTCTTCGCTGCGATGCCGATCTCTCCGCCCATCATTGTCTTCGGCAACCCGAAAAAACCACCTCCGAACACCCCTCTCTAAGGCCTGTTTTGTGGCCGAAAATCAGGTCGTTTTTATGTCCCGAAAATGCACCTCAAAAATGCAAATGGCTGCAGTGTGTGCGCTTGGTTATTAACAAGCGGCGGCCTTCGGGTGACTTTGCGGCTAACGCCGCAAAGTCACCCTCGCGCTTCGCCATCAGCCGAAACCCCTAAAGGGGCCCCCTCGGCTGAGCTTCAGGCTACGCCCTCGCGCGGGCGCCGACCAAGCGCACACACTTTCACAAACAAATCGACCTCTTAACCGCCCAATTCCTTCGCGCAAAAGAGAAAGTGCACCCCCCCCCACGTCGCACGACAAAAAGCGCGGCGGGGAGCGGAGCCGTCCCAGCTAACCCGCTCGGGATAGGCTGCCGCTTTTCCCCGCCTCGTGCGCTTTCCGATTACTTACCTTTCCATGCTTTCTGTTTTCCTATGTTATTGCAATAGCAGCAATATAACTGTCTGTGAAGGTAGGCTTTAAACTCCTGCTCGGTTTTAGATTTTAATGTCCCCTCTTGAATGACCTCTCTGAGTTCTTCCTTCCACGAAGTCCCGCCCTTCAGAATGATATGCTTCTCGCAAGAAGTGCGCTTGAGCCTTGCCGCCTTCCGCCATTCGGTATAACTGAAACCATATTTTTCGCCTATACGGTTTGTCGCGTTTACGCGGTTACGCATGAACTGACCGAATTCGGCGAACTGTACGATTTTCTGATCGTCACTGACTATCCAGATGAATGGAACACGCTCGTCTACAGCGAAGGAAACCGCCATACAGCGTTCGCGTACGTCTGGAACAAGGACGCGGTTACGCATGAACTGACCGAATTCGGCGAACTGTACGATTTTCTGATCGTCACTGACTATCCGGATGAATGGAACACGCTCGTCTACAGCGAAGGAAACCGCCATACAGCGTTTGCGTACGTTTGGAACAAGGACGATGACTGGTGTTCGGAGTTCAGCAGCATCACCGTACAGAGCTTCGGCGGCGGGATCAGGAGGATCGCATGAAGATCCGTGACCCGACAAAATTTTTTCTATTACAAAATGTTGACAGACAATGAAAAAATCGACGTAGTCGTGCGGCGCGTATTGGAGCGTCACCGTGCTTGAAAAAGTCGGCGACAACGACTATATCGTGAACTACAGGGGCGTGAAATGTCACGCCCTCTTTAATTGGTTCGTCTGCGAATACTACGCGTACGACATTTACGGGATCGTAAAGGAGGCTTAAAAATGGCGAAGATCGAAGAACTCAAAAAATATCTCACGCACAAATTTTCCTGCGGATGCTATACGGGCAAAGATTACAAAAGCTTTCAGACGAAATACATCAACTACCTGAAAACGGTATGCAGGGAAAATCATTGGCGGCTCGTCAACGTCGGGAAGAACCACTACTGCTTTTCGGCGTTTATCAAGAGCAGTCGGAACAGGTGCGTGTACATCTCCATCAGCGACGTCAGGTACTTTATCAACGAATGGTACGGGCATATCCTGATCCGAACCGCACAGCACGAACAGGACTTCTGCGGCGGGTTCAACCACTACACAACGCTGGAAAACCTGCCTTCCAAAGCCGCAGAACTTCTGCAAGATCTGCCCTTCTGAGGAGAAAAGAGATGAAACTCAATTTAGAAGCCGCAACGCGGGAAGAAGCAAAGATCAAGGCATACCTGGAAGAAAATGCTTCGTCTATGCTTGCCGAAAAGATCAACGACGGCGTGCGCATGCAAAAGGACGGCAAAACGCTGCTCAACAAAAAAGACGCTTGCGGGCTTTATGAGATTCGCCTGCGACGAGGCGAAAAAACTTGCTGAAAAAGGCGCGAGGTCCGCCTGCGTGGAAGATGAAACAGTATACGGCTGGGCGATCCGCTTCTTTGAAGAGGACGGCATCGAAGGCACGCTCTTTTGCGAAGACGGCACCGAATACGGGAAACGGTCCAGCCCCGCGCCGAAGGCCGCCGCGGCGAAACGCGAGCCGCCAAAGCCGCTCCCTGCGCCGCAGATGTCCCTCTTTGAATTGCTCGAAAACACGGAAAATACGCAAAAACAAGAGAACGTATGCGAAATTCTGCATCAGGAAGCAAAAGAGCTGTGCGCCGATCCCGAGACGGGCGAGATACTCTGCGAAGAGGAAATTTGCGCCTTTGACGACGAAAAAGAGGCGGAAGCAAACGAGAATAAGATCGACCCTTCCGCCTTCGATGCCGAAGCGCTCGCCCTTTTAGACGAAATGTTCGGCGATGAATTGGAGGTGAGATAGAGACAATGACGGAAAAAGACATCCGACCCGTTCCGAAATATATCCTGAAAAAGATCGAACGGGAAGACGCGCATCGATTCCCCGTTCCCGAAAAACAGGTGCGCTTTTATGCGTATCTCGCGATTTGGAAAAAAGAGCTCGTCAAAGTGACCGTTGCGGTCAGGCATGCGCAAAGGGCGCCCCCCCCGTTCGCGAAGGGACCGCAATCACCGTGCACGGGAAAAGATACGAACAGGCGAAATAGAAACGAATTTCAGGGACAGGAGAGCACAGCACCCTATCTGTTAGAAGATCTCCACAAACAAATCGGAGGCAGGTCAATTTGACCTGCTTCTTGATTTAGTTGCCATCAAATACAATATCAAAAAACATAAGCTATTTCTGTTCAAATATTTTACTTACTATTTTTGTTATTAATTTGTTGACGCAAACTATACAATTCATAATTTAATTTAGTTAACTCGTCAATAGCAATAGGCTTTTTATCAGAATTAAGTTGCGCTATCAACCAATTCTTGCTCTTAGCTATTTCATATGCTATATACTTTTCATTGTTCATATAATCCAACTCATCATTTTTGTAAGGTTTAGAATTTAACTCACGCATATTTTCTATCAAACGGCTATTCAATTTAAATACTTTCGCCAAATCTTCAAATCTGCTTGCACCTCTTGCGCGATTTATCAACGCATAAAAAGGTTTCCGATAAATTATTGAAAAACACAAACCATGAAACGAATCCGTGACAGCGTACTTTGCATTCTTAAAGCAATATAAATAGTCCTCTAGACTTGCATTACGAATTAATCCATAGTTCTCCAATATCTTGGCTTTATCTTGATAATTATTTTGTCTATCCGGTATAGTTATTAGTTTACATGAATGTCTTGAAGCAAAAGCACGTAATTCTTGTGCTTTTTCTGGAGTAGGATCCATTAAATATGCAAAAACAAAATCACCTTCTATATTTAATTTGGAATTATCTGAAATTACATCCCAATGTTTCTGTTCGCAAAGAAAAACAGGATCAAGTACACGTACTGAATTCAATGCAAATTTATCTTTTAATACATCTACACCTTGTTGTTCTCTCATTGAAATAGCATCAAATCTACCCAATAGATATTTTGCTTTAGGCATCTCCTCGTCCGGAATAAACTTATCAATCTTTCCAAACGAAGCAGCATACGCTATTTTCTTTTTCCTGTCATCAACAAAATCAAGCATATGCGTGTACCCGGTTTGTATCATCGCATCATAAAACCACAACACATCAGAAGCCACCACGAACGTCTCAATGTACTTGTTATTCTCTTTCATTGAAGAATAATCATACTGAGCG
Organism: Bacillota bacterium; assembly: GCA_019423125.1. Lineage (GTDB taxonomy): Bacteria > Bacillota > Clostridia > Christensenellales > Borkfalkiaceae > Borkfalkia. The sequence continues at coordinate 202,277 of JAHZBZ010000001.1, read as the reverse complement.
GTCATTCTGTATCCATACTTTTTGTTGAATTCCCCGGCATATTCACGATTAAAGTTAGGAGGAGATATAAATGCAACAGACAATCCTAACGATTCAATATATTTTCCAAGGGCATAATCTGTCAATGTAGAGCCGTAATTCGACCTATCGTTTTGTATCCACCACCCAACAATTCCCACATCAAGCAATTGTTTTTGGGCATATCTAGCGGCATTATTAAACCCATACAACCTTAAATGATCGAAAAAGCATTTCCTCATCGGATTTTTAGGCGTTGGAGTATGAAGAGCCCAATTTATTTTCTCCGAAACTCTATATGCATCTTCATAAGGGATAATCTCAAACAATTTGAACTGCGACTTACACGAATTTACAAAGTCGTTGCCCTTTTGTGTATTGCAGATAACCAAAGAGGTTCCCTTTTTATCATTCCAAGCACTGTTATACTGCTCACACCCCCAAAAATCCCCTATAGTAATATCACCCGCTCGCTTTTTATCTGCCCATTGACAACTAAAACAGCTTTCACGCATATTCAAACCAGATAAAAACGCTCTGAAATACGTTCCGTTATATGGTTCTCTAATTATTTCTCCGTTCTGAAATTCAATCGTGAGATTTGTTCCCCAACCTAACGATTTATCTCTGAAATCAACACGCTTAATAGGTTTATTGTCAGGATTATATTCCTTTAAAAATAATCTATACGCCATTGGAGATGGGACGCCGTGACAGAGCAAATCAATTGTTATAAGATTAACATAGGCCCTATTTAAAAAGCGCTTCAGCGCAGCAACCTGACAAGGGCATCCGCTGAAAACAGCCTCTGCCCCGCTGTCGAGATATGTTTTTATCTGCTTATATACGTCACCGACATCGCTTTGCACGTATTTACTTTTAAAAAGTATATTCAACGACTTCTGCTTTGTAACTATTGTATGTTCGATCCGCGTAAAGTCGTCGTTAAACGCTGCGCCGCAGGCTACGCCGCCTGCTTTAATCGCAGCACTTGCAAACACTTTGAATGCCGCACCACTACTACTTATAGCTCTATCTATATCACTGCTTTGAATAGCATAACTTGCAACTATACCGCTATTTTTTTCAAACGATTGCGACAATACCGGACACTTCTGAGCGCATAGTCCGCAATTGACGCAATTTTTATTAATCTCAGGGAATAAAAACCCCTCTTCATTGGCAACCATATCTATTGCTTTAACCGGGCATACGTTTGCGCACAGACTACAACCAGTACAATATTCCCGAGCCAATATATTAACATTATTCATTATTCATTTTCCTTTTATTATTTCTTGCGCGAAAACTTTTCTTTAACTTTTTTGCGGAACGTCCTATTGTCAAAGAAAAAATAATAGAACGCTTTTTTAACCTTACTCCAACCCTTTGTAGCATCGTAATTAAGCGTAGGTAAAGGCTCACCAGACGATATTGGTGCTGCCACCGGCACTACGCTTGCCGGTGCTTCGGGGAAACGCATTACATGATGATAATTTATATCATTTTGCCAAACCTCAGTGACCTTCATCGATGATTTCCCATAATATACATCGTCTTCAAATTTTACGCTACTAAAATATTCTCTATCTTGGGCGGAAGAACAATGTAACATATATTCGTATGGAGCAGAAACATCTGATGACCTTGCACTAAATAACTGAGGAGCCATTTTATAAATCGGTACAACATCTTTTACAAGCTCAAGAGCCCAACGCTGTACTTCTTCAATAGCAAATCTGCCGGGATAAATGGTCAAATCTTTTTCAAATTTGGGCTTTACCCCATTGCTCAAATCAAAACCAATACAAGACGGCGATTGTTTGGAAAATAACAATTCTCTTACCACCCCTGTTATAGAAGGAGTATAGTCGTAAAAAGAATGTATCCTAATGCCCATACAGTTTTGTTTTGCACTAAATTGATCATTAATCCTATGTACAAAATATCCATCTATAGAGAAATTTAATAATTGTGAAATATATATTAAAGATCTTCCGCTATAACCTATATCGAAAATTACATCTTTTTCTTTTATGAATGAGCCATAATATTTTTTTAAAGTACTACAAAATGCTTCTTTCTTAAGTTCGCTATAACAAGGCGCCAAAGTTTCTGTAATAAATTCATACAAAGAATCCCCACTAATTTGAGTATTCTTCCAACTTGAAATTAATGCACTTTCGATTTCTGTTCTCTTATGTTCATCTAAAAGCGGAGAAAACCATCGGAAAAGCTGATTAGGCGTGGCCTTTTTTATTTGCGCAATAATAGAATCCGTGTCATTTTTGTTTACCCAGCAAAGAGGAAGAAGCGATTTACGAGACGCATAAAAATAATTGGACTGAGCCGCAGAATTATCGCTATTGAACACATTATAAGCCAACATCGGCAAATATCCATCCCTTGCAACAAAATGAATATTGCTTTTTTTATTTAATTGATGTTCATAAAGCCATTTTGAAACACCCCACAGATGCATTCCCAAAGCATAGTAACCAAAAAATCTCGCCTCTCCGCTAAAATCTGTAAACTTAATAAAAGATGTGTATGGATTATCATATAATTTGTTTGCAACATTTGCAAGCAAACACCGCACCTCAAAAAAATCCATGCTATGTTCAAAATTATCCCATAACCCAGTAGGCCGTTTATATATTCTTGTCGAATCCGTAGAATTTATGTCAGAAATATCATACATAAATGCTGCAGTTGTAGAAGCATAAAAATGAGCATCTATTCCTGCTTCTTTTGCCTTTACGTAATCACTTTCCCACGAATTTCCAATATGCAAAATAGATTCTTTATTATATTTCTCTTGTAAAACATCAAAAAGCTTGCCTGAAGCTTTCATAACCCGATGCTCACTTGATAGAATTATATCATCATATTCTACATTTAATGAATTAAGCAAATCTTCAAGCTGATCTCTGCTAAAATAAAAATCTGAGGTAAGTACTACAGTTTTAGACAAAGAATGTGCATAACGAATAATATCAACAATGCTTTTTCGCAAAAAACATAGATTTTTTTCAACCTCTATTTCCTTGGCCTGTGCTTTATTTGCTAATTCAGCTGATATGCCATTTTCCTTTTGAAAAACCTCATATATTTCATCTAATGTGACCTCTTCAAATTTACTTACCTTCCTTGCCGTGGCTTCCGCATGAATCCTTGCATGGCTAAAATCGAACTGTCTTCCAGAAAGTTCCATAAACCATTTATCCATAAACAAAAATATATCGGTCGGTTTATATGTTTTTCTTAAAACAAGAGTATCAAATATATCTATACTAATAATATCATACGACCTAATATTTTTTTTAAGCTGAATATATCTATTATCAAACGGAATAGAGAGTTTGTAAAACCAATGATCGGTTTCTTGAGTATGAACAACTTTATCTACTTTAAAACCAATTTTAATTTTCTTATAAAGCCTTTGTTTTAAGTTGTTAGCTAAATCAGAATAAAAAACATTGTCATACCAATACCTTGAATAAAGATCCCTCCACTTATCAAAATGTTTTCTGTCCTCCTCTTTGACATTATTTTCGTCAAAAAATAAATTAACATAATAAAAAACGCGTTCAAGATCACCAATACTTTTATTAAATTTGTTCACATTATTATCCAAGGCCGTAGACGCCCCTTTCCTTTGCACATAGAAATAATATGCGTATTCTGTTTTGGAAAAACTACGCGCATAATAATGTAAAACACAGGAGAACAAGACGTCCTCCCCCATAATTATATGTTCATTAATTTCATCAAAAAAAGGAAGTGCCTCGTCTACTATTTCCCTTTTATATAATTTATTCCAAACCGCATGCCAAATAAAACAATATCCTTCCTGCGAAAGCAATTTACCTAATACATCACCTTCTTCTCTATCTTCAATCATTATATCAGAATAAGCTGCATGAACCCAACGATATCCTCCCTCATCCTCATGCACCGTATCACCCATCACAATATCATAGTTTCCGACATTTGCCTTCTCAATTAAGCATCTAAAAAAGTCCTCGTCAATATGATCATCGCTATCGATAAATGAAACATATGTCCCTGTGGCATGATGAAGTCCTGTAACTCTAGCTTGAAATAATCCACGATTTTTCTCGTGTGAAATTATGATAACCCTGCTATCTAATTCTTTTATCCCTTCCAACTTTTCAAGAGTAGAATCTGAAGAACAATCATTCACGCAAATTATTTCTAAATTTGTATAGGTCTGCTCTAAAATACTTCGAAGGCATTTCTCCACATACTTTTCCACGTTATAGCAAGGAACAATTACTGACAACAGCGGCTGACTCATATTTACTCTCCTGAAACTTATAATTTAAACTTTGAATTGTTTTATTATGCGGCTTGGAGGAGAATTTACCTCCAGGCTATATTTTACTTTTTTGAAAAGTGTTTTGATGTACTTTTGATTTGTACAACAGATTTTATTGATCGGAGCAACTGCTTCCGCACCTGATATCCCTTCGGGCGCTAAAAACATCTTATTATTTTTATCAAACTCTGCACAAAAGTCATATATTCCTTGATGCATTTCATCAAAAGAATAACCACTTGTCTCTTCGGGATTTCCAAAGACAGCAACACCGGCCCCATCTTTAATGTCATATCCGGTTACGGAGGGGGTATTATTTGAATACATTAATTCCAAAAGAAGCATGGTTTTAAAATCTTTTATGTAACTTATGTTATGTCTGTGAGAAAAAGCATAGCTACACAATTTCTCCGTTTCAACCAGATCATAAAATCCTTTGGTATTATTTGTCCCTACCATCGCTCCATCTAATTGCAGATCCGGATATCGTTCTTTAAAATAATCAGCAAGAAGAGAATAAACCGTCCCTCGCCATCCCAAGTCAACTACACAAATTTTTTTTGCTTCTTTGACCATTGGATCTATATATTCGGAAAAAGCCTTTCGGTCCTTTTTATACAATTGAGCAATACGAAATCTGTTATCAAGTAAGAAATCAAACAAGCGCTCTTTTGTTGTCGCATCAAGTTTGCTTTTCTCATCCAAATCGTATTCTTTCAGATATACAATTAAATCTTCTAATTCCGCCTGCCTTAATGTTTTTCCGACCGTAAGTTTATATTCTTTCTTAAATTTCGAGCGAAACATAATATCAAAATAAAGGTCAAAATTTTTTTCAAAAGATATTTTCAAAGCAGCAAAACGAGAAATATATAAATATTTACACTTTGTTTGCCCAAAATATCTCGCGTACACATCGAAAAAAACTTTACTGTCACGCGCGGTAAATAAAATCATGTCATAAGAATTTTGAATCGATAATTGATCCAACCATCGACAAAATCCATATGTCAAAATGCCACCGTATATATATCCAAATTCATAAAAAATTGAGCGGCCATTCTGTATTGTATGTAACTTATTTACTTGCGCCCCGTACAAAGACATTACTGACGACTCGATCCCACATTCACGATAATACTGATAAAGCCAAGAGAGGTTTGGGATCCCAAAAAAATCGATCCCCGCTTTCCCGCACATCTTCATATCGGCAAGACAGTCATCTCCTATATGCAAAAGTTTTTTCATCGAAAATTTTCCGCGTAATTTTTTCCACAACCTTCCGTCTGCTTTTGAACATTTACACTCACAACTCACAAAAATATCGTCAATATAAAACCCGGAAGCAGCCAATAATTCTCTGATAAACTCTGAAGGCAAGTACATGTCGCTTACCGCAATCAACCGTTTCCCTCGCAACACGCCAGCCTTAAAAAGATCGACATAAAACTGATTGGCGACACAAACCTCCTTTTCTGTTCGCAGTTCCAAACTATATGCCAAAGATGCGTCGATTCCATACAGGTCTTCTACGACCTTACAGATTTGTAAAAGAGTTATTTCTCCGCTTTCGGACTTTTTCCTTGCAACTTGCTCCGCAAAAACTCTTTTTGATTTATAATTTATTACACCTAATTTATGTCCAACAATATTAAAAACATTTTTCGGGTCCGACACCTTCCTAAGCAAAAGGCTGTCAAAGACATCGAACGATACGATCTCTGCCCTACCGATTTTTTGCTTTAATCTCTTCTCATCGGCAACATATTTTAAACACTGTTCATCTGTCGGAAGACATCGTTGCGGAGCTCGTTTCAAAAATCTGAATTTAATTACCAAAAAGAGAAGGTAGAACCACAATAAAAACCTAAAATAGCGATAGATTCTCTGGTGACGAAATTTTGAAAGTGTATAGAAAAAAATTACATTTCTATCCCCTCTGACAAAGAAAGAAAATAGTTTTGAAAGCAACTTCTTTACCATAGAACTACCCGTTTTGCCCATCCCGAGCGTTGTATTACAATAAAAGATTCATTAATCTATTTTTTTCAATAAATTAAGATCTTCCAATCGCTTCATGTGATAATAAAACGATGACTTTTTGATGCCTGTGGAATCGAGCGCTTGCTGCAGAGCGATCTCCTTTTTTCGAAACGCTTCTACCGTCGCAACAAATTCTTCCGTGTATTCGATCCGCGGTCTGCCGAACCGTACTCCGCGCTCTTTTGCCTTTCGGATCCCCTGCGCCTGCAAAGTGGTGCGTCGTTTTTCCTTCTCCGCCGCAAACGTCAGAAATTGCTGGACGATACCGCCGACAGGCACCCCCTCCTCGCGCTTTCTCGTGTCAAGAAGAGGCATATCCAACACCAGAATGTCTGCCCGAAGCCCTTCCGTGATCTGCGTCCACTCCCGCAGGATCCCCTCGTAATTGCTCCCGAGCTTATCCAGCGTCTTGATCACAAGCAGATCGCCCGGGCGAAGTTTTTCCTTCAATGCCCGAAAATTCGTATTCCCGTCTTCGTCCGCGACCACGTTTTCCTTTCCGACACGCTCTGCCAATATCGCGATCTGCTTTTTTAAATTTTGTCCCGTCTGCGCGCGTACATAGCCGTATTCCAACTCTTCTTTCGCCTCCCGAGTACTTCCTTTTTCTATCCTTAAACGTACACCTTTTTAAAACTTTAATCGTGAAAATATATCCCGCCATAAAATGACAAAATTAGCTATTTTGATTATAACAAATATGAAGTTTCCTGTCAACTTTCCATTTCCAAAAAAGTTGTACTTTTTCGAAAAATGTGCATCATCGTCATTGCTTGGCGGAAAAGGACAAAAATGGCAAAGTCCGAAAACAAAGTTATCTTTGGAATTTTAAAAGGGATTGCACTTTGGCGCAAAAAAATGAGAAGTCCGAAGATTTCGGACTTCTCATTTTTTATAAATATCTGTGCTGTTCTTGCAAATTTATAATACTCTGTCACAATCAAAACAATCGATACAAACGTGAATAAATATAAAAGCAAGGCACCTACGCAGACAAATATAACTTCATATTTACAGCAAGCAAGCTGATCACATAGTCACCAAAGGATGACAAACAAGCAGGCCTCTTCCCGTGACGATACAAAACAGCGACCAAAAAAATCCAAGCCTACATGAGAAAAGGCGCGGCTTCCACGCCACGCCTTCCTCTCTTATTTCAAGCCACGCCTTTGCCATAATCCCCTATCGGAACTCCGGCAAGATCGGGGCGGCTTTATGTCCCGTTTACGCTTCGACAGGCACCGCGGTGATGAGTGCGGTCGCGTCGTTGACGCTGAGCGTGAAGCCCTTTGCCATCTTTTCGAGGTAAGCCTCCGTCGACTCTGCGCCCGTCATCTCGGCGGTCTCTTCGCTCCATTCCGCCGCGGCGGTGTCCGCATAGTACTCGCCGCCGAAATACTGCCCCATCTGCAGATGCTGGTAGTAAATTACGCGCGTCGCCTTGTTGAGCGTGAAGTCGGTGTAGCCCTCGCCCAGATCAGCACTCACGGAAGAGGTATACGTGCCGTAATAGACGGTGATGTTTTCGCCGCGGCTCGCCTGGTCGGTGGTGCCGCTCGACGCGAGGCCGTTCCCCTCAATATCATCACGGACGTTATCCCCGTAATTTTCCCCTCCTTATTCATTTTCCCCATTTCTCCAAAATGCTAAATCATGAATCTGCCCCTGCCAAGAGAAATATTGGCTTAGTTATACTTTTATGGATAAAAGAAAAAATATAGAGAGCACTCAATGCCTCCTCCCTGCCAATCCCCTCTTCATTTAAAACATACAATTTCCATTTTGTTCCTCCCTTTCCGTCAATTTTTCTTTGAAGTAAGAAAAGAGCCGACCGATCAGCTTGCGGACGTACTGGGGCGTGTACCCCCATTCGTCTGCGACCGCCTCCTGCGTTTCGTTTCGGACATACAGACAGGCATACAGATCGTACAGGCGGAGCGGCGCTTCGCGGATGGCGCAGTTGTATTTCTCAAGAATGCGTTTGACGGGCATCGGCCCTATAGAATGACTTGCGTCCTCCGGCGCGTCTCTCCGCGTATAGTAATAGCGGATCTCCTGCAATTCCCTTCTGATCTGTTCTGACGAAACCATTTGAATCCTCCTTTTGATCCGACGCCCGCGGCAAAAAACAAATCGTCTCTGCACTGAATTGTCCGACGGCACCGATCCCTTCACTTTCCCCAAGGACACGAGCTCGGAAAACGTGGCGGTCTACGGCAAAATTTTTTAATTTTTCCTAAAATTTTTTGCAAGGCGCGATAGACGCGCTTCATCGCATGGCGGACGGAGCTTCCGTCGATGCCGTAGAACTTTGCGACTTCTTCCTGCGACTTCTCTTCAAAAAAGACCATGCGCACCATATCCTGCTGACGGGACGTGAGCCGACCGATCGCCGCGCGGAGACGGTCTGCGCGCTCCGCCCTTTCTTCCCGCTCCGAAAGGTACGCCTCCGTGTCAAAAAGGTCCGCAAAGTCAGCCCCGTCCTCCGAGAGCGCATCCAGCGAGAGCATGTATCCCGTTGCATCCTGCCCCGACAGATAGCGGTGACAGCTCTCGCATTTTTCCCTGCAACGCACGAAATGCCCCCGCTTTTTGCTGAAAACGACGCATCGGAAGTTCCTGCGCCGCGCGCGCTGTTCCGCCCTGAGCGGACGGACGAAAGCGCGATAGACTTCTTCCGTGACGGGTATCCTCTCGCCTTTGACTGTGACATAATACCGCTTGCCCTTCTCTTCCATGAATTAACTCCTTCGCCCGCCGCAGGGGGCAAAGGAGTATGCAAAGAGAAGGCCTTTTAAAAAAGTCCGCACACAGACCGCAATCGGGGCATGACGAGAAAAGATACCTTCCGCCTTCTCAAAGACGAGAAAGACCTTTTGTATCCTTTGCCCTTATTGCAAATCAGGCATCAAATATTTTTTTCGGGCCTTTTAAACAGAGTCCCAAACTGTTTTTGACAATAAAAAAAAGAGGCCGCCGAAGACGCAGCCCCTCAATGGGTTTGCATCATCGACGACCTCGCAGGTAATCTCTTTGCTCGCATCATACGATCTTGACCGACGTATTCTGAGCGGATCTATCAAAGCACTGTCTCAGCTCGACCGCTCTCTCCCGCCGACCGGGATATTCTGTTGTCTTGTCTCGTCCGCACGCCGCGGACGCCGCACGTCCTTGACGTTGCGCCTCTTTTCTTCGATTTTCTCCGAGCGGCTTTTCAGAACGCGCCGCACTTCGGCGTCTGCCTTTTCTGCGTCGGCAATGCCGTCTGCGGCGATTTGAAACGCTCCGCTTCGCGCCTCACCCGAAAATCCGTCCTGCAATTGCAACACTCCACCCATCCGTCGGTCTCGTCAAGATCGACGCCCTCGTTCGGCCACCCGCAACGAGGACATTTTACGCTTTCCCAACTCATTTGTTTTTCTCCTTTTTACGAACATATGTTCGTTTTTTACGGGTAGATTATAGCACAAAAAGAGGGAGCTGTCAATCGCACGAAGCAAAAAAATCCGCAACTTCCAAAAAATTTTTTACACGTTCTCCTACATGCAGCGAAGCGTGTTTTTGAAAAAGAGGCTTGAATTTGAAGGTGTGCCGTGCTATACTTATAACAGGAAAACTTTGGAGGTAAAGCCATGAAACGCATTCTCGATTTTCTAAAAGCAGCGGAAACGTATTACCTTGCGACCGTCGAAGGCGATCAGCCGCGCGTACGGCCGTTCGGCACCATACATCTGTTTGAAGGGAAACTTTATATCCAGACGGGAAAAGGCAAGAGCGTCGCAAAGCAGATCGAAGCCAACCCCAAAGTGGAACTTTGCGCCATGAAGGGCGACGAATGGATCCGCGTCGAAGGCACGCTCGTGCGGGACGATCGGATCGAAGCGCAGGAAAGCATGCTAAACGACTATCCGTCCCTTCGCGCGATGTACACGACGGGACCCGACGGCAACACGATCGTCTATTATTTCAAGGACGCCACCGCGACCATCTCCTCTTTCACGCACGAGCCTGTCGTCATAAAATTTTGAAACACAAAAGTTGAACGAGCGGCGCATCGACCGATGCGCCGCCCGTTTTATGATATGAATACCATCGATCAGTCTTTCCGCAAAGTGCGGTACAGTTCCTTGGCCATGGTTTCCATGACTTTCTGATAAAATTCTGGATCGTTGAACAGCTTTGTAAAGGAATCGGAATTATTCAGCCAGCACTGCGTGGCAATCTCTTTGAATTTTTCTGGGAACAAGCTTTTGACAAACATTTCCGCCGTCGTATCTTTGGCATAGTGCTTGAATTTTTTCACTTCGCTGTCGTTCATGAACATCTGATAGATGCTTTCGATGATGACTTTGTCGCCGTCCGTAAACTGCCCGTCGAAGCGCTCGTTGACTTTATCGATGATGTTCTGCAACGTGTCCTTTTTCGGGATCTTGGGTTTTGCCTTGTCTGTGGAAGGCACGAGATCGGTGTCTTTTTTATCGAGTGCGATCGCGCCTTTGAACGTCTGCGTCAGCGACGCATATTCGAGTTTTATTTTGCTCTCCACGTCCTCAAACGGATGCTTTGCCTTGGGCAACAACTTCAAGAGATTGGACGCAAACACATACTCTTTGAACAGTTCCTCGTCGTGCAGGCGTACAAGTTGCGTGATATAGGCATACGCCTTGACAAACTTGCGCACCGCCATGCGGGCGTTGAACTTTGCCTCTTCGGTATCGAGATCGAGATACCGTTCGATGACAGGTTTCATGATCCCGCTCAGCCTTCCGAGCGCGGCGGCGTCCTGCTTTTTATCGGCATGCGAGAGCATGAACGCATAGTATTTTTCCACGTCGTCGCCGTTATAGAGCATGAACGGTTTGATCTTGGTGCGAAGATCGTACACGCGGTTAAAATCCGTCCTGCCGTCCAGAAGCGTCGTCTCGTAGAAGGGCTGAAAACTCTCTTTGATCGCCTCGTCCGTGTTGGCAAAATCCAGCACGAATGTCGACGTCTTTCCCTTAGTCACGCGGTTGAGGCGCGAAAGCGTCTGCACGGCATTGACGTCTTTCAAGCGCTTGTCGACGTACATGGAATGCAGGAGCGGTTCGTCAAATCCCGTCTGGTATTTGTTTGCGACGACGAGGATATTTTTTCCGTTCGGAGCGGAATTCGCGACGGAAACGCTTGTCCGTCGTGATCGGTTTTCCGTTTGCATCGGCGTTGAGCTGCTCTTCGGTGTATTCCGTGCCGTCCACATTGACGGCGCCCGAAAACGCGACCATGGTGCCGCAGCCGCGGCTCTCGTTCGGGTGCGCCTTCATATATTCTTTAATTGCAAAGAAATAGCGCACGGCGTTGGCGCGGCTGTCGGCAACGATCATTGCCTTCCCCTTCCCGCCGATCTGAAACCGCCCGTTTTCGAGGAAGTTGCTCATGATCATGTCCGTTTTTTGCGCGATCGTATAGCCGTTTTCCTTGTAATAGCGCACGAGCGCGCGAAGAGCAGGCCCTTCGATGAGTTCGGGATTGTCCTCCGAAATACGCACGAGGCGGAACGCCTCTTTGATGGTCGTGTAGTTTGCAAGGACGTCCAAAATGAACCCTTCTTCGATCGCCTGCCGCATGGAATAGACGTGGAAGGGCCGCATTTTCCCCGTGACGGGATCGGGCGTTCCGAACAGTTCGATCGTCTTGTTTTTGGGCGTGGCGGTAAAGGCAAAAAAGGATTGGTTTTTGTGCATCCCCTGCGCCATGATGGTATCGACGAGCACATCCGTTGTGTCCACGTCCTCTTCGTACAGCCCCTCCTCGTCGGCATATTCGCGCACGGCGAGTTTTTTATCGAGGAGCGCTTTGCGGAGCGCCTTGGCGCTTTCGCCGCTCTGTCCCTGGTGCGCCTCGTCGATGATGATGGCGAAATTCCGCCCCGTCAGGTCGTCGAAATCCTTATACGCATACAGGAATTTTTGTATCGTGCAGATGATGATGCGCTTTTTGTCGTTGATGGCGGCGATCAGCCCGCGCGAACGCTTTTTCTCGTCGATCGCCTCCACGAGCCCGGGCGTATGATCGAAACTTGTGATCGTGTCCTGCAACTGACTGTCCAAAACGACGCGGTTTGTCACGACGATGACGGAATCGAACACCGCTTCGCTGTCGGCGTTATGTAGGGAGGCGAGGCGGTACGCGATCCACGCAATAGAATTGGATTTGCCGCTGCCCGCCGAATGTTCGATGAGATAGCTCTTCCCCGCGCCGTTTTGGCGGACGTCCGCGACCACTTTGTTGACGACGTCGTACTGATGATAGCGCGGAAAGATGAGTTTGGACGTTTCGACCAGTTTGACCTGCCCCGCTCGCTCGACTTCTTCCTTTTCGGTGACAAAGCAAATGAACTTGTTGATCAGATCGAGAAGGCGATCGCGCTGTAAAACCTGTTCCCAAAGATAGGACGTGGCGTAGCCTTCGGGATTGACGGGATTCCCCTTTCCGCCCGTCACGCCCGCGCCGTTGGAGCCCTGGTTGAAAGGCATAAACCGCGTGCCGCCGCCCGCAAGACAAGTTGTCATGTACACTTCAAATAGATCGACGGCGAAATACACCAAAAAACGGTGATTGAGGCGGAAACAAAATTCTTTGGGATCGCGGTCGTTTTTGAATTGCTCGATGGCGCAATCCACGTCCTGCCCCATGAACTGGTTTTTCAGCTCCAGCGCAACGACGGGAATGCCGTTGACGGAAAGCACCATGTCCATGGTGTTGTGATTGGTTTTGGAATAGGCAAACTGTCGCGTACAGCCGAGGATGTTCTGCTTGTAGAGTTCGTTCTGCTCCTCGTTGAGGTCCGATTCCGGCTTGAAATAGCAGACTTTGAGTTTGATGCCCATGTCCTCGATGCCGTATTTGAGGACGTGGACAAGTCCGTTTTCCTGGACGGAGGTTTCAAAGCGGCGATAGAGTTTTTCGGGCGCGTCTTCCCCGTAGTATTTTTGATACCGCGCCCATGCCTTTGGCTGAGAGCGCGAAACAAAATTGACGAGTACTTCGGGATAGAGCGCCTTTTCCTTGTTATAGACATATTTTTGTATGCGGTGCCCGTCGGGATTGAGATAGGAAAACTGCTCATACCCGCCTTTTTCGCTTATCAAAAAACTTTCAATATCGCTTTCAAACCGCTTTTCGGATTTGTCCATAGTGTTCACCTTATTTCCTGTACATTCCTTACCGAATAAAATTGAGTGCCTTTTTTATCAGTTTCTTTTGTCAAACTTAAAGCATATTCATATTGATTACCCAAAATATCGCTGACAATTAAATTCGTTTCCTCCTTACCTGGATTGGATTCTTTAGGTAAAACAACAAATAATAAAAATCTCTGTCCTTCTAAAATCGTAGTATTAAATTTTGGATAATGTATTATTCCTTTCCATTTAAAACCGAAAATTTTCAAAATTGCATTGTTTGAATTTTTAAAATAAGTGTAAATTTTATTGCCATCTTCAAGATCAGAATTTATATTGAAAAAACATACCGGATCATGATCTCTCTTTTGGCTTAAATCATATTCAAGAGTTATAATATAATCAAAATATGGTTTATATTTTTTCTTTTCTTCTTCTCTTCTATCTTTATCGGATGTTTTTATCGTCCAAGCGACGCCCGCGAGAGTAAGAGCCCCACCGAGGGCTGCCGAAACTATCGTTGTTATAATTGACTGCAAAGTTGCAAACTCTTTGGGAATAATGTAAATGAGGTAAATTACCAGTGCCAAAAAGCTCAATACATCAACGACAAAAGCAATCAGATTAAAAACATTTTTCTTTGCAGACAATCCGTTGCTAAGTGATATTAAAATCGAAACAGCCAAAAGTAAAAGCGCGATTCCTCCAAAGATATAAAGCAAAAGAGTTGATTCAAAAATCCCCAACAGAAAAAGAGCAAGAGAACAAATATACAGCCCGCCAAGTTGAACACCATGAATCATTTTAAAAGGTAATTCCACTAATTTTTGCTTATCGGTAAAACGTATTGTTTTATATATGGAAACTGAAACCGTAAATTCGATAATACTTACAACAATGCTACCGCAAATTACAATCGGCAACGATAAAAGATGCCAGTATGTATATAAATAAACAAAAGTCAAAATTATATACAAGGCTGTTACGGGACAAACTATTTTTTGTTCTCTCGCCGTTTTATACTCTGCAAAATTATCCAAATTGATAAAAGCGCAGCCAAGCCAAAACCATTTGCAAATACGCGTTACCGCATCGGAAAAACGGCAAAAGGGAAGTATAAGAAATGCTAAAAATAAAACAATTCCTACCCCTATCAATATATTTTTTAAGAATTTCCCGATTTTGCGATTCGGATGCCATTTGCTCAATAAGGTTTTCATCTTACCCCACCTGTTTTTTGCCTGTGACGTATTCGTAAATCAAAGACTTTTTGTATTCGGTCAATTTTTCAATTTTTTGCTGCTTTATGGAAATCAATTCGTCAATTTCTGCACACTTTGTGTCCAGATACTCCGCGATTTGTTGTTGTTCGGAAATGGGCGGAATTGGCAACAAAAGTTGTTCTAATGTCCTCATTCCAAGATTCTGCTGTGTACCATACGACCAGTTAAACGCCACTTGTTTTTGAAAATTTGTTGACTGCAATCCATAAAAAAGAAACTTAGGATAGCATTTTTCTTTATTCGACCTTAAAACAGCAAGCGGAGACCAAATGGTAAAAGTAGGATTCAATGTATCAACAATACAGACTTTACCTGTTGTTGCTCCCGATTTTATCATGTAAATATCATCTAATTGCGGAACATATTTTTTACAGCATTCGTTATAAAACTCAACAGAGATATATCCGCGAATATGAGAAAAATCGATATGCCCATTACCGCATGAAACCGCTTCTGCAGAGACAAACGCTATGCCATCCTCAAAGAGTTGCGGCGTAGTATGTGGACCGTCGGTAATTGGCATTGATAAAATAGAAAGAATTTTTTGTATGCCCCACCCACTTGGTATTTGAGGATAATATATATTTTCACTGTATTTTATAGAGACAGTTTTATCAAGGCCTTTGGTAACCGCTTCGGTAATAAGCGATTGCTTATATTCCTTTAACTTTTCGATCTGCAACCGCTGATTTTCCATCAGCCGATCCACCGCCGCACATTTTTTATCCAAATAGTCCGCGATATGTTGTTGTTCATCAACAGACGACAAGGGCAAAACGATATTTTTCATTTCTTGCCAGCGAGTTGTCCATAAATCAGCGACAATTCCATGCCCCCAACGATAAAACTCTTCTGCAAAGCCATAATTTTTTAATAAATAATCAGTATAGCGCGGCAAAATTATCTTTTCGTCAATAGTATAAATCACTGTATTTATTAACGACACCGAACCGTCTAAAACAGACAAACCGCAAGACTGCTTTCTATCGGAACGAGAATTGATAACAAAGTCATTTTTCAAGACTAATTTTCGATTATCGTTTGCATCCGTTTTGGCTACAGATTCCATTTGCGGAACAACTCCGCCCTTTGACACAGATAACGGCGGATAGTCAGTATCATTCACTTTTTCATTTCTGCATTGAAAAACCGAACCTATTTTTATTAAATTCCAATCCTCAGGAATTTCCCCGATCCATTCAATTCCGCTGTTTTTCATTTAATTTTTCCTTGCATTTTACTTCCATTTTAAGCAATTTTTTATTCAATGATAAAGAATACTCAATCGCATATTGCTGAAACGGCTTTTCTTCCACAAAATTATTCATTAAAATCGTACCGTCGCTATCATTGCAAAAATTGTTAAACTTATTTAATACCCAAAGATATTTTTCTATCAACTTGCTTCTCTGATTTATTTCATCCTGCCCGCTCAAATTATCATAATTACAGTATTTTTTAATAAGAAGAATAATTTTTCCCCGCAATGTCTGGATTAACCCAATGGTTTTTTCATGATCAAAATAAACATTTTGATAAATATTTATATTAAAATAATCTACAAAATAAATACCATCATCATCTTTTTTAATCAAATATTTCCATAACGAATCATAATTCATTAAGCTAAAATTATCAACATCAATCACCACTCTTGGATATATTGCCTGTTTTGATTCAATTTCAACAGCCTGTATAAGTCCTTTACCAAAAATGATGTTATCGTCCACATAAAACTCACCTTTTGTAATTCCCCCTCTAAATATAATTTGATATTTTTCTAAAATTTTTACTTGAATTAGCGCAACTACACTTGTCAGCGCTGCTAAGGCATTGATATCCTCATACAATTTATCTTGTTGCTCTTCTTCTTTGATATACAAAAGAAAGTTATCTGAATATACTCGCAATCCGATTCGGTTAGAAAATGAAGAAAATTCATTCACCTGTGATTTAACATAATCCAATGTTCCTAATATATCTTTCAGAAATTCTTCATGATTTGATTCTTTTTCATCAAAAAACGCTTTATAACCTAACACATCAAAATACGCCAAATAATAATTTTGCAATTTATATTCCTGCTCAATTTTCATATTCATTCCCCCAAAATCTCCTCACGTATCTTTTTTGGCTTTTGTTTCCACTTGCTTTTCCAATTTTTTTATTGCCCGCAAATATTCTTCTTCCACGGGGGAAAGCGTCTTTGCCTGATACTTTTTATATTCAGCCTTTGCCTTTTCGATTGCTTTTGCATGACTAATGCTTCCTGCGCCTTCTAAAACTTTTTCGCCCGTTGAAGATAAAATACGATCAAGATGTTCTACATAGTCCGCCATATACATAGGGTTATGTTTCATCGCCTGCACTTCCGCAAAATCAAAGTACCCCGAAACAAGGTTGTTCAAAATTTTCAATTCGTTTTCCGTAAGATAGTTTTTTGCGACTGTTACATCCTGTGCTGTGGGCATTTCACCCGAAAAGGTCGTCAACCCCATAAATGGAGCATCGGCATCCGCGCGCTCGTAAATCACCTCTGCCGCAGTATGTCCATGTGCGGCAAAGTGCAGTTTGTTTTGTACCATCTTAAAAAAAGCAATCGATTCACTGCTTTTCGGGTCGTAATCGACGCTGGTGGCATACAAGTCGAGTACCTGCCGATACATTACTTTTTCGGAAGAGCGGATGTCGCGGATACGATCTAACAGTTCCTTCCAATAATCGCCGCCGCCAAGTTCTTTCAGCCGCTTATCGTCGAGAGCAAAGCCTTTGATCATGTACTCTTTCAGCCGCTCCGTCGCCCAGCGGCGGAAATGCGTTGCTATCCGCGATTTGATACGATAACCGAGGGAAATGATCATATCAAGGTTGTAGTACGGAATATCACGGGCGATTTGCCTTTCGCCCTCTTTACGAACCTGTCGGAATTTCCGACAGGTTGAATTTTCCTCCAATTCACCCTCATCATATATGTGTCTGATGTGCTCAACAATATTTGTACGCGAAGTCTGAAACAACTCTGACATCTGCTGTTGCGTCAGCCATACGGTTTCATCTTCAAATTTAACGTCGATCTGCGTTTCGCCGTCATCTGTCTGATAAATAACGATGTCGCCTAAATTTTCGGCTTTTTTACTTTCTCTCATAATTATTCCCCTAAAATCTCCTTCATGAGGTCGGTTTCTTCTTCGGATAGCGCCTTGAACTCGGCAAAAACTTTGTCTGAACTTCTCGGCGGCGTAAACTTATAAAACAGGCGGGTAAAAGGGATTTCGTAACCGATTTTATCCTTACTCCTGTCCATATACGCGACGGGATTGTACGGCAAAACGTTCTTTGCAAAGTATTCATCGACATCTTCGCAAAGGGGGATAATTTCGCTGTCGCTCTTTGCCTTGTTAGGCTGGGGCTTCCCCTTTTTCAAAATCGGCTTTCCAGCCTCGTCGCAGACGGGCGTTTCCACCGTCACTTTCGTAAATCCGAAAAAGTCGTTTGCAAATACCTTGCTCTCTACCGCAAGCGCGCCTTCCGCATACGCCTTGTCTTCAAATTCGTTATACGCCGTCACGATCATGCGGATGCAGGCGTCGTCCAAGTCCACACGCTTGTTGCCGATATTCTTGCGGCGCTTGACAAAGCATTTGCTCGCGTCGATGAGCTGCACTTTGCCCGCGCGCTTTCCTTCTTTTCCCTTGAAAATGAGCCAGATATACGTCGTGATGCCCGTGTTGTAAAAGAGATCGGTGGGAAGTTGGACGATCGCATCGACCAGGTCTTCGCAAATTAAATAGCGGCGAATCTCCGAAGGCCCGCTGCCCGCGTCGCCCGTGAACAGCGAAGAGCCGTTCTGAATGATCGCCATTCTGCCCGAACCCTCTTTCAGCTTCTTCACGCCGTTGAGCATAAACAGCATCTGACCGTCCGAAATGCTGGGAAGGCCCGGCCCGAATCTTCCCTCATAGCCGAGTTTTGCTTCCCGTTCGATCGCGTCCTTTTCGCGCTTCCAATCGATCCCGAAAGGCGGATTGGAGATGATATAGTCAAATTCATAGCCCGCAAAGGCGTCGTCGGAAAGGGTGTCGCCGTATTTCATGCCGCTCACGTTCCCGCCCTTGATGAGCATGTCCGATTTTGCGATGGCATACGTCTCGGGGTTGAATTCCTGCCCGAACGAAGTCAGCTCCGCCTGCGGGTTGATCTCTTTGAGGCGCTCCGCAAGACAGCCGAGCATCTGGCTCGTGCCCATCGCCATGTCGTACGCCGTCTTATAACAGCCGTTTTGCACGATCTCCTCTTTTTCGGGCGAGACGAGCAGTTCGGTCATCAGATAGATGATATCGCGGCTGGTGAAATGCGCCCCCGCTTCCTCGTTGTAACTCTCCGAAAACTTGCGGATGAGTTCCTCAAAGATATAGCCCATGTCCGCCGACGTGATCTTGTCGGGAGACATGTCCGCCTTTTTGGAGTTGAATTCCTGGATGACGACGTACAACACTTTCCCCTTTGCCATCGTCTTTACTTCGTCGGCAAACTTGAAATTTTCCAAAATGTCCTTTACGTTGTCGGAAAAACCTTTCAGATAGTCGTCAAAATTGACTTCGATGTTTTCGGGCTCGGCAAGCAGGCGGGAAAAGTCGAATTTGCTCGTATTGTAAAAGGGATACCCAGATGCACGGCAGAGCGCCCCGTCGCGGATGGCGCTTTCAGAATGCGTGAGGTTGAGTTTTTCGTTGACTTCCAACACCTTTGCCTTGGTGGGCGCGAGCGCATCGTCAAAGCGCTTTAACACCGTCATGGGCAAAATGACTTTGCCGTATTCGTGCGGCTTATGCAGTCCCACAAGATGGGTGGCGATCTCCCAAATCAAATTCGCCTTTTCCTGTATATTGATGTTCGTCTGTTTTTGTAATTCGTTGATCGCCATGATATTTTCCTACGTAAACTTTTCTATTGTGTATAGTATAACATATCGCCTGCCGTTTTTCAACCCAAATACGACATTATCAAATTCGAGGATTTTGCTCTTTGTCGTGAATTCTGAATGATAAAGCCATTACTCCGACAAAAAACAAGCCTTGATTGTAAAGCGGCGCATCGATCGATGCGCCGCGCCTTTTAGTTTGTTATAATATACTCCATGCTTTAAGCTGCTATTGGTTTAGTGAGAAATATACATAAACTCGCCCCCCCCCGCGACACCTTTTGTTATTGTAGGTAATTTATCATCAAATTCATCTGTAATTCTCCATTCTCGTCCCTCAATATTAATAAGTTCATGTTGTTTGCTTTCATGTTTGTCAATATCAGATATGGCAATAAAAATAAGCGAATTTATATGACTGGATTTTTTTTCAGACAGTGCAACAATTGCTGAATAATTAAATGCTGCGTCATCAATTAAAATTGCAACATTGGACAAGTTCCTATTCTTATTTAAATATTATTTTTGAATTTATGTTGATATTACTTTACTGTTTTTACACATAATTTTAAATATATTCTTTTGTTGAGCTCTTTATTTTTTATTTCATACAAAAAACTATTACGGAATTCCTATTATTTCTAGATAAAGAAATAGCAACAAATATCAATATACTAACTTTTACCTCACTTCCATGATGCTCCTGCAGCATAATAGATCTTCGGTTCCAATTGTTTTCAAAATCGTTTTTACGTTCTCTTTTAATTCATATGTGTTCATACTCTACCTTTGAAATATAACTCGAATACAATAAATTACTAATCTAATCAGGCCTCTTAGAGGAGTCTTGCTTGTTGCTGCGTTTTAAACATCTAGCATTGTAACTACCTATTAAAAAGTAATATCCTTCTCTTTGCAGATTTCTTCCAGCTTGCGCAGGGCGCGGTAGCTCGGCTCGGTCTTTCCATTCTCCCAGCGGTTGACCGTTGCAAAACTCACTCCCAAAAGCGAAGCAAATTCTGTCTGACTCATCAACAATTTCAGTCGGATCGCTTTGATCCTCTTCCCTATTTCCATAAAACCCACCTCTGAATTTTTATAACATAATTATAACATCCGATTGCAGAAATTTCAATAGAATATCGCAAAATTGTTTTTGATTTATTTTCTATAAAAAAGAAGCGTTTTACTTCTCGCTTGCGTTAAGCAGTTTTTTATAATATTGCATCCTATCTTTAATTTTTTTACTAAATTGCCTCCTGAAAATAAGTATGTTTTTATTTCTTCAAAAGAGGTGTTTATTGCGGCAGTATAGGCTTCTTTTATTCGGTAGGTGTGCACTTGCATAATGTAAAAATTTACCCAAGAATTTGACTAAATAATTTTTATCTATATCTTTCGTGGTTTTTAATCGCTTTTTATCCTTTGAGTTTAATGGCCAGCGATAAAAAATATCATAACATGCACCAAGTAGCTTTGGGGTAAAATATTCTTTCTTGCCCCTTTCCGCCTGTTGTTTTGTAGTCTCATATCCACCGTCCATTTCTTTAGGACATGGCGATGTTTTACTAAAATACCAATCACAAAGATCTAAGTAGTTCAATGAAACATAAAGCTACATATGTTGTTTTGACTTTTCAATGATGACCTCCTGTATGCTTACTTATGTGCGGTTATGAGCCTCACCCTGTTTAGCACAAAGGAACTTTTTGTATATCCAACAAACACAACGGCTAAAGCTCTGAGGTATCTGCCGAAACGTTCAATGATTTTTCCTTTATAAACAACACACCCCAAAGACATCTAAATCCTTGAGGTGTGTTTTATAATAACAAGCGACTATCAACTAAGTTTACTTCATGCCTTTTTTGCACTGATCGTTGCAACTTAAGCAGAATTTGTTTACTAAATCCAAGAAAAGGATATCTTGAGTTATTGCTTCGGAAACTAAATTCAGTTCTTTTGAATCTAATTTAAACATTTCTTGTCCCTCCTATTTTGTTTAATCATTAAGTTTTTCTTGAATTATTTTTATACTTCTTAATGTCGCCTGCTTTTCATTATTGTCCATTTTAAGGTTATTGCTTAAAAATTGTTTTGCTCTGAAGTATGCTCTCGCTTTAATTATCATCTTGTTATATCTGCAAAGCTGTAAATTATGATAAAAAATATTACCCCTTTCATTGTAATTATTGCCATAGCAAAAGCTACAAATCGAGTTAATAACACAACCTCGACACTCCAAATTTAGATTATTTATCGAAATCTGTTCAGGAAAGGATATTTCATTAATGCATTTTGCGTTGTCCCCTGCTGATAAAGGTAGGAACATCTGACAGGGATATGCCTTGCCGTCAGTATCATATGTCACCATATTTATACCTGCGCCGCAATGCTTTTCAAACGCATTCAGCGCATTTTCAGTATAATAAGCAAGCGGAGCAATTGAATCCCCTATTAAAGAGCATGGCTCGATATCAGGATTAGCTAAGTAATAGTCAATCAGCATTTGAAGTTGAGTAGCAAAGATATCAAGATTTTCAGCGTTACTCCAATCAATACCATAAGCCAGATTGTTGCTTATTTTAAAGCCTTTATCGTGAAGAAATTTGACTCCTTCGTATAGAAACGGCAATGTTTGTGGCGACAAAGTCATCTTTATCGGTTGATTAGAATAATTCTTCGCAAAAAACTCAAGGTCTATCATATCAAAAGAGTTACAGCGATTGATATCGGTCATATATTTAGTGCCGTCAATGCTTAAGCCACAAGAAAAATATTCATAATTATTGAACAACCACCGTTGAATTTCTCCGTGCACCAGTGTCCCATTTGTGGTAGCATAACAATGGTACTTAATCCCTGTCTCCTTACACACTTCTTGTATAAATTCAACGCATGTTTTTATTAAATCAAATTCAAGAAAAGGTTCTCCCCCGAAGAAATCAAACTCTAGCGACTTCCCTTGAGCATTATGTACTTCGTCTAATACAATCCGCTTTGCAGTATCTAAACTCATACGTCTTTTATTATGCTTTTCATAACAATAAACACAATTAAGATTACAATTATTTGTTACAATTAATGTAACTTGTCTATCCGCCATAGATTCTCCTCTATTCTTTAATATGCCCAACGGCAACCTTCACGATATCCCACACTCTTAATTAATGTCATCTTAATTTGAATAAATTATAGCATTTTTTTATACTAATGTCAATATTGCTCATTAAATAAGCCCATAAAATGGTGTATGATTACAATAGAATATCGCAAATTCCCCTTGACTTTCTATCATATTAAAAAAGACGAGAAGATTTACCTCCTCGTCTGTCTTTGCCCTTCTCTATACCCTCCCGAGAACAAAGTCTACGGAACAATCGAAAACTTCGGCAAGTTTAATGATATTGTCCAGCGACGGCATGTATTTACCACGCTTCCAGTCAAAAAATCTCGCTTTTGAAACATTTGTCTGCGTATAGACCTTATACGTCGATACTCCGAAATACTCGATCAGAAAATCTAATCGCTGAGAAAACGGAGGGCACGGTCTATATGTTTCCGTTACGTTTTCCTCCGTAAGCCCCAACAAAAAGTCCGTGGAACATGCAAAATAATTTGCAAGCGCGACAATTGACTCCACTGACGGAAGCCGCTCCGCGCGCAGATAATAATAGAGATTGGAGCTTTTTACTCCTACCGCTTTTGCAAGCTCTTTCACCGATAAATTCCGCTCTTGCATGAGCTCCGCCAGAGATTCACTAAATTTCGACAAATTAACCATAATAAAGTCCTTTTTCTACAATAAATTATGTCTCATTTGGTTAAAAATTTTTTGACTTTACCGCGAATGAGACCTATAATATCTTTACACGATCCGATGCGCGCGGAGAAGCGAATAAACAAAAGGAGCACATGAATTACTATGGAACAAGAACGATGCAAAAATGCAGAGAAAAATTTCAGGACGGATGCGAAAAATCTGTTAGAAGAAATGAAACCGATTTTAAAGGACTTTTTTGTCTGTGAACTTTCAGAATGCGAGAACGCCCTTTTGATGCGTCTTACAAACGGACAGACATTCAAGATGACATTTGAGGAGATCGCATGAAAAAAGCCCGACTGCGATAATTTCGCGGTCGGGTACACTCTTCTGCGGGTTTGTTTAAGGATACTTCCCGTAGTTTAAAGTATAGCGTGATTCTCTTCGGGAGATGCGGTTGTAGCGGATTTTTGCCTGCGCCGTCAAGGACGGGAAAATATCGCGCAAAACTGACAAGCCGCCCCGACCGTTTCAGGTCGGGGCGGCTTATTGACGACGATGCGATATTTCCCGCGCGGAAGGGGCAGGACTAAACCCGATCGACTCCCCTTCTCCTTGACGGCGCGAGCAAATCCGCTCTTTTGCTTGTCTTATTGTTTTAATTCATTTTATATCAATTGTAGTGATATGAAATAAATCGCCAAGATCGATCTCCAAAAAATTAACAGATAAAATGGAAGGCAGACTTGTCTGTCTTTCTGTGGCGGATCATTCCCCTTCTTCACGGTAGCACTGCGGATGTTTTTTTCTGTCAAAATGGCGCAAGACGATTGCCGCGATCCCGCAAAGCACGACGATACCCGCCCCGATGTTTGCAAAGAGAAGGGCAATGCGCCACGGCGACATCGTATAATATGCGGTCGCGCCGGGCGCGAGTCCGTCTGTGACATTGCTGTTCGCATATGCAAAGCAAATGTTTTTGACTGCGCGGCGAATCACCCATTGCCCCGCCCCAACGGACACGACATCCGTTTCGACACTGCGCCAGTTCATGCGCAGATCGGAACCCGCAAAAATCGCCTTATAGGCGACATTGGGCGTAGCTTGCGGTGCATTGTCCGTCGTAACGACTCCCTGAAAGCCCCATTCTCCGCGCAGGATCTCTTCGAGCAGGGCATAGTTCGCGGCGCCCCACGTCGCCCCCATCAACGTGCCGGCCGCCATCACGGCGGTGCAGCCGCGTACCGTTTTTTCCGCTCGCGTGCCTTCGGAGTCGCAGATATATCGGATCGTCTTTTCCGCTTCCTTCACAGCGATCTCGAACCCGCGCAGGTAGATCTCGCGGATAGTCTGTTCGGTCGCCCAGCAGCAGGTATTAATCGCGTTGTCCTCAAACTCGTTCATGCCGAGATGTTTGAGGTAGCATACGACGCCCGACTCCGAAGCGCCCGAAATACACGCCGCCGCCATTTTGCCCGACAGGAGCGGATCTTCCGAATAATATTCGAAGTTTCTGCCGCAGAAGGGTGTACGGTGGATATTGACGGCAGGCGCATACCAACCGTTGACACCGAGCGTTAGGCACTCCTGCCCGATCGCCTCGCCATAGGCGCGCGCGAGCGCCGTGTTCCACGTAGCCGCAACCGTCACCTCCGAACAATAGGCACAGGTCGCGAGCACATCGGAAGCGCCCGTGATCTTGATGCCCTGCGACCCGTCGAGGTCGACCGTCTTCGGCTTTCCGATGCATTCGACCTGCGCCGTGGAGAACATCGAACCGAAAACCATATCGACGACCGCCTCTTCGTCGTAGTCGATCTGATCGAGGAAACTCTCCCACGCCTCATCGTAATACCCGAGACCGCGCATATCGGAGAGAACAAGGCCGCTATCCTGTCTGCTCTCGGGAGCATCTTCCGCGTAGTTGACGCTCCCCTCACACGCAAGCCCGAGCAACGGGTCGTTCAGCGGATCAAAAGAAGAGCATTCCGCCTTCCGCGCTTCGGACAAAGCCTTCCTCTCCGAGAGCTGCGGGAACGTACCTTCCCAGTCTCTGCGCGAAAAGACGACCGCCTCCGTTTTCATGTAATCCTCGCTGTCCTCGAAAACATTGTGCGCGGAGACAAATTCCGCATTCTTATCGACGACCGCCTTCGCAGGGATGCCGAGGGAATTCCCTTTCGCATCCAGTTCGGACTGTGCGCGCACCTCACTCGCACGCGGCGTGTCATCATCGTACCAGACCGTTGCCGGAACACTAAACAGATCGCTGTCCCAGCTCTCGTGGCTGTTTTTTCCGAGCGTGAGAACATATTCGCCCTCTTCCAGAACATAGCATCCGCGCGTCCCGTCTCCGTTCTCGTGCACGGAACAATAGGACGCCATGTCCTCCTTTGCGAAAGAAAGCGTAACCGTCCTGCATTCGCCTGCGGATAAGAAAACCTTTTCAAACGCAAGAAGGCTCTTTCCCGCCTTTTCGATTCCGAGCTCCGCGTCCGTTTCCGTATAGGGAGCGGTGCAATAGAGCTGCAACGTCTCCTTTCCGTCCGATTTGCCTGTGTTGGCCACCTCTGCCGTCACCTCGATCGTGCCATCCGTTTCGCGGACGGAGAGGATACGCTGTGAAAAAGATGTATAGGACAGACCGTAACCGAACGGATAGACCACCGCACCCGCCTGTACACAGCCTCCCTCCGCATCTGTTGCGCCGTAGACAAAGCCCTTTTCTTCCACACACGCCGTCTCATAATAGCGGTATCCGTAGTAGATCCCCTCCTCATATTCGAGGAAAAAGACGCCCTGCTCGAAGCGGCCGCTGTTTCCCGCGATGCGGATGTCCTCCGTGTTGGTGTACAGCTGTTCGTCGAAGTTCTGCATGGCAGGCGACGAAAGCATATTTCGCTCCCATAGATCCGGCGTCCTGCCCGAGGGAACGATTTTTCCGACAAGAATGTCCGCAAGAGAGGAAAAGCCCATCGAACCGGGCCCGCCGATCCACACGATCGCGTCCGCTTCCAGATCCCCTTCCGTGAGTTCGCCGATCTCCATCGTATTGGACGTATCGAGGATTATGACGACCGCGTCGCAATGCTCTTTCGCGATCGCGATCGCCTGTTTTTCGTATTCGGTGAGGGCAAGCGCATGCGGCGCGAGATCATTATAAAAGGGGGTATGCGGGAGGTTTTTCGACTCGCCGCCGATCCTGCCTATATAGACGAAAGCCGTCGTTCCGGCAAAAGAATCTTCCAGCCCTGCATAGACGCCGGGATCGAACTCATACAGTGAGGTACTCACCTCGGCAAACTCGTCGCTCCCTTCTTCCGGCTTGGCAGGTTCGGCAGATGTCTGCGTCAGGCGCACGGGCACCGAATTGAAAAGCCGTTCTTTCACCTCCGCATTGACCTGATAGTATTTCTCCAGCCCTTCCTCTGCCGTACAGACATAACTCTGCAAAAAATCCGTGTTCGCCGAACCCGTGCCGCCGTATACAGGATGCACATAGCGGTAGCCGAACGGCGTCACTGCGGATCCTTCCGCGAGAGGCAGGATCCCGTCATTCTTCAAAAGGACAATGCCTTCGTCTGTGATCTGTTTGGTCACCGCTGCGCCGTTCGCACGCGAACCGTGATCGCCCGTCGTCTCCGAAAATAGCTGTTCGTAGTAGTCGGTGTCCCAGTCGTCCGTATCTCCCGACTGAACGATCTTCCGCTCGCCGCGGCCGAAGAAAATGTCCATGGAATACGAATAGTGCTCCATCACCGCCGTGAGCGCGATCACCGTGCCCAAAAGGATGGCGAGCGGCGGAATGAGAAAGAGAAGAAACTGCCGCTCGGACATCCGCTTTTTACCCCTTCGCATTTTCCGCCCCTCCTTCCGCAACCGACAAGCTCGGGAACAGAATATTCAGATAGAACACCCCCTCCTCCGTCACGACGGAGAGATCCCCGTCGTACTTTTCCACGATCATGCGGATACTTTTCAGACCGAATCCGTGATAACGCTTGTCCTCCTTTGTCGTGACGGGAAGCCCGTCCACCATCTGTATCTTGTTTGAGTAATAATTGTGCACGCTGATGGATACGAAACCGTTTACCGAACGGACGATCACCCCGATCGTCCTTTTATTTTTGTCCTGTATCTCCCGCACTGCCTCGATCGCATTGTCTACAGCGTTACCGAACAATGAGTACAGGTCTGAGGAGCTGACAAAATCCAGACTTTTCCCGTCCGCCATGCAAGTGAGCTTGATGCCGTTTTTATTGCACAAAAGTCCCTTTTCAGTCAGAACAACGTCCAGCACCTCGTTTCCCGTCTTGAACACAGAGTCGTAGATCTCGATGGACTGCTCGATCTCCTGCGTGACCTGTTCGTCCAGCCGACCCTGCGTGCTCAGCCGGCGGATCTGATATTTCAGGTCGTGGCATTTCAGGTTGATCAGGTCCATATTTTCCTTGGCGATGATGTATTGCTCGTGCTCCTTCGTTCGAAGCTGACGGATGATCTCCAGCTCGTTTTTCATGCGGCTGGAGACGCTCAGTCCGAACTGAATGGAAGTGACGAAAAGACAGCACATGATGTCATAGACATACGTCAGGCAGACGATAAGCATATCGGTATTCTCGTCGATGCGCTGAACGACGATAAGATTGAAGACGATGACCGTAAAGAGCGTGACGGTGGCAAGCGCAACGACGACGCTGTTTTTGACGTGCAGGTCGCTGTTTTTCCTGATCTTACGGCCGAAGACGACATACATGAGAAAATAGACGATCGCATAGCTGTCCGCATAGGCGATCGCCGTAAAGCCATTGTACTCCATCGGGATCTCGCCGTAACCGTAGGCGCCGCTCACCCCCTCGGAGATACCGGTAACCGTGACGACGAGGCTGTAAATCTCATAGGCAAGGTGCTGTGTCGTGTAAGAAGCGAGCGCGCAGAAGAGGATGTTGATGAACGGTTCGCGAAAGGTGATGTATAAAAATACGACCGAAAGAACAAAGATCAGCAAAAAGGTGACCGAATTGAGCGCAACGGCAAGCGATGCCTGTTCGGTGCGCAGGATCGGCAGGAAAAAGACGATCAGATAGAGCGCCAGTATGCTTCCGACGAGACGCCAAAAAAAGTTCTCTCGGCGGCGCAGTCTGAACGTGAAAAGCCCCTCCGCGAGCAACAGCTCTGTAAGAAAGACGAGCCTGTACCAGAAAAACGCATTACCGAAGGAAAGGAACATGGCCGCCGCCTCCCGCGAAATACTCGTTCAAAGCCTTGATAAAGCTCTTTTTCTTCGGTTGGCTGACTTTGAGTTCCTGTCCGTCTACGTTCACCGTATAGCCCTTGATGCCGTTGACGTACTTGAGATTGACAAGGTAACAACTGTTGCAGCGCGCAAACCCGTCCCCGAGCAGGTCTTCGCAGCTTTTCAGAGTGCCGTAAGACTGAACGACACCGACGTCCGTATGATAGGAAATATTATGCCCGATGATTTCCACGTAACGCACCGAAGAGACGAGCATGCGTTGTACGCCCCCGCCCAAAACGCTTACGGAGATCTCGCGGTTGCTGTTTTCCGCGACACGTGCGAGCGCCTTGCGCAGTTTTACGACAAAATTTTCATAAACCACGGGTTTGACGATGAAATCGAGTGCATCGACCGCATAACCTTTGATCGCGAGCTGCCCCATGTTGGTCACAAATATAAGCGTGATAAACTCGTTTGACTTTCGCATCTCCTCCGCGGCCGTCATCCCGTCCATCTCGGGAAGTTCGATATCGAGAAAGACAAGATCGAACTTTTTACATACAACCAGAAATGTCTGCGCGCTCTTGAAACGCGAGATCGAATATGCGCGTCCGTTCGTCAAAAAATATCTGTTCAGACAGTTCTCCAGAAGCGCCGCGTCGCTGTCGTCGTCCTCGACGATCGCTATATTTATCATCTCTCCTCCTTCCGGAACGGCTCCCTTTCCGTTCCGCCGCGTTAAAAGTATAACACATCCGCGCTCAAAATACAATCCCGTTTTCTGTCGGGACCACCGTACGAGAAGAAAAAGCGCGATCAGACGAGCGTCTTGCCCCTTTTTTTCAGAAAGCGTTCAAAAGTGAGCATAAAATCGCTGCGGCGTTGCCTGGAGATCTTCAGGTCTTCCGCACCGACGCAAACACTGTCACCGCGCACCCCCTTTACATGCAATAGATTGACGAGCAGATAATTGTTGGGACGGAAAAACTCATCCGAAGGCAGGAGCTGCGCGACGCCAGAGAGAGTGCCCCAGCACTCGAAAGAATCTCCCGCGGTATGAAAAGTGAGTTTGTGTCTGCACACATCGACGTAATACAGATCGGAGACCATGATCCTCTGCAATCCGCTCGCCGTACGGACGACCAGGCTGCGGTCTATCTCCGTCCGCGAGAGGAAGGGCGCCGCCCTGGAAAGGGCATCGCATACGCTCTCCTTGCATAGCGGTTTTTTGAGATAATCCGTCGCGGAAACCTTGTAACCTGCCGCCGCCTGCGCAAGCGTGGCCGAAACAAACACCAAGAGAGCGCGCGCATCCAACTGCCGTATGCGACGCGCAACGCCCATCCCGCTTGCGTACGAAAAATCCGTCTCCAGAAAAATTAGGTCAAAGTCTGCTCTGTACTGCTCGAAAAAGTCGATGACACTGTCGAACCAGACGATATCCGCCTGTCCGATCGTGGCTTTCCCTTCTCCGAGAAGTATCCTCTTCAGTTTCAGAGCGTCTTCCCTCTTTTCGTCGAGTATGGCGATCCTGATCATATTCCCTTCTCCTCTATCGCTTGAATTATAGTACAATGAAAGAATTTTTTCAAGGCGTATAACATAATCTAAAAGCCCACATCGCAACCTAAAAAGAACATGCCGAAAAAGGGCCTTTGCACAGACAAAGGCCCCCTTCTCTACGGTTTCTCAGTTCTGTCCTTCCGCTTCTTTTCGGGTCGAGGACCAGACATACGCCCCCAGCGAGAGAAGCGCGATCGCCCCGCTTGCCGCCATGAGCGAAATGAGCGTGACCTGCCACCACGGCATGATCTCGATGATCTTGTCGCCCGAGGAGACGCCGTTCATCACGCAGTTGCTGTTTGCTATGACGTACAGTACGCGGTGCGCCGCCTCACGGACGCGCTGGCGGAAGGCGTTGTTGTCCCTCCACTCGCGCAGGGCGGTCTTAGAACCGCTCCCGAGGAAAAGATCGGTGCCGTTGAAGATGCCGTCGTCGTAAGTCATGTACAGCGCACCGTTTGCGGACGCCATGTCGGTGATGTAATAGCCCATGAAACCCCACTCGCCTCGGCCGATCTCTGTCTGCAGTGCGGATGACGCACCCGTCCAGATGCACCCCGCACGGTTGAAACTTGACATCGTGCCCGCAGCGCCGATGACTGCGTCTTCACCATACGAAGAGGGACGCATTGCAAGCTCGAAAGGACGCAGATAGATCTCGCGAGCCGCCTGCTCGTTCAGCCAGATACAGATGCCGTTGCGGGCGGATTCCGCCTCGTTGAAAGCGAGATGTTTGAGGACCGCGACAACGCCTTTTTTCTGCAGGCCCTGCACTTCGGCGACCGCCGCCCTGCCCGTCAGATAAGGATCTTCCGAGAAATATTCATGCGCGCGGCCGCCGAAGGGGGTGCGGTGGATGTTGATCCCGGGCGCATACAGCGTATCAAGTCCGTTCAGCCTGCAATCCTCGGCGAGGAAGGAGCCGACCTCTTCGATCAGCGCAAGGTCAAAGGAAGAAGCCCAGATGCCCTCGCTTGCAAAAGATGTTCCTGTCGCAGACGCCTTCACGCCCGTCGGGCCGTCGTTTGCCTGCGTCGCCTTGAGATCCACGCAGGAGAGCGCCGCCGTGCCGAACGCCGCGTCCGAGAGCAGAAGCGCCTGATCCTCATAGGTCATCTGATCGAGCAGGCGTGACCACGCATCGTCGTTATAATCCCGCCCGCGCAACATGATCAGACTCAGCGACTTGGGCGCGTTGTAAGCGGGCGAAGGGTCGTCCGTCTCGGGCAGCGCCTTATGGCTGGAAAGGTCCGCCGCCATGTCTGCTCCGGATACGGAAAGACTGACCGCTTCTTTCGGCCAGGTACCCTCCCAATCGGAACGGGAAACATACACGACCGCATTGTCGCCGCGCTCTGCGTATCTGTTGATGTCCGCAAAATCCAGGCGGTTGGTGATCGCCTTGTTCGTCTCGGAAGAGTTGGAAAAGCGCTTTGCGTCCGGCTGCGCCTGCGAGAGAACGCATTTCACAAGGGAGGCATCCCCTTCCGCGTCCATCCTTCCGTCCGTATTTTCGGGCGTCTTTCCCTTTGCGGCGAGAATGTTGTTGAGCGCGTCGTGCGCGTTTCGCCCCGTCGCGAGATAATAATCCCCTGCGGCGAGCACATAAGTTTTGTTTTCCTCCGCGTCATAGGTGCGGAAATTCTCCGCGTCCACCTCTATTGTGACCGTCTGCGAACTGCCTTGCTCTCCTGCAGGCGCAAGTTCCGCCGTCTTGGCAAAGCCGACCAGTTCGACGGACGCCTGCTCAAGCCCCGCGTCCGCATCATAGGGCTTTTGCAGATATACCTGCACGACCTCGCGCCCCGCCGTGTCGCCCGTGTTTTCCACTGTCAGCGTGACGGTATAAGCATCCCCCGAAGACGAGGGCTGAACGTCGTAACCGGAATAGGCAAACGTCGTGTACGATTGCCCCGCGCCGAACGGATAGGCGACCTGCGCGGAATAGTCAAAAGTTCCGACGTTATCGCTTCCGAGAACGTAGTCCTCGTAACGGGTCTCATAATAACGGTATCCTACATAGATTCCCTCGTTGTAGACACCGTAATACTTCTGCGAATCGTTGAGCGAGTACTCCGCCGCATTGGTGTATTCCTGGGCAAAGATGCCGTTTTTGTTATATTTCCAGGACGCCATCGCGGGCGAGGAGAAATTGTCGAAGCAATAGGTATCGGACAACCTTCCGGACGGGTTTGCATCGCCCGTCAGAATGTCCGCGACTCCGTACAAGCCCGCCATACCCACGTTTCCGATCCACAGACATGCATCGACGCCGATGGCTTCGTCACGCAGGAAATCCAACTCGAGCGGCACCGCAGCATTCAGAAGGACGACGATCTTTCGGAAAGTCCCCTCTTCTTTCAGCGCCGTGAGTCCGCGCAACAGCTCCGTCTCCTGACGTGTGAGAGAAAGATAGCTTCCGTCCAGTCCGTCGCTGCCTGCGGTCGAGACGTCATATCCCTCGCCGCTGTCGCGCGAGAGGACGACGATCGCCGCATCGCCGTATTCGGCGAAGGACGCGCCGCCTGCCGCCTGCACGGCAGACCACTCCGGCTCGTTGACCGTGTACGTCTTCACAAGCCCCTCCGTCTTTTCCGTGCGCGTTTTCCCCTTGGAAGCATACCAGTTCCAGAGCGTCGGATTCACCTTGAGCCCGACATTGCCGAGCACCGTTTTCAAATCGTCGTAAGTCTGCGTGTCCGAAGCACTCGAACCGCTCGAAGAATAGTTGATGCTGACTGCTCCCTGCGCAAACAGGC
The DNA here is from genome assembly GCA_019423125.1 of Bacillota bacterium. Taxonomy (GTDB): domain Bacteria; phylum Bacillota; class Clostridia; order Christensenellales; family Borkfalkiaceae; genus Borkfalkia. Next base: position 169,183 of record JAHZBZ010000001.1, on the reverse strand, counting down.
TGACGGACGCGCCCTCTGCAAGAGGGAGTGCGTCGTTTTCGTTTCGCAGGAGAACCGAACCCTCCGACGAAATGCGGCGGCTGAACGCCGCGGCGTCTTCCGCATATTTTTCTTTGTCCGTGTAATCTGCTTTGAAATACTCTGTATCCTCATTCTCCGATCCCTCCGCCTTTTCGATGCGGAAAGTGGGAGCGTTGATCGCCTTGCTGATCATAGAGCTGTTCGCGGCTGCGACGTCATAAAGCGGGATAAGCACGCAAAAAAGCGCCGCAAAGCCGACAAACAGCCCTTTGGAGAGTTTTTTGATCCGTTTAAACATCTTTTGCCTCCTTGCCAAAAGGCGAATATGTCAGGGAAGATACAAGTGCTCCCGCCCATGCCGCAAGCAACAGGATTACACTCAGGACGAAAGCCGCAGTGAGTTTTGTCCCGTCAATGCCGACGAAGATGCTCGCAAGATAGTTCACCTGCCCCGCGATGTAATACAGCCACGCCATCAAGCCTGCAAGAAAGGAACCGTAGGCGATCAGTCCGACAAAATTCCCCATCACGGGCAGCCCCTTTCCCGTCACCATGAAGAACACCGCCGCCGCCCCGAGAAGGAGCGCCGCTCCGCCCGCGGCAAATACCCCGGGCGAAAGGGTGACGCTGAAGACAGACGTCCCCGTGCAGGCGTACAGGATGAGCGCGGCGGCCTCGACCGCCATGGAAGCGAGCATGGCCCAAACACATATTTTTTTCATTTTATTGCCCTCGCGTCAGTCCATGATGTTGTCCGTGTTGTGAATGCACGGGTCCCATGTCAGCCCGATATCCGTATAGATGTACAGACAGTCGATCATGGGAGCGCCCGCATGCATTGTCCCTTCATAGTTGTGCGTGTTGTTCACGGTCAGGCGAATGACGTTCACGCCCTTGTCGAGGTGCAGCTGTGCGGTTATGAGGTAATCCTCGAAAGGCCTCTTGTCCGTCATGCTGTCCTCGAAGGAGACGGCGCCCGTCAGAAGGATGGGATCATAGTCGTACTCGCGCACCGCGCTCTCGTCGTAGAGAAAATATCCGAGCTCGTCTTTCTGCGGCGCACCGCTGCCGTCTGTCAGCGCGGGAGCCGAGGAAATGACAAACCCGTCGTACTGCTGTCCGCCGATGGTCGTGCTCTCGGGCGCAAACCCCATGTCATAGTAGTCGGGCGAAAGACGGAGCATGAGCACCGCGTCGTCCACCGTCTCATCCGCCGTGATGACGAATTCGAGGAAGGCGCCGTTGTAGAAGAGATTGCTCACCCAATAGCCGTTGCTCGCATTCGCCGTGCCGTTGTCGCGGTCTATGATCTCCACGCCGTTCATGTTGTTGGAGAAGCCTGACCGTTTTTGGTCTGGTCGATGTAGGTGTACTCCGCCTCGAACAGGTTTTCTTTGAGCGGCTTTCCGTAAAGGGTGCAGTCGTCGCTGACCATCGTATTGGGAACAAAGAGCTGTGTGCAGGCGGCATCCGTGTACCATGCGTCCTCAACGAAGTAGTACCCTTCCACTTCGGGCATGGCGACTTTCGGCGCGGGAAGTCCAGGCGGGACCTGTCTGGTCGCGTACGTCGTCTGCGTGCCGCCGATAGAATAGACATACGTCAGCGTATATGCAGAGATCTCCCACTTTGCATAGAGCGTAAGCTCCTGCGTCACGGGCGAATCGAAGTCATAGGCAGACGTATAAGCAGCATCCGTATACCATCCTTCCAGCGAACGTCCCGAGAGGACGGGATCGGCGGGACGAGCGACCTTCTCTCCTTCCACTACACGCTCCACGCGGTTTTCCATGCCCGCGTAACAGTAATTGAAGGTGACGTCAAAAGTCTCGACTTCGGCGCTCAGCTCCTCCCAGTGTGCGTACAGCGTGAGATCCTGCGTGACAGGCGTGTCGAATGAATACGCCTCACCGCCCTCCGCCTGCGCATACCATGCGACAAAACGATACCCGTCGCGGATCGCTGAAGGCGCCACAGAGGATGAGATCGCCGTGCCGGCATCCACCTGCACCGCTTTTCCCTGCGGCGCGTTCTCATAGTTGAAATCAAACAAGACGGTGAATACCTGTGTCCAGTGCGCATAGAGCGTGAGGTTGCCCGTCGCGGAAGACCCGCTGAATTCGAACGCCTCGCCCCCTTCCGCCTGCGTATACCAGCCGTCGAAGCGGTATCCTTCGCGCTTGGGCTCGGCGGGAGTGCCGATCGCCGCGTTTTCGGTCACGGTGACCTTCTCGGCTGCGGGAGCGTCCGGATAATTGAGTTCAAAGGTAACGGTGTATGTCTTTTGAGCGACCGTGATCTGATAGGTGTTTTTAAAGCCGTCATAATCGACGGTCACCGTCTTGGTGCCTACCGTCGTCATGTCGGGAGGCGTGACCGTGACGCCCTCTTCTGTGAACGGTATCGTGTCTGTCGTATCGTCGGTATAGAAGAGCTCGAGCATGCCGCCTTCTGTCTCAAAAGTCTCACCGAGCACATATTCCGTTTTGGGAAGGGTCTTGATCTGTACGTCCATGACCGATGCCGTCTGTACGGGTTCTTCGGGGCTGCACCCGAAACACGCCGCCAGGACAAATACCAAAGCGAGTAAACAAATGGGTATCTTTTTTAACATTTTCTGTTCTCCTGTCTGAACTTACCGCCGCGCTTGCGTCTTTATCCAAATCAACTCCGGAGATCGAGGACCCCCGGAGTCAATCGGATGGTTGTTTACCTCAGAGAGGACTTATCAGTCTCTCTTTTTGCGAAGCACGACTGCCGTGCCTGCAAGTGCGAGCAATGCGATCGCGCCGAGCGAAGAAACCGCCGCAACGGAGCTTCCGCATCCGCCTTCCGCATCCTGGCCCGCAGGACCCGCGGGGCCGGTCGCGCCCGTATCGCCCTTGTCGCCCTTGTCGCCCTTGTCGCCTTTGTCACCCTTGGGACCGGTCGCCGAAACGCCCGTATCCTCGCCGTTGATGACCCAGTTGCCCTCTTCGTTGATCTCGACCGTAGGCGTCATTCCGTCGGCACCGTCCGTTCCGTCTTCGCCGTCAACGCCGTCGGTACCCGCGGCTTTGACACCGAGATCCTCGCCGTTGATCCACCAGTTGCCGTTTTCGCCGATGTAAGGGACGTTTTCGGTGTATCCAAGCTCTTCCCCTTCGACGGTGAGCGTGAACGTCTCCGATTCATAGCTGCCGAACAGCACGGTGAAGGTGAAAGTGCCTGCCTCAGTCGGCGTGCCCGTGATGTAACCGGTATCTGCCGCGAGCGTCAGCCCTGCGGGGAGCGCCCCTTCGCCGATCGAGTAGGTCATATTCCTTCCCTCGATGTTGGAGAGCACGAATCCCGAGAACGCCTTGCCCTGTTCTGCCGCGGGGAGCGACTTGGTCCAGGGAGATGCGACCTTGACGGTGATGTCCGCCGTCTCTTTGATCCAGCCGTTTACGGTGAGCTGTACGGTCACCGCCGCTTCGGCGACCTCGGTCGGCGTGCCGACGATCTCGCCCGTCGCCGCATCGAGCGTGAGCCCTGCGGGCAGTGTCCCGCCGACGATCGCGTATTCAGCCACATTGTCGGCATGCAGGCCGGATGCGAGCGCAACGCTCTGCGTGCCCGCCGTCGCCTGTGTGAAGGAAAGTTCTTTTGCGGTAAATCCGCTCAGGTCTGCGCCGCAGCCTGCGAGCTTGCTGTTCGCCGCCTTGTACAGCCCTCTGAGCGCGACCATGCGCATGTAGTAATACTGAACGGGGCTTTCGACCGTCTCTGCCTCCTCGCCGCTTCCGACGACGACTTCCACGCCGCCCTTGCCGTCGCGCAGGGATGCATTCCACGTGCCGGACACATTGCCCGAGCCGCGGCCCATCGGGGTGACGGCGCCCGTGCGGAGCATGATATCGAGGCTGTTGAAGTTGCCAGAGATCCAGTCATAAGAAGTATCTCTCTCTTCCCCTTCTGCCACAGTCACCTGAGGATTCTCCCAGGTCGGAGAATTCTGACCGCCGGTGTGGTCGGTGACCCACTCGCCGAACCAGCCCCATTCCGTTGTCACGATACCCGTGAGGAAATTCCAGCTGTTAGCGATCTGGACCTGTCCGATGCGCCAGCAAGAGAGCATCGCACCCGCCGTATTGCCTTCCTGCATCGTCTTCTTGAATGCCGCAAAATAGTTTTCGCGCATCGTCTGTTCATCCACCCAAACGGTAGAACCTGCGTTCATGTCTTCCTGATCATAGAGCGCGCAGTGCTTGATGTACACGTTGCAGCCCTTGCTCTGCGCGCCGGAGACGGAAGCCGCCGCCATGTAGCCGCAGAGGATGGAATCCTGCGAATAGTATTCCTTCGTCCTGCCTGCGAAAGGAGAACGGTTGATGTTGGCGCCGGGGCCCCACCATCCGCTCGTTCCGCCCACGCCCTTCTGAAGCGCGAACTCGCCCATGATCTGGCCGACGTGGTAAATGAGATCCTTGTTGAAGGTCGCCGCCTGCAGAGGCGCATCCGCCCAGGTAAAGGTGCTCGAGAGGTTGAGCGGGCGGTCAGCGTTGCTGTCCTTCGCCTTGCCGATCGCGGGGATCGCCGCAGGGGCAGACGTGAACAGGGAGACCATCTCGGAATAGGTCAGCTGATTGAGGAAGTCGTCCCAGGTGAAGTCCTTGCCGTCAATTTTGACGGAGCCGGTGAGCGGAACACCCGCCATCTGATACAGCTGCACGGCTGCTTTGCCGTTCACGCGGTCGGAGCCGTCCGACTGCGTCCATGCTTCGGGGATATCGCTTGCGGAGACATACCACGGCTGATCGGGATCGTCGATGCCCTGCTCAAAGCCGAGATCTTCGTAGTATCCGTTAAAGTTGTTGTTGAAGTGCATGCCGAGCGAAGTCTTCTGCAGATCGATGACTTCCTGTTTGAGAGTCAGATCGGCAACCGTCGGAGGTGCGGGGAACGTTCCGTCCATGTCCGCACGGCTGAGGATGGTCATGCCCGCTTCTTCGTCAACGTTCACGTTGGCGCGGATGGAGTAGTTGATGTCCTCGGGGTCAGAGAAGAGCGGCGTCACTTCGTTTTCCGAATAGGTGTCCAGCTCGAGATGGACCGCATTCTCGCCCGTGATGGCAAAGGAAGCCTCGTCGTACATCCCCTGCTCTTTGGAGACGAGCTCGCTCGAGCAGCTCATCGCACGGAGCGTGTATGTACCGGGATCGAGCTCCCAGCCGGAATGACCGCTTGTGTTCGCGTCGTCATAGTCGAAGGAAGCAATGTCCTGCACGTCGATCTTGACAACGACAGTCTGGCTCCTGCCGGGCAGAAGAATGTTTGTCTTTTCAAACCCGACCAGTTCAACGTAAGATTTTTCGATGCCGCCCTCGATGTAAGGCGCCGTCGAATAGATCTCGACCGTCTGCTTGCCTGCGACCTTGCCCGTGTTGGTTACCGTCACCGGCACATACAGGTAGCCGACGTCTGCAGGATCGCCGACGGAGGAAGCAAACTGCGAACCGTCGCTCGAAGCGGCGAGCGCCTCCGTGCAATCCTTGTCGGTATAGATGCCGCCCATCTCAAAGGAGAAATCGGTATAAGAGAGGCCGTAACCGAAGGGATAAACAACGTTGAATTTGTGCCATTCGTCCGCCGCGGCCTGGTTCGCCTCGCTGTATTGCCCCGCGTCGACGGAGAGAGCGGTGTTGCCCATCGCGGTCTCGTGCCAATAGGTCTCGTAATACTTATATCCGAGGTAGATGCCCTCTTCGTAGTCGATACCGCGGATGCCGCCGATGCCCGAACGTCCGCTTGCTGCGGGCGGGAAGGTGTAGTACCCGTTCGGATATCTGTACACGAAGTCACCGGGGACTTCCTCGCTGTACGCGCCGTAACGGAACTGACGGCCCGTGCCGTTGTTCATCCAGGTAGGATCCGCAGTGAAGTCGCGCACATACTCGGAAGAATGTCCGCCGGAAGGATTGATCTCGCCGCTGAGGATCTTCGCGACGGCGGTGATGCCCGTTTCCTGAATGCCGGGACGGCCGAACCAAAGCATCGCGTTGATCGCAGGATCCTGCTGCAGGTTATAGCACTCGAATGCGTGCGAGGAGTTGAACATGACGACCACTTTGTCAAAATTGCTCTTCACATAATCGATGAGCGCGATCTCGGAAGCGGTCAGCTGCAGATAATGCTTGACTTCGATGTAATCTTCGCCGACAGTCGCCGTCTCGCCCTCTTCGACGGGAGAGAGAGAGGAGTTTGCATGCTCCCAGCCGTAAGGCGCCGTCTCGTCGTCGCCCACTGCCGCATCCTGCAATTCTCTGTAATTGTCGTTGGAACGGTTGCCCGCGAAAGTGCCGTCCACTTTGTCGTCGATCGCGCCCTCATTGGTGGCGTGACCGGTCATGGAGGTGCTCGCGTCCTGGTTTTCTGCCATGTTGCAGCGCTGGATGATGATCACCGCGGCACCGTCGTAAGTGTTGAGCGAGCTCTTGACTGCCTGCGTGAACTGCGTGCCGTATCCGTCGATGCCCACTTCCTGGCTCTCCGCCCGCTCGTCCGCGCTGAGATTCGCATAGAATTTCTCAAGGACAGGGTTGACGGTGAATCCCGCATTGCGCAGGCCCGTTGCCGTAGATGCAACAGCATTTTCGCCCATCACGGCGCCGTTGACGCCCTCCTGCAAGTCGCCCGACCGAACGCCGAAAACGCTGATCTTGTCCTGCTTGGGGTTGAGCGGGAGCGTTCCGTCGTTCTTGACGAGGACGGCGCCCTCTGCCACCACTTCTCCGTTCAGCTCTTTCGCCGCCTGAAACACTTCTTCCAGCGAATCATAATCGCTGTAGAACTGCCCGTTGTGCGAAAGGTTGTCCGGTCCTTTCATTCCGTTAAGGTCATAGGGAGCGGCGCTTGCCACAACGCCCGTTGCGGCGCAAGCTGCGGACAACATACATGTCATCAACAGCGTGAGCGCTCTCCGCTTTGTTCCCTTCCGGTGCCTCATAACTCTTTCCTCCTTACTCAGAAAAGTCTGCACTTATGTACAGCTGAGCAAAGTATAACACTGTTTTTTCGGATGGCAACGCTCCAAAGCATTTTCCGCCTTCACGCTCGCTCATTCTGTAAAAAATCAAAAAATCTTTTATTTTATGCTCATAACCTAAAAACTGCGCCATCTTATCAGGATTCAAAAATATTACCGAAAGGACCTTACAGTACGATCACTTCTCTATGTAATTTGAAGAAAAAATCTATAAACAGCAACAGTTTATCTTTCTTTAAGAGTCCCTCTCTTAAGATGCACCCTATTTTTCCTTCAAGCATGCCGATCGCAATCGCTCATACAAAAACTTATCGCCGTTGAATTGCCGTGCCGCACACATGAGATACATGCCTGTCGATCGGGCGAAACAGACAATGATTGAGGATCAGTTCTCTTCGTTAGATGCGGTTATAGCGGATTTTTGCCTGCGCCGTCAAGGACGGGAAAATATCGCGCAAAACTGATAAGCCGTCCCGACCGTTTCAGGTCGGGGCGGCTTATTGACGACGATGCGATATTTTCCGCGCGGAAGAATCAGAACAAAAATCTAACGACTCCCCTTCTCCTTGACGGCGTGAGCAAATCCGCTCTTTTTTTGGTGTCTGCAGGGGCAGACGAAAGAAATTTTCGGAGGTGAGAGCATGGTTTCGCTTTATCCCAAATAGGTATCCTTTTATCCCCTTTTTGTCCCATTTGTTTCGGGATCGTCCGCAGAGTGTGTGGTTTGTATCCGCAAGATGCGCTATCTTTTTCCGAAGAATTGAGTTACAGTATTTGCGTCGGCGGGATCCGAACGGATTTTTCCGCACAAAGACTACTTGATTCAAAACGGAAAGCATGCTGCTATGATGCTGTTCCGAAAGGAGGAGAATGACCGAGCAGGAAAGAAACGAGCTGGTGCGCGCGTTCCTTGCGAGCGACGTCGCAAAGCAAGGCAACAACGCTTCGCTCATGCTGGATCTGATCGCCGAGGCGATGGCTTATTCCAAGCTGCGCGACGTTCTCCCCGATGCAACAGCGCAGAAAAACCCGCAACCGAAAAAAAAGACACGAAAAAATGGCATCAAATTCAACCGAAAGGAGATCAATGAAATGCCATACAAGTACAGACACGTATTTGCACAGGGCGACAGGATCGTTCCCTATCGCCAAAAGCCGAACGGGGTATACGAAGCGAGATACCACCGCGAGGGGATCCACATCGAAGTCTCGTCCAAGGACCTGACCGTCCTGAAAAAGAAGTTCCTGGAGGCGCTGCAAAACTATGCCGCCACGGGTTGCGCGAAGGCGAAAACGCAGCATACCGTTCTCTTCAACGACTTTGCTCAGAGCTGGCTGACGCTCAAAGAAAAGACGACGAAGCCCACCACCTTTAAAGAGTACAGACGCCTCTTCGACCACGACCTCGCGCCCGCATTCGCGAACAAGACGCTGGCGGAGATCGACCGCGCGTCCGTGCAGGATTTCCTCTTTGGCTACATAGACCAAAACAAACACCGCACGGCGGAAAAACTGCTGCTGATCTTGCGGTGCATCTTTGACCTTGCCGCCGAAGATTACAACTTCAATTCGCCGATGGCGAAGGTCGTGCTTCCCAGGCATCAAAGCAAAAAGGGAAGCGCGCTCACCTACAAAGAGGAAAAACAGCTCGTCGACTACTGCATCGCGCACAGAGAACTCACGGCGACCGACTCCCTGCTTGTCCTGCTTTACACGGGAATGCGCCGAAGCGAATTGAAGACGCTGCGCGTGCTCAACGAACATTGGCTGGAATGCGACACGAGCAAGGAAAAGCTGGGCCGCGACGTCGTGCCGCGAAAGACCCCGATCACGCCGATGCTGCGAAAGGTCATGCCTTACATCGATTTTGAAAAGGCGAAGGCGACCGGCATGAACACGATCAACACGACGATCAAGCGGATCTTTCCGCATCACCACACGCACGAACTTCGATACACCTTCATCACCCGCTGCAATATGCGTGTTCAAAAAGGAAACCAAGAAAAAAATATCGCATCAAAGCAGCCAAAATTTAATAATAATATTATTAAAAAGCCATATTCCTTTTTTTGAAAAAACATGCTATAATCTTATATATCTTATAAAAAATCCATTATACAAACCAAGGCGAGCAGTCAATGAAATGACTGCCCGCCTTGGTTATGTTTATCAAGAGGACAAAAGATATTAAGCTTCGGCTTTACTCTTTTTAAGTGCACCCCTAATCGCAAGGAATCCCCATACTCCAAGCCCTGCCACTATGATCGCATCGGCCACATACATAACAATCTGCCATATGGGCATATGCAATACAAAGTCGCCGCGATAGGCGTTGGAATTTACAAGAGTATACAATATGTTTTTGGATGCCTGGCGGAGAACGGTTACATCCGCCGCGCTATTTGCATCCACATCTCGCCATACCCTCATGCCTGCCATCTCCATATTGAAGTCACCGCCAGCATATACCATGTCTTTTACGACCATATGCGTACATGTATTGAAGTCACAGATAACCATGCCCTCAAACCCCCATTCGTCGCGGAGGATGGTCGTGAGAAGTCTATAATCGCCGCCCGTCCAACGCGTCCCTATACGGTTGAAAGAGGACATAACAGCCATTGCCTTTACAGCGCCGCCCTCCTCGACATCGCCGTTTGCGCGCAAGGTAACATCCTGCTGTGCAAGCTTTAAGCCGATTTCAAAGCTCTTCAGGTACAGTTCACGCATGGCCTGCTCTGTGCTCCACGTGAGGACGCCGTTTGAGGAGCGATGCGTTTCCTGCTCATTGAGGGCAAAATGTTTCATATTCACATACACGCCGCCATTTGTAAGGCCCTTCATAAGCGAAGACGCCATCATACCGCTGAGAAGAGGATCTTCCGAATAATATTCAAAATTCCTCCCGCCCATAGGAGAACGGTGCAGGTTTACGCCGGGAGCATACCAGCCGCTGAACGTATATCCGCCGTAACCGACTACGCCTTCATTCGCCACCGAGACGCCCATTTCGTAAAGCCTGTCCATATTCCATGTTGCCGCAAGCACGCTTTCACTGCAATATGCGCAACATCCCACATAACTCTCCTTTCTTCCGGGCATAAAGTTTGTCCAGCCCACAGGGCCGTCGGTCTGCATTCCGACGGGAACGCCGAGGCGCTCTATCGCGGGAGACGCGTAACCACCCTCGTTTACGAGGTCGACCATCTCCTGTACCGTCATACGGTCGAGGAAGGCTTCCCACAGGGGGTCGTTATAATCTCTGCCAACAAGATCGGCAAACCTGACAACTCTGTTTTCCACGACTTCGTCGCCATTCTCGTCCAAAGAGACTATCTCCACATCTCTGTCGATGCCGGTATCCGGCATTTCCGTGTAGACGTTGGGATTATTGGGGTTGGGATTGGTATTTTTGATATAATTTACAAACTCATCCTCAACTATTTTCTCCTCTTCAGTGCGGGCCGTTGGCCAGGTCCCCTCGAAATCGTTGCGCGAAAGCTGCACCGAAAGTTCAGTGTCGGAGTTAAGCAACTCATCTTCGTTGTCAGTATACAGATTCTGCACCGTAACGCCCTCTTTTGCACCGTCCTTATATAAGATAGTCTCGGCAACATTTGCGGTGAAGGTGGCGTTATCCATGTCCTTTGCCGTATGCGCGTCGGTAGAGAGGGTGAATATGTAGTCGCCATTCTCTACCTCGTAGCCCTTATTGTTGTCGCCGTTCCTGTCGTAACAATCGTACGATGCAAACGCATAGGGACTGTCTACCGTTATTTTTACAGTATCGCTTTCGCCGGGCTGAATTATATCAGTTTTGGCAAAGCCAATGAGCACTTTTGCAGACTTTTCGATGCCGTTCTCGTAGTAGGTCGGGGTCACGTAAAGCTGCACGACGTCGCGGCCGGGGACCTGAGACTCGTTTGTTACCTTTACCTCTACCACGATCTCGGTATCCTCTTCGAGCGTTGCGGGCAGTGAATCGGCGTTTTCAAGCGACCACGCAAAATTTGAATAACTCAATCCGTAGCCGAACGGGTAGGACACCACCGCATCATAATCGAAGGAATCGTAGTTGCCTTTTTCATGCTCGGCGTATGCCGTTTCATAGTAGCGGTAGCCGACATATATCCCCTCTTCTTCATCCACGAAGTAAATGCTCGTATCGAGATAGCCAAGCCTTTTAGAGGGCTGAAGATAGGCATCGCCCGAATAAGTGGAAGTCATGCCGAGTTCGCCGCCGAAGTTGTTCCATGTGGGGTTGCTTTCAAGCGTAGCGAATGTATCCACCGTCTTACCCGAAGGATTGACGTCGCCACATAAAATTTCGCCGAGCGCCATTATGCCGTTATTGCCGGGGAAGCCTATCCACAAAATGGCATCCACATCGTCGTCATCGGCAATGTCGTTTATCTCCATCGAAGTGGCAACATTGAGCACCACGACCACCCTTTCAAACGCCTTTCCCACCTCATCTAAGAGCTGCTTTTCATTTGCGTCAAGCCTGAGGTAGCTGCGCGACATATCAAAGCCCTCGCCGCCCATACGGGAGAAGACCACGATTGCGGCATCGTCGAATTCAGAGAACGTACTTTTTAAATCGGCAGAATAGCTTTTCCACGGCGTTTCGCCTGTGGGGATGTTTGCGATGACGCTGCCCGAATCCAGGTCGCTTGAATTTTCGGGGCGGCCTGAACCGGACGCGCCGTTGTCGTTATAAAAATCCACAAGAGCCCGGTTATATTCGATACCTGCTGCGGTAAGGCTGTCAAAGATGGTCTTTGCCCTGCTGAAGTCGCCGCCGCCCGAACCAGAGCCGCCGTATGCAAGGTTTACCGAACTTTTGCCGAACACGCTGACCTTCGCGCCCTTGGAGAGGGGCAGGGCGTTTGTCCCCGCACTTATTTCCCGATTTTTAAGCAGGACGATCCCCTCTCTCGTGGCGTTGAGTGTAACCTGATCGCCGTATGCTGCAGCAGATTCCCTTGTATCATACCCTTCGAGCGGGGTATATTTGCTCTGTTCCTCTATGATCTCCATCCGCTGAGGGCTATTCAAAACTATGCACAGCAGATTGAAGAACACGGACGACAGTATATTTATCGCCAAGAGCAGCACGACCAGTGCCGCCGTGACTATCAGCCATATTCTGGATGACTTTTTGCGCCAAATAAAATTCATATTGCAATATCTCCTTTGAATTGCGTTTTTCCGCCGCCAAAGCGGCAGAATATCGGCATCCGCATTATACGATCGAAAGCCCGTCGGTGCCGTAGCCGTTGTTCTGCTGGTCAAAGAAACCTAATTGTGCGCTGGTTGTTATCTTCATATAGTCTATGCACGGCGATTTGCAACTTAAAGTAGAGCCTTCGCCCACGCCATCGTCGAGGGCCATACCCGTTATGACAAGGGAGATGCTGTTTACCCCCTCTTTAAGGCTGAGCTTGGACGTGATAAGGTACTCGCTGAAATTGCTGGGGGTTGTTGTGCCTTCCGCCTCTATCACGGAATCTGCAGGGCACTCGAAAGAGCTTATAAGCTGGTCGGGAGTGGGATTGTATACGAGAAAAGCCAGATCCCATGCCCCCAGAGCACCGTCTTCGGTAACGGGATAGAGATCCTCCTGCGTAACGTCGTCCACACGGACGGTGAACACATCGGCATTGACGGGAACATCCATACGCTCAGCGCCGAGGCAGAACGTGAGCACGGCATCATCTACAGCCCTGTCTGAAACGACGAGGAAATTTACCGTAAGGCCGGGCTCGCCCAAGAAGCCCACACAGCCTTCCGTCCGGCTGCCGCTCACCGCAGTGGCCATTGAAGATTCGATCGATGTGCCGGACCATGCGGGTCCGCTTTTCCCCCTGAGATCGGTGCATTCCGCCTCGAAACGGTATGTCGCAGTTTCCGACTCGTGCGTCTTTATGCTGGCTATCAGCTCGTCCTTGCTGTCCGGATATGCGCTGAACGTGCTGAGTATTGCACCCGGGTCATTGACATCGCCGCCGGGAAGGAGCCCGCCCTGCACATCTGTACCGCACTCGTCGCACTTGCCGTCACTGTTCGTATCGATATGCGTAGTGTGTGTTTCATCTCCGCCGTTGCCGCAGGCACCGAACACCGCAATTACTCCTATAAGGGAAAATGCGCATAACATCGCTACTAATTTTTTAATTTTATTTTTCATAATCAAACCTCAGTTATTTTTAATTTGATAAAAGATAGCCTTGGTAACAAAAACATATTACCAAGGCTATTTTTCGGTCAAGCTTTAATTATTTTTAAACCCACCTTGGATCTAATAACTTAACAAAGCCTTAATCGTTCTTACGGCGTGCCCTGCGGGCAAGTATCACCGCAGCCATGACAACCAGAGCCGCACCGCAAACCAAAGCGCTTGTTCCTACAGAACTGCCGCAGCCGCCCTCAGCAGGTTCAGCAACGGTATCATCCGTCACGGTAAACGTGCTTGTAGAGCCGTCCGTATAGATGATGGTGTACGTGACCTTCGTGCCGTCAACGCTGTCCTTCGTCACGCTCTGAATGCCGAGCGCTTCGGTATTGGATTCGACATCGAGCCATGTTTCGCCTTCGTCTGCACTGTACTGAAGCTTGCCTCCCTCAACCCTGAAGTCGGGCTCTGCCACGGGCTTGGGCTCTTCGGGAAGATTGCCCTGCGCATCCATTACAGCAAAGGTTATGATACTGTCGAAGCTCGCGGTTCTGGGCCTCATACGAATATAGCTGAGGGTAGTCCTGACCGTCATGGTATATACGCCGGGAGTTGTAGGCGTGCCGGAGAGCGTACCGTCGCTGCCGAGCGTAAGCCCGGGCACTGCGCTGTTGTTGGTTATGGAATAGGTTATTCCGTCAACGGGTCCGCCGTCCCACATATCGCCGAGCTCAAACATATCTTGCGTGATCTTGGCCGAGTACGCTTCGCCGGCCTTGGCTTCAAACGCCTTGTCTGCAGAGTACAGCGAAACGATATTTAACGTTGCCGTGGTGGATACCTTTGACCAGCCGTCTGCCACGATGCTGACAGTAACTTCGTAAGAGCCCGTTTCCATCGTTGTGCCGGTAAGTTCGCCCTGAGAAGATACCGTAAGCCCTTCGGGAAGCCCTTCCACGGTATAAACGATATCTTCGGTACCGAACTTTTCAGTATCAATTGCAAAACTTGCAGGGGTTATGCCCGTCATGCCGCCGTCTATACCGGCATACCATTCCACGCCTTCAGAATAGTTAAATACACTCTTGTCAAGGCAGTTTTCGTTGATATTGGTATTGGCAGCTACCCACAGAGAGCCGGTTGCCATTTGACGAACCCAATAATACTGGGTAGGCGATTCCGGCATCCTTCCGTCTGTACCGACATTGCCGTCGCGAACACCGCCCTTGCCGTTACGGAGAGAGGCATCCCATTCGCCGGAGAGTATGTTCTGACCACTGTAAGTGCCCATAGGTCTGTTGCAACCGCCGCGAATCAGCAGATTGCCCTTGGCGAGCGAACTCTGATAGAAGTCAGTGATTACCGTGCCCTTGAAGCCCCACTCCTCGCGAAGTATGGTCACAAGCAGAGGATAGTTGGTATAGAGGTTCATTGCACCGATGCGGTTGAACGCAGTCATCACGGCGTTTGCGCCGCCGTCCTTGGTAGCATATTCAAACGTTTTGAGGTAATTTTCACGAATGGCCTGCTCGCTGGCAAAGGTTGCAAGACCGCCGCGGAATTTTTCCTGATCGTTGAGCACAAAGTGCTTCATGTATACGGTTACACCCTTTGTCTGAGCGCCAGCAACCACTGCCGCTGCCAGAAGTCCGCCCTGGAGAGCATCCTGCGAATAATATTCAAAGTTGCGTCCCGATAAAGGCGAGCGGTGAATGTTGAGGCCGGGGCCGTACCAGCAGGGAACATCCTGGAAAAGCGACTCGTTCCCGATATATACACCCTGTTCATAAGCCAGTTCGGTATTCCATGTAGAACCTATAACAACTTCGCAGCACCAGAACGTGCCGTCCGCCATCTGGGCAGGGCCGTCGTCATGTTTGCCTGGGTCTTTGCCTATGGAATCGAGGCCGTCTTCCTTATAAGTACCTTCAGAAAGTACCGTCGCCATTTCGTCAAAGGTAAGCTGGTTCATAAAGGCGTCCCATGCCGCCTGACCGGATGCGTACTGCACCCCGTGCAGCGTTACGGGCGTGGACGTATCGAGGTAGTCTATGCCTGCCATCTCCCTGAGCTGAATGTCAGTTTTGCCGTCGGTGCGCTCTGCCAGCTCCTCTTCGGTTATCTGCGTCCAGCCATCGGGTATATCTTCATTTGTCTTATACCAAGGGTCGGTTGTAAGGTCGTCGGAGGAGTTGTAGTATCCGCTGTATCTGCCCTCAGCAGTGCCGCTGCCGCCGGGCGCGCTCGAACCCGCCTCCTGACTGGAGAGGGTAAGCATATCTGCTACATGCTTGGAGTATGTGGCATCTTCCTTCTTGGTACCGGTGGGGAACGTTCCGGCAAAGTCTGCACGCGACATAAGTTTCATCGAGCCGAAATACTCCTGCCCGTTTATTACGTCTTTACTCTTCATATTGAGCAGCGAATCGAAATCGTCGCCCTCAGAAAGCGGAGTATTGTTGGTCGGGTCTGCATCATTGTCGAGCGAGGTTGTCTTGGCTGTAAGAGTAGCGTCGAGCTTGGCGATCAAAGTATGCGAATCTTCCTGAAGCCTGAGCTCATAGTCTCCTGCCTCTATCTCCCAGCCCTTATAATCGTTATCGTTGGCGTCGTTATAGTCAAACGATGCGATGTCACCCATTCTGACGTCTACGGTGACCTCACATGATTCCTGTGGATCGAGCATGTCCGTTTTGCCGTAGCCTACAAGGGCAACTTCCGCCTTCTCTATGCCGCCCTCGGTATAGGGTGCATGTATGTAGAGCTGTACGACTTCCTTGCCGGGCACATTGCCGGTATTCGTTACTCTGACCTTTACCTGCACTTTATCGTCCAGGCCGGAAGCCGCATTTACGGCAGCTTCGAATTCTTCAGCCGTCGTCACGAACTCCTGCGTGAACGAGGTATAGGAGAGGCCGTAGCCGAAGGGATAGACTACCTGATCGTCATAGTTAAATCCATCATAATTCCCTGCATTTGCTTCAGCATAAGCGGTTTCGTAATATTTATATCCGAGGTAGATATTCTCTTCGTATTCAATGGTCTCCGCAGAAAACATCGGGCTGCCGAGGTCAACCATTACGCGCTCACCGTCCTCATTCATATAGTAAACGTGCGTGCTGTAAACCTCTTCATATTCGCCGGTTACAGGATCAATATCGTTTAGCTGAGCAAGCGTTCCGAAGTTCTGCCACGTAGGATCTTCCGAAAAGTCTCTCGTATATATATCTACCAACTTGCCTGAAGGGTTAACTTCGCCCTTCAAAATCCTGGGAATAGCCTTAAGACCGGTATTGCCGGGCTGACCTATCCAAAGAATTGCGTCGATATCGGGGTCGTCCTCAAGTTCGCCGATTTCCATGGGGTTACCGGTATTGAGCAAAACGATTACCTTATCAAAATTCTGCTTTACATGCGCTATAAGATCCTTTTCGTTGTCGTCAAGCTGCAGGTAGTGTTCGCTCTTATCTTCATGCGTAAGAAGGTTAGAGACATACAAGTCATCGCCCTCGCCGCCGATACGGCCTATCGTTATGATGGCCGCATCGCCATAGAATGAATAAGAACCGGCCACCGAATTCAGTATACTTACGGGCGACTCTACCGTCTGCGCCTTATAGCCGACAGAATATGTGGGCGCCTCTATAAGATTATTTCCATAGGCGGTTTTTAGCTTGCCGTTTACGTTGAAACCAGCTTCCTCCATGCTTTCAGTCAGCGAGACATAGACGCCTCCGCCCCCACCGGAACCCGTACCGCCGGTAACGGGGTCGAAAGAGCGCGCACCGAAGAGCGACACGTTTTTAACGGAATTTGCAAGCGGCAGTACGCCGTTATTTTTCAGCAGCACCGCTCCCTCTTCCATAATTTTTTCATTGAACTTTCCGGCGCTTTCAAGCTCCTCTTCATAAGTTCCGAAGTCGGTGTACCACTTGCCGGCCTCTTGCTCCGTTCCCGTGGCCGCCGAAACGCCCAACGTTGAAACTGTAAAGCCTGACAATGCCATTACACAGGCAAGAGCCAGTGAAGCAAGCATAGCCGATTTCTTCTTTCCGAATGATTTTGGCTTTGAGTTCATTTTTTACCTCCTGAAAATTTAGTTTCCCCTGTGTAATTGCTTAGTTCCCCGCCATCACACTAGGCTACCGCAAGTATATCACCGCCGCATGCCTTTTCAATAGACATTGCATTTTATGAAGCGTTTCTTTGCAAAAGCTTAAACGCACTTCGCAAAATGTGCCGCTTTTTTTGCATTTTTGTGAAAGATGCCATTTTTTATAAACGATCAACCGCGCGCACGCGGTTTTTATTCTCCGGGTATAGCCCTTGTTCATCGGCGCAGCGGACATATTTTTCAGTCGGCCTGCCGGCCATGTATCGGTTTCTTGCTGCCCGCCAACATGTCTCTCGAGGCAAAAGTGCATAACCGATTTGCCCCACATTCCTGTGTCCCTGCCGTATTTAAAATAACTATTGCATTTTTTCAAAGCATGTGTTATAATGTTTTTAAAATTTATTGTCTGTCAGAATAGCGCAAAACAGGATTGTGTCGGTTGCCGTCTCCTAAAATTGATGGCAACAGCGCTCTTTATCGGACAGGCTTGAGGGGAATATGATAAAGATAGCCATTGTTGAAGACAGCAAGGATGACGCGCAAACTCTGGCCGATTATTGCAACAGATATGCGCAGGAAAAGGACAAAGAGTTCAATGTCAAAGTTTTTCACAACGGGTACGATTTTATATCATCGGGGAAACTTGACTACGATATAATAATGCTCGATATAAAGATGCCGTTTATGAACGGCCTTCAGACCGCGCAGAAAATTAGGGAGTCCAATGAGAACGTCTGCATTGTTTTCATCACAAATATGCAACAGTATGCCATACACGGCTATTCCGTAAGCGCATCCGACTTTATTATAAAACCTGTTAAGTACAGCCTTTTTTCTTTTAAGTTTGACCGTCTGCTCACGAAAATAGAGAGCAGACAAGGAAAGTTTATCGTAATAAAGACCAACCGTGCCATAAAATATCTTCAGCTCTCCGAGATTATATACATAGAAACGCAAAAGCATAAGCTCGTCTACCACACACTTTCGGGCAATTACGAAGCGTGGGGGTCTATGAAGGATACCTATGGAGCGATAAGCAGCGGAGATTTTGCGCTCTGCAACAGCGGTTGCTATGTAAATTTAAAATATGTCGAGGAAATAAACAACTATACCGTTACCGTAAAGGGTACGCCGCTTGTCATAAGCCACCTCAAATATAAAAGTTTTCTTGACGCATTAACAAATTACAGTTGCAGAAAGTCTGTCCTTAATTCCGGAAGTATGTCGGGGGATTCGGCGAATGGGGATAATCAATGAAATACTGAGGCTTTTCACGAACTATACAACGCACATACTTTTATTCAGCCTGGCGTTCTGCCTGCTGTATAGGCTGAGAAAAAATGGGATCTGGCTTCTGATATTCGGCGGATCGGTTTATGTCTTTGTCCCCTATTTTTACCGATTTATTACAGATACAAGTTTTTATACTTCATTCTTTTTCACTATCGGGTGGTACAGTATAAGCTATCTTCTGCTGTGTGCAGTGCTGTTTGTAATTTTGTACTTTTCGTTCAGGATCCCTGCAAAAGACCTGCTTCTGATTCTGTGTATTTCCTATGTGCTGCAAAATCTAATCTTTGACACTGCCTGGTTACTCAAAATGGTTTTTCCGTGGGTAACAACAATAACATACAATGCTGTGGGCGTTGTCATGGCTGCCATAATCGTGACAGTCATATTGCTTGCCGGCAAAAAAGGTATTATACGGTTTGATTTGTCCAGGGTGGGAAGTTTGACAGTGTTGGCATTGTCCGTCGGTATAGTGGCGTTGCTCACAGTACTTTTTCAATGGATCGGAGCTTCTGAAACCGAACAGCCAGGCACACTTATAAAGATCTATCTTTATGCTTTGATCGCTTCTGTGCTCTTGTTGCTGATGTTGATGTGCATATTCAACAGCAACCGCCTGAAATACGAAAACGCCGTTATGAACGAACTCTTCAAAAAGGCGGAGAGGCAGCAGAAAATATCACGCGAAAATATAGAGTATATCAACGATAAAATTCACGATATGAAGCACCGCCTGGCCGCCATAAAGCAGCTCGCAGGACAATCGCTCAGTTCGGATTTACATGATCAAATTTCTGAACTGGAAAAGACCGCCAAGGTCTACGACAACACCGTATTAACCGGCAATAATATTCTCGACAGTCTGCTCACAGAGCAGAAAATTTATTGCGCAAGCACCAATATTCAGCTGGACTATTTGATAGACGGCAGCGCATTGAATTTTATAGATCCGGTAGATCTTTACGTTATATTTGGCAATGCGCTCGATAATGCCATCGAAAGCGTGCTTAAAATACAGAACGAGGAAGAGCGGATTATAACTATAAACGTCGGCAGGAGCGGCAAACTTGTAAGCATTCAGATAGAAAATCCCTACACGGGCGAGCTGATCTTCGACGGAGGTATACCGCATACCAGCAAAGAGGGCGAGAGCTTCCACGGCTTCGGCATAAAAAGTATAAAACGGCTTGTAAAAAAGTACGGCGGCAATGTGACCATATCGGCAGAAAACAATCGCTTCAGCCTTTCAATGATTATCCCGTGCGGCGCGCAGGAATAGACCGAATCGTTGACTCTTGCAATTTCTATCATATTTTTTGAACACAGCGGACATAATTTATGTCCGCTGTATTTTATTGTATACGAACAATCCCGCGATAATCGCGGAGTTAAAAAAGCTGAAATTATAGATTTAACTGGCTTTTGGAGCCTGCTCTTTAAATAGAAGTAGCTCTTATCGTAGGATAAATTTTATTGTTATGCGGGTATTATATTTTTAATTTAATAAAATGGTTACGGGAACAGCTCCTTACATAGCTACCTCTTGTAAGGGCTGTTTTTTGTACGTAAACAGTCCGCAAAAAAAAATTGATGAAATCTTCAACTGAGGAGATTCGATTTTTACGTTTCTGTAGCTACTCAGAAAGAAGGCTGCGTGCGCATATACAAAATATTTATGAAATTATCAAAGAGATACCCCCAAAAAATCCTCTCCTTGTGGCTATTATATGAGGAGATTTTTTTCATGCTGTATGAATTTATATAAAATTTTTTGGAACGAGTAAAACATGCCCGTTTTCCGTAATGGCGAGGTACGCAAGTGGCAAACCACTTGCCGAGCGTTCCGTTCGCCTCGTTAGGGGAAATGCTTTCCCCTAATACCCCTTTGCGGAAACACAAAAAACTTTGGAGGAAAAAATTATCGAGAAAAAAACAGTAAAACGAAACAGACCTATAACCTATTCTTTCCGCGTATCGGAGCGGGAACGGCGCATCATTGATGAGAAGGTAAAGACAAGCGGATTGAGCCGAACAGACTTTCTGATTCGCGCATTGACGGACAAGCCCGTTGTGGTATTTGAGCATAGCGGAGAGATATTGCAGGAACTCAAACGGCAAGGCAACAACTTAAATCAAGCGGTAAGGAATTGCTACTTCTATCCAGACGAAAAGGAAAGTGTTTTGTCGGCTGCGGCAGAGTGTAAGAGAGCGTACCGTGCTTTACTCTCCGTCATCGGAGGAAATTGATAATGCCTTTATTGGCTGTCGCGGTGGGCAAAGCAATGCCGGATATGGCTATCGCCTACATTACCCGAAAAGATAAGGCGAAATACATCGACGTGCAAAACCTTTTCATTGATGAGGATTATGCCGCGCAGTTCAAAGAAACGGCGGAGAGGTTCGGGAAATATACGGACTACGACGAGAGAAAGTATTATCATTTCAAACTCTCTCCCGATAGGAAAGACAAAGCAGATCCGCTCATGGTGCAAGAGTATGCAAAGGCTTGCGCGGAAAAGATGTTCCCCGATTGCGAGTGCGTCATAACCACGCACACAGATACGCAGACCGTTCACAGCCATATCGTGGTCAATGCCGTCCACCCTATCACGGGAAAGAAATTACATTTTAACGACGGGGATTATACGAGGCTGAAAGATATGGCGAACGAGATAGGCGAGCAATTTGGCTTTTCCTCTCTCGATTTCAGAAAGAAGTCAGAGAACAAGCGCACGGCGGACGAACGGCATATTATTCTCAAAGGCGGCACTTCGTGGAAAGAGGAATTGCGAGAGGTCATTGCGGAGGGAAAAATGTTGGCAACAAGCGAGGAAGAGTTCATTTCGCACCTTGCAGACTACGGGGTGAAGATAACGAGGAGCGGCAAGGACTACTCCTATCTGCACCCGCAAAAGAACAAAGCTATCCGAGGGCTTAAACTCGGAGCAAACTATACTAAAACGGAGGTATTGAATGGCATTGCCAAACTTAAAAACGGGACAGACGGCTACGCCGTTGGAACAATTACAACAGAAAAACGAGGAGCGGCGACAGCAGACGGAGAACGGACTGCTGAAAGAAGCGTTGGCGATATCCAACGAGAAATGCAACAGCTTGATAGAGCGGCAGAATACGCTCGTAAAGGACTTGACGGAGAGCGTGAACGAGATAAAGAGCGACAACAGCTTTTACACGAAGAGGCTCAACGAAAACGTGCAGACGGCAGTTCGGGAAATGCGCGGAATAACGCAGGACGAGCGGCAGTTCAAAGCGGAGGTAAGCCAAACGATAAAAAGCGAGATAGCTATTTCAGTAAATGATGCGAAAGACTACACGCTCAAACAGGTGGACGAAACTTTGACGGAAGTCAGAGAACAGCTCAAATCCACAGCGAAGGAAATCGAGCGCGAGCGCAGCGATATGAAGATAGAGCGCGGCTTCCGCAAGTTTATGTTCTGGGCTACGCCCATACTGTTGCTTGCGCAGACCTTTGCAATTCTGTTCCTTATTTTAAGGTAAAATTTAATAACGGCTGACCGCGGCGCAGGCGTCCAATTAAGATAAAAAACGGGGATTGAAAGAGCGGCTGCGGCGGCGATATGAATGAAATTCCGTGCATAACGGTCTACGCCCGACACGGGCGAAAGGAAGAAAATTATGAAAACTGAATACTTATAACAACAATAAAACTTGGAGGGAAAAATTACGGGAAAAACGATGATGCAAATGTGTGCGGAGTTCAGCTCTGCGCCAACTTCCATGAGAGAATATGAAATCAGGGGAAAGAAATACATAGTAACAAGCCACTACGTAGGCGAAAAAGACATAGGCCAGGTTATCTATGCTCTGGCAACCGACCGCGCTAAACGGGAACTGGGCATAGGATAAACCATTTGAGCGTCAGGGCATTGCCAAATTCAGTGAGTCGTGGTATAATACCCGTACATTGAATTTGGCTGCTTTGATGCAAAGGAGTAAAAGAATGCATTCAAAGCAAAAACAACTGAATAACACGGGAATTTATTTAAGACTTTCCAAAGACGACGAGCGCGCGGGCGAATCGCTTTCCATAGACAACCAAAGGCTCATTCTGCAAAAGTATGTAGCCGAGCGCGGCTGGAACCTTGTGGACGAGTATGTGGACGACGGCTTTTCGGGTACGGACTTTGAAAGACCGGAAGTGAAGAGACTGCTGGACGACGCCAAGACGGGACGGATAAACACCATTGTGGTAAAAGACCTCTCCCGCTTCGGCAGAAATTATATTATGGTTGGACAGTATCTCGACTACATATTCCCCGCCTACGGCATACGCTTCATTGCAATCAATGACAACGTAGATACCGCTGACAGGAACAGCACGGGTATGGACATGATGCCCATTATGAACGTGTTTAACGAGTGGCACTCTGCCAACACCTCTAAAAAGATACGCGCCGTGCTGGAAGCGAGTCAGAAAGCGGGCAAATACACTTCGGGCTACTACCCTTACGGCTATCTTGTCGGCAGCGACGAAAACCGCACGGCGATCATTGACGAACCTGCGGCGGAAGTCGTCAGACGAATCTTTCAGATGCGAATCGAAGGAGCCTCGCCTTACCGCATTGCGCGGGCGCTCTCCGACGATGGTATTCCGAATCCCACGCTGTACCGGACGAAGAAAGACGGCGGCAAAATCAATCGGCAGATACAGCCGTGGTGGAGCCATAAGACCATTCGGGATATGCTTGCCGATCCGACGTACAAAGGCTGTACTGTACAGCACAGACGCTCCACGGTTTCCTATAAAAACCACCACACCTACTGGCGGCCGCAGGAAGAATGGATCGTCAAAGAAAATGCCCACGAGCCGATCGTGAGCGAGGAAGTCTGGGATAAGGCACAGGAAGTCGCCCGCTCTGTGTCGAGGGCAAAGCGAACAATGAGCGGCGTAACCTTTCCGCTGTCCGGCTTTATCTATTGCGCCGATTGCGGACACAAGATGAAGATTGTCCATTCCAAGAAAAAGCTGAAGAACGGCAGGGAATACGATTGCGAGTGCTATATCTGCCGCACCTATGCAAATCTCGGCAAGAACTACTGCACCACCCACGCCATTCAGCGGATGGACATTGAAGCGCTCGTGCTGGCAGACATTCGCTCCAAGTTCGATTTCGTTCTGGAAGACGAAGATACGGCGCGGGAAGAATTTCTGAAAGGTAAGTCCAAGCGCTCCGCCTCTTCAAGGGCTGCCGATAAAAGGCAACTCAAAGCCAAGCACAAGCGAGTGGAAGAATTGGACGTACTCATCCGAACCGCCTTCGAAGACAAGGTCTTAAAGAAGATGCCCGAAAACTTATGCAACTCACTCTGCGAAAGCTATCAGGCGGAACAGCAGACGCTGAAAGCCGAGATAGCCGCATTGGAGAAAAAATTGCAGGAAGAGAGCAAGGATGAAGCCGACGTCGAGGAATATATCAGGCGAATAAAGCTGTACGGCAGTTGCCCCGAACTTACGCGGGATATGTGCCTGCAACTGATTGAATTCATCACAATCGATGCAAAGACGGAACGAAACAACCGCTGGCACTCCCCTGCACCGCGAAACATTCATATCTATTACAAACTGATAGATAAAGAACACTCAAAACCTAACGACAAATAAATATACATTCCTTTTTGTACGCGATATAAGGAGTGCGGGATCAACCATGAACTCGTCATGTTATGGGACGGCCACTCGTTCGACAAGGATGTGAAAACTTCCGTCGTGGACCGCGGCTATACCGATTATTCGGAAAAATATGCCCTTTCCGAGGAGGAAAAGTTTGATTATGAGCTGTAAAATGCCCCTGAAAATACCCGCTCAGGTCCCAAATGAGTCCCAAATGCCCTTTTTTTGCGTGATTTTTGAGACAAATTTTCACGTTTGTTAAACAAGAACGCGTAAAAGATGAGGACCGCTATCATTTTCTGATAGCAGTCCTCAAAATGGCTGACCGCCTTGGGATATTTTCGAACTTTCCAATTCTTCAAGAGAAATGGCCTCTTCTTTTTCCTTTCCGTTATAGATGATTTTCAGATGATCATCATAAAGGAATACGCTGTTCACGAACGTGTCGATGAGTTTCCTGCGGTCTTCCAACTTCCCGATGTCTATCTTTCGGAAATTGCATAGAGCCATTTTGAATTCGTCCTTCGCAAAGACGGGCGATTTTTTCTTTTCTTCGGCTATCGTTTCCGCAAGCGTCTTTTTCTGTTGTTCTATCTCCGTCAATCTTGCAATCAGCGTATCCGATGCCGCACCTTTCTGAATTGCCGTCACAATGTTTTCGATCTCTCGTTCCTTCTCTTTTAATTGTTCTTCAAGATGCGGTAAAATCGTACTTTCCTCATATTGCAGGGTGTAGAGTAACTGCGCAAGCCGCTCAATCGTTTCGTCCTCTTGCAATAGTTCCATTGTCTTATAGACCACAAAATTTTCAATCTTTTCTTTTTCTACCTTCCCCTTCTCGCAGAGGTGTTTGCGCGCTCGGTTGCAGATATAATAGCGATACGTCTTTCCCGTTCGGCTCGTACCCGAATTCCTTGATTTCCTGAGATTACTATTGGCGGTAAACTCATTTCATCAATAGCAAAAGATAAATTATTGCAAGGCAAATCACTTAAAGGAGAGAGAAACAAACCTCGATCTATACACCATTGACGATAAATTCGCTCCGATTTAGTCAGTTTTTTAATAGTATGGAATTGAATATCTTTTCGTAAAAATTCTATATATTCAGGCGATAAAGTTGCTAATCGAGAAACAAAAAATGCTTTAGCATCATCGTGAATATTATAATCGTCGCTGTAAATAGCCTCCTCCAACATTTGTACGGCATAATGGTTTATACAATCTCGCACATATCCTTTGTTAGATGATAAAAACATAGAATAATGAAGATAAGAAGATCCTAAATTTCCTAATGCCATTGGATGAAAGGGGTAAATTCTCAAAGCATTATAATATTGCTCAACAGCAAGTAATTTTCGTCCGCAAGCATCAAGAGTATTGCCATAATTCACATATACGCTCGTTTTTAGTGAAATTATATAAGGATTATCGGCTATCGTTCTTAAACAATCGTTTGAAAAAAGTTCTATTGATTTCCGATAAAAGAATAACTGTTTTTGTAAAGATTCTCTATCCGGCATTTCATCAATATGTTCCATTTTCCATAAATCAAACGTTGCCGATGCGAGAGAATAATACATAGCAACTCGATAATAGATATCGTGTCGTTCTATATCGTATTCAACCTCATCTATCAAATTTTTCAATTGAACAGCGTTCTTGCTTAGGGTTGCATCATCGAACTTTTTTGCAAGCTTTAACGCTTCATCAAATTGCTTCAATTCATATTCCTCCTTTTTCACAATGATTATACCATGAAAAACTTGACAGATATAGTCATATATAAAAAATTATTTTTGATTTTCTTGCAATAATTCCAACAGAGCTTTTTTTAGTTTTGCGTTGGCGGGAGATTTCGGATCGAAACACATTTCGATAAGTTCCTGCATCTCTTCTCTATTTTTCATAAACTGTGGCTGATAGTTGTATAGTTTTCCCTGCGGATTATCTGTGCGCCCAAAAATATAATCGAGCGACACGTCGAAAAAGTCTGCATATAACATTAAAACAGAATACGGCGGAAAAGAACAGGCATTTTCATAACGGAAAATGGCGGGTTGATCGATATTTCCCATTTTTTCCGCAAGCTTTGCTTGAGAAAGGTGTATTCCTTCCCTCAATGTTCGAAGCCGTTGTCCTACGATTTCGGGTCTATCTGGTTTTTTCATTGCGGCATCTCCTTATTAGTGCATATTATACATTAAAAATAAATCAATGTCAATACAATATTGACATTGATTTATTTTAATTTGTTTAAGACAACCACTCACTGAGTGAGTGGATAAAAAGTTTATAACTATGGACAAAAAAGAAATTCCTGTAATACAATTGAGGCGACTGGCAATCGCAACAAAGGTAAAACAGGAGGTCTAATGAAAGACATAGATAGTTTAGCACATACGAAGTGGCGGTGTCAATACCATGGAGTGGAAATTATAGAGGCAAACGCATGTGAGGATCATATCCATAAGAGTATTTATAAAATGGACACAAAAATATAAAC
The DNA here is from genome assembly GCA_019423125.1 of Bacillota bacterium. Taxonomy (GTDB): domain Bacteria; phylum Bacillota; class Clostridia; order Christensenellales; family Borkfalkiaceae; genus Borkfalkia. The sequence continues at coordinate 142,418 of JAHZBZ010000001.1, read as the reverse complement.
ATAGAAAGCAATCGAACTTCCCGGAAAGGACTTAATTTTCTTCGGCGCCCGCTCATATATAAGCCAAGTGCACGCCTTACCGCCATTCCCGTTTTTAATCCTGTTTTCCTCTCCATTTTTAGCATAGCAAAACCGCCTCGCAAGGGGACGGTTTTGAAAAGAATTTTACGATATGAAAATTTGGAGATAAGTGAAAAATTATTATACGTACTTCGATAAAATCACCCGAAACAGACACGACGTCGTCGTGATTGAAAACGACGGCATCCGTGAGCTGCCCTCTGCGCAAAATGTTGACCTTGAAACGGGCGAGATACTCTCCGAAGAAGAGATGCGCGAATTTGACGGCGACATCGAAGAACCGGACTTTACAGAGGACGAACCCGATTTAGACCTTTCCGCCTTCGATACGGAGGCACTCGCCGCGCTGGATGAACTGCTCGGCAACGAAATTACATTGAGGTGACACCTATGACAGAAAAAGACATCAGACCTATTCCCAAATATATCCTGCGCCTGATAGAACGCGAAGATAAAAAAGAGTTCCCGACGCCGAATAAGCAGCTCCGCTTTTACGCCTATATTGCAATATGGCACAAGGAACTCATCAAAGTTACCGTCGCCGTCAAGCACTATCGCAAAAAATGGTACTGCAAAGCACTCGCATGGCACGGCGTTCATTCCCCGAAGCGCTTTGTAAAAGACCTTGAATACTGCTATTGCGGCAGCATGGGCTTCCGCGTCGGCTGGCACGACGAAGGCATCCAGAAAGAACGGCGTTGGTACGAGCGCGGCGTATGCTGGGCAAAAGACCGCTATTACGATCCGTGGGCGCCCATAATCAATATGCAGGTCATCGACAAGTTGCCCGAATATAAATACAGCGCCTATAAGCTATATCGCGGCACAAAACTTCTGAAATACCTGCGGCTGTACGAAAGATTCCCGCAGCTTGAAATGCTCATGAAAGCCGGCCTCGGTATGTATTACGACAGCATCACCATTCTAAAACGCATCGGAACGGACAAGCAATTCTGCAAGTGGCTGATTCGCCGTCGCCCGGAGTTGACCGCATCGCCTTTTCCTCTCTACATAGAAACCATCATGCAGGCGTATAAAACGGATAAGCCGATTAAGGAAATACAGGCATTCCTTACAAGGAAGAAATGCTTTGAGCGGGAGATGGACTATAAGCCCATCCGCAGACTGTTCCGCGGGCAAAAACTCAAAGAGTTCTTCCGCTATATCGACGAACAGAAAATCACGCCGAGGCTGTACCTTGACTACCTCAAAGCCTGCGAGCATTTACAGTTGGATATGTCCCTCCCGCAGAACAGGCTGCCGCACGACTTCATGCGCTGGCACGATATTCGTATCGACCAATACGCCACGGCGCAAGCAAAGGCGAATGAGGCGGCAAAACGTGACCTCAAAAAAGCCTTCGGCGAAGTCGCACGCAAATATCTTTCCTTGCAACACGATAAGCGGAGTGCGTTCATCTGTATCATCGCAAAGACGTCAGCCGACCTCGTGCGCGAAGGGAAAGTCCTGCACCACTGCGTAGGGCGAATGAACTACGACCAGAAAATGATCCGCGAAGATTCGCTCATTTTCTTTGTACGCACAAAGACGCAACCGGATACGCCGTTCGTAACACTCGAATATTCCTTAAAGACGCATAAGGTACTGCAATGCTACGGCGAACACGACCATCGGCCGAGCGACGACGTTCTGCATTACGTCAACAAAGTCTGGCTGCCGTATGCCAACCGCACCATCAAAAAACTTGCCGCTTAACAGGAGGAAACAATTATGGCAAACTATTTTCGTATCACCGCTTACCACCCCGCAAAGAATATCTGCGCCGTCTTTGACAGCAACGGGCGCTTTGAAAAGCTCTGGCAGTTCTCAGCGTTTCTTATAGGCAAAGGCTTCAAAATAATCGAAGTCGGCGCAGACGATAAATTCGATTACGGAGATTTTGACCGCGCCCCCGCAGAGAAGGACAAAATCATTTTACGCGCCTGCGCAAAGGGACAGCCCAAAATCGGCGGCAACGCCGTTGAAGTTCACGGAAAATATTACAAGGTGCTGCCATGACGACACGCGAAATCTGCGATACTCACCGCACTATTGCCTATTACAGCGGCCCGGATGAGCCGGGAATGAAAGGAGCTTGAAAGATCTTTTTTCGCGGCGGTTACGTCCAAATCTGTGTCTGATTCAGCACAGATTTTATCCTTGGTGTATCCGCAATCAAAAACAATTTTTGCCATGAATTCAAAAGATAAACGGCTCGCCGCAAATGCGACGGGCCGTTAAAATGCTTTCTGCCCCTAAACCTGTTCATTCTTTGCTTTCTTGCGTGCCGCAACAGCGATGACGGTGATGCCCCAGGCGACGATGCCCGCGGCGACGACGCAGTCGGCAATGATCAGCCCCATCTTCCAGTACGCCATCGCATAGCGGTAATTGAAGCTGTTGATCATGTTGCTGTTCATCGTCGTGTACAGCACATTCTTCGCCGCCCTGCGCAGCACGGTCACGTCGGCGGCAGAGCCGCTGTCATAATCGCTCCACATGCGCGCCCGGTTCGAGCACAGGTTCAGATCTCCGCCCGCATAAATCATCTGTTTCGGGTCCATATACGAGCTGTTCTCGTTATAATCGGAAATGACCGTGCCCTCGAATCCCCATTCGCCGCGAAGGATCTCCGTCAGCAGGCGGTAATCCCCACCCGTCCAGCGGGTGCCGATGCGGTTGAACGAGCTCATCATCGCGCGCGTCTTGCCGATCTTTACCGTCATTTCGAAGGGACGAAGGTACAGCTCGCGCATCGCCTGCTCCGTCACCCACGAACAGCCGCCGTTCCGGTGCGTTTCCTGCTCGTTCACAGCAAAGTGTTTCACATAGCAGTTTACGCCCTTGCTTTGACAGCCCTGCACCTCTGCCGAGGCGATCATGCCCGTCAAGAAGGGATCCTCCGAAAAATACTCGAAGTTCCTTCCGCCGAACGGGCTGCGGTGCAGGTTCACCCCCGGGGAATACCAGCCGGAGTACGGCAAGCCGTCCTCCTCCGCCGTGCGCTTGGCGCCCCACAGCCCCTCTTCTCCCACGCACTCGCCCATCTCGTAAATCAGCTCCGTGTTCCACGTCGCGCTCATCACGACCTGGGACGTATATACGTTGTTGCCCTTCCAGGTATCGTCCGTACCCAGGGAGATAAAGTTGCACCAGCCTACCGGCCCGTCCGACTCCAGCGTCTGCGGCTTGTTGATGCGGTCCAGGCGCACCGTCTGGAACGCGCCGTTGTTGTACAGATTCGCCAGGTCGTTCACGCTCAGCGCGCTCAGGACCTGTTCCCACGCGCCGTCCTCATAGTCCGCATAGTACGTATCCGTCTCCTCGTCGTGGCGGATGACGTTTGCGAGCGGCGTAGCCGCGCTGCCCTGCGTCGGCATCGTGTACTCTGCCGCCTCGAGGTTGTTGTGCGTCCGGTCTGCGATCTGCCCGAGCAGCTGTGCGCTCGCATCGCGGTCCGCCTCCTGCGGCGCATCCGGCAGGACGCTCAGATCTTCCCTCGACATCAGAAATTCCAGCTGCGTATCCGCGTCAAAGGCGCTGTTCTCGCAGTCTGTATACCTGTTCACGACGTCGTTCCCCGTGACGGGGTCCTCGAGGTAAGTGATGTCTCCGCTCACGCTGAAGGGAATCTCTTCCCGTACCGTATGCGCGTCGCTGTTGACGAGCAGGCTGTATTCCCCGCCCTCAAGCACATACCCCGTAAACCCGCTTTTGCCCGTATAGTCGTAGGATGCGAAATAATACGGGTCGACGGAGATCGTCACTTCGCAGCTGTTCGGCTTATCTGCCCCGTTTGCCTCCCCCTCCGGGTACAGCAGCGGCGTCTTCGCAAATCCGACGAGCACCTCGTACGGCTTTTCTATCCCGCCCGCTTCGTACGGCAGCTTTGCGTACACCTGCACGACATCCTTCCCCGCATAGGCGCCCGTGTTCGTCACCTTTACGGTGACCTCATACGCGCCCTCCGCCGAAATCGAGACATCTTCGATGCTCTCCGCATCCGTCACCTCCCAGGCAAAGCTCGTATAGCTCAGCCCGTACCCGAAGGGATAGATGACGTTTTCTTCATACCATGCGTCCGACCCGCCGCTCTTCGCGCGCTCCTGTTCCGCGCGCGTTTCATAGTAGCGGTACCCCATGTAGACGCTCTCTTCGTAATTCACGAAGTGCTCCGTCGTATCCCTCCCCGTCTCTGCGTTGCGATAGGTGTCGCCGTTCGCCACCGCGCGCGCGGAGAAGTTGTTGAAGGTCGGGTCTTTCGTGAAATTCGCCGCCCATGTATCCGTCGTATGCCCGGACGGCGTCACCGTGCCGTTGAGGATATCGCCCAGCGCCATGATGCCCGTCGACCCCGGGCCGCCGATCCACAGGCAGGCATCCACGCCGTACTCCTGCAAAAATCCCGCCTCCACGATGTTCAGCGTGTTCAGGATGACGATCACCTTGTCGAAATGCTCGCCGACGTGCGCGAGCAGATCGCGCTCGTCCGTATCCAGGGCGAGGTAGTGCCGCGCCCCCGCACGGTCGCCGCTCTCTTCCACCTCCGTCATTGGCAGGTCGCTCCCCTCCCCGCCGATGCGGGAGAATACGACCAAGGCGGCATCGTTATACGCGGCATACGTCGAGGTGATCTCCGACGTATACCGCCCGATGTCCGTCTCCCCTGTATCGATGGAGGACTGTGTGTCGCCCGTGTTCAGGTCGCTCGAATTGGCGGGGCGCGGGGGACCGGACCGGCTGTCGTCCTCGTAAAATTCCTTCAGGGCTTCGTTCACCTCAAACCCCGCCGCCTCCAACGATTCGTACAGCGTCTTTTTGGCGAACGTGTTGTCTCCCCCGCCCGACCCGGAACCGCCGTACACGAGATTCACGCTGTTTTTGCCGAAGACGGACAGCTTCGCGCCGGACTCGAGCGGCAGCGCCTCTGCCTCGTTGCGCAGGAGGATGATCCCCTCCTCCGCGACGCGGCGCGTCACCTCCGCTGCACGCTCGTTCGCCTCGTCTTTGCTCGACGTCTCCGTCTCGTAATACACGACCGCATTCTCTTTGTCCACTTCGTACGGCCGGTCTCCGCCCAGCGCGATGCTGATGATGCTGCTGAAATAATTCGCCACAAGGTTCACCGCCAGCAGCAGGACCACCAGGATCGCCCCTGCAATCATCCAGATCCGCACACCCTTTGCCTTTAAAATGTCTTTCATAAAACACCTCTGTCAACCTGTACGCCTCAAAGTTTTCCAATCAAATTATCTTCTATCGGCGTCCAACTCAGATGAGCATCCGTATAAACATACATACAATCGATCATCGGCGCTTCCGCATACATTGTACCTCCGAGCTCAGTGGTATTGGAAATGACCAAATTGATCGTATTGGGTCCCTCTTTCAAAGAAAGCGCTGTCGTTATCGTATGGTTGCTAAAAGGCCTCTTTCCCAGTTCATTTTCATCCGCAACATCTACCGCACCCTCAAGCACAATAGCGGAGTACTCCAGTGCATCTCCGTTAACAAGGATAGTGAAATTATTCGGGGTAAACGTCATATCGTAATACTCTACGGAGAGACGCAAGACGAGGACGGCATCTGTGACATCTGCGTCGGAAACGATATTAAAATCGATGGAAAGCTCGGGCTCATACAGCGATGCAATATAAAAGCCATTACTCGCACCCGCCTGACCAGTCTGCTGCCCCAACGTCCCACCAATATCATTCATAATGAGATCGGTACCGGACGCACTGCTGGAATAACCATTTCCTTCTTTTCCCACCAAATCCGTATATTCGGCTTCAAAAGTATATGCATTGAACCATTTGGCATAGACAGTCGCATCTTCCTCTACCGCCTGCTGGAAGTCATATTTTACCGTGCAGGCCGCGTCTGCATACCAATCAGCAAAATAATATCCGTTGCGTGCAGGATCAGCCGGAGCGGTCGGTCTTCTGCCAGCCCTTACCCGAGTTGTATAGTAAACTCCCTCATTCGGAGCACCTTCATAATTATATAAATAGGTCATGCTTACGGTATCGCTGAGGTCAACCTCATCCCAGCCCGCATAGAGGGTGAACGCCCCCGTGACGGTGGTATCGAAGTCGTACTCTTCCGTGCACGCTTCATCGGTGTACCAGCCCTTGAACAGGTGCGCGTCGTCCCATACGGGATCCTGCGGCTGCGTGACCTTTCCGCCGATCTCCACCGATTCCGTGCTCGCTTCCCCTCCCTCGTAATTAGGATCAAACGTCACCGTAACGGACGTCTGCCTCCATCCCGCATAGAACGTCTCGTTTTCCGTGATGCCGTAACCGAAATCCGCCTTGCTCGTCGCCGACGCATCCGTGTACCAGCCCGTGAATGCATAGCCTTCCCTCTGCGGGTCTTCAGGCGGGGTGACCTGCGCGCCGCTCTCGATCTCCTGCACATAGGCAGCGGGCGCGCCCGTATAGTTGTAGTCAAACGTCACTTTCAGCGATGAACCGCCCCCGCCGCAGCCCACGGACATGAGCACCAGCGACATGATGAGCATCAGGCAGGCGACCATGCCCGCCACTCTGAGTTTCCTTTTCATGTTTTCTCCTCGAATCGAAAATTTCCGGCGGACATGCCCGCCGCGGGACAGAAGGCGAAGCGGATCGCCTTATACTTTCCGCCTCGCCCCCGTATCCTGCTTTGCATGCCCCGCCGCCGCATGGCGGCAGGGCCTTCCTTCTCTTTACTTATCCGCCCTCTTGCGGAGCACTGCGGCGAACGCCGCGCCGCCCGCGAGGACGATGGCTGCCGATGCGAGGCTGCCGCCCGCGACGACGCCGCCGCAGCCGCCGGACTCGCCGTCCGCCCCGTCATTGCCGTCCTGACCGTCCTGACCATCCTGTCCGGCAGCGCCGTCCTTGCCCTCGGCGACGATACCCGTGTCTACGCCGTTGATGATCCAGTGCTTTGTGTCGGGATCGATGGAGATGGTCGGCGTCACGCCGTCCTCGGCTTCCGCCCTGACGTCCGTCTTGACCCCGTCAATCACCCAGTAACCGTCCTCGCTGATCGCGATGGGAGCGATCCCATCGTCTTCGACCGTTATCTGCTTCGCGTAGGAGAATGTTACCGTGTTCCCGCCATTCGTAGCCGAAACGGAAACGACAAAATCATATACACCTTCTTCAGTGGGCGTCCCTTCGAGAATACCGTTCTCCGTAAGCACAAGCCCGGCAGGAAGTTCTCCCTCCCCGAGGGTATACGTAATATTCGTATAACCGTTTGCTTCCGTAACGACACTGGTGTTCAGTGTACCGTAATACTCTTCACCAACTTTGGCAGGTGCTTCCTCCTCCCATGTGAATGCATCGGAAATACTGATCGTATATTCCGCTGTTCCGGTGATCCACTGATCGATGGTACAGGTAACGGTAATCTCGTATTCTCCCGCTGTTCCCGTAACAATCCCACTGATCGTTCCGGTCGCAGCATTAAGTGTGAGCCCCTCCGGCAGAACGCCATCTGTCACGGCATAGCTGACATCGGTGCAGCCATTGAGATCTTCTGCCGCCATTGCGACGGAGAACGAAGCATTCGTGCCTTGCCCGATTGCCTGCTCGCCCCCCTTGCTCCAGGAGACAAAGTTCACCCCGTTACGGTTCGTGACACTGTTTGCCGCCTGATACAGAGTCGTCTGCGCAGATATTCTCGCATAATAGTACTGATTCCAGTTCACGACTTCCTTGTCCACGCCGACGTATTCTGCTCCTACTTCCTGTGTTTCTGGATTCGTGATCTTGTCGTTGAAGACAAATTCCTGCCCGGCATACACGTCGCCGCCGACCATGACGCCGCCCTTGCCATCGCGCAACGACGCATCCCACGTACCGGAAACTTCCCAGCGGTTATACGCGTCGTTAACGTGATTGTTGCGCAGCATAAGACCATTGCCCGAACGGATCATCAGATCGGTAGAGGCGCAAGCCTTCGTGCCGGGCTGCGCGTCAGTAATGAAAATGCCCTTGTAACCCCATTCTTCTCTGGCGATTCCCGTCAGCAGGCGATAGTTCACGTTGCACGCTTCTCCGCAGATCCGCGCAAACCCGGACATTGCGGAGGAAGCAGCCCCCTCCTGCATGCACATCTGGAAGGGCTTGAAGCCGCCCTCGCGCCAGGTCTGCTCAGAACCCCACAGGAAGAGCACCATGCCGTTGCGCGTACTTTCTTGATCATTAAGAGCAAAATGCTTAAGGAAGGTATTGACACCCCTCGACTGCGCACCCTGTACGACTGCTATACCCATGTAACCAGCGTGGATCCCGTCCTGAGAATAATAATCATTGTTCCTTCCGGAGAAGGGAGAGCGGTGCTGGTTCATTCCGGGGCCGTACCAGCCAGTATGCCCTTTGAAGATACCCATGTTTGCCGTAATGATGCCTTCCATGTGCGCAAGTTCGGTATTCCAGGTAGAGGCAATAACGACTTCATCGCACCAGTTATGCGTGCCGCCGAACATGTTCGGCCTGTCCTGATCACTTCCCTGTGCCTTGTTGATGGTGGGGATGGCCGCAGTGGTAAAGTTGCCCTGTTCGATAATGACCTTGATCTCGTCCCAGGTGAGCTGGTTCATGAATGTTTCCCAAGCCTGCACCCCGGTCTTGCCATTCCAGACGCCGCCGACGATAGGCGTAGTGCCATCCGGATCAATGCCCGCCATATCAGACAAGAGATATTCATACTGACCATTCGCATCTGTCTGACCGGTCCCCTGCGTCCAGCCGGAAGGGATGTCTGCTTCTGCCTTGTACCATTCCTCATCAGACTCGTCGTAGAGCGGCGTTCCGTTCTCGTCGATGATAAAGTCTGCATCGAAACGGGCGGAGAGAAGCATATCATCAATAAAGTTTTGGCTGAGCGTCATATCGGCAACGGTAGGAGGTGCGGGATAGGATGCGACGAACCCTTCTTCCCTGTTCATTCTGGTCATCCTTGCGCCGTTGCCGTTATTCACCGTATACGAAGAGCCGTTGCCAACATCGTCGCGAATCGAGTTATACTGCGTGTCCGTGATTCCCTCCTCCGCATCGGAGAATTTATTAGAGACCACGTTGTCGCTGAAATCATCCAGTTGCTGATAAACACAGCCTTCTCCACTGCCCAAAGTGAATTCATAAAAATCCTGCGCATCCTTCTCCGCATCCTGCCCTTCAAGAGTTGCGAGGTCGACGTGAGAAGAATTGGACGCATAGATCACATAGTCACCATAATCCAGCTCATAGCCGCGGGTGTTGCTCCCATTGGAATCGTCGAAGTCGTAGGAAGCCATATCCTGAATATTTGCTTCGATCGTAAGCATCTGTGACTCGCCCGGTTCAAGCTCAACTGTCTTGCCGAAGGCGATGAGGCGCATCGCGGGCTTTTCAATGCCGCCTTTTATGTACGGAGCGCTCGCATAGATCTGTACGACTTCCTTGCCGGCGACATCTCCCGTATTTTCAACCGTCGCGTCGATATACAGCTTTTTATATTTCTGTACGACCTTAGTCGTTCCGTTATCGGAAGAGGCGAAGTTGGAAGGGTCCTCAGCTGCTTCCGCAAGCGTGACCGTCTTTGCTTCGTCGACATATACGCCCTCAATGTTGATGGAAAAATCCGTATAGGAAAGGCCCGATCCGAAAGCGTGGGTAACGGTATCCGCGTACCAAGCCGCCGCAGCATCCTCCTTACTCATAGACGAATATTGTGCAGGAATGGGCTGAACGCCGTTATAAACATCCTGATAATATGTTTCGACGTATTTATATCCGAGGTAGATATCTTCTTCTACATCGATTCCATTCAATCCGTTAAAACGGGGAGCCGCAAGATCGCTCGTGTGCGTTCCATCCGGATAGAGATAATTTGTAGGATATTCCGTCGTCGTAGCTTGTTCACCGGTAAACGGATTCGTGTATGTGACAGTTTTGGGGAATCCGAAGTGCTGACGGTTATACCCGAAGTTTTGCCAAATGGGATCAGCCGTAAAATCCTTGTACCATTCATCGGAGACCTTACCAGAGAAATTGCGCTCGCCGCTCAGAAGCTGCGGGAGGGCATGGATACCCGTTTCACCGGGGCGACCGATCCAGACGATGGCGTTGATCAGCGGATCCTGCTCGAGATTGTATGTTTCAAACGCACAGGACATATTCAGCACAAAGACGATGTGCTTGAAGTTCTGCGCTTCGACATACTTGACGAGGGCCTGCTCGCTGTCTGACAGCTGCAGCTCATGCTTGTGCTTGTATGCTCCTTCATCCTCCGGTGAAGAAGCGTAGCTGTATCCCTCATCATTTCCGTCGTAGAGATCCTGATGTTCCCACCCCTGATCTTCGCCGAGATACGTTTCTTTTTCCTCCTCCGCTATGGCCGTATTCAGGTCGGACATCTCTCCTCCGGCGCGGCCTATTACGATAATGGCAAGGTCGTTGTACAGATCGAAGGAATTTTCTACCCTGACACCGAAATCGGTGCGTTCGACGCCGCGGGTATCGCGCGCTTCCGCACGATAAAAATCCGCAAGGACCTGGTTGGTCTTATACCCGGCTTTCTCAAATGCGGTGGATACGCTGTCGGAAATTTTGGTATTGTTCTGCAGGTTGTTTTCGATAGAGCCGAAAACGCTGACTCTCTCGTTCCCCTTAAGAGGAAGGGTGCCGTCATTTTTAAGAAGGACGCTTCCTTCAGCATTGAGCTCGATGTTCAGCTCTTCGGCCGCCGATTTTGCCTCATCATAGGAGCTGAAATCGGTGTAATACTTCCCTCCACTCATTGCCATAGAACTTGCGCCGACATTCAGCGCGCTGTACGTTGAAATGGTACCGGCGGCACCAACGAGCATACAGGCGCCCAGCGCAAGCGCTGCAAGGCGTTTTTTGATTTTTTGCATGTTTTCCTCCTTATTGATTATAAAAAATACGATTGGCCAATCAGTATTTTACAAAGAATAATATCCTTTTTCCTTTCCATACCGTTCAGGATGCTTTCTTTCATCCGTCTGGCGATAGATAAGGAAAACTATTGCGCCCGCCAATACGACGCCGACAAAAATATCGCCGACGATCAGGGCAATCTGCCACGGCGCAAGTGCGTAAGAAATAAATGACCCGGGCAAGATGCCGTTCATTGCGTTGCTGTTCACCACGGCATAGCAAATGCCATGCACCGCCTCGCGCAGAGCCAAAACAGCGCTTGCGCTCTGCGTATCGGAGAATTCTCTGCCTCTGCTCATACAGACATTTCCTCCTGCGCGGATCATCAGGTCCGGATCCATATCGGGCCACTCCTGCCGCATATTGTCTGTAATAACGATACCGTCAAACCCCCATTCTTCCCGCAGGACGGTCTTTAGAAGTTCTGCGTTCCCCCCTGCCCATGTATTTCCTATACGGTTAAAGGAAGACATGATGCCCTGCACCGCTGAAATATTCTTTTCCTGCAGCACGCCGGAGCGATCATAATACATAACCTTTTTCCGGGAATATTTGATACACATTTCAAAGGGCTTCAGATAAAGCTCGCGCATCGCCTGTTCACTCGCCCACACAGAGCTGTAATTGCGAAGGTACTCACTCTCATTGAGCGCAAAGTGTTTAAGATAAACATTTAAGCCCCTGCTTCCTGCCCCGGAGCAAATCTGCGTTGCAAGTACCCCCGTCAGAAAGGGATCTTCCGAAAAGTAATCGTAATATCTGCCGGCAAAAGGGGAGCGGTGTAAATTCAGAGCAGGAGCGTACCAGCCGTTCATGCCATATTGCAGGGCTTCTTCCCCGCATGTTTCCCCAAAGAGGTAAGCGAGGTCTGTATTCCATGTTTTTGCAAGGACAGGAGCCGTACAGCTGAGCGGCAGCTTTATCCCATAGGTCGTATAGTCTACCGACTTATACTTTATCCCCATGGAACCGTCGGAATTGACGGACAAAGGCAAACCAAGATCAGTAAAACCGTTGATCCCCCTTCCGTTTTTGCTGACGACTTCGAACATTTCGTCAACATCCCACTGGTCGAGATATGCTTCCCAAATGGAATCGTCGTAGGATGCTCCGCGCAGATCTATTAACTGTAAGCCATTATCAATGCCCGTTGCAGGCATCTCGTCCGCCTCGTTATTCATGCTGCTGATATCATATTTTTTGAAATATTCTATTAGCTCAGGCGTAGCCGTCTTATCGATATCATCGGCAACCTGAGGGAATGTCCCCACCCAGTCCGAACGCGAGAGTTCCGTAAAGGAAGGGCTGATCCCTTCGAGGGTACGGGTAAACGCATTGGTTGCAGCCTTATAAACGAGGCCTTCTTCACTGTTTGCGTATTTTTCCGAACTGCGGGGGTTTCCTTCATTAAAAACGATCATCCTGCCGTTATACCATCGGATGACCTGATCTCCGGCCGTTTTCGCCCCGGCACTTTCGCTATACGCGACGCTGTGCGAATCTGTACGAAGAGATATCTCATAGATCCCCTCATCCAACACATAGCAGCCGAACACCTCGTCGTCATACGATGCCATATCTTCTATGAAAATACGGAGAGTGATTTCTTCCTCGCGGCCTGGCTGTATGATCCCCGTTTTTGCAAAGGCACCCAAGACGATGGCTGATTTTTCTATCTTATGCGGGTTAGCCGTCCCTTCTCCGTATGGCGCAGAATAATAAAGCTGCACCGCCGTTTTCCCCGGACAGTTACCAATATTTCGGACTACAATATCTGCCTCGATATACTCTTTTTCAATCCTCCAGTCTGAAATGTATTGATCGAATTGGGTATAAGAAAGCCCGAACCCGAATGGATAGACAACGCTTTCACGATACCACGCCTCCCCTTCCGTCAATGCGCGGGTCTCATAATACCGATACCCGGAATAGATTCCCTCTTCATAATTTTGAAACACATATTGCATCGTATTTCCGTTAGATCGAAGCCCGTTTTGCGCTATAAACTGCGGAGTAAGATTTGTGTATACGCTGTTGGAAAGCGTCACCCTTTCGCCGACAAAAATGCCATCCCGCAGATACTCTCCCCCCGTAAGATCTGCCTGATTCGGATACGTTGGATCAGCAGTAAAATCGGAAGCATACAAATCGGACAGCCGCCCCGATGGATTCACTGTCCCGGTAAGGATATCCGGAAAAGCCCGAAACCCTTCCGTTCCCATTCCGCCTACAAGAAGTACAGCATCTATTTCCGCATTTTCTTCCACAAGCCCCAGCTCTACGGGATTATCGCTGTTTATAACGATAATAACCTTCTGAAACCCCGCCGCGCCTACCCGGCGGATCAGCTCCTGCTCAGAGGCAGTAAGCTCTAGGCTGTGCCGCTCCGGGTCATACCCGTACTTCTCGCGGGCAGACGGCGTCAACCCGACCGTACGGGAATTCCCGAAAAATGCGTTGTCATTCATTGATTGCGGTAGGTCAGCCCCCTCCGTTCCCTGCCTGACCAGCCATATCAGCGCTATGTCCGACCATTTTAATGCGTCATTCACTTCCGCCTCTGTGGGGACATACTCAGGAATCGCCCAATCATTTTGCCACCTTCCCACCTGCGGAGGCTCCGAGAGATATTCGGGAACGCCCTCTCTGACTGCGGTAAGGAGATCCTCGTTTAAAGAAAACCCAGCGTCTTTCAGCGCCTCCGCAGGGTATACATAATCCCCGTCGGAGGAAGAAGAGCCGCTTTGCGGCGCACAGTACGGTGCATTTTCAAAATGCCAGCCGAACACGTTCAAGCGGCGCTCTCCCTTCCCGAGAGGAAGCGCACTGCGGGTGTTTTTCAGGAGCACAATTCCCTCTTCAGCCACCCTGCGATTGAACTGCCGCATCGCCGCTGAAGCTGCATCTGCATTTCCAGTGAAACAGCAATCATATTCAGCATCCCAGTCCTGCGTACCGTCCGCCCGGTCGATCATGATCTCTCCTTCGCCAAACATATAGTTCATCGTCAGAGAATAATAATTAGCAACGATATTGGAAGCAACGGTAAAAATGAGAATGATGACGAGCAGCGGTATCAGTATCGATGCTAAACGCCGGAAGGAAATTTTTTTGTGCATGCTTGTTCTCCTATAAAGAATATAAGTAAAAAAATTCTTGGAACACCTCTGCACGGCATTTCTGCTACCGACGCTTCGAGTATATCACAAGAATTTTTTTTGACAATAGATGTTTGCCTGCTATGTCAGTTTTTTCTCCCGCTATGTCATGTCCCGGGCGGGAATAAGGATATCGAGCATGAAAAGGCCACTCTCTGAACGCACGTTCAGTCCTCCGCCATATTTTTCGGCAATCAGCTTCATGCTGCGCATTCCATACCCATGATAGCGCTTGTCCTCCTTGCTGGTTTGCGGCAAACCATTCACAAGACACACTTCACCATCGAAATAATTCTCAATATGAATGGAGACCATCCTTCCTCTCCTGACTACTTTAATGCGGACAAAGCGCTTTTCCGGCTCGCCGTATTTACCGACAGCCTCGATGGCGTTCTGAATTGCATTTTCAAAGAGGGAATACAAATCCACCATGGGGATATGGTTTAGGGACGAACCATCCGCTATGCATGTCAACTTAATATCGTTTTGCGAACAGTACAGGCTCTTTTCTGCAATAATCAGATCAAGAACCTCGTTCCCGGTTTTGACCGTCGCATCATAAAAATCGATCGCCTTTTCTATCTCCTTCAAGGAGGACCTCGCAATTTCGCCTTCAGAAGAGCGCAAAAGCCGGATCTGTTTTTTCAGATCATGACATTTGATGTTGATTAGCTCGACATTCTCTTTTGATAGTTCATACATCCTTTTATCCTGTCGCCACATAGCCTGTATTTCCTTTAATTCCTGCTCCGCATGCTGTTGCTCAAGCATAAGAAACTGCATAACCAAGCAGATAACACAGGAGATCAGACTATATAAAAACAGAACCGTCTGTACCATCATAGAAAGAGCCCGGTCAGTATTGTATGTGAGAAGTGCCCCGAAAACAATGTCAATCAGTACGGTAATGCCCGATAAAAACAGTAAAGATTTATTTTTTAGGCAGATATTCTGCTGTATGCGTATGCGGTACTCGACAAAAGCCCATACTGCCCAATAAATAAGCGCATAACAAACCCCATATGCCAGCAGCATAAATCCGTTGAACTGTAACTCACCCACTTCGTCATATACAGTAACAATGTTGCCCAAATCAAATACATAAAGCACATATTTAAACGTCTCATACGCCATGTGCTGTGTCGTATAGGCAATAACGGCACAAAAAATAATGTGCGTCCACGGCTCGTCATAACACAGTTTCAGCCCGATCAACGTGACCCCAAAGAGGACTAAGAACATAAACGAAGAATACACGGCATTGTAGAAGAAAATAGGGAATAAAAAGCCGACAATAAAAATGCCAAGCACACACGCTGATACACGCAAGGCAAACTTCGGCTTCTTTCTCAACGAATAAGTTGCAAGCGCTTCCGCGACGATAAGCTCGGCGATAAAAATAAGTTTATACCAAAATAAAGGAGACGAAAAGGAGAACATTACACGCTACTCCCTAAATAGGCAGCAAACTCTGCCATAAAATCCTTTTTGCGCAGACGACTGATCTTGAGTCGCGTCCCATTTACAATGACTTCTTCCCCCTCGATGGCATCGACATGCTTCAAATGCACCAAAACGCCGGCGCCACAGTAGGCAAACCATCCTTTCGGTAACAGTTTTTCTGTCTCAGCTAGGCTTCCCCAACACTCGATGTTCCCGTTCTGTGTATGATAAGTTAATTTATGATGCCAAACATCTACATAAAGAATTGATGCAACGGGGATCTTTTTAACGCCGCCCGCGCTACGCACCGTAATTGATTCATTCCGCCTTGCCCCAACAAGAACCGCAACTTTTTTCATAAGCGTGTCTATTGCATAGTAACTGACCGGCTTTACAATGAAATCATAGGCATTGACGGAATACCCTTTTAAAGCATACTGCTGCATATTCGTAACGAATACAATCAAAACATATGGATCTTTTTCCCTTACTTTTTCAGCTACCTCCATTCCATCGAGTAACGGCATTTTAATATCTAAAAACAGTAAATCATATTCCGCCTTAAATCCGCTAATAAAATCCATAGCACTGGAAAAGACTTTGAGCTCCAGTTCTTCTCCCCCGCTCTTTTGGTATCTATCCAAACAACTGAGCAATGCATCTAGAGGCTCCTGTTCGTCTTCTAATACGGCAATCTTCATCATTTTATCTTCTCCCGTATAAATTTTATCTACCTTAAAGTAATTTGTCTATCTTATATTTCCTACTATGTCATTTTTTTTGCCTACTATGCAATGCTCCTTTGTAAAAAACTTGATGCGGCCTACATCATTCTGCACGCCCAAACAGCTATTTTTAATCTCTTTTATAACTATTATAGCATAAAAAAAGCACTTTTTCAAGAAAGCGATCTTCTTTCTACAGCTACTTCATGCAGTGAAAAATTTTATCACGCTGCAATCATATACCCGAAGCCATGGAAGCATTGGCAGCAAGGAACTGACGAGCTTAGGATCAGTGATGGGCAGTTCGTCATAAGATGCAATGCAAACAAGCAAAGCCTTCTTCAAACGCCCGAAACTCGCTCTCCCTGCCCTCTTGCCGCCACTAGAGAGCCTTTTCCGATTAAACCTCTTTGCAAACACTTGTTTTCCTTTTGAGGGCTTATTTTAACTTCTTCCCCAAAGCACAGCGTCCTTCACCACCATTACACCCCAAAGTCCGGCGAATAACATCGCCAAACACCCCTCTCAAAGACCTGTTTTGCGCCCGAAAATCATGCCGTTTTTATGTCTCGAAAATGCACCTCAAAAATGCAAATGGCTGCAGTGTGTGCGCTTGGTTATTAACAAGCGGCGGCCTTCGGGTGACTTTGCGGCTAACGCCGCAAAGTCACCCTCGCGCTTCGCCATCAGCCGAAACCCCTAAAGGGGCCCCCTCGGCTGAGCTTCAGGCTACGCCCTCGCGCGGGCGCCGACCAAGCGCACACACTTTCACAAACAAATCGACCTCTTAACCGCTCAATTTTTTATCGCACAAAAGCAACGAAAACATTAAACTCGTTTGCGGGACGAAACGCGCGGCGGGGAGCGGAGCCGTCCCTGCTAACCCGCTCGGGATCGGCTGCCGCTTTTCCCCGCCGCGTGCGCTTTCTTTCTGCGCTTTCCGATTCCTTACCTTTCCATGCTTTCTGTTTTTCCGTATTTTGCTCTTCCCCTCCGAATTTTGCTTTTTCGGTCGGCTATGGTAGCATAGGCCTTCGCGGAAGTCAACGTCCGCAAAATCGTTGCTGAAAACTTTCAATACTAAAATTTTAAGCCGAGCAAGGTTGTTGCCTTGCTCGGCTTTTCCCATGATTTGGTACTATTTTCCTCTATACGTATACAACGATTTTGGCTTTTCCCGTTGACTTCCGCATACAGCCTTTCAGAGTTCAGAATTTCTACCGTCCTATGCTCCTCCGCCTTTTGCCCGAAAAAGGCAAAATCAAATTCGGAGGTGTATCCAAAATGGAAATGTTGGTAACCAAGTTCTCAAAAGGAAAGTACAAAAATGAGCTGGAATTATTTGAAGAGCCTATCTCTGCCGAGAACATCAAACTCATGGGCGAGATGATCGCGTTGCAGGCATTGCGCACCGTGAAAAAGTACGATATGAAAATCGCGGACAAACTCTATATCGGGTTGATCAAAGACTTGCACCACATGGGAGAGATAGACTATATCGTATCGGACGGATATGATTGCGCGCAGACGGCTATGTGCTTCCTGTATCAATTTATGGGCAGGACAGTTCATGAAATTTACGGGAAAGACCGCAAAGGAAAAGAAATCACAATCAAACTTGCGTGCTACCGCGAAGTAGACCGTTTTATTGACGGTTTGCGCAACAGACCGGACAGGCATAAACAGGTCGAATACATAGACTTTACGGACTATAAGGCGCTGCCGATGGATCCGGTGAACTGCTTTGATCAAGAACAGACCGATTACAGCAAATACGATGAACTTGTAGCGGCGTTACAGTTATCCGCTCTGGAACTCGCTATCTTGAACTGCTACATGAACGGCATGAGGCAAGCCGAAGTCTGCGCCGAACTCGGTATCGGCAGAGGCACGATAAACCACAGGAAAGCGAGCATCAGGCAAAGATATTATACTCTGTACGGATCTTTTTGATATGCCGTTCAACCTCATATCCCCTTGAAAAGCAATCGTTTCAAAACGGTTGCTTTTCCGTTATACCGTCAACCGACAATCAGGGTAACTTTTTATCCACTTTGGGTACATTTAGTTTCGGTTTTGTCAACAAAAGTTGCGGTTTTAGCTTAGAATATGCGCTATCTTTTTCCTACGAAAACGAGTATCATTGAATTCGCAAAGCGCAATCCGCGCGATTGTTATTTTCTGTTTTCGGCTCAGGAGAATGATGGAACAATTCGACCTTCTCAATTCCATACCCGGCGGGGACGCGCAACGGCTGCTTTCGGACACCATTGCCAAAGCGGCTTCTTCCGCTGCCCTCGCCGCCGTACGTTCCGTCTTGTCCTATGGGAAACCCAAAAAGAAAAAGACAAGCGGTTTTCTCAAATTTTCCAATCGGGAGCTGAATTCCATGTCCGATAAACTCAAAAACTATTTCGTCTGCAAAGACAGGATCGTTACTTACCGTTTCCATAAAGGCGTTTACGAAGTCCAATTCCGCAGAGACGGCATTAAACTCTACGTCGCCGCCAAAGACCTCGATACTTTAAAAGCGCGGTTCCTCTATGAAATGGAGCAGTATCTCCTGCTTCACCCCGACTGCCCTCGCTCTCCCAAGTCACGCTATGATCCTTTACCGAATTATTCTTTCCAACCTCAGCCCGCGGCTCAATCCGCAACACCGCCGTCCCCGCAGCGGGAGGCATTGCAGTCCGTTCTCTTCACCGACTACGTTGCACAATGGCTCGCCCTCAAAAAGCAGACGGTCAAACCGCGTACATATCAGGAATACGAACGCATAAGCAATTGCCACTTCCAAAAAGACTTCGCCGGCGTGCCCCTCAAAGATATGACCCGCTCCAGGATACAGGAATATCTGTTCCGCTTCGTGGACGAAGGGAAATTCAGGACGGCTGAGAAGCTGCACCTCGCTTTCTCCTGCATCTTTGACCTTGCCGCAGACGATCTCGGGTTCGTCTCTCCCATGAAGAAGATCGTCCTGCCCTATCATGAAAACAAGAAAGGCTCGGCACTCACAAAAGCCGAAGAAAAGACTCTCGTGGAGTTCTGCGTTTCCCACAAAGACAATGCCGCTTCGAGTGCTTTGCTCGTCATGCTCTATTGCGGCTTGCGCAGAAGCGAACTCAAATCCATACGCACGGAAGAGAACTTCCTCGTCTGCACCACGAGCAAACAAAGACAGGGAAGAGTAGAAGTCGAACGCAAGATCCCCTTCTCCCCGATGCTTAGAAAGGTTCTCCCTTACGTCAATTTTGAAAAAGCAAAATCTATAAACCTGAGTACGATACAGACGACGTTCAAGAGGCTGTTTCCCGAGCATCATCCCCACGAACTCAGATATACCTTCATTACCAGGGCAAAAGAGGCTGGATGTAATTTAGAGGCGGTCATGCTCTGGGCGGGGCATTCCTTTGACAGAGACGTCAAGACCTCCGCCGTGGATAGGGGCTATACCGACTACTCCGAAGAATACCTCTACAACGAGGCTCAGAAAATACACTACGAACTTTGACAATCTCAATATCTGCGAAAGGTAAAAGAGAAATAAGCCGCATTCCCGCGGCTTGTTTTCTGCCTGTTTTACCCCACAATTTACCCCACAAACTACCCCACAATTTCCTGCATAAAAGTTTGTAAGCAATAAATAAGACGCTATATCTTGTGTATATACAAACGATATTGCACAATATATAGCGCCAGTGGCTGACCACTTTGTGGCCCTTTCGAACTTTCCAACTCGTCAAGTGAAATTTCTTCATCCTTGCCGTTTATATTATAGATGATTTTTATATGGTCATCGTACAGATAAATTCTGTCGATGAATGTATCGATCAGTTTGGCTTTGCCTTCCTTGGTAGTCGTGTCGATCTTGCGGAAGTTATAAAGAGCCATTCTGAACTGATCTTTGGTGAACAACGGCCGTTCCGCCTGTTCTTTTTTTATTTCATCTTCTAACGCTCGTTTGTTTTCCTCAAGCTCATTGAGTCTTTGAAGGAGAGCGTCGGATGCCACACCTTTCTGTATAGCCGTTACGATGTTGTCTATTTCTTTTGTCCTTTCGGCGAGTTGACTTTCCAGCCTTGGCAAAAGAGTATTTTCCTCGTACTGCAGGTTATAGAGCAGATCAGCTAAGCGTTCGATGATTTCGTCCTTCCTCAAGAACTCCATTGTCTTGGCGACGACAAAATCTTCGATCTTATCCTTTTCTACCTTCTTTTTGTCGCACTCATGCTTTCGGGTGCGATTGCAGATATAGTAGCGATAGACATTGCCGTTCTGACTCGTGCCTGAATATGCCGTCATCAATGCGCCGCATTTACCGCAATAAAGGTGAGTAGTAAGAAGATAATCATTACCCTCATTATGGGCGGCAGGAGCAATAGAATTCTTTTTCAATGTTTCTTGTACTTTCTCGAATGTATCCTTAGAAATGATTGCGGGAACGCCGTTCTCTATGACAACGCCGGAATGATTGTATTCGCCTATATAGGTGCGGCTGCCAAGTATATAAAGTACAGTCGTGTAGCCGATAGGTTTTCCGCTAGCGCGGCATACGTGCTTTTCTTTGAGATAGACATACACCTCTTTGGCGGTCTTGCCGTCCGCACACATCTCGAACATTAACCTTACGATGGGCGCGCTGCCTTCGTCGATCGCCAGCCTGTGGTCAACAACTTTGTAACCGAAAGGAACCGCACCTCCGTTCCATTTACCCTTGAGTGCGTTTTCTCGGAAACCTCGTTTGACATTCTGGGAGAGGTTTGCGGAGTAATATTCCGCCATACCCTCAATCATAGATTCAAGAATAATACCTTCGGGTCCATCCGAAATGTTTTCCTTGACGGAAATGAGCCTGACACCATTCTTGCGAAGAGTATATCGATAAAAGGCAGAATCATAACGGTTACGGGCAAACCTGTCCAACTTCCAGACAAGGACGACGTCGAACAGCTTTTTAGAGCTGTCAGAGACCATGCGTTGAAAGTCGGGACGGTCGTCTGTCTTCGCCGAAAAAGCGCGGTCTATGTACTCGCCGACAATATCTATTCCGTTGTATTCAGCGTAAGTTCTGCAATCTCGGATCTGACCTTCGATACTCTCTTCACGCTGGTTGTCGCTCGAATATCGGGCGTAAATTACTGCATTCATATTTAACTTTGTATAAATCTATTTCTTTATAGATATGATCTCAACTTTAAAATGTACCCCTTTCTCAAATATGTTATATCGTTCGTCCTCATCATAATTAGAGATGGAGCGTCTCACCGTTCTATTCAATCGGAAATAAGATTTGCCGATATCGAAAACCTTTATTGTGCCAGAGTCATAACAGTTTTTTGTTACTTTTGCTATAATCTCGCACTCTTCTGAAACATCATCCCAGAAATCAAGTTCTTCACTAGATAAAATGTTATTTGAAGTAATCGCTGCAATCGTTTTATGGCGATTATATATAATTATCGGAATGGACTCATGATTTTCAGATAATATATCTAATACCTTTTTGGTAGTAGTTTTTTCGTCACCGCTTAAATGCTCTAAGGCAAGTTCTCCAATTTTACCTTTAAGTAAATCTATCACCCCGTCTATTTTACCAACCAATTCGGGCACACTAATTGTCCCTCTGATTTTTATAAAAACATTCGACATGATAGTTGAAGCATCAACTCTCGGGTCGTCCAGATCAAAGAAAATATCTAGCGCATTTTTATCTAAAATACTTTCAAAAAGAATAACCTTTTGTCTAGATGAAAGCTTACTTATATCTCTATCCGCTACGCCTTCAGCTGATATTTTTATAAAAGGCAGATTTACTTCAACGCCAAAACTTTTACCTGTTATTCTTTTACTTCTATAAAAATCGCTTAAGTAACAATCAATTTTTTCTTCATCAATATAATAATAAGTTTCAAACATTACTTCCCCTTTGTGAGTTCCTGATACATTTTCATAAGTTCAGCGACGCATTCGCTCTCTGAATTGAGTTTGCCCCAGAAGCCGTATGCCTGCATTACTGCCTTGTCGTTATGCTGATGGGCACGGCGGAGTTCTACGGGCATAGTCAGTTCGTCATACAAATCGGCAAGCGAGCTTTCGGGATAGAGTGCGCGAGCGTCTAAAATTTCCTGAGCGGTCTTCTCTATCTTTAACTTCTGCTCTTCCGTAGGGTTGCACCAAGGAAAATTATTGTAGACTATGGTGTTGGAATAACTATAATCACTTTTTAATCTTCCACATACGGCGCGCATCCAAGCCATATGAACATTAGAAGTTAATACACCAAAATTATACAGTGATACATTTTGCATTGTAAAAAGTTTATCGCCTGGAATGATTTTTTTGGATAAAAAATCTATAGGTATATATCGACGATTTTCTGACGAAACTTTCGGAATGGCAATATAATCACTCTTGCACTCAAAAACTGCACCAAATAATGCTGGAGTTTCTGCTGCTTTTAGGGTATTTTGTCTTGAGCTAGACAGACGGAATTCGCGTACTTTTTTATCCGTTCCAAAATAAGCGGACACTTTTTTAATAACGATGGATTTGCATTTACAAGCCAAATACAATAGCGAGGTCTTCTGTCAATAAAATCTTTCCCCATCATATAAGGTCTGATAAATTCTTTAGCTTGCGGTTCTTCCTTTAGTAAAGCGTCTTTCTCTTCAATCGTCAACGTTAAATTGCCACCATCTATCGGTTGCCCACCTAAAAATATTTGTGGAACATCAGAAATAGGGTTGGTTCTTTTATCGATAAACACATTAGCAGCATCTACAAGATAGCCGTTAATATTTTGCGCTATCTGAGGGCGCTCGGAAGAATAAATTACTTTCGGTTTACTATCGGATGCAGTTGAAAAACCTATAATTACGCAATGAACATGAGCCTTTATGCTCGCCTCGCTATCCCAACGAAAAGTGCGGTGAGCAAAATCTATATGAACTCCGTCCGCAAACAATGGTCTCCATAAATTTGCAACACTTTCACCTTGTGTCACTGAATTAGTAGAAACAAGTGCCGCCTTTATACTTGTTCCCCTAATGAGTTCGGTACATTTTTTATACCAGCAAGCAACATAATCAAGATTACCTGCGTTTTTCCATTTATCTCCGAATACTGATAGAAGGTCCGCTTTCTGGTCTTTACTCATCCAACGCGCTCCCACGAAAGGAGGATTGCCCATTATGTAATTGAGCTTGTCCTTGGGGACAACACTCTCCCAATCAAGGCGGAGAGCATTCCCTTCTACGATGTTGGCATAAGATTTGAGAGGAAGGAAGTCAAGGTCCATATTGACGATTTCTTCCGTTTGCTTCATCATCTGACTTTCGGCGATCCAAAGTGCAGTTTTCGCAACTGTTACAGCAAAATCATTGATTTCTATACCATATAATTGCCCGATGGAAACACGAATCGGATTGACCGCACCCATAATCATCTGTTTTCCGAGCCGCAATCGAAGCATTTCATTTTCAAGTCGGCGCAAAGAAAGATAGGTTTCCGTCAAAAAATTTCCGGAACCGCACGCAGGATCGAGAAAAGTAAGCGAAGCAAGTTTGTTTTGAAACTCTGTAAGCTTTTGTTCGCGCGTCTTTTCCGTTTTGATCGATTTGATAGAATCCAATTCTGCACGCAAATCATCCAAAAACAACGGATCGATTACCTTATGGATATTCTCGATCGAGGTATAATGCATTCCACCGGAACGGCGCGTTTCGGGGTTTAAGGTGCTTTCAAATACGGCGCCGAAGATGGTCGGAGAAATTTCGCTCCAATCGAATTCTTCACTTGCTTTACACAATAAAAGGTCCATAATTTTTTCGTTAAAATTAGGGATTTCTATTGTTTCGTCGGCAAACAGTCCGCCATTCACATAAGGAAAAGAGGCGAGCATATCATCCAGATAGGGGTCGCGCTCTTCTGTTTTTGTATCGAGCACTTTGAAAAGGTCGATAAGCGCACGGCGAACGTCTTTGACGGCATAACTCTTTAAATAATCGTGGAATTTGAGGTGCTCGCCGAAAAGTCCGCTGTCCTCCGCATAAAGGCAGAATACAAGACGGACGCAGAGCGCATTAAGGCTTTTAAGCGTTTCATTGCTTTCAGGGTTTTTGTACTGCTTTAATATTTCATCATACAAAAGTCCGACTATCTCGCCAGCCTTTACGGAAATTTCCATTTCCCTTTTTATCTGCTCATTGCCCGTATCCACGAGGAATTTCAGACGATAATACTCTTTGGACAAATCTTTAAGGAGCAAACTTTCAGGTTCCCCCGTCGGCTTTTCCATATCATAGATCAAGAACTCGCGAAAATTGCAAGTGACGATCCAACGCGGGCGCTCAGAATAAGGTAGTTCTGCCGAATAACGTTTTGCCTGCTGAAAAGGTGTCAAATATGATCCGTCAGACTGCCTTATACCCTTGCGCAGGTCTTTATCTATACTCTTCTGCTCTATAAGAACGTGCGTTGAATGGATATGCCCGTCGATAAAGCTCGTGTTATCAAGCTTGACTTTCTCTTCAAATTCTATAAATTGCTCGGGCTTGTCTACGCCGAAAACATTCCTTAAAAGCGAGAGCCAAAACTGCTGACTTTCGCCCTTTTCATATCCTTTATCTTTCCAATAATCGGAAAAGTTTTTCGCTGCGTTTTTTTGTTCTCTCTCTGTCATTTTTATTCCCTCGAATCGATTATAACACAATAAACATGACATATATTGTCATATATAAATTTATTCTTCAAATTTGATATGATTTTTTTTGCAAAAATCATGAAATGCCTTCTGCCCTTCATAGGCTCACAGAGGCCGCGTTCCCATCTGTTTATCGTCGCAAACGATACGTTCAGTTCTTTAGCGAACTTTTCCTGACTTAAAAATAATTGTAGTCGGGCGAATTTTACCTTTTCTCCAAAAGTCATAATAAACTCCTACTGATTTATAACATTATTATAGCATGTTCATTCACATCTATCAACCGAATTTAGAAAAATTGATGCAAAAGAATAAGTCCCCTGAATTTATATCAGGGGACTTATTCTTCGCTGTTATCTTCAAAGCTATATTCGTTCAGCTCTTCAAAATCCAAAAACTCAGCAAGGGTCATGTTAAAAGCATTGGCTATCTTGTGCAACGATACAATTCCTGGATTCTTTGTGATCCCTCGCATAAGATTGTCCAAAGTTGATTGCTTGACACCGCTCATGGTAGCAAGCTTATTGATTGAACAACTTTTCTTTTGGCAAAGTTGCTGTATTCGTTTGACGATTATTTCGGAGTATTCCATATATCGACCGTTATTACCCGTATTCGGTTAATATATAATATCAGAGTATAAATGCTGTTTTACCCATATTCGGGTAATTCTGTTGACATATCGAAGGAAATTCAATAAAATATTTGTAATGTTACCCGAATACGGGTTATGGGAGGCAATTATTTTGGCTGTGTGTATGTTTACAGGGCATCGCCCGAAAGGATTACCGTTTGGCTACAACGAAAGGGACAGCCGTTGCAAAAAACTAAAGAAAATGCTAAAAAAACTTATAGTACAGAAGATGCAGGAAGAAAATACAACTGCCTTTCTGTCCGGAATGGCTCTCGGTACGGACATGTTTGCCGCTGAGATCGTCTTGGAACTCAAAAGAAAGTTTCGCGAGATAACATTGACTGCCGTTCTCCCATGCCGCACACAAGCCGCAAGATGGAATAAGGAAGCAATTACAAGATATGAGCACATTCTGGCTAAGTGCGACAAAGTCATTGTTTTGCAAGACGAGTATACGCCAAGTTGTATGCACAAGCGTAACTTATACATGGTTGAACATTCCGACTGCGCTATAGCCGTATGGAGCGGTACCGAAGGCGGAACAGCAAACACTATTCGCTTTGCAACAGATAGACACTTGCATGTTACAGTCTTAGATCCGACAACGTTTGGGACGTATAAACTTTAAAATATTAATGTACCTCACATTACATCTTTGCTCCGTAGGGCGGCTCAAAATTTTCCAATTTTTTCGCTCCGAGTGAATTTTCGGGCGCAAATTTAATCTTCTTAGACGTATAGGGTTCTATTCCTCAAAGCCAGTGGTGCTTTTCATGCTCCGCTGGCTATTTTTTGAAATACGGATGAAATATTCGCCTTATATGCAAAAAAACAGCTCCTTACCTGGCTACCACTTGTAAGGGGCTGTTTTTACGTAGCCATCAAAAAAATCTTAAAGTCAGAGGCTCCGATTTTGCTATTCTCGTGGCTTTTAATTGAGAGGTTTTACACGATCGCAGAAAAAATTTATAAAATCTTCAGAACGATACCCCCAAAAATCCCGCTTTTCATGGCTATTAAGTGAACGGACTTTTTAGCGCTGTATGAATTTAGATGAATTTTCGGGAAAACGTCAAAGTTTTTCCCTTAATTGTCGGGTAATTGTGAGGAAGCCTTTACATAAAGATACGTACCCCACTCTTATTAAGTGCAGATTTATGACGCCTTCTGTCGTGGCTACGAAGTGAGAGGATGTACATGGTTGTAAAATTTTAAAATCAGGTTACGAAACGGGCTTCAAAGCCGGCTACCACTTGAAGGAGGATAAATCGTCTGTAAATGAAAAAATACGAAAATTTATTTGTGAGCGTCTATATTTTACAATCTCGTGTCCTTGGATATATGAAGGGGTTTGTACGAAGGAGAAAACTTTAAGAAAAGTTCAACCGTACCATGAACTTTTTAAATTTCGTGTCCTTGAATAAGTGAGGAAAACTATCTGGCAAAAAATATCTATCTTGCTCTTCGGGGCGGAATTAAGATAAGAACCCAATAGGAGGTGATGCGCTATATGATTGCAAGATAACCCACAGAAAGTAATACAAAATCAATTAAAAAATGGAGGTTTAAGAAAATAGAAGAATTTAATTTTTATGAGCTATTTTGGAACGTGCTCAAAGACGAAACCGGCGCGGATATTGCCTGTATGCTGCGCCAAATCTGCGAGTATATGTTCGAGGGGAAAGACAACCGTTTTGATGAGCAAAAATTCAATGTGATCTGGGCAGATTTAAAGGACATCCTCTCCCTTCAACGACAAGAGATGCTATGCGGAAAGAAAGCTTCAAAGTACGACAGATTATGGAGGCATTTTGCCTTTAAGAAGAGCTACTATGACAAGCTGAAACTTATGAACTTAAACGACGGCGGAGCGTATATCAAAGCCATATGCGAACAGGCATTTGAAGGTAAAATTGCAAAAGATTTACCGCCGCAGGCAGAAAAGTTTTATACGCTTGCAAGGCTTACGTTGGACGTATCGCTCGAACGCAAAAAGGCAGGCTCAAAGGGCGGCAAGTCAAATGCAAAATCAAAGCCGATTAAACGAACGATAGACGATCTGAAAGCTCTCGGCTGCACGGGCAATTTAAGCGCGGAAAATCCCATACTTGAAGGCGTTGATTTGAATAAGCTTTATGACTATATAAAAGCTCATAAAGATTTACAAAATTTGTCGCTCTATAAGGCGGTGGAAAGCTATAAAAATGCCGTTAATTAAGGGATATATGTCCCTCAATTTTTGGCGCAAGCAAAACTACAAGCAAACCACATAGCTCCCTGCAAGGGCGAACGCAACTTATGAAATAAGTGTAGTGAGCTACACTTTTCAATAAAAAGTGGAGAAATTAAAACGGAGGTAAACAAGTATAAGTTTTATAGTATGTAATATGAAAAAGCTCAAGCGAACGAGCGTCGGCAATGTTGAAAGGGAAAACGAACGCGACCAAACTTACGAGGCGAAGAACCCGAAGATAGACCTTTCGCGCACGCACGACAATTACCATATCATTGCAGCGCCGCAGAGCTATCTGGACTTTATAAATGAGCGCATCTCTTCGTTAAATCTTAAACGCAAGGTGCGGAGCGACGCCATATACATGAACATATTTGTATTGAGTTCGGGACACGAGTTCTTCGAGAATATGCCATTAGATAGACAAGAGGAATTTTTTGAGGGCTGCGTGAAGTTCTTTGCCGACAAGTACGGTGCAGAGAATATTATTTCGGCTGTCGTACATATGGACGAGACCACTCCCCACCTTCATCTCAATCTTGTTCCGATTACAGGCGGCAAGCTCTGCTTCAAGGATTTGTTCAGTCCGAAAAAGCTCTCTCTGTTACAAACTGAACTTGCGGAAGTTGTAGGCAAGAAATGGGGCTTGAAGCGCGGCAAGATAGGCAGCACGGCAAGGCACGTCGAAGCAGCGGAATATACGGCTAACGAAATTATGACTAATGCCAGAGCCTCCGCAGAAGCTACTAAAAAGCAAGCAGAGCAATATCTGGAAGGCATAGTGCAATCGGTGGAGAGCACGGCGGACAAGCCTATACCAACAAAGCGAAAGAACGCCGAGGACGAGATTAAAACTTTGCGTGCGCAGAATGCCGCTCTGCAAAAGAGCCTTGACATAAAGAGCAAAGACGCCGCAGATTTATTTGAGCAACTGCAACGCGCCGAAAGGTTGGGGAAAGGCAAGGACTCGGCATTCAGAATGGTGAGCGACATGATTGCCGCTTATCCCGACGAATTTGACGAGCTGTTGAAGAAGTCGAGAGCAACAAAATCTCCTTCCCATCCCGCCAACAACAAAAGCAAGGGCAGCAGCTGGAGCAAATAATTACAACTGAATAATCGCTAAAAAGGAGGATAAATTATCGAATAAACAGAATGTCGGGGAAAATCGAAGAGCCTAAAACCACAGACGAAATATCTGATTCCGATATGAAGTCTTTGGCAAGAATTTTACTCCCTATCCTACGGGAGTATCTTTCATCGGACGAAGGTCGAAAGGACTATACCGAATGGAAGAAAAGACAACTGCATATAAAATTAAATAAGGAAGAAGAATCCCGTTAAAGAATATAGGGATAGCCGTTGAAAAAGACGGATTTAGAGAAAACCGCCGGGCATGCGGTATAAAAATACATTTTATCTTATTCAATAAGGTTGCGCCGAGATTATAAATCTTAAATGACGGCAAAAGGCGGAGTCCATACGGGCTCCGCCTTTCTTACTTTTTATATAACTCATCTAGTAATAAAAATAATCCGAACGTCTTGCGAATTACGAAGAAGTTCGAATTATTCCAAAATGGCTGGGGTAGCTGGATTCGAACCAACGAATGACGGAGTCAGAGGCACCCCGAAACTACCAAATATTGCTCAAAAACCACTAAAAACCCATCAAAAACACCGGATTTTGACTATCTTCCCCACGATCTACCCCACGCAAAAATTGTCGTTCAAACCATTTGAATGACGGACTCAAAAATTTATACGCAACAGCGGGCGCGCCGATATGGCGCGCCCTTGGTTTTCTTTTCTTGATTTTTCAAAATATTGAATACGTCAATTAATAGTTTATACCTTTATCGATTTTTAAAAACCAACAACCACATTTTAAATTCTCATAAATAACGTAATTTTAATAATCTACTGATTAAGAATAAGAAAATGAACTCAAGCAACTTGAATAGTAAAATATACTTTTATCAACATTACTTACCAAGATATAAATTTTGCAATATTTTCTCTTTCACTTTCGACAAGTTTAGCAAGAGTTAGTAAGTCATTTTGCAAAGATGAATGAGTTCCATCTGCATTTGGATATTTAAGAAATTTTATATTTCTATTACATGTAATGCAATCCAACTCATCGGAAGACGATTTATTTGAAGGTATCACCATATAATGAGGCCTGCACCCTGGAAAAGAAAAATGCAAATTTTCCATCACCAGTTGTATATCAGGGTCATTTAGCCCGCATCCTAAAAATATAAAAGTATGAGTAAGTAAAAGCGCGTCTAATATTTTATAAAAAGACGAATTTTCATTGCGTGCTTTATTATATTGGCTATGCGTAAATACAATACGATCTGTTTCATCAATGGTTCCATGAGCCTTGATAATAAGATAATCCGAAGAACGTAAATATCGTGCAATTTCTTCATAATATGTTTTAATTATTATGGTTGCTTTTGATTGATTTTGCGCGTATTGATCATATATTTTGTCTATATTTGGAGTAATAACAAAACGTGAATCCAGTGAATATATTATCTCGTGAAGTTTATTAGGCGAATAACCAGGTCGCCGAAATTCGTCTGCGGCAATTTCTCCAAATTCGCGTTCTCCTAAATGTTTTACAATTATTTCACAAGCAGTTAAATAGTCTTCTTTTTTTAAAAGACGGGTTAATATTTTTTGACAGGATTTCAACTGCGTTTTGTTTTTTTCGAGAATTGCAGATAGAAACCCGTGCCATGTTGCAGGTGATTTCCCTTCCTTATTTTTTGAAGAAGATGATATACCTGACCCTATATACAATACACATTTGCGCCTGGCAATATCAGTAATTAATTCTTTTGGCCAATTTATCATTTGATTAACCTCAAATTTTCAAAAAATTTGCTTGCAATATTATTCATTAGATTTTTAAACTCAGCAACTTTTTGGTAATGGGCTCCTACAACCCCATCTGAATTTGTTAACGAAAAAAGTGGTTTATGAGCGTTCTGAGACATTGGAATTAGACTATAATAATTGGGAATTGAGCCTAACTTATAATCAAGCATATCGTATTCCCTCGAATTAATCGGGAGAATAACATATTTTTTCATGGCTTCAGGAATTTGTCTCAATATTTTTTCATAAGCGCGAACAGCACGTTTTGTTCCAGACTCTGTTTTTGTTATATATTGTTGTTCTACATAACCTAAAAACTTGATATTACAATTACAGTTTAAATTTTTTAGCTCTTGCAAATCCTCTGTGGCCACTTTTGATAACGCTTCATTAAAATTTGAACGCCATTTTTCAATTGATACGCCAATATTTTCCAGCGCTAATAGACTAAATATATCTGAAGACATAGGAGTAATAAAGTAATTACAGGCTAATAATACTGCTCGGTTTATGGCCCCCAAAGACGGTCCCATATCGAAAAATACATAATCATAATATTTAGAACATAATGATAAGAAATGAATAAATAGCATATTTGTACGTATGCCGCGGATTTCTGCCTTTGCAACATCACTCCAATCACTTGATAAAAAATCTTCACACATTGCTAATCGAGGATTTCCTGGTAATAAGTCAAATCCAAAGCCGCTCGAAGTTACTTTATTGAATGTACCAATAAAGCCCTTCCCTTGCTTAAGGGGAGAAATTAAATCACTTATTGTAAATTGTTTTCGCTCATAATATATATCATAAAAAGTTTCTTCATCTAACACATACGTAGTAGTATTACATTGCGGATCAGCATCAATTACAAGAACCTTTTTTCCGCATTCTTTCTGAAGAAAACTAGCTAAATTGCAAAGAAGGGTTGTTTTTCCAACGCCTCCTTTATTGTTAAATATCGCTATAATGTCCATATTATCCTCCTACAGTTTTTTAAGAATAATTTTAATTAAAACTTTTTCTTGTCAGGATTTGAGAAACCATTTCTTCATTTTTGTTAAGCAATTTTCATCTTGGAAGTTTTTTATTTGTCTCATCCTCCAATAAGCTCGTTTGTCTTTTTCTGTAAACGAGCGGGAATCGGGCGCTCTAATTTCCAGAGAATACTCATCGGGCGAGAGCCTTCGTGCTGTACATAGTTCGCTTTACCTAAAAATGTGTACGCCCCTGCGCTACCGCTGATGCGGTCCGTCTTGTTTTCACGCACAAACAGCAAGAAAAGCGTTCCTTTCTCTCTGTGGTGGATGTATCTTTGCCCTGTGGGGGAATTGTCTGACGTTGTGCTTTGGCTCTGCCAATGAAAAAACTCTTCCCCGACAGAATAGTCCTGATACATTGTCGACGGAGAATAATCCTTGTCCGATTTATTGAGCGTGACAAAGGCGATGTCAATTTTCTGATCGGGCAGATACTTGACCCCTTCGCGCACGGTGGATGGCTTCAAAAAATCCAAGGCAACCAATATCTGGTCGCGCGTATAGTTGCAATGCAGATCGAGCGGACAATCAAACCCGAGGTCGACACGTTCATCGATAAAGTCAATGCGCTCAAAATTGTATTGCAACAGTTTCAACAACTCCGCACAGAGCGTGGGATTTTTACGAACCTCCGCTATACCGTCCAAAAGACTTGCAAATCCGCACTCTTCAAAAGACTTTTGCCAGACGGTGAACTGAAACATCTGCAACATGCGCTTCTCTCCTTCCGTCAAGGAGAAACGCGGCCGCGTCAGCATTTCCATCCAGAAAGCGATCAACCTGCGGGAATTGACAGTGGCAAACCGAGAAAAAGCCTTGCGCATGGTCTCTTCCAACGGCTCTGTAAAATCTTCACGAACGCCCGCCTGTACGCACAGCCGGGAAAAACTGTCACACGCATACAATGCGCGAATATCCATGTGTAAATGTTCCAGAAAATTGAAAAGCGTCAGCTCTTTTCCCGTATCTTCCGTAAAATTGGCAATGCGCGAAACGAGTCCCGCGCGTGCCCCAAAAGAGGCACGGATATTATCATAAATGTACTGCTTTGCCTTCTTTTCAAGGAGAATGTAGCAGCCTTTCGGCACAGAGATAAACCCTTCCTTTATCTCCCGCAATACGCCGCGGGAAGGATCGGACAGGAGCGCGGCAAACTTATCCTCAAAATTGTAGCGCTTGTTCGCCTGCCCGATAAAATCTAAAACCGTCAGGCATTCCTTGCCTTCCGCAAGTCGCAATCCGCGCCCCAGTTGTTGCAGAAACACTGTCAGCGATTCCGTAGGGCGGAGGAACAAAACAGTATTCACTTCGGGGATGTCCACGCCTTCGTTGTAAAGATCGACGACAAAAATAAAGCGAATTTCGCCTTTTACCAGTCTCTGCTTGGCGGTGTTTCTCTCTTCATCGGGTGAATTTCCGTCCAAAGAGATGGAAGGAATATTGCGTTCGTTGAAATACCTTGCCATAAACCTAGCATGTTCGACGGAAACGCAGAATCCGAGGCCTTTGACTTCGTGGATGTCGGTAACGTAGCGCAGGATCGCCTGGATGATCATATCGGCGCGACGATTGGCAACAATGCCGCTGAATGTATAAACGCGTTCCAGATCTCCCTTATCGTACCCGCCGCGGCTCCATTTCAGATCGTTCAGATCGATGACATCCGTCACTCCGAAATACTGAAAAGGAGATAAAAGTTTGCGGTCAATTGCCTCGGGCAGGCGAATTTCCGCCGCGATGCGGTTTCCGAAATACTGTAGAATGTTCTTTCCGTCCATGCGCTCGGGCGTTGCGGTCAGTCCCAACAAGATTTTCGGCTTGTAATAAGTCAGTAATTTTTGGTACGTCGGAGCAGCAGCATGATGGAACTCATCCACAATGATATAATCGTAAAAATCAGGACTCGTTTTTTCTGTAAAATCTTGCGAGTTGAATGTCTGAATGGAGATAAACAGATGCTCGATGCTTTCGGGTTTATAATTCCCCACAAACATCTCGCCGAAATTTGCGTTTTTGAGCACGCCGCGGAAGGTGTACAGGCTCTGCTTTAAGATCTCTTCCCGATGCGCGACAAACAACAGGCGGCAAGGGCTTTTCGGGTTTTCCCTGCAAAAACGCTTGTAATCGAAAGCAGAGATGACCGTCTTGCCCGTGCCCGTGGCGGCGACAACAAGATTGCGAAAATTTCCGCGCACGCTTCGCTCCGCCTCTAACTTGTCCAAAATTTCCTGCTGATAAGAATACGGCAAGATGTCGAAGGTATACGCCGTATTGGGTCCCTCAAAGTATTTTTCCGCTTTCAAAGCATGCGCCAATCGTTCTTTTTGCGCGGGGTCATACGTTTCAAAATCACGCAAATTCCAGTAACTCTCAAAGGTTGCGGCAATTTTTTGCAGTGTTTCGGGCTGATCTTTTTGCGTGATTTTCAGGTTCCATTCCAGTCCCGAAGTCATCGCCGCATTAGAGAGATTGGATGAGCCAATATATGCCGTTGTAAAGCCCGTATTGCGGTAAAATACGTACGTTTTGGCATGTAGGCGCGTACGCTTCGTATCGTAGCTGACTTTGATGGTCGTATTCGGCAGTTTGGAAAGTTCTTCAATCGCCTTCAGATCGGTCGCGCCCATGTACGACGTCGTGATAATGCGCAGCGTGCCCCCGCGCTGTACAAAGGCTTTCAAATCTTCAAGGATCTGCCGCAATCCGCTCCACTTGATGAAGGAGACCAGCATGTCGATACGGTCGCACGAGGCGATCTCTTTTTTGAGTTCGCTTCCCAGTTGCGGTTCACGCACGGCGCCCGTAAAGAGCGAACTGTGCGCAAGGGAAGTGACGGGGCGCACGATCTGCGCCTTTTCGTCGACAGCCAAAATGCTGTCCTTTTTATCGAACAGCGCCAACAGTTGCTCGGCTCTCTGCTCTACGGACAAATCCTCAAACGAATCTTCGCGGGTCTCTGTTTTGACCGCGTCCACAAGTTTATTGACGAGTGCAATCTGATCGGCAAGACTTCCGCCATTGTCGCGGACGTTGTCCAGCCCCTTTTCAATGACCTCGGAAAGATATTGCGAGAGTACTTTGGAGGCTTCCCCCGTATCGACAGGCGCCGCGTCAACGTACATTCCCCGCTCTTCGGCGTCTTTGATCTCCGCACTGATCATTCAGTTAATGAGTTGCTCGTAAAGGCCTTGTTTTAACATGATATGCGCCCTCAAAAGTAAAATTAAAAAATAAGCTAATAATTATAATGTTAATAATTCAGAAAATTCGGGTATTTGATTTAATAATTCGGGATTATTTTTACAAATATCACGAGCAAAGATACCGGCTAACTGATCATTCAAATCAAACAAATATCCTTGTCTACCTTTACCATTTTTATCAAATGGTTGGTATTTATATTTCGAGCAATAGTCAATAATTTTTTTTGTATAATTCGTTGTCATCAGCGGATTTTTAATTGTGAAGGATTTACAGTTTACTTGGTATCCTTCTGTCTTTCCATCTTTAATTTTACTCTCAAAGTATTCAGAAATGGCAATACCAACAGCAAAAGTGCATTGTGCAATACCATGGAAAATGATATCTCTCTTATTCACATTTTTGAGCATTGCCCAGTGAAACGGAGCTTTTCCGCCTGCATCCTTACAGGGGGCCCAGAGATAGGCTTGGCTAAGCTCTTTTAAAAATCCTTTTCCTTGAAATACCCAAAATATATTGCGGCCTTGATGCTTTACTTCCGGTTTTGAAAAATAATTTTGATTTGCTTGTCCCTTTTTTCCGCGACAAACTTCACAAACCTCTGCATCATCTAAAATCCAGTTTATATTACACGCCGGACATTTTTTACATCCCATAAAATACTCCTTTCTAAAATGCTACTTTAATAACCGCAATTCTTCGGTAATATCTGTTTTAAATTTATTTTTTAATGAATTTACATTTGGGATAATTTTCACACCCATAAAATTGTCCGTATTTTCCTTGACGGAGAACGAGCTTTCCTCCGCAACGAGGACAGATATTGTGAGCGATTTTATCGCGCATTACATGGATATTTTCTGTGTGCTCCGCATTGGTCATTTCAGTTGCTTGCGCGTCGTGTAATAGTTTTGCAGCTTCTTGCATTTGCTCAGAAGATAAAGTAATTCCGCTATTTGTTTCAATTTTATCGTAAAGACTGTATAAGGGAATAGCAATTTTAGAATTGATATGTTGTGTGTTATTCTGTACAAACACAACAACGGAAACAAGAGGAAAATCTTTGGAAAGAATTTTTCTCAGCCGATATAAATGCGTGTTGTTTTGTTTTACGGGATTATAAATTTTATTTTTGACTTTCCCGTAGGCAAGAACTTGTGTCCATTCTCGCTGTTCGTCCGTGCCGTATATGTCACCGGAATAATTTTTC
This sequence comes from Bacillota bacterium, assembly GCA_019423125.1. GTDB lineage: Bacteria > Bacillota > Clostridia > Christensenellales > Borkfalkiaceae > Borkfalkia. The sequence continues at coordinate 106,161 of JAHZBZ010000001.1, read as the reverse complement.
GTTTCTATAACAAATACACCGTTTGGGTTGATCAGGATGTGATCGATTTGGCAGGACATACCTTCGTCTACAATTTTATAATCATTGAATACATAGCGTAAGCCTTCTTGCGTTTCGCCGAGGACTGTTCGGACTCGTTTTTCTCCTCTCTTTCCGCGAACAGAAGGGGCTTGCAAGTAAGCTGCAAAAACAGCAAATCCGATCGCCAATACAATTCCGATGACAATGAAAGGTATCATAATTAAATTCCCTCTGCCTAAATATCTATGTTAAATCAATGTTAGGACATCAGCCGCATTTGTATCCGGCTTGACCTTGGGCATAATTTTGACGATTTTTCCCTGCTCGTCGATGAGGAATGTTGTGCGGACGACGCCCATACTTGCCTTTCCATACAGCTTTTTCTCCTGCCAGACACCGTATGTCTGAATCGCCTGCAATTCGGGATCGGATAGCAGGACAAAAGGAAGACTATACTTTTCTGTAAATTTGAGGTGAGAAGAAACGCTGTCTTTGCTGATGCCTATGACGACCGCGTTTTTCTTTTCAAATTCACTGTATGCTGTCGCAAAGGCACAGGCCTGGCGTGTACATCCCGGCGTATTGTCTTTGGGGTAGAAGTAGAGAACTACTTTTTTGCCAAAAAAATCGGAAAGAGAAACAGATTTTCCGTCTTTATCTGCGAGAGTGAATTCAGGTGCTTGCGTCCCTTCTTTTAACACAATTCATTTCTCCTATATCAAAATATTTGCGTTATTTTCATTATATCAGACTTCGGTCATGAATGCAATATTTCAGTAAAAATAGTCAATTCTTATATGTTTTCTCTTTTGCTTTCTTATATATTTTTGCTGCGATTTCCGGCGGCAAAGAGGCAATGTGCGCTTGAATGGCATTCAAGAGGTTTCTTTGTAATTTTTTCTGATCCCGTTCAAGAGAAGCGATCACCTGTTGCATGGCGGTGCGTATTTCTTTTTTTCTTGTTTTGGCGGCGATGCGCTGTGCATAGGAAAATTCCCAACGAATACGGTGCAGACTGTATTTTCGGCTTAATATCTCGTCCAGATAAAAGTCATACGTCATCTTGCGGCGATGGGCAAGTTTTTCGATGGCGCGTTCCATCCCGTGAAAAACGTTCCCCGTGGGCTCAGGCATCACCAGCACACGCCGTTCCAGTTCGAGGATCACGCGCAGACAAAGCATTTGCATTCCTTTCGGTTCGTCTTTGAATCGCTGATCAAAAAACTCTTTGGCAGGATCGGAGACCTGCGCGAGCAGCTCTTCTCTCGTCTCTTTTCCACCGATCATCAGAAAGCGAATGCTGTAACGCAAGAGCTCCCGAGGAGAATAATACCACTTGTGGAGCGTCGACAAAAATTTTTCTCCGACCAAAATCTGAAATGTGACCGCCCACAGATCCGCATCGTTTTTCATAAAGCGGTTCCGAAGGAAACTTTCCCAGCCGATCTCAAACGCAAGTTCTTTTTTCGTCCGTTCGCCGTCATACAGCCGAACGACATTCATCCGATCATACAGCCTGTCCAGCTTACGGGAAACCGTCGATTGATCGATGTCCAATTCTCTTGCGATCTCGCTCTGCGTAAAGCCCTCTCTATCAGCACGGTAAATATACCGTTCGATGGAAGGAAGAGCTTTTTCTGCCTCCCTGCGATCCATCTCCTCACAGATATCATCGTCAATATAGTGCGTTCTCTTGTCCTCCGCGCGATCTGTCCAAAAATCGATCTCTTCCCCGTCTTCGTTTTCCAATCTCGGAATATCTGTCGTCCATTTCTTGTTGTGTGCGCGACGATCGCTGTTATACTCTTTAATGTCCCGTTTTCGTAAAGCCTTGAACTCCGCTTCGGAAACCTCGATGCGGACATACTGCTTTCCGTCAATGATGATCGTCGGCGTATCGTCGATCTCGCATCGGGTATAGGGATAAAAATAATAGTATCTTCCCTCTCCCGCTTGCTTTTTCTTATGATTTAACCAAAATGCAGTCATATCCATACTGTCATTATAAGATATAATACTGGACAGATATTGTCATATATAAAAAATTTTTTAAGAAATTTTTGAAAGTGTGCATAAAACAGGTGTTCCCGTTGCTTTTATATGGGAGGACATCCCGAAACCAAAAACGCGCAAAGCTCGCAGAAAGGTCTGCGGGCTTTTTTGTATGCGCGAAAGGAGAACGCCTATGATTGAGCGAAGGCTTTTGCGGAAAGCCGTAAAATAACCGCAACAAAAACACAAGGAGGAAATTATGAAACCATTTACTTTTTACGACATTTATTACACGCCGCTTCAAGCATTGAGCGACGAACTGGCGGGCAAATTTTTCCGCAAAATCTGCAATTGTTTGGAAGGAAAGCAAACGGAAACCGACGGGAAAGATACCCCCGAATTTGAACTGTATTGGGAAAGCATTGCGGATGATCTTGAAACATACCGCAAATCCACAGGCAAGAGTTGCGGATTGGACAAGCGATACAGACACTTTCCGTTTTTGACCTTTTATCAAAAGGCTTTTTCATATTTAAGCGACGGAGAAGGCGGCGCGTTTGTCAAAATGCTCTGCGCCTATATCTTTGAAAGCAAAGAACCCGAAAAAACGGAAACCGATGCGTACAAGTATTTTTCGATCTGCAAACGCAAGCTGGATGAAAGCAAACAGCGCATGGAAAACGGTGCGAAAGGCGGCAGACCGAAAAAGATCAAAAGACCGCCGCAAAAGAATCGTGCGATCGAAAAGGCAGAGCCGTTTGTTCGGAAAGAGGACGGAAACCTTCCGTAAACCAACGACAAAAAAGCCCCCTGCAAGGGCGAACGGGATACATAAGCGAAGCGTTGTATCTTAGTGAGATAAGGCTATGCGAGCAAAGCCGCACAGCCTTTTTCTTTGCAGGGAAACATCAAAAGAAAGGAGAAAAATCAATGAGCTATCAGGTATTACGAATCGAAAAATTTTCAAAAGGAGACCTCGGAAAGATCGGAGCGGAGACGGGGCGCACCGCAAAGCGACATCGGAACGAGGACATTGACAAGGAGCGCACGCCGCTCAACTATTATTTCAAAAAATCGGACGGCGGTTTGATTGCGCAATGGAAAAAGACGATGAAAAATTTTGGTGCAACTTTCAAGGAAACAAAAACGGCCGTTGCCTTTGAAGGCGCCGTCATCACAAGTGGCCAAACATTCTTTGAAGAGCGCGGCTATGTTCCCGGAGAACCGTTGCCGAGAGAACTGCAAAAGTTTTTTGCGGACAGTTACGCTTTTGTTTTACGACAGATCGGTTACCACGGAACGGATCGGAATGTGTTGTCAGCGGTCGTGCATTTGGACGAAACCACACCGCACTTGCAACTGTACTATCTCCCCATCGTCGATGAAGGAAGGAAAAAGGTGTACGCCAAAGGTACGGACGGCAAGGTGCTCCGAAACGAAAAAGGCTCCCCCGTTCAGGCAAAGGACAAGAACGGCAAGAGCATTTACGAGAGAACGCGACTCAAACAGCCGAAGATCTGTTCTTCGGAGTTTTGGGAACAGCGCGGAGCGCAAACTTCTTTCGGAAATCTGCAAGACGAATTTTATCAGCAGGTCGCCTGTTATTACGGACTGGAACGCGGCGAAGTCGGCAGCAGCAAAAAGCACGCGACCAAATATCAATGGCAAAAGCAACAGCAAGAAAAAGAACTTTCTGAAAAAGCCGCCGCTCTCACACAGGCAACTGCACAGATCGAAAAAGCGGACAAGATGTTGCAAGATAAGCGTTATCGTCTGACCGCAGTAGAAGTCGAATTGTACGGCACCGAACGGGAAAAGCGGATCGCCGAAGAACAACGTGCAAAAGCAGAAGAAGAGACGCGCGAACTTACATCGCAGAAAGAAAAGCTTTGCAAAGAGATCGCTCCCCTTTCCGCCGCGGCGGAAGCATTTACAAAAGCGAGCGGGAAAAAAACCGACAAAAAACAAATCCCTGCGCTCGTTGCGGAGAACGCAAGGCTTGCAAAAGAGCTGGAATACAGCATCAAAGATCAGACGGGACTTTTTTCGGAATTGCAAAAAGCGGAACGGGAAAATGCGTCTCTCAAAAAAGATGCTCAAACTTACCGAACCATTCGGGAACATGCTCCCGACAAACTGTTAGAAGCAATGGACGAAGCAAAGCGCCGCCAGGAAAGCAAGCACGCGCCCTTTCGCGGCAATTCGTCGTCATGGACAAAGTAACTTTTTTACAACTGAATATTTCTAAAAAAACAATTGCATTTATCAGGGAAATATGGTAGGATACAAACCAATTCATCGGCCCGTTCAGCCGATGATAGACCAACCGAAGGAGGAAAATGACAGAAGAACAAATCGGCAACATTTTACGAGTGATCGGCACGGCGAACGTGAGCGAAGAACAGCGGGGTTCGGCAACGGCAGACGTTTTACAGCTTGCCGCCGAGACCTTTACCAAGCAGGTATTCACCTCGCTTCTGAATGCCAAGCCGAATGAAATCAAGGGAGAAGAAGAAAAAGCCCCGCAGCCGCGGGGCAGGCAAAAGACAGGCATCCGATTCACAAAACAGGAGATGAAAAAGATGCCAATGAAATACCGTAAAATTTTTGCGCACGAAGATATCATCGTTCCCTATCGTCTCAGAAAAGACGGCGTGTACGAGGCGCGCGTGCGCAGGAAAGACCTGCACATCGAAGTATCCGCGCGGGACTTCGCTGCGCTGAAAGAAAAATTTATCCGCGCACTGCACAAAGAGGAAGAACCAGTGCCCGCGGCGATCAAAGATCCTGCAGCCGCAAACTTCGGCGAGTTCACCCTGCAATGGCTGGAAGTGAAGGAAGCGCTCGTAAAGCCTTCGACATTCAAAGAGTACGACAGGCTCTGCCGCAAAAACCTGATCCCCGCGTTCGGGCAATACTCCCTCTCGCAGATTGACCGCGACAAACTGCAATCGTATCTTCTCGGCTTTGTCAAAGAGGGCAAGCACCGCACGGCGGAAAAACTTGCAGACCTTCTGCGCTGTATCTTCGACGTGGCGGCGGACGATTACAAGATCCCCTCCCCGATGGCGAAGGTCGTATTGCCCCGCTATCAGACCAAGAAGGGCAGTGCGCTCACCTACGAGGAAGAGGCGAAGCTGGTGCGTTACTGCCGCGAGAATGCGGATAACGCCGCTACGGACGCGATTTTAGCGCTCCTTTACTTCGGAATGCGGCAGAGCGAACTTGCGACCATGCGCGTCAAAGACGGCAAGTGGCTGGAGATCGAAACGAGCAAAGAGCGGCTGGGGCAGGACGTCGTTTTGCGGCGGGCGCCCTTTACGCCGATGGCGCGGAAAGTTCTGCCGCTCATCGACTTTGAAAAGGCGCGCACCACCAACACGCGGACGATCGCATCGACCATCAAACGGGTACTGCCCGATCACCATGTTCACGAACTGCGCCATACATATGTCAGCCGCTGCAAAGAGTGCGGCGTGGCCGGCGAAGTCGTGAGCATCTGGGTGGGGCATTCCCTGACGGGTACGATCACTTCCACCGTTTACACGCACTATTCCGAGGAGTTTCAACTAAGAGAAGCGGAAAAAGTAAATTACGCCTTGTAGCCTATGGCGGGCGTTTTTTGCTCCCCTTTTACTCCCCAATTTCTCCCCAATCGCCGGTTTTCAGCCAAAATCGGGCGATGGGACAATGTATAAAAATAAAAAATATGCACGATTTTGTGCTGTTTATTCACAAAATCGTGCATAAATTGGCTGGGGTAGCTGGATTCGAACCAACGAATGACGGAGTCAGAGGCAAATTGACTTCTCGAAAAAACGCTATTTTTGCCCGTTTTTGAGCCTAAAAACACCGTTTTTTGCGCTTTTCTTCAAAAAGTTTCCCCAATTTTCCCCAATCAACGAGTATCATTAATGAAAGGCACTGCACTATATATTTGTTCTGACTACTGCTTGTTGGACTTGAAGCCACTGAAAAGTTAAAAAAATGTCTGATTTTAGTCTATTTTTGCCCGATTTTACCTAATTTCCAGCGAAAAATCAAATCATGTGCCAAACGTGTGCCAAAACGCACAACAAGCGATTCCGACCTCAATTAAATTATTAGTTGATATTGAAGGCTCTGTCTTCCACTAGCCTTTACAATTATATTCAAATCAATCCATTAAATAAGTTTTTTATTGACTTATGCGTACTCCTTTCCATTCTACACGTGTTAAAGATAATCACTTTTATTTCCGATTCTTTTTAAATTTATAAAAGCTGTTAACAAGATTGATATATCCAAACGATTTAATGGTTGAGTACCTTAATTTGTAATTTGATTTGCTGTGCCTGCCCGTCGCAATATACCTTATGCACTGCACTGCGTATTCGTCTATTTTTTTCAGACTGTGTGCCGTTGTAATAGTGGGAAAATACCAACGCGTCCACGTTATTTCGTTGCGGAAGGGATTATCATAGAACTTTCTGTTTAAAAACTTTATAAACGCCTTAATTGCTCTCTCGTCCGACGCGCCCTTACGCACCTTCCATCTGGCAAGCGCCCTGGACTTTCTTTTAATTTTAGCTTTTATTTTTTGGAGTGAAACGCTTGAAATATCTACCGTTCTCCCCTCCACAGAAAAGCCAAGAAACTCCCACGCCTGCCCCGGCAACGTTTTAAATTGCTTGGTCGGATTAAGCGCCAGCCCCCGCGCCGAAATAAAATCATTTATAACTCTTTCGTAATGCGCTATGCGTTCAGGCGTCTCGGCAAACACTATAATATCGTCTGAATAGCGCGCATATATTGCGCCTTCTTTTTCAAACAGTTCATCCAATCCGCTTAAATATAAGTTTGCAAGAAAACCGGATACAGGCACGCCCGCCATGATTCCCTTTTTTTGCGAAATGAGGCACCCTTCGGAAAGGCACAGCGGTTGACGCAAAATACCCTCGATAAAGCAGGCAAGTTCGCCGTCATCTTTCAGTGCGTCTTTCAAAAGCGCCACAGCCGTATTTGTGTCGGCTGAATTAAAATAATCATGTACATCAGTTTTGTATGAGTAAAGCCCCTCGACGCGACGCTTTAAAATATCGTCCAGCGCGCGTTTAACGCTAATATCGCGCCTGAACGAATAAAGATTGCGGCTGAATAAATAATCGTATTTGCCTAGAAGATAGGCAATTAACTTTAAAACATAGTTTTCCTCTGTCCCAAACACAAAAACCTTGCGCTTTTTTTTGGCGCTTGTTTTGTTTATTTGATATAAAACAGGATAGGGAAAAGCTTTTTTAGCGCGGATAGCCGCAGCGACGGATTTATATCCCTCGCTTTGGATAAATGCGCGCAATTCACCCTCTTCGCGCTTGCTAAGGTGCCCGCCGTCTGTTTTATATTGCAAAAACTCTTCCCAGGTTTCGCGCTTGTCAATATTATCCAGTATCCCCATACAATATATAAAATTAAGGAGGCATAAAGCCCCCTTATAATCAAACGGCACAAAAAAGTTAAACAACGAAGGATTTCGTTACAAGGTCGTACGCACGAAAACTGTCTGCAAAGCCATTTTATATCGGCGCTGGACCCGCCGCAGACGCATAAGCATTTGCGCCGTAAGATTCAATTAGTAACCAATTTATCGGCGGCAGATTAATATACTCTGTCGATTAGCCCCAGCTCTTCAAGCACCCTTCTCATAACATAATGTTCTGTGTTTGGCATATACAGGAAGAAAACGATGCATTTTACCTTTTCCCTGCATTTTTTTAAAATATTCCTCACGGCAGGGTGACCATAATTATTTTTTGAAACAATTAAAACTGCCAGCTTATCATTACCGTTCTTTCTGAACAAAAACTGCACGGGTTTGCACTTCTGGTGTGCCCCGAAATATTCGGGAGAGACATTTCTTTTTAGCTCGATGCCGTTTTCGGTACTCAACTCTTTATATTCATTGAAGTACTTGTTGAACTGTTCAACAAGTTCATCTTCGTCCTTGTACCTCTGTTCGCTATCCATTGCCGACGCCATTTCATAATCCGCATCCTTCAAGTCACTGACAAAGGTCAGCTCTTCCAGCCTCAGCTTGTTTTCATCCGTAATGGGCGTATAGCTTTTTGGTCTCGCGGCGGCTCTTTCTGCAGCCGCCCTTTCAGCTTGCTCCTGGCGACGCAACTGCTCCTCGAGCCCGACAAATTTTTCGTCGGCGTATTTTGCGGTATCATCCGAAAAGTCGAATAAAGGCTCGGGCGCCTTCCCCGCTCCTTCACCAAGTTTAAAACCGCACTCGGGACAGAATTTATATTCTTTGTCAAACTTAAACCCACATTCGGGACAGAATTTAAATGCCATCGTTTTTCTCCTTATTTGTTCTAAGAATTTATCACTACTCACCTAAATTTTTTTAGAGTCTCTATTGCCTCCGCATTTCCCAGTTCTGCGGCTTTTTTATACCACTTTAAAGCTTCTTGCTTGTTAACAACAACACCGATTCCATGATCGTAACACCAACCCAGCTGATACATTCCATCGACATCACCTTTATCAGCGGCTTTTTTGAACCAATAATAAATTTTCCCTTCATCTCTATGAATTTCGTGGCCAGCACTCCACTTTTCTGTGCGCCCTAACATATAAGCAATGCCTCTGGATACCCAATCGCTTGGATCTACAGACTTTTCTGCAGCCTTATCAAACCATTTAGCTGCTTCCGCATAATCGCTTTCAACCCCACGCCCGTAATTATAGCACAAGCCAATACAATTAAAGACCTTATAATATCCTTGATTTGCTGCTTTACTATACGCATTCATTCTAACACATTCCCTCGTAAATTTCAAGGGACTGCGGACATTTCCCGCGGAAATTTTTATAATTTCCTTAATAATAAAATGCTTTATCAGGATTATCTTTTCTACTCCCTCTGTTATCATAATAACTACCTACTAAATATTGGCATTCAGCATCACCCTCATCGGCATATTTTATTAATTCCCTTAATGTAGACACAGAAATGCGGGAAAGCCTATAATTTTGTTTAAGCTGTCGCGCTTCATTTTTAATCTCTTCCTTTGATTTCGGAATATCATTTGCCGTTTTGCGCTTATTCTCAACAGACTCGCTATTTGGTTCGGATTTAGTTTCCTTGCTTGGCTCATTCTGCCTTTTAAGCATTTCATCAAAACCAGCAAACTTTTCTTCGGCGTATTTTGCGGTATCATCCGAAAAATCAAACAGTGGCTCAGGCATTTTTTCGGTTTTTTCATCCAATTTAAAACCGCACTCAGGACAAAATTTATATTCTTTATCAAACTTAAACCCACACTCGGGGCAAAATTTAAAAGCCATTATTTTTCTCCTTTTTACTTATTTTTTAGCACAACACAACCATTATAATTGCTGCCTAAAATTTATAATCTATGTATGATTTTATTGCCGAAATCGTATGCAATACGCTATTGCCGGCGCCTTCGGCCATCAAGTACAGCCCGTTGACGCGCGACAGAAGCGAGCTTTTTAATTCGGCGATCCTGCCTGCGAGTGCAGAAAGGCTGTTCACCGATTCCTGCATCTGCGCGCACGCCTCCTTTGCGCGGGCGTGCGCGTTTTTGGCGTTGGCGACGCGCGAAGAAGCGCGGCTGACGGCGGCGAGGGTGCTGTCGTAAGCGAGGTTGTGCTCTTCCTTTACGCTTTTGTTGCCATTGGAATCGGTAACTTCGCGCTTTATAGTTTTAGGCGTCGAACTCAGCCTGGCGCGCGCCGCGGCGAGTTCAGAATTGGCCGACGCCAGTTTGCGGCTTGCAGAGGCTTCGGCCTGCTGCGCCTCGGAAAAGAGCTGTTTGTAGCTGTTATACTTCTGATTACAATCCTCGCCCAGCTGTGTGCAGACGGACAGCGCGCTTTCCTTGAACGAAGAAATGTACGTTATAAGGTTTTGATTTTTTTCGTAAAATACCCTCACCGAGTCGAGCGAGGCATAGGCTTTTGCACTCATATGCCGTTTACGCTCCTTTTGATATTTTCAAGCATGGCCGCGGCCTTTCTTTCGTCGAAGGAATGTATGCTTCCCTCTATGCGCCTGACGCTGTCGCCGTCGTCAGAAAGATTTTTGACCTGATTGAAAATGCAAGCCGCGTACTCTGCGTAAGAAGAGCCGACTTCGTCGTTCCAGGCCCCGCCGCCGTTGCTTTCGCCCACCATATAGTAATACAGGTCGCGGGCGGCATCCTCGAGCGAAGCGGCGCTGCCCGCCAGCATGTTTGATATTGCCACTGCCTTTTACCCCCTGTATTTTGTATCGAGATAATCGTTGGCGCGCCTGTCAATCCCGCTGAGATAGATGCGAACGCGGTCGAATTCGCTGTTTGCGTTGTCAAGGTACCTGAATACCGCCTTCATTGCCTGCTCGGCGCGGTCATAGTTTACAGTGTCAAAATCCTTGTGGGCAACATTCATGTTGTGCTTCATCATATATGCGTATTTTTCGAGCGCGCGGCCGTACTTTGCTATGGCGGCCGCATGGTGATACACGTCGGAAGGCACTATCGATATATCGTTATAATCCATCAATTAAGCCCCTTTATTTCGCGTTCTTCTATCTTATTTGCGCAATCGTAAAGAGTATGCGTTTCTTTTTTAAGCCCCTCGGTCAGCTCGCGCATGTAACTTTCAAACCTGCGGTACTGCGGGTCGTTCCAGCTGTTGCCCAGCTGCTCGGTCTCGTTCATCATCGCGTCCGAAAGCTGCTTTACCACGTCGGCAAAATTTCTTATATCGCCGATAAGTTTAACCACTACCTGCCTGTTGGCCTTGCCGCTGTTTGCTGCCATATTTTATCTCCTTAATTTCCTTACTGTAATTTTACTGTGTTTTTACCAGGGCCGCCAGGCGTTGCGCAGCTTTTCGGCAAATTCGTTTGCCGAGTCGGAAAGCTCTTTAAGTTCAACGCCCGCATCCTCGAGCATTCTTATATATTTTTTGATTACCTCCTTGGCCCTGGCCATATTTTCAGAGGTAAACCCGCGCTCCGCCACGGTTATGTTGTGCTCCATCATGGTGGCGCCGCGGTTAAGCCACACGCACTTTTTATAGACCGATTCTGCCGTGGAGTATATCTCCTGAAGGTTGCGCACGTCGTATTCTTCTATGCTGCCGTTAATTTTCATGGTCTAAGACCTCCTTTATCAGTTTACGGGAATTCCTTACGTCGCCATATCTGAAAAACCTTACCTTTTCAAAAATCTGGCCCTGTTCGGAATAAAGCGAAATGTTCATGCCACAGTCCGCGCCCATCGATTTGTGCCTGTAGGCGCTTGAAATGCTCTGCATTTTTTCTACAAATTTATAGTGGAACAGCTTGAGCTTTACGTCGTCGGAATACCCCCTGGAGGGAAAGGCGTTGGGCGATACTGAAAATACTATATAAAAGTTGCCCGCGTCGGAGGCGTCGCGCAAAAGCAGAAGCAGCGTGTCCATGCCGCTGACCGTCATCTTTTCGCCGCCGTACGACGAATCGTTCATTATCGCGTCGAGGCTGAAGCCCGACATATCGAACATTTCGTCCTCACCGACGTCGTTTACTTCAAGCGGCGCCGATTTGCTTGCCGAGGAGTTATTTTTGTAAGCGGGGATATGATCTAACCCGTTGATGATGACAAAATAAGGCACGTGCTCGGCGCGTATGTCGTCCGCCCTGCGCTCAAATTCGGCCTTGACCTCCATGAGCATATCGAGGTACTCTTTTTTTGTATATTGCTTTATCTGCGGGCAGCCGTCGAAGGCGGCGGCGAGCGAGCGCGAGATAGATTCGTCTATCATGAGCACCTTTGCGCCGCGCCTGAGCGCGTGCAAAGTCACTGAAATGAGGTGGTCGGTCTGAATACACTCGTCGTCGCCGACGATTGCCAGCGTGGGCTGGGTTCTGTCGAAGCGGAAATACTCCACCTGGCCGTCGTAGTAGCTGACGCCGAAGGGCGCGCCCGCCTCGGCATTGTCAAAAAGACATTCGCGACCGGGCATATTTTCAAAATACATGGGCGATTCGTCGCCAACGACGGTGGGATTTATGGGGTAGCCGCTCCAGCGCTCGCGCACCTTCGCAGCATATTCGTTCATCTTGTTCATGTGGAACGACGCGCGCACCTTCTGTATGGTGGCGCCCGAATCGGGGCTGACCATGGCGACACCCACACGGCCCGTATATTCCCTTACCACGGCATCGGCATTTTCCCTGCTGGCGCTGAACACCTCGCGCGCGATCGAAGGTTCTGCAACTTCAAAACAGAATCTGCCGCTTATTTCATTGCCGACGGAGGTCATTATTTTGCTTGTAACGCTCTGCGAGGCTACGATGAGGTGAATGCCCGCCGAGCGACCGAGCTTTACTATGTTGTTGCAGTGTTCGGCAAGGCGCTGCGTGCGGCCGCTGTCGCCCGCTTCGGAGCTCTCGTTGAACATGACTTGGAATTCATCTATTATTACTATTATTCTGGGCAAATGCGGCTGCCCGTGTTTTTCGCACAATTTATTGTAGTCGACGATATTGCTCACACCCACCTTTTTGAACAGCATGTCATTGCGCCGCTCGCGCTCTTTAAGTACGGTCTTTAATATAATCTCGGCCTCCTCCTGGCGGCTCTTTTGTGCAACGAGTTTTATATGCGGCATTCTGGCGGCGCCTATGTACGGCGCGCTGGATACGCCGTCTTTAAAGTCGATGAGGTAGAATGTCAAATCGTCGGGCGAATACTTCATGCTGCCGTTAATTATCAGGCTGTCGATGATGGACGACTTGCCGCAGCCCGTCCGGCCGATTATCATATACGACACGGGCTTGCTGTCCCTGTTGCTGGTCACCGCCAGATCGAGCGAATAAATTTTGTTGCCCACCTTGCCCACGGGGATTGAAATTTCATTGCCGACGGCGGATCCCTCAAGCTTTTCCTTGCCGAAGCCGACGTCATCGTAAGAAACGGTGCCGCGCGACATGTCCTTTATCTTCTTTAAGGGTGCCAAAAGCTCGGGCAGGAGCTTATCGCTCACTGATACGGGCGTATACTTTTCGCCGTCACAGATGAGCTTGCCGCCTTCGAGCGCAACGGAAAGGCCCGCATACGGCGAGCAGTCGGCGCCCTTTCCGTCCGCAAAGCCCCTCTCTTCGCCGCTTTTTACAACGACGAAATATATCCCGTAGCGTTCGCCGCTCTTGAAGAGGTAATCGAGCTCCCTGCTGTTTTCGTACCCGTAAGGGTAGTCGCGCAAAATTGCGAGCACGGGCGACTGGATATTGTCGGGATTGCTATTGTTATATTCGTATATGCTCCTTACCAGCGAATCGCTCAACAGATACGTTCTGTCGTCCGCGCACAGCTTGTAGAGCTGTTCTATGATTTTTGAAGCGCTTGCAGCCGAATAGCTGTCGGCGGCGGTACTGTAATACCTTCCCTCGCGGAAAAAAAACTCCTTGCCGGCCCTGCTCATCAGCGCGGTAAGAAAGAGATTGCTTTCGTCATCCAAGCCTGAACAACAATACATTATCTGCGCCGAAGCCTGGGGAAAGGAATATAAAAACCTGATTATAATAGCCTTCAGAAAGGCGCTTATATTTGCATTCTTTTCGTTCGATGCGTCTACATACAGCACGCCGGAATCCCAGGACAACGCGTTTTCGCCGCTTTTATCAAGACCGAGAGGCATTGTGAACCTGCCGCCGAATTCCTGCGGCATAGAAGGAGACTCGAAATTAAAATTGCTCTTTATATTTGCAAGCTCGTCGTCCAGCCTGCCCATTTCGGTCTTGAGCGCGGCTATCTTTGCCTGCTTTTCAGCCTTGAGCGCTGTAGCCTCCTTTTTGGTCATCTGCGCCCTTGCCTTTTCCGCCGCCGTCAGCTTTTTATTGAATTTATCGGCGTTGTCGTAAATTGAATACAATGTATTGAGCGACTTGCCCAGTTCCGCCATATACCGAATCTCGACACCCTTTCCCGCCATATAGTACATACAATAGTCAATGCGCTTGATCTGCTCGCCGAGCACTTTATCGACGTCCTTCTGATCGCAAGCAAAGGGCGCAATTTCATCCTTGAAATATACTCTCCCGCCCTTGACGCAAAGGTAGCCGCCGCTAAGCTTTAACAGCTTGCCTATGGCGCCACTTATTTGTCTGATATAGTCTGTAATCGTCTTGCGCAGTTCCTCGGCGTGAGTCGTCGGCATATAGTCGGGCGGACGGGAAATCACTTCATCCAGTTCAATAATTTCCTTTTCAACCTGTTTTATTTCATCGATAATTGGCTGCTTTGTTTTTTTCATAAACACCTCGCAACGTCTCTTTTATAGCGTTAAGTTAAAATATAATAATCCAAATCGAGTTTTGCCCCAGACTTGTATAAAAATTCTATTATATCGTCATCGAGCGACAACAATTCGTCGGACTTGTCACTGTCGGCGACGCTATATGGACAGGGGACTGTTGCCGCTATCCGCCCAACCTATAAATTTGTATCTCATCGGTCGTCCTCCTTACCTTCGCCAAGCAAATGGCGGTATTCCGCATATTCTTCCACAGGCAGATTGCCGCACGTAATTAAACGCGCTTGCCCATCATCTACTTCAATGACGCGAAAATCGTGCAGAAATTGACTGTATGAAACTTCGCTTACCCGCCAATTATCCGTCTTTTTGTCATATTTTCTGAAAAAATCATAAAACCCACCGTAGACAAACAGCTCATTCCATTCTTTGGCAGTGTAATATACAAGCCCGCTTTTTTTATCGTCCAAATTTTATCCCTCCTTCAGGCCAGTAAATATGCGGATATATTCAAGTTCCTTTTCTCCGAGGTCGCCATACAGCGGCACATCCTTCAAAAATTGATCGGCGTCTACGCTGTCACATTCCTCGTACATCTCGGCAAACCTGTCTGAAAAATTGTTTATGTGCTCTTCATCTATTTGCGTCAGATTGATAAATCCCTCCGTTTTAAAATGCGCCTCGCACTGGTGGTGAAAGCGGCATATCAGCGAGGCGACATCAGCGGGAATTTTGAGATTGATAGTCTTCTTATTGTAATTTTCAAAGTAGTATTTTACATATTCGCGCTGACCGTCATTCAGCCAAGTAAGGCGCTCGCCCATATACTTTTCAAGCCACTGATACCTGTATTGTCCCGCAGAGATGTCGGGATTAATCTCCTTGAGCATGCTTGCAAACGCTGAATAACCGCTAGAGCCATATGGGATATAGGTTAGGTAATCCGCCAGTACGAAAAAACGTGCTTCGTCTAAATTGTCTGTATCCAGAATGTTTGAATCGTAAAAATAATCGACCGTGGTCTTTGCGTCTTGCCACATCAGGTCGAGTTCTCCGCCCTTACGCGTGGCAAAAAATCCGGCGAGCTTGTAAAGAGCCCCCCTATTCATCAAAATTTTTTCCATTTCCTGTTTGAATATAGCCATAATGATTCTCCGTTTAAAATTATTTTTATTATTGAATCATCGAAGTTCCGTAAATATCAAGCAAAGTTATATAAATTATTTTACCATACACGCCCTTAAATTGCAATAGCGTCTAAAAAAATTACTTCCAAATCTATACTTCTGATTCTATAAAAAATAATTATATACAAAAAGCGGGTTTCCCGCTTGTTGCATCGTGTCGTTGCCGCCGTATTCCGCAAACGGGGAGAGTTGTTTCAACGAACTCCCCTTGCGGACAACATACAAGTGGCAGCGACGACGCAGCAGTCGAAGGCGGGATAATCCCACCTTCCTTATCCTGCTTAGGCATCGGTTTTTGGTACAAATTCGTCCCACCTTCTAACGGTTGTTCTGCATTCTATCAATATCCCTTTTCGCCGCCAAAAACCGTCAAAAGGCGACGCCGTTCCTCCGCACCGCTCCCCCAAAAAATTCCCCGAAAAATTTTTGGAAAGGTGACAATATCTGTCATGTATTCTGTGCTATAATAGAAACAAAGGAGAACACCCATGCCTGAAACCAGAGCTTATAAACTGAACGAACAGCGGCAGCCGGGGAGCCGCCCCGGCACGCTCATCTACTACTATTACGGCCCCGACGGCCGCCTCACATCGCAAGAAGTCTCGGAAGAGCTCTTTGACGCCCTCTCGGACATGGACGAGAAGTTCTACGCCCTGGAACGCCGCGAAGAATATCACAACGTCAGACATCTCAAGCCTTCGCCGCACAACCACGTCTTTCGCCCCCGCAAGATCGAAGATCTCCCCGACAAGAAGATAGCGGACGTCTTGCAGCAGCAAGAGGACAGCGCCGACCTGCTCGACGCCCGCGCCCTCTTCCGCGGCGATGACAAGCGCATCTACCGTATGCACTTCCTCGAAAAGCTAACGCAGGAGGAGATAGCCGCAGCCCTAAACAGATCGCAAAGTTATGTCTCCAAACGCCTTGCAAAGATCAAAGAGAAGCTTGAGAGCACATCCCTCCAGCACGACCGCTGCAAGAAGGAAGCCTATGCCGAGCGACAATGGGAACAATTCCTCGAGAAGTTCCGCACGGAAAACGACGAGGATATCCTGTTCGATCTCTTCCGCTGCGTCTGCGGTTCCGACTTGCAGGAGGCATTCCTTGAATGGTTCTACAGCTACCGAGAATACAGCAAATTCTGCCTGCAATATCTCATCCTGCGCCCCTTTGATAACGCTTCCGACGAGCAATTCAAGCAACGCCTAAATAAGCTTTCCGAATGGCAGCGGCTCACCTATCGGTTACAGTTTGCAGAACAGCTCGAAGAAGTGCGCTGGCTGTATATTGCCCTCTGCGAAAAAATGAACGAACGGCAGGAAAAGCTCCAAACGCCGCCCTCCCATCCCGATGAGGAGAAGGTGCAAAAGGAAGCGGAGCGCATTGCACGGCGGCTGGGGATGACGGCGGAGGAATACGTCAACGGGCGCTTCCTTCCAAAACTATACAAACGGCTGGGGAAGCGGTATGAGGACTTTCGCCGCAAGTATCAGAATGTCGCCGTCATCGAGGAGGACGACCCGCGCCCTGTCCGCGAACAGATCGTCTCCATCTTCGGCGAAGGCCCCGAGCCCCGTTTCCGAAACCCCGAATTTGAGGATAAGGACGGCAAGAAGGACTCTTAAATGAAAAGCGTGTGAAAAAATCTGTAAAATGGAATATTTGCCGCCTTTCATTTGCTTGATCAATAGAGGCAGCTGGACAAGCCGCTCACATCAATATATAAGTCGAAGGGCGCACGGACGAACAGTCCGCGCGCCCCTGCCATTTGGCAAAAAATATCTAAAGGAGGTACATACAACGAAGGTTTATACCACAAAACCCACATGGTACACCTACCCCGAAGACGAACGTCCGCGGGATAAGCACGCCACTATTTTGGTGCTCAAATATAAGGCGGACAAGCTTTCCACCGTGGATATCTATTTAGGAGATTGCGAACAGCGGTTTACGGTGGAGTATCTGAAACGCATGATCTTCCCTGCCGAACAGGCTTGGAAAGATATCATGGCAAGCACGAACGCACAGTATTTCTCCCGCGGCAAAAACACGGTGTTAGAGTGCCTGCAATTCGGCGGAAACAGAGAGTTTTGGAATAGCTTTGCGAGTAGCGAGGACATCCGTCGTTATTTTTCCGACTGTTATCGCTATGCCATCGACAAAATCGGATTTCTGCGCACGCATGAGAACATCATCTGTGCGGCGACCGTCACCGAACAGGTACGGCGCAATCTGTTTGTCTGGTATCTGCCCGTCACCGAAAGATGGACAAGCAAGGTCATGAGCGACAACAAAAGCGAGCAAGGCAACAAGTTACAACGCTATGACGAATCCGGCGAGCCCGTCTATCGGAATTACTGCGATATTGATCGCCCTCGTCTGAGTTCGTCCGAGTTCTGGAAAGCCCGCGGGGGACTCACTTCATTTTCCGACTTGCAGGAAGACTTCTTCAACAAAATTTCCTGCAAGTACGGCGCGGTGCGCGGCGAGAGTAAATCACTCCTCAAAAACACCAATGCCGAACAGGCGCAGCGCTTTTCACGCGCAAACGGCGACCTATACGACGAACCCCCGCCCTTTGACGATATGCCTTATTAGGCAAAGCGTCATCCTGCCAACTGACGGAAAAATAGTCCGCCAATTGACGGAAAACTATTGCGCGCACAAAGCGCAGCACAATATTTTCTGCGAACAGCCGAAAATTTCAGTCCCGGGCCTTGACTTTTTTGCCCGGGGGCCGCTATTATCGTATTACCTTCCCGTACAGGGAGGCTAATATCCAATATAACTAAATATCTTTTTACCGTGGAGAAGGCTGAACAAACCGCGAAGCTTTTACTCGCAAAAATCTATATTTAAGGAGGAAACCTGCGCAAGGAAAGAGAACATTGTATCCGATGAGCGAGAGAACATAGTAGCTCACGCAACAGCATCGATCAGTGAGAAATCAATCAACTATCAACACCAAACTTGCCGCAGCGGCAATCGAAGATCCGCTCGCGGCGCTTTACGGGCAGATGCGCGCCATCCGCAAGACAATGGACGCCATTGCCCTGAACAGGGAAAACGGGAAACTTTCTGAGAAAGGCAGAAACGGTTTCAAACTCACCAAACAGGAGATCAAAACCATGCCTGAATCGATCAGAAAGATTTTTATCGCAAAAAACTACATCGTCAACTACCGCATCACCTCGAACGGATACTTCGAGGCGCGCATACGCCGCAAAGGAATGTACATCGAGGCGTCCGGCCGAGATTTTGAAACCATGCGCAAACGCTTTATGGACAGGCTTGCCGCCTTTTATGAACGCCCGCCCGTGCAGCCCGCCGAAACGCCCGCCGCTGTTCCGACAGCAAAGGCCATCCTTTTCGGAGACTACGGCAGAGAGTGGCTGAAGATCAAGGAACAGACGACAAAGCCTTCCACCTTTAAGGAGTACGAGCGCTCCTTCCGCGTGGACTTGGAGCCGACCTTCGGCAACAAACCGCTCGCAGGCATCACGCGCACCGACTTGCAAAACTATCTCTTCGGCATCGTGGACGAAAACAAACACCGCAAAGCGGAGAAACTCGCGCTCATGCTGCATTGCATCTTCGACATGGCAACCGAGGATTACAATATCCCCTCTCCCATGAAAAAGGTCGTACTGCCCGCCTACCAAACCAAGAAGGGCGAAGCGCTCACCAAAGACGAAGAGGCAAGACTCGTCAACTACTGCAAGTCGCATAAAGAAGTCGAAGGTACCGACGCTCTTCTCGTTCTTCTGTTTTTCGGTCTGAGAAAATCCGAACTTGCGAGCATAGAGATCATCGACGGCAAGTGGCTGCAATGCGAGACGAGCAAAGAGCGTTTAGGGCAGAACAAGGTGCTTCGCAAGATACCGTTTACCCCGCAGGTAAAAAAGGTTTTGCCGTTTATCGACTTTGAGCGAGCGAAAAACACAAATCTCAACACGATCTCCACGCGCATGAAGCGGCTTTTGCCCGAACGTCATCCGCACGAACTGAGGCACACGTTTATCAGTCGTTGCAAGGAATGTGGCGTTGCCTCAGAAGTCGTGAGCATATGGGCTGGACACAGTCTGAGCGGCACAATCATGTCGACGGTATACACGCATTATTCGGACGAATTTCAGCTCAAAGAAGCCGAAAAAGTAATTTACTGACAAAAATTTCCCCAATCCAATTTTTGAAAAAGACAAAGAACAAACAAAAACACCCGCTTTCGCGGGCGAGATAAGCAAAATACAGGGCAACGGACAAAAATTACTCCGAAAAGTTTCCCCAATTTTTTCCCCAATTTGGGGAAGAAGCAAAAAAGCGCAAAAAGAAAGACACTATATATTGTGTTTTATTTTAAAAAACTATCAATATATAGTGTCTGGTGGCTGGGGTAGCTGGATTCGAACCAACGAATGACGGAGTCAGAGTCCGTCCCGAGCTGCCTACGGCACAATATATAGTGTTTATTTTATGATATTGGCGCTATATATTGTGTGTTTTTATGCCTTGTCAATTTTAGTCCCAAAGAGGTCGCAAGTGAATTCCGAACACTTTTGCTACAAATGTCTGTAGCCCTCAAAAAGACCGACTTTTTAAGCGGAATCCAATATTTGCCATATTTCACCTCTATAATCAAATTATATCGCACGCGTGCGTTTTTGTCAACAAAAAATCGCACGCGTGCGTTTTTCGTGCGATTTCTTGCGCGTATCGATTCATGCATTGTCGAATCCAATAGCAGAAAAAATCAACAGAAAACAGAATTTTTTTAGTTTTTGCCTTGTTTCTTCAAAATCAGAAAAAATATTTTTTCTATAGAAGGAAGTTAAAACCTTTCCAGATTCTTGGCAACATCAATACTTATGCACTTTTTTGGTCATTTTCGTGAATCAAGATATAATGTAACCGCATCGGTCGCCCACCTTCAACAAAACCGTCAAAATCGCCTTCTTGAACTATACATCGATAAAGTTGTGCCAATCATGTCTAGATCTACCACATTCCAGCATGTCTATCGATAGTCAATCTATAGCATAAATTGAAATCTTCTTCATTATATCTGATGCAGTATTTTTGGCTGCACGCACATCACTTGCCGTACAGCTGAAAATCACGGGATACCTTTGATCTTTATAATAAGCTTTATGATGCTTTGCTGAACTTTCAAAGACAAACCCTGCCCTTTCCAAGCCTTTTTGTATTGGTCCCGTCCAGGGATCACTCTCCCTAATTTGTTTAGCTATACTCTCCATCACCCTTCGCCCACAATTGCTTTCATGATTGCATGACATTATTTTTTCTAATATTTCTATTTCGTGTTGGTTTTCCGCATAATCTATTTCTTTCTGGATGCAAAGTAAAATCAAATCATTGAATTCCCCGTCAAACAATTCTTTTTCATCGGGCGGAAGAAAAAGCATCTTCAACTGATCCATTGCATATTGAGACTCTTCTGCCTGCAATGCATGTTTTCTTTTTTCAAATGAAAATCTTTTTGCATCTAAAGACTCCAGCTTTTGCTCAAAAGAAGACTCTTCACCGGAATAAGGGATTAACATTTCTTCATTCACTTCCCTCACATTCGACGCCAAAAAGGATGTAGCTTCATTTACTTTAATTAATTTTTCTATAAGATGTCGCCCCCGACATCCACGGTCAGAGTAAAACTCCAAGCCTCTACGCATAGCTTTTATCACATAATTACGACTTTCTTCCCCAAGAAACAGCTGTTCACCCATCCATCCTTCCATCGGAAGATTAATTATTTCCGCTTTAGCACTGATATACTTTAAGAAATCTATTTTTTGGCTCATTTCATTGATTTGCTTTTGTAAGGCCAAATTTTCTTCAACCCCGCAACGTATTAACCCATCCCATTCTTCGACATCCAATATTTTTTGCCAAGTAATATCTTGGCTTGTCCTATGGAATGAACGCTGTGTCCATACTAAATGCTTAATCAACGGAATCAAATCGGATTTGTGATATTCAGGATTAATTCGTAAAACTTCGGGATCACCTGGAAAATATATTCCAATATGTCCACGAAACACCTTTTTTGTTTTTGTTTTTAAGGAAATTTTATCTATTAAGACAGGGCTTTGAGGATCCAATAAGACATACGCTGTTCCCGCAAGATCTTTGGCAATCTTCTCAATCTTATTTTTACTGACCCCATATCTACTTCGAGGCAAATTATAACTAAAGTATACAACAGGAAGATCGTTGTCTCCTTTTCCCAACATTATTTCAGAAACACTATCAATGTCCTGGTCCATAATACAAAAATAATGATCGTTTGAATTTATTTTACAATATTCCTTCCCCCCAAAAGATTTATAACATGCGCTATCTATCCACCCGTTATCTAAAATCATCGTCACCAAATACGGGCGATTTATATTAATCATCGCAGCTATATCGTTTAAATCACAATCCTGTTGAATAAGAACATATGGATCCTCATCTTTTCCTTTAAAGAAAACAACTGAAACAATCCATTTCCCTTTAGCATCATTATTAATAAATTGACACGCTGTCACCGAACAACCTAGTGAATCCACGCCATGCTTAATTGTAAGAGATATATTATCATTTTTATATTTATACCCCGCTTCTAAAACACGTTCATTAATATCTAAAGAAGACTTTGCCAAACCATCACACGTATATTTGTCAGAACCATGTATCCATTTTAAAAATAAATCAACACATTCCTGATAATTTATTTCTTTCTGTAAATATATTTTGGCATCATAATTCTTCATTTGTATCCTCCCCCTTGGCAATATATCTTATATGTACAAAACATTTTATCACGATATATGAGTAAAATCAACTTTTAAGCTATTAGATTTCAATGAGTTCAATTTATCTTTCGAATTTTTTGTAATATGATATAAAAAGAGCCACGTTATTAAACCCATTTATTGTTCAGCTGAATCTATAATGACTGAGAATTAATTCTGGCGTTATCTTACTCATCAGCCTGCTCGTAATAATACGAATAGTCTATGCCCTTTATGAAGAGTTCCCTGTCGTCGATCTGCGGCGTTTGGGCGCCCTTGATGAGCGCAAAAATATGCGATGCGTCCACAGGGCTTTCCTTCATCGCCTGCAAATATTCGCGCTTATTTATCTTGCTCCAATCGGTGCAGGTGTGCAGGTTCTTCTTCAAGATCAGATCGAGCCAGATGCGCGTCGCCCTGCCGTTGCCTTCCAAGAACGGATGGGCGATGTTCATCTCCACATACTTTTTGACAATATGCTCGATGGCATCTTCGGGCATTTTCTCGATGCGCGCAAGGTTTTCGTTCAGGTACATGGCAGGCGCAAAGGCGAACCCGCCCTTGGCGATATTCAGCCCCCTTATTTTCCCTGCGAAATCGTAAAGACCGCCGAAGAGATAGGAATGGATCTGCTGCAAGCCCGTTACCGTACCCACTTCAATGTCGTTTATCAGCCCGCTTTCAAAGAGTTCGTACGCCTTCCGCTTGCTTTTTTCGTCGATGGAAGTGCCCATCCCCTTCAGCCACTTGTCGAATACGAGCGACTTTTTACCCGGGATGACGGCAATTACAGTATTTACCCCCTCTTCGTCCACGACATCGGTCAGATACCGTTTGCCGTCCTTGGCCGTTAATTTCAGTTGTCGACAAATTGTCGACAACTGCGGATTGCGGCGTTTGATCGCATTCCAATAGGAACGGGGTTTTTTGCTCTTTGTGAGCGCTTCGGCGATATCGGCAGCGCAAAACCACCATTTGGAAGTTTGTTCCTCCCAAACGGCGCGCACGGGGATATCTTCAAAAAAACGGATAGATGTTTTTACCATCGCTTTATTGTTTTACATACACATATTTCTTGCCCTGCTTTTGAACGGCCAACAGACCGTTTTCCGCCATCGTGCGCAACACAATATAGGCGCGGGCATCCTTTGTGCCGATCAGCGATGCCGCACTCGTTTTATCGATTGAATCATGGCTCTCCAGATACTGCAATATCTTTTGCTCGTGTGCAGTCCTGTGCTTTGTTTTATCCTCCGCAGCATACAACAAATTAGGCAGGCTGATCTGAAAAGCTCCGCTCACGACCGAGATCGCGGGCGCTTTCCCCGTCTGTCGATAATAGCTGTAAATGCGCGGTATCCCCGTCCCGTATGCCTCGATATAGTTTAATCGATAAAAAATATTCGCAAGGTTCCTGTTCCTCGGCTGTGAGATCCCCAAACGAACCGCATCTAACGAAATGCCATCCGGGAGACCTCCGAGCGACATGATCTCCAGCCTATCATCGTACAAATTGACGAATGTGCTGCCGCTGAAAGCGTATTCTCTGTGAACGACTGCATTCAGCAGCGCTTCGCGAATAGCCGTCGGGGGATATTCGCGCATATCCTCGCGCAGCTTGTCACCGATGACCGAAGCCGTCTTATTATAAACATTCAGATATTCCAAAACATGATCGATCTGCTCAAACAGCGACCCACCGAATTCCTTCCGATCCTTGAATATCTCTTTCGTTGTACCCTCAAAGATGGCACATTTAATGCTGTGCTCACATTGATCGGAAAGCAGCAGCGCGAGATTGGTATAAAAACCCTCGGCATCCAAAATGCCTAATGTCTGCATCTGCGGCCTTCCAAATGCCACTTTGTGTTCCTCAAATATGTGCTGCGCCGCCCGAAAAGTCAAATCCTGCCGATAGGCCTTTTTCTCCTCAAACATTTCGCTGTCTGCCGCACGAAGCAGCTCGCGGATCATCTCTTCGGAAGCCTGCACGGTCGTATTTCCGACGCGGATATACACGCCGCTCGGCCGCATCCCCTTTTCGCCCAGATAGTAAGGTGTCTGCGTTCCCTTGACGACATTCAGCCGGACATAATACTTGTCCTGTTCCCGACACACATCCATGTGAAAGAACCTGGTACAGTCGGGACGAATGGCGTTGCGGAGAGAGGAAGAGATCTTCTGCATCGTTTCATCCACATCGTCGACCCCGCAGATGCTCCCATCTTTCCTCACGCCAATATAGATCGTTCCGTCATTTGTATTCAAAAACGCGACAACTTCGTTTTTCAGATCTTCTGTATATTCCCGCTTGAATTCTGCTTCCTGATCTTCAACCATCTTTCGCCTCCTGACTTTATTATATCCTTTCTCTGTTTTTCTGTCAAGATAAAAATCAGAGAAAAATAGAGTAAAGCAGAGAAAAATAGAATATCAAGCAAAATAGCACTCGTTTTTGCACCGTATAGGACATAGCAGAAAAAAATCCAAGAAGAACGGTGCAAAGATTGCGTCGATAAACACCAATATTGCCCGCATATTTCCTAAAATGGATTCCCGAATTTTTTTGCCGTTTCGTGCAGGGAGTTTGGCACAGCGCTCGCGGAAGTCAACGGGAAAAATTATTGCCGAAAAATAGAATAGCTCCGTTACACGAAAAGCCGGGTAGGTCTAATGGACCTGCTCGGCTTTTTTGCATTTTCGGCAGATGATCCGTGACTTCCAAGCAATAATTTTGTCCTTTGTCGTTGACTTCCGTGAAAGTCAAAAAGAAGTCTGCCTGTGAGCTCTCGCTGTGCCGTATGTTCCCTGCCGAAAGGCAAAAAGAAAATTCGGAGGTAGTTCCAAATGAAGAAAGTAGTTTATTCCGTTTCGAGAACAAATCGTTATGGAAGCACCAAGATGACCGGTCTCGGTTTTATCACCGAGAGCGACCTCATCATCGCCTGCAACGGCAAGAGCGGCAAGGCGTATATCCGCGTATTCAAAGAATGCGTCATGAATTGCCACGCCGTTCCGAACCGCCCCGGCGAGTACAAGGGCGCGCACTATGAGATCCGCGAGATCGAAGTCGAGACCAAAAACAGCAGCGGCGAAAGCACGGGATATGAGATGAGAGAGTTTGAAGTCGAGTATTCCGTCTGGTACAAGTTGGTTGACTGAGGAGGCAGGATTATGAGAAACAAGTTCTATCTGAAAGAGTTCCAATTCTTCGACGGGGAAGATACCGTCGTGTTCAACATTGTTGCGCTTGATGACGACAAGATCACCGTTGCCGTCACCAAGTGCGGGAAGATCGTCGTGACCGATTACGACCTGTATGAGGATGAAAACGGGCTGTATTTCGAATACGGCATCGCAGGGCAGGAACATATCCATATCGACGACTTTGAGGAGGCAGACGAATGAAACTGACCCTTGCCAACATCAAGGAACTCAAACGCAAATCGGACAGCCCGTTGACGCGTCGTGTGTGCAACTATGTTATCGACCGCTGGGGCGATTACAGCGACAAGAAGTA
The DNA here is from genome assembly GCA_019423125.1 of Bacillota bacterium. Lineage (GTDB taxonomy): Bacteria > Bacillota > Clostridia > Christensenellales > Borkfalkiaceae > Borkfalkia. Next base: position 80,356 of record JAHZBZ010000001.1, on the reverse strand, counting down.
TATCTTTACAGATGTGCTCCATCACGGCTGTCAGTCGGGCGTCGTCGGCGAACTCATCTACTATTCGGACACGGTGCGCTTCTACAAGCAGTACCGCCAAGAGATCAATGCGCTGCTGTATGAAACCATGAACGGCACGGGGCTTTACGCACCTTCGGAACTCTTCGGCGATAAGTGGGATAAGGAAGATCCCCTCGCACAGGACGACTACAATCAGAATTTGCTTGCGTGGTTCGGCTTTGAAGAGACACTTAGAAACATCGGCTACAACTTTGAAATATTAGAAAATTGCATTTAAGGAGAAAAACCATGAACGACAAGAACATCGCAAAGAAAGAAAAGGCAATCGAATTACTCAAACAGATGGACATCTATGCCCCGTACATCAAGGGCTTCCGCGAAAAAGGTATGGTCTGCTTCTTTGAACGCTTCGGCGGGTATTGGGCAGATCAGGAGCCCGAACTCTACGAAAAGATGAAAGCGCTTGAAAAGAAGTACAACTGCCTCGTATATGCCATCACGCACGAATTTACCGACTTCGGCGAGTGCTATTCCTTCCTGATTGTAACGGACTATAAATCGGAATGGAAAACGCTCATGCACAGCGAAGGCAACAGACATACCGCCTTTGCTTACGTCTGGAACAAAGATGACGACTGGTGCAGTGAGTTCGGCAGTGTGACCGTACAGAGCTTTGGCGGCGGTATCAAAAGAATTGCGTAACAAGGAGGAACGGCAATGAACGAATACGCTTACAAGACAACGGCGCACATCCATTCCTTAAAAGGAGAGATGGACGAGATCACCGTACTGAAAAAGGTCGGCGAGAACGACTACATCGTGGACTACAAGGGCGTGAAATGTCACGCTCTTTTTAATTGGTTCGTCTGTCAGTTCTATGCGGATGACATTTACAGGATCGTCAAGGAGGATGAATACAATGGCTAAAATCGAAGAACTCAAAAAGTACCTTACTCACGAATTTTCGTCGGGCAGTTACACCGGCGAAGATTACAGGACGTTCCAGACGAAGTACATCAACTACCTGAAAGCGATATGCCGTGAAAACCATTGGCAACTCGTCAATGTCGGGCGCAATCACTATTGCTTTTCAGCGTTTATCAAGAGCGCGGAAAACAAGTGTATCTACATTTCCATATCCGACGTGCGGTATTTCACGAACGAATGGTACGGACATATCCTCATACGAACGGCGAAAGACGAACAGGACTATCGCGGCGGGTTCAATCATTATACGACGCTGGAAGCCCTGCCCGCGAAAGCCGCCGAGCTTTTGGACGACTTACCCTTTTGAGGAGGCGCGATATGAAACTTAACTTACAGGCAATCACGAAGGAAGAACAAAAGATCAAAGCATACTTGGAGGCGAATGCCTCCGAGGTTCTTGCCGAGAAGATCAACGGCGGCGTAAAGATACAAAAAGACGGTAAAACGCTCCTGAACAAAAAGACGCTGTCTGGCTTTCTGAAATTTGCCTGCGACGAGGCGAAAAAGCAAGCGGAGAAAGGCGCATCGTCTGCCTGTATCGACGATGATACCGTGTACGGCTGGGCAGTGCATTATTTCGAGGAGGACAGCATCGAAGACACCCTTTGCAACGAGGACGGCACCGAATATAAGGCACCCATGCCCAAAGTTACGGCAAAGGCGCCGACGGTGAAAGCCGCTCCGCCCAAACCGCAGCCGAAGCCGCAAATGTCCATGTTCGACCTTATGGGCGAAGACCTCGAAGGCAAGCCCGAAGAGGAAAAGCCCGAAGACGATGAGGATACTATGCCGTCCGACGAAGAGATACAAGAAATCATGGCGGAGATCGCCGAGGAAGAAAAAACGAAACCATCCAAACGAACGGCCTCTCCCATGTACCGAAAATATCTGGACGTGCAGGAAAAATATCCGCAAGCCGTTATTGCAATGCGTTTGGGCGACTTTTACGAGGCATTCGGCAAGAACGCGGAAATGCTTGCAGACGAATTACATCTCACCCTTACTGTGCGGGACTGCGGGCTTGAAAGCCGCGTGCCGATGATAGGCTTCCCGTACCACGCTTCGGATGTGCACTTCGGCAAAATCCTAAGCAACGGGCATACGCTCGTCGTCATGGAAAACGACGACGAAGTGCGCGAACTGCCTGCCGAACAAAACGTCGATCTTGAAACAGGCGAGATCCTCTCCGAAGAAGAGATGCGCGAATTTGACGGCGACATTGAAGAACCAGACCTTGCGGACTACGAACCGGATATTTCCGCTTTCGATACGGAAGCGCTCGCCGTTCTGGATGAAATGTTCGGCAACGAAATTACATTGAGGTGAAAACTATGACAGAGAAAGACATCAAACCTATTCCCAATTACATTCTGAAAGAGATCCACAAGCGTGATATGAAAATATATCCGTGGCAGGAAAACATCGTGCGTTTCTACGCCTATCTGACTGTATGGAAAAAGGAACTTATAAAAGTTACCGTTGCCGTTTCAACGATCAAAGGCAAACAATGGGCGTGTAAGCAGGTCGCTATACATGGCATCCATTCCCCGAAATGCTATATTCGCGATATGGAGTATAATTATCTCGGTCACGGTTTTAACGTCGGCTGGTACGCAGAGGAATTGCAGTCGCGCCCCAAACAGTTTGAAGACGGCAAGTGGTATCCCGCCGATACGCGGTATTACGACCCCTATGCCACGCTCATCAACCGCGGCGTCGTCGGTAAATTCCCAGAATACAAGTACAGCGCCTACCAACTCTATAAAGGCAGGGACATCATCACCTATCTTCGCATCTACGAACAGTACCCGCAGACGGAGTATCTTCTGAAACTCGGTTTGGGCGCGTATGCGGAGAACCGCTCTCTGCTCAAAAAGATAGCAAAAGACAAAGTTTTCCGTAAATGGATCGCCCGCAAGCGGGAAGAACTCGCCCTGCCGTGGGGGAACAGCTACAATATTACGGCGATTACGCAGGCATACAAAACAGGATTTCCCTTGAAAGAAGTCGCGCATTTCCTGTTCCGCAAAAAGCAATTTGAACGGGAACCGGGGATGTCGCCCATACGCGAGCTGTTTCAAGGCTGGGAACTCAAAAAATACTTCGATTACACCGAAAAGCAGAATATTTCTAACCACTTATATCTCGACTATCTGAAAGCCTGCAAACATCTGGGCATTGATATGACCTTAAAGCAAAACCTGTTCCCGAAAGATTTTCAGAGATGGCACGATATACGCATAGACCAATATGCGGAACAGAAGGCAATCGAAGAGGCTAATAAGAAACAGGAGCTCGTACAGAAATTCTGCGAAGTTGCCGAAAAGTACCTGCCCTTGCAGCATAACAAGCGTAGCGCCTTTATCTGCGTGATAGCAAAGTCGCCGGCAGACCTTATCCGTGAAGGAGAGTTCCTGCATCACTGCGTCGGTCGAATGCAGTATGACCTGCACTTTGCACAGGAAGAATCACTCATCTTCTTTATCCGCACAAAAGAACAGCCGGAAAAGCCGCTCGTAACGCTCGAATATTCGCTCAAAACACATAAGGTACTGCAATGCTACGCAAGCCACAATAAAAAGCCCGACGACGATATCCTGCATTATGTCAATAAAGTCTGGCTGCCGTATGCCAACAAACATCTTAAACAAATTCAAACCGCGGCATGACCGCAAAGGAGGCAGCGTGACGCTGCACCCAAATTAAAACAGGAGCTGAATTTATGAAAAACTATCTCGACGAAATCTACACCGTATCTGAATTCCAACGCGATCATCCCGCACTTGCCGAAATAGCAGAACGGGCGCTTAATTACCTCAAACGTTACCGTCCCAATAGTGCGGACGCGACATTTATCGTCATCGAAGTCGAAGGCTACAAATGCGTCGCCTATCTTACGGACGAGTTCAGTCCCTATACACTCGGAGAAATGATAGCGCCGTTCGACAAAGGACGCGTTTATCCGTTGCAGGAACTGGTAACACAATACGCTTTCAAACGATATCGCTAACGGGAGGAAACACTTATGGCAAACTATTTCAGAATCACCGCATACCACCCCGCAAAGAACATTTGCGCTATCTTCGACAGCAACGGGCGCTTTGAAAAACTCTGGCAGTTTTCGGCGTATCTCGTCCAAAAAGGCTTCAAGATCGTCGAAGTCGGCGCGGACGATACATTCCTCGACGGGAATATCCCAAAGGCTCCTGCGGGCGCACAGCTGCCTGTACGGGCTTGTGCAAAGGGCTCACCACAAAGGGACGGAAACGTCGTTACGGTACAAGGCAGAAGCTATGAGGTGACGCCATGACAAAGCGCGAAATTTGCGAAAGCCACGAGCCGATCGCCTATTACAGCGGCTTGGGCGGGTTGGAGGTCAGGCATATCGAATGCGGGATAAACGACTACCTCTATCTTATTGCCGACGCATGGAACGGCAAGAAAAGCTATCACAAATGCAAAATACATTACGGCAGAAACAGCAATTACATAACGCTGCACGGTTGCCGTTGCAAATTATCGGGCTTTATGAGAGTCTGAACTTTAACAGAATACACAATGTGCATCGTCATTCAGATTTCTCATATAAGCATAAAAACGACAATATTCTTATAGTTTTTACTTCTATAAAAGAAAAACTTATTGACTTCACGGAGTTTTTCAAGTATAATGGAAGCAAAGGAGAAAAACAATGATCATTCGTCCGGATTATATCAGAGCAGTTACACCGTTTATCAACGTCCCCCTCGTCAAGATCTTAGCAGGCGTTCGCCGTTCGGGGAAGTCAACCATCTTTGATATGCTCAAGGAAGAGCTTGTCTCACGCGGCATTTCCAAAGAACAGATCATTTCACGGAAATATACGGAAATGGACGTTGACGGCGGCTTCGATGCAAAAGCAATGTATCGGGAGCTGAAAGACAGAATTGTCGGACAGCAGAAATTTTATCTCTTTCTCGATGAATTACAGGAGATCGACGGCTGGGAAAAAGTCGTCAATAACCTTCTGGAAGATGAAAACGTCGATATTTATGTGACCGGTTCCAACTCAAAGCTCATGTCGGGAGAGATCGAAACATACCTTTCCGGCCGCTATGTTTCCATTCCCGTGTTCACCCTTTCCTTCAAAGAATATCTCGCTTTTAAGGGGAAAAGTGAAGCCGAAGCACGGAAAGAGTTCAACAACTATCTGCAATTCGGCGGATTCCCCATCATTGGCATCAGTAACTTTGATACGACCTCGGCTTATCAAATCGTAGAAGGCATCTATGCTTCCGTGATCGGCAGAGACGTCACCCAGCGGCACAATATCCGCAACCGCGACCTTTTCAACCGCGTCGTGCGCTTTCTCATAGAAAACGTCGGCAAAACTTTTTCGGCAAGTTCTATCGCTAATTTTTTAAAAAGCGAAAAGCGCGCCATCTCCGTAGAAACTATTTACAACTACATTGAATGGTTACAGGAAGCATTTATCATTTATCCCTGCCAACGATATGACTTACAGGGGAAATCCGTGCTGAAAACGCAGGAAAAATATTATCTTTCCGATATCTCGTTCCGCTACTGCCGTGCGGGGTTCCGGCAAAGCATGATAGCTTCCATGCTGGAAAACATCGTCTATCTTGAAATGCGGCGAAGAGGATACTCTGTCTATATCGGGAAAAATGGCGTCAAAGAAATCGATTTTGTCGGCGAGAGACGCGGAGAAAAAGTCTATGTTCAGGTTTGCCTCGAGCTCCCGGAAAATTCCGAACGGGAAACCGGCAATTTGATGGATGTCAAGGATCACTACCCCAAATATGTCGTCTGCATGGACGAGCTCGCACTCGGAAATGAAAACGGGATCAAGATCGTCCATATTTGCGACTTTCTTTTACGCGACAACTGGTAAAACCCCCTATTTACGAAAGGGAGAAGCCGATTTGGCTTCTCCCCTTTTTTGTGCGTCAGACGATAGGAAACAGTTTCACGAGATAAGCGCGTCCGCCTCCTCCCAATCGTACAATTTCAACGTCCCGCGAATGAGATGTGCCGCCATATAACTTGCATGGCTTTCGTAAAAAATTTTCCGTTCGCAATCGACGGCAATCACGGGGAATGAATAATCCGCCGTAAGATCGTTTACGTTCCGATACCCGCGTTCCTGTAAAACATGAAGGACGCGCTTCAATTCGGCTTTGCCGTGCCAACGAAGATACAATGGTTGCATAAAAATACCTCTTGTGTTGTATTCCACAAAGAGGTACGAAAAAAGCCCATCGTCCGACGGGCTTTTGAAATGCGTTTCTTTTTGCCCATCGATCAGCCTTTGGCACCTTACAAACGCAGGTTGCCGTGCGGTCACAGGGGCTGTCCCTTGCGCACTCTTTATGGTAGAATCAGTATAACAGAGATAACGCTCTGTGTCAAGCAAAATTTTTGACGGCGTCTTGCGTTTCGGACAGTGTCTTATTACAGAAACAAACCTTATCTTCATCGCCGAGCCTTTCCGCCGCTTTACGGTAATAGTGCAATGCTTTTACGAGCAAAGGAAGCTCCGCGTTGTTTTCCAGAACGAATTTTCCGCAGCGGACGATCTCTTCCAAGAGGGCAGGATCAGCACTCTTTTGATAATGCTCCCAATTCAATTCCATCAGCTTTTCCGCGATGATGTAATTGACCAACCTTGACGTTGGACCACCGACTTCCTCGGCGTCTTGCAGCTCTTTTAAGATAACTTGCCGTACCGTTTCAAATTTTCCCGCGCCGATTAAATCGTCGACTTTCTGCAACAAGACTTTTGCCTGATGATTGAACTTGCTGAATATTGCACGACTTACCGCGAAAAGCATGATTTTGTTAAAAGTCTCTTTTTCTTCCAAAGAGCCGCTTTTCCATTGATCCAAAGGATATTTTTTGATTGCAATATCATATAATTCAGCACACAAGGTTTCTTTTTCCTCTTCACGCCCCTTGACTTCTTCGCAGAACTTCATGATAAGCAAGCAGTAGTCGACGCAGAATTGCACATTATCCGGGAAATCTGCTATCTTTTTGCGAAGTTCCGTAAAAGCGGCGTTGTAATCGCCGTTTGCCACGAGCTTTTCCACCTCGCTCTTTGTTTCATTCAGCACGGCGTCCTGTTCGCCGATGCGGATGCCGAGCAGGTCGTCAGCAGAAACCGAAAACATATGGCAAAGCGGCACCAGCATCGAGATGTCGGGCATCGTCTTTCCCGACTCCCATTGCGAAACGGCGGAAACCGTCACATTGAGGTTTTGCGCCAATGCTTCCTGCGTCATCTTTTTTGCCGAGCGCAGTTCTTTGATTTTTTCACCGATTGAAGGCATGATTTTTGCTCCAAAAAAAATGTATTCAAAACGTTTTGTAGCTATATCATACACCATTCGGCGGCAAAAGTAAAGACAGTAAACTTGAACCCGCAACTTAAGCGCCGCTTAAATCCACACCTTTGCCATTCCCCCACTCATTCTCTCCCCTCTTGAACGGCAATCTGGCGATATAATCTCGGCCAATTTTCGTTGAAGCATAAAATCAGCCGAACTTTGAGCCAAAGGCAAGCCATCCGCCAATGAAACTATGTTAAAAAATCACAAATGACGGCAGTGTGTGCGCTTGGTTATAAACAAGCGGCGGCGCTGCGCGCCGCCGACCAAGCGCACACACTGCCACTTCAACAAACCATGGCAAACCTGAAACGCGGCGGACGGGCGTTTGCGCTGACCCGCTTGCAAGCCGCCCGTCTCCGCGCGCGTTTTCTTCAGGGTTTGCCTTACGCTTTTTTATGCGGTCAGTTTATCGTTTTCGCGTGCGATAAAACGCCGGGCGATATTGTGCCCAGCTCTTTGCCGTCTTTATACACCTTGAAATCGTCGAACAGGACGTATTTTTTATCGTCGTCTTCCCGAAGCCTTGCCACAACGTCATCGTTGTCGATATCCGTTTCGATAAAGGTACGCAGCCCCTTGGAGCATATGATTTTTCCGCCCGTCTTTTCGATGTACTTGATGATATAGCTGACCGCCGTTCCGAGCGTCAGAGCGGTACCGTCGATGAGTTCAAATTTATTCCGTCCGAAGCGATCCTGAAAGAAGCTGTTTTCGATCCGTTCTTCCATCCGCCGCGTCTTTACGTTGTAATCGCGTTTGAGTTCCATCTTCCCGATCATTTTGTCTTCTGGAATATAGAGGATGGCGTGAAAATGCAATCGGTCTGTATCCCCGCCGCGTTCCCATGTCCCCATATACTTCCAGCCTTTTCTGCTTGCGAGATTGGATAGAGCCGTCAGCAACCTTTTTTCAAATTCTGATTCCGTTGCCTTCTTATCATCAAACGTAAATGTTGCAAAATAACTTAGTTCATGCAGCGATGCGCGGCGCAGGCAGCGGATCCGCCTCGTCATTTCCGCCCGTTTCTTGCATTCCATTTTTCGATCGACATACCGCCGCAGCTCGTCCTCGCTTTGAAAATAGGGGGCAAGCGCGGAGGCGATATACTCGTACTGCTTCTTTCTGCTTGTGCCAAAGCTCTCTCTGTACAGTCTTAAAAACTCATCCGAGCGCGTGCTGACGCGGTAATTCTTCGCAGGAGCTTCATCCTGCGGACAAGAGGGCTCGTCCTCTTCCTCCTTCACTTGCTCCTTCGCCATATCTTCCTGCGGTTTGATTTCTGCATCAGCTACCTCCCGTTCCGACTCCTCACATACCTCCTCGACGACGATCGGTTCTTCGGGAGGCGGCTTTCTGCGCACTCCGCTGTACCCCGTTGTGGGGCGAATGGCAATGTAATGGCTGCCATCCTTATAGACCTTACACTTTTTCATGGATCCCCTCCGTATAGCAAATTGATGAAATAGCTGTTCTGCGCGCGAAGTTCTGCAACGGATGCTTTTTCCGTAGCGTACTCCAGATAATCCATAAGCCCGACATGGCTGCGGCGCGCAAGGTCGTTGAAGTAGTCCGAAAAGCAGTCCGTACTGAATCGTTTTGCATAGATTTTTGCGTTCATGAGATAGTATTTTTTGTTCTCCGTCTTGCCGTCCATCGTGCCGCGCTCTTTTTCGATTTTGAGGATAGAATAGCCGAAGCGGTTGTAAATGCGTAAGTTTCGCCGCCAAAGCCATGCGACAACGCTTTTGAGGATATGTACCAGAAGTGTGTTGTCGCCGCGGCGGAAACGGAAGTCCTCGTAGAGGCGCATGAAACGATTGAACGCCCATTCGGAAATCAGTTCTTCAATGGTGTAGAGCGGAAGCGCGAGCCGCAGTTCCCCGCACGAAGCGATGTTGATAATGTCCGCAAGGTCGCGCGCGTCCGCGCCCGAGCTTTCGGGCCGTTGCTCATCCGTAAAGACTTTGATGAACGGGAAGTTGTCCACGGTCGCGGAGTGCCGGCACATTTTCAGCCATGAGTTGAAGAGGTCGTTCTTTTGATTGGTATCATCCGCGCCCTTCTTGACTTCTTTTAATTCCAGATTGTTCCCGCGCTCCTTGCCGATCTCTGTGATGGCAACAACACCGAACTCAAAACTCCCGGCGCGTGGGTTGTTTTCCAAGACCTTCCTGCCGAGGCGCAGCACGTCAAAATCGAGAATATGCGCGTGGCGGCTCTCCAGTCGTCTGTTTTTCGGAAAGAAATCCACGAGCCACAGCGGGAAGTTGCCGTTATCCAGCATCCGGTTGTCCGTGCGGACGGAGTAATTCGCCACGATAAGGCTGCTCTCCAAGACATAGATGAAGTACGCCATCGCATACGTTTCCACCACCTCGAACAGCCCGTTGACTTTGAGCGCGTCGTCGAAGGTGTCTCCGTATCTTTCCAATTCATAGCTATATATCTGCCAATGAATATTGCGGTGGCGGGCAAACCTCTGCCTTTTGAGTGCCACCCATGTCTTGACCGAGGCGAGGTTATAGACCGTCCCATGCTCCATACAACGCCGCAGTTCGTCCTCGAAGGCGATCCACGGGAAGTACGGGAACTTCATATCGCTGTTTTGCAGTATCTCCAATGCCTTTTGGCGGAACATGACCTCTTGCGACAGTACCATGTCCGTGATAAGCGTCGTCTTGCGCTTTCCCATTGAGCCGCACGCCATTGAAACAATAGGCAGCTCGTTGATAAACCCGCAATTCCTTGCCTCGTAGTGCCGCAGGCGATTGAGTGCGATCTTCTTACGCCAGCGGTTGAAGATGAGCCATGCAACGGTCGCAATGCTCCACCACGGGAAGTGGCGGAATATGACCTGCAAGTCTATAAACAGCTTGCACGCCTGCACATAGAGGTTGGCGACATCGAAGCTCAACACGAAGTAGAAATAGTACGCAAAGAAGCCCGTGACGATGGATGCAAGGTTCAGATGAAATACCCCAAGGATGATCCAGCACACCCAAATGCCTTTATGCTCCGACAGATATTCTCGGTAACATAGCACGGCGCGCTTTACGGGCTGATATGTGTATTTTGAAATCGCCTTGAACACCCGCAACGGCTTCGTGTCTTGGTTGTGCTTGGTATTTCCCTGCCGATACATTTTGTAAATGACGAGCAGTAGCACGATGACGCAGGGCAAAAGAACGGCAATGACCTTTGCGGCGATGAGCATGATATCACCGACCTTCGCCCAATATCCCGCAAAGTTTTCAACGCTGATAAGCAAGGCAAAATACTCCCTTGCAGAGGCGGTAAAGCCGTTCCAATCGTCGGGCAACAAAATCTCCCATTGCAGCACGCCCGAATACTCCGTGACCGTAGGCGAAAAGGAATAGTCTATCCCGAACAGCTCGCAGACATAGTACGCGGCGGAAAGCCCGAAGTCCTTGCACGCCTCCCCGAACCGCACATACGACTGCCAGAAAACCGCCGTCAGCCCCAAGAATATAGCCGAAATAACGACCGTAACGATGATGTTAAACCGTCTGCTCATAGGCTGCCTCCTCCCGCGTGGCGGCAAGCCGGCTGCCCGTATAGAACAGGTAGCCGACTATTAAAACTGCCACGATCAAGAGAAGTACCGCAAGCACTCTCCTGACCGTCTTCATTTACACCTCCTTGCCGTCCGTATCGGGCGGCTTGTTTTGCTTTTGTGCCTTCTTTTCCTTTCGCCGCTCTTTGACTTTCCTGCTCGCCGCACCGATCGCCTTGAAGGGCAGGGCAATGACTTTCCCCGCCGCCAATACGATGACGGGCGCGAACTTGAAGAGCAGGATGACGACGAGGATGAGCGCTAATACTGCCAAAAGCACTTTCCACCACGGGGTCGTCTTGTCCGACGTGGTATGTACGGGCGGCGTGCCGTCCGCCACGACGTCGATGGGCGAAGATACGATGGGGATGACGACTCGCTTCCCGCCGTCGTCCCACTCCATCTGGATGAGGTCGAGCCCGAGATAGACGGTCTCCTCCGCAAGGTATCCGTTCGTGTCGCTGTCCGAGAGCTTGTACACCGTCCTAAAGCTCCCGCCCGCCGTGATGCCGTTCGGCACCCACTCCGTCGATTTCGTCCACTTGCCCTGCGTCACTTCCCACGCCGAATACACGCTCTGATCGAAGCGGAACAGATACACCGTTTCGTCGTTGCGCTTTGCCGCCTCATATACGCCCGAGAACTCGTCGTAGTCGTTGAGGTCGATATAGAGGTTCTGGCAGGTCTGTTCTTTGGAAGCGCCGAAGTCCTGCTCCGTCACGGGATGGATGGCTTCGATGCCGTCGAAGGTATCCGAATACTCGACGTGCGAGGTGCCGAACACCTTTTCCCAGAACGTCTGCGAGATCTTCTCGCTCGTCAGGGAATACTCCTTCTCCGCAGGCACGTCCACGACGGTGAACGCGCTGTCCACGGCGGAAAAGAGCCTGCGGTCATACGTCCCCAACACCTTGTCCGTGCCAGCGCGCGAGAACTCTTTCATCTTGTCGAGCAGTGCCTCTCCGCCCACGCGATAGGTATCCGCGCTGTCCGTCTCATCCCCCGAAAAGAAGGAGAGGCAGATGCGGTCCAGCTGCTCATTGACCGATTCGAGGTATTCAAACCACGGGTTATAGGCAAGCTCCGCGCGGCGGTGATTGAACACCACGCCGCCGATGCTCGTCGTATCGTTGGAATACCCGCCCAAGATGCCGTATCCAAAGCCCTCCTCGTTGTACGCGCCCATCGTTTTGCCGAGATAGCTTTGCAAAGCGTCGTACACAGATTTGTTGCCCGTGATGAAAAAGGGCGAAAGCACGGCTTCCAGCCACTGTACGCGGATGACCGCGAGCCGCCCATATTTTTCGATGAGTTCGTTGGGAACGGAGAAGTACACGGTATGCAGGGTGTCCTGCTTGAAGAAGCTCCCGCTCACGTTCCCCGAAGGGCGGTAGAAAGTCTGATGCAGGTCGTCGTCCTCAATGACGAACACATCCCCTTGCGAACGGGTATAGGTGAGCGTATCCGCGCCCTCGTTCGGCCCGTAGCCTTCCGCATAGCCCGTATAGGTATAGACGGCGTTGACGGCGTATTCGTGCGGGAGCGATTTGCCCGCTTCCAGCAGTTCCACGCCGCTGATATGGTAGGTGCGTTCCGCAGAGTTGAGCGTTTCCAGCATCTGTTCTTTCTGTAAGAGGGAGAGCTTCACTTTGAATTTATAGAACAGCCCCTCGTAGTTGGTGCGCTCCGAACGGTTGAGAAATTCCAGCGGATACTTGACGTAATCTGCCTCCGCGCCGTAGGAGAGCTGCACCGCATTGAGAGAAGTGCGTGTATCAAAGCGCAGCCCCTGCGGGTTCCAGACATAGAGATACAGCCCGAAGTTGCCCTGCAAGTTCGCGTAGAAAGAATAGCAGTATTCGGCGAGCATCAGCACCTGCGCCTCTTTTTGGTTGTTGAAGGCGTAGTCTCTGACGTCGAAGGGCTCGCCGTCCACGCTGCTGTTTTCCAGATCGTCCATGACGTTGGTCTGCTCGAACTGAACGATATTATCTTCGGCGGCAAAAGCGGACAAGTTGCCCTGTCCGCCCATGACCGCGCCGAAACATACCAAAAGTGTGAGCAGCATTGCCGCAAACATAGCTTTTATGTTCCGTATCGTCATGTTTTGCCTCCTCACTCTTGCGAGCCTGTAAAGATGATCTCGGAAGGATCCAGCGTCACACCCGTCACATCCACTCCGACGTTGAAACGGATGTTGTAGGTGACGCTCCCGTTATACGAGGAGATGACCAGCTTGAAGGGATACGGGTTTTCCGACGCCGCGCTTTCGGGGATATCCACCGTCTGACCGAGGTATTTGCTTTCCAGCACGCCCGTCAAGCCTGTATCTTCCGCGGTCACGATCTCGAAGTACGTATCGTGCTTTCTGAGCCCGAACGCCGCGGACAGATCGCCCGCTTTGGAGTAGAGGTACGGTTCGCCGTCCACCGTGTACTCGAAGTCCTTTTCCGCATTCGGCACGATCGTTACGGAATAGTCTTTCGTCTCCGACTTGTCCGTATCGAAGGTGTACTTCACGTCAAAGCGGTACGTTTCTCCCGCCTTAAAGGACATCTTGCTGTCCGCGGATAGAATCTGCTCTCCGTCATGCTCCACATAGAAGGTCTTGAAGTCCTCGTTGAAGCCGTTGGTGAAGCGATAGATGACGGCAACGATGCCTGCAAGCAGCAAAAGGGCAAGGACGATGCCGATGACCTTTGCCGCCGTCTGACCTTTGCTCTGCATAGTCCGCCTCCTTGTTAAAATTCAAGTTCTGTCTCGGAAAGAGACACGCCGCTCACCGAGCTGACGAGCCATAGCCTGACCGTCTCCGAAAGCCCGCTCACATTGTCCTTGACCGTCACATAGAAGTAGCAGGAGCCGATATTCTGCGCGTTGTACTTGGAGTTATCGTTATAGAACGTATCCGACGGGCCTTTGATGTTCCAATAATCGTCCAGCTCGACGAGGAAGGCGTCCTTCGCGTAGTAATAGTCATACTCATCGTAGGCATATTCGGAGTAATAGTTTTCAAGCACGCTCGAACCTGTCTTGATAGTGAGCGTCGTTCCCGAAATAGTCGCCGACGTGATGAACTTATCCGCAAGCTCGCCGATGCTTTTCTGATAGACGTCCTGATAGTTGTAGTAGCCGCCGTCGTTGGAATACCTGCTGCCGAAGTACATCGTGCCTTCACCGCCGATCTCCGTAACCGTCAGATCGCTTGCCACATTGTCAAAAGCGTTCGTGAGCCCGATATTGAAGGTGTACGTCTTGCTCGTGCCGAGTTCGTAGTATGTACCGCGCTCGGAAGTGGACTTCTTTGCCGCGGTGCTGCTCGTGATCTCGATACCGCTCGCAATGCCTGTGAACGTCACTGTGCAGGTTGCCGTATATCCGCCCTCGCGGGTGGTGACGGTGATAATGATGGTATCATCGCCGAACGCCTTTTTGCAGGATACGGTCGCCATCGTGCTGCCGTCCGAATCGGGCGTCACGGTGAGATAGTTCGTGACCGGTTCGCTGCCGTGCGTTGGAGCGTTGCCCCAAGCCACGGAGAAATCCACTTCCTTGTTGGCAGCATCATCGGGCATGACATATGCCTGAATGCGCACGTCTACGCTTTGCTCCGAAGTGACGGCGTTCGGCTCGCCAAACTGCGCGAACGTCTGCGCATTGAACGACATCTTCGCGGGCATGGGATATACCATGTCCGCATCCATGGCGTTGCCTTCGCCGTCTGTGACCGCTGCCTGCTCCGTCTGTTCTTCCTCCGCGGGCGGCGTCTTGCCTTCATCTTCCCGCAACAGGAATACCCATGTCCCGACCATGCCGACAAGCAGCACGAGAATGAGGAAAAAGGAGATCACCCACTTCACGGTATCCGACCGCTTGTGTGCATATAGTTCGTTGTTACTCATATTTCACCTCCGTTAAAAGATCAGTTCACTGTCCGAAAGAGACAGGTTTGCATAGTTGCCCGCTGCGTGCCATGCGTACATGAGATAGCTGTCCTCGCGCGTGTAGCTTCCGTACTTGCCTTCCACGCTCGCCGCGACGCGCCAAAGCACGGTGTCTTGATCCTGTGTTAAGTACCGCTCTGCAAGTTCTTCGCCCGAAAGGTCTTTGTAGTACGTCGTGTTCTTCGTCATCTCGCCCGTTACGAACGAGCCCGACTCATGGCGGAAGTTGTACGGCTCAAACATGTGGTTATCAAAGGAAAACGTCTTGCCGATGGCGTTCTCGATTTCGTCCACGCGGGTATAGCTGTACGAGCCCATGGAACCGCTCGAACCGTGATGGTCAAAATAGGTACGGCTGTCGTCCGCGCCTGCGCTCGTGAGGAAGGAGACTTTGCAAGTCGCCTCCTCCGCAAGGGTGTAGACGTCCGAATAGGTCGGCGTTGCCGTGAGCGTGTACACGTTATACGACGACGTACCGCCGTAATAAGTGAAATCGATGCTCACTTCCTCGCCTTCGGGAATGGCAACGTTCCCCGTGCGGCTGCCTTCCAGCGTGATGTCCATGCCCGTAATGCGCTGCGCATAGTCCACCGTACACGTCGCCGAAAGCCCCGTATAGTCACGGGAAGTACAGGTGACAAGGATGCGCTCGCCGAACGCCTGCCTGCACTCCACCGTCGCGGTATCCGCGCCGTCCGAAGCCGGTGTGACCGTTACGTAATCGGTGACCGACTTCCCGTTCGCCCACGAGGAGGAGCCGTCCTCAAATTTGATAGACCAATCAAAGGTCTTTTCGCCCGCATAGTCCGGCTCAACGCTCGCCGTGAGGGTATAGGCAGTATCCGCCAACGCAGAGACTCCGTTTGCCGCATACGCCGCAGGGGCGATCTTTGCCGACATCAACGATACGCCGTGTTCCGCTGTTTCGCTGATGACGGCGCCGTCTTTTGGCTCCGCTTCGGGCTCGTCCTCCTGCGGCTGAATGAACAGCGCGCAGAGAAGTCCGATAGAGAGGATGGCGACCAGCACCATCGCTATGACCGTGATGATCCAGCTGAACTTATCCGACCAAGAATTGTCGTTATAGTTGCTCATTGTTACCTCCTTGAAATTAGCCGTTCAAGGAATATGAGGCTCACGGTTTTCCCCGCAAGCCTCATCCCCGAACCTCTTATGCCGCCGTTACTGTGCGAGCAGCATCTGAAGAAGCGTCTTGTCCGACTCACGCGCGGGCTTGACCTTGCAGGAATATACCTCGCCCGTATCCTGATCGACGGACGTAACGGCATAAGTATTGCCCGTGATGATCCTGCCGTCCTCCGCCTTCATCTCGAAGGGAGTGACGGTGAGATCTGCTTCCATGGCGCCGTCAAAGACGATGTCCAGCACGGTATAGCCGCCGTTGTCGGGCGGTTTGACGCCCGCCTTGACCTTCCTGCCGCGGACTTCTCCGCTGACAAAATACCCGAAATAGGTCTTGCCGTTGCGCTCGAACGTCTCGCGTTCGACCTTGATCACATTCTTTTCCATTCTGTTCCTCCTGAATTTTAATTTCTGCCCTTGCGCTGAGAGATCTCGCGCGCTTCCTGCTTCGATTTTCCCTCCGAAAGAGCCATCTTGTACTTGTAGATGCCTGCATGGTCGGCTTGCGCCTGAAGATAGCCGGAGCGGATGCCCGCCTCGTAATCGGTCAGTTCCCTGCCTTCCTTCGGTCCACGCTGGTGGACTTTTGCCTTCCGTTCCTCGGCGTAATTCTTTGCGCGCTTAGAAGGGATGTACCAACGGCGGGAATTGTACTTTCCGCCATTGCCTGCATTGGTGTTTCTCGGCATATATGCCCTCCGTCAAAAATTTGCCCGTATCGCCGATGGCGCAGCGTTTGTTGCCCGTGTTGCCGTTAGCAAAGCGATATAAAAATATGAAGTTGTATTTTGCACACGGCTTTTCCTGTTTGCTGCAAGTTCTGCAGAGGGATCTGCGCAAGGTGGCCACCTTTTGTCATCCGCGGATCTGCAAGCATCCGAAATCATAGGTCAAAGCCGTTGTTGCCCGCCTGCTTACGTCCGATACGAACGGAAGTAAGCCATCGTGGGGATGCGCTTGCCGTCAGGCTCCTTATTCTCGCCAAAGATGCCCTCATAGCACGCATCGCGCCCGGGCGTCCTCAGATAATAAGTATCCGTGCTGATGAGCTTTGCGCTATCCAACCCGTGGTGCGCGAGAGATATGACCTGCTTGACGATAAATTCCCTGGTACGGTAAATGTTGGACGCCCCGCGGATGAAGTCGGGGATCTCAAAGCCATCTTCCTCCCCTATTTCCTCGTCATCCGCTCCTTCCATGTCGAAATCCTCATCGTCCAAAGACGTTTCGATCTGCGAAGGATCCACGCCCGCCAGTTCCGCGAAGAAATTCTTAAGATTTTGCTTCATGCCCTGCCTCCTGATAAGTAATGTTTTTTCGTAAAAAGGAAAAGAGTTCGCCCGTCAGCTTGCGGATATATTGCGGTGTGTACCCGAGATCCATCGCCACAGCGTCCTGCGTCTGACCCCGAAGATACAGACAGGCATATAGATCGATCAGACGCAGCGGAGCTTTCCGGATGGCGCAGTTGTAGTTCTCCAAGATCCGTTGAATGGGAAAAGGCCCGATAGAATGACTTGCATCATCCAAAAACTCTTTCCGCGAATAATAGTACCTGATCTCCCAAAGGTCTGCCCTGAGCTGTTCCGTAGATATCATTGCTTCCTCCCGATCGGTTTGAGGTTGCCGCACGGCATATAGCTTGCCGCCGCATTTCCAATTGCCTTCAAGCGAACTCAAAACCCTTTCACTATCACAAGGACACTTATCTCAAAAAGTACACGGGCTGACGAAAACTTTTTTAATTTTCTTTCAAAATCTTTTTCAAAGAAGCCAAAGCACGACGAACCGCATTTGATACAGCTTGCTTCGTAGCCCCCATCGCCGCAGCGATCTCACCCTGCGTTCTGCCATTGAAATAAATCTCTCGGATCAGATACTGCTGCCGCTCGGTCAGACATGCAATCGCAGAATGCAATTTCTCCATCTGTTCATTCCTCTCTTCCGCAGCCAGAAGATCTGCTTCCAGATCCAATTCGGACGCGACTTCAAAACCAGCCTCAAAAAGCGATTCCAAAGACTGCTCCACACCGCCAAAGGTCTTTCCACTTTTTGCATACTCACATTCGGAACAGTTGCCTTTACAACGCACAAGCCCAAGTCGCGCACCTTTCACTTTGCATCTTCTGTTTCGCTTTTCAGTGCGTTGCTGCGCTCTTACAGGGCGCACATACGCGCGGTACACTTCTTCGCTGACCTCCACCTTTTGCCTGTTTACCGTGACGTAAAACTTCTTTTGCCCTTTGGTTTCCACAAAAACTCCTTCGCCGAACCGCAATCCGGACAAAGGAGTACAAGAGAATGCTGTTTCCGAGCCATTCCGCTCGCAATAAGGGCATGGCAAGAAAAGATACCTTCCGCTTCTTTCCCAAAACAAAAAGAAGCCTTATGTATCCTTTGCCCTTATTGCAAGTCAGGCATCAAATATTTTTTTCGATCCTTTTATGACAGGGGATCAACCTGATTTAGGCATAAAAAAAGAGGTCACCGGTAAACACGGGCTCCATAAAGGAATCTCATGTCTATCGATGACCTCGCAGGTAATATCTTTGCTCGTGTCAAACGACCTTAACTGACGTATTCTGGGCGGCTTTATTAAAGCACTGTTCCAGCTCGACCGCCTTCTCCCGTCAGCCGTGATATAAAGTTGTCATGTGTCGTCGTAGTGCCGTGGACGTCGGATGTCTTTGATATAATGATACCGCGACTTGAAACGTTTTACCGTCACCGTGCCGCAGTACGGGCATTGATATTTGACCAAACCATCTTCCGATTTGAATGCGATGATCTCTTTATGACAAGCATCGCAAATTTCCCGATAGGGACGCGTGAGATCTGAAAGCTGCAAGACAAAACCACCCCCTTTTCACAAGCTCTACTTCAAAATCAAATCAAAACACACAGAGGGCAGAGGTTATCTTACGAAAGCCTTTCCTTCTTTTGTCGGATCGCCTGCATGATCAGATCTGCAGCGCCCGTCACTACCCGCGTATTTTTCAACGCCCGCTCCAGCTGCTCACCGGGCGCGAAATCTGTTTTGCAGTTCTCGCACTCGACCCAGCCGCCTGTCTCTTCCAAATCGACGCCTTTGTTCAAATGTCCGCATAGCGGACACTTTACATTGGTACGCCCCATTATGCCTACCCGCCTCCTTTATAATACAAACATATGTTCGTATTTATGGGTAGATTATAGCATATAGGGATGGCAAAGTCAAGCATCAAATGTACAATCCACGCGACATCCGGAAAGATTTTTTGAGAAATTTTATGTGCCACACACTCATGCGCGAAACATAATAGTCTTCCCTCGATCCTTCTTAACGGCGAATTTACTCTTGGATAGACAAAACGCAATTTGCTTTTTTCGCAACATCAGTTAAGTATGCCTTTCCGCTTTTACCCTCATATTCTTCCAAATCTGAACATTCTGATATTATTTCGTTTGATAATTCATCTGTCAGAAGTAATGCTATAATGTTTAACAATACTATGAGACAAGATAATATGATGGAATCAATATTTGGGTCTTCCTCTTCATCAATATTACTAAACTGAGATATGATTTCTAATGTCCCGTGCGCAAATCCATTTCTTAACTTATAAACAAGCAAAATCCCCTGAGCTAATCCGTCAATTTTATATTCTCTAATCTTTTTTTCTACATCTTCCAAGTCCTTCGTGAAATAAATATCTCTTTGAAACTCTTTCATCGTTAGTTGAAAAGCGCCCTCCAACTGCTTACGTATACCCTCTAACGCTTTCTGACCGCCATAATATTCAGCCAAGACGATTGTGAGCCCTTTCCCCTTCTTGGCTTTAAGATTATAATACCGCATTAAAGACTCCAATGCCAAGCAAGCAAACTGAAATCTTGTTAATTCGCGACATATTACAGATAGTTGGTAGCTCTTTTCCTTTTCGTATTCATATGCGGGTCTACACCAGAACGTGCTTGAATCATGCATATCTATCGAAACACTAACCGATTCAATATTACCGCAAAGAGACAGCCAATCCATAAAGTTCATGGCATCATGATCGTCATACGAGTCAATAAATTCTATCGCCGTCAAATATAATTGGATAGACTCTACCATTTCCGTAATAACGCGATTTATGTCGCGGATAAATTCAGATTCTATCTCATTTTCCATCACAACTAAAGCCTATACCCCCTTATCCAACATCATCAAATGCTCGTAAAATCGATTATTTGAATACCTATACTCGCTCATTAGTAATTTTGCGCCACGATCTATATGAGCTTTTAGGTATTTAGGGAAATACTCCTCATCAGACATAGGCCTCCCCTCTTTACTAATAATCAGCGCTTTAAATAAATCATCATACTCCCCCGTAATGGTTTGTCGGTTTAACTCTAATCCGTCAGAAGAAGTTGCAAAATCGTCTTCTTCTAACGCTCTATCCTCACGCACAGACAACGCGATTGATAATTTTGCCAAAGCAAATGGCTGTAAGTGCGTACTCGTTCCCAAATCCTTATAGATTTGTTCCGTTTCTTTACTTGTCTTTAATTTAAATATCATTCCGCCACCTCAAAGTATTGATTTGCCAGAACTTGCGTATATCCATATGCGTTTATCTTTAATAAAAATTTGTTGGCAACCGCATCATCCATCAAATGTTCATACTGCCCTACAATTTCCTCATCAGTTGAGAGAATGAAAATCTGATTTTCAATTCCTCTAAAGAACTTTTTGACGATCCTATCACGATGGTTCGAGTCGATTCTGGCAAAGGGTGTATCAATGAAGAAAGGAATATCTTTTCGACTAGTCTTTAACAATGCAAGATATAAAGCCATAATATAAACTTGCCGCTCACCTTGAGAGAATGGCGCAGTAATTTTTGCCGGAAGCTTGATCGAATCTACCTTCCCAAGCCTTAAATCATTAATATCCATCAAATATTTCACATCGAATAATTCTAAAAAATGGCTCTTTTCATCATTCTTTAAATAATTATCGATCTGCAAAAAAGACACATCGACAAATTTGTACGGAATCACATTGATATTTTTATCAATAATTATCCCGTCAATAAAATTGTCTTTGTTGATGATACTCGAAAAGCAGTTTAAAAACTCATCTTGCAAAATTTTTCCCTGTCTTTCAATCAACTGCTCCTCTAACCGCGAATACACGCCTATTGCACGTTCCGCCATGTTTCCAATAGATCTGCTCTTTAATAGTTTCTCGTATGCCTCTTTTGCCTTTTCAAGTTCTTTTTGGCATTGATCAACCTGCACTGTCTGCAATGAAATTTCTTGATTAAGTTGCTCTATGCGAATGGTTAACTCTTTAATGCTATTTCCCAATTCTTCCTTTTGTTTGGCATATTCTTCGTATCTATCGACATTGCTTCCCATCATGATATTTCTAATCTTTTTACTTGCCAATAAAGAGGATTTTATTGATTTTAATACCTTTTTTGCTAACACTTTATCGAATTTCAATTTCTCATAAATTTGAGTAACTATCCGCGTCAATTGCGCATCTGAAAAATCAAAAATTGCCTTTGCGTCTACAGATTGTACCGCTGCATCTCGAACAAAAGCTAAAATTTGCTCAGCATATGCCCCGTCAATTTTTGAGGCGGATAGGAATGCCGATAGCTTTTCTCTTAAAGATTCTGATGACAAGGTCTCCGCCATCAAAGCCTTCTTCTTTGCCTCTTTTTCAGTCTCTATTTGGCACAATAAACTATTCAATTGCTTCTCAACAATAATAAAAGGAAGATAATGATTGGCAAAATCCTTTAGCCATCTATTATACTCTTCTCGTTGGGTTTCCTCTCTCACAAGCTCAGAATTAAGTCTCTTCCAATCTTCTAAACTAACCCCTCCGCTCTTCTCGTAATCTTCTTTTAACGCTAGTATTTTTACTTGCAATACATCAAGCTGATTGATCAAGTCTTTTTTTTCACCCTCGTAGCGTTCTAATACTGTAACTTGTTCTTTTGTTTTAGCCAATATCTCCTGATAAGTTTCATATGCATTACTTGAATTTCCAGATCGCTTTAATGCACGAGCGAAGTTCTCCACCATCAAGGATAGTGTGTCTAAGCCATAGAGTTTTAAAAAAGCATTTCTAAAATTTCTGCTCCCATCGCTCCCAAGAAAGAAATCAGCTATCGATTCGCCGTCAAAAAAATAAAAATTGAACATATCAGGCGGTATAATCGACAATAAGTAATTCGAAAAGTCGATGGAACTTTCTCGATCCAACTCGCATCCATTCTTACAAATTATAAATTTCTCTTCTAACCCCTTCTTGATTCGATACCACTCACGATGAAGAACGAAATAATTGATCTGTTTGCCATCATCAAATTCTAGCTCCACTTCTACGTATGCCTTTATATGACTATCAAATTGCATACGGGAATTTACAAAGCTGGCCATCTGACGGAAATACTCTTTTCCAGGAGCCTCAAACCCCCATACCTTACAGCCGTATAAACACGTTTTTATAGCCTTGAAGAACGTCGTCTTTCCGGCGCCATTCTTGCCGCCAATCAAAACAATATGTCTCTCTCGATTGCAATTTATATCGAATATATTTTTGTCAATATACGGCCCTAAATTAAAGAGCTCTATTCTTCTAATTTTCATCTTGTAATTTCGCCTTTACTGTTTCGTAATGAAGCCAATCTTGATTTAACAACCGATCAAATTCTTTTTGCACCTTGCTGCTCTTAGCGACGTATTTATTTTCATCGATTGCAACGATCAACTTAGTAATCAATTCAAAAGGAATGTCCGCATCTTCCGCAGCTTTTTGCAAAGATGCTATTACTTCAGCATCATAAAGAGGCTCTTTATATTCATCCCAAGGAAGCCTCTCTCCAAATACTTCATAATAAATATTCACCAAGCTACGCCTTGTTAAATCCCCTTCCTGATCCCAAAGAGTATCGATTTTTTTCAGCTCGTTAATAGATATTAATTCAAATCCTGTATCTCTTTGCAACCTCAATAATCGTCTTAAAATCTCTTGTCTTGCGGACATCTTGAAAGGGCCAAATCCATATTCACCGTTTGCTTTTTGATAAACTTTTCCGTTTCGCCTTTTATTGTCCCTAAACTGCGGATCCTGTCGAATCCCCACAAGCCAATTACGAAAATCCCTTAATGGAATCAGTTCTCTGCTGCCGTGATCGATAAAATTCTGCAATGATTTATCCTCTTTTACAATCGTACAACACCAGCATCCAAACCTCGAATTCCCTGTAACTGGAATTTTATCTTTATCAATTTGCCCTACAACACTTTGCTCTTCGCCCATCACCTCTCCCTGATATAAGCTGAAGAGATATTTCATGTCTACGCCCCAATTACTAATCCCATTATCCTTAAGTAAATACTCCCAAACTCTTTCATTTTTTATTTCCGTTAATGGGTTATAAACATATGCATTGGGGATATCCGAATGAGGAACAAGGAGCTTCCCTTCGATCTCGCGCGCGGTAATCGTTCGACTTCTTGATGCGCTTTCAGCCTTCCGAACTCCCAACAATAAAATCGCTTCCCCGTAACGGTCGATAATGTTGTTTGTATACTTATTCATGGGGAAAATCTTCAAACGTTCGGTACACCATCTAAACCCCGGAGGCTCCGGCGTCGGATATCCCAATCCAATGACTAACGTCCAAAATGAATGTTCCACCTCAGGATAGACAATATCAGCGACAATGTTTGCCTTTGACTTTTGCGAAAACTCGTTGATTTTAGCCGACGATGCGTGCATATATCTTTTAACGATAGGATTTTCAATGCCCGTATCAGAGCTAACAATAAATATTTTCTTCCTGCGCGCATATTCCGGAAGCCGTAAAACCGTCTCAATCGTCAACGATACCAGCAAGGAAGAATCTTTTCCGCCACTGTATCCGATGATCCACGGACGGTCATCATGCTGATAAACATATATCATTTCCGAAATAATTTCTTCAAATTCTAAGAATTTCGTCCTATCTTCTTGCGACATTTTCCTTCTGCTCCTCTTCTTTGGTCAACTGAATTCCTAACTGGCTCTTGATATAAGCACAAATTCTTATAATTGCATCTTCATTGCTTATAACGCGTCCCGATATATCCAAGACACGTCCCTCCCATTCGGGATTGCTACGCAGCCAGTCGATTTTCTTCAGGCTCTTTAGCGTATACATCGAATGATCATTCTCATAAAACCAGCGACCCAAGCGCCCCCATGCTTGCATCGTAACTGCGAGCGTTAAAATATATTCTTCCCGCAAATCGCATTTAGGGATCTCCTTCTTTTCAAGCATCTCCCATTCTTCGATATAAGTAAAAATACACCCCCAATAATTCTTCAAAAAGTCAACGGTCTCTTTTGTAAATTCATCCGGTTTTATGATTCGACGATTAGCTCGAACAAAATTAGCCAACGTAAAAAGCTTGAGGGAGTTTTTTCCTAAGTTGTCACGTTCTTTATCCACATAACGATTTAAAAAGCGATTTGTGCGGACGACCTCTTTCACCGCGTTGTTTAAGTAGTCTCTATCGTCGTATAATGAAGATAATGAAGTTGTACTTTTAACCGCGTGCTTATTCAGATCCGCGAACATTTGCTGACTTCTCTTCAATCCATCATCTTTAAAAAACACAATGGAAATCGTTTCTTGGGCAAGAGCCTGGTCTTCTTTCAGAGCCGCCTCAATAGCTGCCTTACGATGCTGCCCGTCATTAATTAAAAATCGCGCCCCCATGTCTACTTTTAGCAACCCAACACTCGAATCGACTTCCGATGGCACAAAAGTAAAATCCCCGTCAATCGATGCAGACAATGCGGAGAAAACGTAATTATCACGATTTTGAAGTATATAGTCCCTTATTTCAGGAATGCGCGATTCATTGATACATCTTTGCGCCCTATGTTCGGGAGATATATAGCCCTCTTCATTCTGAAATAATTTGGAAAGCAAGCCAAGCGGGATCATTGCTATATAATACTCTCGATGCGCTTGTACGCCTCGAACAACCGCAAAGTTAAAAGTAAAACTCATTTATTCAACATCCCCAAAAAAAGATATACTTACGTATATGTGTAAGTATATCATTTCTTTTATCTTTCGTCAACTGCTTCGATTACTGTTACTCGATATCTTCCAAATCGAAATCATCCTCCGGAATGCTATCGATCTCGTAATTATATCCTTCCACCGTTGCCGCTAAGAATTTTTTTATATTCTGCATTGTCTCAACAGGTTCGTCTGCTATCTGCTCCAACAACTTTCCAACCCCAAAATTGGCAAATTTGGTCAGAAAAGACATTCGATCAAAAGATATGTTGCAAGCTTCATTA
Source organism: Bacillota bacterium (assembly GCA_019423125.1). GTDB lineage: Bacteria > Bacillota > Clostridia > Christensenellales > Borkfalkiaceae > Borkfalkia. The sequence continues at coordinate 54,949 of JAHZBZ010000001.1, read as the reverse complement.
AATGCCAAGTTCATCCTTTCATCTTCGGTAAATGTTACTTGAGCTGAAGTCAAAATCGCAGATTGAAATAAAAAATCTAAGTCGAGATTATGTTGATACAATACGGTTCTCGGAACAGACTTGGGATTTTCTTTACATTCATCCGTTTCTTCACCGGCTATGTCACTTTGTTTATCATACATAATCCCAATAGACATACTTATCGCATAAATACTATAATTCGGCTGAGAAGATTGGGTAAAAAATGGAGCCAAAAGTTTAAGCGCCTTCAGCCACTCGTCACCTTTTAAATTCACATCGCTTTTTATTTCCATAAAAATCCCTCCCGAATCTCCGCAACATTTTGCTCTTCATTGGAAACAATCGTCCAAACTTTACCGATCAAATCTTCATTAAAATCATTTTGCAAATTATCTTTGGAAAGAAGAATGATTTGCGGAGCGTATCTTGGTATTGTGTCGATAACACGCTGCCGGGGCTCATCGCCAAGTTTTGAAAACGGCGCATCCAAAACCAGCGGATACTCTTTATTCTGCAATATTTCTTCTTCTTTTAAGAGTTTAAAAATACCCCCTATGTAAGCAAAGGATACTGTCGCAAACTGCCCTTCCGATTTTGATTCATCATCATAGCTATCGGCCACTCTCAGCGAAAAATCAGTACTAACATTCACTGTTCGCTTTGCTTTGAGCATTTCATCTAGAAGCTCCTGTATTGTTTCCTGTAATTTTTTACTATACGATAAAGATTTTTCCTGTAAAATTCTTTCAAAATGAGCCTTGACTTCTTCCATGATTCGGATCTTACGCTTGATCAGTTCATTCTCCGACATCGTCGCTGAGGCCTTATCGATCTCCTTTTTTAATTTATTTACACGCAAGCCGGCTTTATAGGCCTCTTCATGTATTGTAATTTTACGATCATTCAATTCGCGAAGTCTTTCTTCTGCTTTTTTTCGTTCCACAACGAGATTTTCATGTTGTTTATCTTGCTTCATCTTTTCGTCGATGGCGGCAATCTTTTCGTCTTGCTTTCTGGCTTTTTCTAAGTCATCCAACGCTCTCTCTATATAGCCTTCTAACTTCTGACGGTTATACTCTCTCCCCCACCGTTCCGCCATATCAGTGAAATTTTGATAAAGACTATCATATCCTTTCGGGGGCAAGTAATCATACATCCTTCTTAACGTTTCCCGCTCTTTTTCCGTCAAAGGATTGCCGCAAATGCATACATCAGATTGCAGTAACGCATCTATCAATGGAACATTCACACCATTCAGCAGATTAGAATTCTCAGCTTTATGTTTAATGGTCTTAGATGCCTTTTCAATCACCTTAGACATCATCAGTTTGGGGAATACCGAAATCAACTCATCGCCAAACCCCTGATATTCCCGCTCTGCTAAACCCAAATACTCATCGCGCAAACCCTTAGCCTGATTGCGCATTGTCTCGTATTCTCTCTGTGATTTTGCCCCGCCAATCTGTTCAGATATCTCTTTAATACGATCTTCCAAAAGGTCGATCTCTTTTTTTAGTTTTCTCTCTTCTTCCTCCTGACGATCCCTTGCTCCCTGCGCCTGTTCCATCTGTTGGCCAAGCGTAATAAGATTCGCATTGGAACCTGTTCCCGTTTGACTCATAAACAGCGTTCCTAAAGTTGTAGTTGTACGGTCTTGCTGGCCTATATACTTAACTGCCTTATCATAAACGCTTAAATCCAGCATCAAATACAAAGCATCTCGCAAACTATTGGCAGAATCCTTCCCCTTTGCTTTGAGATCCGTAATCATGCTCTCTCCGTCAAAGAAAAAATAATCAGCGAGGCCTGACGGCAAGAGCTGTTCCACCACCTCTTCCGGATTCGGCAAACGAACCCAATTTCGGTTTATATCCTTTTTGGATATCGTAAACGACGTGGAAATCCGCTTCGTTTCATACATTGTTTTTTGATAAATCCATTCGCGACGAATCGTATACTCTTCTCCCGAATGAATAAAATCAATTGCGCCCTTCACAGAAAACTGCTCATCTATAGAAGCATTCTGTTCCAGCTCAAGATTGTACATTTTATCGCTAGCCGTTTTATTAAAATGAACCTGCCCATAAATGATCCACTGAAATAACTGGTGAAACGTTGTCTTTCCTGCGCCGTTTTCGCCATAAATTATTGTTACTTTGCCATCCGTCGAGCAATCAACAGCTCCTGCTTTTTTAAAATTACGGAAGTTTTCATATTCAATTCTTTTTATTTTCATCTTGCATCACCTGTTCTAATTCCTTAATAATTGCTTTAGCTACGTTTTTCTTGTCTAACGTTTTGGCTTCATTGAAATCCTCTTTCACTTTGCTTCGAACGATTTCCTCAACTTTTGCAATCATAATTTCCACGATTTCCTTATCACTCATCAAGATCAACCTCCACTTCAAGATCTGTGTTAAACATAATATCTTCCAAACGCAGTCCATATTGACTCAATAGCGTTTGCATTTCAACTAATCGCTCCTCTTTGTTCAGCGCTAGTTTTGCATATTCATAATAACGCCTTAGCTCAATAATTGCCATCTTCGGGCACATGGCTGACGGCAAAACTACAACGTCATATATATCGGCACTCTTCTTTCCTTTATATTTTCTTAAAATACGGCCTCTGCGCTGCACAAATTCCCGATAATCATCATTACTCGACAATATCAATGCGCTTTTAATAGAAGGAATATTGATCCCTTCATCCAAACAACGGATCGCCACCAAAGCATCGATCTCCTGCTTGTTAAACATATCCACCAGCTCCATACGCCGATCCATATTTTCATTTGCAGTAAACTGGCTTGTCCTGATTCCCATATCGTCCATTTGATTTTGAACAAACTGGATATGACGAATTTCCTCATCTTGCTCATCAAATAATCGACCATCCCCACAATATACAACAAAATGGTCTTTCTCTTTTATCTGATCAACAAAGGTTTTTATCCGTGCAAGTTTCTCCTCCGCCATACCCATGATGCGTAAACGTGCTCGCACGTATTTAACAAATCGCTCCCGATCAATTAAAACACCATCGCGAAAACAGCCTGCCATATTACTCGATATGGCATTAAAATTCTCCTCTTCCGCCGATGTTGCCGTAACGTAAACAGGGAAATAATTATAATGAACCAAAAAATTGCGTTCTAATGCTTCTTCAATTGGAAGATTATAAGCCAATCCACCAAAAAAGTCTAAAAGCGCAATCCCGCTTTCATTCTGTTTGCCATTAATGGGCGTTGCACTCAACCCTAACATATAGCTATATGCACGTCTTAAATTTTCTGGTCTTTGCGTAAATCTATGCGCTTCATCCACGATAAGTAATTTCTCTTCATCGGACAAATTAATTACCTTTTCGAACTTTGCCGAATAGAAAGACTTTATTGTAGTAATTAGAATAATTTGTTTTTCAGGATGGTATTGTTGCGACAAAACAAGTCTTTTAGAAATAGTATACCATTGCGGATTTTCTGACGAAATCAATACTGTTTCCGCATCGGGAAACAATTTATTTACATCTTCTGCCCATTGACGCACCAAATGTTTATACGGCGCAGCAATAACGATCAAGCACTTGTGCTCTTCAAGCAACCGCTTTGCAGAATATATGGCAGTCCAAGTCTTACCTGTACCGGTTGCCATTACATAAAATCCGCGGAACCCTTTATCCACCCATGCTTGAATAGCATCTTTTTGATAATCGTATAGCTCGATCGGATCTTTAACCTTCTTCCCCCTGCTTCGTTCCTCTTTGACCACCAAAATACATTCTTTAACTGACTCCATAAAATCAAACACTTCAAGATAAGGGTTCCGATTCTCCCACATAGAATCAAACTCACTTATTTCATCTCGAACCGCCTCTCCCTCGCCCTGTATCCAATCTCGGACAACTCTTATCTTTTCATAATTGTTCAAATAAGCGTTTGCCGAAGAATTCGGCGACCCATAAAACACAACATTATTACCTACCCTATCAGTCAAAATTCCCAACTTATCATGATATATTCCAAAATCATTTTTAACTGAGGCAACTTTAACATCCAAAATGCCACGAGCAACCAGCTCCGCTAATGTATCTAACCCCACATCATCAAACAAACGTATTTCAGCATCAAAATCTTCTAAAAACCGTCTTTTGAGCAAATCAGACTTCTTTTCATAGCCCAACTGGATCGCCTTAATATCATCATTACTCAATTCAGGACTGACTATCAAATGAATCTTACCATTATTACGAATAAAAGAAGGCAGGGAATTTAACAACAAGGAAAACACGGAAGACGAGAAAAACCCAACGCTTCGACGATAATACGCAGCTTCTCTTAACGCAGGCTTTAATAAGGAATCGAGAAAGTTATTGCTTCCCCTGTTAATATAACTCTTTTCAATTGCAAATTCCTTAAACGTCATGACCTTCTCCTTTAAACAATATCTTCCAAATCTATCTCGTCAAGTAATTCGTCTTCATCATCACTATATTCACTATACATTTCCGGTCTAATATGCTCTAATTCATTCTTATCGATTTCTACCCCTTCTCTCACAACAAGCGGAACGGCATCAGCGATATAGTTAGAGGAAACAGCTGTTTTATAAGATTTCGAGTATAGATTAATTATACTATAGAGCAACCAGCTAGTCCACTTGGTTTTAAGTTTGGGCAATTTCCAATAATCGTAAAAAAGTGTCAGCGGTTTATATTCTGCCTCACCTAAAAATTGCAGCATAATATCATCCAAATTTGCAAAAAGAGCTTCATCTAATTCAAGGAATTCCGCATTTATAAATGTTTCATTATCCTTAATCAGCAACACGTCATTATTTCGATCCGCAAATTCTATATACCTATCAATAATTGTTCCTACTTCTCTTGCGAATTCACGCACCTCTGAAACGCTGACTTCTTGCTTCCCTTGTATTTTTTGAAGAACTTGCATTTCTCCGCTAACGATTTCTACTCCTCGTTTTGCCATAAACGGTCGATTGTAGCTATATTCCGTAGGCAACAACTCTCTCGTTAAATAGAAAAATTGCAAATAATGACTAACACCTATCCGAGCAAATAAACCACTCATTTTACTCTTGATCGCCGTATATATCGCCTTAGAATGATATATCGAATCATCAACAATACAGCTGTCTATGCACTCTTTCATTACACGGATTTCCTCATCCGATATACCCAAATTATCTAAATGTGCAAAATAGCCATTCATGTTAACGACTCGCGTTGCAGCCGCAACCTGCTGGATCACAATATCCGTGATCCCCGGGAACTGTTTCAACAGATCGCGTTTCGTGACCACCGTTTGAGATTGCTTAATGTATTCTTCCACAACACGGTAAAATGATTCTCCATTTTCGCGATAGACATAATCACGGTTTACCTTAAATTCAGGCGGCAATACGCGCTTCAATTGTCCCTGCAAATGATATTTATTGGTAATATCAAGCTCAGCCATCTCTTCTGAAAATGCCTGATAAATTGCGCTTATGGGAACAATCGGAGAATTATAAGCATTCAAATAAAGAACTATGCGATCTAACAACGCATGACCAATTAGAGGCTTGTCAATATCATATTTCCATAAGCCACGTCCTACAGGAGTACAAAAACTTTGTATCCGAGCAGTAATGGCTCGATTACTATCAGAAAGTTCAAAACCATCAAAATGCTCTATAGCCTTTTCTCTTAAAAGTTCTATATTCTTTTCATCGTAAATATCCAGACCGTTCGGGAAATAATGCGATACCAGATATGGTATAACGATTCCGAGTTTTAGTTTTCCAGTGCTGAAATAATCTCCATAACGTTTATACTTTACTTTTAAAAGATATTCAATTTCATCAGACGAAAACCTGTTGTCCGTTTCGGTCAGCAAATATTCCACATAAAACTCTAAATCATTTATAGTAAAATATGTAGGAAGGTCCTCCAACGCTCGCATCAATATACCGTCCGATGCATTACTATAAAAGAACACCTTGAAATCATCGCTATAAGCGATATCTTCTAGACATTTCTCAAGAAATAGCAACTCCCCCTTGCTTAACTCCAACGTCTGAAAATCTGTGGGAGCAATAAAATTTTCAAATTTACATAACATCTGCATTTGTGCTACAATGCGACTACGAACAACTCTGCATTCCGGTGCATTAAAAAATCGTATACTCTTTGCTTCAATTTGTCGTATACGTTCCCTTGTTACCCCAAAATATGACCCGACATCCTCTAATGTGCTAATATTTCCCCCACAAAATCTCATTCGAATAACTAACTCATGCGACGGCTTTAATCTCCTCATCAATACATGGAGCAACTCTCCCGGAGTGCTTTGATCCATTTCCTCAATGCATTTCAAAATTTCTTCCAGAGCATTAAGATTGGTTTTGTCCATTGGTAGCGCCAACAAATCTTGAATATATTGGCATCCGTGATCGTCTAAAATTTTAGATACTTCTTCCGAAAGAGGCAGACGCTGTAATTTAATCCCAAGAAACCTGTTTTTTAATTCTGATATCCTACACTTCAATTTAAAAAATAAATTGTGTTTCTTGACCTCCACCATGACAAATGGCAAAAACAATCTTATACCATAATAAACGGATCCTATTATCTCCTCTACACCTTCAATTACAATACTGTTCTCCTCTTTACTCTCAGCAAAATTCAGTCTTGCAGCTTCTGATTTAAAAATCTCACTATCGCCAAAATCACCGTTGACACCTATGATACGGAACCGCCCCTCTTCTTCAACATAATTTATCGATTTTGTTCCTTCGAGAATTTCTTGTAGGAAAGCTTTTACAAAAAACAAATTCGACCGTAACTCTATAAAAGATTTTTCCTCACCACCGACCTCTTGGCATGATCTCAATACCAAGCTAAAATATGCTTCATGCGGTTTTTGTTCTATGCGAGGACTGCTTATAGAAGATTCTTCTTTTTTATCCTCTTTCACAATAGGGCGAACCAGCGAAAAATCTGTCTGCAATAAAAGAAACTCATTAAAGTCCGACTCGCCTTCACCAAACAACCTGTAAATCACGTACTGAAAATCTATTAAACGTACTCCACAAGTAAAAACCTTTTCATAAGCAAAATCTAATTTTCCCTCATCCGATAAAGCCAGGTATTCCTTTACAATTTCTATTAATCCCTTATTTTGCAATAAGCACCACAAATGAAAATCCAATAGGGATTGCGTCTCCTGTTGCGAATCGCCTTTTTCGTCACTGCTATCAACTTCACAGGAGAGCATTTCAATATAATTCTTTATTGTTTCATCAATCGTCGCCATGACACTCGCTCCCCTATCCGATACCATTTCAAATGAAAATAAAAACGAAAATTTTTATCCCATAAAAACCTATTTTACATAGGTCTTAAAAATGAACGCAGTATATTCTTTCAGCATAGTAACCGCAGATTCCGGTCCCACCACCTTCAACTTATCGCCGAACGAGCAACACCAGCCGAAAAAGACGGGACTGATCTGCACGGTCGCGGTAAAACGGAACGTATGCTCCCCGACGGCGCTCAGATGCGTGTCAAACCCAAACTTATCAAGCACCGTGTCGATAAGAGTATTATCAGCTTCAAAAGTGACGTCGCACTCTTCGCCCTTGAACATCCCGAAAAGCTGCCGCTTATGCTTCTGAATGGCATAGACCTCCGATAATTCCGAGGGCGTAATGTCTTCCGAGGAAACCTTCACGTTCGCCATACGGTCGATGCGATAGTGCGCAAGATTCCCGTGTTTGTCGTCATAGCAGAGCAAATAATACTTGTCATCGGAAAAGATCGTAGCGACGGGATTGACCTTATAAATCTTGTCGTCCTTCCGAAACACACGATGCTTATCCAAATCATAATCAAAATACTGATACTCGATTTTTTTGCCGCATTCCAACGCCTGTGTAATGATAGCAACGGTACTAAAAATATCCTCATTCGGACTTTTGACGGTATTGAACGCCACAACATTCCGCTTGATCGCTTCCGCCTTACGGCTACCCGCAAGTTCCGCGATTTTATCGACGAGATGTTTTGTCTTTTCTTTAGTAATGAAAGAAGCGGCTTGTACGGCGTCCATCAAAATCTGGATCTCCGCCATACTGAACTCGCGGCGCTCCACAAAGTATTCATTCGTCTTTCGGCGATTGCAATGGATCTTATAACCGCTTTCGTTGAGGGCTTGGATATCGGCATACAAGGTACGGCGGTCACACTTGATATCGATCTCTTCCAACCTTTGCAGCAAGGCGACCGAACTCATGGGATGCGCCTCATCCGTCTCCTGACGAAGGATCTCCCATATCTTTAACAGTTTCAACCGTTGTCCCTTTTCTACCGGCATAAACTCCTGTCCCGAACTGAAAATTATACAGAGTTATTATATCACATCTGCGTCTCTTTGTAAATAGTAAATTGTGCAATCAATGCGACTTCTCGTGCAAAATATTTATATTCTGCCTTTCGGCTGAAAGGTGTGGCGGATTTTTGCCTGCGCCGTCAAGGACGGGAAAATATCGCTGAAAACATAAAGCCATCCCCTCGGTTTCCGCAACAGGATTTCGAAGGGATGACTCTTTTTTACGGATGCAATATTTTCCGCGCGTAAGAAGCAAGACATAAAATCAACAGACTCGCCTTATCCTTGACGGACGCGAGCAAATCCGCTCTTCGGGGTGTGCCGAAAGGCAGAATAAACAAAGAGGTGTACTAAGTTGAAAGGTACGTTTTTATCCCCGAAAGGTAACTTTTTGTCCCCGAAACGTGTCAGCAGTTTCGGTTCAGTCAACATCCGTTGCTGTTTCAGGTAACAAAATGCGCTATCTTTTTCCCGCTTCCCTGCGCTATCATGGAAACGCACAAAGGGCTGCGCCATTCATCTGCCGCTCTTGCGAAAAAATACAGCGCAGGGAATCTGCCGGAAGGAACGCAATGACATACGAGGACCGCACCAACCTCATAGCCGAGTTTTTGTCTGCCAACGCGGGCAAGACCGATGAGACGACAACGAGAACGCTGAATATGCTCGTTGAGTCCTTGGCGTACTCTAAATTGCAGGAACTCCTTCCCGACGTATTCAAGCAAGAGCCGTCGGCTCCGACCCACCCCAAAGAAAAGAAAAAACTCTCATTCAGACTGACAAAAAAGGAGATCGAACAAATGCCGAGCAGATACCGCAACCTTTTCGCCCACGGAGACAAGATCATTACATACCGCCAGAAACCCAACGGCGTGTACGAAGCACGCTATCACCGCGACGGGATCCACATCGAAGTCTCATCCAAAGACCTGACCGTCCTCAAACGCAAATTCATTGAAGCGCTCAACAACTATGCCGCAACAGGCAGCGCAAAGCCCAAGACGCAATACAACGTGCTGTTCAACCGGTTCGCCGAAGACTGGCTCGCGCTAAAAGAAAAGACGACCAAGCCCGCCACTTTCCGCGAATATAAGCGGCTGTTCGAACACGATATCGCACCCGCTTTCGCCGACAAGGCGCTTGCGGACATCGACAGGGAATTCGTGCAAAGCTTTCTCTTCCGCTATGTGGAGGAAGGCAAACAACGCACCGCGCAGAAGCTGCAACTCCTTTTGCGCTGCATCTTCGACCTTGCCGCCGACGACTATAAGTTCGATTCCCCGATGAAGAAGGTCGTCCTTCCCCGCTATCAAAGTAAAAAAGGCAACGCCTTCACCTATGCGGAAGAAAAGCAACTCGTCGATTACTGCATCGCTCATCCAGAATTGACGGCATCCAGCGCTCTGCTCGTCCTGCTCTACACGGGAATGCGCAGGAGCGAACTGCAAACGCTGCGCATCCTTGACGACAACTGGCTGGAATGCGACACGAGCAAGGAAAAGATGGGCAACGACGTCGTCGCGCGCAGGATCCCCATCACGCCCATGCTGCGCAAGGTCATGCCGCATATCGACTTTGAAAAAGCGAAACAGACCAACCTCAACACCATCGGCACGACCATCAAGCGGCTGTTCCCCAACCATCACACCCACGAGCTGCGCTATACCTTCATCACGCGCTGCAAGGAATGCGGCATCAACCACGAACTCGTCATGCTCTGGGACGGGCATTCCTTCGACAAAGATGTGAAAACTTCCGTCATCGACCGCGGCTACACCGATTATTCGGAAAAATACGCCCTTTCCGAGGCGCAGAAGTTCGATTACGAGCTGTAAAAAGCATGGAAAAAGGGGCGATTTAGTCCCAAACAGGTCCCAAATGCCCCTTTTTTGCCCGATTTTTCGAACATTATTCACATTTTGTTATAACAATTCCAAGAAAAATATGAGAGCTGTTATCATTTTTTGATAGCAGCTCTCGTTTTGGCTGGGGTAGCTGGATTCGAACCAACGAATGACGGAGTCAGAGGCAAATTGACTTCTCAAAAAATCGTCGTTTTTGCCCACTTTTTGCCTAAAAACTGCCGTTTCGAGCACTTTTTCAGAAATCGTTTCCCCAAATTTCCCCAATTTTGTTTCCCCAAAATGCATATTGAACCAGCCCTCCGCTGAATATCTCGCGGAGGGCTGGGCTCTATTCATTGACTTTCCAACTGCCATTCTTATCGGAACCGAGCCGTTCGATCACGCCCGCCTCTTTGAGTTTGGCGATATTTTTTCGTATGCCATACTCACTCATGCCAAATTGTTTCGCCAACTTTGCCGCCGTGATCATAGGGTCATTTTTCATGGCATTTATGATTTTTAACTGCGTCGGATTGAGCCCGCTCGCAACTTTACCCTCAACTTTACCCTCAACTTTACCCTCAACTTCCAGCTCTTCGGAATACGGAAATACCACCTTAATGCTGCGCGGAGAAATGCTGAAAATACTTTTATTGTACTCCTTCAAAATCCTGCTCATACCGGAGCCGAGCTGCTCTACCAACCCCACATCCTTGAATACGCGCATGAGCTCGCGGTTGCGCGGCATACTCGCAAAGCTGAAAAAGTCCTCCTCGCTCTGCCCGTAGATGAGGCCGCCATCCGAGGTGATCTCTATCCTATCCGAAAAGATCTCAAATACGGGCGGAATCTCGCGCGTGTAATCATTATGCACGATCGCGTTAATGATCGCCTCACGCAAGGGGACACGTCCGACCAAAGTGCGGTCTATGCGCTCCTTGCCCGTAATCTTCGTGCGGGTGACGTTCTCGATCTCAAACTTGTCCAAAACACGGTGCGCCGCCTTGATGAGCGAGCAATAGCCGTACTCTTCATTTTCAATGAGGTCAACCTTATCATTGCCAGCATACTTTGCAACCTTTATAGATACGCCGTTTTCATCGGCAAGCAGGTAGCCGACATAATTATACTTACCCTCAGGTGTAAGCAATTCCAGAGTGCTTGCAAATTTATCGTTAAGCGCAAGTCCGCGCTCCTCATAATATATTTTGAGCTGTGAAAAGGTGAGGTCTTGTCTTGGCGATGTAATATTCCGTAGCGTCTGATTGCGCAGGCGCTTTGAATAGAGTTCATCTATCATAGCCGTACTCATAGGTTGAACAGTTGTGCCCACGCGAATGAAACAGCCAGCCGATGACATGCCCTTATCTTTGATATAATATGGCTTTTCCACGCCACTGGAAACTACGACTTTTATTATCGTTTTGCCGTCGTTTTCTTGCGATGTGACGTCGTACAAGCCGAGTGCGGATGGCAGAATATTGTCCCTTATCCTCTCTGCAACCTTCTTTTGGAGCAAGTCCGCATCCTCAACACCGACAACTGTGCCGTCATCTGCGACACCGATATACAGAGTCCCACCTTCGCGGTTATTCAGAAAGGCACAAATTTCCTTTTCGAGCTTATCGTTCAATTTTTCTTTCAGCTCTATACGATTACTTTCTTGTAACATCTTTTTATATCCTTTATTTATCAACATTATAATTTATGTTACAACATAAATCAAACTAAAAATTCAGGCAAGCCTCCCAATCATTATAGCAACTCAATCTTATGTATCATTACTGTCATCCGCAGGAAACAATTCGATTTTATAAATGGAATCAGGCAAAACATTAATAGCATATCTCATCTCTAGGGATAAAATAAAATACTGATCCTTGATAAACGTTTCCAACCATTCCCTTGCTATGAGCGCTCCTTCATAAATATACTGCCCATCAGCCCTCTTATAAGTATCAGCTTTTAGACTAACCTCTTCGGGAGTAAGCTCTCGCCATTGTACATTTACAAACTCACACTTAAATGATAATAGGTTATCGGTAAAAATGTAGTCACCTATTAGAATCTTACTCTTTACTTTTTCAACGCCATCGACGACCTCACTAAAGTTTTTCCTTATATCTCCATCCTTTATATAATACCCAACAGAAAACTGTACATTTTGCGTTGTAGCTATAATGTGCCTATTTAGTAGTGCTTTTATTTCTAAATCAAAATCTTTATTCCGCACAATAACTGTCTTAGGAATATGTTTTGCAAGTTCATAAAAAGTTGCATTTAATATACTTTTTATAACGACTTCATTGTAATTTACAGCTTCACTATATTTTTCAAGCAGCATATTCATAAATCGAGATTCACTTGCGACTTCCAATCTGGAGTCATAGCCCCATTCATTGGCAAGATTTTGATTTATTTCTTCATTATACTTTTTAACAAGTTCACCGATATCAATTTCATGTGCCTGCCTTTGCCTACTCTTCAAGTCATCAATATGCAGACCATTTACGACATCGAAAAGTTTATGCTTTTGCTCTTCACAAACGATAAAATGGTTAAACGCATCCTCTCGCAATCCATAAAATTGAGCCATATTTTTCATTTGCTCTGTTAATTGAGGTTTTTGATTGTTTTCAAATATTTTATCGCCCAATGTTTTTACGAAATATTTTACTTCGTCATTAACTAAAATACTATTAAAATCAAAATCCCAAACAGAATAGGAATGCAATAAACAAGTCAAATACCACTGTAACACATATTCTGTTGACAGAATAACAAAGTGAGCCCCTGTATTCCTTAGCATAACATCCCAATTATGCTCACTTAGTTTGAAATAACGCAATAGTTCTTCCAGTTTAACCTTATATTCCTCAGTATGTTGCAAAAACAGCTTCTTCCAAGGAACAATCTTTGTATTGTCCTCTACTCCTTCAAAATTAATAAATTCAATTATTTTACTTTTTAATTCTTGAGAAACATCATGTGCGCCGTTACAAAGATAGTAAAAATGCAGACTCATCAATGACATTATAAGTGATAAAGAATTCTCTTCATCCAATATAATTTCATTTTCTGACAACAAGCGTCGCATTGCTTTCGCAAAACTGAAATCTCCAGATGTAACAGATATAAGAAGCATTGGCAATACCACTGACATAATAAAGTCCTTCTTATTCTGCGTATCTACGTAATCATAATTAAGCGTTGTATTTACAAGTAATTCTCTTGTTATCTTTGAGAAATCAGAAAGCTCATCTAATCTAAACAGAACCCTCGTAATCCGATAAGAATAATTCTTTGCATTATCTCCGAAAATTACTGTCAAGTCAAAATTAAAATTCAAAATATCCCGGATATTAGAACGTAAGGCAGAGGCAATTTTACGCTGTTCTTCTTTACATTCAATTTTTGCAAGGTCAAACGCCTGTTGCTCTTGAACTTCTAATAGGGAGAGTATCAGCTTCTTATTAAATTCATGATCATCATTTTTTAGGATTTCATATGTAGCTTTTAAAGTTTTTTCACAACATAGATATTTTAGCACCTCTTTCCCTTCAGTAGGCAATCGCTCTGTTTCATTTAACTGCCAATGAACATATCTTTTAACTGTTTTGATTAAACTTTTCTCTTGCCCCATCATCAATGGGACTTCCACAGCGGATACATATATACAGAATACTATAGATATTGCCGATACTCCCAAACAAGCAAATATTAACCCAAGAGCAAGAAAAATACCATTTAATGCCGCCAAAACAATAGAAAATACAATTATTAGAGCAACGGAATATCTGTATTTTCCCCTCAATTTACTAAAATCTTGAGAAGATATTCCATAAAGTTTCTCTTTTTGCAATGGGATTGCAATACCTATTATCGAACCGACAAAGAAAGTTGCCGATGCAATAATCTCACACAGAACATCTATTGTATTAGCTTCTCCCCAATCTATTTGCCAAACATATTTGTCAACAATCGAAAGAATAATTGTTACAACAAATATTAAGCCGAAAAGTATATTGAGCGGAATAAACAGCCTATTCTCTTGTAATTGAGCCTTGTGTTTTTTATGTGTCTTCATCTTTATACCATTTCTATTAGTTACCTAAATACTTCTTCCAATGGTTGCCAATGGTCATCAGCCATATCTTCCGAGAATACCGTATTGTTGATATACAACCGATTATCTTTATCTCTCACAAAACCCCAATGAAGATTATGCTTTTCAGCATATCCTTTGAATGCATTGAATTTGTTGGCTATCTGTATATCAATATTTTTATCTATACCGCCTCTTTCACCACCTTTTGTTTCAATAACCCATACCGTACCATCATTCATTTTAACGATATAATCGGCATAGAACAACCATTGGTGGCGGAACCCATCAACATACACTATCGAGAAATATTGCAATCCGGAATCGCCATTCTTATATACCCAATCTATATCTGAACGATTTTCGCAATACTGCTCAAACATCAATTCTGCAGTACTCCTCACCAAACTCGTTGCAAAACCTGAAGTATAATCTTCGTAGGCATTGCTTAAATATTCAATCTCATTCTTTACATTCGGATCATACCTGTAAAAATCCTGTTCAGGTATTTTAAATGCGACTGTTTTAGGTTTGAGCGAAAACTCCAACTGCTCAGACATTTTTGCCGTAACCTCTTTAAAATCCTGCCGAAGCTTACGTGCATTGTTTATAACAAAAGCATAAAACTCTCGCGTATCAAGCACAACCAAATTTTTACTTGTATTAATGCTTTTGCGGAATAAGCGTTCAAGAATAACTTTAACGACACGCGTCTGCATACCAACAGCAGATTTAATCATATCGATGCTGTGTAAGAGCATAATGCCGTGCTTATGCGTATTTACGGAGTGACGAATTTCACCAAAACGCTCTGTATCTCCTATCGACATAGTCTGTACAAATACACCGTTTAGATAGCGTCCATTTATCTCTGTTCCAAAGACATATCCTGCATCAGTAAGCAACATCTGATTTTGTTTCTTATCGTGCCCCAGATGGTATTTCTCTATTAAAGAGGTGCGAAGTTTATTCATAACTTCACGTTCACCGAGACCGCCAAAATCAAGATCACGCATCTGCTTTTCAAGCGTAAATGTTTTACACTTTTGTTTTAAAAACAGACGACGAGTCTCATACGCCTTATCGATATCAGACAATAAACCTGCTTTATACTTTTCATCAAAAGTATACACATAGCAAAAATCAAGCAAATCATCGTCATAATGCTTTGCCTCCGGCATACGGCGTATTCTGCCTATAGTCTGAATTTCAAAACTTTCGCTCATCCCCTCCCTTAATTTAACAAGTATTTTAGCACGTGGACAATCCCAGCCCGTACTTATCGCCTGTTTCATGAGAAGAAACACAGGGATACCATCATTTTCCGTAAGATTTTCAGGCAAATCCCTTTTATCTTCGCTCATCCATTTTGACACCATGCCATTATCATAGGTGTATCCCATAGATTCAAGCTTATTTTCAACAGCAGCAATCGTTTCAGGTTGTCCGTTCGGAAATTGAATCAGCACTAGCGGACGAATGTTTTTGCCAATCGATTTATAACGAGCGGCAATAGCCTTACGCTTATTATCCGCAAGCTCTAAAAGGCAATCATAATCATCCCCTACCTCCATGCCGTTTGTAATACCTTCGTTGACGTATATAGCCTTTGTGATTAGTCCTGCATTAATCACATCCAGCTCGTCTATCTCATAGTATTCAAAGCGGTTATTCCTCTCTGCCGTTGCACTTACGCGAATAATATTTTTTGCCGAAAAAGCATCTATAATTACTTTGGCGTTTGTCGTCTTGTTTGAATGCTCCTCATCAATTATGACTACAAACGTCAGGTTGTTGCGATGCGCTTCAGCTATCCTATCATATAAATTCTTTCGCTCCCCGTCACGCAACGCAGTGTTACCCTTTTTAGTAACCAACTCCCAATTTACAAACGTTGTGCTGCCCGCAGCAAAGCCGGACTGTAAGGCATCAAAAAGATTTTGCGTCACAAGATGCGTCGCAAATTTCTCCATTTTCTTGCGGCTTTGCTCCTCCAAATCTCCTTTACCAGGGCACAGCCATATAAACGCCGTATTATTATCTATTTTATTTATGTATTCCGAAACAAAATCTATTAAGATAATTGTCTTACCCGATCCTGTAGGAGCCCTCATCACTATGGTTTGCTTACTGCTTTCATCACTGACAAGGTCAGCCAACTTAATTACGGCTTTTTCCTGAAAATCAAATAGATTGATATTAAGACCGCCTACCATGCCTGCCCCTCCTCTTTCAGTTCAAATTCGAAGTAATCATCTGGTATAATATGTATTTCAATATTTTCAAACAGCTTATCTTGTTCGGTCGTAAGCAGCACTTTCCTTGATATATAAAGAGCTTTTACATCACCGTATTCATCCCAATGCTTTTGTAGCTCATCCGCTTCCTCGTCCGACAATATCATTATATACTGCTTATCGTCAATATCGACGCCATGCTCAAGCTGTATCATTTCCTTGATGTGCCCTAACAATGCGTCTGCAAGAAACTCCTCATCACGAGCGACAAAATCTGTGCGATAATATTTAAGATTTGCCGGTTCTGCTGCATACTTGCCATAACCATTGATTACATTGCATAGCCTTGGATACGTTTTATCTGTACAAATATTATTTTCATTATTGGTACAGAGAATAAATCTTCTATTCCCACCATCTTCCTGGTTCAACTCAATAACAGCTTGCCCTGTTGTTCCACTCCCAGCAAAGTAATCTAAGACGCAAATATCTTTGTCAGGAAACAAATTTACAATACTCTTAATTAGAGCTACAGGCTTTTTCCCATTAGGGAATTCGACATTACCTTCTTTTGTTAGATTTTTTGTCCCCCCAACGAAGTCCCAATATGTACCCTGCAAGTCCTTTTTATAAGCAATTCCATCAATAAATTCTGTAACGTCCGATAACCAAGCAAATAAATTGTATTTAGAGCCCGAATAAAATTGCTCATATACTTTCCCTTTGTTTCTGCCTGTTTTAGGAACATACTCTATTGAAATAATGTTTTCTTCCCTATTAATTTCTTTCATTTTCTCCATAACACGAGGACGAATCGAGCTTTGAGGCATCGTAGTCCTGTAAATTAAATCAGCATGATAATCATAAACCTCATCCTCTGTTATCCCCAGATGCTTAGCATATTGTGCAATAGACAAAGTTTTCAGTCCATAACGCTTAAAAATCTTAATCTCATTCCCATTCCCATCAACAGTAGAACAAATATACTCCTTCTGTCCTTTATCAACTAAAACTGAAATGTACTTCCAGCTTCTATTTTCTTCCTTGTATTGTTTTACTAACTCGCTCATCCTCGTCAATTTATAAGCACCCTTGAAAAGCGGTAGTGAATCATAGCATTTCGCATATATCAATATGTATTCACAATTCTTCTTAAATCTCTTGTCCTCTCCGCCACCTGACGCCCCTGCAATATTCTTCATATTTACACTGATAACATTAAGAAAATTGCCTTCATCAAATATTCCATCACATAAGCACTTTAAATTAGCCAACTCTATATCACTTATTTGAATAAAAATTACACCTCTATCGGAGAGGAGCTTTTGAGCTATACGCAATCGCTCTTCCATAAAGGAAAGCCATTTTGAATGCCTGAAAGTATCTTCTTCATCAATACATTTATCGTCATATATAAAATCCTTATTCCCCGTATTATATGGCGGATCTATATAGATAACATCTATTCTACCCTTGTGAGTCTTTTCCAAAAGATAGAGACTGTGCAGGTTATCCCCCTCCAAAAGAAAATTATAAGGCTGGCCGGGCGCAGCAGAAATCTCCCGTTCTTTCACCTCTGTAAAGACGGGAATATGCGTTTTCATTTGAATATCAACCGCTTCTTCGTGTTTTTCCCACACTAAGCCATATTTTTTTGAATTAAGTTCATTTTCTATTTCTCCAAGCGCGATTAGCGTTTCGTCTTCATCTTTATGCTCTTCTTTTATTTTTTGCAAGAAAGCAAGCATTCTCTGTCTTCTTATTTGTGAAAGATTAGGCATTTTCTATCTCCCCGGTTATTTCTTCTGCATCAAGTTGTCCATTATCATCTATATAAGATTTGAAAAAATGCTTTACTCCGGCACTTTTTGCAGCTCGAATAATAATATCTGTATCACTTTTTGAAGTTCTTAACCCCAAAATAATTCCATACGGAACCCAATATAGTAACGCATGACTACAGCTAATAGGCAAAATAATTCTCCATTCTTGATCGTATTCATGACATTTCGATTTTATCAAAGTCACACGTTCTCTTTCCCAAATACAGGCATCCAATCGTTTCGATATTTCTTCTTCAGACATAGATGGATAGCATTGCCTCAAAAAGAAATTATGAGCCAAATTATAACCATATTTAGTAGCATCATATCTCGTATCGGAGTAATACATCGGATAAAGTGGCGTTCCCACATTAAAAATCTGACAACGCGGACATCTTTCTTGCTTGTTAATCATAAATTTTCTTTCTGCTACCAAGCTATACATTAAACAAAATCCATGGTATTGATCCGCATATTTAAGCCACATTGTCTCGTTTATACCGCACTCCGCAAAACATATTGACATAGAAGCGTTACGTATTTGTGGCTGGATAATTTTTTTAAAAAAAGGAATTAATACATTTATAGCATCATCCGTAGACAATCCGCGTGCTATCCCTGCCATTTGCCCAATCTTTTTATCATCTATGCCTTTATCTTTACATATTTGAATGAATTCCGTTACTGCACTTTCTTTCCACTTTTCAGTTTGCTTAAGTTGCTCGTAGATTTTCTTATAATCTATAGTTAAATATGTATCAAACGGATCATCGTAATAAGCAGAACTCGAGAAATATAATTTATTCGTTTGCAAACAATCAATAGTATTCACATTCACAGCTCTGTAACGATATATAAATGGCGGATATTTTAACGTTTTCAAAAGTTCTTTTGCTTCACCATCTAAATCTTCACCCTTGAGAGAAATAAGTTTATCCCAAAAAATTTTTCTTTCATCGCTATTCATATTTAATCTTCTACTATCTCCACAATATCATTCAATGTACACCCAAGCGCAGTACATATACGAATCAGGACATCTGAATTGACTGATACGCCATCCTTTTTCATTTTAGCAAGAGTAGCAGGACTTACATGGGCAAGTTCTGCTAGTTCTTTACTTTTCATCTCCCTATCGATAAGCAATTTGAAGAGTTTTTTGTAGCTTGCCGCCATATATAACCTCAAAATTTTCTTTTTTATATGATACCACAAAACACGTTGTTTGACAATATTTTAGTTTAAAAATTAAAAGAACATGCAATAAATTAAACCAACTAAACGGTTTAATAATAAAACCTACAAATATTTTTTCATTTTTATCAATAGGTAAAATGTTATGTGTTAAGCAATTTGTAACCATACCAAGGAACAACGCGGGTTTCCCGCGTGTTGCAAGCGAGCGTAAGGCAGGATACGGAATGCGGCGGGGCGGCGAATGCCGCCCCGCCGCATCATCTTCAAGTCCGCAAGCGAGCGCCCTCGGCGGTGGATTTATCCCACCGCTCTTATCCTGCTTAGGCATCGGTTTTTGTGGCAATTTCGTCCCAACTCTCGGTATTTGCTTCTTATTAGGCATCGTCCTATTCATTCCCGCATTTTTTTCAAAAAAGTTTTGTAAATATGACTATATCTGTCATGTTTTCTATGTTACAATAAAAGCGTACAAGGAGAACGGCTATGGCAGAAAACAGAGCATATAAACTGAATGCGCAAAAGCAACCGGGGAGTAAGCGCGGTACCTACATCTATTACTATTACGACAGCGAAGGGCATTTGACATCGGCAGAACTCTCCACAAAACTTTTTACCAAGATGGTGAAAATGGACAGAAAGTTTTATAATCTGGAACGAAGGGAAAAGGATCACAATGTCAGATATCTGAAGCCGTCGCCCCATCGGCATGTCTTTAAGCCCCAAAAACCGGAAGATCTGCCCGACAGGAAAATGGATGAAAAACTGCGCTCATACGAGGAAAGTACCGATCTGAAAAAATTACTCTCTCAGTTTGAAGGCGTTGAAAAAACCATCTTCCGCATGTATTATTTGGAGAGAAAGAACCAGGAAACGATCGCAAAATTTTTGGGCAATACGCAGAGCTATGTCTCCAAGCATTTGCAGAAAATAAAGAAAGTTATTGAACTTTCCGACTTAAAACGGGAAGATCAAAGCAAGCGCGAAGCGTATGCCGAACAGCAATGGGAAAAGTTCCTCGATCAATACCGCACGGACGGTGATGAGGATATCCTCTTTGATATGTTCCGCTGTATCTGCGGACCTGATCTGCAAGAGGCGTTTCTCGAATGGTTTTACAGCTACCGTGAGTACAGCAAATTCTGTCTGCAATATCTCATCCTGCGCTCCTTTGATCACTGCGAGGATGATGAATTGGACAGACGATTGACTGCCCTTGCTGAATGGCAGCAACTGACTTTTCGCTTGCAGTTTGCGGAGTATATCGACGAAATGCAATGGCTGTATCTTGCACTCTGCGAGAAGATAAACGCACGGCAAAAGGAATTGAAAACACCGCCTTCGCATCCCGATGAAAAGAAAATACAGCGGGAAGCCGAAAAGACGGCGCGGCGTTTGGGACTTACTGTAGAGGAGTATATCGAAGGAAGATTTCTCCCCAAAATGTATGAACAATTGGAAAAGCGGTATACCGATTTTCGACGCAAATATAAAAACGTAGTAGTTTTCGATGAAAACGATCCCCGTTCCATTCAAGAGCAGATCAAAGAAATTTTCGGAGACGGCCCCGAACCAAAATTCCGCAATCCGGAGTTTGATAAAAAATAAGTAAGGCGCGCGGCAATATGCCGCGCGCCCCTGTTTGTTATACTCTTCCGAGAATAAAGTCCACGGAACAATCAAAATATTTTGCAAGCCTTATCAGGCTATCTACTGTCGGCTGCGTTTTGCCATTGTGCCAACGGTTGACCGTTTTTTCGGAAAGTCCAGTCTGCTTTTCCAATCTGTATTTTGTAATCTTAAAATGATTCAATAAAAATGTCAGTTGTTCGGGGAACGGCGGCCTTTGCTTAAACTCCTCCTCGGACAGCTGATCTGTCAATCCGAGCAAATAATCGGTCGAGCATTTGAAATAATCCGCAAGCTTTACAAGTGTATCAACGTACGGAAGGCCATCACCACGCAAAAGCGTTAAAATCGTTGATGAATCGATTCCGGTTGCCTGCGCCAGCGCAGGAGCCTTTATTTCTGCCTCTTCCATAAGGTCTTTGAGGTTCTCAGATAAATTCGACATAATTCTCCAAAAGAAGTGTTGTTTCTACAATATATTATCGGTCAAACTCCCCTGATTTTGTTGATTTAGGGGAGTTGGAACGGTATAATATAGTTACACAGAGCAAAGCGCGCGGCGAAGTGGAAAAACAAAAGGAGTACATATACTACTATGGAGCAAGAACAATTCAAAAATGCAGAGAATAATTTTAGAACGGATGCAAAAAACCTTTTAGAAGAAATCAAACCGCTTTTATCGGACTTTTTTGTCTGCCATCTGTCAGAGGCTGAAAATGCCCTTTCGATGTGTTTGGCAAACGGGCAAATATTCAAACTGACCGTACAGGAAGTTGTATAAGAAAAATGCCCGACTGCGGAAACATCCGCAGTCGGGCGTACAAAAACTTTGTATGCTTTACTCAAGAAAAAATTTTGTGAAATTTTCGGCAAAATGGAATATTTTTTGCCTTCCATCCGCTTGATATATGCAGGGGCATGTCTGCCCGAATTAAAATAGAGAAAAGTCGAAGGGGCGCGCGGTCGAATGGTCGCGCGCCTCGGCATTTTGCCAAATACTTATAAGGAGGGAAACAGCGATCAAGTTTTACACGAAAAAACCGACATGGTATGTCTACCCCGACGAGGACGAACAGGACAAGCTGCGAGACAAACACGCCACTATTTCGGTCATCAAACACAGAGAAAAGGATTTTTGTGCCGTGGAGGGATACCTTTCAGACTGCGAACAGCGGTTTCAGGTAACTTATCTCAAACGCATGGACGCCACAGCCGAACAGGCGTGGCAAAACGTGATGAAAAGTACCAACGCGCAATTTTATCCACGCGGAAAGAACACCGTGCTGGAATGTCTGCAATTTGGCGGCAACAGCGAGTTTTGGAGCGGCTTTGTGTCCGAACAGGACATTTTCCGCTACTTTACAGAATGTTACCGTTATGCGGTGCAGACGATCGGTTTTTTAAAGACGGATGAGAACATCATCTGTGCGGTCATCGTAAAAGAGCCAAACCGCCGCAACCTGTTCGTGTACTATCTGCCGATCACGGAGACTTGGACAAGCAAAGTTATCGGTAAGGACAAGAGCGAGCGTAGCAATAAACTGCAACAACGTGACGAGCTGGACGAGCCGCTTTATACTTTGCACACAGACATTGACGTCCCGCGACTTTCGAGCACGGAATTCTGGAAAAAGCGCGGCGAGCTGACGTCCTTTTCGGACTTGCAGGAAGATTTCTTTCAGAAGCTCTCTTCCTGCTATGGGGCGGAGCGAGGAGAAAGTAAGTCGTATCTGAAAAACACAAATACCGAACAGGCAAGACGTTTTCAGCGAATGGGCGGCGATTTATACGACGAACCGCCGCCGTATGACGATTTACCGTTTTGATCTTGAACAAATTTCAAAATTGTTCGTCAGGGCCTTGACTTTTTTGTCTGGGCCGTTATAATCGTATTAACTTTTAATTTACGCTATCTCTCATCATCGATAAAATATACGATTGGAGTAGGCTCATTATTATCATTTGCTTGAATATCTAATTCATCATGCCAATCATTCACATCATCTTGATTGTCCGTCATTTTTGTCGACGAATTATCAATACTTTCATTGGAATTTGTGTGTTGTTCACTCTGTAAGATATGAGCAACAGCTGCCAATACAATGTTAATAAAAATGACCGATGCTCCTATAATCCACATGGCTGTACCATACGTTTTGAACGGCTCTTTATCAAAACTCCAAAAAACGCCGCAAATAATTAGAAAAGCAGAAATCAAAAACATACTTCCACAAAGTATTAAACATAAATTTTTTTGCCACCGTTTTAGCTTTTTATGCGGTATAAGAATTTGTATAAAATCGAAATAGGCATATACAATAGGTTCAAGAATAGCCTGGAATAAAGCTTCAAATAGCCAGCTCATATTTTTATTCCCCTTGAATATTTTCTTTTATTATATATTAAGTCATGGGGAATTGCAACAATCCATTTAAAAAATTAATACTTCTCAATTACAACGAACTAAATATTAAAACTAAACAAGGAGGAAAACTGCGAGGAGAGAGAACATAGTATCCGATGAGCGAGAGAACATTGTAGCTCACGCAACAGCATCGAACATTGAAACAAATTACAAAACAAACAGTTGTTGCTGCGAACAATCCGTTCACGGCACTCTACGGGCAACTGTCTTCCATCAAAAAGACGATGGACACCATTGCCCTGAACAAGGAAATTGGGAAACTTTCTGAAAAAGGCAAAAACGGCTTTCAATTTACCAAACAGGAGATCAAAGCCATGCCTGAACATATCAGAAAAATTTTTATTGCAAACAATTACATCGTAAATTACAGGATCACTTCCAACGGCTATTTCGAGGCGCGGGTGCGTCGCAAAGGAATGTACATTGAGGCATCGGGGCGAGATTTCGAGACGATGCGTTCGCGCTTTCTGCAAAGGCTGACAGCCTTTTACGAACGTCCGCCCGTTCAACCGACCGAGGAGCCGACTGCACCCGTTGTGACGGCCAAGACGGCGCTTTTCGGAGACTATGCGCGCGACTGGCTGAAAATCAAAGAACAGACGACAAAGCCGTCCACCTATCGGGAATACGAACGCTCCTTCCGCGTGGATTTGGAGCCCGTGTTCGGGAATAAACCGCTTGCCGACATCACGAGAAATGAACTGCAAAACTACCTCTTCGGCATCGTGGGCGAAAACAAACACCGCAAGGCGGAGAAACTCGCACTCATGCTGAACTGCATCTTCGACATGGCGGCAGAGGATTACGATATCCCCTCTCCCATGAAAAAGGTCGTACTGCCCGCCTACCAGACCAAGAAGGGCGAAGCACTCACCAAAGACGAAGAGGCGCGGCTCGTCAACTACTGCAAAACACATAAGAATGTGGAAGGCACGGACGCGCTGCTCGTCCTTCTCTATTTCGGGCTGCGCAAATCGGAACTCAAAAGCATCGAGATCGTCGACAATCAATGGCTGCAATGCGAAACGAGCAAAGAGCGGCTGGGGCAAAATGTCGTGCTTCGGAAGATTCCGTTCACACCTCAGGTGAAAAAGGTACTCCCCTATATCGACTTTGAGAAAGCGAAGAACACCAATCTCAATACCATTTCCACGCGCATGAAGCGGCTGCTGCCCAACCACCACCCGCACGAGTTGCGCCACACCTTCATCAGCCGTTGTAAAGAGGCCGGCGTTGCAAGCGAGGTCGTCAGCATCTGGGCGGGCCACTCTTTGAGCGGCACGATCACCTCCACAGTGTACACGCACTACTCGGAGGAATTTCAGCTCAAAGAGGCAGAGAAGGTAGTTTACTGACAAAAGTTTCCCCAAACCAATTTTTTGAAAAAGCAAAATAAAACAAAAAAGCCCGCTATTGCGGGCAAAACAGGCTGAAAAGCGAGGCAAAAAATAAAATTCGATCCGAAAGGTTTCCCCATTTCTTTCCCCAATTTGGGGAAGAGCGAAAGAAGCCACATAAAACAAAAACCATATATTGTATTTGGAAGCACTTCCTTGTACAATATATGGTATCTGTGGCTGGGGTAGCTGGATTCGAACCAACGAATGACGGAGTCAGAGTCCGTTGCCTTACCGCTTGGCGACACCCCAATGTTCAATTGCCTATATAGTTTATCAAATTTCATTCGTTTTGGCAAGTATTTTTTGCCCCAAAAATAAATTTTTTTCCTTTTCTTTTTTGCTTCCCCTATATTCCGTCCCCCCCCCGCGTCTCGTTGCCGAAAATCCGACCCCTCCCCTTCCGAACAAAACGGGAACAAGATACAAAAATTTTACACAGGAACGCGTTCAACCTGCTGCAAGGCAAAACAACAAAGCAAAAGAAGCACAGGCCCTCAAAACATTGTCCACATATGCGTTC
Source organism: Bacillota bacterium (assembly GCA_019423125.1). Taxonomy (GTDB): domain Bacteria; phylum Bacillota; class Clostridia; order Christensenellales; family Borkfalkiaceae; genus Borkfalkia. The sequence goes on along the minus strand of JAHZBZ010000001.1, from coordinate 29,361 downwards.
GGTCTGCCGCAAGGCAAAACAGAGAGGTAAAAACGAGCGCAGGGCGCTTTTGCGCCCTGCGCCATACTTTTCTGCCTATATCTTCCCGAAAATCAGACGTCTTTTTTGAGCGTCTCCGCGATCTCCTTGCCCGCACTCGTGCCGATCCTGTCGGCGCCCGCATCGATCATGGTGCGGAACTGCTGTGCGTCGCGGATGCCGCCGGACGCCTTGACGCGGCAGGCAGAGCCCACCGTCTCTTTGAGAACGCGCACGTCCTCTGCCTTCGCGCCCTCGCCGAAATAGCCCGTGCTCGTCTTGACGAACGCCGCGCCCGCGTCGCGTGCGCACGCCGCCGCGCGAATCATCTCGTCGCGGGTGAGAAGCGAAGTCTCGAGAATGACCTTGACAGGACAGTTCTTCGCCGCGCGCACGATCTGGCGGATCTCCTTTTTGACGTAGGAATAATCCCCGTTCTTGATGGCGGAAATGCAGGCGACCATGTCGATCTCGTCCGCGCCGTCGCGAATGGCGCGCTTTGTCTCGAATACCTTTGTCGCCGTCGTATTCTCGCCCATCGGGAAGCCGACCACGCACGCGATGCGGATGGCGGGTGAATCCTTCAGATAATCACAGCACGCCGACACATACACGGGTTGCACGCAGACAGAATAAAACCCGTAATTGCGCGCCTCTTCGCACAGTTTTTTGATGTCCGAGCGCGTCGCCGTCTGTTTGAGCAACGTGTGGTCGATCATGCGCAGGAGCCTGCGCATCTCGGTCAGTTTCTTTTGGCGGCGGAATTCCTCGAACTCCTTCATCTCCGACTCGGAGATGTACTTTCCGCCCGCGGGCGAACTCTCCGCGGCGTGCGCGGCGGGCGAGGCTTCCGCCCCTTCCTGCGCAAACGTGCCGAGTTCCTTCTTCTCTTCGGGCGCCTCTTCGGCTGGCGCCGTTCCCCTCTTTTTGAGTCCGAACATGATCTTCTCCTCCCGATTTTTCAGATCTTTTTCAGATCCTCAGAATTTTTCTATAACACAATGTACGAGCGGCGGCAAAGAATAGTCCCCGCGGCAGGAGAAAGCCCCTGCGGCGATGCCGATCCCCTCTTCGCCTTCCGTCCTCGAATATACCTCCGCGATCGGCTCGCCCGCGCGCACGGTCTCGCCCGCACGCCGCAAGAGGCGGATGCCGACGGTGTGGTCGATCGCCTCGCCCGCGCGGCTCCTGCCGCCGCCGAGTGCGACGCACGCCTTCCCCAGCGCGAGCGCGGAGACGGCCAACGTCCCCTCTCTGTCCGCGGAGAGCACCGTCTTGCATGGCGCGAGCGGCAGGAGCATCTCGTCGTAAACGGGGCGCGCGTCGCCGCCCTGCGCGGAGACGATCTGTGCAAATTTATCCAGCGCCCTGCCCGAAGCGACCGCCTCGCGCACGCACTCTTGTGCCTTTTCGCGCGGGATGTTCTCCGCCGCGGCGAGGATGGCCGCCGCATGCAAAAGCGAGAGCTCGGAGAGCGCGTTTTGCTTTCCTTTGAGCACTTGTATGACCTCGCGCACTTCGAGGTCGCAACCGATGCAGTCGCCGAGCGGCGCGTCCATACAGGTCACGCAGGCGATCATGCGCCTGCCCGCGCGCGTGCCGATCTGCCCCATCAGCCGCGCGAGCTGCTCCGCCTCCTCTGCCGTGCGCAGGAACGCGCCGTCGCCGTATTTGACGTCCAGAAGGATGATGTCCGCAAAAGAAGCAAGCTTTTTGCTCATCACCGAAGAGGCGATGAGCGGGATGCTGTCCACCGTCGCGGTGACGTCGCGCACGGCGTACATCCGCTTGTCGGCGGGAACGGTGTGCACGGTCTGCCCCGCGATGACGCCGCCGACGCGCTCCGCCTGCCGCGCAAACTGCCGCGCGGTGAGCGAGACGTTCAGGCCGGGAAAGCTCTCCAGCTTGTCGAGCGTGCCGCCCGTATGGCCGAGCCCCCTGCCCGAATACTTGGCACAGCGCACGCCCAGCGAAGCGAGCACGGGCACGAGCACGAGGGTAGTCGAATCGGACACCCCGCCCGTGGAATGCTTGTCGGCGAACACGCCGCCGCAGGCGGGCCGCGGCGAGATCTCGCCGCTCTTTGCCATCTCGTCGGTGAGCAGGAAGCACTCCTCGCGCTCCATGCCGCGCAGGAGAACCGCCATGCAGAAGGCGGCGATCTGCGCGTCGGACGCGCTTTTGTCGGCGACGGAGCGCACGAAAAAGGCGATCTCCTCCGCCGAAAGGACTTTGCCCTTCTTTTTCGCATCGATGATGTCGTAGACGTTCATTTCGACAAAACTCCCCCCGCTGCGGCAAACGCCGCCTCTCCTTCTCCCCCTGCGGCGTGTTACAATACACACGATCAACGCACAAGGGGGAAACGCACATGAACATTCTCGCGAGCGCGATCGGAGGCGTGTATCTCCTCCTGCTCTTCGCGCTGTGTTTCGGCGCCGTCGTAGCGGGCAGGATCGTCCTGCTCTACTACCGCGAACAGAAAAAGGCGGCACCGCCGCCCGAAGAGGCGGAAGAAAAGACGCCGCCCAAGGCGGGCCCGCGCGAGGTGTACTACCTCGTCGAGAAAAAGCGCACGCGGAAAAAGCCCGAATACACGAAGCCGAAAGAGATCAGCTTCCGAAAATGATCAGTCGGTGTAACGGACGACGTTGTTGCCCTCGTCCCACAGCCTTTCGAGGTGGTAGAAGAGGCGGGACTCGTCGTTGAACACGTGCACGATGACGTCGCCGTAATCGAGCACGCCCCAGCGCCCCTCGCGCACCCCTTCGGTGCGGCGGGGCTCGATGCCCTCCTTCGAGAACTTCTCCTCGACGTTTTCGCACAGCGCCTTGACCTGCGTCGTGTTCCTGCCGCTACAGATGACGAAATAGTCGCAGAGCACCGTCTTTTCGCGCACGTCGACGATGAGGATGTCCTCCGCCTTTTTGGAGGAGAGAACTTTACAGATATCCTGTGTAAACTTTTCCGATCCCATTCAAAACTCCTTGTTTGGTTTTTTCAGACCTTTTTGTTCAGGCCGCGATAGTATTCGTAGGCGCGGAAGGTGAGCGGATAGATGTCCCCCTTCTGCCCCTTGAGGTATTTGAGTTCGTGGCGCAGGCACTTGTACATGCACAGGTTGAGATCCTGCGCGAATGCCGCGCGCAGTTTTTCGATGCCGCGGAAATCCCGCCCCGGCTCGAGCATATCCGAAAGAAAGATGAGCTTTTCGAGCGTGCTCATGTTCGGCCTGCCCGACGTGTGATAGCGGATGGCGTTGAGCACGTCCTCGTCCGTCACGCCGAAGGTGTGTTCCGCGAGATAGGCGCCCGTGTACTGGTGCAAGACGGGCGGCGGAACCTTCTCCTCGAGACAAAAGCCCGCAAGTTCGGGCGCGGAGAGGTCGAGGTTCTTCGCCGCGTCGTGCAGCGCCGCCGCGCGGATCGCCGCATGCTCCTCCACCCGCCAATGCGCCGCACAGGACGCCGCCGTCAGGGCGACGCGGAGGGTGTGCTTCCTGCGCGCGGGTTTGAGATAGGCGAGCGCCTGTTTGACGTTTTCGACGCGGTACAGTTGGTTCGCCTCGATGTAGTCGATGACGTCGTCGCAAAGATAAGGGCGCAGGTCCTCGCCGAAGGCACACAGCACGCGCGCCTTCGTGGAAGAGACGTCCCGCCCGACGTATTCGAGGGTGTGGAATTTCTTTCTGAAACGCGCGAAAAAGCGGATCTGCTCCGCATAGAAGGAGACCTTTTCCCCTTCGCGGTTGCAGACGACGAGCTCGGCGAGCGAGAGGATGGTGTCCGGCTCGCGCCAGGTATAAAAATCGCGCAGCATATCCGACCCGACGAGCAGATACAGCTGTGCGTCAGGGTATTTTTTGCGGAAATAGGCGAGCGTGAGACAGGTATAGCTGGTGCCGCCCGCATTGAGTTCGTAGGCGCTGACCTCGCAGTTTTTGACGTTCGCGAAGGCGAGTTTTGCCATGGCGAGGCGGTCGGCAGGCGAGGCGAGGTGGCGGTCCTGTTTGTGCGGAGGCACGAACGCGGGCACGGCGATGACCTTGTCCGCCGCGAGTTTTTCCTGCGCCGCGCGCGCGATGTTGATGTGTTCGGAATGCACGGGATCGAACGATCCCCCGAAAATAGCTATCTTCATAAGCGACTTCGAATGCGGGCAGGCGCCCGCTCTCCTCTTTCAGTATAGCACATCTTTGCGCCGCTTGCAATGTTTAAAATGGCGAAAAAAGGGAAAAAACAGAAAACGGGGCGCGGCGCACGCCGCGCCCGCCGCATTTTTCTGCTGTGATGGGTGCGTCATGAAAAAATTCGATCTTCCGCTCGTCGCGGACGTCGCCGCAATCTCGCTCGCGGCGCTCCTCTTCTTTTTCTGCGTGTTCCGCTTTTATCTGCATTCCCTCGCCGCGGCGGCGGCGCTCGGCCTTCTGTGCGCCGCCGCCGCGGGGACGCTCGCCTTTTTGCTCTTTTCCCGCCGACGCGGAAAGCGCCGCTCCGAAAAAGGGCAAAAAAAACAGGCGGACGAACTCGCCCTGCGCCTCGCGCTGTGCGGGCGAAATGAATGTGCAAAGCTGTTCGAACGCGCGCTCAACGCCGCAAACGGCGAGGGATATGCCCGCGCCGAGGGCGGGAGAGTACGCACGAAGGAAGGGACCCTGTATCCCCTCTTCCGCCTCGACGGCGTGGACGCCGACAGCCTGCGCGAGGCGCTCGCGGGACGGGGCGAACGGCGGGTCTATGCCGTCGGATGCACCGACCGCGCCGCGGCGCTCGCCGAAGCGTTCGGCGTGAAGATCTGCGGCGCCGAAGAGGCGCTGGAACTGCTCGAAGCGGGCGGGTGTCTGCCCGAACTTCCCGCTCTGCCCGAAAAGAAAAAGGAGAACTTTCTTCGCGGACTGCGCGGCAGGCTTCGCCGCTCCAACGGACGCGGCTGCGCCTTTTCGGGCATCTTCCTGCTGTTGTTCTCCCTCTTTGCCGTCTTTCCCGTCTATTACCTCGTGTCGGGCGGACTGTTGCTCGCACTCGGACTCTTTTTGCGCTTTTTTGCGAAAAACTGAGGCTCAGAACTCGATGTGCTTGAAATCCTTGCGCGAAGAACGGCGGTACAGGATGACCTTTCTGCCGATGACCGCGACGCACTCGGCGCGCAGTTTTTCCGCAAGGAGCGCGCCCAGAGAGCGCGCGTCCTCTTCCGCGTTTGTCAGCACGTTGATCTTGATCAGCTCGCGCGCTTCCAGCGCGTCCGAAAGGGAGCGGAGCATGTTGTCGCTCAGACCTCCCTTGCCCAGCTGCGCGACGGGCGTGACGTTCGCCGCGATGCTCTTCAGGTTGCTCCTCTGTTTGCTCGTTATCATTTCTTTCTCCTCCGCACGAAAGTGCGGTTTTTTTAATCTTTGAAGGTAAATTCGACGCCGCCGACCACGACGGTGTCCTCTTCCTGCACGCCGCGCTCGCGCAGGGCGCGGATGACGCCCTTGTCCTTCAACACCTTCTGAAAATACGCCATCGAATCGGGATCGGAGAGCACGACGTTGCGCTCGAGCATGTCCACCAGCCCGCCCGTGACGTACCAGACCGCTTCTTCCTCGTCCCTGTCGATGAAGAACTCGGAGGAATCGGGACGCTCATAGGAGAACTCGTCCGCAGGGATGGGCTGTGCGGGCGGAAGGGTGTCGAGAAGCGCAAAGATGCCCTCGATCAGCGCGCGCGTGCCCTCGCCCGTCACCGCCGTTATGGGATAGACGGAGAGCTTCGGATGCGCGGCGCAGAACGCCTCGACGTTCTCCTGCGCGCCGACGACGTCGCACTTGTTGAGCGCGACGATCTGGGGAAGCTGCGCGAGCTTGGGACTGTATGTGCTAAGCTCTTCGTTGATCTTGGCAAAGTCCTCCGAAGGGTCCCTTCCCTCCATGCCCGAGACGTCCACGACGTGCACGATCATGCGCGTGCGCTCGATGTGGCGCAGGAAGTCGTGCCCGAGCCCCGCGCCCTCCGCCGCGCCCTCGATCAGCCCCGGGATGTCCGCGGCGACAAAGGAGCGGTCGTAGTATTTCACGACGCCGAGGTTGGGCGAAAGGGTGGTGAAATGGTAATTCGCGATCTTGGGCTTTGCCGCGCTGATCTTGGAGAGAAGGGTGCTCTTTCCGACGTTCGGGAAGCCGACGATGCCGACGTCCGCGATCATCTTGAGCTCGAGGATGAGCGTGTGCACCTGCGTGCGCTCCCCTTTCTGGGCAAAATGCGGGGCGTGGCGGCGCGCCGTCGTGAAGCGCACGTTGCCCTTGCCGCCGTTGCCGCCGCGCGCGAGCAGCTTTTTCTCGCCGTCCGTGTACACGTCGCAGAGCACCTTTCCCGTCTCCGCGTCGCGCACGAGGGTGCCCAGCGGCACCGAGATGACGACGTCCGCGCCGCCCTTGCCGAAACAGTTGTTGGTGCCGCCGCGCTCGCCGTCGCCCGCCGTGAACTTCGCGCCGAAGCGGAAGTCGATCAGATCGTTCTTGTCCTTGTCGCCGACGATGTACACGTCGCCGCCCTTGCCGCCGTCGCCGCCGTCGGGGCCGCCGTTGGCGAAGCCCTTGAAGCTCTTGAAAGAGTTCATGCCGTCGCCGCCGTCGCCCGATTTTATCGTGATCTTTACCTTGTCCGTAAACATCCTCTCACCTCACTTTTGCCTGTCGTTCTCTGAAAAATAGTCGCAGCAATCGGACAGCGGGCACTCCCCGCACGCGGGATTGCGCGCGTGGCACACCTGCCTGCCGTGGTAGATCAGCCAGTGGTGCGCCTTGGACCAGTCCGACTGCGGGATGACCTTTTTGAGCTGTTCCTCCGTCTTTGCGGGCGTGTCCGCATGCGCAAGGCCGAGGCGGTTGCTCACGCGGAAGACGTGCGTGTCCACCGCGATCGCGTCGCGGTCGAACCAGACCGAGGAGACGACGTTCG
>JAHZBZ010000001.1:0-22395 GCA_019423125.1 Bacillota bacterium | reverse complement strand
TCTTCTGCCCCACGCCCGCGAGCGTCCTGAGCTGGGAAAAATCGGAAGGGACTTGTCCCGCGAATTTTTCGACGATGTCGCGCGAGGCGGACAGGATGTGTTTTGCCTTGTTCTTGTAAAGCCCGCAGGAAAATATGTAGCGCTCCAGTTCCTCCTGCGAGAGGGTGAGCATGGCCTCGGGCGTGGAATGCGCGCGGAACAGCTCCGCGGTGACCTTGTTGACCCGCTCGTCCGTGCACTGCGCGGAGAGAATGACCGCCACCAGAAGCTCGTAGGCGGTCGAAAAGCGCAGAGCGGGCCGCGCGCCCGCATAGACTTCGGACAGGATGCGCAGCGCCTGCCCTGCTTTTTGTTGCTCCATGCCGTTATTTTACCACAAAGCGGCGACTTTTACAATAAAATTTCAGCGCCTTTTTCCAACTTGGGCTCAGATGCGCCAGGTACCGCGCCCGTCCGTGCGGAAAAACCCCACAAAGGCGGAATACCCCGCCCTGCGCACGCACTCGCGCGCGCGCACGTCCCCCGCGCGCAGGCGCAGGGAAAGCCCGCAGCCGACGTTCGCCTCGCGCGGCGTGGACACGATGTCCGCGCAGATCCCCAGCTTCCGAAGGCGGGACGCGCAGTCCAGAGCCTGCGCCCGCGAGCGGAAAACCGCCAGAATGCACTCCATATCTCTCCTCCTTGGTTTTGCCCTTCCGCGTCGCATTGCGCGGCGGGGCGGCATATATATACAGTATATGATTTGACGCGGGCGTTTGCGCCCGCGCGGGAGGAAACATGATCTATTTTGACAACGCCGCCACGGGCGGCCGAAAGCCCGCCTGCGTCACGGGCGCGGTGCACGCCGCCGTAGACGGGCTGTGCGCAAACCCCGGACGGGGCGGACACGCCGCCGCCCTCGCGCTCGCCGAGCGGGTCTACGAATGCCGCGGCCTGCTCGCCGCGTTCTTCGGCGCGGCGGACGCTTCGCGCGTCATCTTCACGAAAAACTGCACCGAGGCGCTCAACGCCGCCATCTTCGGGCTCGCGAACGCGCTGAAGGGAAAGCCGCATTTCATCACCACCGCGCTCGAGCACAATTCCGTGCTCCGCCCCCTGTTCTGCCTGGAACGCGCGGGAAAGATCTCCCTGACCGTGCTTTTGCTGCAAAAAGGAAAGATCCTGCCCGAACAGTTTGCCGAAGCGCTCCGCGACGACACCGCCGCCGCGGTGTTCACACTCGCCTCCAACGTGACGGGCGCGGGCATCGACCCCGCCGCGGTGCGCGCCCTTCTGCCCGAACGGGTGTACCTTCTGTGCGACGGCGCGCAGGCGTGCGGACACATCCCCGTGAATATGCGCGACATGGACGCTCTCTGCGTTGCGGGACACAAGGGCATGTGCGGCATCCAGGGCGCGGGCGCCCTCCTGCTCTCCGAGCGCATCCCGCTCGCGCCCCTTTTATACGGCGGCACGGGCAGCGAGAGCGCGAATCCCGACATGCCCGACTTTCTCCCCGACCGCCTCGAAGCGGGCACGCTGTCCTGCCCCGCGATCTTCTCGCTCGCGGAGGGGACGCTGTTCGTGAAGGCGCACATGCGCGAACACAGAAAACATCTGCTTACACTGACCCGCCGCCTCTGCGAAGAGCTCTCGAAGATCGACGGCGTGAAGCTGTACGCCGCGCCCAACGCCTGCGGGATCGTGAGCTTTACCGCGCCGCTCTCTTCCGAACAGCTTGCCCAGCGGCTGAGCGACGAGTACGGCATCTGCGTGCGCGGCGGCCTGCACTGCGCGCCGCTCTGCCACGAGGGACTCGGAACGGCGGAGCACGGCGCGGTGCGCGCGAGCCTTTCCTACCACAACACCGAAAAGGAGGCCGAGCGCTTCGTACAGGCGGTGCGGGAGATCCTGAAGGGATGAAAAAAGAGCGCCCCGACGGGGCGCCCCTTTCAGATCTTTTTGAGCTTTTCGACGATCTGTTCGAGTTTCTTGCGCTTGGCGGCGTCCAGCATGGGCGCGACCGCCGCGCAGAAATTGTCCAGCTCCGCGTCGGAAAGGGTGCCTGCGCGCTTGCTGCGCTCCGCCTCTTTGTAGATGGCGCGCAGAATGTCGCTCTCCCCCTTCCCTTCCAATGCACGCGCGAGCGTCTTTGCAAGGTCCGCATCGTATGAGTTGAAATCCTTCATGGACGACCTCCCCAAAAAAAATACTCATTTCAATATATGTCGGGCGGCGCGGCGGCGTGCACGCCGCCGCGCCGCCTAAGGAGAAAACCATGGAACTTTTTGCCATTCTTCTGCTCGTTCTTCTGCAAAACAAAAAAGCCGTTTCGCCCAAAGACCTCAAGCTCTTCATGAAGAGCGACGCCTTCCGCTCCATGCGCATCGGGTCGGTCAAGGGCGCGGAGATCTCGGATGCGCTGACGCGGGCGGAGGGCATCCTCGCCTCCGTCGGTTCGCTGCGCGCGCTGACCGAAGAGGAGGAAAAGCCTTCCCTCGCGCCCGTGCAAAAGATCGCGGACGCGGACATCCTGCGCGCGCTCGAGGGAGCACTTTCCTGAAAGGGATTGATTTTTTGCGCGTCTTGTGTTAAGATAAAGGCACAGACCCATCTGCACGAGGCCGACGATCATGCCATTTACAAAAGACAGAGCGGGGCTCGCCCTCGCGGCGCTCCTGGCGGCGGCATTCCTCTGGAACGCATTTTCCGCGAGCGCCATGGAACAATTCGTACATATGCGCGGCTTTTTTGCGCTGGGCGCGGCACTGCGCTGGCTCTCTTTCGCGGGAGTTCTGCTCCTGCTTCCCGCCCTGATGTGGGAAGAGCGGCGCTGCGAAGCGCTCTGCCGCTTCGTCCTGCTCCCCGTCCTTCTTTCGGGGATCTGTTCGACGGGCTCTTATTTCGCGCTTCTCTCGCCCGATCTCACCGAGATCGCCGCCTACACGCTGTTCAACGGCGCGTCCGTCCTCGCATGCCTGCACCTGATCGCGCGGGCACGGGGACGCCTCTTCGCGCCGCGCGTCAATCCGAAAAGCTGTCTGCGGCTGTTCCTGCTCGTCGTCATCGCGACGGCGCCGCTCAACATCTTCATGCAGGTTCCGCTGCTCATGAGCACCCCCTTCCTGCTCTTCCGCAGGTTCGGAGGCTGGCACATCGCATCCCTCGTCCTTCTCGTCGCGACGACGCTGTTCTGCAACGAGTCGCTGCGAAAAAAGAGCAAAGCGGAGAGGTATTTCAGCCTCTTTATGCTCTCGATGTGCCTCTTTGTGCACCTCAGCCTGCGCTTTTCCTTCGTGCGGCTGCACGACTACCAGGCGGCGCACGGCGTCGTCGGGGCGCTCCCGCTGTACGTCTGCAGTTTCGGCATCGCGCTTTTGCCCTTTGCCATCCTCTCGAAAAACGCCTTCTTTCAGGGCGCGCTCTTTCTCGTCAACTGCCCGGGCGCGATCATCGCCTTCGTCTGGCCTTCGCCGGGCGCGGTCACGGTGGCGCACTACAACGTGACCTATTTCGTGCTCTCGCACATCCTGTTGTTTGCCGTCACCGCACAGCTCCCCCTGCTGGAAGGCACGCCGCGACGGGCGCATTTTTTGCATCTGACGTGGATCATCGTGCTCTATTACCTCGCCATGGTCGCGCTCAACACGCTCGCCGTGCGCACGGGAAACGGGTACGACCCCAATTTTTCCTACGTCGCGCACTGTCCGCTTCCCCTGCCCCTGCAGAACATCCTGCCCGTACAGCTGGGCCCCTTCCGCTTTTCGCCCGTCTATATCGCGATCCTATGCGCCGTACAATACGCGCTCTGTATTGTGACCTGGCTCGTCTACCGCCTCGTACTGCGGATAAGAAAGGCGCTCGAAAGGCGCAAAATGCGTTTTATGACATAATTTTTACATGTTTTTTTCCCGATAATATTGACATTCGGGCAAAAATGTTTTATTCTATTTAAAATAGAACATTTCAGAAAAAGGAAGGAAAAACATGTTCTGTCAGGATTGCGGCGCCAAACTCGCGCTCAAATTTTGCGAAAACGAAGGGCTCGTGCCCTATTGCAATTCATGCGGCGAATTCAAGTTCCCGCCCTTTAAAACCGCGGTCAGCATGGTCGTCGTCAACAAGGCGCAGGACCGCGTGCTCATCGCAAAGCACACCAACGGCGACTACCTGCTCAACGCAGGCTATGTAAAGAAGGGCGAATCCGCCGAAAAGGCGATCGTCCGCGAGATCCGCGAAGAGACGGGCCTCAATGCGACGAAATACAAGTACATGAGCTCGCGCTACCACGAGCCGCGCAACGTGCTCATGCTCAATTTCATCGTCGTCGTCTCGGAGGGCGAACTCAAACTCAACACCGAGGAAATCAGCGAGGCGAAGTGGTGCACCTTCGACGAGGCGCTCGAGACGGTCTGCCACGACTCGACTGCGGAGTATTTCCTCAAAAACGCGGTCGCCGAGCTCAAAAAGAACAAAATTTAAAAAGGACGGCAAAAGGGACGCCACGCGGGCGTCCCTTTTCTTCATCTCTTGCGATAGTTCTCGCAGCAGGTGCACTTCTCTGCGTTGCAGTCGCAGGAATTGCCGACCATGATGCGGTCCAGCGTGCAATTTTTCCCTTCGCAGTTGAACATGCACTCGGAAACCTCGCAGCCGATCGAATGATTGATCTTGTCCATTTCGATCACCTCCTTCCTCTATTATGCGCCGTCTGCCGCCCTTTATGAGGGAAAGGGTTGACTTTTTTCCGCTTCCGTTGTAAAATAAAACAAAAGGCAAGAAAAAAAGACGCACGAGGTGAAACGCACATGAAAGTGATTCTCAGGCAAGACGTGAAGGGAACGGGCAAAAAAGGCGACATCCTGGACGTGAGCGACGGCTTCGCCAAGAACTTCCTTCTCAAAAAGGGACTGGCGGAACAGGCCTCTTCGGTCGCCGTCAACAGCCTCAAGCTTCAACAGGAGGCGGAAGCGCGCCGCAAGGCGGAAGAGGTCCGCGCCATCCGCGAACTCGCGCAGAAGATGGACAAGAGCAAGATCGCCCTGACCATCAAATGCGGCGAGAACGGAAAGGTGTTCGGAAGCGTCACCTCCAAGGAGATCGCGGCGAGGCTTTCCGAGCTCGGATTCGACATCGACAAGAAGAAGATCGTGCTCAAAGACCCCATCAAGACGGTCGGCGAATACACCGTCGAGGTGCGCCTGATGGAGGGCGTTGCGGCAAAGATCTATCTCACCGTCTCGCCCGAAGCGTGATCGGCAAACAACACGGAGCGTTCCGCACGGCGGGGCGCTCTTTTTTTGCGTCCCAGAACGCGCAGGAGAAGCTTATAGAGCTCCGCGGCGGGCAGGACGGCGAGCGAAGCCGCGAACACGATCCCCCACTGCAGCGGCGAAAGTGCCGCGAGCGAAAAGGCGGCGCGCAGCGGCGCGAACAGGCAGAGCGGCACGTTGACCGCGATCCCGAGCGCCACCGTCAAAAACAGCATGCGGTTGGAGAAAAAGCCGCGGCCGAACGCCGAAGCGCGCTCCGAGCGGATGTTGAAGGAGTGGAAAAGTTCCAAAAAGGAGAGCACGAAAAAGGTCATCGTCACCGCGACGGCGTCCGACCACACTCCCGCCGCCCAGACGAATACCCCCACTGTGATCGCCGTCTGCACGCAGCCGTAGAACAGCACGGAGAGCATGGAAGGCGCCGAAAAGAGCTCGCGCGCGTCGCAGGGCGGCGTTTTCATCACGTTCTCCTCCGCCGCGTCCGTGCCCAGAGAGAGGACGGGCAGGCTGTCCGTGATCAGGTTGATCCACAAAAGCTGCGTCGAGGTGAGAAAGTCGAGGCGGTACAAAAACAGCGTTACGAGCAGGATGCTCAGCACTTCCGCGAGGTTGGTCGCGAGGAAAAAGCGGATGGTCTTTTTGATGTTGGAGAAGATGCGCCGTCCCTCCCTGACCGCGCTGACGATGGTCGCAAAGTTGTCGTCCGCGATCACCATGTCCGCGGCGCTCTTTGTCACGTCCGTGCCCGAGCCCATCGCGATGCCGATGTCCGCCTTCGCAAGGCCGGGCGCGTCGTTGATGCCGTCGCCCGTCATCGCGACGACGTTGCCCGCCTCGCGGAAACAGCCCACGATCATGCTCTTCTGCGCGGGGCTCACGCGCGCAAACACGCGGCAATCGGGGATACGCCTGCGGCGCTCTGCCTCGTCCATCCCTTCAAGGTCTGCGCCCGTGAGGACTTCCCCCTCCGAGATGCCCAGCCGCGCGGCGATCGCGCCCGCCGTGCCGCTGTGATCGCCCGTGATCATCACTGCGTCGATGCCCGCGCGGTGACAGCTCTCCACCGCCTCTTTCACCCCTTCTTTGGGCGGGTCGATCATCCCCGCGACGCCCGCAAAGATCAGCCCCTCCTCGCGCGGCTTTCCGTCCCCTTCCCGCCAGGCGAAGGCGAGAACGCGCAGAGCGCGGGCGGCAAGCGACGCGGTCACCGCGCGCACCCCTTCGCGGTCGGCGGGCGTGAGCGGGCGCACCCGCCCTTCCGCAAAGATGAAGTCGCACCGCGCAAGCACCGCGTCGGGCGCGCCCTTGCAGAGGTCGAAAATGCCTTCTGACGTGTGCACCCCCACCGTCATCAGGCGGCGTTCGGAGGAAAACGGGATGCTCCCCGTCGTGCGGTACTGCGCGGGCGCCGCGCAGCCGTCCGCGAAGTTCACGAGCGCGACTTCGGTCGCGTCGCCCATCCGCCGGCCGCGCGCGCCCTTGACGGTGTTGCAGGCCGCCATGCACAGGAGAAGCTTTCGCTCACCCTCATCCCGCGGCTGAAAATCGCGGGGCAAAATGGAGGGCGACGTGCGCGCGCGGAGCGCGGTGTCGGGCGTAAATTGCGTGTAGATCTGTTCTACGGTCATGCGATTTTGCGTCAATGTGCCCGTCTTGTCCGAACAGATACAGCTGCAGCTGCCCAGCGTCTCGACAGCGTGCAGTTTTCGGACGATCGCGCGCTCGCGGCTCATCTTCTGCACCCCCATCGCCATTATGACGGTGACGACCGCAGGCATGCCCTCGGGGATGGCCGCGACGGCGACCGCGATCGAGGACATGAACGCGGGCAGAAGGTCTGTGTGCTTGACGAGCAGAGAAAAGACGAACAGAACCGCCGCAACGGAGAGCACGAAGGCGGTGAGGATCTTGCCCAGCGTCGCGAGCGTGCGCTCGAGCGGTGTGGGCGCGGGCGGCGTCTCTTCGAGAAGGTCCGCGATCTTGCCGATCTCCGTCTGCGAGCCCGTCCGCACGACCACCGCGCGGGCGGTGCCGCGCACGAGAAAGGTGGAAGCAAAGAGCATGTTCTTGCAGTCGGAGAGCGCCGCGTTTTCGGGACAGAGCGCGGTGTCCTTGGCGGCGCCGCGAGATTCGCCCGTCAGCGCCGATTCGTCGCAGGCGGCGGACTCCGCCGTGAGGATGCGGCAGTCTGCGGGGATCTTGTCCCCCTCCTCCAGACAGACGATGTCTCCCGGCACCAGCTCTTCGCCGTCGAGAAGGACGTCCCTGCCGCCGCGCACCGCGCGCACGCGGCAGACGGAGAGGCTCTTGAGCTTCTCGATGGCGTTGTCGGCGCGGTATTGCTGGATGAACCCCACAAAGGTGTTGAGCAGGATGATAAAGAGCAGGATGCCCGTATCGGCGAGCTCGTGAGCGTCGCCCGTCAGGTAGGCGATCGCGCCGGAGAGCGCCGCCGCGCAGATGAGGAGGATAGTCATGAAATCCTTGAACTGCGCGAGAAAGAGCCTGAGCGCTCCCGCTTTTTTCTTTTTGCGGAGGGCGTTGGGTCCGTATTTTTTCAGGCGTGCCTCCGCCTCTTCGGGAGAAAGGCCGAGTTCGGAAGATGCGAGCTCGGAAAGTACCCGATCGGCGGGAAGAGTATGATATGCGAGCATGGGACGACCTCAAGGAATTGGATTTGGTGTATTTTATTCATCCGCGTCCCCCGATATGCGCGGGGCGGCCGCCGCAGAAAAAAATTTGCCGAACTGTGCGTTTTTTATTTGACAAACGGGTACAAAAGATGGTAATATATTCAGGTAATGACACGGAGGTGTAGCTCAGTTGGTTAGAGCGCATGCTTGACATGCATGAGGTCATAGGTTCGAGCCCTACCATCTCCACCAAGTCAAAATAATCCGAACCTTTTGGTAACAACCGATTGGTTCGGATTTGTCGTTTATCTGAAACAATAAAAAACGAGGGGCTTGCGGAGATTTCCGCAAGCCCCGAAATGTTATTCCTCTTCGTACATACCGATTAAATCAAGCAACGATTCATATGCCGACATACGCTGCGCTTCCTTTTTGGAATTTGAATAGTTGTAAAACGATCTGCCGTTTTCTTCGACAAGGCATTCGCAACGCCAGACCGCACTCCCGTTATCGTCATACCCTTGTTTGAATGTATAGATCGGTTTTGAAATCAACTTTTTTTGGTATAGCTCGTTTAGTTGCCGTATTGATTGAATTTCGTCCGGATCGCCCACGGCTTCAAGAATCGGGTCGACAATATATCCGTTCTCTTCCAACCAGTCATAAAAACATTCCGCGCACTTTTCTCTTGCCTCCGCATTGTTGTTCCCGTAGCCGTTAAAATACTCTCGCTCAAAAATCAACTGACACTTATATAATCCCTCGCCATTCTCGTGAGCGCCGTTAAAAGACTCCCCGATAGTATTTTCTGCTGCATTCAAATACTGATATTGCGGAAGACGTCCTTCATTTTTTTGAAACCATTCTTGTACCAAAGCCACATTGTTTTGGCTGTTTTCCAAATCGTTCTCAAAATATGAATCGAAATCGATCATGGATTCAACGACTCGGGTAATCGTGTCCATGTCCCAACCGCAATCCAAAGCAACGGCTCCGACAATCGCTTCAAACAAATCTTCTTTAACAGAGAGGCTGTCTTGCCGGTTTTGCTTTGTATCTCCTTGCCCCATAATCAAATAATTTTGAAAACCGAGCGAATCCATCGCTTTTGACAGGGCCTGTTTTTTTACCAAGTCTTGTTTGATATCGGTGAATTTACCTTCGCCGTATCTTGTTTGAAAGTGCTTCGGATTTCGGAGCTTAAACTCCGACCATTCTTTATCTTCCGTAATAATGCCAAATTGTTCCATCATAATGCGAACAACGGCAAAATCCAACGCCTTGTCGCCGATAAATTCCAAAACTTCGTTGTTTTGCCCGCCATGTTCTTCGGAATACGATTTCCTGACAAATGCCTGTTGTAAAAGGTCTTTGTTTTCAAACGTATAACCAATAGTTTGTTCAATTTTGCTAAAATCCGACATAAAAAACCTCAAAGGTTAAAATTTGCTTGGAGAATAGAAAAAGACCCGATGAGGGTAGCATATCCCCATTCATTCAGGTCTGATAAATCAAAATAAAAATTATAAATTAACCCGACTTACTGCCACGCCTTTGTCTACTGAAAAGCTCTCGGCAAAATGCAGTTAGTGTTTTTAATTTATATTTGGTATTTTAATTGATCGACCAATCTCCAAACTTACAAATATTATAGCATACAGAAAACGAAAATGCAATAGAAAACAATAGAATTTAGTAAAAAAACGAGGGGCTTGCGGAATTTCCGCAAGCCCCTCGTGCCGTTGTTCAAGGTTTATGATCTTCGGCGCAACCTGTCTGATTATATAGAAAAACCATACACTCAATCCGCTTTATGTTTTGTGCGGATTTCCGTAAACCGTCAGAGCGGTCATCCCATGAAATTCAATGGGACGTTTCCTTATTCTTTGATATTTAATTGTCTTTGCGTGCGCGTTGAGCCTTCCATTTTTCAAACTCTCGCATACCTTCTTCGCTGTTGAAAAAATCCATGATCGCAGGAATAAACGCGCGAGCCAGCGAATCGATCTCGTATTGCGGTATTCCCGTGTTGTTTTTCCTTCTCACCATTCCCCGTTGTTATGTAATTTGCTCGGTAGCTTTTCTCCTTGTATTCGGTTATTCAGTTTTACTTTCCGCCGCGGTCGTTGCCGTGTGACTTGAACGACGGAGCGATTTTCTTTGCACGCGACTTGTTCAAGAGAGTGTTGAACTCGTCAGGGTAGGCGGCAAGCATATCGCTTACCATCCCGAACGCCGTTTCCTTGCCTTTGGCGCGGCGTTCGGCTTTCTGCAACTGCTCAAAAAGGTCGCTGCGGTCGCGGTCGGCGATAGCCTTCGATTGCCGCAATGCGGCGTTCTCCGTGCGGAGAGCGGATAGTTCTTCCTCGGCTTGCCGTTTTCGCTTCGGCGTAGGCTTGTTGCGCTCCGCCTCGACGCTCTGCACGATGCCGTCCAGATATTTCTGCGCTTGTTGCTTGGTCTTTACCGCCGTCTGTTCCGCACTTGCCACAATGCCGTCCGCATGAATTTGCGCAATTTTAACTTTGCGCTCCGCATTGTGATCTGCTTCGGCAATGATGCTGTCCGCTTGCCCGCGCGCCTGTTCGACGATCTTTTTCGCCTTGAACTCCGCCGTGTCAAGGTGCTTTGCCTGACTTCCTTCTTTGCCGCGCTGCAAATTCCATTTCGCGCCGACTTCCCGATAGAGATCGGTCTGCAATGCCGTAAGAGCCTTTCTGTCAAACAGCTTCTTCGCGCATAGCCTGCCGCCTGCAATCGGAATCAAATTTAAGTGCAAGTGCGGCGTGGTTTCGTCCACGTGGACGACGGCAGAAATGATGTTGCCCTCGCCGTACCGCTCCGCGAAGAAGCGGGTGCAGTCCACAAAGAATTGCCGTTGCTCGCTTGGCGATAGCCCGCCAAAGAATTTCCTGTCCGAGCCCACAACGAAGGAGCACATCAGCACGGCATCCTTGCGCACTTTGGTCGGCAAGTCAAGGGCTGCGATCTTATCGTTGATAAACTGCGTATAGCTGCGCTGCCGTTTGACAATGTGGTAGTTGCCGCTCGTGCGCGTGGGGTCTATCTGCGGGTTACTCGCCCGATAGGTTTCATCCCGCTCGTTCTCCTGTTCGACGGGCGCGATGTCCGTCTTGTGATACTTCTCCATGTGGCAAACTATGTAACTTATATTTTTTACCTCCTGTTATTTCTTGATTAAAAGCCTCGCAGAGCCCACTAAACTTCGGAACGAAGTATAATGGGCTATACTTTCGTCGGCACAAACTTCGCTTCCCGTGCAGCGCCGCAAGCGTCGCCGCACATTTTGCTCCGTTGTGCCTCCTCTTCCCACAAAATCTTGCTGCGCAATCTTTTGCGGGAGCCCTAAAAGTAGAAAAGTTTTTGCTTGCCGTTTGCTTTCCTTTCTACGGCGGTCTGAGCGTCAGTTGCTTTCTCATAACTTTCCTCCGGAATTTTATTTTTCTATCCTTAACCCACACCAAAGAGGTATGGGTACGATAGCTTTAAAAGGACGCAAAAAAGCCGCTGACTACTCTTTCCTCGTCACCGACTTTGACCTTGTTTAGCGGTTTCTCTCCGCTCTATGGTGGTCACCCATTCTGTTAAATTGTAGGGAAGTTTCTGTCACTGAGGGCCGTACTTTCCGAAAAAAGCGTACACTTAAAAAAGCCCATCGCGGCACATTCTTAAACTTACAATGACAACGGCATACTTTCTAAAAATGCGTACAACTAAAAAAGCCTGTCATCGCACGTCTTTTCAAACGGCTCGGGTACAGCGCACGATGCGCCGAAACATCGCGGAGAACTTGCTCCGCACACGCGGAACGTATACCTTCCGCGCAACTCTCCTCATTACAAGGAGATACCTTCATGCCACTTCTACGGCATGATAAAAGAGTACAGGCAGCTTTCCGCCTATACTTTTGCATAATATCATATCATTGCGGCGTTGTCAATAGAAATAAGAACATTTGTTTGTAGATTTTTATAAAAATTCGCTTGCTATTATTCGCGTTTTAGAATATAATAGGAGTATAAATTCCAGAGGTGCAAGATATGTTAAGTTACATTTCTGCGAAAGAAGCTGCGGAAAAGTGGAATATCTCACAAAGGCGCGTAGCGATTCTTTGTTCCGAAGATAGAATTTCCGGCGCAATGATGGTCGGCAATATGTGGATCATCCCCGCGAATGCCGAAAAGCCGATAGACAAGCGTACCGTTCGTTATGAAAAAGCGCACAAAGTCGAACTTAAACCGTTTGTAAAGTGGGTCGGCGGGAAGGGTCAACTGATTGAAGAGATCGAAAAAATGCTGCCTTCCGACGGCGAAAAAGTTCTCACGAAATATGCGGAGCCGATGGTCGGCGGTGGCGCACTGCTTTTCAATGTCCTTTCAAGGTATCAGTTTGACGAACTCTACATCAGCGATATCAATTGCGAACTCATCAATGCCTATAAGGCAATCAAGCAAGATGTTGAGGTTTTGATTGAACGGCTGAGCGAGATGCAGATGACGTTCTTGCCGCTTGACGATAATGGCAGAAAATATTACTATTATAATATTCGCGATAGATTTAACGCCGTAACGTTAAGCGATGAGACGTCCATTGAAAAAGCGGCGTATTTTATCTTCCTGAATAAAACTTGCTTTAACGGGTTGTATCGCGTCAATCGCAAGGGGTTATTCAATGTGCCGATGGGTGCATATAAAAACCCCACGATTTGCGATGCGGAAAATCTTCGCAATATTCACGGCGCCCTGCAAAACGTGACTATTGTGTGTGGAGATTATACGCTTTCGAAATCTTTTATAGATAATAAAACTTTTGTCTACTTGGATTCGCCCTATCGTCCTATTTCGGAAACTTCGGCATTCACCTCTTACAATAGTGACGCCTTCGACGACAACGAACAGATAAGGCTTGCGAAGTTCATCGATGAAATCAATGAAGTCGGAGCAAAACTTGTGCTGAGTAATTCCGATCCCAAGAATGTTAATCCGGATGATAATTTTTTCGATGATTTATATAAATCGTATAAAATTGAACGTATATCAAAATACACAAAAATGGTCGCTAATTTTTAAGGAGCTATAATGCGAGATGAGCCAAAAAGATTATGTAATTGAAGCAATGCAGCAAAATGGCGGATATGCTACGTTCCAACAATTAAATCAACGTATTGATTTTTCTTCTTGGGGAACAAAAACCCCACATGCTTCTGTAAGGCGCATAGTGCAAACGAATAAAGAGTTTTTTCGGATAGCCGCAGGGCTTTGGGGGTTAAGTGATAATAGAGAAGAAATATTAAGAAAATTCGATATTCGTGAATCAGATAAAACTTCGGTAGAAAATTTCACGCACGGATATATTCAAGGAATAATCTCTGAAATCGGAAATTTAAGAGGACTTGATACCTATGTTCCGCCTCAAGACAAAAACCGTTTATTTCTAGAAAGAAAACTATCCGATGTAGTTTCCGTACATCACATATTTGATTTTACATATGCCGAAATAGTAAAATTCGCTAAAACTGTTGATGTTATATGGTTTAACGCGCGAAAGCTGCCTAATGCTTTCTATGAGGTCGAACATACAACCGATATTAAAAATTCTCTCAACAAATTTTACGAATTGCAAGATTTCAGGGCTAAATTTTATATTGTGGCTCCCAAAGAACGAGAAAGGCAGTACGATGATATAATTTCATCATCAATTTATAAAGAAATTAAAAATATTGTTTCTTTTGTCAGTTACGACACACTCATAAAGCAATACGAAAAAGAAGAGATAATGATTGAAGGAGCAATCTAGACTATGAAAAAATATACAGTAACAATTGAAGAAATGATTTCAAAGGATTTTGAAATTGAAGCTAATACAGCTGAGGAAGCAATGGCTCTTGCCGAATATAGATACCGTGCAGGAGAATATGTGCTTGCTCCAGGGAATTTAGTTGCCAAACAAATGGCAATTTCTTCGCCAAACAATGAGTCAACCGAATGGACAGAATTTTAACAGTGAAGGTCGCCATATATTCCGCGCAATGTAATTTTGCGCTACTCGCAGAAAGGCGATACGGTTTTAGATCCGTTTGTCGGCGGCGGAACGACAGCCGTAGAAGCAAAACTCACAAACAGGAATTTTATCGGCTTTGATATCAACCCTGCCGCGATCGAACGAAGTCGTCAAAAGTGTGAGTTTGCTTTTGACACAACTGCATCCACACGGATTGAACTCGGAGATGCACGGTCGATGCCCTTGAACGATGCAACGATTGATCTTATCTGTGCGCACCCGCCCTATGCTGATATCATTCATTACAGCGATGATATCGAGGGGGACTTGTCGCTCTTGCCAATGAAGGACTTCTTATTTGAAATGGGCAAGGTGGCGCAGGAGTTTCATCGCATTTTGAAAAAGGACAAGTTTTGCGCCATCCTGATGGGCGATATGCGCAAAAAGGGCATGGTGCAGCCCCTTGCATTTGAAACAATGCGCGTTTTTGAGCTTGCAGGGTTCAAGACGAAGGAAATTATTATTAAAGAACAACACAACTGCAAAGCAACCGGATATTGGAAAACCAACAGCATCAAGTTCAATTTCTTGCTGCTTGCGCATGAGTATTTATTTGTGTTTAAGAAATAAACAATGAAAATATGAAATTTCACAATTCTAATTTTGAATTTAAAGTCAGTTTAATTAAAATATAAAACCAACATAATTTTAGGAGCAGCAAAATGAATGAATCCACTGTAAAAATGCAACGTAAGCTCATTATTAAGCCATATGACAGAATGGTTAAAGATTTGGTCGTAGAAATTAATGACGACATGATAATTTTAGACCCTGATTATCAAAGAAATTATATCTGGGATAATAAAAAAGCTTCTTTGCTAATTGAATCCATATTATTAAATATTCCAATTCCTGTAATCTACGCATCAGAGGACGCAAATGGGAAATGGATTGTTGTAGATGGTTTGCAACGACTATATTCTTTAAAAAGATATTATGCAAATGAATTAAAGCTGACGGGATTAGAAACCCTACCTGAGCTGAACGGTAAAAATTACGAAGGTCTTTCCCCAGAAGTTCGTATGCAATTAGACAGGGGAGAGTTGAGAATAATTGTATTAAGAAATGACTCTGACCCAATGATACAATTCGATATTTTTATGCGATTAAATACTGGTGCGGTTAAATTAAATGAACAGGAATTGAGAAATTGTTTATATCGTGGAAAATTGAATGATGCAATAAAAAATATTGTCAAAACGAATCCATATATCCGTGAAATGATTTCCGAAAAAAAGGATAGAATGCTTTCAAACGAATTAATTTTAAGGTATTTAGCGATTTCATCACATTGGGATAAAGAAGTCAATGAAATTGTGAACTACGATGGCAGAATTAAAAATCTCATTAACTCCTATATGGAGAGGTATAAAGATGCAGATGATGATTTTATAAATTCTATAAAATATAAAATAGAGGCACAAATAGAAAAAGCATATAAAGTTTTGGGGGCACGGGCTTTTAAACGAAATGCAAAAGCAACAAAACCAAACGCCCCACTGCTTGATTGTATTTTAATAGGATTTGAAGATTATGGATTAACAGATCTTGAGGAAAAGAAAGCCGACATTTCTGCGGCATTGAAGGATTTATTGCTCGATCCAATATTCGCCGCGGCTTTAGATAAAGCGACAGGAAATACAACTGTAATCAATAATCGAATTTCAACTTTTAGAAACCGCCTGGGAGAAATAATGACAAATGCGAGCCAGGGATAAATTCGGTGAAAGTATTGCTGAAATTGTTTATTTAAATGAAAAAGCAAAAGATGACTCAACTAATGATAAGATTTATTTTAAGTCAATCGTTTTATTGCTTTGTGCAAAATTGGAACAGTATGTGAAAGACAGCACAAAAGAATACATAGACGCTTTATTGGAAGCCGAACTCACAAAAAGCACTTTCCCAGAAAAGTTTATTGTTGAGATTATTAATAATGAGCTATTAAAAATCCAAGAGCGAGGTGTTGAAACATATATTAAAAATGACAGATGCAAAGAACGCGCCCGGATTTTCTCTCTAATTTGGGATGAAAGTTATAAGATAATCGGATTACCCAAAGAAGAATTTGCTGTTTCTATTTCCAACAATGGGACAACAGCATTTACGGACACATACAAAAAAATAGGACTACCTGATATAATTAAAAACTTAAAAGATTATTCGAAAATTACGGAAACAATGGGTGTATCAACTACTATTACACGGTCTGTTCAAGATACAATCAATAAGTTAATTTGTATGCGAAATAATATTATACATGACGATGCAACTCCTCCTATAACTAGTAATGAAATTTCGTTATATATAGAAATTGGGGAAGATTTTGTTAAACAAATTGACGATATTTTGGTCTCTGAATTGCAAACAGTAATTGAGCATACATCTGATAATTAGTCATCTTATGGTTTTTTAAAAAAATGAAAGCAATCATTTACGCCCGATATTCGAGCGACAATCAAAGAGAGGAGAGCATTGAAGGTCAGATCCGTGAGTGCATGGAATTTGCCGAGCGGAACGGCATTACCGTGTTCGGTACATACATCGACCGCGCACTCTCCGCAAAGACGGACAACCGTCCCGAATTCCAGCGGATGATCAAGGACAGCTATCGCAAGCTGTTCGACACCGTGCTCGTCTGGAAGTTGGACAGGTTCGCCCGCAATCGCTATGACTCCGCCTATTATAAAAACATTCTCAAAAAGAACGGTGTAAAGGTCATATCGGCAAAGGAAAACATCTCCGACGGGCCCGAAGGCGTGCTGCTCGAATCGATGCTTGAGGGCTGGGCAGAATACTATTCGGTCGATCTTTCCGAAAAAATCGGGCGCGGCTTGACGGAAAACGCCTTAAAGGGCAAGATGAACGGCGGCGGTCTGACGTTTGGCTATCGCATGAAAGACCAACGCTTGGAAATCGACGAAACCACAGCTCCCGTTGTTGTGGAAATTTTTACCCGCTATGCGGACGGCGAGAAAATGACCGACATCGCCAAAGATTTGACGCTACGCGGAGTGCGCACTTCAAAGGGAAACAGGATAACCTTGAATGTCGTTCACTATGTACTGAAAAACAGGCGATATATTGGTGAATACAAATTCCGCGATATGACTATTCCCGACGCCATTCCTCCCATTGTCTCCGAAGAGCTGTTCAACCGTGTGCAGGAGATTATGGCGAGAAATCAAAAAGCGCCCGCCATGCGCAAGGCGGAGGACGATTACATATTGACTACTAAATTGTTCTGCGGAAAATGCGGCACATTTATGGTCGGAGAGAGCGGCAAGAGCCATACGGGAACCGTTCATCGCTATTATAAGTGCTCCCACGCCAAGCGCAAGATGGGATGCGACAAAAAGCCCGTAAAGAAAGATTGGATCGAAGACGCCGTCATTCATTATATCATGAAGATTGTCATGGACGACGAACTCATCGACCGCATTGCCGATGCAATACTTAATATTCTTGCGCAAGAGAACTCCAAGCTGCCGCAGCTCAATACTCGTCTGAAAGAAATCGAAACCGGCATACAGAATATGCTCAACGCCATCCAGCAGGGCATTCTCACGCCCTCCACGAAAGAGAGGTTGGAAGCGTTGGAGCAGGAAAGAGAAGAGATCAAGGTCGCCATTTACAGCGAGGAACTGCAAAAACCGAAGATTACGAAGGAGCACATCGCCTTTTGGATAAGCAAATTCCGCGATACAGATTTGACGGACATTGCAAGCCGAAAGCGGCTTGTCGAGAGCTTTGTGAACGCCGTATTCGTCTATGATGACAAAGTAGTGTTCACGTTTAACTATAAAGACGGCTCAAAGACGGCCACGGTAGATGAAATCAACGCGGAATTAGGTTCGGATTTGGAAGGAATATCTCCACCACAAAAAAAGGCACCTGATAAGGGTGCCTTTTTGCGTGGTGTGGGATGAAGCGTGAGAACCTCGCGCGGCGCAGGGAAACACGTCTCTGTTTTCCTCCGTCGCCGCGCTAAGGTTCGTGCGAGGGAAATTCACGAAATTCTCGGCTGGCGACGCCTGCGAATTTCCGTGAAATACGGGGAAACCCGAACGGTTTTCCCCGCTGCGGCGCGCTTTTTCGGAGCACGCCTTTATTCTGCGCGCCGCATTCTCCCCTTCCGTGAGCGCTGACGCGCAAATTGAGGGCGCTTGCAAAAAGTGTGATTTTTGCAAGCGCATTTGATCACCGAATCTCCCACTGCCCTGCCGAGGGGTCCCCTATCAAGGGGTTTCGGCAGACGCTGCCATCTCCACCAAATTAAAATAATCCGAACCTTTTGGTAACAGCCGATTGGTTCGGATTTTTTTACTGAGAAAAGGCAATGGGACTTGCATAATTTCCGCCCCCCTCGCCTTTGCATGTTGCCCGCATCGACATAAATTTTCCACACAGAAGGAAAATACAACGATGCGGCCGTTGAAAAGAATCATTATCTGCATCATTTTAAATTCTTTTCCGCGCATGGACGCGCATCTTCCCAAAAAAAGGCGCGCCTGCCGTATCGGCAAGCGCGCCGTCTTTCTTTATAACTCAAGAGGCAAGAAACTCGTCGATCATCCACTCGTTGTACGAGCCCTTGCCGTAAGGATCGCTCAGCCAGTAGGACGTGTCCTTGAGCGCCCTTGTGACCTGCACGTTCTCGACGATCTCCGTCCGGGCATAACCCGTCTCGGGTACCTGTACACCCGTAGACTCCACCGCCTCTTCTACGGCGGCATAGAATTCAAGCGCAAGGCTGTCGGCGCCGGGAGAGACAAAGTCCAGCTCCACCGTGACGTTGAACACGGAAACAAGTTTTGTGTTCACCGTCAAATGAGTCAACATGCCGCCCGCATCGCGATAGATGTCGATCTCCACGTCTTTAAAAGCGGAGTTGTTCGCAATGACGCCAAGATCGATGGTCAGGCCGTAGCAACCGGATCCGTCCTCATTTTTTGTGTACGTATAACCGCCCACCATATCGCCGACGTCTTTGCCCGAGTCGCCGGAGCCGGAGCCGGATTCGGGCGTACCGACCAGGCTCTTGACACTGTCGGAGAGGTTGAGCATGAAGAACACGTTGTCGAGGATGGAAGCAGTGTCCTTGAACGCCTCGGACAGGGACGCAACGCGCACTTCGCGCACGTCGCGCACCGTCGTCTCGATAAGTTCCTGATAATAATAGGTGCCGATCCACGACTTTTCTTTAAAGCGATAGGCGATCGTCTGTTCGCTCTTTTCACCCTGTCTGTCCGCACGCTCGCGGATCATATAGAGATTTCCGTTCTTGAGGATGATCTCCGTGGTCGTCTCCGATTCGATGATCGGGATGATCAGGCTGACGGGATCCATGTGCAGACGGATATACAGATAGACGTCGTTTGCCTCGTCGAATCCGACGCGGATGTCCACGCCGACCGTCGCCTCCTTCCCGAGGAAGCTCAGTTTCGCGGTGCCGCTCAGATAGTATCCCTGGCCGGGCTGAGCAAACTCGTAAGCGTTCAAAACATCCTGCAAAAGCTGTGCGATCGTGGATGCGTCGATGTAGCTGTCCGCATCCGAAGGCGCCGTGACGGGCTCTGCGTCTTTCAACGCACCGATCTCGACGTCAAGCCCGTTGCCGACAATGTGCAGCCGCACGCCCGAGAGATCGACCTCGATCGAGGTCTCCTGCGACGCAGTGCGGGCGATGCCGTCGGGAGCATACTCTCCGATGATGCCGAGGATGAGATCGCACCACTCCTCCGCGTCCATGACGCCGAACACAGAGCTGTTGATGGTCTTGACATATCCGTCGAGAATTGAAATGACAAAATTGTAGTAATAGACGTCCTCTCCGATGCCGAGAATGGGTCCGAGGATGGGCAGGACCGTCTTGCCCGCCGCAATCAGGTCGGAGACGTTCATGCTGACGTTGAGAGGATTTCCGCCTTCGAATCCCACCATCGAGTAACCGATGTACAGCTTTTCGCGGACGATGACGAGTCGGATGTAATGCGAACCCGTGGGAGACTCCTTGCCGCCTTCCAAAATCGTCGCGTCAAATGCGAGATTGAGCGTCACTTCGGCAGGGTCCTCCGCGTTGCAGTGTTCGAACTGCACCTGCCCGTCGATCGCAAAATACAGCGACTCTGTCTCATATTCCACGGACAAGCTGACCGCGTCCGCCGCCGCAAGCTGTGTATAGGCATTGAACAGGAATTCGAACACGTTCTCGCATTCGACGACGTCGGAAAAGTCGGGAGATACGAACTTTTCCGCGCTTTCAATGCGGGCGGCAAGCCCGTTCACGTCCAGGCCGAACGCGGAGATGCGCTCCGCTCGAATAGCTATCCCGCTGTCCAGCGCGCGGAGCGAGATGCCGTCCGCCTGCAGCCCCTCAAGGAGAAGCGAGAGATCCATTGCGACCGAGAGTTCCTCCCCTGCCGTCGCGATTTTAACCGACTCGATGAACGCGCCGAGATCAAACCCGCCTTCTCCGAAGAAAAGCATAGGGTCTGCGAGCACATCCGAAGCATCCGTTTGTTGCCCGAGCAACGGAGCAAACTTTTTAACGATATCCGAAATCTCGTTTTCGGAAACTGTCATGCCGTAACCGTTGTAGGCAAAGCGGAGAATTCCGTCTTCGTAGAACACGCGAACGAGATGCGTCCCGTTTATTTGCGCGGAAAGAGAAATCTGCAAACCGTTTTCATAACATATGTCTGCGCTCAGGTCGAACGCGAGCAGCGTTCCCTGCACCGTCGTCTCCCCGCTCAGCTCAATGTGCATCTGCTTGGTCGAGACGAGCGCCTTGATCGAATCGAGGAAAGGCCTGATCGCCGAGAATTCGACGTATTCGCCCGTAGGGACCACGACCTGCGCGTTGCTTGCCTTGAGCGAGATATCCGCGCCGAGCACGGAGAGCGCAAAGGCGTTGCCTGCGAGCGAGTACTCCGCTTCCAAAGTGCCGAGCGTGAGATCGATGTCGCCCAATACGGGCGCGAGAGCGGACAGAAGAAGATCGCCGTCTAAGCTGAGAGCAAAGCCCTCTTCATTAAGAGCAAGCCCCTTGATGAGGCTGTCGTAGTCGAGGTTCAAAAGCGAATTTACGAGCGCCGCGACGTCGAGTTCGGGAACGGAGATGCTCTCGCCCAAAAGTTCGCCGAGCGCTTCTTCCGCGTCCTCTATTCTCGCGTGCAGTTTGATCTGCCCGACGTTCAGCCACACTTCTTTCCCGATCAGCGTGAAGTTCACGGGAATGTCCGCGCCTGCATAGCTGATGACAAGCTCCCCGCCCACCGCGAGGCCGTCCGCCGCGTTTACGTTGAGTTTGCCCGAAAGCGCGAACTGTTCGTTTGCGTAGTCGAGAGAGACTTCAAAGCTCTTGCCCTCTATGAGCGAGCGAATGTTTTCGACGAAAGGAGCGAGGTCGGTCGCCTGGGCAAGGTCGAGCGCGGGGAAGGAAACTTCCTGCTCCGCAAATTTCAGGGTCGCCGAGACGGGCATGCCGAGAAGTTCGAGCGAGAGGCTCGCATCCTTCAGCGCGACCCCGTCCGCACCGTCCGAGAGGCGAAGCGTGAGCGGAAGTTCTGTCTCGCCCAGCGTGAGCGTAACCGAAAGAGTCAGCACGTCGCCCTCTCTTATGAGCGTTGCGCCCAAGACAGAATCAATAAGCGCCGAGACGTCAAGGCTCGCGCCGCTTGCGGGAAGCTGCGCAGAAAGGTCGGAGACGGAGAGCTTGCCGAAGAGGTCTTTGTACGAGAGCGCGATATTCTTTCCGTCAAAGAGCGCCTGCATAGAGCCGAGCCCGAGCTGGATTTTCTCAAACTTTCCGCCCTGCATGCAAAGGAGAAGTTTTGCATCCAGCGCGTTTTCACCTATCTTCGCGGAAAGGTCGAACTGCGTCTCGCCGTCCATGATGCTTTCGGCGAGTTCTTTTATGTATTTCGCGATGCGGATGACGTCCGTCGTGACGTAATCGTCCGAATCGGAAGGCACGCTCACCTGCGCATTGCTTGCCTTGAGCGAGACGTCCGCGCCGAGCACCGAGAGCGCAAAGGCGTTGTCCGAAAGCGCGTAATTCGCTTCCAAAGTGCCGAGCGTGAGATCGATGTCGCCGAGCACGGGCGCAAGTCCCGCAAGCAGAAGATCGCCGTCTAAGCTGAGAGCAAAGCCCTCTTCGTTAAGCGAAAGGCCCTTGATGAGACTGTCGTAGTCGAGATTCAAAAGCGAATTTACGAGCGCCGCGACGTCGAGCTCGGGAACGGAGATGCTCTCGCCCAGAAGTTCGCCGAGCGCTTCTTCCGCGTCCTCTATTCTCGTGTGCAGTTTTATCTGCCCGATATCAAGCCACACTTCTTTGCCGATCAGCGTGAAGTTTACGGGAATGTCCGAACCTGCATAGCTGATGACAAGCTCCCCGCCCACCGCGAGGCCGTCCGCCGCGTTTA